>PLXS01000002.1 GCA_003151515.1 Opitutaceae bacterium
CCAGTAGCGGAAGTCGGGCTAGGGCAGCGGCCGCCCGGCTCGTGTTGCATGCGGCCGGTGGCTTTGATGCTGGGCTTGATGGCCGGGTGGGTCTGGGAGCTTGCGGGCGGGATCCTCTCCCTGGCCGGCATCGGGCTGTTCTGCGCGGTCGTCGCGAGGCTGAGCCCCTCCAGGATGAACGGGTTCATCCTGAGCCTCTTCGCGCCCGGCGCGCTCTACGTTGCAAGCTTCCTGCTGAGGCGCCCCGCCCGGCGCAGCGCCGGTACCTAGGGGCCGCGGTGCCGCCACACGAACCCCGAGCACGAATGAAGCTGTCCTGGCGCAAGGCCACCCTTGAGGACGTCGCGCTCCTCGCCGAGTGGAACCACCAGCTGATCCGGGACGAGGGGCACCGCAACCCCATGACGGTCGGCGAGCTCGAGCAGAGGATGGGCTCCTGGCTCGCCTGCGGGTACGAGGCCGTGATCTTCGCCGGGGACTCCCCGTCGGCCTTCGCCCTCTTCAGGAGGGAGCAGGGCCTCGTGCACCTGCGCCAGCTCTTCGTTCGCCGCGACCAGCGCCGCCTCGGGATCGGCCGGTCGGCCGTCGGGATCCTTCGGGCCGAGGTCTGGCCGCGATCGGTCCGCCTCACGGTGGACGCGCTCTGCGCCAAAAAGGCGGCGATCGCCTTTTGGCGCGCGGTCGGGTACCGGGACTACTGCATCACCCTTGAGATCACGCCCCCATGACCCGACGCCGGGGCCCGAGTCGGGCCGGCAGCCAGCGCTGGACGGCCTGAGGGGCCTGGCGATCCTTTGGGTGGTCTCCTACCACTACTTCGCGCTGCCCGCGAAGGCGGCGGGGATTCATGCGGTCCCGTTCCTTTTCGTCCTCGCCGACCACGGGTGGATCGGCGTCAATCTCTTCTTTGTCCTTTCGGGCTACCTGATCACGCGCGGGCTTGCGGGCAGGCCTGCGGGGCTCGCCACGCTGCGCGGCTTCTGGGTGAAGCGCGCCATGCGGATCGTGCCGGCCTACGCGCTCCTGCTTCTGTCGTTCTCCGCGGCGAGGGCTCTGTGGCCCGCCTCGGCGCCGGACGCCGCCAGGGTCTTCAACACGGCCGTCCCCCTCTGGAGCTACCTTGCGTTCGCCCAGAACTTCTACATCGCCCGGATAGGCTACCTCGGAAACGACTGGCTGAGGGTCCTCTGGTCGCTCGCGGTCGAGATGCAGTTCTACCTTTTCATAAGCGTCGCCCTGGTCCTCATCCCCCCCGCCCGGGCGGCGCGCAGCCTTGCGCTCTTCGCGGCCGCGGCCGTCGCCTTCCGCTTCGCCATCTACCTTACGGGCGAAAACGCGGACGCCGCGCTGGTCGTTCTCCTTCCCAGCAGGCTTGACGCGTTCCTCCTCGGCGGGCTGCTGTCGCTCGCCCCCGCCGGCGCCGGGGGAGCGGCGCGCACCGGCGCGGCGCTTGGCGTCGCGGCAGGGGCGGCGGCCTTCATGGCGGTCCTGTACCGGGGGGGATTCAGGTCCCTGTCGCTCTACATGGTGCCCCTCTACTACACGGTCATATCGGTCGGCTGCGCGGCGCTCCTTGACCTCTGCGCCCGGCCGGTGCGCGCGGTGGCGCTCATCCTGGGCAGCCGGCCCCTGGCCGAGGCGGGCCGCCTGAGCTACTTCATCTACCTCTTCCACATGCCGGTCGCCCTCGCCGTCTTCCACTTCGGCCTGGGCGCGGCCCCGTCCCTGGGAGGCCGTCTGGGCGCGGCCGCGATGGCGGCCTCGTTCGCGGGCGTGTGGGCCCTGGCGTGGCTGTCCTTCGAGTACTTCGAGGGGCCGCTGATCGGCTGGTCCCACTCGCTGGCCGGGCGTGCGCGTCCCGGGGCCGCCGCGGCACCGGCGGGCTAGGCCGGACGGACGCCGAGGATGCGGCCCGTCCAGCGCCTGTGGGGCCCGGACATCGCGACGGAGTCCAGGTCGGCGATCGGCACCCACACGAGACCGGGCATGGCCCGCAGGGGTGGCCGCGCGCGGTGTATCGACTCGGTGATCCGGTACCTTGTGATCCCGCGGGTCTCGCGGGCGACGAGCGGCCCCGCGCCGGCCCGGGCGTCGCCCAGGCCGGCCTGCTCCGCGGTCGGAAGCTCGTGGATCCCGGCCAGCCGGCGGGAGCCGGGAGGGTTCACGTGGAGCAGAAGGCGGCCGTCCCTCTCGCACCAGACGCGCACGACGGAGCGCGACTCGGTCGTCTTCCTCTTAAGGCGGGGATAGCGCTCGGGGTCGCCGGCGGCGGCCGCCGCGCAGAATCGGCGCACCGGGCACTGCGCGCAGCGCGGAGCGCGCCGCGCGCAGACGGTTGCGCCAAGCTCCATCATGGCCTGGTTGTGGTCGCCCGGTGCAGCGGCGTCGAGAAGGCCCCGGGCCAGCGCGGCATGCGACCTTGCCGCGCGGGCGCCGTCGGCATGGAGGACGCCGTCGCGGGTGAGCCGCGAGAGGATCCGCACGACGTTGCCGTCCACGCAGGCTTCCGGCCTGCCGAAGGCGATGCTCGCGATCGCGGCCGCCGTGTACGGGCCCACGCCGGGCAGCTGCTCCCAGCCTTCGGCTTCCCGCGGCGTGGCGCCCGCGACGACGGCCTTGGCGAGACGGTGCAGGTTGCGCGCCCGGCGGTAGTAGCCCAGGCCCTCCCAGAGCTTGAGCACCCTGGATTCGGGCGCGGCGGCGAGCTGCGCGAAGCCGGGGAGCGCCTCCATCCAGCGCAGGTAATAGGGTACGACCGTGGCGACCTGGGTCTGCTGAAGCATGAACTCACTCACGACCGTGCCGTAGGCCGAGGGGGACTCCCGCCATGGGAGCCTCCTGCGGGACGCCCGATACCACGCGAGCAGCGCCCTTCGGAACCGCTCCCGGCGCGCCAGCAGCCCCTGCCGGACGGAAGTTTTGCGTGTCATTGGCGGCAAATGTGTGACTATGGGTCCCTCATGCCGAAGCGCGGCCAGGACGACGAGGAAAAACCCAAGAGGCTGAGCACGTACACCCTCAAGCTCGACGACGCGAACATGGAGAGCCTGCGCTCCATCCTGAAGCGTCGGGGATGGGAGGGCTTCGACGTCGAGTATGCGAGGTACGCGTTCCGGGGCCCCGACTGCAACGTGACGGCCTACGAGAGCGGCAAGCTGGTCGTCGCCGGCAGGGGCACCGAGGAGTTTGTGACGATGACGCTCGAGCCCGAGGTCACGATGGCCCCCAAACTCGGCTACGACGAGGTCCTGCACCCGGACTGGTTCGAGCTGCACGCGGGCCTCGACGAGAGCGGCAAGGGCGACTTCTTCGGACCGGTGGTCGCCGCCACCGTGGTCGCCGACAAGCCCGCGATCGAGGGCTGGATCAAGGCGGGCGTGAAGGACTCGAAGAGGATAGCGGACTCCGAGATCGTCAAGCTGGACAGGCTGATCAGGCACACCGAGGGAGCCGCCGCCTCGACCTGCCAGTGCGGGATGCAGAAGTACAACCTCATCATGCTGCGCCCGCACGCCAACCTGAACAAACTGCTCGCCTGGCAGCACGCGACCGCGCTCACCCAGGCCCTCGGCCGGCGCAGGGCGCCCCGCGGGCTCCTCGACCAGTTCAGCAAGCAGCCGCTCGTTCAGCGCGAGCTCGCGAAGATGGGGGTGGCGGACTTCAAGCTGGAGATGCGCACCAAGGCAGAGGAGGACCCCGTGGTTGCCGCGGCCTCCGTAGTCGCGCGCGCCGAGTACGTGCGCCAGATGCACGCGCTCTCGCGCAAGTTCGGGGGCGCGCTGCAGAAGGGCGCGGGCCCCCTCGTCAAGGAGCAGGCTGCGCAGATCATCGAGCGCTTCGGGGCGCGCGCCCTGGGCGACTTCGCAAAGCTTCACTTCCGCACGGCCTACGAGGTCGTGAGCGCTGCGGGCCGGCTGGACGAGCTCCCTCTCCCCGTGCCCAGGGAGCGGACGGAATGGCACGGCTAGGGACGCGGGCTCCAAGCGAAAGATGCCGAAACGCCGACAGCTGCGCAGTTTTGACCTGAAGAAGATCGAGGGGTTCGAGGGCCTGATCGGCGTCGACGAGGTGGGCCGGGGCGCGCTCGCGGGCCCCGTCGTGGCCGGGGCGGTCCTGGTGACGCGCGCGTTCCTCGAGGGCCGCTGGGCCGCGACGAAGGCCGGGCGCGTGAACGACTCGAAGCTCCTGAGCGCGGCCGAGAGGGAGGCGCTCTGGTCGGAGTTCGAGGCGCTGGCGGCCCAGGGGCAGATCCACGCGCACTACGGGAGCGCGAGCGTCGAGGAGATCGAGGAGCAGAACATCCTGGGGGCGACGAAGCTGGCGATGCGCCGCGCCCTCGAGGGCATCTACCCGCCGTCGGCGTTCCACCGGCACGAGGAGCCGGACCTGTTCTCCTCCGTCGAGGAGAGGGAGTCCTTCGTCCCCGAGGTCTCGTGCCGCGTCCTCGTGGACGGGCTTCCGCTCAGGGGCTTCCCGTACCCGCACACGGCGATCGTCCAGGGCGACGCAAAGTCGCTCTGCGTCGCGATGGCCTCGATCATAGCCAAGGTGGCCAGGGACCGCATGATGGCCGAGCTCGACGCCAAGCACCCGGAGTACGGCTTCGCGCGGCACAAGGGCTACGGCACGGATGAGCACCGCGACGCCGTCGCGCGGCTGGGCCGCAGCCCCATCCACAGGGAGATGTTCCTGCGCAAGCTCCTCGCCCAGCGCGCGGACCCCGACCAGATGGATTTTCTTCCCGGCCGTTGACCCGCGCGGGTGCCCCGGGTAAGAGGAGCCAGCAGATGCCCGCAAAGAAGAACACATCCCTGGACCGGGTCTTGGGTAGGCTGGACAGCCTGGACGCGGTCAACCTGACCAACCTGGTCCAGCGCCTCGCCAAGGAGCGCGCCCTCTTCGAGAGGATATTCAACACGCTCCAGGAGGGCATCCTTGTCGTCGACTCCGACGGGGTGATCGAGTACGCGAACGACGCCTCCCGCCGGCTGATCGGCGTGGGCGGCGACGGCCTGGCGGGTCTCACGCTCTGGAGGCTGATACCGGGCCTGCGCTCCACGCTCGGCGACGCAAGCGGCGACGGCGCCGAAACCCACCTGGTGTCGAGGGAGTTCGAGCTGTCGTATCCGGAGCCTAGGACCGTGCGGCTCTATATGGTGCCCTTCCGGCCGGAGGGAGCGGACGGCCCGCGCCGCCAGGCGGTGATTCTCTCGGACGTGACGCGCGAGAAGAAGTCCGCCGAGCAGCGGATCGAGGACGAGCGCACCTCGTCCATCCTGCTCCTCGCCGGCGGGGTCGCGCACGAGCTCGGAAACCCCCTCAACTCGCTCACGATCCACCTGCAGCTGATCGCGAGGAAGCTGAAGAAGCTCAAGGCCTCGCGCGAGTCCGACTCGATTGCCGAGTCGGTCGACGTCTGCCGCGAGGAGGTCGCGAGGCTGGACGGGATAATCACGCACTTTCTCGACGCCGTTAGGCCGAGCCCGCCGGACCTCGCCGAGACCAGCCTTTCGGAGGTGCTTGCCGAGGTGCTCAAGTTCCAGAAGCGCGAATTCGCCGACCGGGGTATCGCCGTCGAGGCCGAGACGCCGGCCGCCCTGCCCACCGTCATGGCCGACCGGGGGCAGCTCAAGCAGGTGTTCTTCAACATCACGAAGAACGCGATGGAGGCGATGGAGCCGGGCGGGAAGCTCAAGATCAAGTCGCGCGCGGACGACGACTCGGTCTACCTGCTCTTTGGCGACAGCGGCTCCGGAATCCGCCAGGAGGACCTGGGCAGGCTGTTCCAGCCCTACCACACCACCAAGCGCGGGGGTCACGGGCTTGGCCTGATGATCGTGCAGAGGATCATGCACGCCCACGGAGGGGACGTGAGCATCGAGAGCCGCACGGGCCTGGGAACGATCGTCACCCTCCAGTTCCCGCGCAAGGACCGGCGGGTGCGGATGCTGCGCGGGTAGGGGCCCCTATTGGCCCGCCTTGGGCCTGCCGTTCTCGTCTAGCAGGTTCCTCAGGGTGACGACGTGCGTCTCCTTCTCGCGGCCGAGCCTCACCGCCACCGTGACCGGTATCTCGTCCGAGCTTACCCCGAGCTGCGACACCATGGCGGTCGGCTCGGCCGTCTGGCCGGCGGGCACGACGAGCGTGTCGGGATAGACAACGAAGTTGCCCAGGTCGGAATTGAAGTCGGTGACCGTGGCCGTGAGCGGCTGGTCCCCGGTGTTGATCAGTATGAGGTGCAGCGTGACCGGCGGAAGCGGCACGCCGATGTTGACCCTGGCGTGCGCGTAGTCCTCGTATGCCGCCCTTGCCTCCTCCTCGTTCGCGCGGTCCTGCTCGGCCAGCTCGCGCGTGGCGTCGAAACCCTTGTTGCCCGTGGTGAGGGTGGCCTTCTGGCGCTTGTAGCCGTGGCCGATCCCGCGCGCCAGGGTAACCCTGACGACGATCTTTCCGCCGAAGTACGTCGCGCTGCCGGCCATGGCGACCGGCCTCTCGCCGGACTCGACGGCCTGAGTCATGTGGTCCTCCTGCTTGTTGTGGGCGCAGCCCGGGCCCACGAGGGCCAGGACGCTGGCCGAGGCCGCGACGCTCAGGGCCCAAAGGCCGGCATGTTGTCTAGTATAAGGCATTTGCGACGGTGTATAGGGGATTGGGCGCGGCCCCCATGGTCAAGGGGCCCGGCCGTTGCTCTAAGGTTGCGTCCGGGACGCTCTTGCGCCAATTGAAAACCGCATCTTTCCGTCCTGGCAAGCGTCTGGTCGATGATCGTGCAATGTCAATCGAATGGATGAAAGTTCTACGTCCGCGCTCGACGAGAAGGTCAGGCGTGCCCAGCGAGGCGATGAGGAAGCGCTTCGCGAGCTCATTGTGGGCTACCAGCACCGCATTGCAGGCTTCACCTACGCCATCACCGGGCGCAGCGACTCCGTCGAGGACATCGTGCAGATGGTCTTCATCAAGATGGCCAGGGCCATTGACCGTCTCAAGGCGCCCGAGCAGTTTGAGTCGTGGCTGTTCAGGCTCGCCCGCAACACCTGCATCGACCATCTGCGCCGCCAGAGGCTCAGGAGGATCTTCACGCCCTTCGCCCCGGAGCATGAGAACGTCGCCGAGACCGACACCTCGGTCGACTCTGAGGAGCTCGACGCCCTGCGCCACGCCCTCGCCCAGCTCCGGCCCAAGGACCGCGCCCTCCTCGCCCTCGTCCAGGAGGGGCGCAGCCATGCCGAGATCGCAGAGACTTTCAACACAAGCGTCGCCGCTGTGAAGGCCCGCCTTCACCGCGCCCGCGAGCAATTGCGCCAACACTACAACACCGATGAAAACTGAAGACAATGCATGGAGGCTCCTTCGGGAGCGTGGGGCGTCGATGATCTCCCCGGGGCTCCCCGACCGGGTGATTCGGTCGGCCCGGGCCTACTCTTCGCCCATCTTGGTGAGCCATTTCGCGATGTGCGCGGCGACGGCCGCGATTTGCCTCGTGGCGGTCGCGCTCTATGACGCGCGCTCCTCCGGGGACGACGACGCGCAGAGCCTCGCCGGCTGGAACGACATCGCGGCGCAGGCCGGGGAGCTCGAACCGGGCCTATGAGGGAGAGGGCTCTCGCCGCACTCCTAACGCTGGCCGTCTTCGCAGCGGGATTTGGCGCGGGCATGTGGGTGGAGCGCCACCGCCCGCTCCCGCGCCCGCCGGGGCCGTTCTTCGGCGAATTCAACCCTGCCAGGCGGGACTTCGGCGCGCGCGCGTCGGCGCCCGTCAACAGGGCGCAGCTTCGCGAGCAGATCGACGCGATCCGCCCGCAGATGGAGGCCTTCAGGGAGCGGATCGTGGAGATTTACGGCCAGTTCGACCGCGACATGGAGACCGTCCTCACACCAGGCCAAAAAGAGGTCTACGAGACGAGGTTCCGCTCGCAGCACATGTACGGCCCCCCCCCCGAGATGAGGGGCGACAAGCCGCTCTCCGACGAGCAGATCGAGCAGCTCCTCCAGAGACCCTTCCGCACGCTCTCGTTCTTCATCATCGTGCCGATGACCCTCGACCGCATGTCCACGGAGCTGAAGCTGGACGAGCCGCAGCGCGAGAAGGTCAGGGACTTCCTGCGGGTGCGCAGGGAGAAGTTCATCGAGCTGGTTGACAGCTCGCCTCCGCCCAGCCTCATGCTCAGCCGCCTCGCCCCTATCGCCCAGCGGCTTGCGGTTCCGGAGAAGCCCGCCGAGGCGCCCGCGCACTAGGGACCACGCCCGACCGGGCTTGACCGCAGGGGCGGCTCGCTTGGAATGGTCGCATGGCGCCGAGCGTGCTCATCGTCGACGACGAAAAACACACTCGCGAGGGCCTGCAGCAGGCCCTCGCGGAGGGCTATGACGTGAGCGTGGCCGCGAGCGCCGACGAGGCGTTCAACCTGATGGACGCCCAGCCCTTCGACGTCGTCCTCACGGACTTGAGGATGCCCGGCAAGTCGGGCCTCAAGGTGATCGACCGCGCTCTCGCGATGCCGAACAAGCCGGCGGTGCTCATGATGACGGCCTACGGCAACATCGACACAGCGGTCGAGGCCATGAGGCGGGGCGCGGTCGACTTTCTCACCAAGCCCGTGAACATCGAGCGCCTGGACGTTCTCATCCGCCGGGCGCTCAAGGCGAAGACGCTCGAGGTGGAGGTTCAGCAGCTCCACGAGCGCCTCGACGAGAGGTTCAGCCTGGACTCGATCGTGGGCGAGTCGCCGCTCATCAAGGAGATCATCGAGCGCGTCAAGAAGGTCGCCCAGTCCAGGGCCACGATCCTCATCGAGGGCGAGTCGGGCACGGGCAAGGAGCAGGTGGCCCAGGCGATCCACCAGTCGAGCCCGCGAGCCCGCGGGCCTTTCATCGCCGTCCACTGCGCGGCCCTGACGGAGAGCCTTCTCGAGAGTGAGCTCTTCGGCCACGAGCGCGGCTCGTTCACCGGCGCCACCGAGAGGCGGATCGGCCGCTTCGAGTCCGCCGACGGAGGCACGCTGTTCCTTGACGAGATAGGGGAGATCTCCGGTGCGATCCAGGTGAAGCTCCTGAGGTTCCTCGAGACCAAGTCGATCGAGCGGGTGGGGGGCTCCAAGACGATCGAGCTCAACGTGCGCCTCGTCGCGGCGACCAACCGCGGCCTCGAGCAGCTCGTGCGCGAGGGCAAATTCCGCGAGGACCTGTTCTTCCGCCTCGACGTGGTGCGGTTCGTGATGCCGCCCCTGCGCGAGAGGAGGGAGGACATCCCGGCCCTGCTCAGTCACTTCATCAAGAGCCTCTCGGCCGAGAACGGCGTGCCGCCGATCGAGATCGAGCCCGGGGCCATGAGGACGCTGCAGGCGTACGCGTGGCCGGGGAACATCCGCGAGCTGCGCAATTTCTGCGAGAACGCGGTCGTCCTCCGCAAGGGCGGCAAGCTGACCGAGTTCGACCTGGACCCGAGGTTCCGCGGCGCGCCGGCGTCCGGGCCCGCGGCCGGGCAGCAGGGCGCGGCCTCCTCCTCGACGCTGTCCGTCGAGCAGAACGAGAAGCGGATCCTGCGCGAGGCCCTCATCAAGTCGCGCGGCAACCGCACCAAGGCCGCGCAGCTCATGGGAATCAGCCGCAGGACCCTGCATCGCAAGATCGCCCAATGGCCTGAGCTCGACGTGATCGATAAATGACCGGACGCCCGCGCACGACGCAGGAGCTGATCCACTGGCTCGAGATGGGCGGGGGGGCGAAGTGGGTGCGCGTGGGTGCGCTGGTCGTCTGCGGCCTCGCTGTGTCGGTTCTCGTCAGCTGGAAGCAGTTCCACGGCGCGCCGAGCGAGGCTACCCTGGCCCAGGCCGACCTCGCCCGCCAGATCGCCCAGGGGCGCGGGTTCACGACGCAGGTCAACTATCCCCAGGTGGTCGCCTTCATGAAGGCGCGGGGCGTGCGCTTCGACGCCGGCCGGCCCTACCCGGAGGTCTACCAGGCCCCGATGTACCCTATCGTGATCGCAGCAGCGCTGCGCATCCTTCCGCATGCGGCCAGGGACGCGCTCTTCGGACCGCAGGCGCCGCCGCCCTACGGGTTCGGCGCGGACTACCTCCTGCTGGCCCTGAACCTTGCGCTCTTCTGGCTGGCCATCTGGCTGGCGTTCACGCTCGCCCGCCGGCTGTTCGGCGCGCCGGCGGCCTGGCTCGCGGCGCTCGCTCTCTTTGTCTCGGTCCCGGCTTGGCAGCAGGTCGTGGCGGTGAACGGCTCGGCGCTCATGATGGTGCTCTCCCTGGGGGCGTTCCACGCCTGGTGGAGGGCGGAGGTGGCCGAGGACCCCGCCCGGACAACCCGGCCGCTCGCCGCCCTGGGGGCCCTCTGCGGCGCGCTCTTCCTCTGCGAGTACTCGGCGGGTGTCATCGCGATCGTCGCGGCCTGGGCCTCGGCGCTGCGCTTCGCGGGCAGGGAGCGCCTGCGCGCGCCCGCGCTCGTCCTCGCAGGATTCGCGTTGGTCGCCGGCCCGTGGGTCGTGCGCAACATGCTCGTCACGGGATTGCCGGTCGGGCTCGCGGTGCAGAACGTCGCGCTCAAGGCGGGCGACTCCACGGCCGAGCCCTCGGTGGTGCGCGCCACACTCTCGGCGACCCTCCCCCAGATAGACGTCAACAAGGTGGCCAACAAGGCCCTGACCTACGCCCAGGATTGCCTGAGGTCGCGCGTGTGGTCGGGCGGCGCCATGTGGTTCACGGCTTTCTTCGCCGCCGGCTGGCTCTACGTTTTCAAGTCGAGGCCCGTCAACAGGCTGCGCTGGATCTTCGTGATCTCGCTCGCGGCGCTCATCGCCTCCCAGGCGGCCTTCAACTCCGGCGACAGCGAGAGGCAGGCCTCGGCGTGGCTCTGCCCCCTTATCATCGTCTTCGGGGCGGGCTTCTTCTTCGTGCTCCTTGGCAGCCATCCGCTCCTGTCGTCCTGGCCCAGGGCTTGCGCCTCGGCGCTGCTATTGCTGCAGGCGCTCCCGCTCATGCACGACGCGCTGGATCCCCACTGGCTGCACTTCAGCTACCCGCCCTACTTTCCCCAGCTGCTCCAGGGCATGAGCCGGCAGCTGCGCGCCTCCGGGATGGAGGGCCGGTACGGCCTGATGGCGGACATCCCGGCCGGGCTCGCCTGGTACGGCAACAGCCGCACGTGGGCTCAGCCCGCCACCCTGCACGACTTCTACGCCGTCCAGGTCGAGCAGCCGACGGGCGAGCTGCTGCTGACGCCGAAGACCCTCGACCGCCCCTTCTTCTCCGACCTGAACGCCCGCTCGAAGGCCCCAGCCTTCCTCGTGCCATACGCCCCCAGGATCGGGGAATGGGGCGAGGTCTACGGGGGCCTCCTGACCGGGTCCCTGCCCAGGGAATTCCCGCTGTCCGTGCCGTCCAGGATATCCGAAAATCTCTACGTGCTCGTGAACCCGGCCCTGCCGGCGGTTCGCTAGCAGCGGCGACCCTGCGCACGCACAAGGAATTGCTCTTGCCAGTACTTAGCGATATGGCACGCTGCCCCGCGTACTCCGGCTTATTATCGATGAGAGTCTTACCCATCGTCGCGGCAGCGTCGTCCCTAGGGCTTTGCGCCCTCGCGCGTGCCGTCTATGCGCCGATTCCGGAGCTCGAGCAGGGCAAGGATTTCTCCCTGTCGATCCAGAGCGGCATCAGCTATAACAACAACATATTCGGTGCGGCATCGGACGCGATCGGCAGCTTCGACTTCATGGTGTCGCCGAGGCTCGCGTACAACGTGTCGGTGACGAACCAGACGTTCTTTTCGGCCTCTTACAGTCCAAGCCTCGACTATTTCGACAACCGCCCCGGCACCAAGACCGTGTACAGCCATGCCCTTGAGGCGCGGGTTGCCCACTCCTTCTCGCAGTCGTCGGTCCTGGACGTGACTGACCGCTATTCCTACAACCAGAACCCCGAGGCGCTCCTGAACGGCACGCCCGTAAACACGGACCAGACCCTCGAGAGCAACGAATTCGACGGCCGTTACACCTTCGCCCCGACGGAGCAGCTCGGCATGGTGCTCAAGGCGAGGAGCGTCTACTACGACTACACAAACCCGTTTCTCAGCGACCTGCTGAACCGCTTTGAGAACCTCTACGGTCTGGAGTTCGACTACACAATGGACCCGAGGCTCAAGCTGGCCGGCGAGTACCGGCACCAGGACGTCGACTACTCTAACGACCCGTCGCAGAACAACAAGCACTCGGATTTCCTGATGGCGGGCTTCGACTACGCGGTCGGGCCGCAGTTGACCTCGAGCATCCGGGTCGGCGGCGAGTACCGCCAGCGCGCCGGACTGTCGTCGGAGACGACCCCGTACGTCGAGATCTCGGGCAAGTACGACTACGCCAAGGGCTCCTTCGTGAGCGTCGGCTACACGTACAGCCTTGAGGAGACCTCGAACCCCGCGCTCTTTTCGGACGAGAAGCTCAACCGCATGTTCGTGAACGTCCAGCACGCCTTCAGCCCGCTGATAGTCGGATCGGCGTCCTTCGACTATGAGCCGGCGGCGCTCAACGGGCGCAACGGGCAGGCGGACATCAACGAGGATTCGACCCACACCGGGGCTGCGCTCACGTACCTGCCGGCGAAGAACTGGACTGTCACCGCGTCCTACGACTACGACTTTGTGGACTCGGGGATCAGCAACCGTGGCATGAACCGGTCCCGCGTGGGCATAAGCACCAAGGTGCAGTTCTGAGGGCCGCCCCAAGGCGGGCGCGCGACAGACCATGGCATCGTCCTCCGGCTCGAAGGGAAGCGCGTCCCTCGCCGACCTCTTCAATGTCCTTCGGCTGCGGCGCTCGCTGATCGCCCTGATCGCGGGGGCCGTGCTCGTCACCACGCTCGTCTTCACGGCGTTGCTTCCCCGCTGGTACAGGGCCACGACCAAGGTCCGCGTGGAGAAGCCCGAGAGCGACGTGAAGCTTTTCCAGGCGGCGGCAAGCGGCGCCTACGACCCGTACTTCCTGCAGGACCAGTGGAAGATCATGCAGTCAGAGAAGATAATCTACCCGGTCATCGACAGGCTTAACCTCAACTCGAGGCTCGCGGCCTCAATCGGCGCCGTGGGCTCGACGCCCACATCCGACATCACCTACCTCTACATCACGAGAAAGATGCTCGTCGTGGAGTCCCAGAGGAGCTCCTCCCTGATCGAGATCAACGTCCTTGCCCAGGAGCCGGCGCTCGCGGCGGACATCGCCAACGAGATCGCCCGGGTCTACTCGGACGACCGCATAGCGCTGGCGACGTCGCAGCAGAGGGAGGGCATGGCGCAGCTCAAGAAGGAGCTCGCCGACCAGGAGGGGGTCGTCAGGACGCAGCGCGACACCGTCGAGAAGCTGCGCAAGGACCTGAACATCTCCGGCGTCGACCTTAACGTTAAGTACTCGGACATGGAGATCGAGACGCTGCGCCAGATGCAGAACTCCCTCATCGCCCTGCGCGTCGACGCAATCGGAAGGAAGACGCGCTGGGAGCGATTCAGGAGCATACCGCTCGAGGACCGCATCGGCCTCGTCAATTCCGAGCTGATCCCCGACCAGAACATCGAGAACCTCCTGCAGGCCTACTTAGTCGCGGACCAGAAGGTGACCCAGCTCAAGTCCCGGCTCGGGGAGGCGCACCCTGACCTAGTCGCCGCGATACAGAACCGCGCGAAGATCAGGGAGCAGCTGGAGTCGCTTCTGCGCGGCTACGAGAGCGGGCTCGAGTCGGCCTACAAGGAGGCCGAGGCCAGGGTGGACGAGCTGGAGACCCAGCTTGCGAAGGCCAAGGTCGACCAGATCCTCTCTGCGCGGGACCGCATGCGCCCGTTCGAGGAGGCGACCCAGCGGCTGGACGACGAGACGCGCCTGTACACGACGCTACGGCTCACGCTGCGCCAGCGCGAGATAGACTTCCAGGTGCCCAAGAGGACGATCGAGATCCTGAACACCGCCGAGCCTCCGAGGCGCCCCTACCGCCCGAGCTGGCTCCTCAACATCGCGAGCGCCCTCGTGTTCGGCTGCCTCCTGGGCGTCGGCACCGCCCTCACGCTCGAGTACTTCGACACGAGCCTGCGCGACGTCGCCGACATCGAGGACAAGCTCAAGATCCCCGTCCTGGGGGTCATCCCCCACAACCCGGACCCCATGGGCTCGGACCGGGACGAGCCCCAGGAGGCCGAGCCCTACCGCGTCCTGCACACGAATATCAACCTGACGCTCAAGGCCGGGCAGTGCGCGACTCTTGTGATCTTCTCCGCGGGCCCCGCCGAGGGCAAGAGCACGACCATCTGCAGGCTCGCGCACCTGATGGGGGCGTACGGGGAGCGCGTGCTCCTCGTGGACGGGGACCTGCGCCGGCCGGCGCAGCACCACCTCGCCGGGTGCCCGCGCTCCCCTGGCCTGAGCGACGTGCTCGCCGGGCGGTGCGAGATCGGCGCCGCGATACGCAAGGCCGTGGCCCCGAACGTCGACCTCCTGACAAGCGGTGGCATGCCCGGGTTCACGCTGAGCCTGCTCTACGCGAACCGCCTGCGCGAGCTCCTGGCCTCGCTCAGGGGCAGCTACGACAGGATCCTGCTCGACTCGCCGCCGATCATCGGCGTCAGCGACTCGAGCCTGCTCGCCGGGCTCGCCGACGGGGTTATCCTCCTCATCCAGCACAGGCGAAACCCCGCGAGCATGGTTTTGCGCGCTCAGCAGACGATCGTGGGGCTCAAGACGCCGATTATCGGCGCGGTCCTCACCCAGGTGCCCAGGGGATCAGGGGAGGACTACGGCTACTACACCCAGGCCTACTCGTATTACTCTGGGCGGCACAAGGATGGCTCCGGGCGCGGCAGGCGCAAGGATTCGCAGTCGGGCTCCGAGAGCATAGACCTCAAATGATGTTGACGGCGGCTGGGGCGGGGAATCTCATGCAACCCCTGATTTGCGGGCGTAGCTCAGTTGGTAGAGCACCACCTTGCCAAGGTGGACGTCGAGAGTTCGAGCCTCTTCGCCCGCTCCATTTCTGAGAGGACCCCTGGCGGCGACGCCTGGGGTCTTCTTGCGTCTAAGCGCGACAGATGGATGGGGATGCGTTAAACTGGACTTCCAGTTCGTTGCGACTGGCTGCGACTGGCAAGGACCGGCTGCGACCCGAAGATGTGTGTGAATCTGTGTGTATGTGGCGTGGGCTCTAAATGGGGTCTTTTCACTAACCGCACTATCGCCTTTCATCCGAAAACACCGAATCCCCGGAGAAGGCTCCAGACGCCTACACCAGCAATTGGCAAGCCAGAGAAGCGTCCGCCCTGCGCGCCAAACGGGGCCAGTTTTTCGAGGAGAACGAATACGGTGAGCGCAGCGATCCACCACAAATTCATCACGCCGCCGACAAACAGAAGCATCATGAGCGCCCAGCAGCAGCCCAGGCAGAAAAGACCATGGGCAACGCCCAGATGAAAGCCGCCTGCCACCCCGGCTCTCCAATGCCTCGTGATGAACTCGGCGGGCGAGCGGCATGACTCAAGGCAGGCGCGCTTGAAGGGCGTAAATTGAAATATACCGGCCACGATGAGAAGAGCGCCGCCGAATTTGCTGTCCTGCGCATCCATCATCGGCGACAGAAGCAGCCACCCTGCAAGCAAACGCTGCAGCACGGTCGCAACAAGGCTGAAGACCGTCCAGACTAGGAGATAGCCGCCGGCGAACGCATAGACGTGGGCCGGCGTTCGGGCGCCTTCGGGGCTTTTCCGAATGACGCTTGCGTACAACAGAAACGCGGGCGCGGCAGAGGGAAGCATCATGCCCGCCATCATCACCACCCACATAGCGAAGAGCAGCACAAGATGGCTTAAGTTCCACCTTGAGGTCATCATCCAGGCCGCCGAACCCGTCATAGGGCCGTACATGTCGAACGCCATCGGCACGATCCAGACCCAACACAGGACGATAGTAACGACGAGAGCCCCGCCGATTAGCCAGCGGTCGCGGCGCAGGAGGGATTCAACAGGAGTACGGTCGTTCACTACCGCGCCAAGCCGTCAGCGAACAACGCCGTGCGTGCTCCAATGGATGCGCGCTAAGTGGGCGTGGGTTCCGTCAAAATCGATTTCAATCTGGCCCGATGCCTTTGCGGAACCGCTGACAAAATCGCTCTCGGTAAATTCAAAGCCGGTGGGAAGAATGACGCGAATCTGGTGTTCGGCCTTTGTCATCGGATTTCGAATCGACTCGGCGCTTCCGTCGATCAAGCCGGGCACGCTGACCTTCGCTGTGCGCGCCTTCAGATCGACCGTCAATTCGATGGGCTTGAAGACCGTCGTCAGAAGCTTCGTAACCGTCGTCGAGAACACCTGCCATATTAGTGTCCCAGGCTCCGTTTCGCGACCTTGCGACACGGCCTCGAGGGCGTCCCGCTGGCTGGCATTTGCCCTTTCGTCGATGATCGACTGGAAGATGCCGTTTCCAAGATGGATCGGTCCCGGCCACGCGGCGAGAATGCCCCAGCGCAGGCCGTCGAGAGGCACGTCCTTAAAATGCCCTTTGTCGATATGAACGAACGTGTAGGCGCGGCAGTTTCCGTGAGTGGGGGCTCCATTGAATTGACACGGGCAACCCCAGATGCAGTTGCAGTTGGAGAACTCCACGCCCTTCATGGACCATTCTGCGAGTTTCATAGGAGGTTCCTTTAGGTTTTCGCAGGGCAATTAGACTTATAAATGGCCATCATTAGCAAGTGGTTTAGCCCGGCTATTTCCGGTTTGGCTTATTTTGCTTCTCGCTGTGATACTGCTTTCGATCTTCTCACCGACAGAGACCGCAACAATTGCGACAACAAGGCGGCTCGAACATCCTTTGCCGCGCACCCTACCGCAAAAGACTCTTGACGGCATTTTGGCGAAGCAGGTCGATCGGGCGCGGTTTGACATGCGTTTGCACAACGCGGAGTACAAAGCAAATCTGTTCCTAACCGATGAAGAGCACCGTCGCCTTGTCGACGATGTCCTCGAATTCGATCATGTCCGGTGGAACGTCTGCTCCGAGATGTTTTTCTCTCGGCACAGCTCCACGATGTTCTTGCCGCCGCCGGCATCCCGCAAAATGCGGATCTTTTCCTCTGTCGTGTGGCGTTTGCCTTTCATGCTCCAGGGTCCTTTCAGGTTCCCCTGGCTAACACCAGCTCCGGCTCCGTTTCAGGCGGTCACGTCAGGATCAAGAGTCCCACCATACGTCGGATCGCTAGCGCCGGCCGACCTTCTTCGCTGTACAGCGAAGAGAACGACTGTTCAAACGCAGTCCAATCGATCCGATGGGCTAGTCGGCACAGTTCGTGGCGCGGATCCAACTGCGCCGATAAATCCGGAAGCAGGAAGGAGCTCTGTCGGTCGGTCTTTGCGGCTAGTCTTGGTTTCATGGCTTTGTGATTTTAGTCCAGCAGCACACGTGCCTATGTCGCCGATATTCTGTTACACGCTTGATAATTTGCTGCCAAGCCGACTGCCGACTCCAGACTCTTTCACTCTGTCGAACAAGCCGCGGAATTTCTTGGGTTAAACCATGAACAATCGCTCACGCTATCCTCGCGCCTTTCCAGCCCGACACAAAAACCCAATCCGCCCGCCAGAGCGGCAATCGACGATATCATGTGGAATCGCCTCTTCATAAGGAGCACGACCGATTCAAAACCTGATAGGAAATGGGATACCGGAGCGACCATCGAATTACTCTGGGCTCACGGGAATGGGGATTTCAAAAGCGGATCAATACCCCTGAATATATCCCTTGAAGCTGACGGTTTGCTGATCCGGTTGCTGGTAGGAAATCGGTTTGGGATCGAGCCACGGCACCAGCTTGTCCTTGAGCGCGAATGCAAAAAAGTGATTCCCTGCCGGTTTGTAGTGTCCGATGAAGTATTCCTTCAGGTAGTCCTCCCAGCTCAGGTTGAACTTTTTGTAGTCCTCTAAGTGGACTTTGTTCATGTCGAAATGGTCCACCTTCTCCCTTTCCAGGTAATCCACGATTTCCTGGTCGTAGCGAGTGCCGCTGATCCGCAGTTGATTCATCGCGCGATAGGGATCGAACAACACCACCATGAGCTTTTTGCCGTTCTTCCCCGCAAAGGCCCTGGCCTTGTCCAAAATGAACTGGGTGGCCCGCAGGGAGTACCGGTCCAAAAGCGCGGCGGCTTGTGCCTGCATGGCTGTCTTTGGGGGCCATCCGGGCAATGAACCGGGCACTGCCACCGTACTGGACATTAGACTCCAATCGAATGGGAAGCCCAAAGCTTCCGCCAATCTGGCGATCTTATCCCGGTCCAAATCCTTGATATTACCATCGCTGTAGGCTGACAACTGCACAGCCAAATCATCCTTCAGAAGATCTACCATTGCCTGCGGCTCCATCATCCGATAAAGGGATTCGGGCGTAGGCAGAAGCTGTTCCTTCTCCACCAGACTACCCAGTTCCAAGTCCATTTCAACGTTCGACCAGAAATTGGAATGAAATCCGATGCCATGCGGGTCCATTAGCTTGGACTTTTCGGATAGGAACCACGGATAGATGGCCCCCCATCGAGCCCGGAATAGACTGCGAATATGATCGTCGCCCCAGAGGTAGAGGATCAGGTATTCCGCCTTCATCTGGGTTTTCTCCTCTCGCACCATGCGCCTGTAGGCTTGATAAACACCAAACCCCCCCATGCCGAAATTCCGGATGGGTTCGCCGAAATGCGCGGCTAAATATTCCTGCCAGGTTTCGCCATCACTCACCTGATGGCATTGGGTGAAGCTGTTGCCGTAGGTGTTGATACGGCACTTTCTGCCTGCATAAATGAAGGATGTGCGCGCACCGTTCGCCTGTACGGTGGAAAGAGTCGAAGAGCCATCGACGCCATCGTGCTGCAGACTGTTGCCCAAAATATAGCCGACCTCGGGATCGAACTGCGCCCAACCCGGACCTTTTATAAACTGATCGATCAATTCCCGCGAAACCGCGCTTTTCTTTAGGTATTCCTCATAGGATTGGGTTGCCACAGCAGGCTTTAGATCGGCCGACGATTGCTGTGCCGCTCCTGCGATTTTGCGTGTCACTATGGCGGCAAGACCGGCAGCAACTGTCTTAGTCAAGAATTCACGGCGGGTAGGCATAGGGCATCGGGGTTACTGGTAGGAAACTGGATTCCGGACGCATATTCGAATTACTCAGGCTCACAGGAACGATTTTTTGCTTATCAACCCCCCCGCCCATTTTTCGCTCGGATTGCAGGGAATAAAAGGCCAATCGCCTCATTTCCGGTAACTCGAACGCGCATTCTGTTTCAGATCTCGTTTCACACCACTGGCTTATCATATTTTTCAGTTCCGACTGGGGTAACGATCGCGGGTGTGGCGTTCGCTCATCTGCTCTGCCACTCGGTGCTCCCGTAGTCCAATTGGGAGTGGGCGACCCCATGCCTGTCCGAGTCGGTGCTTTCCCTTAGAAGCGGCCTCCAGAGTTCCCTCTGGGAGCTGCGCGGGGTGTCGCGGTTCGTTCGTGGCAGCTATTGTAGTCTATGAACATGCAACCGCCGCGAGTGACCGTTCACCTCACGGCGGTCATGATATACAAAAAGGGTATTAGGCGTGCACCGCGTGTTCCTCGGGAGCCGTATGACTGTCCTTATGGCAATGTTCCGGGCCATCCGACGCGGCCTGCAGCTTCTGGCGCTGATCGGGTGTCAGGAGAGCAAGAATTTGCTCGTGGTTAGTCTTATGCTGTTTTTTCGCCTCGGTGCAACGGGCCGTTTGCGCCGTGGTTAATTGTGAAATTTTAGTCTTTTGATCGTTCGTCAGCTGCAGCGACTCAACGAGCTGCAGGGCCTCCTCGAGACGATGGACGAAGCAGGTGGGATCCGGACCGCCGGATGACGGCGTTGGGTGGGCTGCCACCACGGGCGGTGTGGTGCGCGTGGCGGGCTGGTTGGGCTTGGTGTTGGGTGAGGCGACTGGAGCGACGGGTTTTTGTGATGTGTCCATTTGTGGAGGATGGACCCTTCAACGCTCGCACGATATGGGGTCTTACCCGCCAACCATTCCCAGCCAGCGGAATCCGTTGTCCGAGCTGCCATGCGGCACTTTCGCATCTGAAATGTCAGATGAGGCCAAGTTCTTTTGACTCCGCAGCGGCTCGCAGTCGAGTCGCTGCTCAACGACCCGAAGAACGACGCGCCGCTGTTTTGAGTCGGATTAGCGCGTCTCTTTAAGGACCCTGCTATGACACTCAGCCGGACCTTGCAGTCCCGGGTATCCTAGACCACCCCTTTCTGCCCACTTCTCCATAAGCTAGTCGCCTGCTTATTTTGTGCGAATTCGAGGTTCTTGGATGTGTCAATTGCCACGTGGTGGACGAATAACCTGTTTGAAGTGTCTCCAGGACCTAAAGCAGGATGTGTGTGAATCTGTGTGTTGGATGGACACAGGCTTTTCTTAGCCATTGGACTTGTTTCACTTGGAAATCCACGATGGAGAGTTCGAGCCTCTTCGCCCGCTCCATTTCTGAGAGGACCCCTGGCGGCGACGCCTGGGGTCTTCTTGCGTCTAAGCGCGACAGATGGATGGAGATGCGTTAGCAGGGTTTTTCAGTTGGTTGCGACGGGCTGCGACTAGCAGGGACCGTCTGCGACCCAAAGATGTGTGTGAATCTGTGTGTATGTGACGTGGCGGCTTTGTCGTGTGGAGCGTAAATCTACGCGATAATTCGCCTGTTCGCCGGGGCGTTTTCTCGGTCAGATGCCATACGTACAGCCGCAGGCAAAGCTATCGCGCAGGCGCGTCAGCCAGTAGTCAAAGATTGCCATGAACCACGAACAAGTAGCACTTTCAGAAACTCCGGCAGTATCGAATCCTCGGGTTTTCAAGAGAGCGGGCTCGAGGGGTCTAGTCTAGATCAACCGACCCATACGGCCTATTTGCCATGAGAAACCTCTTCATTCGAGAAATCTCCATCGACCCAGCAAAAAATCGCCCCCTAGAAATCGCATCATAAAGCTTCCGGGTTGGTCCGGCCTGCGCATCAACCTGTTACGCCAAATGCTACGCCATGCGCCGACATTTTACCCAATATCTTGATCGACTGAATTATGTCTATCGGGATCGCTCGTTTTTTGTGGGCCTTAAGGCCCGGCTCCTCGCTGCCATTGCGCTTTTGTTGTTGGTGTTCATCCCGTTCAATATTGCCAAGATCATCTGGCTTCAGGGGCCCGTGATCTTCCCAAGGATAGCAGTCAGCCTGATCGTTGGAATCGCCGGTATGATCTGCCTGCGGTCCGTAATGAAGGGAAAACTAGAGAGCGCGGGCAACGGGCTCGCACTCGCGATGGTGCTAGTCGTCCAAGGGACTGTGCTGCTCGTCGGCGCCACGACCAAGGCTTTGCAGCCACTCAGTGTCGGCATTCAGGTCTTCGCATTCAATCTCGTTATCCTCCTGGTCGCGATCCTGTTCGCCTCGCGCCGTGTGGCGACGGTCGTGTTCGGCCTAATAGTGACGGGGCACGTTGGTTATTATCTGTTCATGCTCCGAAATGCCGATCTCGGCCCAACCGTTCAATATTCTGCCGACACGTTGCTGCGGGAGGGTTTGCTTGCGATGGGCTTGATTTTCTTACTTGGGATTACCCTGGTCCAAATGATAGAAGCGGCGCACGAGCGCAGCGAGGAAACGCTCCACCAATCAAACAGCGTGAATATTAACTTAGAGCGGCTGGGACATGAAACTCATATCTTAGCGGAGCAGCGCCGCGAGCTCTTAGAGACACAGCGTGAATTCGTCTCCATGGTATCGCATGAATTTCGCACGCCACTGACGGCGATCCAAGGCGCTCAATTTCATTTGGAGAAACTGTTTCACGGGTCGGAAAGCCTGCGCGGATTTGTTGCTGAGAATGCGGAGAAGTGGCTCAATTTGCAGGCCTCTGAGCTAAAGAGGCTCAACAAAATGGTGGATCAGGTCCTCATGTTGAACCGAATCGAGCACATGACGAGCAACGCGCCGTTGGAACTACTTTCGCCAGCCGACATTCTCGCGGAGACGGTCGCTCGATTCAATGATTCCATGGACAGCCCGCGGGTTGTGTTGCGTAACGATGTGCCGTCCGGGTTCGCGGCATCCATGGACTCAGGATTAGTGAAGGCGGCTGCCGAAAACTTGATTTCAAATGGGCTGAAATACTCCGGGTTGGATAAGCCCGTGCAGGTTCGCGTGTATACGGAACCGAATGGCTGGGCGGTCGCGGTAGTGGATCAAGGCAGGGGTATTCCACGCGAGGATCAGGCTAAGCTGTTTCAGCCCTTCTTCCGTGCCGGTAATGTCGGCGCCATACCTGGCACGGGGCTTGGACTGGCCATAGTCCAGCGTGCGGTAGACTTTCACATGGGACACATTGAGTTTGAGAGCAGAGAAAATGAGGGCACAAGCTTCAATCTCCACTTCCGGAGCGTTGTTGCCCAACCGCCCGTTGACGACACAGCACTTGGGCATGGGCCTCTTATCCGCAGGGACTCATAAGGCTGTCTGCGGTTATCACTATAACCATATGCGTTCAATTCCCGCAGGATGACAGGACTGACGGCACCTGATAATCTGTCGGGATGAACCCGACGATTACCGCGAAAGAGCCTAGGACGAAGAGAATAGCGAGAGGACTCGGTGGGGTAAAGAGGTGGTCAATGCGGCCGGACCCGACGTAGCTGCGATAGGGTGCACTGGCGTAGCAGCCGGTCTAGAACCGGCGATCTGGGCTTAGACAGGTCAAGTATACCAGTCCTATTCCGTGCAGGCTTCGGTGCCTCGTTAATTCCGGCATTCTTCCCAACCTGGACTTTCACGGCCGTAAACTCAGCCACAAGCGGGCGCTTGCTGTCCACGCCATCCACAACCTCGCTGTCGCTGGTCGGGTTGGCGGCGTCGTTTCCGACAGCCGGAACACGCACGAGAACGGAGTTCGCCTTAGAAATGAAGTGTGGGATGCATTAATCACGGCACAGTTTGCCCGAAAATGCGCGGGCAGCGAGAAGTCCCGAAAGACCACACGCTATCGGGCGACGAATCGCCTTCTTGATTTGATTCGCGATTTCAAGACAAGGGATCTGCTCGACCGTAACCTGCCGAGAAACACAAAGCGCGAGAAGCCGACAGAGCACGCTCTCGTTCACGCACACGATGAAGCCGAAGTGCTACCTCTTCCTGAATCTCTGAAGGAGCGGCAAGAGATTCGGAAATTGGAGAAGAGGATGGCTTTGGTAAACGAAGAGAACCTGCGGCATGAGTGGCGCGCATTTGTAATCGATTCGGACAGCGGGAAGATTGCGGAGCATTTTGAACCTAATGTCTGTTTTCGCATCGTCTACTCAAAGGAGTTGGGACGGGGCGGGCGGATGTACTCGTGGAGCGCCCTTTCCGCCCAGCAAATCCCCAAGGCAGCCGTTCGGCTTCACGCAGACGGGGCTATGGCTTCTGGTACCAATCGGGCTTCAGATTTGCGCTTCGGGACGCTTGTGGTCATCTAAGAGCATGTCCATCGTTCCCGGTTTGAGAAGCCCCTATGCCAAGGTTGACCGGCTGGTCTATTTCGGCCGGATGCTCGACAAGATCCGTTTACATGGCGCCGGAAAATTGCCGGCTGACGAGTATGTTGCCAACTTGGGCAAGGGCTTCGACAAACGCTGCTGCGGCTTCTTGAGGATCAGCTATGATGAGCTAAAGGCTCGTGTCATGGCGGGGACCGACTCAGACGTGTCGCTACTAGCCTGGGTCGAAGAGCGGGGCGGACGCAGATTGGACGAGGACTGCGAATTGTGGAATTCGTTCATGATGAAACGCGGTTTCCGCGACGAGGCGTCGTCAACACTCGCGAAGCGCATCCATGAGAGCGGCTTTGAGGGGAAACCTATCTTGACCATGTTCGATTACATCGACTTTGACGAAGGCCGCGATCCGGTAAGCGCTAGATCCTGGGAAGGGCAGCGGTAGCGCCCGATCGCAGGGCTGGGGCGCGGACGTGTCCCAAACCGCACCAAATTCGGCGTAACGGTGCGTCGGACCCGGTGTCCCAATTGAGGTGCAACGCGGCATCGGGGCGACGCACCGAAATTGGTATTATAGTGCATGAGCGCCCGGCCGCCCGCATTCACGCTCAAAGGGTTGTGAATGGAGCAGCTTCTTTGAAAAAAGACCTAAACCCTGGCGGCGCTACATGGAATTAGGCGGTTTTTGGGGTAGCGACACCCCGTGGGCTTGAAATACCTTGAGGCATGCACGGAGCAGTGTTGAAGCCGGCCGTTGGGCTTCTTCGCTGCGTTCTATTGTAAGCTTCTCAGGCGGACGCACGAAATTTGCCCAGCAGATCGGCTAAAAAGATCGTGGCTCAATAATCCGCACTCTCTTCGGATGAACACTGCGATCCTCCTCACCCTCCGCCGTTGGGCTCCATCCGCGACAATGGCCCTGTCGACCGTTTTCTGGTCGGGATGCGCCAGCGATCGTGTGGCCTATTCGCCCGCGGCCGTCGCGGCCAATTCTCCTGCGGCCCAAATTGTCGGGCCCCTAGAGTTATACCCCGTTGCGACCAAATACGTGGCTGAACACCCAGGCACCGATTTCATGGTCGGCAGCGGCGACTCGATGCGACCCCTTTACAAGGATCATACAGTGATAATCACTGAACAGTTGCCGATTTCAGGATTGAGGCCAGGAATGACGGTCGTATTCGTGGGAGACAGCGGATTCCCGG
The DNA here is from genome assembly GCA_003151515.1 of Opitutaceae bacterium. GTDB lineage: Bacteria > Verrucomicrobiota > Verrucomicrobiia > Opitutales > Opitutaceae > Palsa-1447. Next base: position 24,753 of record PLXS01000002.1, read on the forward strand.
TGGCGCATGTTCTGATAAGGAAGACGACAGACGGTTGGATGGCCAAGGGAGTCAGCAATCTAAAGTGTGACGCCCGGCGGGTGAACGATGACAATTACATGACTGTCGTTGTCAGAGCCTACGAGCCCACCAGCAGCCCGTTGCTGGCCCTGATCCGGAACCAAGCGATTCACTCGAAGGACGTGGCCTTTGCCTTTAATCCTTGACCGAAGTAGCTTACCGGAATTGACCCGGATTCATCCACAAAGAGCAGCAGCAAAAAGGTCCTCGCCCACGAAGGCGCCAATGTGAGCCTCGTCAGACAAGGAATTGAAGTCCGATTGAGGTGTTGCCGATCCTCTGACCTGACCCCCGCCAGCTGAAGTGGTTTGAGTGGGAATCGCGGGTGGAATAGACCCCCACCCGGAGATGAAGAAGCACCACACTGAAGAGCAGATCCTAGGGATCCTGCGCGAGTCTGAATAGGGCAAGCCACTCCTGATCTGTTGCGCCAGAACAGCATCACGCTGAACACCGACTACCGATGGAAGACTTGAAGTGCCACCAGGACCTAAAGCCGGATGTGTGTGAATCTATGTGTTGGATGGAGAAGAGCTTTTCTTAGTCATTGAATTCTTGGTGGTTGAAAAGCCATGAGGGAGAGTTCGAGCCTCTTCGCCCGCTCCATTTTGGAACCCCCTCTTAGAGAGGGGGGTTTTCCTTTCCGGCAATGGCGCTTCCCCGGGTTGATCCGGGTCGCGGCGCGGGCTCCCGAGGCCGCATGGCGGCGGGTTCCCTAGAACTCGTCGAACGCGACCTGACCCTCGCTTACCCCGATCTCCGCAAGCATCCGCGTGCACGCCCTAATCATCATCGGCGGCCCGCAGAGGTAGTACTCGACGGCGTTCGGATGGGCATGCCCGCGCAGGTAATTGTCGAGCACCACCTCGTGTATGAATCCCTGGGGGCCGGTCCAGTCGTCAGAGGACAGCGGCGCGGAGAGCGCCAGGTGGAACGTGAAGTTGGGGTGCTGCACGGCGAGGCCGCGGAAGTACTCGCCGTAGAAGATCTCCTGCCTCGAGCGCGCGCCGTACCAGAAGCTGACCTTGCGTGCCGTTCGCCCGCTCTCAAAGAGGCTCGAGATCTGGGCGCGCAGCGGGGCCATCCCGGCGCCGCCTCCGATCATGACGATCTCGCGTTGGGTGGGCTTGACGTGGAAATCCCCGAACGGCCCGATGGCCGTGACCGTGTCGCCAGGCTTTAGGCTGAACATGTAGGGGGAGCCGACGCCGGGCGGGCAGTCCTGGCCGGGCGGCGGCGTGGCGATCCTGACGTTGAAGCGCAGGGTGCGCTCGAGCTGCTGGTTGCTGGCGATCGAGTAGTTGTTGCGCCGGCCCTGCCCAGGGTTGCGCGCCACAAGGTCGAACACATGCTGGGCCTCCCAGACGGACGCGAAGGGGGCCGGGATCTCGAAGTCCCTGAAGCGGATCTCCCCGTATGACGGAATGTCGACCTGGATGTAGTCCCCGGGCGTGAACGCGATCCTTTCCGACGCGTCCGCCGGCTCGAGAACCAGCTCCTTGATGAAGGTGGCCACGCTCTGGTTGCTGACGACCCGCAGGGTGTACGTCCTCTGCGCGCGCGCGCCGAGGCCGCCAGCGCGCGCGACGTTCAGGTGAAGCCGGCCGCGCCGCTCCTCGAGCGGGTAGGTGGCGAGGCCCCGGCAGACGGGGGCGCGCGCTGGCGAGCCGTCCAGAAGGCTGAAGCGCCCGTTGTGCTTGGGGCACTCGATCTCGGTGCCGATCACGAGGCCGTCGCCGAGGTGCGTGTTGCCATGCGTGCACATGCCGTCGGTCGCGTACAGCCGCCCGTCCGCATCGCGGCACAGCGCGTATGCCCTGCGGCCGTGGCTGAAGCGGATCGCCTCCGCCGGGCCGAGGTCGGCGCCGGCACAGACCTCGATCCAGCCCTCGGCGTCGGGCCTTGCGTCCGAGGCGCACGCGCCCTCCTTGATGCGGGGCTTGGGGGCCGGCAGGGCCCGTTTCACGTGATAGGCCGGGTCCGTGACCTGCCTGAGGAGCGACGGGGCGATCTCCCTCCAGGCATTGATCAGGCCCGGGTAGGGCGTCGGGCAGTCGTCCTTCACCAAGGCGTGCAGCCTGGGAAGCGCGTGGTAGGGCACCAGGGGGAACATGTGGTGTTCCACGTGGTAGTTCATATTCCAATAGAGGTACCTGTGGATCGGCCCCAGGTACACCGTCCTGCAGTTGAGGCGGTGATCGAGGACATTCTCGGCTAGGCCCGCGTGCTGGGTGAGCCCATACACGACCATGAGCCAGGTGCCGAAGAAGTTGGTGAAGCCCACGAAGAAGAGGGGCAGGAGGCTGCGGGTGTAGATCGAGAGGCCGATCACCGCCAGGTAGATGAGCACGTAGATCCGGGCGTTGCGGTAGACCTTGGCAAACTCGATCTCGGGGACGTAGGTCTTCTCCTCCGGCAGCATTTTGCCCAGGGCATGCACGCAGATCTTCCTGAAGTAGGTCCGGTAGACCCCGATGTTGAAGAAGCTCATCACGACCGCCTTGACGTCCGGGGGGCGCGGCACGGCGATCTCCGGGTCCCGTCCCACGATGATCGTGTCGCTGTGGTGGCGCGTGTGGCTCCAGCGCCAGATCGTGGACTCGCGCATCACCATGAACGAGGCGACCTCGTAGAGGGCGTTGTTCATCCAGTCGGCCCGGAACGCGGTGCCATGGCCCGCCTCGTGCCAGCGGGAGTCCGAGGTCGAGGCGTACAGCATGGCGTAGACCGCATAGGGAAGGGCCGCCCACCAGGAGCCCCAGAGGGCGTAGGTCGCGTAGCCGAACCCCAGGATGAGCGCGAACCAGACGATCGAGTCCCGGACCGCGGGGCCGTTGCGCCGCTCAAGGAGCTTGCGCAGGGTCTCGCGCGGAACGGGGCATTGGTACCAGTCGGCCTCGGCGAGTCCCTTCTCGATGGCCCGGGCGGCGTTGAGGCCGATCAGGCTGTAATCCAACGAGGCGGGGGGCCTGGCGAGGGCGGCTGTCGCGTTGTCGTCGCTCATGCCGGTTGGGGGGAATGCACCTTCCTGTCGGTTGCAAACGCATAAACGGTGCGCCTGCTCTGCGGGAGGCCGGGCCTGACAAGGATGTCGCCGAAGGCGTCCGTGCGGCCCGCATGGGGGTAGCCCTCGCATTCGAGGCAGAGCCCGGCATGGGGTCCGTAGGGCACGCCCGACTTCCCCGCACGCGTCCCCTTGAGCTCCACGCCCGTGTAGACCTGCAGGCACGCCTCGTTCGTCGACACCAGGAGCACGCGGCCCGAGGCGGGATCGGAGACGCTTGCGGCGGGGGTGGGCGCCGCCGGCAGGGGCTCGCCAGCGGCGCGCAGCAGGTACAGGTCTCCGTGGGCCCCGTCGATATCGGGCAGCGCGTCGCCCAGCCTGCGCGGCCTCCTCAGGTCCGCCCCCCGGCCCTCCACGCTCTCGCGTCGGTCCGACGGCGCCATGCTATCGTCGGCCGGCACATAGGCTTCGGCGTTCACCGAGAGCTCGTGGTCCAGGACGGTGCCCGAGCCCTCTCCGGCCAGGTTGAAGTATCCGTGATGCGTGAGGCTGACCGGCGTCGGCCGGTCCGAAGCCGCCTCGGTCTCCACGACAAGCGCGTTCGCCGCCGTCAACGTGTACGTCACCGTGATGGACACGCAGCCTGGGTAGCCCTGTTCGCCGTTCTTGCTCACGTAGGAGAGGCGAAGCGACGATGCTCCCGGAGGCGCCGCCGTGGGAAGGGCGGACCACACACGCCGGTCGAGCCCGCGCCGGCCACCGTGCATGTGGTTGGGCCCGTCGTTCAGGGGGAGGCGCAGCTCATGGCCGTCGACGAGGAGCCTTCCTGCTCCCACGCGCCCGGCTATGCGGCCCACGACCGCGCCGTGATAGGCCCTTCCCTCAACGTAGGCCTGGAGGCTGTCGAAGCCGAGCGCGACGTCCGAAAGCCGGCCCTCCCGGTCGGGCACTCGGAGCGACCTGACGATGCACCCGTAGGTGAGGACCTCGGCGGAAGCGCCCGAGGCGTTGGCAACGGTGTACAGCTCGACGGCTTCACCGGTGGGAAGCACTCCAAAGTGGCGCGGGGTCATGGGGCTGCGGGGGCGATGGGGGTACAGTAGCCCAAGAGTCGCCGCCGGTCATCTCGCCTTCTGATAAAAACCTCTCATAATTTGATCCATGTTGGAGGACCTCAAGCTGGGGCGCAGGTACGACGGGCTCATCTACCTCGTGGAATCTGCGCGGAACCCTCCGACCATAAAGAGCCACCACCATGTCGAGCTGGAGCTGAACCTCGTGGTGCGGGGATGGATCAGCTATGTGGTCGGGGGCCGGCGCTTCACGTTCGGCAGGCGCACGCTGCTCTGGCTGTTCCCGTCCCAGGAGCACCAACTCGTGGGGCGCTCGAGCGACGCGGAGACCTATGTGGCGGCGTTCAAGCCGGGACTCATCCGGCGCTCGTGCCGCAGCCGGGCCTACGAGGGCCTCAGGCGGGACGCCCCGGAGGGCGAAGGCGTGCTGCACACGGTGCTGCCGCCCGAGACCTTCGATCTCGTGAGGAAGACCATGGACGGCCTCATGGAGGCGGCGCCCGACCCGGACATCCTCAACCGCGAGGCCGGCTTCGGCGTCAACCCGGGCTTCCGCTACGGCCACGGCGATCCCGATGGCCTCAACGCAGGGCTGCATCACCTGCTCCTGCTGTGTTGGCGCTGCCAGAGCGCGGGGACGTCCCCGCAGGGGGCGGTGGCGCTGCACTCCGCGGTCATGAGGGCCCTGGAGGTCTTGAGCGAGGGCAACGAGAAGGTGAGGCTGGGCGCGCTCGCGCGGGAGTGCGGCGCGAGCGGGGCGCACCTGAGCCGGATGTTCACGCGCCAGGTCGGCCTCCCCATGAACCGGTACCGCAACTCGGTGCGGCTGCGCCGCTTCCTCGAGCTCTACCGTGCGCCCGGGCACCGGACGATAACGGAGGCGGTCTACGGCGCCGGCTTCGGCAGCTACGCCCAGTTCCACCGGGTGTTCACGCGGGCCTACGGCCGCGGGCCCCGGGAATGCCTCGCGCGCTGAGGGCGCAGGCTAGAGGCCCCCCAGGGAAGGGGTGGGTGTCGCCACGACCTTCATGTCGCAGAACTCCCTGATCCCCTCCTCGCCGCCCTCGCGGCCCAGGCCGCTGTACTTTACGCCGCCGAATGGGATCTCCGCCCTCAGCGGGCGCCATTCGTTGACGCCCACGATGCCCACCTCCAGCTCGTCCGCCACGGCGTTCGCCAGCGAGAGGTCCCTTCCATAGACGTAACCCGCGAGGCCGAAGGGCGTGGAATTTGCCCGGCGGACCGCCTCGGGCACATCGCCGTAGGAGAGGAGCGCCATCACGGGGCCGAAGATCTCCTCGCGGGCTATCGGCATCTCGTCGCGCACCCCGCCCAGGATCGTCGGCGGGAAGAAGCTCCCCGCGGCCAGGGCGGGATTTCCCTCGTGGCAGCGGTTTTCCGAGACGAGCTCGGCGCCCGCGTCCAGGGCCTGGCGCACGAGGCCGCGCACCCGCCCGCGGGCCTGGGCATGGATCAGGGGGCCGACCACGGTTCCCTCTGCCAGTCCGTCGCCGACGCGCAGCGCATGCCACAGCGGGAGCAGCCTCTTGAGCAGGGGCTCCTCAAGCGCGGCGGGAACGAAAACGCGGTTCGCCGTCACGCACACCTGGCCGGCGCAGAGCAGCTTCAACGTGACCAGGTCCGCGGCGACCGCGTCCAGGTTCGCATCCGGCAAAATGATGAAGGGAGCGTTGCCCCCGAGCTCGAATGAGACGCGCTGCAGGTGCCTGGCGGCGCCCTCCATGAGGGCGCGCCCCGTATTCGTCGAGCCCGTCAGGGAAATGCACCGGACCCGGGGGTCGGACGTGAATGCGGCGCCGGCGACCGGCCCGCGGGCGGGCAGGATCTGGAGCACACCGTCAGGCAGCCCCGCCGCCTTTAGGAGCGGGCCCATCACCAAAGCCACCAGGGGCGTGAACTCCGACGGCTTCCAGACGGCCGTGCATCCCGCGGCGAGCGCGGCGGCGACCTTCTTGGCGCCCTGCGCCAGCGGGAAGTTCCACGGGGTAACAAGGCCGGCCACGCCCACCGGCACCGGGCGCACGCGGTATTCGCGTCCGCGCTGGGGATGGGGCTGCAGCCGCCCCGAAAGGCGCCTGGCCTCCTCGCCGAACCACTGGAAGAAGCTCGCTGCGTAGTCGACCTCGGCCAGCGCCTGGGAGATGGGTTTTCCCTGCTCGCGCGTGAGGAGCTCGGCAAGTTCCTGGCGGCGGGCCGCCATGAGGGCCGCCGCGCGCTTCAGGACTTCACCCCGGGCGGCGTTGGGCTCGCTTCGCCACCGGCCGAAGGCCTGATGCGCCCCGTCAAGCGCCAGCCGGAAGTCCGCTTCGCCCGCCAGCTGCGCCTGCGCGATCGCCGCTCCCGTAGCGGGGTTCGCGACCTGGATCGTCTCCGCGCCGCCCGCCCTGTAGCGGCCCTCGATCCAGAGGCCTTGGGAGAATCCAAGGCCCGACAGCAGCTCGGCGTGGCGGTCAGCCATGGGCCAGGAGGGTCCTGCGCAGAATGCCGACGGCATCCTCATGCGTGATCGGGCGCGGGTTCGGATCCATGAGCCGGCGGTTGGCGACGGCGTCGCGCGCCAAGCCGTCGATCGCGTCGTCCGGCACCCTGACCGAGCGGAGCTGCCCCAGGAGGCCTATCTCGCGAGCAAGGGCGGCCAGCCGGCCCGGGAACTCCTCCGGCGGGCAGGCGCCCATGCCCAGGGCCTCAGCGAAACGGCCGAAGTCGGCCCCGCAGGAGGGAAGGTTGTGGCGCATGGTCTCGGCCACGAGGCTGCCCGTCACGACGCCGTGCGCGATGTGGAAACGCCCGCCCAGGGGGAGGGCGAGCGCGTGGACGCCGCAGCACGAGGAATTCGCGAAGGCGAGGCCCGCGAGGTTGGCCCCAAGGAGCATCGCATCGCGCGAGCCGCGGTCGCCGCCGTCCCGGCACACGGCGGGGAGCGCCGGGCCCAGCAGGCGGGCGGCCTCGATCGCGAGGCCGCGGGCGACGGGCGTCGCCACCCTGGCGATGTAGGCCTCGAGCGCATGGACCAGCGCGTCCATGCCCGCCGCCGCCGTGGGCAGCGGCGGGAGCCCGTCCGTCAGCTCGGGGTCCAGGAGCACCGCGTCGGGCACGAGGCACGCGTCGACGACCCCCACCTTTAGGCCCGTGGACGGGTCGGTGAAGATGGCGACGGGCGTGGCCTCGGAGCCCGTGCCGGCCGTCGTCGGGATGCAGAGGAGCGGCAGCGGCCGCCGTCCGACCTTGCCGATTCCCGCCAGAGAGGGGGCGTCGCGGCCGTCGGTGAGCGTCGCGGCGACAAGCTTCGCTGTGTCCATCACGCTTCCGCCGCCCAGGGCCACGACGCAGTCGGCGTCGAGGCCGGCCCGGCGCGCGGCGTCGGCCGCCGCGGCGACGCAGGCGAACGGAGGCTCGGGCTCCGTGCCGTCGAAGACGCAGCACGCGAGGCCGTCGCGGCCCAGGGGCGCCGCAACGCGGTCCAGGAGGCCTGAGGACCTCACCCCCCGGTCGGTCACGATGAGGGGGCGCGAGCGCCCCAGGCGCCCAAGCTCGGCGGCCAGCTGGGCGCTGACTCCGCGGCCGAAGCGGATGCGGCGGGGCAGGTTGTTCTCAAAGGTCGTCAGCACGGTGGGGGGTCCGGGCTACTGGGATAAGGGGGGTCTAGTCTTGGGTTCGGCCCCGCGCAACGCGGATCGCCGGCACGGGAGGGGACTGGCACTGGGGGCAGGCAAGGGAGGAGCTCCCGGGGGGCGCCCCTCCGCCTCGCGCAATCCGGGCCAGCCTAGTACCGCAGGCGCAGCGTCAGCGACACCGAGATCGGCGGGCGCACGTAGATCAGGCTGTTGCCCGCGTAGCTCACGTCGATCGGGTCGAGCAGGCGGGCGTTGAGCGCGTTCTTGATGTTCAGGCGCAGGTTCCAGTGGCCCTGCCCATAGAACACGAAGCCGTCCACCTCCGTCTCGGGCGGGATGTACAGCGTGTCCTCGTCGTTCGCGTACTGCTTGCCGATGAACTGGGGGCCGGCGCCGACGCCCCAGCCCATGGGGCTCGTGTACTCGACGAACGCGTTGGCCTCGAGCTGCGGGATGCCGGGGGCGCGCATCCGCCCCGCGGGCGGGTAGTAGAGCTGGAAGTTGGGCGTGCCGTAGCCCGTCCCGTAGGTCCCGTCGACGGGGGTCGTCGTGGCGAACGTGTCCAGGTAGTTGCCGGCCGACTGGTAGAAGACGCCGAACGCGGTGGCGTCCTGGTAGGTGAGGTTCGCGTTCAGGTTCCAGGAGCGGTTGGGCTGGTACACGGCCTCAAGCTCAAGGCCGTTGTCCTTAATCGGGTACTTGCCGCCGGTTATCTCGGTGCCGTACTTGAGCTGCTGGAACAGGGCGGCCGAGAGATAGAGCGTGTTATTGAGCATGCTCTGCTTGTAGCCCGCCTCGTAGAGCGTGCTCTTGGTGCTGAGCACCTGATCCAGATACACCGCATCCACGCCGCCGAAGTTCGACGAGCCCAGGATGCCATCGACGTGGTCGTAGGTGATGTAGATGGTCGAGTTCTCGGTGGGCTTGAAGGACAGGCTGGTGAAGAAGGACTGGTCGTTGACGGTCCGGCTGTTGTTGTAGCCGGCGACGGTCGAGGTCGACCCGCCCTCGGGGATGTAGACCGGGGCCGCAAGGGGCACGTACTGGAAGGCGCTGTTATAGTACCCGTACTCCTCGTACGCCGGGCTTTCGCCGTGGACGTCGATGTTGTCGATCCGGTAGCCGGCGGTGAGCGTGAGCCGCTTCGTCAGGCTGACGTCGTCCTGCACGAAGTAGGCGGTGTCGTACATGGTCTCCTCCACGTTGGCGACGTCGGCCGGATCGGCGCTGTAGCCCGTGGTCCCGGGGACCCGCAGGCCGCCGCCCCAGGTGTTGTTCTCGTAGGCGTACCCCGGATAGACGATCTGGTTCAGGGGCTGGGACAGGTCGAAAGTGCCGACCGGCTCCGTCGCGTAGTCCTGGTAGGCCGTCATCTCCAGGAACTTGAAGTCGATGCCGGTGATGAGGCTGTTGTCGATGCCCTTGACGTCGAACTTGTCGTGGTACTCCAGGCGGTCCTGGATGTAGACATCCTGCGGCACGTACTCGCTGTAGCCCACCTCCTCGGACTTGTTGGAGTGGCCGGTGCTGAAGAAGGTGCGGTTCACAAGGGAGGAATCGGGCGTCAGGTCCACCGTCTCCTTGAGCTGCCCCTGGGCGACGAAGGCCCGCGCCGTGTCGGAGGGGGCGATGAGCGCGTCGTATGCGGGCAGCTTGACCGTGTGCGCCGTCGCCGGGTCGACGATCGAGTAGGAGCCGTCCGTCTGGCTGCCATAGGTGTAGGGCGGCGGGTTCGGGAACGTGATGATGTCGTAGCCGTAGTAGGCGAAGGGGCCGGAGGTCGCCGGGCTTGCGGGGCCCGCGATGTAGTTGCCGTTCTTGATGAAGTCCTCGGTGACGCGGTTCACGCCCGCGATCTCGTTCATACGGTCCTCGTAGACCTGGATCCACTCCTCGACCTTGACCTTCGAGTTGGGGAGCCAGGTCAGGGCCTCGTAGACATCCTGGCTTTGGTCGTGGTCGTTGATGTAATAGCCGTCGCCGTAGCGGCTCATGTAGCTGATGCGGTAGGCGAGCCCGTCGTTGATGGGTCCGCCGACGTCGATCGTCACCTGCTCGTTTGAGTAGTCGCGGCCGCTCGTGAGCGACCCGATCGTCGTGGTCAGCTCGGAGTGGTTCGCGTCGAAGAAGGGCTGCTTCATGATCAAGTCCACGTAGCCGCCCGAGCCCTCGAGCTGCGGGCCGTAGACGGCGGAGCCCGGGCCCTTCACGATGTCAAACCCGTCCACGCCGTTGAAGCTGGGGGGCGTCGAATTGCGCGAGAACGGGATCTGCTGGCCCCCCATGTAGATCTGCGAAAGGTCGCCGCGGATGTAGGGCACCGCGGGGATGCCGTACTGCGCCGCGGCGTAGACGCCCGAGGAAAACTGTTGGAGGTCCATGGCGTCGCGCACCAGGCGGTCTTCCATGAGCGCCGGGTCGACCGCCGTCAGCGAGCGCGGGATGTCGAGGATGTTGCGGTCGTCGCCCATGACGTCGCCCACGGGGCGCACGGTGGGCAGGACCTGCTCGTTCAGGGGCACGTCGCTCACCGTGTACTGGGCGAGCTTGGTCACCTGCGAGGAGGCGGCTGCGGTTGCCGTGGACGGAGCCTGGTTGGGCGTGGGCGTCGGCGTGGGCGTGGAGGCCGCCGGGGCGGCGGGCGTCGTGGTCTGCGCGCGGAGGTCCAGGGCGAGGCATCCGAGCGCGCAGGCCGTCGCGGAACTAACCCGTACAACCTTGGTGATGGTCATGTTTGATGGTGTGGTTGGATCAGCTTCGAGGGGCACCGTGCCCGGGGACACGATGACGGGGTTCCAAAAGGGATGGCTCCACCTGCGCGATGAGTCCTGCACCAACAGTGCCTACCTGGGCGGAGTTCATGGATCGTGCACACCGCGGGAGCGCGGAGTTTCGTGACGACTATAGGCCCATTGCGGCCCGCATGCCTCCTGCCCCGTGGGAAAGCGTTCCTGAAAAATAATGTTGGGAGCCCAGCGCCGCATGGGCCGGGGCTGCGACGCGCGGGCCGCGCAGGAGGCCCCGCGGCCCGGGATTTGAGGTTTGATTCGCGGGACCAGCGGGGCATGGTTCCGGATTAATAAGGGTATGACCGATGTTCACTTCCAAACGTTCGGCCTTGATGCCCGACTGCTTAAGCTTCCGAAGCCGATGGGGGTCATTCATCTCCACCACGAGGTGGAGATGAACTACGTGTTCCGCGGGGGAATCACGTACCTGCACCGGGGCACGATGCGCCGGCTGGACTCGGAGCGCCTCGCGCTCTTCTGGGGCTCGACGCCGCACAGCCTGGTCGGCGTGGACCCCGGGACCGAGATGGCGTGGATCACCGTTCCGCTCGCGTGGGTGTGGGCGTGGGGGCTTCCCCAGCGCTTCATGCGGGAGCTCATGGAGGGCAACTGGTGGTTCGCGCCGCCCAGCTTCGGGAGCCGCTTCCAGGTGCGCGCCTGGGTCGACGAGCTCTACAACCCGACGCGGGCGCAGCAGCGGCGCCTGCTCCTCGAGCTTGAGGCGAGCTTCCTTTGGCTCGCGGACCAGGCCCTCCTTCCCGACACCGCTTCGCGCTGGGGCGAGGGGGAGTCGACAGTCGGCCTGCAGCGAGTCGAGAAGATGGCGCGTTGCATGGCCGAGCGCTTCCAGGAGAACCTGACGGTGGCCGACATCGCGAAGGCCGCCAACGTGCACCCGAACTACGCCATGCCGCTCTTCCGCAGGCACTGCGGCGTGACGATCCGCGACTACCTGCTGCAGTACAGGATCACGCACGCCCAGAGGCTCCTCCTCACGACTGACGACAAGATCATCAACGTGGCGCTCGCGAGCGGCTTCAGCTCTCAGAGCTCGTTTTACGCGGCGTTCGTGAAGCTGATGCGCGACACCCCGCAGGGATTCCGCCGAAGGATGGAGTCCTAGGGCCCGGGCCAGCCCGCCTGCTCGTCAAAGTCCGGGAGCTTGGCCTCGCGGAACTCCTCCCCGTGGATCAGCCGACGGGGCGTCGACGGCCGCGCCAGGAGCGAGTAGAGCCTGCGGACCGAGAAGACGATCATGTCGGCGGGGGAGCCCGGCGCGACCCTGCCGTGGACAGGCAGCCCCATGATGGCGGCCGGGCCGGTCGTGACAACCGAGGGCGAGAAAGCGAGGCGCGAGTCCAGGTGGGCCAGCCGGACGCTCTCGACGTAGACCTCGATGGGGTCGAAGTCCCCCCAGCCGATGAAGGCGTCGCGGACATTGTCCCCGCCGCAGGCGACCGTGACCCCGGCGTCGATGAACTCATGGATGAGGGTCAGCCCGCGCCACTGCGGCGTGCGCGGCGTCCCGAATGTCCCCGGTGGCGCCGGGGCCCGGGTGCGCCCCTGCAGGTGAATGTTCGCGAGGGGGAGCGAGATGATCCCGATCCCCGCCTCCTTCACGAGGGCGATTGTCTCCCGCGCGCGCTCCGGCGGCTGCACCGAAAGGGAGCAGTTGTGGCCGCAGGCGACGGGATACGGGAACTCGTTGCGGAGCACCGCCTCGGCAGTGGCCCTCAGGCACTCCGCCTCGGCAAGCCCGCTTTCGTCGACATGCAGGTCGAGGCCGACTCCGATCTCCTTGGCAGCGGCCATGATGCTGTCCAGCTGCCGGGGCAGGTCGGGATTGGGCTGCGGGAACCCTCCGATCGCCGTGGCCCCGTGCTCCGCCGTGAGGTTCAGGATATGGTCGGCGCCGCCGCCGAAGAAGTCGGCGAAGGCGAAGAGGCTCACGGTCTGGATGTGGATCCGGCCGGCCCACTCCCTGCGCAGGCGCGAGAGCGCGGCGTGCGCCCCCGCGCCGGTGCGGAGGTTCGTGTCAAGGTGGGTGCGCAGGGCGCACGTCCCGTGGGCCCAGGCGCTTCGCAGCCCGAAGTCGGCTCGTCGGTAGACGTCCTCCTCGTCCCAGTGCACGCTGTCGGCCCGCAGGACTGCGTTCGACTCCCAGAAATCGCCGTGGATGCCCGGGGCGCGGTCCCAGGTGTGGCACTTGTCGAGGTGCGTGTGGACCTCGAGGACCCCAGGGAAGACAAGGAGCCCGCCGAGGTCGGTCACGCGGGTTCCCGCCGGGGCGCCCGCGGGCTCCGCGGAGTCGCGCACCTGCGCGATGAGGCTTCCGTCCACCAGCACGTCGCACTCGCGCCAGGGCTCGATGGGGCTGTCGCCGGAGCCGGGCCTGTCGAGCGGGGAGGGCAGGCAGGCGATCGGGATGCGAGCGCGGCGGAAGAGGTGCATGGAGGGTCGTGCTCCGGGTCTCCTGAGCTTGTTTCCGGGTAGACCCTCGCGAGGACGCGCCGCGGCGCAAGCAAGTTCCTAGGCCCGCGCCGGGCGCATCCATGCGGCGTGGATTTTGTTGCAACCTTTGCCCCAATCCAATTCGAGTCACGGCCGCCCGCTCCCCGGGAGCCGAGGCACCTCCTCTCCGATGGCCCAAAGAAACCACGCGTCCGCGCTGTTCTGCGCCCTGCTCGCGGCCGCCGCGTCGCTTGCCGGATGCGGCAGGCCGGCGCAGACCGCCGCCCCCGGCGCGCAAGCCACGGGGGGGGCCGGGCTGCTCAAGGTCAGCCTCAAGCTCGACTGGTACCCGACCGCCGAGCATGGGGGGTTCTTCCAGGCCCTTGCGAAGGGCTACTACAGGGATGCGGGCCTCGACGTGACGATACTCCCCGGCGGGCCCGGTGCGTTCCCGCTCCCGTTCGTCGCCACGGGCAGGGCGGACTTCGGCATCGGGCGCTTCGACGACGTCATCCTCGCGGTGAAGCAGGGCCTGCCGCTCCTGGTGGTCTGCGCCCAGATGCAGCACGACCCCCAGGCGATCATGGTGCACGAGGACGGTCCCGTGAGGACCTTCAGGGACCTGGACGGACGCTCGGTGATGAGCAACCCGGGGTCCAACTGGGTCGCGTTTGTGCAGATGCGCTACGGCGTGAAGTTCAACCTCATCCCCATGGACTACGGCCTGGGGCGGTTCATGGCGGACAGGGATTTCATCCAGCAGTGCTTCGTTTCGAGCGAACCGTTCTTCGCCGAGCAGAACGGGGTGAAGACGCGTGTCCTTCTCATCGCGAGCGGGGGCTACGACCCGTACCGTGTGGTTCTGACGAACCGCACGTTCGCCAAAAGCCACCCCGACGCCGTCCGGGCCTTCGTCGCCGCAACGATCCGCGGCTACCGGGAGTTCATGGAGGGCAACGGCGCCGAGGCCAGGGCCCGGATCCAGTCCGAGAATCCGTCGCAGTCCCCCCAGCTCATGGACTACTCCGTCGCCACCCTCAGGCGCTACAAGCTCGTGGAGGGGGATGCGGCGAAGGGCGAGCGAATGGGGCTGCTCACGCCGGAGCGCGCGAAGGCCATGGTCCAGACGCTTGTGGATCTCAAGGCCCTAGACGCGCCGATGCCGCTCGGGGACTTCGTCAGCTTTGATTTCCTGCCGCCGGCGAGCGCCGATGCCGCCAGGTAGCCCGGGGCGGCCCTGGTCGCGGCCCACGACCCCGGCATGGGATAGCGGGCCTTATTTTTCGGGAGGGGTTCCATAGGGCAAAGGAGGCGACCGGAGCGGCTTCAACCTATACTGGAGGTTCCGCGGCAAGCTCCCGGGCTTGAAACCCCAACCATGAAACCCATCAAAGTAGGCATCCTAGGCGCTGGAAGCTTCGCGCGCGCATTCGTGCCCCTCTTCAAGGCGCATCCGCTCGTCCGCGGCGTCAGCATCGCGGAGAGGATCCCGGAGCGCCTCAGGGAGGAGGCCGCGAGGGCGGGGGTCACGGAGGCCTACGGCTCTCTCGAGGAGCTGCTGGAGAGCGACTGCGATGCCGTGGGCATCTTCACGCAGCGCTGGATGCATGCGCCGCAGGCGATCGCGGCGCTCAAGGCCGGAAAGCATGTGTACTCCTGCGTGCCCGCGGGGTTCACGCTGGATGAGCTGGGCGAGCTGGTGGAGACCGTGAGGCGCACCGGGCTCACGTACATGCTCGGCGAGACCAGCTACTACTATCCCTCGGCGATCTTCTGCCGCGAGATGTGGCGTCGGGGCAGGTTCGGCCGGTTCGTCTACGGCGAGGGCGAGTACATTCACGACATGTCGCACGGCTTCTACCAGGCCTACGAGTACAGCGGCGGACCCGACTGGAAGCGGACGGCGGGGGTTCCCCCTATGCTCTACCCGACGCACACGATGAGCATGATCGTAAGCGTGACCGGGGCCCGCATGACGCGGGTCTCCTGCCTGGGCCAGGTGGATCAGAGCGGCGACGGCATCTTCGGCAAGGGGCTCAACCTCTGGGACAACGCCTTCAGCAACGAGACCGCCCTGTTCCGCACGAGCGACGGGGGCAGCGCGCGCATAAACGAGCTTCGGCGCGTGGGCCACTGGGGCGGGCGCTCGGTGCGCCTGAGCATCTTCGGCACCGAGGGGTGCTTCGAGGAGCAGCCCGACGGCGAGGTGTGGGTCAACCATGCGCGCGAGGTGACGCCCCTGGGCGACCTGCTGCGCTGCAGCCCCGGCGTGCCGGACGGCGCCGGCGCCGTGGCCGAGATTGCGGACGGCACGCAATACGACTTTCATTCGGGGATGGCGCCTGTGCACCCGAAGTGGCGGCTGCCGGCTGAGCTCGTGAACCTTCCCACGGGGCACTACGGCTCGCACCTCTTCCTGGTCGACGACTTTGTGCGCGCATGCACGTCCGGCGCGCTCCCGCCCAACCACGCGTGGGCGGCGGCCCGCTACAACATCCCGGGCATAATTGCGCACGAGTCCGCGAAGCGCGACGGCGAGCTCATCGCCGTTCCCGACCTGGGTGATCCGCCGTCGTCCATGGCCCGCCTTGACGACCAGCTCTCGAAGCTGGCTCCGGCCGTTCCCGCCTGGACCCTCCCCAAGCCGGCCTATGTCGGCGCGTCCTGGTGGTAGGCGGGGTCCCCATGGACGCGCCCCCCACCGCGGTGAACTTCCGGTACCTGGTGCCGGTCTGCCTGGTCGCCGCGTTGGGCGGCCTTCTCTTCGGCTATGACACCGGCGTCATCTCGGGCGCGATCGAGCCGCTGACCGCGCGGTTCGCCCTGGGCGACTTCATGAAGGGCTGGGTGTCGGGCTGCGTGCTTCTGGGCTGCGCCGCGGGGGTGCTCTGCTTCGGGCCGCTTTCCGACCGCTTCGGCCGCAGGCTCCCCTTGTTCCTGTCAGCCGTCCTGTTCCTCGCGTCGGCCGTGGGCACGGCCCTTCCGAGCCAAGTGTGGGTCTTCATCGCCTTCCGGTTCCTCGGCGGGGTCGGCATCGGCGTCGCGTCGATCGCGACGCCCATATATATCGCCGAAATCGCCCCGGCGCGGGTGCGGGGCCGGCTGGTTGCCGTCAATCAGATCGCGATCGTCCTCGGGATCGCGGCGACATCCTGTGTCAACTACGTGATCGCCGGCTGGGGCGACCAGGCGTGGCTCATCTCCACGGGGTGGCGTTGCATGTTTGCCACGGGAATCGTGCCCTCGGTGTTCTTCGGGTTGATGCTTTTGCGCATACCCGAGAGCCCCCGCTGGCTCGTCGAGATGAGGCGGGAGGGCGAGGCCAGGAGCATCATGGAGCGGGTCAGGGGGGCGGGGTCCTGCGAGGCGGAGCTCGACGAGATCCGGAACGCGATCCTGGCCGAGGAGGCCTCCCGCGTCTCGCTGTTCTCGAGCAAGCTGCGTTACCCGCTTGTCCTGGGCATCGCGCTCGCAATCCTCCAGCAGGTCACGGGCATCAACGTCTTCATGTACTTCGGGGCGACCATCTTCCGGAGCCTGAGCGCGTCGACGGGTGTCGACGCGGGCCTCCTTCAGCAGGTGATCATCAACGGCTCCTGCGTCATCTTCACCGTGATCGCAATCGCCTCGGTGGACCAGTGGGGGAGGAGGCCGCTCATGATTCTCGGCACCGCCGGGATGGGGCTCGCACTTCTCGCGATGGGGGGGATGGCGCAGTTGGTGGCGGACCCGGCCGCGGCGGGCGGATGGATGCTCCTCGTGATCGTGGCCTACATCGCGTCGTTCGGCCTTTCCGTCGGGCCGGTCACCTGGGTCATCTTGGCGGAGATATTCCCGACCACCGTGCGCGGGAGGGCCATGGGCCTTGCGACCTTCTTCCTCTGGACGGCCGACTATGTGGTGACGCAGACCTTCCCTCTCATGGACGCCAAGGGTTCCTGGTTCGTGCGGCACTTCAGCCACGCGTTCCCGTTCTACGCGTACGCGGCCTTCTGCGCGGTGCTGATCGCGGTTGTCTTGAAGTTCGTCCCGGAGACCAAGGGCCGGTCCCTGGAGGGGATCGAGCGCGCGTGGATTGGCTGACCCCGCGATGAACCTCGTCCTGCGTGCGCTTTCCCGTTAAGCGGTCCCCGACAGGTGCTCCCATGAAGACGCCCCAATCATCCGTCCGCCCAGGTCCGCTCACGATGCTCTGTGTCCTCGCATGCGCCGCCCTTCAGGCGCCCTGGACGCGGGCCGAGTCAGCTACGTATGCGGTCGAGCCGCAGTTCAGGCTGCTGCGCTTCGGCGAGGTCATGCCGACCGGATGGATCCACGAGCAGATAGTGCGCGACCTAAGGGACGGATTCGCCGGGCATATGCCGGAGGTCGCGCCCATGACCTGCGGGGCGGACATCTTCGGAGACGGCCGAAACCTGCCCGACCGGATCCAGAACGCCGGCGGCGGCAGCTGGGGCGGCGCCGAGGGCGCGTGGTGGAAGGGCGAGACGGAGGGCAACTGGCGCAGCGGCAACACGATGCTCTCAATCCTGAGCGGGGAGCCGGAACTGCGCGCGTTGGCTGACGAACGGGTGGCGCACCTCCTCAAGACCCAGGATCAGGACGGCTACATGGGCATCTACGGGCCGACCCTGCGCTGGTCGTCCGGTGCCGTCGACAACGGGGAACTGTGGACGCAGACCACCATCTTCCGGGGCCTCATCGCATACTACGAGGCCACCGGGCGCGAGGACGTGCTCAGGGCGGTCGAGCGCGCGGTGCAGCTCACGATGAGCCATTACAGGGAGGGCGTGAGCGACCCGTTCGGCGTGGGCACCCAAAGCCACAACCTGATGTTCGTGGACGTGATGGAGCGCCTCTACGACCTCACGGGCAATCCGGCCTACCGGGATTTCGGCGTGTTCCTCTACCGGGACTATTCCCGGGACACGTCGACGGACATCTCGCTCCAAAACCTGCTGCGCAGCGATCGCCCCCTGATGGGCCACGGGGCCACGACCTACGAGCACCTACGCGTGCCGATCTGGGCAGCCTACGTGACGGCTGATCCGGTGCTGATGGCCGCCAGCGCTGAGGGCTTCGAGAAGGCATGGCCCCACGTGTCGCCCACGGGCGGCCCGGTGTCCAATGAGTTCATCGCGAACAAGCCGACGGATCCCGACACGGGCGGATATGAAGGCTGCGGGGAGAAGGAATGGATGACCTCGCTTTTGAGCGCCGCCCAGAAGACCGGCCAGGCCAACTTTGCCGAGCGGGCGGAGACCACCTTTTACAACTCGGTCCAGGGCTCGCGCCTCTCCGACGGCAAGGGCGTGGACTACGTGACGACGGACAACATCTACAGGATCGACGGCGCCATCATGAACCGGTGCATCTTCTCGCCGGCGCACGAGGACGTTGCGAACTGCTGCGCGCCAAACTTCACGCAGATCGGCGCGATTTTCGTGCGAAACATGTGGATGCGCGCGCCGGACGGGCTCGCGATGGTCCTCTACGGCCCGTGCACGGTCCGCACCGCCGTCAACAGCGTGGGGGTCCGGCTCACGGAGGAGACAAGCTACCCCTTCTCGGACAAGGTCGTTGTCCGCGTGGATCCGGAGGCGCCGGTGCCATTCTCGCTCCATGTGCGGGTCCCGACGTGGGCCACCCGGGTCGAAACGAACTGCCCGGGCGCGGAGATCCTCCGCTCCGGCGGTTGGCTGCTCGTGACCAAGCGGTGGGCGGCAGGGGACGCCCTGAGCCTCGCGCTCGATTCGGACGCGCGGCCGGTCCCATGCAACAACGGCGAGTTCTACGTGAGGCGAGGGCCGCTCCTTTACGCCATGCCGATCCCGGCGATCAGGAGGGCGGCCAAGGATTACCCGCTGGCGGGCTTCCACGATTACTTCTTTTTCCCGGTGGAGTGGGCGCCGGCACGCTTCGCCCTGCCCAAGCTCGCAGAGAATCCGAATGCGCTCTCCTACGAGCTTGCCCCCAAACCGAAGAGCGACCCCAGGTATCCATGGGACGTGGCGCCCGAGGATTTGAAGATAAGGATGCTGAACCTCGACACGAACAAGCTTGAGTCGGTCGCACTCGTGCCAATGGGGAGCAGCGAGGCCATCCTTCGGCGGATGACATTTCCACCGGCGCCATAGGCCTTCATCCCCAAAGGCATGATGGCCTTCAAACCCGACCCCCCACCGGAGAATCCATGGCCCCAAACGCGACTCCGCCCCGCCTGCGCCTGATTGCCAATTTATGGACGCTTTGGGACCACCCTAGCGCGAGGCGGGAGTGGTCCTTGGAGAGAAAGATCGTGGCGATCAAGGATGCCGGTTTTGACGGCTTCTCATACGCCATCGACAAGGAGCACGGCCGCCTTGCCATCAAACACGACCTTTGCACGGTGGGCTACGTCTCGTCGGCGAATCCCGCGGAGTTTCGCGACCTGATTAAACGCAACATTGAAGGCGGGGCCCTGCGCATCAATGTTCAGCTGGGCAACCACGACACGCCGGTCGGCGAGGCCGTGCGCATGGCGGTGCGGATCATAAGTGCAGGCGACGAACTGGGGGTTCCTTGCGACATCGAAGTCCACCGCGATACCTGCACCGAGACTCCGGAGAAGACTTACGCCATCGCGGGCGCCTACCAACGGGCCACCGGCCGGCTCCTGCCGATGACCTGGGATTTCTCGCATATCGCCGTGGTCAAACACCTCGCTCCGCCCTATTGGGAGCGCCTCATCGAAAATCCCGCCCTAATCCAGCATGCCCGCCAGTTCCATTTCCGCCCCTTCAACGGCCATCATTGCCAGGTCCCCGTCACTGACGGTTCCAACAGGCTTTCCACCGAGTTCATCCAGTGGCTGCCGGTTCTTGAGAAGACCATCCAGACGTGGTTGGCCATCGATCAGCAGGGTCACGAGATATTCGCGTGCCCGGAGTTGGGTCCGGTCCGCGGCGGCTATAATCTTGCTCAGCTCCCGGACAGCTGGGGGGACGCAAAGGCGCTGCGCGGCATCATAGAGAGGACCTGGAAGAAGGCCCTGCGCACCTGCGCTTCGAAATAGGATCCAATCAAGCCAACCCCTCAACCTGACCACATCCGATCCAGTGAACCCCAAAATCGCATTTGTCGGCGTCGGGCGCATGGGCGCCAACATGGCCCGTTGCCTGAAGGACCGCGGCTATCCTGTCGCCGCAGTCTTTGACCGCGATGCGCCGACTGCCCAAACAATCGCGGGCGAGCTCGGCGCCGTCGCCTGCAGGAGCCTGTCGTCCGTCACGGCCGCCGCCGATGTGATCTTCACGGTCGTCACCGACGACAATGCCCAGCGCGCGGTCTTTGCCGCCTCGGGCGACAGCCTTCTCATCGGCGCCGCGGGCAAGACTTTTGTCAATTGCGCCACGATAAGCCCTGCGGTCCACGTTGAGATCGAGGCTGCCGCAGAAAGGGCCGGGGCCTCGTCGCTCGAAGCCTGCATGGCGTCGAGCATACCCCAGGCCCGCAACGGCACCCTTTACCTCATGTGCAGCGGCAGAAAACCCGTGTTTGACGGGCTCAAGCCCATTCTCTCGGAGCTCAGCGACCACGGAAGGCTGCTTCGCTACCTCGGACCGGCCGGAACGGCCGCGCAGGTGAAGGCCCTGGTCAACATGGTCATGAACATTAACACCGCGGCGCTGGCCGAGGGGCTCGGCCTGGGCGCCGCCCTTGGCCTCGACCTGCATGCGCTTATCGAGGTCTTCTCTCAAACAGGCGCCGCCTCCCGCATTGTCACCACGGACGGGGAGGACATGGTCAACCGCGACCATGCCTGCTTCTTTTCGGCCGCGCACGCGGCCAAGGACAGCGGCATCGCCCTCGCGCTTGCCGAAGGCGCGGGGCTCAACCTGCCGCTGGCGGCCGCAACAAAGGCCCAGTACGACCGCCTCGTCGCCCTGGGCCTTGGGAACATCGACAAGAGTGGAATTGCTGAACTCACCTTCCCCGGCCGGACGGCGACGCCGAGACGAACCGGCGATCCCGCGTGAATCCATCCGCCGCGACCCGGGTTCACCTGCCTGGAGGAATCCGCCCGCTCCCATCTTAAACGGAGCCCTGACCGTGATTGCCGGGAGCTCTGTACGTTTGGATTCGGAGGAAGCTTGGCATCCTTAATGCGGCCGTAGCACCATGCGCCACTCGCTGCTTCCCGTCCTTGCGCTGATGCCGCTTCTCCTCGCGGCCGCGCCCAGCCTCAGGTCCGCCGACCGGGCCGCCTCGATCGACGACCCCGCGTGCACCGCCGAGGACAGGAAGTTCATGGCCCGGGCGTACGAGCTTGCGGAATATGCGACGACTCACGGGGGCGGCCCGTTCGGGGCGCTGCTGGTGAAGGACCACAAGATCATCGCCGAGTTCTCCAACTGCGTTCACTCGACCGGCAACATCACCAAGCACGCCGAGATGGGGATCATCTCCGGATTCAGCCCCAGGATCGACCGCAAAACGTTCTCGCAGTCGACGCTGTACACGAGCACCGAGCCGTGCGCCATGTGCTGCGGGGCGATCTGTTTCGCGGGCATCGGCCGCGTGGTCTACGGCGTCTCCGAGATACCCTTTGAGCGCACCATGGGCGTGACTCCCCAGCCCAATCCACTGACCAGCCGTGAGATAATCAGCCGCATATCCCCCTCCATCAAGGTCCTCGGGCCGCTCATGGAGGAGGAGGGTTTGAAGCTGCACGCGGAATACTGGACGAAGCACCCGGAGGATGTGGGCAAGTCTTAAGCTGGAGCGGCGGGCCCCGGCTTGCGCCATAGTGGCGCACGGGCCAATCTCCAGCCCGCATGCGAGGCCAGGTGACAATCGTGCCCATCTTGGCGGCCCACGCCGAGAGCTTCCGCGAATGCATCGATGCCGTCGCGCGCGAGAGGAGGTACATCGCCATGACCGAGGCGCCTCCCCTGGAAAGCGTCACTGCGTACGTCCTGGGCAACGTGCAGAGCGACGTGGCGCAGTTCGTGGCGCTGGACGGGGAGCGCGTCGTGGGCTGGGCTGACGTCGCCCCCTCCATCGCGCAGGCCGTCTCACACTGCGGCAAGCTCGGCATGGGCGTCCTTGCCGGGTACCGGGGGCAGGGGATCGGGGCCACGCTCCTGGACGCCTGCATAGAGAAGGCCAGGGCGAAGGGAATCACCCGGATAGAGCTCGACGTGCGGGCCGACAACGAGCGCGCGCTTCGGCTCTACGCGCGCGCGGGCTTCACCCGGGAGGCGCTCAAGCGGAACGCGATGCGCTTCGACGGCGTGTATTTCGACACGGTGCAGATGAGCCTGATCCTCGCGGAGTGCGAACGGCCCGCGGCCGGCGACGATCCCGGGCGGATACGGGGACGCGGGGGATGATTCTCGCCATTCCTGTCAAGAATAGTGAAGATGGCACGCAACCAAAGGACCCCCGGGACTGTCTTTCATATTATACCGGCAACTCATGAAAACCTCCTTCTGCACGCTGCTCGCCCTCTGCCTCGCGGCGTCCCTGGGCGCGCAGGCGCCGAGCACGCAGTACACCCCGGAGCAGCTTGACCAGCTCGTTGGGCCGATCGCGCTCTACCCCGACCCGCTCGTCGCTCTCATTCTGCCTGCATCGACCTTTCCCTCGGACATCAGCCTTGCCGCGCAGTACCTCGCCACGGGCGGGGACCCGGCGGGGATCGATTCACAGACCTGGGACCCGAGCGTGAAGGGGCTCGCGCATTATCCCGGCGTCCTGAAGTGGATGAACGACAACCTGGACTGGACGCAGACGCTTGGCGCCGCCTTCGCGATGCAGCCAGCCGACGTGATGAAGTCGGTGCAGCAGCAGCGGGCCAAGGCCAGGGCGGCGGGCACACTGGTGGACACGCCCCAGCAGCAGGTCGTCATGGAGGGCGACGACATCCGCATCGTCCCCACGGATCCGAACATGATCTATGTGCCCGAGTACGACGCCGACGATGTCTACGACGCCCCGGCGGGCGACGAGGGCCCTTTCCTAACCTTTGGAGTCGGATACCCCGTTGGCCCTTGGCTCGGCTTCGAGTGCGACTGGGACGACTTCGGGATTTGGATGGGCCCGTGGCAGCGCGGTTGGGCCTACCGCAGGGAGTGGGCGGGCGCGGGCGGCGGCGGACGGCGCTGGCATCCCGACGCCGTTCGGGGCCGCGAGCTCGTGCGCAACTATTACCGGCCGACCGTGACCGCCGCCGGGCCAAGACCGATTGCCGGCGCGAGGCCCGAGCCCACCCGCAGAGTGGCGGCTCCGCGCGGGGCGGCCCCGGTGTCCCGCCCGGCCCAGGTCGAGCGCTCCACCCCGGACTACCGCGGGTACAGCACACCGTCCCCGAGGACACCCGCGCCGCAAGGATCGCTTTTCGGCGGGTACAGCCGCGGAACGCAGACGCGCGACTACAGCACGCGCGGGCAGACGAGCCGCAAGGCACCGGTCGCCCCTGCTAGGGCCGCGGCCCCGGCAAGGGCGGAACCCTCGTCGCGCTCGTCGACGCCAGCGCCGGCCGGCAGGGACCGCCGCTAGCAAGCCCAACCCCGGAACCATGAAACCCACACTCTTCCTCGTCCGCGCCCTGACACGCGCCGCGGCCGCCCTTGCCCTCCTCTTCGCACCCGCGTCCGGCCTTCGCGCCGACGCGACAAACCAGATTGCGCAGCGCCGTTTCAGCACGCCTGAGGAGGCAGCCCAGGCCCTGGCCGCCGCGGCCAAGTCGGGCGACCGCGCCGCGCTCGACGCGCTCTTCGGCCCCGAGGTGAAGGGGCTCCTGTCGGGAGACGCCAGGCAGGACGACATCGAGTTTGCCGCCTTCGCGAAGGCGATCGGCCAGTTCTCGCACATGGTGCGCAAGGCGGATGACTGCTACATCCTCGACGTCGGAGCAAAGAACTGGCCGATGCCGATCCCGATCGTCAAGAAGGACGGGGCGTGGCTCTTCGACACGCTTGCGGGCAAGGAGGAGATTCTCAACCGGAGGATAGGCGAGGGCGAGGCGACCGCGATAGGCGTCTGCCGCGCCTACGTGCTGGCCCAGAGGGAGTACGCTTCCGAGGACAGGGACGGGAGCGGCGTCCTCAAGTTCGCGCAGCGGTTGAAGAGCACGCCCGGCAAGAAGGACGGCCTTTGCTGGCCGGCCGGGCCCGGCGAGGTCCAGAGCCCCCTCGGGCCTCTCGTGGCGGAAGCCCGCGCCGAGGGCTACGGCGGAAAGACCGCCGAGGGCGAGCCGCAGCCGTTCCACGGGTACCGTTTCAAGCTCCTGACGGCGCAGGGACCCGCTGCGCCCGGCGGTGCCTACAATTACGTCATAAACGGCAACCTAATCGCGGGCTTCGCCCTCGTGGCTTATCCCGCGCACTGGGGAGAGTCCGGCGTCATGACCTTCATCGTGAACCAGTGGGGAAGGGTCTACCAGTGTAACCTCGGCGAGGGCAGTGCGAAGGAAGCCTCCGAGATGACCCTTTTCGACCCGGATGCGAGCTGGAAGCCGGTCCCGTAGGGCCCGCCGCGTCAAAAAAAACCCGCTGTCAACCGGCGGGTTTTTTGTCCACGCTCGATGTCCCTTGAAGGCTTCCGACTATTTCACGCTCCCGGAGTCCCTAGCGCACTTCCGGCCGTTCTTCCTGCCGGACGCGCTACCTTGGGAATGGGTGAGGCAGATCGGGCCGGCGCTGGCGGCGCACCGGTTCGGGCCGGCGCTGCGGCATTCGTCCGCGGGGGTCACCATCGAGGGCCCCGTCCACATCGACCCCTCGGTAAAGCTTCCGGGCCACGCGACCATCATCGGACCGGTGTGGATCGGGGCCGGCACGCAGATCCGGCCGGGGGCGTTCATCCGCGGCAACGTGATCGCCGGCGAGGGATGCATCCTCGGCAACTCCAGCGAGTTCAAGAACTGCCTGCTGATGGACGGGGTGCAGGCGGCGCACTTCAACTACGTCGGCGACTCGGTGCTTGGAAACCGCGCCCACCTGGGCGCCGGTGCCATCTGCTCGAACCTTCGCCTGGACCAGAAGGAGGTCGTCGTGCACCTGCCGCAAGGGCCGGTGGCCACTGGACTTAGGAAGCTGGGAGCCATCCTGGGCGACGGGGCGGAGGTGGGCTGCAACGCGGTCCTGAACCCGGGCGCCATCTTGGGGCCCAGGTCGCTCGTCATGCCGGCCATCGCCTTTGGGGGCGTCCTTGCGCCGGCGACCATCGCGCGGTTCCGCCAGGCCGTGAGCTTCGTCTCCCGCAGATTCTGACATGCGAACGCTGACCGGCATAACGCCATCGGGCGCCCTCCACATCGGCAACTACTTCGGCGCCATGAAGCCCGCCATCGAGGCGCAGGCGCAGGGCGACTGCTACTACTTCATCGCGGACTACCACTCGATGACCACGGTCACCGACCCGGCCGAGCGCCGCGCCCTCACGCGCGGGATCGCAATAGACTGGCTCGCCTGCGGTCTTGACCCGGCAAAATCGGTGTTCTGGCGCCAGAGCGACGTCCACGAGGTGTGTGAGCTCACCTGGATGCTCGGTAGCCTCACCCCGATGGGCCTGCTGGAGAGGGCGCACAGCTACAAGGACAAGACGGCGAAGGGAATCTCGCCCAACTTCGGCCTTTTCGCGTACCCGGTCCTCATGGCCGCGGACATCCTGCTTTACGACACGAACGCCGTCCCAGTGGGTCAGGACCAGAGGCAGCACCTCGAGATGACCCGCGACATCGCGATCAAGTTCAACCAGGCCTACGGCGAGACGCTCGTGGTGCCGGAGGCCGTGATCCGGGCCGACGTCGCGACGGTCCCGGGCCTCGACGGCCAGAAGATGAGCAAGAGCTACGGTAACACGATCGAGATATTCGGGGAGGAGAAGGCCCTGCGCAAGAAGGTGATGTCGATCGTCATGGACAGCCGCACCCCGGCCGAGCCGAAGCCGGACGCCGACAGGAATCTCTGCATCCAGCTCCTGAAGCTCGTCGCGCCGGCGGGGGTGGCCGCCGACTTTGAGGGGCGGCTGAGGGCCGGCGGACTCGGATACGGCGACTTGAAGAAGGTGCTCTTTGAGCACTACTGGAACTACTTTGCGGCCGCCCGCGCCAGGCGCGGGGAGCTTGTCGCGGACCCCGGCTACGTCGACAGGGTGCTCGCGGACGGCGCCGTTCGCGCGAGGAAGGTGGCCTCGCAGGTCATCGCTCGGGCGCGCAAGGCGGCGGGCCTGGATTAGGGCCTTAGACGACCGCCACGCTCGGCGGCCCGATTCGCGTGATGGCCGCCATGATCCGCTTTGCGGCGTTCGCATAGCGCTCCTTGCCGTCGGCAGGGTTGTCGAACTCGGCGGGCCCGAGCGGCCGACCGAAGGTGACGGAGACCGGGGTGCCGAGGTGCAGGGACCCCTTCTTGCCGTAGGCCTCGAACGAACCGAACACCCTTGCCGGTACGACCGGGACCTGGGCCCTGCAGGCGAGAAGCCCGATTCCGGGCTTCGGCGTCTGGGGCCTGCCGTCGAGCGAGCGCGTCCCCTCGGGGAACATGATGACGACCCTTCCCGCGGAGAGCGCCTGGAGAACCCGCCTGACGGCGTCCAGGCTCACGCCGCCGTCGCGGTCGACGGGGATCGTGCCCACCTTGTCGAGCCACCACGCGGCGAGCCCGGGCTTCCACAGCGTCTTGCGGGCGAAGAAGGCGACCTGGCGCGGCAGGAACTGCCCGACGATCGGGGGGTCGAGGTGGCTCGCGTGGTTCGCCGCCACGATGTAGCCGCCGGTGCGCGGAAGGTTCCCGATGCCCGCGACGTCCCCGCGGAAGAACATCTGGTGCGCGAGCTGGCAGAGGGTGTGGAAGAAGCCGTACACCGGCTCCATCTCGAGCTGGGCGTGGCTGGCGTTCATGAGGCCCCGAAGGCGCGGTCGACGACCGCGGCCATCGCATCGGTCACCTCCGCGATGGAGAGGCGGGTGGTGTCAATCGAGATTGCGCCCTCGGAGCAGGACAGGGGGGCCGTTTTGCGCGACGAGTCGATCCGGTCCCTCTCGGCGACCCGGTCGTGCTGGCCCTGCCTCACGCGCCGGCGCTCGCGCTCCTTCGGGTCGGCGTGGAGGAAGAAGCGCACGTCGGCGTCCGGGAAGATGACCGAGCCGATGTCGCGCCCCTCCATGACTAGGCCCCGGAACCCGCCCTTCCTCGCGACGTCCGCCTGGCCGCGCTGAAACTCGAGAAGTGCGGTCCTCAGCTCCGGGATCGCGGCAAAATGGGATACCGCGTCGTTCACCTCGCGGCTTCGGATCTCCCCGCCGGGCTGCCTCCCGGATATCTCGATTCGGGCGGAGCGATCCACGACGCGGGTGCCGAGCCTCAGGCCGCCGAGCGCCGCCCTGACGGCGGCGAGGTCGTCCGGCGACACCCCCAGCCGCATCATCTCGGCGGTCAGCGCCCGGTAGTACGAGCCCGTGTCCGAATGCAGCAGGTGGAAGCGCTCGCCGAGCGCTAGCGACGTTGAGGACTTGCCGGAGGCCGCGCCGCCGTCGATCGCGACGATGATAAAGGGCTTCTTGACCATCAATTAGGACGATCTCGCGCGGAGCTCGTCCAGCAATGTGAAAAATCCCGGGAAGGTCTTTGCGCAGACGCCGGGGTTGGCGATCGCGAGCCAGGGCGTGCCGTCCCCTTTCGTGTCCCGGCAGCCGAGGACGGCGAAGCTCATCGCGAAGCGGTGGTCGCCGTGGGTCTCGACGGTCACGCCCTTGCGGAACGGGGCCGGGTGGATCTCGAGCGCGTCGTCGGTCTCCGTGACGCCCTGGCCCAGGCGGCGAAGCTCGACGGCCATCGACGCGACGCGGTCCGTCTCCTGCTTCCGAGTGTGGGCTATCCCGGAGATCCGGGTCGGCCCGTCCAGCAGCGGCGCGATCGCGGCCAGCGTGAGGAAAGTGTCCGAGAACTCGGAGAAGTCGTAGGAGACACCGCGGCGTTTGCCGAAGGGCCCGAAGGAGACCGTGATGCCGTCGCGCTCGCCGGCGACGACTGCCCCGCAGTGGGTGAGGACGTCAAGGAAGCGGATGTCGCCCTGGAGGCTCTCGGCGGCCGGGCGCAGGGCGTCGAGCGTGACCGAGCCCCCGACGACAAGGGGCAGGGCGGCGAGGTAGCTTGCGCTCGTGGCGTCCGGCTCGACGCTGTACTCGCCGGGTGAGAGGTAGGAGCCCTGGGGCACCTCTATCGTGTCCCCATCCCCGGCGGGGTCGCCCCTGATTCCGAACTGCGCCATCTGGCGAACCGTCATCCGCACGAACGGCCGGCGCACCCCGCCCACCGGCGTCGCGACGACGGCTCTCTCGGCGAGCGGGGCCACCATGAGGAGCGCCGAGAGCATCTGGGTGCTCTCGCGTGCGTCAATGGAGACGGGCCCACCGCGCAGGCCGCGGGCGTGGATCTCGACCGGCAGGAACCCCTCGGCGCCAAGGCAGCGGATGTCGGCCCCGAGGGCCCTGAGGGCGTCGATCAGCCCCCGCATGGGCCGCCTGCGCATCTGCGGGACACCGTCGATCTTGTAGGTGCCGCGCTTCGAAGACGCGCAGAGCGCGGTCAGGAAACGCGCGGCGGTGCCGGCCAGGCCGGTGAACAGCTCGGCCTGCGCGACCGGGACGGCGCCGCCACGGCCGTCGATGCGGATCCTGCGCGAGGACTCGTCGGCCTCCACGGTGAAGCCGAGGAGCCGGAGGGCCTCCGCCATGATCGCCGTGTCCTCGCTGAAGAGCGCCCCCGTGAGGGTCACCGGGCCGTCGCAGAGGGCCGACAGCAGCATGGCGCGGTTCGTGAGGCTCTTCGAGCCGGGGACGCTCGCGCCGCCGCGCACGGGCATCACGAACGGCTTGACGGCGAGGATGTCGGGCAGCTGCTGGCTCACGGGGATGGGCGGAACCTGTTCCGGTACTCCCGGCCGCGCTCCAGCCTCGCTGCCACCTCGACGTAGTCGCGGTTGGACAGCGCGGACTTGAGCGCGTGAAGCTCGTCCTCAAAGTGCCGGAGGGCCCGCAGGACCTCGTCGCGGTTCTCCTCGAGAATGCCCCTCCAGAGCTTGGGGTCGGAGGCGGCAATGCGCGTCGTGTCCCGCAGGCCCGCGCCGGCGTAGTTGCGCCAGGAGTGGTCCTTGGTCGAGAGGAAGGCGCATAGCGATGACGCGAGCACCTGGGGAAGGTGGCTGATGTGGGCCACGATCTCGTCGTGCTTGTCGGGGTCCACCGTGACCACCTCGGCGCCGAGGTCGCGCCAGAACCGCACCACCTTGGCGGCGGCCTCCTCGGGCGACGCGACGGCGGGCGTCACGAAGCAAGTCCGGCCCTCGAAAAGGTCGGCCCTGCCGTGCTCCCAGCCGGTCTTCTCCGAGCCGGCCATGGGGTGGGAGCCGACGAAGCGGGCCTTCGCCCCCACGGCCTGCGGGCCCTCCCGGCAGATGGTGCCCTTCACGCTGCCGACGTCGGTCACGATGGCGCCGTCCTTCAGGAAGAGGGCGACCTCATGGGCGAGGGGCACGATCCGGTCGACCGGGGCGGCGATGACGACCAGGTCCGACCCCTTCACCGCCTCCTGGGGAGTTTCGCATGTCGCGCTGCACCAAGGCTGTTCGCCGATCGCAAGCCGCGTCTCCGGGCGCCTCGCCCAGACCACGACCCTGCGCGCCGCCCCCCGTGACTTGGCCGCGCGCGCCACGGAACCCCCGATGAGGCCGGGGGCTAGGATTGTGATCTGTTCCAGCATGGCCTCCCGCAAACACGCAAATTACCCCCCCGCTGTCGAGCCGTTCGTGGGATTGCGTTTTGTCGGGCGGTCGGGTTGCCTCTAGGGCAATCGAGATGGATCCGCTAACCCCAGAGGACGCCAGGATCGACGCACGGGCCCGCCGCACGCGTGCCATCATCCTTTGGGTGATGGCGGCGTTCATCGCGGCCCCGATCGTAGCCTTCCTGATCTTTGGAAGGGGCTCCGCGCCAAGGCCATGAACAAGACGCTCCTGCCCATACGCATCGTGTTCATCCTGCTGTGCACGGCGGCCGGCTGGCTCGTCTGCTACACGATCCGGGAATGGGACGCCTACCGGGTGACCGCGGCCTCGGTCGGCTTCTTCATAGGCACGCTAGTCGTGCTGGTCGACGTGATGCTCAAGGGCTTCTCGCTCAGGGGCCTCTCCGCGCTCACCTTCGGCATAGCGGTCGGCTCGTTGATCGCCTACATGGTCGCCACCTCCCCCCTCTTCTCCGAGGGCGACCCTGAGATGCTATACCTCGCCAGGCTCGCGCTGTTCCTCGTCTGCGCGTACCTGGGCACCGTCATCGCGCTCAGGGGAAAGGACGAGTTCAACCTCGTCATACCCTACGTGCGGTTCGTCCCTCACGAGGTGGACGTTCCCCTGGTCGTCGTGGACACGAGCGTCCTCATCGACGGGAGGATTGCGCGCGTCTGCGAGACGGGCTTCCTAAGCGCCGCCCTCGTGATTCCGCGCTTCGTCCTCAATGAGCTCCAGTCGATCGCGGATTCGACGGACCCGCTGCGGCAGGCCCGGGGCAGGCGAGGGCTGGACGTCCTGAACGCCCTGCGCGCGATCAAGACGCTCGACATCCGGATCACGGAGAGCGAGGTGACGAAGAGGGAGGATGTCGACGCGAAGCTCGTGTTTCTGGCCCAGTCGATGAGGGCCAAGCTCCTCACAACGGACTACAACCTGGCGAAGATGGCCGAATTTCAGGGGATTCCCTGGCTAAACCTGAACAAGCTCGCAAAATCGCTCCAGCCGGAGCTGATGATCGGCGAGAGGCTTGAGGTCGAGCTCGTGAAGCCCGGCAAGGAGGACGGCCAGGCCATTGGCTATCTTTCCGACGGCTCCATGGTCGTCGTCACCGGCGGGCGCCCGCACATCGGCCAGCATGTCGCCGTCGAGATCATCAGCCTCCTGCCCACCGGCGCCGGGAAGATGATCTTTGCACGCATGGGGGGCGAGGGCGACCATGCGAGGGTTTCATAGGGGCCGCCCCAAGATTGGTGTGGACTTGCAGGCTCTGGTTTCTAGATAAGTTCCCTTCCTCACGGGGCAGTAGCTCAGTTGATAGAGCGCGTCGTTCGCAACGACGAGGTCGTCGGTTTGATCCCGATCTGCTCCACCATCCAAGACTCGAACGGCCGAAAGCCCAAATTTGGCGCAAGGGCTGCTAAACGACCTCGGATTTCAAGCGCACCGCTAAACGGGTTTGTAGGTGAATACCTGTCCCATGATGGGTGGATTGGGACAGCCGATGACACCGGGACCTGGCTAAAGCTTCGTCTGCAATCGGCCGGTCGGCTGCCAGGCTGGGGTGCCGTCCTCCCATTGGTTGTCGGTCAATTGCTGAACATCAGTGCCGTCATATCGCATCACGAAAATCTCCCCGTAGGGCTGCGGGGCATCGGTATACGTCCCCTCGTCCTTGTAACCCATTCGCGACGACGCAAACGCGATATACTCGCCATCCGGCGACCAAGTCATGTGGGCGTCATTTCCCCGCGTAAACGTAAGCTGCTTAACGTCTGTTCCATCTGGTCGTATCGTAAAGACCTCGTAGCTGCCATGGGCCTGCCGCGAAAACATGATCAAATCTCCCTTCGGAGACCAAAGAGGAAAATTGTCATAACCTTCGGTTAGCGTAATGACCCCTTTCGTTTCAAGGTTCATGATCCGAAGTCCGTCACCGTTGGGCCCGAAGGTTCGGTAGACGAAGCGCTTGCCGTCGGGCGCCATCGACGGAAATCCATTGTTGTTGGGTCCTGTTGTAACTTCTCGAAACCCAGTGCCATCTGGCCGGATTGACGCTACCTGGGCGCCGCCCTCGACACGGTCCTCATGCTTCAAAAATTTCCCGTGGAAGCCATTGAAGAATGCGTCGAAATCACCGATTCCGAACATGATCGTCTCGCCATCTGGCGACCACTGGGGGCCCAAGACGTTACGCTTTGGATCCCGAAAGATCACCTCGGATGTGTCACTTCCAGCGGAAGAGATCGCTATGCCCGCGCCGATAACTCCATCGGTGGGAAATGCGGCCGTAACAAAGCGATCCCCGGAAGGACTGAACGACGGTAATGCTCCAGTGAGGGTGAGCTCATATCCAGATAGGCGGCTGAAGGCCGTTCGCCATTTTGTTGGTGGCGCAGTCACCCTCCTGTGAAACACTACCCTCGAACCATCTGGAGACCAGGAAGCGGCCCTTATATCTCCCTTGGGTCCGCTCTTGCCATCGGCATAGTAGACGCCCGGTCCCGGTCCTTCGTTGTCCTTTCTAATGAAGCCTATCGTGCTGCCGACAAAAGATGGGTTAAATTTCACGCCGGGCCCAGCTGCTACATCGGTTGTCTTTCCAGTCGCAACCTCGATCAAGACCAGACGCGTGTCGTTCCCGGAGTCAGGATGGAAGCGCCTGTTCGCCAGGGTCTGCTCCGCCGTCATTGCATAGGCCAGCAGGTGTTGACTGTCAGCAGCCCACTTCGGACTTCCCGTAAAATTTCCGTGCTCCGTGATCCGCCTCAATCCCGTGCCGTCCGTGCGGACCACATAGAGGTCGACGACCTGCAATCGCTCCCAGCGACCGTCCGCGAACGGCAAGGTGCTTTCCCGGTCGGACGAAAAGGCGATCCATTCTCCGTCGGGTGACCACGCCGGTCGAAAGTCACCGCCGACTCCCGAAGTCAGCATTCGTGTGCGTCTTGTTGCGAGGTCCATTATCCATAGATGGGCAAAGCCGCCATTCCGGGAACTGACGAATACCAGTTGCCGGCTGTCTGGCGAGAACGCCGCCTGATCGTCGTAAGCAGGATCGTCAGTCAATCGCTCCAGCCCCGTCCCGTCGGGCTTTACACGAAAAAGATCCGCCGATCCTTCCCGCTCGGAGGTAAACACAATCGTTGCGCCGTCCGGTGACCACGCGGCATCATAGTCCATATCCTGGCTGCCTAACAATGGGCGCTCGCCGCTGCCATCGGCTGAGGCGATACATAATCCAATCTGCCCGGCGTTAGGGAATACACGCGTAAATGATATTTTTTGCGGCTCCGCAGCCGCCGTCAGCGCGCAGAACGTCAGGGCCAACGTGAGGGGTAAACGCATGCCGGACCTATAAATCCGGCCGAGGTTGTGCTGTCGAGGAGACAAAAACGTTGGTTCGATGCGATCCCAAGCTTTTCCGTGTTTAGAATAGATGGTGGTGAGCCCTGTTGATCTGGACCGCTTAAGTATTTGGCGACGGGCCTTTGCGCAGCCCGTCAAGACATGGAAAAGAGGCGCTGCTGCGATCGGACCGCAGCTATGTCCGGCAAAGGTCAAACTGGCAGGGCTTGCACCCCAAGAATTCTCGCGCATCCATTTAGAAACCCACGGGGTTTGTGTGGGTTTAGCAGCCGAACCATAAACTAAACAATGAGATGCATTCTGATTGGGCCTTGTTGTTCTAGTACGGTTTAGCACCCCAAATTATTGTCCGCAGAAAAAGTTTAGCACCCCTTCGTCCGTGCTAAACCCCAAGGTGCTCCACCAAACAGGATTCGAACGGCTTTTGGCCTGAATTGTGCAGGTGCCAGAGAGGGTGGAGGTTGAAGAACCGTATTTTTTCAGCGGTCCACGGCCTGTCGTTTAACGGCTACAACGGAGGTTATGGGCCTCTCCCTAGTGAGATGCCACTGTGACATGAGACCGATGCGGCCAACAATTGTGCAGAAAAGGCGTTGACTTCCATCAAAGTGTACTAATGTACTAGTACATTATGAATTTGGCCAATGCTCCTTGGACAGTCGAATTCCACTCCGGCGTCCCCGTCTATAAGCAAATCATCCATCAAGTTCAGGCTGCGATTGCAGACGGTCGGTTGCGCTCGGAGGACCAGTTGCCGACCGTTCGTGCGCTCCACCAACAGCTCAACGTCAACCCGAACACAGTGGCGAAGGCGTATCGCGAGCTGGAACTCGCTGGTCTCATAACTACCCAGCGCGGCAGCGGCTGCTTCGTGGCGCCTTCAGCCGAGCCCCCTAAGCTTTCTGCCAAGGACCGCAAAACCAAGGCGGATCAGCTTGGTTCGCGATTCATGGCCGAGGCCCGCAGCCACGGCCTTTCCATCGACGATCTAATCCAGAATCTAATCCACAGGAAATCCCATGTCTGATCTAAGCGGCAAATTCTCTCGGAGTTGGCGACTGTTCGTAAGCTCCATTCAGGTCATCGGCCGGCAGCCGAAGTTGCTGCTCTTCCCGGCAATGGCATTCGCATCCACCATCGTGGTCATACTCTGCTTTCTTTCGCCCATTGTGCTGTTGCCGACTGGACATGCCTGGGGCCAGTTAGAGCACTGGAAAGCGGTAGCGCATCGGTTGTTCGAGTTGACGCCATCGGTCGGTTCAACCAGGCACGCGATTCCCACGGCAACCGCGGATATCTATCTCGTGGTCCTGTACCTGGCTTCGATGTTCTGCGCGACGTTCTTCAACGTCGCATCCTACCACGAGATCATCAAGGCGTTGGCGGGCGATGAAGTGTCGATTGGAAAAGGCCTACGCTTCGCCAATAGCCGTCTTCGGGCGATCCTCATTTGGAGTATGTTCGCTGGAGTGGTTGGACTGAACATCATGGCGCTTGAAAAACGCCTCGGCTGGGTTGGTCGGTGGATAATGAGATTTGTCGGCATGGCCTGGAGTGTGGCGTCAGTTTTTGTCATCCCTGTCATTGTCAGGGAAGAATGCGCCAACCCATTCGCCCTCCTTCGCACGTCCGCCTCCGCGCTGAAGAGGACCTGGGGTGAATCGTTGATAGGATACGTCGGCATCGCGATCGGAAGCTGGATCATGCTGCTGGGTTCGCTTGCCTTCATTATCGGGGCGGGATTGATATTCGCATTGTTGCACCATCCAGTGCTCGTCTTGATGACTGCCGTCCTGTGGATCTTGGCACTGGTGGCATTCGGCTACCTGCTCAGCGTCGCCAGCAACATCTTCAAGGGTGCCCTTTTCGTCTACGCTTCAGAGGGAGCGGTCCCCGCGCCCTATTCGGCCGAACTACTAGACGCCGCATGGAAGGTGAGAAAGGGCTGAACCCATTGGATCTCGGTGATTTCGGCTGAATGCTTCGGTAGCAAACGGCCGAGCGCATAATAGCCTAAGACTTTATAGGGTAACGAGAAGGGATTGGCTCGGGTGAGAATTGAACGCGGGAAATCCGACGATGTTTAGCAGTGAAACCAAGCAGTTGTTTAGCACTCCATTTCTACGTTCGTAGAAAAAGTTTAGCACCGCTTCGTTCGTGCTAAACCAACAAGTGCTCCACTAAACCGGCATTGAAACGCTGAATGGCTTGGTGTCGGTGGATGGCCTTGGCCCAACGCGTAGTGATGGGATTATGTAAAGCCGACTTATGACGCGGGGTCTTCCGGCGGCAAATCTCGACGCTCCGCTGCATCTGGCGAATTCTCACCGTCCGCCAAGGTCGAATCCTTGTGCGGGAAACTTCGCCACTACGGAGCCTCAGTCCTCACTGGAGTATATCTTAACGGAACCGCTTCCATCCGATAGCCGGAAACCGCGGAACATCCCGGGCGTATTGAAAATCATCACGGTGTCTCCGGAGGAGTTGATCGCTATGAATCCGCCGTTACCGCCTGCCTTCGCGATTTTCGCAAGCGTGTAGGAAGCGGCTTCCCGGAGCGGGACTCCCCTATACTCGACCTGCGCGGCGATGTCGTGCGCTGCAACCTGGCGGATGAAGAACTCGCCAACCCCGGTTGCGCTCACCGCGCATGTGGCATTGTTCGCATAGGTGCCAGCACCAATGATTGGAGAGTCGCCGACGCGGCCGAATCTCTTGAGGTTGGTGCCGCCCGTCGATGTCCCGGCCGCCAGGTTTCCATTCCTGTCCAACGCGACGCAGCCGACCGTTCCGTGAGGCTTCTCCGAGCTGGATCCGGCGCCTGCGGAATGCGCTTTTTGCCACTGAAGTTTCCGCTCCGCGCTTTGGAAGTATTCGTTTGGCACCAGCTCGCGGCCAAGCGATTTTTCAAATTCCTCGGCTCCGGAACCGATAAGCATTACATGCGGCGAGCGCTCCATCACGTCGCGCGCAAGCGCGATCGGGCTCTTCACGTGCTGCAGTCCGGCGACCGCTCCGGCTCCCAGGGTCCTGCCGTCCATAACGGCGGCATCGAGTTCGCAAACTCCCTCCGCGTTCAGGTATGAGCCGCGGCCGGCGTCGAACATGGCTGATTCCTCCATGATTTGGATCGACACGAGCACCGCGTCGGTTGCCGAGCCGCCGCGGTCCAAGACCGCATATCCAGCATCTAAGGCCTCCTTGAGCTTGTTTCGGTGAAGAGACTCATCGCCACCAACCATGCTCGATGTACTGATGTTGCCTGCGCCCCCGTGGATCACCAGTCCATAACGGCGGGGCGTGGCCAACCCTCCAACAGCCGAAGGTTGAGCGTGCAGGGTGGCTGCGGTCATTAAAACGATGGATATGATGATTCTGCCGGGCTTGTTGGATCTCATGGTATCTCGTGAGTGTGTCGCCTGGTCAACGGCGGGCAACGACCGATGTCCATCGATTCCGCGGGGATTCGACGAGAACCTCGGTAGGGGGGCAATGCACAGACGAGGCGGACCAACCGCCGCCATGGGGCATAACTATTTTAGGCCTTCCATCGCTGGCAATGTGGGGGCTGGCATAGGGAGTTCCGAGTCAAGGCGCGTTGAGGGCGCTTGTCCACCGACCTGGGACCGGAATAAGCCGATCCGAGGTGACGCCTGTTCAGACCCTACTGGACGTCATAGATCTCCAGGAGCGCGACTCCGGTGTCGCCGCTGGCCCCTGCGATCTGAGCAGTGTAGCCGCCGGGGGGAAGCGTGACCAGGAGCGCGGAATCGGCGGTCGCAGTGCTGCCCCAGGAGAACGCGCCCACCGATGCCGCCACCGCGGCGATCTGCGCGCTGACGCCCCAGCCCGTGTTCGAGCCAAGGAGCGTCGACGTTCCGTCGCTGTTGCTCTGGTAAAGCTCGAGCCGGGGGTCGGGCAACGTCCCGGGGACACTGAATGCGCTGAGCGCGGGCCCGGAGGAGCGGATCAGCACCGTCTTCGACGTCGAACCCCCGATCACGAATCCCCCGATCAGGATGCCTCCGCCCGTGCCGACCTGATCGCGCACGGAGAGGTTGGTCAGCTGCTGGGAGGTGGGCATGTAGGAACCGGCCGGGGTGGCGTCGTAGACCTCCGCAAGGGCGATGCCGGTGTCTCCCGACGCCCCGACTATCTGGGCCGTGTAAGCGCCTGCCGAAAGCGTGCTCACCAGAGCGGAGTCCAGGCTGCTGGAGGAGGGCCAGGCGAAGGCTCCGACCACTGCGGCTGTCGAGACCACCTGGGTGTTTCCCGCCCACCCCGCGTTCGTGCTGAGGACGGTGGAGGAGCCGTTGGCATTGCTTTGGTTTAGGATGAGCTTCGGATCAGGCAGGACACCGCTGACCCCGAACGCTGACAGCGCCGGTCCGGACGCGCGGATGAGGACGGACTGGGTGCCCGAAGTTCCTGTGCCTGCCGAGTAGAACCCGAGGATCATTTGGCTGGCCCCCGTTCCCACCGTCCCCCGGCACGAGACATTGATGAGGCGTCCGATGTCCGGCGTCGCGTCGAGCATGAGTTGCTCCGTAGAGCTGAGCACCGAGCTTGACGCATTCGAGACTAGGCACGCGTAGTCGCCCGCACGGGTGCCGGATCCGCTCAGGAGCAGGGTGGATGCGGCCGAGCCGCTGATTCCCGTGCCGTCACTCAGGGGATTCCCGTCAAAATACCACTGGAAGGTGAGCGGGCCCGTGCCGGTAGCGGCGACGCCTAGGGTCGCCGCCTGACCGGGTGCGACCACGAGGCTTGCGGGCAGCGTGTTGATGGCGACTGCCGACGGGGTCGTCACCCAGACGGTCTGACGCGCGCCCGAGAACCCAGCGGCGCTATTGGTAAGAACGCGGACGGCGTAGGCTATGCCTGGCTGCACGGCGAGCGCGGCGGTGGTGGCGCCCGGACCCGTTGTCGCCCCGACGCTGAAATTCGTGCCGTCCGTCGAAAATTCGACCACGAAGCCGGATTCGAAGTTGGAGCGCGTGGTCCAGCTGACGTCGATCTGGGTGCCGGAGGTGGCGACGGCTACCACGTTGTCCGGGGGCGGCGCGGTGAACCCGGCGCGTTGGAGGCCGCGTTGAATGACCGGACTTCCCAGAATCCGGGCCCACAGGTCTCCGCTGAGGTAATTGTCGATCATCAGGATGCTTGGGCCGGCGTCGATGCCGACGACATCGGGGTCGAACCAGCTTCCCGCAGTGATATTGAAAGCATCGCAGAAACCGTAGTCGGACCATATGCTCGCCAAATAGCTATCGTACAGATGGTGCGCTGCCGGGATACAGATTTCCGGAGAAAAGGGGATGGAACCGAGCACGGCGGAAGGGGCGAGCGTTCCGTCGTCCAGTGTGGTCGGGGGGCCGGGTGGGGCGCCGCGGCCGGCATAGTCAAGGTAACTCACGCCGCCGACAGTCGCATTGGGGCCGTCGCAGGCGGTGATGCCAAACTCTGTGCTCCCGTAGTTGCGGAAAGGCTGGGTGATGGCGTACGCCTGTTGCGCATAGGTGGCACGGCGGGAGTTTTCGAAATAATCGATGCCGCCGCCGTTGGAGCGCAGATAGGCGTCGGTGATGCCCCGGAAATCCACGAAGCAGTGCGAGTACTGGTCGGTGAAGAGCGAGCCGGTGGTCGTCCACAGGTAGCTCTGGTCGAAGAAGGTGCGCCACTGATAGGAGCTGGCCCACGCATCCCAGGAGGCCGCCGGCAGCGGATTGTTAGCAGCTCCCAAGCCCAGCAGGTAGAGGGCCATCGCCTCGTTGTAGCCGGACCAGCCATCGGCATTGAAGCCGGAGACCGGGTCCCATGACATCGTGATCCGGTTGTCAGGGCGCAGCACGAAGGTCCAGTCAAGCCCGTTGAGCAGACCTTGGGATAGCTGGCGGATCAAAGCCTCGCTTGGATCGGTCGGGTCGTCGAAGAAAAGCCCGCAGTCAAGAACCCCAAGCATGAGCCAGGCGGTGTCGACTGTGGACAGCTCGCTGGTCCCCGAGCGAAGGCCGGAGGTAGAGTCTAGGAAATGATAGAACCAACCCCGATCGCCGGCAACGCCAGAGGGGGCGCTGCCCTGGGGAAGGCTGGCAAGGGTCTGCAGGGTTGTGAGCACGCGCGCCCGCCCGTCCGCCCGGCTTATCCAGCCGCGCGCGATGGCCGTGTTGATGCAGCTTAGGCCGAAGCCGGTCGCGGCGATGCTAGCCAAGGCGGGATTGGAGGCGCGGTCGGCCACGAGTCCGGTCGTGGGGCTCTGGTTCGCCCAAAAAAAGTTGAAGGCATGCTGACCCACGTATTCGAGGAAGGCGGCGTCGCTCGGGAAGCTGGTTTGCAGCCCGGTCGGGGCCGGCAGCTGGTAGGCCGCGCGCCCAGTGGAGGGCGACGTGGCAACCAGGAGCAGCATCAAACCCGAGCATCGCAGGGAAACCGGAATTCTGGGCCGCATCGCAGGATGGAAGGTTGGCGGGCGGCGCGTGGCCGTTGGCCGAATTTTGACAGCTTAGTTTGGATGGGCTTGCTGGCAGCGGCGAAGTTGATGAGGCCCGAATTCAGTCGCTGCCTGAGCGCGTCGATGAGACGGGCCGTCTCCTTCTTGACATGTAAGTGATCAAATCCCGGGTTGCCGATTTTTCGGCTTTTTGGCGACGGGTAGCAAGCGCGCAGCTCTCCGTGGTGATGGCCGTTTTTTTCCGGCCCAACACCGCTCGTTGTTCAGCCCTGCGAACAGGGGATAGTCGCTAGAAGCGGCTGGATGGGAGTTGCGTCAGGGTGCGACGAATGGGGCCTGTTTTGCACTGAAGCTGAGCGCATGTTTAGCACTCAGCGTTTTGGTTCGTAGAAAATGTTTAGCGCCCTTTGTTTCGGGCTAAACAACAGCATGGTCCACCATCCCGGACCGAAGCGGTCTCTCGCCTCGTTCGAATGCTCCCCGCAAAGCCGACATTCGAGCGTCGGCACCGATGTTGACTCCAATCCGACGGCGCGCGGTGAAGTCGCCTGCGCGAGCACGCCAAGACTACTCGACCGGCGCCGCCGAATCTTCCGGTACAGTCGGCGCGAGACCCCACGGGGTGCTTCGCAGGGATGCGGCGACGATCCATGCCGACGCCGCCAGCAAGAAGGTCACGAAGGTCTCCGAGCATTGAATTTGCGTTGAAGGCGCCCATTCAGGCATGGGTTGCGCAAAAAAACTCGGTAACCAGACCAACACACCAAAAAGAGTTATCATTATGGCTTCCAGTGTCGCCGCCAGGCGGGGAAGAACCCCAAAGAGAAGGCCGAAGCCCGCGGCGGCGTGACAGGCTCCGGTAAGGTACGCGAGCCCCGTCCGGCCGAGAAGCCACGCCGGTACCATTTTTGCCGTATACGTTGCGTATGCGAAATGCGCAGCGCCGTACGCCACGCAAGCCGCGCCGAAAAGAACTCGCGCCACGTGCAACGCGCGGTCGCCGGTCATGCCAGCCACAGCGGGCACGCCATTTTGGCGGCGTAGTACAGCGTAGAGAAGCCATGCGCCAAGCAATGGTCCCAGGGCTTCGCTAAAACCGTACCAGGAGCCGACGATCAGAGGCTTGAGGAAAACGGGGCGCGCGCGTGCCACGGCCCAGACCGATCCGTACACTCCGATAGTCATCGCGCTTACCAAGGCTGTGCGCGCAAAGAACAAGCCGGCGCTTGCAGCCAGCAATATCGCCCCCGATCCATATGCGCAAACTTCCTGCCAGGGAAGCAATGCGGGGAACGGCTCCAAGATTGGCGCGAAGTTGCCGTAGACTAAACTAAGTATGGCGAGGCCAGCCACTGAGATTCCGAACAGAGCATGGCCGAATCCAGATATCCGCATGTTGAGATTGCCTACGTCCAAGTACAGCCCGCAAAAGTGGGCAGGTCAGCATTCAATGATGCAATAGTATCCATACGATTAGGTCTAGTCTGCCTGATCATGCTTGGCCTGTTAGGCCTTTCGCGTGCCAGTGGTTTCGCCCGTACGGGCTGGGTCGTCCAACAGAATTGATTCCGGCTTTATCGAGGCAAACCCTCGTCAGCCCAGTGTGTTGTTTGTGTCCTCGACGTGGACACGCTCGAGCATCTTGAGGAGCATTGCCCGGGTCTGCTTTGGCGACTTCGGCGTTGCAAGGGCCGTGATGTGGATGTCCACCCAGGTGTTATCCTGGATCCAGTGGGCCCGGATGTTCGAGTGGACGGTGTCGGCGATCTTCAGATCGTAGAGTACCGCGTCCCAGCCCCCGATCTTCCTGAACTCTACCGCGTCAGGTTCGGGCAGACCGTTGATTTGCCATTGGATCGTGTCGGCCTGCCAGATCTTCTTTGTCGACGTGAAGCCATCGGCCTTCTCGATCCATCCGCTGACTGAGATATCGGGGCGTCGCTCGTGTTGAAACAAAATGTAGCGGGGGTTCATTTTTGACCCCTTTACGACGTGGTTCTTGAGCTCCTTCTTTGGGATTGTCACCGCCAGCGCGGATACTGGAACGTTGAGGACGAACCCATCGGGGAGTTCGAAGACCTGGAGGGTTTCGCCTTCGGTGGCGTTGCCGAGCCCTTGGGAGAAAGCGACGAACGTGAACGAGGATCCGAAGTCGACGGGTTTCATTTGCAAGTCTCGATGTGCTTCAAGGGTGCATAGACAAGAAGTTCATCTTCTGCCCGCGCGGTGGAATGGCAAACACGTCGGGTTTGGAAGCCGAAGCCGCAATAGGCGTGCGGATCCGACTCCTGCCTGCCCAGCGTCGCCAGCAAAAGCTTCAGGGGCGCCCTATACGTCTATGTTTCGGAGGAAGTGGTCCCTGCGCCCTACTCGGTCGAGCTTCTAGGCGCCGCATGGAAGGTGAAAAAGGGCCGAATTCACCCGTGCGAGGAAGCGAGATATCGGGGTTTGTTTCGCTGTTTAGCGAATTCGTCGGAAGAGCCTAAGAACAGCCAATCAGGGCACAATTCTTGCGCAGTGCCAAACATCCGCTGCTTCGGGCGGCGCATCGCACGGCCTTCAGGCCAAAGAGGCCATGTCGATCACAAAGCGGTATTTCACGTCGCTCTTCAGCATGCGCTCGTAGGCGGTGTTGATTTGATCCATGCGGATCATCTCGATGTCGCTCGTGATGTTGTGCTTGCCGCAGAAATCCAGCATCTCCTGCGTCTCCGGCAGGCCGCCGATCAGCGAGCCGGACAATGACCGGCGGCGGAACAGGAGGGGAAACGCCGCCACAGGCAGCGGCTTCTCGGGCGCGCCTACCAGCACCAGGTTGCCGTCGCGCTTTAGCAGGTTGAGGTAGGCGTTGATGTCGTGGGTGGCGGAAACCGCATCCAGAATGAAGTCGAAGCTGCCAGCCTGTGCGGCCATCTGGGCCTCAATAGTGGATACGACCACCTCGTGAGCGCCGAGCCGCTTGCCGTCCGCGATCTTGCCGGGCGATGTGGTGAACAGCACGACCTGTGCGCCGAAGGCCTTGGCGAATTTGACGCCCATGTGGCCGAGGCCGCCCAGGCCGACGATCCCTACCTTCTGGCCGGCTCCGACCTTCCAGTGGCGCATCGGGGAGTAGGTGGTGATGCCCGCGCAGAGCAGGGGCGCGGCAGCCGCGGGGTTAAGGTTGGCTGGCATCCGAAGCACGAAGTCCTCCGTCACGACGATGCTCTGTGAATAGCCGCCGAGCGTCGGCGTGCCGAGGTGCTTGTCGATGCTGCCGTAGGTCATGACCATGCCGTTGTCGCAGAACTGCTCCAGACCCGCGCGGCAATTCGGGCACGTGCGGCAGGAATCGACAAGGCAGCCGACGCCGACGGTGTCGCCGACCTTAAACTTCTTAACACCGCCGCCGACGGCCGTCACCCGGCCAACGATCTCATGGCCCGGCACCGCGGGATACTGGGTGAAGTGCCATTCGTTGCGCGCGTAGTGCAGGTCGGAGTGGCAGACGCCGCAATAAAGGATCTGGATTTGGATGTCGGTGGCGGTTGGAACGCGGCGCTCAATGACTGCTGCGCCGAGAGGGGACGTGGCGCTGGCGGTGGAGAAGGCTTTGGTGGAATAACAGATAGGCTTGGACATACAGGAGGTTCTGGTTTTCGGGAAATTGGCGCCGTCGACAGGGAAACCGTGCGCAGCTCTGCTTATTATTCAAGCGCTGCCTAGCGTGCAATGCTTACCACGGCCAGCCTCTGATAAACACGGGGGATGCCAACGGACTGGAGGCGACGGTGGATCTTTTTCTCAAGTGTTCAGACTTGGACAGGGTCGCTGATCAGCTGCTCCCCGGCTCTTCAAGCGACCGGTCGAGGGGAGTCCCGTGCGGGCATCTGACTTGCATTGGGCAGCGCGATCTAGTGGTGGTACAGGTGCCCGCTAGGACCAACTCTTGCGGGATCCATGCCCACCAGAGAGGAAATAGACGCGCTCCGCGAAAAGACAGAGAGGTACCTGGTCGACGTGTTGATGCCTTTTTGGATGGAGCGTTCCGTCGACAGGGAGTTCGGAGGCTTCCTGCCATACTTTGATCGCGATGGAAGGCCCACGGGTGAGACGGCAAAAACTTACCTTTCCCAGGTCCGCATGCTCTATGCGATGGCCAGCACCCACCGTGCTGGGTATGGAAACGGAAGGTGCGGGGAGCTTTCCAGATGGGCGGCCGACTTCTTGCTCGAGCACCTTTGGGATGAGAAAAACGGGGGTTGGATATGGATCGCGGATAGAAGGGGTGTCCCCACCGTGACGGCAAAGGTCGGGTACGGTCAGGTTTTCGGCCTCTATGCGTTCAGCGAATACTTCATGGCGACGAATGATGAGCGGGGAAGGGTCGCGGCCAACCGAACCTTTGATTCGATCTGCAGCCACATGGTTGACTCGAGAGACGGCGGGTTTTTCGAGCTCTTCTATCCTGACTGGCGGCTGGAAAGGCCGGGAAAATACGGAGGCGACCGCAAGAGCATGGACGTGCACATGCACGCGATGGAGGCCTTGACCAGCTATTAT
Organism: Opitutaceae bacterium; assembly: GCA_003151515.1. Classification (GTDB taxonomy): domain Bacteria; phylum Verrucomicrobiota; class Verrucomicrobiia; order Opitutales; family Opitutaceae; genus Palsa-1447. The sequence continues at coordinate 68,900 of PLXS01000002.1, forward strand.
GAGATGACCGGCGATCCTTCGCACAGGGAGCGCCTTCTTGAGGTCATAGACCTGATCATCAGCCGGATGCTCGATTCTAGGTTCGGAACAGGCTACATCCAGTTCACTCCCGACTTTAGGCCGCTTCCCGCGATAATGTTCGCCGTGGATTGGGGGCGGGACGCGAAGCCTGTCGATGGAGTGGCGAGGCCCCTGAATTCCACGTCCTACGGCCACAATGTGGAGTTTGCATGGCTTCTCTTGCATGCCGCCGACGTGCTAGGGCAGCCTCGTGGCACCTACGATGAAGTCGTGAGGAAGATTTTTGATCACTGTGTTAGCTATGGGATTGATTGGGAGTTCGGAGGCGTATTCGTCGAGGGACCCCAAGACGGTCCGACCCGGCTGACCGAAAAACAGTTTTGGCAGCAGGCCGAAATGCTTGTCGGGATGCTGGACGCATACGCGATGTTCGGAGACGAGAGATTCTGGGAGGCGTTTTGCAATGTGCATGCCTTCGTCTTCAGCAGGTTCATTCATCTGGCCGGGGGAGGGGAATGGTTCGAGCGACTGGCGCGTGACGGCACGCCCATAGACGACGCCTTGGGACACGGCTGGAAGATATGCTACCACACCATGCGCTCCATGGTGCAGAGCACCAAACGGCTCAGGGCGCTTCTCGGGCGGGTGGCTTAGGAAGATCCAAGCCCGCGCTCTCGCTAATTAAGCTCCATGTATGTCGCGCGACGATGGAGCGTGCGAATCTCGTCCGGGGTCGCAGTGCCCGTCTGGTGCAGCTTTTGAACGGTGACGCCGGCGACAAGGTTCCCGAAGGAGGAGGCCTCTGCGGGTGTTGATCCGACGGCCAAGCAGGCGGCTATGCCGGAAACCATGCTGTCTCCCGCGCCGACGGTATCGATCTTGCCCGTGGTGCGAAGCCCTGGAATCTCGTGTGTTCCTGATTCATCCACCACGATGCAGCCCCGTATTCCCCGGGTTACGAAGACGGGATGCCGCCACCTTGAAAAGAGGCGTGTCGCCGAGTCCAGGGCCTCCTGCCTGGTGATTACATCGGTCGGAGCGCGGGATGTTCCGCAGAGCCGGGATGCCTCAAGATCGTTCAGCTTATGAGCGCCCGTCGGATAGGATTCTGCCATATCCCGACAATCAACCAACCCGATCACCCCGGGGAACCCTGCCAGCAGTTGGTTGATGCCGGACTTTACTCCCGGCGAATGCAGGCCGCGTTCGAATTGCTGATTGATGATCAGGACGTCGAGTTCGGGAAGCGCCCCGGCAAGTGAGCCCAGGAGAGCCCGCTCGGATTCCGGCGAGATGGAGTTGAAAACGCCAAGATCAAAGCGATTGGACTCCTCGCCCTGAACGATTGGCTTAAGGTAGCAGTTGGTCTGCCAGTCGTCTCCCTGGACGCTCAAACTCCCTGTGTCGACCCCGATGGCCTTTAGTAGCCGCAGGAGTTCTGCCCCCATGGGGTCGCGACCAACGACTGCGAAGGCCTTGAGGTGCTTGACGCCGATCGCATGAAGATTTGCTGCGACATTGCCCGCCCCGCCAAGCGATGTTCGCTGCTCCCGGACGGGGCGTGTCATGAGGCCTGTTTCGAGCGAGGGCTTCGATGCGTCCGAATCGACCATGAAATAGCCATCGACGCAAAAATCCCCGACGACTCCGATTCTTGCGTTGCCGATTCTGCCTAGGAGGTTCGCGAGATGGGTTGCCGTCATGCGGGGGCTGGTCACAGGATTAGTCAGAGCACCGGGGGCATGAAAGCTGGAACCAGCGAATCTTTGGTCCAAACCCAAAGGAGGGGCCGCAATGGCCGAGCTCTACGCGAATCGGCCATGGCAGGTGGATTCGATTCATTCGGTGCGGCGGATTGAGCCAGCTCTTCCACCTGGCCTGGAGGACCGTTGCTCCCCTCATGGCAATATCGCTCTTTGGCGGCCGCTAGACCTCTAGCGGCGGCCCGAGGACCTCCATCCCGTGCTTTTCCCAGAGCTCCTTCATGAGCACATCCTGACTCTTGGGGATGGCTGGGCCAAACTTGGCCATCTGCTGGAAGAAGTCCTCCATGCTGCCGGCAGGCTGGAACAGGACCAGCATCTGGCCCTCGCCCTCGCTGACCATCGCGAAGGCGTGAGGGATTTTCCGAGGCGCGAAGGCCGAGTCCCCGGGCTGCAGGCGCACAGTCTCGTCACCCACCCGAACGATGAATTCCCCTCGGATCACGTAGAACCATTCGTCTTGGAAGTGGTGCAGATGGAGGGCGGGGCCGCCCTTGGACAGCCTGAAGGTGTCATAGAGGCAAAGCTCCCCCGCGGTGTCCTTCGCCGAAACCTTGAGGTCGAAGCGACCGCCCATGATCAGGAGTTCCTCCTGGCGCCGGTCCTCGTTTGCGCCGACCCTGAAGCCCTTGGTGGAGCGGTTCGCGGCAGCGGCGGCGAGGTCGGCCGCCCGGGCCTTCAGGGCGAACGGCGCCGAAGCCAGGGACATCGCGAGGAAATGCCGTCTATTCATGGTCAGGGGTGGCACGGCCGAAAAGGGGCGGGGAGGAGCAACCCCTTGGGCGCGTGGAGGAAGGCCCGATCCAGTCGCCGGTCCGGCCCCCGCGTCAAGCCCTGAGACACCTTGGATAGGGCCGGCTACTCGCGCCGCACAGCGTCGTGAAGCTCACGGCCTATCTTCGCTCCCTGAAGTAGGCATCCGGACCCAGGCCGCGATCAGGCTGGCTTTGCGATTGCCAGGTAAAAATACCAGCAGCTGAAGCCGAGGATCAGCCCGCCCGCTGCCCTCGCTATGATGGCGCCGCCGACGAAAAGCAGGGGCATGAAAGCCCAGCCGCAGCCGGCGCATGAGAAGCCATTGGCGACGCCTATCGCAAAGCCAATTGTCGCCGGTGGGGACGAGCCGCTGCGCCCTGAACCGGGCCCCTGCGAGCGCCGGCAGGTCTCCATGCAGGCGGTCTTGAAAGGTGTGAATTGGTATAACCCCGCCAGCAGCAGCAATGCGGCGCAGACTGCCTTGTTTGGCATGACCATCATGGGCGACAACAAGCCGTGTTCCGTGAGGGCAACCTGAATGAGAGCTGCAACGGCGCTGAACCCCGTCCACACAGTTCATCCAGCCCCTTCCGAATGGCGCCTTCATTTTGCCTCGGCGACCGGCCCGATGTAGGAGGTGGCCGCGACCACGTCGTCGTACCACTTCTTGTTTTCGCGGATCGTGTTGCTGCGGATATGCAGGCACAGCGCCGCGGAGTTGATCTTGAGGGTGTCCACGTCCCGCAGCCGCAGGTTCTGAAAGTCCGCGACAAGCCTCCCGTCCATCCAGCAGGCGATGCGGCCGTCGCGCCGGCCCGCCGCGTTGGCCTTGACCATCAATTCAAAGCAATACCAGCGGCCGAGTTCGGGAATGATGTCGGGCCGCGCGATGAAGTGCGGTCCGAAGTCCCCCGGGCGCGACGTGTAGGGAAGCACCTTGCCCGAGGGGAAGAAGTGGTCTCCATACTCCGAGCGCTGCTGCGGGTGGTAGCAGTAGACGTTGAGCTCGCCGGGCGAGGGCGTTGCGGCCTCGCCGCGCCAGTTCTCAAAGCTGACGATGAACTTGTTGCGCCCGTCGGCGCGCACTCCCGGAGTCGAGTAGGGCACCCCCGGGGCCTGGGCCTCCAAAATCGCGCCATTGTGGCTTGAGGCTACCTGATCGAAGCCCTTTTCGAACTTGGTGTAGTACCGCAGGAAGACCACGTCCTGGCCGCTGCTCAGATTCTTGACCACTCCGTTGCTGTATTCCGCCTGCTGCTTGGGGACCGTGAACTCGAGGGCCCGCTTCCCGCCATGCACGTTCTCGGGCTCCGCGGCGATTCGTATGCCGGCCTTCTGGAAGGTGTTGTCCCATCTGCTTCGCAGGTCGTCCGACTCGAAGTCGTCGTGAAAAAGGACCGCCGCGTCGGCCTCGATCCCTCGGTCGCCCGGGTACCTTGCGGCGATCCCCTGGTCGCCCTCCGGCAGCGCTCCGGGTTCCGGTTGCGGAGAGTCCCCGCCTCGGGCGGTCCCGGCCAACCAGGCAATCTGAAGCACAGCCAGCAGAGTTCGAAGTTTCATCAGTGGATCAGAGGATCTCGCGCTGACGTGTTCATCCGGGAAAGGGTGCTCAATCGCGATCCCCGCACAAGTTTCATGCCTCATTCCTCAGGGGTTATGTTAGTCATCGCATCAGGCCGCCCGGTCCCAAATCCGGTACAGGATCTTCCCGCAATTGGAAGGGCCGCTTGGGAATCCGCTTGGCCTGTTTAGATGTAAGACAATGGAAAACAATATTTTAAAGAACACACCGGAGAATGGCACGGCGTCTGCAATGAAGGGATTCGAGGCAATAAGGCCCAGTCATGTTGATCGCCCTCAAGCTCGCGCTTCGCCAGTTCATCAAGACGCCCGTATTCACGGCGGCGGCGGTGGTCACGCTAGCTATCTGCCTCGGCGCCAACCTTACGATCTATTCGGTCGTGGACGCGATCCTCGTGCGTTCGCTGCCATTCCCGCAGCCCGACCGGCTCGTCTCGGTCTTCAACAGCTACCCCGGGGCCGGGGCTCCGCGCTCCGCCGCCTCGATACCGAATTACTACGACCGTCGGGGCGGCGCCATCAAGGCGTTCTCATCCGTCTCGGCCTGTCAGGGCGGCTCGGTCATCGTCGGGGGCGACGGCTCGCCCTCGCGGGTGGAGACAGAGCGCGTCACGCCCGAGTTCTTCGCAACGCTGGGCGTGGCGCTGGCGAAGGGCCGCATGTTCAGCGACGACAACCTGCTTTACGGGGCGGACGAGGTCGCCGTGCTGACGGACGAGTTCTGGCGCGCCCATTTTGACGCCGACCCGAACGTGGTCGGCCGCAAGTTCCTCAATGACGGGCTGTCGATCACCGTGATCGGGGTCCTCCCCAAGGGGTTCCAGTTCCTGTCAAGCCGCGCCCTGTTCTACAGGCCCCTGTCGCACTCCAAGGAGGACCGTGAGGCCAAGAACCGGCACAGCAACAACATGCAGATGGTCGCTCGGCTCGCCCCCGGCATCACGCTGGCGCAGGCGCAGGCGCAGATGGACACGTTCAACGCCCTTCAGCTCAAGGATGACCCCATCGCGCCGCTCGTGAAGAACGCGGGCTACCACACGACGGTAAAGTTCCTCCAGGAGGACTTTGTCAGGGACGCGAAGCCCACGCTCGTGCTTCTCCAGGCCGGGGCGCTGCTGCTCCTTGTCATCGGGGGCGTCAACCTAGTCGACCTCCTGCTGATCCGCGCCACCGGCCGCGTCAAGGAGGTCGCGGTGCGGCAGGCGTTGGGCGCCGGCCGCCGGCACGTGGCGTTAAACGTCGTCGCCGAGACGACCCTGCTGGCGGTCGCAGGGGGGCTGTGCGGGCTCCTTCTTGGGGCATTCGGGGTCGACTTGATAAGGGCGCTTGGCGCCAACCAGCTCCCTCTCGGGGCGCAGGTCTCCCTTGACGCGCGAGTCGCCGTGGCCTCGGCGGTCGCCGTCATGGCGGTGAGCCTCATGCTTGCCGGGCCGATCATCTGGTTTCACCTGCATTCGGACATCGGCAGGGGGCTGCAGGCGGACTCGAGGGGGGGGATCGCAAGCAGGGGCGCGAACCGGCTCCGCCAGGGATTCATCGTGGCCCAGGTGGCGCTCGCCTTTGTCCTGCTCTCGGCCGCGGGCCTGCTTGGCGTGAGCCTCAAGCGCGTCCTCGAGACCCCGACCGGCTTCCGCACGGAGAACGTGCTCACGGGAAACATCTCGCTGCCGTGGAAGAACTACAAGGACGAGGCCGCCCACGTTGCCTTTGTGCAGCGGCTCCTTCCCGCCATCCGCGCCCTGCCCGGGGTCTTGCAGGCTGCGGTCAGCAGCGGCCTGCCGTTCAACGGTTCGGTCAACGACAGCGTCGTGGTGGTCGAGGGCTACAAGCTGCGGCCCGGCGAATCCCTCCGAACCCACGTCCAGTCCGACGTGACCGGGGACTACTGGCCGGCGATGAGGATACCGCTCCTGCGCGGGCGCCTGCTGGATGATTCCGACATCCAGGCGAAGCGGCGCGTCTGCGTCGTGGACGAGGATTTTGCGGAGAGATACTGGCCGGGGGCGGATCCTCTGGGCCGGCGGATCGCCCCGAGCGACATCGAGGTGACCAAGGAAAACGCCGTGACCGTTGTCGGGGTCGTCGCGAGCGTGAAGCAGGCGGACGTCACGGAAGGCGCCGGCCACGGCGCCGTCTACCTTCCGTTTTCCTTCAGGAGCCCGAACTTCTTCACCCTCGCCGTCCGCTCCAACCTTCCCCCGGGGGTCCTGGCCCCGATGCTGCGCAAGGCGGTCCTGCAGATCGACCCCGGACTTCCCATAGACGATATGAAACCGATGCAGGAGCGGGTCGACGCGAGCCTTGTCGCCCGCCGCTCGCCCGCGATCCTCGCCGCGATTTTCGCCGCGGTGGCCCTGCTGCTCGCCGCCGTCGGCACGTACGGGGTCCTGAGCTACGCCGTGGCTCAGCGCCGGCGCGAGATCGGCGTGCGCATGGCCATCGGGGCGCAGCCCGCGCAGATCCACGGCCAGTTCCTTGCCTCCGGCCTCAAGCTTACCCTGGCGGGCACGGCCCTTGGGATATTGGGCGCGTGGGTCACGGGCCATGCCATGCAGGCGGTCCTCTTTGGAGTGCCCGCGCTGCATTGGGGCACCGTTGCCGCAACGGTGGCCGTCATGGGCTCGGTCGCCGTGGTCGCCTGCCTGCTCCCGGCGCGCCGGGCCGCGAAGGTCGACCCCATGGTCGCGCTGCGCGAGGAGTAAGCCGGCTCCCGTGGCCCTTGCGTCCGGCGGCCGGGCGCCAATTGGGCTCGTCTGCGGCCGAATGCCCGGCTAACCCTAGCCGCCTGCCATGCCCCGGCCAATCGAGCGGAACTCCGTGGAGCGTTTTGGACGGCCCGTCCCTTGGTCCGAAGCTCATGCGGGCAGAGCGCGCGCACGATGAACCTCCTGGCTCCCGTCTTGGCCCGGCTGAGGACGCAGCCCCCGGCTCCGACGATTCACGACGCGGGCGAGATCGCGCGCAAGTTCCGCTACTGGCGCGTGCGCATCATGTATGCGACGACGGCCGGCTACGCGGTATTCTACCTGGTGCGCAACAACATGCCGATGGCCACCAAGTCCATCATGGACGAGTTCCACTTCACCAACACCCAGTGGGGGAGGGTCCTCGGCGCGGCGACAGTAGTCTATGCCTTCTCGAAGTTCCTGAGCGGCGTGGTGGGAGACCGCGCCAACCCCCGCTACCTGCTCGGGATCGCCCTTCTCACCTCGGCCTGCATCAACCTCTTCTTCGGCCTCGGGACCGGCATCGCCTTCTTCACCGTGTTCTGGGCCGTGAACAGCCTCTTCCAGGGGGTGGGGGTGCCCCCCTGCACGCGCCTGCTTACTTTCTGGTACAGCCCCCGCGAGATCGGCAGGGCGTGGGGGATCTGGAACGCCTCGCACCAGGTGGGAGGCGCCGTCATCGCCGTCTGGGCCGGCTACCTCGTGACCCACTTCGGATGGAGGTCGGCGTTCTGGGCGCCGGCCATCGTGGCCGTGCTCGGCGCCTTCTGGCTCATGAACAGGCTGAGGGACTCGCCCGAGTCGATGGGCCTGCCGCCGATCGAGGTCTACCGGGAGCAGGTCAAGCGGCCGGCCGACGGCCCGGCGGTCCCCTTCAGCGACATCTTCCGCAGGCACATCCTCACCAACGGCTGGGTCTGGCTGGTCAGCGTTGCCAACTTCTTCGTCTACGTCGTCAGGATCGGGATCCTGAGCTGGGCCCCGAAGTTCCTGGTCGAGGCCAAGGGCTTCACGCTCGTGCAGGCGGGGTTCTCCATCTCGGCCTTCGAGATAGCGGGCATCTTTGGCGCGTACGCGTCGGGCTGGCTCTCCGACACGGTGTTCATGGGGCGCCGCGGCCCGGTGGCCGCCGGGTTCATGCTGTGCCTGATCGTCTTCACGCTCGCGCTGTTCGGGGTGCCGGGCGGCCACGTCGTGGCCATGACCGCCCTATTTGCCGCGCTTGGGTTCTTCGTCTACGGGCCGCAGATGCTGGTCGCGGTCGCCGCCACGGACTACGCGACAAAGGTCGCCTCGGCTAGCGCCGTCGGCCTCACCGGGCTCTTCGGCTACCTCGGGGCGGCGTTCTGCAGCGTTGCGACGGGCGTCCTCGTCGACCGCTACGGCTGGAACGGTGCGCTCTGGCTCTACGCGGGCTCGGCGGTCGTCGGGTGCGCGATGCTCGCTGTGACGTGGAACAAGACATCGCCCCTGTTGAACGGGGGCCGTCAGTGAGGCGCCGCCGCGCGTCCCCCGGGCAATTGACAGCCGCGGGAGCGCGCCGGTAACCTCCGGCTGCCCGCGCGGCGGACCGCCCGGGCATCCCAAAGCCATGATAACCCCGCGCGCAAGAGCGCTCCTGCCGGCCGTGGCGGCGCTGGCGATAAGCCTCCTGGGGCGGCCCACCGCGGGCGCCGAGCTCAGGTTCGGTTTCACGCCCGTGCTCGGCCAGGCGCAGACCAGGGCCGAGTTCGAACCCCTGATGGCGTACCTGTCGTCGGCCATGGGGCGCCCGGTCGTCCTTTACGTCGCAGCGGACTACGGGGACCTGCGCACGCAGATGGAGGCGGGCGCCGTGGACATAGGCAGCTTCTCCCCGTTCGCCTACGTCGACGCCGAGCGGGGGGGGAAGGTGCGCATCATCGCGCAGTCGCTCATCGGTGGCTCGGGCACCTACAGGGGGCTCATCGTCGCCCGCAGGGACAGCGGCCTCAAGGGCCTCTCGGACCTGGCGGGCAGGAGGTTCGCCTTCGTCGACCCGAAGTCGGCCTCGGGCTACGTCTATCCGCGGGCCATGCTCCTCGAGAGCGGCATCCGCCCGGATAAGGCCTTCTCCGAGGTCGTCTTCGCGGGCGACCACAGCCGGGTGATCGCCGCTGTCCTCGACCGAAGGGTCGACGCCGGGGCCATCTACGACGGCGCAGTCAGGATCGCGAAGGCCGCAGGCATGCGCACCGAGGACCTGGCGGTCCTGGCGAGCACGGACCCCATCCCTCACGACGCCATCGCGGTGCGCGTGGGCCTCGACCCCGGGCTGGCGAGCAGGATGCAGGCCGCCCTTGTCGGCCTGTCCGGGACCCCGGACGGCCGCAAGGTGATCGCGGGCAGCACGAAGGGCCTCACGGGGTTCGCGATCGCCGCGGACGGCCTCTACGACCCGGTGCGGCGAACCGCGCTGGCCGCGGGCATGTGACGCCGCGGCCAGGCCTCCTTGGGGGGGAATCCCTCGGCTAGAACCTGAACGTCGTGCCGAGGGCGAACTCGTTGCCGGAGATCTGCGAGGTCAGGTCCGTCCCGGGAACCGCGCCGGCCGGGGTGTACCACTGGCTCGACTGGGTGTGCGAGAAGCCGTGGGTGTAGGAGACGTCAACGGTCGCGTGCGGCGCGACGTTGAACGAGAAGCCGACGGAGGCGTGCTGGGCCAGGTGCAGGGGCGAGCCGACATTGTAGAATGTCATGTCGGCCGGAATGGGGTCCGAGCAGTAGTTGTAGCCGACGCGAAGGACGACGCCCGAGGTCAGCTGGTGCTGGATGCCGACCTCAAAGGTGTAGGAGTCCTGCCATCCGAGCCCCGCGATGGAGCCGTCCGCGCGAAAGCCGCTGTTGTCAAAGCCGCTTGTGGAGCCGTAGGCGATGTAGCCCACGTCCGCCAGCAGGTGAGTCGAGTCCGCTATCGCATAGTTGAAGCCCAGCTGTGCGGTCAACGGCCGGTTAAAGGTGATCGTCACGTTGCGCGTGGCCCCCGACGGGTCCGTGACGCCCCACGAGTAGCTCTGGAACCATGTCGGCGAAGACAGCGACAGTCCGAGGGACAGGTCCTTGTCCACCTGGAAGCGCAGGCCACCCTGGGCCCCGAAACCGAAGCGGATGTCCTGGTTCTGGACGGTCGCGTACACGGGATGCAGGTTGGCCCCGAAGCCCGGGGCGGCGAACGCGGCCGGCGTGAAGAGGTTGCGGCCGATGGACGGGGCGATGTTCACGCCCCAGGACCAGCGGTCCTTGGTGGTGCCGGCAAGGCCGATCGGGATCCGCACCACGTAGAGGCTCGAGCGGACGTCGCCGAACCCGCCGAAGAGCCCTCCGAAGGGGTTGTTCGCCGCGCCGGCCTGGGGGAAGAAGATCGGGTTGGTCATGGATAACGGCGAGTGGAAGCTCAGGCCCGCCTCGCTGACCGCGCCCGCGAACCACGTGAGGTCGGGGTCGGATCCCTTCCATGTGGTCATGAGCGAAACGTACGGAACGCCGTTGACCGTGGAGTTCGACGACCCGTTCAGGCCGAGCGCCGCGACCGAGCTGGTGGTGGTCACGCTCGGGACGATGTCCCCGAAGGTGATCGAGGCCGTCCGGTCCGCGAAAAGCACGGCGTTTGCCGGGTTCTTGTAGATGCTTCCGATCAGGTCCTGGTCGTTGCCTCCTGTCCCCGCGCCGCCGAGCGACGAATTGACGGCGCCGAATCCCTGCACGAAGTAACCGTCGGTCGCTAGGGCGGGGGGCACCAGGGCGCCAAGGGCCGCAGCGATGAACGCGGCGGTGAGATGCTTAGCTTTTGGGGTCATCATGGTCTTGTTTGGGTTGGGGTTACAGAATCCAGGGCAACGGCCGGTTGGCCGGGGCAACCGACCGTGGAGCGCCCGCGTTTGCGGCGCAAGTGCGCAGACAGCCCGCCGCAGGCCGCGATGCGTCTGGGGTCCCGGGGGTTCACAGGAACCTCGGCAGCGCCCCGTCCATCGGGGGTGTCACCGGGAAGTCGCGCATCTTGCCGGGGTTCAAGAGTCCCTTGGGGTCGGCCGCCTGCTTGAGCTGCGCCTTCGACGGGAACGAGGCGTCGCGGGCGGCCTCCTCGAGGTAGCAGGTGTGGGGGTTGTTGCTGGCAATGCCGATCTCGCCCGCGTAGGCGATCATCTCCCGCAGGTCGTCCTCGCTTATGTAGCGGACGACCGGCAGCAACAGCGCCATCACCGGCCCGATCTCGCCCGATGGCCCGCGGGAGCGTACGAACTCGAAATGCAGGTGGATGCGGCCGTGGAATCGCTCCTTCAGGAGCGCGGCCTGCTCGGCGAAGTTGGGCCCCATCGCGAACTGCAGGTACGTGTGGCCGGGGTGGTTCTTTAGCATCCAGAGCGTGCTGTGGTTCCAGGCGTACTCCATGAGCATCGGCTGGCGCTTGGGCTCGTGGTGCGCGATGACGTTCGGGACGCTCAGGCCCTTCTGCCTCGCCTCGGCCACCAGGGCAGCGGTGAACGCGTCGTCCACCTCGAGCCAGATGATGGAGTGGCCCGCGGGCAGCATCCGGATCAGGGGCTTGAAGCTGGCGCCGAAGATGGGCTCGAGCAGGGAGACAAGCCGCTTGGGAATCGAGTCATCGCGGGCGACCCGGGTCGCGAAGTCCGTGACGGCGGCCCAGTCCGGGCCGGTGACGATGATCTGGTCCCACCTGCGCGCGGGCGCCAGGCGCAGCTGGACCTCCGTGATCACCCCATTGGTCCCGTAGGCGTGGTACGCCTTGAGCGTGTCGCCCTCCTCCAGGGTGATCTCGCGCGGCTCGGCCTCCATAGTCATGAGCTTGATTCGCTTGATCGTCCCCTGGTCGCGCAGGCCGCCCCAGGTGATGGATCCGATGCCCCCTGACCCCCCGCAGACGAAGCCGCTCACGGTCGACTTGACCCACGTCGACGGCAGGCAGCGCAGCTCCCATCCCTTGGCCCGGACCGCCCGCTCGAGGTTTATGACGCGCACGCCCGGCTCTGTCGTCACCACCCCGTCCTCGACGGAGAGGATCCGGTCGAGGCCGGTGATGTCGATTACCAGGCCGCCGCGCAGGGGTATGCACTGGCCGTAGTTGCCCGTCGCGCCGCCGCGCACGGTTACGGGCACGTCGTTCCTGTAGGCCAGGGACAGCGTGGAGCCCAGCTCCTGCACCGAATGCACCCGGACGACGGCCGAGGCCGTCCTGGGCTCAAGCCGGTCCTTGAGGACGGGCGAGTACCAGTAGCAGTCCTTCGACATCGAGTCCACGTCGGCGCCGTTCGTGATGACCCTCTCGCGCCCGACAATCTCCTGCAGCTTCCTGACAAGCTGCGGGTCAACCTCGACGAAGCCGGGGGTTGGGGCGGACATGGGCGTTGTTCTCCTGTCTGTTCTTGTGGAGCTTTTTCGGCGAGAAGGCGCTCGCTGCGATTCTCCGGTTACGCCCCCCCGGAAACGGCTTGGCAAGCCTTTCCCCGGCGGCACACCCCGTTTGGCGGGGCAAAGCCAATCGATGGGCTGAGAATGACAATTTCTGCACATTTGCGGCCGAGTCTTGGGACCCCCGCCCAACCGGCGTTCATTTGGGCTTGGGCAGGCCGCGCCGGCGCGGGTTTTCGCGCTCCAAGAAATACCCGCGAACCGTTCGCGCCGCCGCCTGTCCAGTGCCTGACCGTTGAGCGCACAGGCCGAAGCCCTGCACCGTTTCGACCCGCCTTGGATCAAGACGGGCAGGGTGTACCGGCGCATCTGCCTGCTGAGGCTCGAGGGCAGGAAGGACGACGCGAAGCGCGTCATGGACGGCGAATTCCCGGGGGCCGAGGCCGAGGCGCTGGCCGCGTGCCGCGGCGAGCCGGACGCTGGGCCCGCCCTCAGGTCCTTCCTTGCCGGGGAGGCGGAGCGAATGGCGATGGCGGTGGCCCTGGCCGAAGTGCTGGTGCCCGAGCTCTCGCAGCGCCTGGCGGCCCTGATCTCATCCGCCTCGTCGGACTCCGTCGTGGCGCTCCTGCAGAACATCATCATCACGGGGGGAGGCTCGCAGAGCCGCGGGATCGACACGGTCCTGCAGAAGAGGCTCGCCGACGAGGGCTACGAATCTCCCAGGGTCCGCCTGGCGGGGCAGGACTTCCAGCGTTACGTGGCCCTGGGCGCGCTCAAGGCCGCGCGGGCGGCCCGGGAGAACCAGTGGCAGGTCCTCTTCGACTAGGGCACCTAGGCGTCGACGCGGATCGGGAGCACCACGAACGGCATGCTCGACAGGAAGAAGCGGCGCTGAAGGGTGGAGACCGTGTGGTTGTGCAGCCAGCGCGTCAGGTTCGTCTCGTTCGTGAAGAGCAGCTGGCCGGCGAAGAACACGTTGTTCGGGAACTGGCCCGCGGCCTCGCGCGCGAGCTTCATCACCTCGTTGGTCACGTCGTAGCCGATCGAGGTGAAGGCCCTCGACCCGTAGCCCCGCGCCCTGGCGAACTCGACGTAGCGCTCGGCCTGGTCCTGCGTGTGCGCGCGCAGGGCCTCGATCTCCTCGGCGCCCTTGAAGTTGCCCGCGTCCACCGAGCCCACCGCGACGAAGACGTAGTTGCGGAACGTGTCGCCGAACATGCGCGGCACGTTCAGGAGCGTGTGCAGTCCCAGCCCGTTGAACCCGTTTACGAGGATCACGGCGGTGCGCGCCTTGGGGTCGGCGGCCGGCGGCTCGCCCGGGCTCATCTTGCTCTCCATCTGCGCGGCTTCGACGATCGTGTCCAGGCGCCTGAGCTGCTGCGCGACGCCGTTGTAGTGGCGCTTGACCGCGAACGCCGCGACGACGAAGATCCCGGTCACGGCGAGCGTGACCCAGCCGCCCTCGAAGAACTTCTCGAAGGTGAGCGCGAACAGGATCGAGAACGTCAGGACGAAGCCGAAGCCGTTGATCGCGAGCTTGTGCCACCAGGTGCGGTCCTGCGAGCGCACCTGCCACCAGTGCCTCACCATGCCGGCCTGGGAGAGCGAGAAGGTGATGAACACGTTGATCGAGTAGAAGATGACGAGGAGGTCGACGGACCCCTGCGTGACGAGCATCATCGCGAACGCGGCCAGGCCCATCAGGACCACGCCGTTCATCGTGACCAACCGCTCGCTCAGGTTTGCAAAGCGCGTCGGGAACCAGCGGTCCAGGGCCATGTTCGCCAGGACGCGCGGGCCGTCGAGGAAGCCGGTCTGGGCCGCGATGATCAGCAGCGCCGCCTCCGAGAAGAGGGTCACGATCACGAAGCCCGTCCCGGCCGAGTGCGGCCACGCCGCCGTCAACTGGTCGAACAGGACGGCGTTGAGCGTCTTGCCTGGGTTGATCTTGACGTCGTAGAGCTGGTAGGCGAGCAGGAGCCCGGCGACCGTCAGCGAGAGGGACAACCCCATGTAGAGCATGGTCCTGCGCCCCGTGCGCACGCGCGGCTCGCGCAGGATCGGCAGGCCGTTGCTCACGGCCTCGATCCCCGTGTACGTGCCGGCGCCCATGCTGTAGGAGCGAAGCAGGAGCGCCATGAGGCCGAAGAGCCCGACCGAGCCGCTCACCGCGTGCACCTCGTGGGCCGTGGCCGCTCCGATCGCCTCGAGGCCGGAGGCGTGCGTCGCCATCGCGTACACGATCGCGAAGGCGTGCGTGAGCACGAACACCGTGAAGATCGGCACCCAGATGAGCACCGACTCCTTGACCCCCCTCAGGTTTATGAGCGTCAGGCCCACGACCCCCGCCACGGCGAACCCGAGCTTGAAGTGCTGCGCCGAGTCCGGGAACAGGCTGAAGAGGGCGTCTGCGCCGCTGGCCACCGATATCGTCACGGTGAGGACGTAGTCGATCAGGAGCGCGCAGCCCGACACGACGCCGGCCGAGGGCGAGAGGAGCTTGCTTGCCACCAGGTAGCCGCCGCCGCCCGTCGGGAAGAGCGAGATGATCTGGGAGTAGCTCGCGCAGATGGCGACGATCGTGATCACGCAGGCGAGCGCCACGAAGAGGCTCAGGTGCGTGTTGCCGCCCAGCGCCTTGAAGGACTCCTCGGGCCCGTAGCACGAGGATGAGAGCCCGTCGGCCCCCAGGCCCACCCAGGCGAACACTGCGATCAGCGATATGCTGTGGAACAGGTTCCGGTCCGAGAGGGACTTCTCCCGGCCGAAGAGGATGGATTTCAGGGACATGGCTGTTGGGGCCCGGCGGCGCGAGGACCCTGAGCGCACTGGGAAAGGCGAGACGATGGAACGGAGTGCGGGGTGGGCAAGGTAGACGTGGACGGCCTGGACATAAGTTCCTCCACAACCGGCGGATAGCAGGAATTTAATGCAGCTTTAATGCCAAGGCACCCGCTTGACAGGGGCCGACGCTGATCGCTATCTCAGTGGCGCGCATGGAGGCCGCCCTAGACCAACCGGTACTTGTCCTCAACCGCCTGTGGCAGGCGGTCAACATCATCGGTGCGCGCAGGGCGTTCGGCCTCCTCGCACGGGGCCACGCCCACGTCGTCCACCACCAGCAGGACGACTTCAGGATGTTCTCGATGATGGACTGGATCGACTTCTCGATGAGCAACCCGCCCCTGGCCGAGCTCGAGATGGTCCACACCCCGACGCGGACCATAAGGCTGCCGCGCGTCATCCTGCTCACCTTCTTCGACAAGCTACCGTGCAAGGAGCTCAAGCTCACGCGCAACAACGTGTTCGAGCGCGACAAGAACTCGTGCCAGTACTGCGCCCGAATGCTCCCCCGCGAGCAGCTCAACCTGGACCACGTCATCCCGCGCGACTACGGCGGCAAGACGACGTGGGAGAACATCGTCTGCTCCTGCATCCGCTGCAACACGCGCAAGTCGAACCGCCTTCCCCACGAGGCGGGAATGCGCCTCATCCGCAAGCCGTCGCGCCCGAAGTGGAGGCCGGTGATCTCGATGATGCTCGGCAACCAGCACCGCGAGATCTGGAAGGACTTCCTCGACATCGCCTACTGGAACGTGGAGCTGGAGGAGTGACCCGGCGGCGCGCCGCGGCCCTAGGCCCTGGTGACGGGAAGCGTGACGCGCATCGTGGTGCCGGCGGGGCTTGAGCCCATGAGCTCGATGTCGCCGTTGTGGCTCAGCAGGACCCTCTTGGCTATGGCCAGGCCGAGCCCGGTGCCGTCCGGCCGCCCGGTCAGGAACGAGTCGAATATCCGCGAGCGGACGGCGTCCGGTATCCCGGAGCCCGTGTCCTCGACGTCGAGGACCGCGACGGAGCCCGGCCCGCGCGCCTCGGCCCGGAGCCTGAGCGTGATCGTGCCGCCCTCGGGCATCGCCTGCATCGAGTTTATGAGCAGGTTCAGCAGCACCTGCTGCAGTTGGCCCTTGTGGCCCTCGATGACGATGGGCTGCGCCGGCGGCTCGAAGGTCACCCGGATCTTGCTCTGGGCCAGCTTGAGGCGGATGAGGACCAGCGTGTCCTCGATGACCTCGGTCAGCTGGTGGCGCGAGTGCAGGCTGGTCGGTGCCTTCGCGAAGCTGAGCACGCGCGTGACGATGGCCTCCAGCTGGTCGAGCTTCTCGCCGATCACGCGGATGTCCGTGCGGCGCGGGTCGCCCACGGGGAACTCGAGCCCGAGGCCGCCGTGCAGGAGCTTGAGCACGGTCAGGGGGTTCCTGATCTCGTGGGCGATCTCGGCGGCCAGAAGGCCCAGCGTCGTCAGGCGCTCGTTCTTGCGAAGCGACTCCTCGCTCATGAACACGCGGGCGTACAGCCGGGAGTTCTGCAGCGCGACCGCCCCCAGGCTCGCCAGGGCCAGGCACAGGCGCTTCTCGTCGTTGTCAAAGATGCGCGTGCGCTCGGTGAAGATGGCGAGGACGCCCATCACCTCCCCCTCGTAGAGCACCGGGGCCGCGAGGACTGACCGCAGCCCCGCGTCCTTGGGCAGGTCGGCGAGGTCATGGAACTCCGCGGACTGGATGTTCGCGAAGGCGACGGGCTTTCTCGTGTGGATGGCGGACGCGAACAGGCACGAGCGCAGGGGGATGTCGCCCTCCGGAGCGAGCGTGGCGGGGTCTCCCGTGAACGACTCCAGCCGTAGGCTGGCCGAGGCCGGGTCGTGCAGGAAGAACGCGCAGCAGCGCGCCTGCAGCATCACCGCGGCGTCGCGCGTCAGGGTGTCGAAGAGCTCCCGCTGCTCTAGCTTGCCCACGAGCGCCTGGCCGGTGGCGATCAGGGCCTCGAGCTGCCTCGCCTTGCCTCGCAGGTGGCGAAGCTCCCAGAGCCTGTGCAGGGCCATCGCGGCCTCCGCTGCAAAGGCCACAAGCCGCTCAAGGTCGCCTTCGCCGAAGGCGCCGGGCCGGTCGCTCGCCAGCTCGATGACGCCCAGGACGCGCCCCTCGGAGACGACCATGGGGGCGGCCATCTCGCAGCGCGTCTCGCGCCGCGTCGGCCTGCTCCTCTGCTCGCCCGCCGTGTCGGGGACAAGCAGGGGCCGCGCGTGCCAGGCCACCCAGCCCGCGACGCCCTGGCCGGGCACGAGCGAGCGGTCGGCGTCCTCCGGCAGGCCGACCGAGGCCTCGATCTCCAGCTTGCCCGACTCGGGGTTGTTGTAAGCGACGTGGCCGCTGTCCGCCTCGAGCGCGCGGGAGATGAGTGAAAGCACCTGGCGCGTCGCCTCGCTCGGGTCGTCTATGGCCGAGGCCAGCGACGAGATGGCGTGGAGAGCCTTGAGGTCCGCCTTCTCGCTCATGGGTCGAATCGTTCAGGCCCGGGGGTCCCCGGGAAAGCGTTCATGGGTCCGCCCCGGCGCGCCTCCAAGAGCACGCTAGGCCACAGGCGCCTGGACCGGCGTTATGACCTCCGTCAATGCAGCCCTCAGCCCGCGAAGCCTCTCGGGGTCCTCGATGGGCTCGTGGTTCGCGCTCTCGATGTAGAAGGTGTCGATCGCAACCCCCCGCTCGGTGCCGATCCGCGCGAAGGTGATGTCGAACCCGAAGTCGAAGATGGCCTTGGCGAGTCTGTAGAGGAGGCCGATCTGGTCGCGGGCCTGCACCTCGACGATCGTGCGCTGCATCGAGATCTCATGGTAGACCTCCACGGTGGGCGGAAACGAGCTGTGGAGCGTCTCGCCGCCGTTGGAGTAGAGGTAGCGGGTGGCCGCGATCTTCTTGGCCTGCGCCACGATCTCAGGGTACAGGTCCGCGCTCGAAACCAGCGTCGACTCGATGATCTTCGCGAAGGAATCCTGCGCCGAGGAGTTCTGCACGACGCCGCGCCCGGGCTCGATCACGTAGAAGGTGTCGATCGCGATGTGGTCGGTGCGCGAGATGACCTTCGCGCCCAGGATGTTCAGGCCCGCGACGCTGAACGCGCCGGCCAGCTTGTAGAAGAGGCCCGCCCTGTCCCACGTGACGACGTTCACCACCGTGAGGGACCGGTTAAGGTCGTCCTTCCAGTCGATCACGGGCCGCAGCGACCCCACCGAGTCGGTCGCGGTGATCGACTGGAGCAGCTTGTTCACCATCTGGATGTGCAGCGTTATCTCGCTCGCGTCCGTCAGGATGAAGTAGCGGTCGGGAAGCAGGCTGAAGTGGGCGGCGACCTCGTCGTCGCTGATGCCCGGGATGCGTTTGGATATGAGTTCTTGTTGGGTCATCTTGCGCTTGTTCTCGTGGCTTTCGTCGACGGCTTCACCGAGGCTCAGGCGCTCAAGCGTGTTGCGGTACAGGGTGGTATGGAGCGTGTCCTTATAGCTGTTCCAGAGGTCCGCTGACGTCCCGCGGGCGTCGCAGAACGTGTGGACATAAAGACACCTGAGGCGTTCTGGGTCACCAACCAATTCGGCGAAGCTTTCCGAGGTTTTTGGATCATCGACATCCCTCTTCTGCCAGAATCGTGCCATCGCGAGATGATTTTTGATCACAAATGAAACAAGTTCGCGGCCCTGCGGGGACACCTCCAGGCGCTCCATGATCGGCCCCGCCAGGCGCACGCCGGAGGCCGAGTGGTCCTTGATGCCCGCGGCCTTGCCGATGTCGTGCAATAGGAGCGTCAGGTAGACGAGCGCCGGGTCCCCGACCTCGTGCAGGGCGTCCCGGTACTTGAGCTTGATCGGGTCGGCGTCCGTGTAGATCAGGTCGACCTCGCGGATCGCGTTAAGTGTATGTATGTCAGCGGTATACCTGTGATAGAACTCGTGCTGGACCAAGCACGTCAGGGCGTCGAACTCGGGAATGAACCGGCCCAGGACCCCCAGCTCGTGCATGCGCTGGAGCGCCGGGTACACGGCGCCGGGCTCGGAAAGGATGGCGCGGAACGCGACGCCGGCATCCGGCGACTGGGAGATGTTGGCCATCAGGGACAGCGAGTCGCGTATAAGCTGCGCCAGGTGGAAGTCCGGCGCGCATTCGAGCCTTTGGCAGTGCCTGAAGACCCGGATCATGCGGACGGGGTCGTCCTGGAACACCGTGGGGGCCTCGGCCGCAAGCTCGTCTCCGCGCACGACGAACCCGTCCACCTTCCTCGCCTTGCGCACGCGGGCGTTCTTCAGGGTCTCCCTGAGCGTGATCTTGCCGCCGCTGGACTTCCTCCCGATCGTGAGGGCGAGCCGGCTCTCGACGATGGTCGCGATCCGGTAGATCGTCTGGGCGCTCCGGTAGTAGTCCTGCATGAAGCGCTCCACGCGGGAGAGCAGCACCTGCTGGGTGTAGCCCAGGTTCCACGCGACCCGCGGCTGCGCGTCCAGATTGAGGACGTCCGTGGGCCGGCTGCTCTCGAAGTGCAGCTCGTTTCTGACCCGCAGCAGGAAGTCGTACGCGCGGGAGAACTCGGCGACCTCGAGCGCGTTCAGGTGGCCCTCGTCGGCGAGCTCGCCCATCTTTGAGATGCCCAGCTTCACGCGAACCATCCACAGGGTGTTCTGGTAGTCGCGCAGCCCGCCGACGCCGTTCTTGATGTCGGGCTCCTGGTTGAACACCGTGTCTCCGTACTTGGCGCGCCGCTGGGCCTGGTCCTCGAGGCGGCTGACGATGTAGCCCTTGGGGTCGTTGGTCGTGTAGAAGTTCCTGTAGGCCTGCAGGAACGAGTCGCAGAGCGCCGCCGAGCCGGCGAGGTAGCGCGCCTCGAGCACCGAGGTCATGACCATGATCTCGCGCTTGGCCTGGGTGAACACATCGTCGACCGTGCGGGTCGAGTGCCCGACCTTCAGGCCGCAGTCCCAGAGGGGGTAGAGGACCTCCTGGACCAGGTAGGCCTGGAGCGCCTCGACCGCGGCCGGCTTCGACTTCGCCGGGTACAGGAACATGATGTCGACGTCGCTCCAGGGCGCGAGCTCGCGCCGGCCGTAGCCGCCCAGGGCAATCAGCGCGACGACGGCCTGCGCCGAGGGCTTCGCGCGCGCGCGCTGGTCCATGGCCGCGTCGAAGAGGCGGGACACCATGGCGTCGATGATCTCGGTTCGCCCGTGCACGACCTCAAGGCCCGACGCCCCCTGGTCGTGGCGCAGGCGCAGGGACGCCATGGTCTCCTTCAGGAAGCCCTTGCACGCGCCGATGCGGTCCGCGTCGCTCGTTTCGGCGGTGAACGCGAGCTGCGCTCGGGCCAGTGCTTCAACGGTTTCGGGCATGGGTGGCCACCCAGTGAAACCCTCCGGGGCGAGGATTCAACCACGGATGACGAACCAAGGACTTGCCTGCGGACGACCCCGGCGGTTTGCTGTCACCCCCTAAATGCCAGAGATCAACAAGAGTTATGAACCGCGCGAGGTCGAGAGGAAGTGGTACGCCTCGTGGCTTTCGGCCGGCGCCTTTTCCGGCAGGCCGTCGCATGACCGGGAGGCCTACTCGATTGTCATGCCCCCTCCCAACGTCACGGGGGTCCTCACGATGGGCCATGTGCTCAACAACACGCTCCAGGACATCCTCGTGCGGCGGGCGCGCCTCGAGGGCAAGAGCGCCCTGTGGATACCGGGGCTCGACCATGCCGGCATAGCGACCCAGACGGTCGTGGAGAAGGAGCTTAGGAAGCACAAGAAGAGCCGCCGCGACCTCGGCCGGGAGAAGTTCGTCGAGAGGGTCTGGGAATGGCGGCGCGAGAAGGGTGGGGTGATCCTCGAGCAGCTGCGCCGGCTCGGCGCCTCCTGCGACTGGGACAGGACCCATTTCACGATGGACCCCGCCTACTCGAGGGTGGTCCTCAAGGTGTTCGAGGACCTCTTCAGGAAGGGCCACATCTACCGGGGCAAGAGAATGGTGAACTGGTGCCCCGCCTCGCTGACCGCGCTGTCCGACGAGGAGGTCATCATGAAGCCGGTCAAGGGCGCGCTCTACAAGGTGCGCTACGAGCTGGCGGACACGCCGGGCGGGTTCGTTGAGGTGGCGACCACCCGCCCCGAGACGATTCCAGGCGACGTTGCGCTGGCCGTGCATCCCGGCGACGCGCGCTACGCTGTCCTCGTCGGCAAGTCGGTCTGGCGCCCGCTCAACCGTGCGCGGATCCCGATTGTCGCCGACGCCGCCGTCGACCCGAAGTTCGGATCGGGGGCCCTCAAGATCACGCCCGCGCACGACAGGGTGGACTACGACATCGGCCAGCGCCACGGGCTTGCGGTGCTCGACATCCTCAACGCCGACGCGACCCTCAACGAGCTTGCCGGGCCCGAACTGGCTGGCCTCGAGCGCTTCGCGGCCCGCAAGAGGGCGGTCGAGCTGCTCAAGGCCTCCGGCGCCCTTGCCGGCGAGGAGGCCTACCAGAACAATGTCGGGTACTCCGAGAGGGCCGACGTCCCGATCGAGCCTCGCCTGACCTGGCAGTGGTGGCTTCGCTACCCGCGCGTCGAGGAGGCCAAGGCCGCCGTCAGGGACGGCGCGATCCGCTTCCACCCGGAGCGCTGGTCAAAGGTCTACCTGCACTGGCTCGACAACATCCAGGACTGGTGCATCAGCAGGCAGCTCTGGTGGGGCCACCGGATCCCGGTCTGGTACAGGAAGGGCCTCGACCGGGACGCCCTCTCGCCGGCCGACATCTCCGACCCGTCCAAGGTGCACGTGTCGGCGGATGGGCCCGCGGACCCGCAGAACTGGGTGCAGGAGGACGATGTCCTGGACACCTGGTTCTCGTCGTGGCTCTGGCCCTTCGCGACCATGGGCTGGCCCGACGCGGGCGAGATGGACCGGGCCGGATTCGACGCCTTTTACCCGACGAGCACGCTCGTCACCGGCCCGGACATCATCTTCTTCTGGGTGGCGCGCATGATCATGGCCGGCCTGGAGTTCACCCGGCCCGGGGAGCCCCTCGCGCGGCGCGTGCCCTTCCGCGACGTCTATTTCACGGGGATCATCCGCGACGCCCACGGGCGCAAGATGTCGAAGTCCCTGGGCAACTCACCGGACCCGCTCGAGCTCATAGACAGGTACGGGGCGGACGGCCTGCGCCTCGGGATCGTCTCGATAGCCCCGCAGGGCCAGGACATCCACTTCCAGGAGGATCGCATCGAGAACGGCAAGAACTTCTGCAACAAGCTCTGGAACGCGTGCCGGTTCCGCCAGATGAGCGGCCCCCCGGGCGACAATTCGTCGTCGAAGGCCATTCTCGCCCGGATAGACCCGGCGAAGTTCGACGCCGATGACCACGCGATCCTCGAGCGCCTGCTCGCCACGACGCGCGAGGTCGACCGGTGCCTCGGGCAGTTCGAGTTCAGCGCCGCGACGCAGGCTCTTTACGGTTTCTTCTGGAACGACTTCTGCGACTGGTACGTCGAGGTCTCCAAGTCGAAGATGCAGGCGGAGGACACGCGGGGCACGTGCCTCGCCCTCCAGGATCTCGTGCTTCGCCAGGCGCTGCTCCTCATGCACCCGTTCATCCCGTTCATCACGGAGGAGCTCTGGGCCCAGCTCGGCTACGCGGGCGCCTCGGGCGGCTTCATCGGGGAGCACCGCATAACGGACGCATCGCAGTGCGCCTCGGCGCTGGAGCGGTTGGGCGGCAGGCCCGACCGCGCGAAGGCCGAGTCGGTCGAGCGGATGAAGGCGTTCGTCTCGCAGGCGCGCGCTCTCAAGGCCGAGCGCGGCGTCGCCGCAAGGCGCGACGTGCGCTTCATCGTGAAGGCGGATCCGGCGTCGTGGGCCACGATCGAGGCCAACATGGCGAAGCTCCTTCGCATGGCGGGCGCCGCGAGCATCGAGCGCCGGGATGACTTCGACGGGATCGCGGCTGCCGTGACGCCGCTGGGGACGGTGGGCCTCGGCCAGGCGGCGTCCGCGGACACGGGCGCGGAGCGCCAGCGCCTCGCGAAGGAGCTCGAGGGCGTCGTGCGGCACATCGCGGCGACCGAGGCGAGGCTGGCCAACCAGGCGTTTGTCAGCAAGGCGCCGCCAGCCGTGCTCGAGGGTGCGCGCAGGCAGCTCGCCGAGCTGCAGGCGAAGCGCGCCGAACTCGAGCGGCTGCTGGGGCCGGCATCCTGAGAACCCCCGGGGGTCAATGGCCATGGCGACACGGATCCTCGCCTTTTCGGGCAGCGCGCGGCGCGAGTCGCTCAACCGGAAGTTCCTGGCCTTTGCCGTCCAGGCCGCGCGGGAGCTGGGCTGCGAGGTGAGCCTCCTTGACCTGAACGAATTCGACCTTCCGCTCTACAACGGCGACCTCGAGGACCGCGACGGCCTTCCGGCGAACGCGGCGAAGCTGATAGGCCTCATCGCCAGTCACGACGCCCTGCTCGTCGCGTCCCCCGAGTACAACTCGATGATGACGCCGCTCCTGAAGAACACGATCGACTGGTGCAGCCGCGGCGACTCGGACCCGTTCCCGGGCAGGGCTGCCGCCGTGATCTCGGCGTCGCCGGGCCCGTTCGGAGGCGTGCGCTCGATGAGCCACGCCCAGCAGCTTCTCCTCAAGCTCGGATGCCACGTGGTTCCGGGCCAATGCGCGCTCATCCACGCCGACAAGGCCTTTGACGGGGAGGGGCGCCTGACGGACGAGCGGGCCAAGAAGTCGGCGCGGTCGCTCGTCGCGGCGCTCGCGCGGGCGGCGGCCCTTCCCTCCGGCTGAAGGGGGCCGGCCAAGAACAGGATTGCGGCACGGGTTGACGTGGGCAACGTCCTTGGGGACGCATGAAGAAAGCGCTCATCACAGGCATCACGGGCCAGGACGGGTCGTACCTGGCCGAGCTCCTGCTCGAGAAGGGCTACGAGGTCCATGGTATCATCCGGCGCGCCTCGACGTTCAACACGAGCAGGATCGACCACCTGTACAGCGACCCTCACGTGAACGGGGTCAGGCTCTTCCTGCACTACGGGGACCTCGCGGACTCGGTGCAGATGGTGAAGCTACTCTACGAGCTTCAGCCCGACGAGGTCTACAACCTGGGGGCCCAGTCGCACGTGCGCGTGTCCTTCGACATCCCGGAGTACACGGGCGACGTGGACGCCCTGGGCGCGGCCAGGATTCTCGAGGCCATCCGCGAGGCGGGGCTCGTGAAGAAGGTGCGCTACTACCAGGCCTCATCCTCGGAGATGTTCGGCAAGGTCCTGGAGGTCCCCCAGACCGAGAAGACGCCGTTCTGGCCGCGCTCCCCGTACGGCTGCGCGAAGGCCTACGCCTACTACCTGACGGTCAACTACCGGGAGAGCTACAGGCTGCACGCGAGCAACGGCATCCTCTTCAACCACGAGTCGCCGCGCAGAGGCGAGACCTTCGTGACGCGCAAGATCACCCGGGCGGCGGCGCGCATCAAGGTGGGGCTCTTGGATTCGCTCTACCTTGGCAACCTCGACGCCCAGCGCGACTGGGGCTACGCCAAGGAGTACGTCGAGATGATGTGGCTCATGCTGCAGCAGGAGAAGCCCGACGACTACGTGGTCGCGACGAACGAGACCCACAGCGTTCGCGACTTCTGCGCGGAGGCCTTCGGCCTGCTCGGGCTCGACTGGGAGAAATACGTCAGGCACGACACGCGCTACGAGCGCCCGGCCGAGGTCGACCTGCTTATCGGCGACCCCTCGAAGGCCGCGAGGCAGCTCGGGTGGAGCCCCAAGGTGCGCTTCAAGGAGCTCGTGAAGATCATGGTCGCGCACGACCTTGACCTCGCCAAGCGCGAGTCCCAGATCTCGAAGCTGCCGCGTACGTGAACAGGCTCTTCATCGCAGGCCACCAGGGCATGGTGGGCTCGGCGCTCGTGCGCCGGCTGCGGGGCGAGCCCGGAGTCGAGCTCCTGCTCAAGACCCGCTCCGAGCTCGACCTCATGGACCAGGGGGCGGTCGAGGCGTTCCTCGCCTCCGAGAGGCCCGACGCGGCGGTCATCGCCGCGGCCAAGGTCGGGGGCATCCACGCGAACAGCACATACCCGGCCCAGTTCCTGCACGACAACCTGGCGATCGCCTCGAACGCGATTCACGGGGCGTGGAGGGCCGGCGTGAGGAGGGTCCTCTTCCTCGGCAGCTCCTGTATCTACCCCAAGCACGCCGCCCAGCCGATGACCGAGGAGTGCCTGCTCACAGGTCCGCTCGAGCCCACGAACGAGGCGTATGCGATCGCGAAGATAGCGGGCCTGAAGCTGTGCCAGTTCTACCGCAGGGAGCACGGGGTCCTTTTCCATTCGGCGATGCCGACCAACCTCTACGGGCCCGGCGACAACTACCACCCAAGGAACTCCCACGTGCTGCCGGCGCTCATCCGGCGCTTCCACGAGGCCCGCGAGGGCAGGGCGGCCGAGGTGAGGGCCTGGGGCACGGGCTCCCCGAGGCGGGAGTTCCTGCACGTCGACGACCTCGCGGACGCATGCGCGTTCCTCCTTCGCCTCGGGAACCCCCCGGACTGGATAAACGTGGGAACGGGCTCGGACGTGACCATCAGGGAGCTCACGGAGATCGTGGCGCGGGTGACCGGCTACAAGGGAAGGATTACATGGGATTCCGCGATGCCCGACGGCACCCCGCGCAAGCTCCTCGACGTGTCGAGGATGACCGCGCTCGGCTGGCGCGCGCGCATCGGGCTTGAGGACGGCGTGGCCTTCGCGTACCGAAGCTTCCTCTCGGAAAAGGAGGCGGGCACCCTGCGCGAGTAGCCCGGCGCCATCGTGGCCGACGAGAAACCCAGCATTCCGGCGGAGTTGGAGGACACGGGCCCCAAGAAGTCCTTCTGGGGGCACCTGGCCGACCTGCGCACCGCCCTCATCCGCTCGGCGATCGCGGTCGGGGCCGCGCTCCTCCTCTGCCTGTTCCTCGACCCGTGGATCGTGCGGGTGCTCGAGTACCCGCTGCGCCACATCCACATGTTCGAGAAGGCGAAGCCGACGGTCACGTTCCAGATCGGGAGCGCGAGGCTCGGGCCCTACGTGGTGACGCGCGAGGAGTTTCCCGGGCTGCCGCCGGGAGACGCGCCCAACGTGGTCTTCCGTGTGGGCGCGGCCGAGGTGGGCAAGCAGCAGGTGTTGACGCTCACGATGGACCCGTCGCTGCCGCCCGCCGACGCGGTCGACATCCGGCTGCACAACCTGAGCCCCGCCGAGGCCTTCTTGGTGGCCTTCCATGTCGCCATCTACGCGGCCCTCGCCGTGTCCTCGCCCTTCTGGATCTACTTCCTGGGTGGGTTCATCCTGCCGGCGCTCAACCTGCGCGAGCGCAGCGTCATCTTCAGCTGGCTCGGGTGGTCGGCCGGGCTCTTCCTGGCCGGAATGCTCTCGACCTACTTCATCCTCCTTCCGGTCGCCCTGCGCGCGTCCGTGCAGTACTCCAATCTGCTCGGCTTCTCCGCGCAGGACTGGCGCGCCGACGAGTACATCAACTTCACCTGCAAGTTCCTCTTCGGCATGGGCCTCGGG
This sequence comes from Opitutaceae bacterium, assembly GCA_003151515.1. Classification (GTDB taxonomy): domain Bacteria; phylum Verrucomicrobiota; class Verrucomicrobiia; order Opitutales; family Opitutaceae; genus Palsa-1447. The sequence goes on from PLXS01000002.1 coordinate 95,527, forward strand.
TTCCAGTTCCCGCTGGTCGTGCTGTTCCTGGTGAAGATAGGCGTCCTGTCGCATTCGGACCTTGCCAAGTACCGCAGGCACGTGGCCGTCCTCTCCCTGATCCTGGGGGCCGTGCTGACGACGCCCGAGGTCGTGACCCAGGTCGCGATGGCGATCCCCCTCTACCTGCTCTACGAGATCTGCATCTGGATAGCCTGGTACTGGGAGAGGAAGAAGGCGAAGGCGCCCGCAACTTGACCGCGTGCGGGCCGCAGGCAAGCTGACGGCCCGTGCAGGCCTTTGAACACGCGCTCCTGTTGCTCCTGCTCGCGGCCGCGCTGAGCGTCCTCGGACGCTGGCTCCCCTGGCCCCAGCTCATCACCTACCTCCTGGGGGGGGCCGCCGCCGCGCTCCTTCCGTGGTTCCCGCGCCTCTCGCTGGACCCCGGCTTCTTCTTCCTGTGCTTCGTGCCGCCGCTCGTGTTCTCGGACGGCTGGCTCATGCCGCTGCGGGAATTCGCCAAGGCGAGGCGCCCGATCCTCTTGCTCTCGATCGGCCTCGTCGCCTTCACGACGCTCTGCGTCGGGTTCGCGGCCCACATGCTCGTGCCCGGCCTTCCCCTCGCGATGGCCTTCGCGCTCGGCGCCGTCGTCTCACCCACGGACGCCGTGGCCGTCAGCGCGGCCACCGAGCGGCTGAGGCTTCCCGCGCGGATCACGACCATCCTCGGCGGCGAGAGCCTCATGAACGACGCGAGCGGCCTGGTGGCGTTCAAGTTCGCGCTGGCCGCCGCCGCGGCGGGCGTCTTCTCGCCCGGCCGGATGGCCGGCGAGTTCCTCCTCGTCTCCACGGGCGGACTCGCCCTCGGCCTTGCGGCCGGCTACGCGGTGGGCCGGCTGCGCGACCTTTTGAGGCACCTCGGCGCGAGCGACGGGCCGACCGAGACGACCCTGTCGCTCCTGACGCCCTACGCGGCCTATCTTCTCGCCGAGGGCGTGGGCGTCTCGGGGATACTCGCCGTCGTCGCGGCCGGGCTTTACTCCGGATGGCGCGACCCCGTGCGCATGGACGCGGAGGCGCGCCAGAGCACGTACGCGGCGTGGACTCTTGTCATCTACTGGCTCAACGGGATCGCCTTCGTGCTCCTCGGCCTGCAGGCCCCCGCGCTTCTGTCGGCCGTCGGCCACCAGTTCACGGTCGCGCGGCTTGCCGGCCTCACGGCGGCGGTGTCGGCGGTCGCCATGGTTGCCCGAATCGTATGGGTCATCCCCGGCACCTATGCCCCCTTCCTCCTTCCCGGGGTCAGGCGCAGGGAGACTCCCTCGCCGCTGAGCGGCGTGCTCGTGGTGTGCTGGGCGGGCATGAGGGGCACCGTCACCCTGGCGGCCGCCCTCTCCATCCCCCTGCTCCTTCCAAGCGGCGAGCCGTACCCGGGGCGCGACATCGTCATCTTCCTCGCCTTCGGGGTGATCGCCACGACGCTTCTCGTGCAGGGAACCACGCTCGAGCCCCTGATCCGTAGCCTGGGGATCCGCGAGGACGAGAGCAGGGCGGGCGAGGAGCGCCTCGCCCGCATCACCGCCGTCGAGGCCGGGCTTAAGACCCTGCGCGCGATCAGCGCCGGCACCGTCGAGGAGAGCGCCGCGCTCAGCCAGGTGGTGTCGGAGTACGAGCAGAGGCTCGCGGTGCTCACGACCGAGGGGGAGACCCGCCGGAGCGCGGCCATGCGCCGGGGCGCGGAGCACGCCTACCGCATGGCGGCGCTACGGGCCGAGCGGAAGGCCGTGGACGACCTCTGGCGCTCCAACGCCATCATCGACGAGGTCCACCGGCCCCTCCAGCACCTCCTCGACCACGAGGAGACCGTGCTGCGCGGGACGGAGCCGAGGGAGGAAGCCCAGGCGGCTAGCGGTTGACCGCCTGCATGCTGTGCGCCGGGTAGCGTTCGCCCGCGGCGCGCCCGGCGGGCAGGGCCGCGTCGATCTCGGCCAGCTCGCCCGCGGAGAGGCGCACCGCCGCCGCCCCCATGTTCTCGTCAAGGAACCGCAGGCGCTTCGTGCCGGGGATGGGGACGATGTCCTCGCCCTGGGCCAGCACCCAGGCCAGGGCGAGCTGGCTTGCTGTGCAGCCCTTGGCCCTGGCGAGCGCCTCGATCCTGGCGACGAGATCCAGATTCCTCTGGAAGTTGTCGCCCTGGAAGCGCGGCGAGAACCTGCGGTAGTCGTCCGCGGCCAGGTCCTCGAGCCTCTTGAACTGTCCCGTGAGGAACCCGCGGCCGAGCGGGCTGTAGGCAACGAAGCCGATCCCGAGGTCGCGCACCGCCGGGAGGATTGCGTCCTCGGGGTCGCGGCTCCAGAGTGAGTACTCGGTCTGCAGAGCCGAGATCGGGTGGACCGCCGACGCCCTGCGCAGCGTGGCCGGCGCGGCCTCCGACATCCCCAGGTGGCGGACCTTGCCGGCCCTGACGAGCTCGGCCATCGCGCCCACCGTCTCCTCGATCGGCACCGTGGGGTCGACGCGGTGCTGGTAGTAGAGGTCGATCACGTCGACCCTAAGCCTCGAGAGGCTGGCCTCGCAGCATTCGCGCACGTACCTCGCGTCGCCCCGCACGCCGAGGAACTCGCCCTTGGGGCCGCGCACGTTGCCGAACTTGGTCGCGAGGACGACGCGCCCGCGCCGGTCCGCGATCGCCCTGCCGACCAGCTCCTCGTTGCGGCCGCTCCCGTACATGTCGGCCGTGTCGAGGAAGTTGCCGCCGGAGTCGAGGTAGCGGTGGATGACGCGGATCGACTCGGCGTCGTCCATCCTGGACGGGTCGTAGAACTCGCTCATGCCCATGCATCCGAGTCCGATTGCGGAGACCTTGGGGCCGTTGCGGCCAAGCGTGCGTTCAGTCATCTTTTCTGTGGATTGTAGGGACGAAACCTAACGCGCGACCGGGCCGAGGCGCAAGGTTGTCCGCAGGAGTGAGGCAGTCCTTGCGACTCATGCCGGACGCGCCTGCCCTGTGCGCCCGGCACAGCTCAAGAGCCATGACCCAACCCCTTTGACCCTGCACTGCGTCACGCGCCAAAACGGCTCGCCGTCAGGTTGCGTTGTCGGGTAGCCTCGGACAATGGATCGGCCACCTGGCGTCCGGTCGACTCCGGCAATGGTGCCACGCGCGGCGCGTGAGCGGACGCCTTTGTCCCAAAATCGAAGAACAACCCAAATCCCCGTGCGAACGTCCCCGCTCCTTCTGTTGCTCGCGTTATCATTGCTCGATGCGAAGTCGGCACCTATAGAGCCGGTGCCCTACAAGGTTACCCCGGCGATGCCCGATGTCCTGCAGCCCCTCGACCCCTCGGCGGTGAGGCTCGATGGCTGGCTCGGGGCACGGATCGATGCAAACGTGCGCGCCCGCCTGGAGGTCGTGGACACCGAGCCGCTGCTTGCCGGCTACATCAAGAAGCCGGGCGGTCAGCCCTGGATCGGCGAGCATGTCGGGAAGTGGATGCATGCCGCGACCCTCGCTTGGGCCTACACGGGCGACGAGGCGCTCAGGCGCAAGCTCGACGATGTCGCGGCCCAGCTTGTCGCGGCACAGGAGCCCGACGGCTACCTGGGCACCTACCTGCCCGCCGAGCGCTTCGGCCTGTATCCCGACGCCGACTGGGATGTTTGGTCCCACAAGTACTGCATCATCGGGCTGCTGACCTACTACCGCTACACCGGCAACCAGCCCGCGCTCGAGGCTGCCCGCAGGGCGGGCGACCTGCTGATCGCCACCTTCCCGGCGAAGAAGAGCATCATCGCCGCGGGCACCCACGTCGGAATGGCCGCAACAAGCGTTCTCGAGCCGATCGTGGAGTTGTACCTTGTCACGGGCGACGAGCGCTACCTTGCCTTCGCCCGCTACATCGTGGGCGCCTACGACGAGCCGAACGGCCCCTCGATCGTGCGGACCCTCCTCACGGCCAAGCAGGTGAGCCGGACCGCGAACGGCAAGGCCTACGAGATGCTCTCGAACCTGGTGGGCCTCTGCGAGCTCGTGCGCGCCACGGGCGACCGGCGCCTGCTCACCGCGGTCACCAATGCGTGGACGGACATCGTGCAGAACCGCCTCTACATCACCGGCACGTCAAGCATCCATGAGCACTTTGGCGGGGACCACGAGCTGCCCAACGCCGAGGACATGCACGTTGGCGAGACCTGCGTGACCACGACGTGGATCCAGCTGAACCTGCAGCTGCTGCGCCTCACGGGCAATCCGGCGTACGCGGACGAAATAGAGCGGTCCCTCTACAACCACCTGACGGCCGCCCAGAACCCCCGCGGCGACGACTGGTGCTACTACACCGCGCTCGAGGGGCTCAAGCACTATGACAAGGGGATCACCTGCTGCCACTCGAGCGGCCCGCGGGCCCTCGCCCTTGCACCCACCGCCGCGTACCTCCAGTCCGCCGACACCCTTTACGTCAGCACGCTGGAGTCGTCACGGGCGCGGTTCCAGGTGGGCGCCGACTCCGTGGAGATTGCGCAGCAGAGCGGCTTCCCTGCGGAGGGCCGCTCAAGCCTGGTCGTGCGAACTGCGAAGCCCGTCCGTTTCGCGTTACGGGTCCGTGTGCCCCAATGGGCGGCGCCACTACGCGTCGGCGATGTCACGTGCAATGGCGGCTGGGCCTCGTTGCCGCAGCAGACGTGGCATGACGGCGACCGCGTGGGCCTGTCGTTCTCGCTGCGCGGAAGGGTGATCCGTGGAGACTATACGAACTTTTCCCGTGTGGCGCTTGCCTGGGGCCCCTTCGTCCTCGCGGTCGACGCCGCCCGCAATCCCAAGATGGACTCCCTGCGTGCCCTGCGCGTCGCGGCGGATGCCGAGCCGGTGCTCACGGCCTCGGCGGGAGGATTGCTCTTCAGAAGCAGGATGCGTGCGCCATGGGACGAGGCCCCCCGCGACTTTATGCTGGTGCCGTTCGCCGATGCAGGCGCCTCCGGCGGGGAATATTGCATCTGGCTGCGCGCCGGCCTGTGACGGGGCGCGGCGCCAGGGGCGGCGGCGCGCAGGTGAAGAAAGTGGCTGCACAGGACGCCCAAGGGTGGCGGTCCGAAGGCATTCAGCTCCGTTCCGGCGGGCCGACCTCTTGGATGATGGCCCGATGCGGGAGCGTTCCGGGTCGCGCCCCCGAAGGCGGAGCCGTCTTCGCAGGCGCGGTTGGCGGCTCGGGTGTCTCCCCGGGCGAGCGCCTCGCTCGTCGGCCCCGGCAAGGGAGACGGTGCCCCTAGGCCAGCGGATAGCGGCGCATGATCCCGTGCTCGGCACCGCCGGCGCTCAGCCGGCTCGAGCACAAATCGAACTCCATCGCCCTGAAGGGCGCAGCGGAGAAGCCCGCGTGGCGGTGCAGCCATGACGAGGCGGCTGGCGTCCCGCCCTTGCCGCAGCGCCCGAGCGTCACGTGGGGCTGGAAGAAGCGCACGTCCATGTCGACGCCGGCGGCCAGCACGGCATCGTCCACGCGCTGGCGAAGCTGGAAGAGGTGGGGGTGGCCGGAACCCACGCCTGCCCAGATGATCTGGGGCGGGCCCTTCGGCGGGAAGGCGCCAACGCCCTCGACGGGAAGTATGAACGACTCGACGCGCACGGCGCCGAGTCCCTCCGCGACCCCCTCGACCCGTGCCGGGTCCACGTCGCCCAGGAAGCGCAGCGTCAGGTGGAGCTGGCGGCCGGCGACCCAGGAGACGCCCCGGAGCGGCTCCGCGAGCCGCGCGAGCTCGGAGCATACCGAGTCCGGAAGTGGAATCGCGATGAAGAGCCGCTGCGGGCGCGGTGCCGCCGTCGGGTCGCCCATGCACCCTGCATAGGCCGGCCGCGCCCGAACGCAAGCGCGGCCCCGCGCCGCGAGGCAGGCGCTGTTTGACACCCGCGGGCGATGGGGAGATTTTTGACGCTTGCCAGCGGCGGCGCCCCGGACCCGGGCGGCCCCGTCCAAACCCCATCCATGAGCATCACCTCTGTCCTCGGATTCCTCCCGCGCCGCGCCCTCGCGCTCGCCGCGCTGTCCGGCCTCCTTCTGCTCGCACCGGCGCGGGCGCTGGCGCAGCCGCAGCCGGCGCGCTGGGAGCACGTCAAGACCGCCCTCTTCTTCACGAGCGAGGACGTGGACACGCTGCTTTCAACCCCGGCGGACCGGCGGGCGACGCTCGCCTATTTCGCGCCGCTTCGCCTCGGCAAGGTCTACCTCGAGAACGCGAGCGAGGACCCCGCGGCCGCCGCGGGCCTGCGCGCGATCGTGGACGACCTCAGGGCGCAGGGCCTCGAGGTCTGCGGGGCGGTCGTCCCCGCGAACCACGGCCCCCTCTGCTACAACGACCCCAAGGACATGGCCCTCCTCGAGAACAGGGTGCGCGTGCTGGCCCAGGTCTTCGACGAGATCATCGTAGACGACTGGCTCTTCACCACGTGCACCTGCGCGAAGTGCCTCGAGGGGCGCGGAGGCGACTCCTGGGCCGACTACCGCAGCCGCCTCGTGCCCGAGCAGTCGAAGAAGCACCTGATAGACGCAGCCAGGCAGGTGAACCCACGCGTGCGCGTGATCATCAAGTACCCGAACTGGTACGAGGGCCACCGCCAGCACGGCTACGATGTCGCGAGGCAGACCCCGCAGTTCGACGGCGTAAGCGTGGGCATCGAGACGCGCCAGCTTGCGACCCAGGACCAGCACATCCCGGCCTACTCGGGCTACGTGTTCCAGCGGTGGATCGGTGGCGACGCCGGCGAGAAGTGGCGCAGCGCGTGGCTCGACAACTTCCAGATGCAGGGCGACTTTGACGAGTTCGCCGCCGAGGTGTGGCAGGCGGTGCTCGCGAGGGCGCCCGAGATCATATTCTGGTGCGCAGGCCAGCTGCACCCGCCGCTTGCCGCCTCCGAGCTCTACGCGCCGCTCTGCGAGCTCATGCCGCAGTGCGACCACCTGGCCGGCATGCTGAGCGGCCCCGCGAGGGGAATCCCGATCCATTTGCCGCTCGGCTCGGTGGGCGAGTACAACATCTTTGGCTATCTCGGGATGGTCGGCCTGCCGATGGCCCCGAGCGCGGCGTTCCCCGCCGACGCGAAGCAGGCGATATTCACGCAGCACTCGCTGCGCGACCCGCAGCTCGCCGCCGAGCTCCTCGCGCGGGTGCGCTCGGGTAGGGAGGTGTTCCTCACCTGGCCGCTCCTCGCCGACCTGAAGGGGAGCGAGCTCGCGCGGGCGCTCAACGTCATCGGCGAGGGAGGAACCGTGTCGTCACAGACCTTCCGCGTCCACGAGGAACTGTGGCACGCCAGGGTCGTCGAGGCGCAGCGGGTGTTCACGTTCCCCAGGATACAGCTCTCGACTTGGCCCTACGTGCGCGAGGTGGCTCTCGTTCGCGAGGACGCGGACTTCGGCGTCCTGTTGTCCACGCCCTACCTCGAGGGAAGGGTGGACGTGCTCAACCTACCGGACAACAGCTACGACCTGCTGCGGCTGCCGGAGCCCGTTCTCAACGCCGTGCGGCGCGTCTTCTTCGACGAGCTGGGCGTGCGCCTGACCGGCCCGGGGGGCGTCGCGCTCTACCCGTTCGGGGGGCGCCAGTACGTCATCTACAACATGAACGAGGCGGTCGCGCGGGTGGCGCTGCGGCTGCCCGCCACGGCGCCCGCGCAGGGCTGGAGCGAGAGGATGCACGGAGGGAGGCTGGAGGTCGCCCAGGTCGATGAGGGGCGCGGGCCTGCGGCCCGGCGCGAGACCGAGGTTGCCCTCACGCTCAGGCCTTACGAGATCGCGCTGGTGGAGTCCCCGTAGCGCCCCCCCGCGCGAGAGCAGCCCAGTTGTCCGCTTGCCGTCGGGAGCGGATGAGGTTCTATTTGCCGCCTTACCCATGATATCCCCCGAGACCCTCAACCAGATAGAGAACATCAAGAAGCGCGCGGGCCACCTGTGGAGGTTTCTTTGACGTCGACCAGAAGCGCCGCGAGATAGAGGCGCTCGAGTCCCAGATGGGGGAGCCGGGGTTCTGGGACAGCAACGAGCGGGCCCAGAAGCACATCGCCAAGCTCAACGGGCTGAAAAAGATGGTGCTCCCGGTGATCGCGTTCAAGGGCAAGGTCGACGACACCGACGTCATGCTGGAGCTTGTGCGGGCGTCGGACGCGCCCCAGAGGGATGCGCACGAGGCCGAGCTCGTGCATGCCGTCTCGGCGATGGGGGAGGAGCTCGACAAGCTCGAGATCGCTTCGTTCCTGACGGGCCAGTTCGACCGCAACAACGCCATCCTCTCGATCCAGGCGGGCGCCGGGGGAACCGAATCGTGCGACTGGGCCGACATGCTGTTTCGCATGTACAACCGCTGGGCGGAGCGGCGGGGCTTCGGGGTCGAGGTCCAGGACGTCCAGGCGGGCGACCAGGCCGGCATCACCAAGGCCACGCTCCTGCTCAAGGGGGAGAACGCCTACGGGTACGCTAAGGCGGAGCGCGGCGTCCACCGCCTGGTGCGCATTAGCCCGTTCGACTCCAACAAGAGGAGGCACACGTCGTTCTGCGCCGTGGACGTCATCGCCGAGATCAACGAGGACATCGCGATCGAGATTCCCGAGAGCGAAATCCGCGTCGACGTCTACCGTTCCTCGGGAAAGGGCGGGCAGGGGGTCAACACGACGGACTCCGCGGTGCGCATCACGCACATCCCGACCGGGATCGTCGTCGTGTGCCAGAACGAACGATCCCAGATCAAGAACCGGGCGAGCGCGATGAGCGTGCTCAAGGCGCGCCTCTACGAGAAGCGGCTCGATGAGCAGAGGAGCGAAATGGAGCGCTTCTACGGGGAGAAGGGCGAGATAGGATGGGGGAGCCAGATCCGCAGCTATGTGCTCCAGCCCTACCAGATGGTGAAGGACCTGCGCACGGGCTACAGCACGAGCGACACCCAGGGCGTCCTCGACGGGGAGCTCGACAAGTTCATCACGGCGTGGCTGCGCGCCGGCAGCCCGAGGCAGCGAAACAAGGACATCCAGATCGACGACTGAAATGCCCGCTGTCGCGCACGACACCCTTAGGGCCGCCTTCGCGGCCCAGCCCCTCTTCGAGGACAAGACGTGGCGGCTCGCCCCCGAGGCGTGGCCCATCCTGCCCGCGCAGGCCAGGGAGCTCGAGGCCATCGGGGCGGCCTGCCTCGAGTTCCACCAGGCGCTCGAGGCCCTCTATCTTCGCTCGGTTTCGGGAAGGAACCTGCTGCGCAACAAGGCGCTTGTCGCGCCGTGGGTCGCGGAGTACCTGGAGCGCGGCAAGCCGCCCGCGCTGGTCGCGCACGCCCGCGACCCGAGGACCCGCGGCGCGTTCCCGACGGTGCTGCGCCCGGACCTGCTGCTGACCGAGCACGGGTTCGTGATGACCGAGCTCGACTCGGTGCCGGGCGGGATAGGCCTCACGGCGTTTCTGAACCGCCTCTACGGCGCGGGCCCCGGAATCGTCGGGGCCGACGACGCGATGCTCAAGAACTTCCACGCCTCGCTCGCGGGCCTGCGGCCCGACATCCGCAATCCGCTGGTCTCTATTGTCGTCAGCGAGGAGGCCGCGACCTACCGGCCCGAGATGGAGTGGCTGGCGCACCAGCTGCAGATCGCCGGCCACAGGGTCTTCTGCATGAGGCCGCAGGACCTGTTCCCCCTTGGCGGGGCCCTGTTCTTCAACGTCGATGGCAACCCCGAGAAGATCGACGTCATCTACCGGTTCTTCGAGCTTTTCGACCTGCCGAGCATAGCGAGCGCCCCCTACATCTTCGAGGCCTGGGAGTCCGGCGACGTCGCGATCGCCCCTCCCATGCGCACGTTCCAGGAGGAGAAGCTCGCCTTCGCCCTGTTCCACCACCATCTGCTCCAGGAGTACTGGGAGGAGGCGCTGGGCGCCGCTTCGCTGAAGGCGCTGCGCGCGCTCATACCGCCAACCTGGGTCATGGATCCCGCGCCCCTTCCCCCCGGGGCGGTGATCGACGGCCCCAAGGCGGGGGGGCGCGCTCTCGGGGACTGGCGCGACCTGGCCTACGCCTCGCAGAAGGAGCGCGACCTCATCATAAAGATCAGCGGATTCCACGAGACCGCATGGGGGGCCAGGAGCGTCGTCCTGGGCAGCGACTGCTCGCGCGAGGACTGGCAGAAGGGCGTGGAGCGCGCCCTTGAGCTCGCCCAGACGAACCTGCACGTGCTGCAGGCCTACCGGAAGCCTAAGCGCGTTCGCCATGCGCTCTACGGCCAGAGCGCGCCCCATGAGGCGCGCGAGGCCGACGGCCGCCTGCGCCTCTGCCCGTACTACTTCGTCGTCGAGGGCGGGGCGAGGCTTTCGGGCGCCCTGGCGACGTTCTGCCCCCCGGACAAGAAGATCATCCACGGGATGCAGGACGCAGCCCTGCTTCCCGTGCGAATCCTGCCGGCCTAGCCCCGATCAGCTCTTGGGGGCCTGGGCCTGGAGGTCGGCCAGCCGCTTCTCGATGTCGTTCTCCTTGTCTACGAGGCCCTGCCCGATCTTCTTGCGGTCGCTGCTGCCGACTATGCTCAGGTTCGCCGCATCCTTGACGACATCCGCGGGGAGCGTGAGCAGACGCGTCACGATCCCATGGTCATCGAGCGAAGTCAGGTAGAGCGCCGTCAGCTCGTGGTTCAGCTTTAGCGCGTCATCCGCCGCGGCGAGGGTCGCCTGCAGGTTGTTGTTGAGCTTCTGGTTGCGGGCCATCTCGGAGGTAAGTGCCGTGCCGACCTGGTCGGAGATCCGCTGGCTGTACTTCTCGATCGATTCGCGGGTGAGATTCTGGTCCTTGGACATCTCGGTGAGGATAGGGGAAATCTTCATCACCATGCGCGAGGAGACCTTGTCGACCTGCTCGTTCTGCATCCTCTCGGCCTCCTCTGGGCTCTTCGGCAGGGGGTTGTAGGGCTGAACCTTCTTCGCGATCGCCTCGGCAAGGGCGTCCATCCTCTCGCCGTTGAGCTTCTGCAGCTCCTCGTCCGTACGGAACATGTCGGCCTCGCGCTTTGAAATGGCGTCCTTGAGCAGCTTGTTGGTCGCCTCGATGGTCCGCCTGTTCTCGTCCTGGGCGGCCTTAAGCGCCTCGTTCTGCTCGCGAAGCGGGACCAGCTGTGCCTCCTCCGCCGCCTTCATCTCAGCAACCGTCTGCGTATGAACCCAGAACGCCGCCCCGGATATCAGGACAGCCGTCAGAATGATCGCGGGTAACTGTTCTTTGAGTTTTTGCCACATAATGGGGAGGGGTAATCGATTTTGCTGTTTGCTGAACGCTAACCACGAAAGGCATGCAATTGCAATGCCATGCTTGACTCGGCTTTTACGGTTGTTTTCGGCCGCCCGGAAATCACGTTGGCGCAATGAGCCTCAACCGCACCGAGCAGGCCATTTACGATTACATGGGGCGCCATCCCGAGGAGAGACAGTACATCCATGATAAGGTTCGCGCCCTTGCGGCCGGCGCGGAGGACACGCCAAAGGCGGTGTCGCGCATTGATGCCGAGCTCTGGCGCTATTGCGAGGAGCGCAGCAGTGTGGTGCCGGCCTTGAGGGAGGCTGCCAGGCTGTATGGCATTCGCCGCACCAGCATGAAGAACCTCGCGGAGTTCCTAATCCGTCTATGGATCGATCCCAGGCCCAAGAAACCGCCGAATAAGGCTGAACGACAGAATCTTAATGATTAGCAAGACATTCATGGTTAATGACATGAGTATTAATCCGAGCTCTGATGCAACGATTCGCGCAAAGGATCGTCTTGCCGAATGTGGATCAGACGGGTCCGGTGCAACCGGCACCCGCCAAGTATAGGGTACTACAGGGTCAGTTAGCATGGTAAACGGGCCGCCTCGGGTAAGGGCGGCCCGTTTCATTTCCCCGATTTGAAACCCGACGAGCCGACGCTCAGAGTTCGTCAAACAGACCCAGGGCCGTCTTGTCGTGGAAATCGGCGGGCCCCTTTGGGGGGGTGACGATCCCAGCGCGGATTACAAAATCCCCAAATCGTTCGCCAGAAAGTCTTTCAGAGGCATAACGGCGCAGGAGCGGGCGAACAAGGGGGAGGATCTCCGCCGCGTCCACAGACACCCGATAGAGGGTGTTCATGCGCGTTCCATTGAAGGCCGCCCCGAGGTACACGTTGTACTTGCCGGGCGCCTTGCCGACAAAGCCGATCTCGGCGAGATAGGGGCGGCCGCAGCCGTTCGGGCAGCCGGTCATGCGGATCACGATGGCGTCTTCGCGCAGGCCCGCGGCCTCGATCTCGGCGTCGAGCTGGGTGACGAGCTCAGGCAGGTAGCGCTCGCTTTCGGCCAGGGCGAGCCCGCATGTGGGAAGCGCCACGCACGCCATCGAGTTGAGCCGGAGGCCCGTCGCGCCGCGCGCGGTGTCCAGAGAATGCTCGCGAAGGAGAGCCTCGATCCTCGGCCTGTCGGCGGATGCGACGCTAGCGACGATCAGGTGCTGGTTCGGTGTCAGCCGGAAATCCCCCTTGTGGACCCTCGCGATCTCCCGGATGGCCGCCTTCGTCTCGCCCTTAACCCGGCCGTTCTCGATGAAGAGCGTGAAGTGGTGGTCGCCGTTCGGGCCCTCCGTCCATCCGTAGCGGTCTCCCGTGTCCGTGAACTCGAACCGGCGCGGGGACGCGAGCTCCCATCCGAGGCGCCGCTCAAGCTCCTCGCGTATCCATACCGGGCCGCGGTCGGCGACGGTGTACTTGAAGCGGGCGTGCTTTCTCTCGGTGCGGTCGCCGTAGTCTCGCTGGATGGTCACGATCTTCTCGGCGACGTCGACCACCTGGTCCGGCCGGCAGAAGCCGAGGACGTCCGCGAGGCGCGGGTAGGTTTCCACCTGGTTGTGGGTCATCCCCATTCCACCGCCCGCGGTCACGTCGAATCCGAGCAGCCTGCCGTCGTCGCCGGCGATCGCGATGAAGCCCAGGTCGTGCGCAAAGACGTCGACGTCGTTGCTCGGGGGGACGGCGAAGACGACCTTGAACTTCCTTGGGAGGTAGGTCTTGCCGTACAGCGGCTCCTCGTCCTCTTCGGGATCGGCCCCGGCCACCAGCCGGTCCTCGACCCAGAGCTCGTGGTACGCCCGCGTCTTCGGCAGCAGGCGCTCCGCCACGGCGCGCGCGATCGAGAGCATCTCGGCGTGCAGGTGCGAGAGGTGGGGGTTGGGGTTGCACATCACGTTTCGGTTCACGTCTCCGCAGGCCGCCAGGGTGTCAAGGAGGGCCCTGTTCACCTCGCGGATCGCCGGGCGAAGCTTCCCCTTGAGGACGCCGTGGAGCTGGAACGACTGGCGGTTCGTGATCTTGAGCGTCCCGTTTGCGTGGGTGTCCGCGATCGCGTCCATGGCGAGCCACTGCGCGGGTGTGCACACGCCCCCGGGAACCCGGATGCGCGCCATGAAGATGTAGGCCTTCTCCCTCTTCTCCCGGCGCCGCTCCGCCCGCAGGTCGCGGTCGTCCTGGGCGTAGACGCCGTGGAACTTTGTCAGCTGGGCGCTCTCCTCCGTGATGGTGCCGGACGACTCGTCCTCGAGGTCGCGCAGGATGTTCCCGCGCAGGTAGCGGCTGTCCGCCTTTATCTGCTCGTTCTTGTGGAGCGGTCTCGGCGCAGCCGTCAGGGGGTCGCTCATGGGCCTGTCTCCACGCAAAGGGCCCGTTGCAGCGCCCGCGCCAGGAATTCGGCGGCCGCGGGATGCGCCCCGACGAGCCTGGCGAAGCGGCAGCGCAGCCGCGGCGAGTGCGCCTGCGCCTCGCGGGCGATCCGCGCGAGGTCCCCGCCGGGGCCGGCATGCCGGCCGGGCGACAGGAAGAGGGGCGCGATGACCACGTCGCCCGCGTTGAACCCGGGGTCGCGCAGCGCCTCGGCGAGGAGCGGCCGGTTGAACGAATAGCCTTCCCCCTCAGGCGACTCCATCGACGCGGCCAGGACCGGGCCGATCTCCGCTCCGAGCGCCGAGCGGACGGCGCCGGCCACGCGGTCCCGGATCCGCGCCGGCGCGCGCGACGGCCCGCCGTGGTCGACCACGATGACAGACGGCCTTTGCAGCGCCGCCGCAGCCTCGCGCACGAGGTCCGACACGATCTCATCGAGCACGCAGCCCCCGTCCAGGCCGTCGGTGATGGCGCATTGGAACGGCCCGACCGATGCCTGCAGGGCGTCCAGGTCCGCCCGAAGGCTCGAGCCGATTGCGCCGCCCGGCGATATGAAGTAGGGAACGATCACGAACTGCGTCTCGCCGGCCGCCGCGTGGCCCCGCACCCACGGATCGAGGATGCGCGCCGGCGCGCCGGCAAGCCCGCCCTGGGCAATCCTGTTGCTGTGCCTCCACGAAACGGCCTCGACCTCGACGCCCGCGATGGCGCCAGTCGCTGCGGCTGCGGCCCGCAGGGCCTCATGCGCGGCGGGCTCGAGCGAGCCGTTGTCCACCAGGGCAATTCTCATCGCGCAACCTCCGACAGGCGCGCCGGGTCGAACCAGGCGAGCTTCTCGGAAAATGCGGCGACTTCGCCGATGATGACCATCGCCGGGGCCTCGACGCCCTTGGAGGCGGCGAGCGCGGCGATTGTCCCAAGCGTCCCCAGGACGGTGCGGTGGCCCTCGGTGGTGGCGGACTGCACAATGGCCGCCGGTGTGCCGGCGGCCAGCCCTGCCTGCTCCAGGCGCCGGGTTATCGTCGGAAGGTTTCTAACGCCCATGTAGATGCAGAGCGTTCCCTTGAGCTTGGCATAGTCCTCCCAGCGCACGGAGGTGCCGGGCTTCGAGGGATCCTCGTGGCCCGTGAGAAGAATGACCGAAGAGCTGTGGGCGCGATGGGTGAGGGGAATGCCCGCGTAGGCGGCGGCGGCCAGGGCCGACGTGACGCCCGGCACGATCTCGTACGGTATCCCCGCGGCCCGCAGGGCCGTCGCCTCCTCGCCGCCGCGCCCGAAGATGAAAGGGTCCCCTCCCTTAAGGCGCACGACGGTCTTTCCCTCGAGCGCCAGGCGCACGAGCGTCTCCTCGATCTCCTCCTGGGGGTGGCAAAAGCCGCCCCCCTTCTTGCCCGCGAACACGAGTTCGCAGCGGGGTCCCGCGAGCTCGAGGGTCTCCCGGGAGACGAGGCTGTCGTAGACAATGGCATCGGCCTCGGCCAGCAGGCGCCGGCCCTTGACCGTCAGCAGATCCGGATCCCCCGGACCCGCACCCACAAGGTAGACCGTGCCGCAGGTCATATGTTGGCTCCGGAGTCGGACTGGTCGTCGGGCAGGGAGAGATCGATGGCGAGCTTCGCCAGCCTTTCGATGGCTTCGTGGGCGGGCTCCCGGTCGGTCCTCACCTCGATGTCTGGGGCGAGCGGCGCCTCGTAGGGGGCGTCCACGCCCGTGAAATTGGGGATCCTCCCCTCCCGGGCCTTCTTGTAGAGCTGCTTCGGGTCGCGGCCCTCGCAGACGGACAGCGGGGCGTTCACGTAGACCTCGGCATAGGGCACGCCTCTCTCCTTCGCGCGCTCCGCCGCCATGGCGCGGTCCGCGCGGTAGGGCGAAATGAACGCGGCGATGACGACAACGCCCGCCTCCGCCAGGTGGATCGCAAGCTCGGTTGCGCGCCTGATGTTCTCGCTGCGGTCGTCGGGGGTGAACCCGAGGTTCTTGCTTAGGCCCGTGCGCAGGACGTCGCCGTCGAGGACCATGGCGAGCACGCCCGAGCCCAGGAGGCGCGCCTCGAGGCCCTTGGCGAGCGTCGACTTTCCCGCCCCCGAAAGCCCGGTCATCCACACGATGCACCCGCGGTGGCCCAGGATCGCGGCGCGGCTTGCCGCCGGGCCCTCGCTTGTGCCGGCCTGCTCCTCGACGAGCGCGTCGATAACGCCCCCGCCGCCGATGCGACGGTCGCGCATGAGCACGAAACGCCCCAGGGCCGGGATCCGCCCCGCGGCATCGAAGGCGATCGCCCTGCGGACCCGGAGGCGGACCTCGGCCACCTCGTGGACATTCACCTCGCCGCCCGTGCCCGATCCGCCCTCGAGCGTGACTGCGTCCAGCTTGCGATGAATGCCGATCACCCGCGCCTCGGCCCTCTGGGTGCCGATCCTCAGGGGGATGAGCTCCCCGATCCTCAGGGGTGTTTTGTGAATCCAGAAGACGCGCGCGGTGAAGATGCGACCCTCAACAGGCTTGTCGCCAGGGTCGGAGCCGATCTGCCCCCGCTCCACGAACAGCTCGTCCTCGAGCGTGACGGCGACCGAGCTCCCCGCGCCGACGGGCCCTTGCGCCCGGGCAGCCAACTCGGGCCAGGTCTCAATGGACTTGACGCGGCTGCGCTTGCCGCCCGGGACGAATTCCACGGGGTCCCCCACGGACACGCTTCCCGACTCCACGAGGCCGGCGACTATCCGGCGGGTGTCGAAGCGATAGACGTCCTGCACCACCATGCGCAGGGGGCCGCCGGTGGCCGGCGGGCTTGACCTGAATCCCCCGAGCGCCTCGAGGAGGGCGGGCCCGGTGTACCAGGGCATCCGCGCGCTTCGCCTGAGGAGCCCCTCCCCGAGCTTCGCCGATATCGGGACAAAGTGCGCGGGCTCCACGCCCAGCCTGGACAGGTATTCGCCGAGCTCGGCCCGGATCCCGTCGAACACCTCGCGCCGGTAGTCGACGAGGTCCATCTTGTTCACGGCGACCAGGATCTGGCGCAGGCCGAGAAGGGAGAGCAGGAAGCAGTGCCTGCGGCTCTGCTCGCGCAGGCCCTCCAGCGCGTCCACAAGGAGCACGGCGGCGTCGGCGCTCGCGGCGCCCGTGATCATGTTCTTAAGGAACTCCTTGTGGCCGGGCGCGTCGATTATCGTGAAGACCCGGCTGGCGGTGCGGAAGGGCACGCGGGTCGTGTCCATCGTGATGTTCTGGGCCTGCTCCTCGAGGAGCGCGTCCAGGAGGAACGCGTACTCGAACTCCATGCCCTCGGCCTTGCACGCCGCCTCGATGCGCTCGGCCTTGCCCTCCTCGACGGAGTTCGTGTCGAAGAGGAGCCTGCCTATGAGCGTCGACTTGCCGTGGTCTACGTGCCCGACGACGACCAGGTCCAGGTGGTCCTGCGGGGCGGGCTTGGCGGGAGCGGCGGGCTGCGCCGCAGGCGCCGCCTGCGCCTCGGGGGCCGGCCGGGGGGTCGTGGGGGAAAGGGTGCTCATCGGTGATTCACATGAAGCCCTTCGCTCGGAGCTTCTGCATGGCGTTCCTCTCGTGGTGGTCCTGGGCCCTTCCGGACCGCTCGGAGACCCTCGTCACCTTGAGCTCCTCGATGATGTCGCTTATCGACATTGCGTTGCTGCGGACCGGCTTGGTGATCGGCATGCACCCGAGCGAGCGGTACCGCATGCCGCCGCGCGAGAAGTACATCCCCGGTAGCGGCACCTTCGCGCGCTCGAGGTAGCGCCAGATGTCTATCTCGGTCCAGTCGAGCAGGGGCTGCACGCGGACGTGCTCGCCCGGTCCCGACTCCGTCGTGAAATGGTTCCAGAACTCGGGCGGCTGGTCCTTGTAGTCCCACTCGAAGTCGGCGTTGCGCGGCGAGAAGTAGCGCTCCTTGGCCCGCGTCGCGTCTTCGTCGCGGCGGATGCCGGTTATCAAAGCGTCGAAACCGTAGTTCGAGAGGCACTGCTGGAGGGCGACCGTCTTTAGCTCATGGGTAACCGTCACGGGGTCGGTTGTCTCGTAGCCGATGCCCCGGTTGCGCGCCTCCACGTTAACCCAGACCTTCAGGTCAAAGCCGTAGTGCTCCTTCGCCCACGAGCGAAACTCTATCATCTCGGGGAATTCGTAGGTCGTGTCGATGTGGACCACCGGGAACGGTATGTGTCCGCAGAACGCCTTCTTCGCCAGCCAGACGAGCACGTTCGAGTCCTTGCCCATGGACCAGAGCATCGCCGGCTTCTCAAAGCCGTGGAACGCCTCGCGCAGGAGGTAGATGCTCTGGGATTCCAGCTCGTCCAGGTGTCTCATTTGGGGGTGATCGGTCAGATGTCCGCGCCCGGGTCCGCCTCGTGCAGGCCGCACTCGCGCTTGATCCCGAAGAACCGCGTCTGCTCGGGGCTCATGTCCGCCGCCAGGGGGCGCGTGGTGTGCACGTCGCCTATCGAGATGTAGCCCTTCTCCCAGAGCGGGTGGTAGGGCAGGCCGTTTCCCGTAAGGTACCGGTGCACATCGCGGTCCGTCCAGTCCACGATGGGCAGCACCTTCGCCCGGCCGTCCTGCATCCCGAAGACGGGCAACCTCTCGCGCGTGCTCGACTGCGCGCGGCGCAGGCCCGCCACCCAGGCCCTCGCGCCCAGCTCGGCAAGCGCCCGCTGCATGGGCTCGACCTTCACGATGCGGTTGTAGGCGGCGATCCCCTCGGCCCCCTTCTCCCAGAGCCTGCCGTGGCGCGCCTCGATCCACGCCGGCGACTCGGTGGCGCGGTAAACCCGGAGGTTGAGGCGCAGGCGCTTGGTCAGCTCGTCCGCGAAGCGGTATGTCTCCGGGAAGAGGTAGCCCGTGTCGACGAACACGACCGGGATGGACGGCGCAAGGCGCGTGGCCATGTGGAGCATCACGGCCGACTGGGCGCCGAAGCTCGTGCTCAAGACGAGCGAGCTACCGAACAGGTCCAGGGCCCAGACAAAGCGTTCCTGCGCCGAGGCCTTAGACAGATTCCTGTCCGCCGCGGCCGGATCAACCGCGGTGGTCACAATTTCCGCAGTCGCCATCTTCTAATTGGGGCAGCAGCAGGCGCACGTTTCACACGCGGTTGTCGCCCTTGCCGTTGCGGAAGCCACTTTCATCGAGGTAGGGGGACCATTCTGCATCATCCCGCCCGCTTTTACAAGCCCGGCACCCGGGATTCGTGTCATAGGGCAGTCACTAAAAGCGGCAGGGGCCCCCAAAGCCCGCATTTAATTGCCCCGGGGCGGGTCTTTTGGTCGGCTTCCTGCCGGGGACACACGATGACAACCTATGTTTCCATGATCCGCGGCATCAACGTCGGCGGTCACGGGGTGGTGAAGATGGACCGCCTGGTCGGGCTCTACGAGGACCTGGGCCTCGAGCAGCCGCGCTCCTACCTGCAGAGCGGCAACGTCGTCTTCGGCTCCAGGCGGGCGCCGGGATTCGACCACGCGGGCGCGATCGAGCGACGGATCAAGAGCGAGTGCGGCCTTGACGTTGCCGTCGCGGTCCTGACGGCGCGCGAGATGGCGCGGGCGTTGGAGGCGAACCCCATCGCCCGCCGGCCCGGCGTCGACCCCCGGTTCCTGCACGCGACCTTCGTCATGGGCCGCGAGGGCCCGCTCTCCCTCGAGGGAGCCCCGCTTCCCCTCCTGCCCGGCGAGGACGCGGTCCTCGTCGGCCGCGTGGTGTACCTGTATTGCCCGAATGGTTACGGAGTGTCCAAGATAAACAACACCTTCTTCGAGCGCAGGCTGCGCGCGCGGGCGACGACGCGCAACTGGAACACGGTGACGGCGCTGGAGAGGATGGCGCGGGGGGAGCCCCCGGCGTGAGGCGCGAGATCGCATGCGTCTCGCTCCTGGTGCGGGACTACGACGAGGCGATCGGCTTCTACACCGGGGCGCTCGGCTTCCGCGTCGCCGAGGATGCGCCGAGGGGCCATGGCGGCAGATGGGTCGTCCTCGCGCCCCCGGGGCCGGGCGGGTGCCACCTGCTGCTCGCCAAGGCCAAGAACGCGCAGGAGGCCGCGGCGGTCGGCCGCCAGGCGGGGGGCCGCGTGTTCCTGTTCCTGCACACCGACGACTTCGAAAGGGACCACCGGGAGATGATCTCGCGGGGGGTGAGGTTCAACGAGGACCCGCGCCGCGAGGAATACGGCACGGTCGCGGTCTTCGAGGACCTCTACGGAAACACGTGGGACCTGATCATGCCCACGGGCCCCGCGACGGGCTGAGGCCCCGGCCACCGGAGCCGGAAAAGAAGGACCGCGCTTGCCCCCGGCCGCCAACGAGCTTTGCTACTGGCGAACCCCGGGCGCCGTGCCCGCCGCCCGATGAAATCCCCCATCCGCCATGACCAAGCATGCACCCCGAAGCCATGAACCTGTCCACTCCCGCCGCACGTTCGTCAGGAACATGGCGCTCGGCGCTGCACTCGTCGGGGGCGGCGCCGCGCGGGCCCTCGCAGCGGAGCTCGCGGAGGCCACCAAGGGCGGCGAGAGAAAGCTCGGGGTCGCCCTCATGGGCCTCGGCCTCTACTCGCGCGGCCAGCTAGGGCCGGGGCTTCGCCTGACGAAGACCTGCAGGCTGGCCGGCGTGATCACGGGCTCGCGTGAGAAGGGGGAGGCGTGGAGCCGCGAGTACGGTTTTCCGGAGAAGAACATCTGGAACTACGACCGAATCCATGAGATCGCCGGCAACCCCGACATCGACATCATCTATGTCGTCACGCCCAACGGGCTGCACGCGGAGCATACGATCAGGTCGGCCGGGGCGGGCAAGCACGTGATCTGCGAGAAGCCGATGGCGAACAGCGTCTCCGACTGCGACGCGATGATCGCGGCGTGCGCCAAGGCGAACGTCATGCTTTCGATCGGCTACCGCCTGGCGTTCGACCCGCACCACATCGAGCTCGACCGCGCCGCGCGGGAGAAGGACTTCGGCGCCCTCACGAGGCTCTCGGGCGAGGACAGCTGGAGGTTCACGACAAGGGCCTGGCGCATCGAGAAGGCGCTCTCGGGGGGCGGCCCGCTCATGGATGTCGGCATCTACGTCATCCAGGCGGCCTGCCGCGCTGCCATGGCCCAGCCGGTCGCGATAACGGCGCGCGAGCTTCCCAAGACGAGGCCCGAGCTCTTCAACGAGGTCGAGGAGGCGATCGAGTGGACGATGGAGTTCCCCGGGGGCGTGGCCTGCAGGGGCTCCTCGAGCTACTCAAGGAACAACAACTTCTTCCTGGCCGAGGGAGACAAGGGCTGGATCAGGATCGAGCCGGCCTTCGGCTACGGAGGGCTCGAGGTCACGACCTCGCGCGGGCCACTGTCCATCCCCCCCGTGCCCCAGCAGTCGCTGCAGATGGACGACTTCGCCTCGTGCATCCTGACAGGCCGCCAGACCCCCGTGCCCGGCTCCATGGGCCGGGACCACATGGCGATCATTGAGGCCATCTACCGCTCCGCGGCCGATGGAGGGCGCCGGGTCCTGGTGCAGCGCGCCTGATCGGGACGCCGGCGGGCGGGGGCGCAACCGCAGGCCGGTCGGTCGCGTTAGGGCTTCTACAATCCGGCGACGCATCCTATGAATGAGCCCATCTCACGCAGGCAGTTCCTGATGGGATCAACATTGGCCACCTCAACCCTGCTTGCCCGCGGCGCATCAGCCCCTTTTCCGACCGGCGAGGGGCCGGCCGCGGGCGCGGCCGCGGACCTTGCAGCGGATACGGTCTCGATCGACCTCACCGGCCGGATGGTCCACCAGATGCAGAGCGGCGTCGGCGCCTCGTGGCAGTCGATCGTGTATCCGACTGTCGGGCACGGGGGCAGCGGATTCGGCGGGACGCCGCCCGTCATCCCCCGGCATTCGGCGCTTTGGAAGTCCATCGAGCGGCATGCGGAGTGGCTTGGCCTCAAGTTCATCCGGGCCGAGATGGACTGGCGCCAGTGGCAGCCCGAAAAGGGGCGCCTCACCTTCGACTCGCCGGAGATGGCGATCCTCGAGCGCATCCTCTCGTGGGCCCAGGGCCACGGAAGCGACGTCCTGCTGCAGTGCATGTGGCCCAACGTCGAGTGGCTGGCCTTCCCCGAGTACCGCCGCGACCCCGCGCTCGTGCAGGCCTCGGCGCCTTGCGACCTCGATGCGCTTGCGCAGGGGTGGGTGACGCTCCTGACGGAGCTTGTCGGCAGGCGCGGGCACAGCTGCATCCGCTGGATACACCTCGTGAACGAGCCCAACTTCTACTGGTGGCTCGTGCCGCCCGACACCGGCGCCGACCAGGACCGCCGGCGCCAGACCCTTTACCTCGCGGAGGCCCTTCGCGCCGTCAGGGCCGCCGTGCGCGCGGCCGGCCTGCCCGTGAGGGTCATGGGGCCGGGCTGGACCGACCTGCCGATACTTGAAGGGCTGGCCGGCGAGCCCTGGTGGCCCCACGTCGACGACGTGGACTTCCACTGTTACGGCGCCTGCTACGACTGGGAGGACCCCACGGCGATGCCGGCGTCATGGGCCTTCCGGATGGGAGAGCGCCTCGGCGCGACCCTGCCTGGGTACCGCGAGGAGACGGCCAAGTCGGGCCGCGGGCTCTTCATCACCGAGTTCGGCTCGCAGATCTACGGCTGGAAGGCGGACGACCCCGCCCCCGGCAGCTTCAAGTCCTCGCTCAAGGACACCGAGTTCCTGGTGCGCGCCCTGAACATGGGCATCGACGGCGCCAACCACTGGAGCTTCACAAACCGCGGCGACATGGACGGCCAGTGGCAGTTCGTGGAGACCTGGGACCGCGCCTGGAAGCAGTGGCTTGAAAGCGCCGTCCCCCACCGCGACTCGTATTTCGTCCTTGGGCTGGCGACGCGCCACATCCCGCACAGAGCGCGGGTCATGGAGGCCGCGGTGCGCGGCGGCGGAGTCGAGGGCCGCCAGCGCGTGTGGGCGAGCGCCCTGCGCAGCCCGAAGGACTCGAGCCTCACGCTGCTGATCGTCAACGACGCCGAGCGGTCCTGGCCCCTGCGCATCTCGCTCCCCGGCCAACAGGGCGGCCTTGCCAAGATCTCCTCGACGGCGGGGGCACGGCCGGAGGCGATCCTGCATTACACACCGGTTGCATTAGCGGGGGCGGCGGCCGAGGTGAACCTGGAGCCCTTCAGCCTTACCGTGCTTACCGATACCCCGCTTTCCCCGGATGGTCCCGGGCGTTGGTAAACGGGTCCGCGGCCCCGGCGAGGGTGTGAATAACTCGGTAAGGGGCGTTCCTGTGCGTATTTGTAACATGCAATGCGCCATTCTAGCATCGACAAAAGAAACTAATGGTGCATGGTTACTCACAGGATATTCCCAAACAATCGATGGAACACCTGCGCGGGGCTACCGCCCTTCATTCGCGGATCCGGGTTACGCCAAAGGTTAAGACATTCGTGCTGGATACGAATGTTCTGATTCACGATCCGCAATCGATTTACAAATTCCAGGAGAACAACCTGGCGATTCCTGTCGAGGTCCTCGAGGAGCTCGACTCGATCAAGACGGAGCAGTCCACCGAGCGCGGGCGCAACGCGCGGCGGGTTCACCGGATCCTCCAGGAGCTCCTGCCCGACTCGCGCTCGATGCACGAGGGCGTGGAGCTGCCGAACGGCGGCACGCTCTCCGTGATCATCAACCCCTACCTGGCGGAGCCGAACAGGCGCTCGCCGGCCATGGACAGGCTAAGGGCGATCCTTCCGGACCTCTCGAAGAAGGACAACCGCATCATCGCCTCGGCGCTGTTCGTCCAGGAGCAGTACCCGCCGCCCACGATACTGGTCACCAAGGACGTGAACGTGCAGCTGAAGGCGCGCGCGGTCGGGCTCGAGTCCGAGGACTACCTCAACGACAAGGTCCCGGAGGACGCCGAGGAGGCGAGCTACCGGGAACTGCCGCTCACGATCTACGAGCTGCAGCGGTTCTGCTCCGAGGGAGAGTTCGAGCTGGACGCGAAGAGCGCGCGCAGCCTCTACCTGAACGAGTACGTCCTGCTGCGCTCCGACGAGGGGAAGACGATGCCGGCGCGCTACTACGGGGATGGGATCGTGCGCCGCCTCAAGATACCGGAGTACGTGAAGGCGCCGGGCGGAATCCCGATCCGGGCCCGCAACCTTGAGCAGCAGTTCCTCATGGACGCGCTCCTCGACGACGGCATCCACATGCTCACCTGCTTCGGGAAGGCCGGGACGGGCAAGACGCTGCTTTCGACGGCGTGCGCGCTGCACCAGACCTACGACGAGAACTCCCGCTACGACGGGGTGTCGATCTCCCGCCCGGTGATCTCCCTGGGCAAGGACATCGGTTTCCTCCCGGGCACCCTCGACGAGAAGATGAAGCCGTGGCTTCAGCCGTATTACGACGCGCTCGAGGTCCTCATCCCCTCCAAGCCCCCCAAGGAGCCGCAGTTCCTGTCGAAGAAGGTCTCCAAGAAGAGACACCGCAAGCGCGAGGACATGATGGCGGTCATGAACCCGCCCCAGCTGAACGGGGGCTACAACGGGCATTCCCAGGCGGGGCTCGTGAAGCCCTACGAGAGACTGCTCAAGAGCGGCCTCGTGGAGATAGAGGCCCTCTGCTTCATCCGCGGCCGATCGATCGCCAGGCGCTTCTTCATCCTGGACGAGGCCCAACAGCTCACCCCGCACGAGGTGAAGACGGTCATCACCCGCATCTCGGAGGGCTCAAAGATCATCCTGATCGGCGATCCGGCACAGATCGACAACCCCTATGTCGACTCCCGCAGCAACGGCCTCGTCTACTGCCACAACCGCATGAAGGGCCAGGCGATCGCCGCGCACGTGAAGCTGGTGAAGGGCGAACGCTCCAGGCTTGCCGAGCTAGCCGCCGACCTGCTTTAGGCGCAGCAGGCTCGCCTCGCCTCTGCGAAGCAGGGCGTACTCGACGGCCAGCGAGAAGCCCGCCGTGAAGAGGAGGTCGCTCAGGAGCGTGTTGCGGAAGAAGAAGAGCGTCGGGTAGTACTGCGGGTGGCCGACCGTCACGGCCTGCCACCATCCGGAGGCGTCGTGGGCATAACCCGCGTCGCCGATCCACGAGACGGTGTTCGTCACGAGGTAGAACAGCACCGAGCCGGCGAGCGCGCCCCCGAGCAGGTTGAGCCAGTTTCGGCGGCGCGAGACCGCGACGCCGATGCCGAGCGCCGCGGCGAAGCACAGCATCCGGACTAGCGCGCCCTGCGCGCTCCAGCTGTAATGGTAGACGGCGGCATAGTACCGGTCGATGTAGAGGTCCGAGACCAGCACAGCGGCGAACGGCGCAGCCCACAGCCACCCCCTGCGGAAGTAGGCTCCCGCGCAGAACGCGAGCGCCATGACCGGCGAGAAATTGCTCAGGGCGGGGACATAAAGGATGAACACGCGCCATGCGGCGGCAAGGACGAGGGCGAGGATCGCAAGTGGCATGGGGGTGACGATACGCGGGGCGCGCCGGGGTTTCAAGCCTGCCCGCTTTCAGTCCCGGGGCTCGGCGGCCCTCGCCATGAGCCAAAGGACGTCCGAGAGCCTGTTCGTCCACTGCATGAGAAGGGGCCGAACGCCGCCGCCGCCGCCGGTCTGCGCCACCAGGCGCCGCTCGGCGCGCCGCGCGGCGACCCGCGCGCGGTCGAGGGCGAGCGCCTCCGGTGTTCCCCCGGGCGTCGCCCAGCCCTCCATGTGCGGGGCCCTGGATTCGAGGGCCTCAAGGGCCTTGTCGAGGCGGTCGAGGTCCTCCTGGGCGAGCCGGGCGTAGCGCCTCCTCGCCTTGCCGGAGTCCTCCTCGCCCGTGCCGGCCACCTCGCCCATCACGGCGACGAGGGAGGACTGGATGGCCCGCAGCAGCTCGCGGGCCTCCTGGTCGCCGGCCAGCATCCGCGCCGCCCCGATCTCGACGTTGAGCTCGTCGAAGGCCCCCAGGGCCTCGATCCGGGGGTGGTCCTTCGGGACCCTCCCGCCGTTCAGGAGACCCGTCGTCCCGTCGTCGCCCCGGCGAGTCGCGATGCTCACGGTGCGGCCGCCTTCGCGGCCCTCGTGCGCTTCGCCAGCGCCTTGACGGCCTCGTCGATCTCGGAGCGGACGGGCTTGGTCATCCTGTCGATGAACAGGACGCCGTTGAGGTGGTCGGCCTCGTGCAGGATGCAGCGCGCGAAAAGGCCCGTGCACTCCAGGACGTGCGGCAGGCCGTGCTGGTCGTTGTACTTGGCGGTGACGGACAGCGCGCGCTCCACGTTGCCGCGGATCTCGGGGAACGAAAGGCAGCCCTCCTCCAGGACCTCGGCCGGCGTCTTCCGCGCGACCGTGAGCTTGGGATTCACGATCACCATGGGCATGAAGAGGTCGAGCGGAGTCTTCGTCCCGTCGAGCTTCCAGTCGAACTCGGCCTCCGTGCTGCGCAGGTCGACCACGCAGACCTGGACCGGGTGGCCCACCTGCTGGGCGGCGAGCCCGATGCCCTGCGCCCGGTTCATGGTCTCAACCATGCCCTGCGCCAGTGAGGCCAGCTCGCTGCCGTACGAGGTGATTTTCTCGCCTTTGCGGCGCAAAACTGGATCGTTGTAGTGAACAATTTCCAAGGTTATCGGTCGGTGAGACTAAGCAGCCTGATAACCCCGTTTCGGGCCGGCAAACAATACTTTTGACACGCGAATGAGCCAGTTCCAGCAGACTCACCGGGCCGCAGCGGCCGCTCCGGCGCTCGTGTTCGCGGGCGCGGTCGTCGCCGTGATCGCGTGGCTTCTGCCGGTGAGCCTCAAGTCCGTGAGCAGGGCACTCCTCAGGTCGGCCGGCGAGGACACGGCCTCGCTCTCGGCGTTCGGGGGCAACCTTGTCGAGAGCGAGAAGCTCGGGCCCGCGCTTTTCTTCCTCGAGGCCTCGAAGAGCGTCGGCGACCCGGGGGCGGCCGGCCTGGAGCAGGCCGTTGGCCAGCTCGCGTCCAGGCAGCCCGCGCTCGTAGCATGGGGCGGCTGGGACCCCTCCCTCGACCCTCTCTTCAACCTGAGGCGCCCGACCGGGCGCACCGCGAGCACCCCGATCCTCACGTTCCTCCTGCCCGGGTCGGCGCGGGACACGGTGCGCGCGTACCTATCGAACTCGGGCTCCCTGGGCGTCCAGGCGGTGCTCAAGACACGCGAAATCTCGCGAACCGGCCGCTTCGTGCCGGCGAACCGCGCCGGGGGGCAGCCGCTTGACGCCATCATTCTCCTCACCGGCCTGCTCTATCAGGGCGAGCACCTGTCGGAGCCGCTGCGGCGCCAGGTCAGGAACCTGGCCGAGACGGCGTCGCAGCGCGGCGAACTCGGGGAGCTTGAGGGCTTCTACATGGACATCCTCTCCCTCGGCCGCCGGCTCGACTGGACCCAGCTCGGCGAGCTCCTCAGGCGCACCGAAAGCGTCCGCACGGTCGGCGAATACGCCCTGCTTAGCCGCTCCGCCTCCGATGAGATGCCGTTCATCTATTCCGCGGCCCTCATGTCGAATTCGGCGGACCGCGTTGCATCCTACCTCATCCAGTACGGCAAGGCCGGCGCCGAGGACCTGCGCACGGCGCTCGCGCTCGGCCAGGGCGCGGTGAACCTCCTGCTGCAGCGCGGGGTGCCCGTCAACCGGTCGCCGGGCCCGGCCATGGGGGCCGCCGCCGCGCTCGTGCTCGGGCACCCGAGGCTCATGCTCGTCGTGAAGTACGCGGGGTACATCCTCGGCCTGTTCATGCTCCTGCGCGGCCTGGACCTGTGGATCGTGTCCTCGGTCGGCGCCGCTCCCGCGGGCGCCCAGCAGCGCGCCAGGGCCGGCGTTCTCGCGGTCGTGCTCTCGGCCCTGCTCGTCGTGGCGACCGAGCCGTTCCTGCTCAAGTCGGCGCCCCCCTCGGAATACCGCGTGCGCATCCAGATGCCCGTCCTTTCGGCGGCGGCGACCCCTTCAACCCAGCCCGCAATTTCAAACCCGGCAACTATGGAAACCTCCACACTCGTATCAATCGCGGTATTTGCCGCGATCCAGGTCGGCATGTACCTGATCTGCCTCCGCAAGATCCGTGAGATCGACGCCCAGGACGCGCCGACGTCCCTCAAGCTGAGGCTCATGGAGAATGAGGAGAACCTCTTCGACAGCGGGCTCTACGTCGGGATGATGGGGACCGCCTTCGCGCTCGTCCTGCAGGTCCTCGGGGTCATCGAGCCCAACCTGCTCGCGGCGTACTCCTCGAACCTGTTCGGAATAATCTGCGTCGCGCTGGTCAAGATCAGGCATGTGCGCGGGTTCAAACGCCGGCTCATCCTTGACAACCAGAAGGCGCTTACGGCTGCGGCCGCGCTATGAACAAGACCCTGCTACTGTTCATCGTAGACTTCCTGTTCCTGAACCTGATCGCGCTGACGCGCTGGGAGAGGGCGGAGCCCGCGCGCACGCACCAGCCGCCCGTGAACCAGGTGTCGGCAAACTCCGTCTCCAAGGACCAGGACCTGGTCGAGGCGATGCGCCAGTCGCTTGCCGACGAGCAGCTCTCGCGCGAGGGGGTCGAGCAGAAGCTCGCGTCGGCCGAGACGATGCTCTCCTCAAGGGAGCGCACTCTCGGGCAGGTCCAATCCGAGAGCCAGAAGCTCACGGCCCAGCTGGTAGACACCCAAAAGGCCCAGGCGGACCTCAACCTCAGGTACCAGGCCCAATCCCAGGAGGTCTCGGTCGACAGGAGCCAGCTCGCCCAGCTCCAGCGCGACCTAGAGGACAAGAGGGCCGAGGCCGAGCGCCAGAAGCAGGCGCTCGCGATGCTCGATAGGCAGAAGGCCGACGCCCTGAAGCAGGTCCAGGACCTGAGCGTGGCTGTCGCCGTGGGCGAGCGCGAAAAGCAGCAGCTTTCGGCGAAGGCGGTCGAGCTCGAGCAGCAGGTCCAGACCGAGAGGACCGAGCGGGCGAAGGTCGAGCAGGCCACCACCCAGCTCGCGCAGGGGGTCGGCCAGCTGGCGCAGAACTCCGGGGAGCTCAGCAAGGAGATCCGCGACAACCGCCCCATAAGCTCGAACGTGCTTTTCAACGACTTCCTGGCCAACCGCGTGCAGGCGACGTTCACCGCTACGCGCAAGGGCCTTTTCGGGTACACGACCAAGGAGAAGGATGCGAAGACCGTGTTCACGACCGACGGGCGGCAGGTGTACGCGCTTCTGGAGGTCGACGACACCCCGTTCTCGTTCGCGGAGGTCGGCGCCGACTGGCAAAAGATAAGCGTCCGCTTCGACAGGCCGCCGGACTACCGCTCGAGCGGCTCGGCCATCGAATTCCTGGCGGTCGACCCGAGGGTGGTGGTCGTCCCGGTCGACGCGTCGCAGGTCGCCGCCCTGGGGGCCAAGGTCTACCCCCTGGCCGCCGACCCCCTGAAGTTCACGGAGGCCGTCCTGATCAACGGCGGCGGCCAGGGATACGGTGAGCTCGGGTTCAAGCTGGATGCGGCTCATCGCGGCTACGTCCGCGTGGACAACCGTTTGTTCAAGAGGCTCTTCGGCGATTTCTCAACCTCGCGCGGAGACCTCGTGTTCAGCCGGATGGGCGAGCTCCTGGGGATCATGGTGAACAGCGACTACTGCGTTCTCCTCGGCAACTTCGCCCCAGCCGCCACGATTCCCGCTGGCGACGGTCAACCGCCGGGAGGGACCGCGGGCATCATCAACTCGCTGTCGGCCCGGGTCCAGCAGCTGCCCGTCGAGCTGCAGTAGCCCCCTGGAGCTGCGCTCCGTCGTCGAGCCTGTAGACGGCGCTCCGGAGCAGCCCGCACTGAAGATCAAGCCGCCTGGCGGGGCGCCAGCCTGCGGCCGAGAGGATCTCCTGCGACGGCGGCAGTGATGAGACGCGAAGGCCCGTTTCCCAGCGGAAGAAGCCGTAGAGCGCGCGGAGCCACGCGCGCGCGCGCAGGCGCGCCAGCCCCCGCTCGGGAAGAACGAAGTCGGCGAAGAGCCAGGGCGAGCCGGGCCGGAGGGCGCGGGAGACCCGCGAGACGATCGAGGCCACTTCCCCGGCGTCGAAGCAGTCGAGGACGAAGAGGGTCGCAACCGCGTCAAACGACCCGTGCGCCGGGGCGAACGAGCGCAGGTCCGCGCGCTCGAGCGACGCGCGCCCCAGGGCCCCGGCCGCGGAGAGCCTGCGCGAGGCCCGCCCGATCATCCCTGGGCTCGAGTCGACGCAGTGGATCCGCGCCCCGGGGGCGACGGCCGCGACCCGCTCGGCGCATCGCCCGTCGCCCTCCCCCAGGAGGAGGATGTCGGCGCAACCCGCGAGCTCCCCGAGGAATCCGAAGCGGGCGCGCTCGAGGTCGCGGCCGAATGCGGCGTATTCGATAAAGCGATACCAGCGTGCGAGCCGGTCGAAGCCCCGGGGTGCGCGGCTCACCGCAGGAGTCCTCCGGCAAGGGGGGCGAGGGGCGTCATGAGGGCGACGTCGGCCAGGACTCGCGCGAGCCTCCTGCCGATCCTCGCCTCGGCGAGGTCGACAACCCCGAGCAGGATGCCGCTTGCCGCGGCGCAGAGCGGCGCGGGGCCCGCGCGGCGCCCGACCCAGAGCCAGAATGCGGCCGAGAGGGCCGCGGCGGCCCAGGGCAGCAGCCTCAGCGCCTGGGCCCTTCCGAGCTGCAGGGCGAGCGAGGTCTGGCCATGGCTGCGGTCAACCTCGTTTTCCCAGACGGATATGAGCGCGCAGTTCGTGAAGCACAGGAGGCAGAAGAGCCCAAGCGGCGCGGCGAGCCGCCCGCCCCTGACGTCCGGGCGCGCGAGCACGAAAACGGCCGCCCCGGCGCCGATCAGGAGGGCGACGCAGACCTCTTTCGGCGCGCGCCAGCGGCTGTTCCTGTGGACGAGCTGGTGGGAGAGCAGGTAGGCGGCGACCGGGACAAGCAGGAAGAGGCCCGCCCTGAACTCGGCGGGGGGCAGGCCGAGCGCGGACGTCGCGACCGCGGTCGCCAGCACGGCAGCCCAGATGGCGGCGATCGGCGAGCGCCAGCGCTGGTGGAAGAGGTGCCTCTGCGTCCTGATGGCGCCCGGCTCGAGCCTCCAGCCCTCGATCCAGCGGTCGGCCGAGTAGGCGAGCCACACGGAGAGGCCCAGCACCACCACCTCGGGCGCCCCGACCGAGGTCGAGGCCGACCGCGCGAGAAGGCCCTGCCATAGCACCGCGACCACCGGCGCGTCGAGCGACAGGACGGTGGGCCACTGCCACCACCGCGGATATTCTTCGGCGCTGGGTTGCACGGAAACTCGGCAGCATGTCTACTTGCGCGGGATTCTCAACCCCCGCGCCCGCGAGCACCATCCTTCCGATGCCCCCGAACATCCTCTGGATCGTCACAACGCAGTGGCGCGCGCAGGCGGCGGGCTATGCCGGCGACCCCAACGCGCGCACTCCGTTCCTTGACGCGCTGGCGAGGGAGTCCGTGGACTTCACGCAGGCGGTGACGCCGCACCCGTTCGGCCCGTTCGCCCGCGCCGCGATGCTGACGGGGGTGGCTTCGCCCGGCAACGGGATCCGGGGCTACTACGATCCGCTCCCGCCCGCCTCGCGCACCGTGGCGCACCGGATGCGCTCTCTCTCCTACGCCACCGCCTTCTTCGGCAAGTGGCACCTTTCGCCGAGGAACCGCGATGCGAATCTCACGGGAGAGGAGCACGCGCGCGCCCCCGTGGCGCCCGAGTACTGGGGCGGGTTCGATTTCTGGGAGGGTTTCGAGAGCGGGTTCCTGCTGAACGACCCCTGGCTGCACGGCACGCGCCTGCCGCAGCCCGTGAGGTTTCCCGGCTACCAGAGCGACGTCGTCTGCGCCAGGGCCTGCGAGGCGCTGCGCTCGTGGGCCGGGCCCTGGTTTGCGGTTGTTAGCCTCGAGGCGCCGCATCCGCCCTACGGGGCGCCCGCTGCCGGCGTCCGTGCGTCCGAGCCCTCGGCGCTCGCGCTTCGGGGCAACGTCCCCGGGTGCGCTGCCGGAAGGGCCCGGCGGGAGCTGGCGGGCTACTATGCGCACATCGAGGCGACGGACCGGTCAATCGGACGCCTGGTCGCGGGCCTTGCTGCCGACACGGTCGTCGTGTTCACGTCCGTGCACGGGGACATGCACGGCTCCCACGGGCTTTTCCGCAAGGGCTGGCCCCACGAGGAGAGCGTGCGCGTGCCGCTCCTGGTGCGCGGCGCCGGCCCGGCGCGCCGCGACCCCGGCCCGGTGTCCCTGATCGACCTGCCGTCGCTCACCGCCGGCTGGGCGGGCGAGCCCGGGGCGGCGCAGGCGCCGTCAGGGGGCGCAGTTCGCATATCGATGCCATCGGTCGTGGGGCTGCCGGACCAGTGCGACAGGGTCTGGAGCGGCGTGCGCACGGCGTCGCGAAAGCTTGTCCTCGGGGCGGACGGCTCGCCGTGGCTCTATTTCGACCTGGAGAGGGACCCGCTCGAGGCGAGCAACCTGGCGGGCGACCCCTCGAGGGCCGGCGAGGTCGAGGCCCTCAGGGGAGCGCTCAGCGGATGAGCGGCGACACCGCGTTGCCCTTCGAGAACTGCCGCCTGATGGCGGCGATGATCTCGTGCAGCTTCACCGGCTTGGAGATGTAGTCATCCATCCCGGCGTCCAGGCAGATCTCGCGGTCCCCCTGCATCGCGTTCGCCGTCAGGGCGATGATCTTCGGCTGGCGGTCCGCGGGCACGGTCCGGCGGATGCGGCGGCTGGCCTCAAGCCCGTCCATCTCGGGCATCTGCAGGTCCATCAGGACGAGGTCGTAGCTGCGGTTGCCCAGGGCGCTCAGCACCTCGATGCCGTTGGCGACGGCGTCCGCGTTGTAGCCCATGCGCTCCAGGAACCGGAGGGCGACCTTCTGGTTCACCGGGTTGTCCTCGGCGAGGAGCACCGTCAGGGGGATCTCCTCGGCGAGCGGCCGGTCCTCCGGGCGCGGCTGGGCGACGACGCCCGTGGCGGACCTGCGACCGAGGGTGGCGAGGGTCTGGTAGAAGGGCACGGTCTTGATGGGCTTCGATAGGGTCGCGTACGGCACGTTGTCCGGCGGGGCGGGGGGCGGCGTCTGGCCCAGGCGGAACAGCACCAGCCTCGGGCACTTGATCGTCGCGACGAGCGCGAGGGCCCGGTCCGTCTCGAAGTCCGGCAGGTCGAGTATCACGGCCGCCGGCGGAGCCAGAAGCGTAGCCGCAAGCCGGACCGCGGACTCCGGCTCGGCCGCAAACACGCACGTGGCCCCGAGGGCCTCGAAGAGGGTCTGCAGCCTTGCCCGAGTGATGGGGTTGTCCTCGACGCAGAGCACCGTAGAGTCATGCAGGTCGATGCCCGCGAAGGGAGGGGCTGACACCTCCGCCGGCCGCTGGGCGGCGTCGGTCATGAACGTGATCGTGAATGTGGA
Source organism: Opitutaceae bacterium (assembly GCA_003151515.1). Lineage (GTDB taxonomy): Bacteria > Verrucomicrobiota > Verrucomicrobiia > Opitutales > Opitutaceae > Palsa-1447. Next base: position 128,569 of record PLXS01000002.1, read on the forward strand.
GCCCTTCTCCGGGGTGCTCTCCACCCGGATGTCGCCGCTCATCAGCTGGCACAGGCGCTGGCAGATCGCGAGGCCGAGGCCCGTGCCGCCGTACTTGCGCGTCGTGGAGGAATCGACCTGGCTGAACGCCTTGAACAGCCTGTCGACCCTGTCCTGGGGTATGCCTATGCCCGTGTCCTGCACCGCTATCTCCAGGCGCATGCGCCCGACCTGAGCTGTGCGCACCGTCGCGTCGAGCGGAATCCTGCGCACCTGGATCGAGATGCTCCCCACGGGGGTGAACTTTATGGCGTTGTTGACCAGGTTGACGATGATCTGGCGCAGCCGGGTGACGTCGCCGACGATCCACTGCGGGACGTCCGGCTCCACGTGGTAGCCGATTTCGAGGCGCTTCGCGGCCGCCGTCGGCGCGAAGAGATCCAGGGCCTCCTCGACGCAGAGCGCCAGCTCGAAGGGCGCCTTCTCGAGCTCCATCTTGCCCGACTCGATCTTCGAGAAGTCGAGGATGTCATTGATGATGGTCAGCAGGGCCTCGCCCGAGGTGCGGATCGTGTTGACGAAGTCGCGCTGCTCGGCCGTCAGCGGGGTCTCCATCAGGATGCTGGTCATCCCTATCACGCCGTTCATCGGCGTCCGGATCTCGTGCGACATCGAGGCGAGGAACTCGCTCTTGGCGCGCGAGGCGAAGTCGGCCTCGGCCTTGGCGCGCCTCAGCTGCGTCTCGGTCTCCACCCGCGACGTGATGTCGTTCTCGATCGCGATGTAGTTCTCGACCTGCCCGGCCTGGTTGCGCACCAGCTGCACCTCGAGGTGCAGGTAGTATTTCCTGCCCGACTTGGAGTAGTGGATGATCTCGGTGTTCGCGCCCACGCCCCTGGCGATCTCGTTGCGGATGAAGTCGGCCTGGGCGGCGTCGGTGTCCGGCCCGCTGAGCAGGAAGCCCGGGTCCTTGCCGACGACCTCCTCGAGGGTGTACTCCATGACGCGGCAGAAGGCGCTGTTGACCCATTCGATCTTGCCGTCGGCGGAGCCGATGATGACCAGGTTGTCCGTCCTTGAGGCGACGAGCGAGAGCTTGCGGGCCTCGGCCTGGCTCTCGCGCAGCGCCTGCTCCGACTCGCGCCTGGTCGTGATGTCCTGGACCGTCCCGATGATCCGCGTCGGCCGGCCGTTTGGGCCCGCGAGAACCGACTTCGAGCGGACGTAGACCCACCTCCAGTCGCCCGTCCGGGACCGGACGCGGTACTCCGGGTCTATGAAGGCGGCGATGCCGTTGAGCTGGGACTCGGTGCGCTTCCTGTAGACGGGCAGGTCGTCGGTGTGGATGAGCGACTGCCACACCTCGAGCGTGGAGGGCATCCGGCTGTGCTCGTATCCCAGGAGGCTCCAGAGGCCCGGGCTGTAGTAGACGTGCCCCTTGGTTACGTTCCACTCGAAGATCCCGATCTGCGTCGAGTCGAGGGCGAGCCTCAGTCGCTCGTCGGAGACCTTGAGCCTCGCCTCGATCCGGCGCCGCTCCTCGTTCTCGGCCACCAGCCGCTTGTTCGAGAGCTCCGACAGGTACTGGCCGAGGCTCGCCCTGCGCGCGAGGTGCAGCGTGAACCCGAGCAGGAGCGTGATCAGGAGGCCTCCGAAGAGCGCCATCTCGGGCAGGTAGCGCCTGTCCCGCGCCAGGGCGTCCGCCGTCGGCGTCAGCGAAATCCTCATGCGCTGGTCGTAGATCGTGTAGCCCTTAGCGAACTCCTTGTCCTCGTTCACCTTGTCGGTCGACAGGGACGAGCGGTACACCTCGACCCGGCCGATGGTCACGACGACAGAGTAGTCGCCCGTTATCTTGAGCTGCCTGACCACGGAGGCGAAGAACCTCTGGTAGAGGTACTCTGCGGCGACGTAGCGGGCCGCGTTGCCGTTGTGCCCGATGCGCGCGTAGACGGCGAAGCCCCAGTTCCGCTTCTCCCCGATCTCGTGCATCGTGGACACGGTCGGGGCGTCGGTGGCGTCCGCGGCGGCCATGGCGTCGGAGCGCCTCGGATCCGAGGCGTGGTCAAACCCGATCGAGCCCACGTTATCCTGCACCGGGTAGCTCCAGCGCGTCCTCGGGTGGCGGTCGGCGTTGTTCGTGTCGACGAGCGAGATCGACAGGCAGCCGTACTCCTTGGCCTCCTCGAAGATGCTGGCCACGTCGGTCTGCCATGCGGCGAGGTTGTTGTCCGGGCTGTCGTTCTCGTTGCGGGCGAGCCGGTAGAGCGCGTTCGTCTGCTGCTCGATGACCGAATTTATCGCGACGGCGATCTGCTCGCGCGCCGTGCTGGCCTTGGTCTCGAGGTAGGCCGTCTCGCGCTGCTGCAGGCCGATCCAGAGCATCAGCGTCAGGGTCAGGGATCCGATGACGGCGGGCATCGGAAGCCACGCCGGGAACCCGCCCTCGTTCTTGAGGCTCTCCCTCCAGGCGAGGACGAGGAGCGCCGTGCCGGTGACGAGAAGGGCCGCGGCCGCGAGCGCCCCCATCGCGGTCGTGGTCCCCCAGTCGTAGACCGCGGGCAGGCCGAAGGCGTAGCCCAGGAGGGTGGAGAACCCGACCGAGAAGAGGATCGAGCCTGACACGGCCTCCGCGAAGAGCCTCTCGCGGGCCTTGCGGTCGGTCACCCGCCAGGCGAGGGTGAGCCCGGCCAGCATGATGCATCCCACGGCCATGACCGAGCCGCGGCCCGGGAAGACCGTCTCAATGAGAAGGGAATCGCGCGCGATCAGCTCGTCGATCCTCAGGTCCACCCCCCAGATGCCCTCGGCCGCCGTCATGGCGCCGACCAGGGCCGGGACGAGGGAGACCCATGCCGCGTTCCTTATGCCGAACTCGCGGCCGAGGAGGGCCAGGCCGATCGCCAGGAAGCAAAGGCCCTCGTTGGCCTTGATCGGCGCAGGGGCGAAGCGCGAGAACGGCTGGACCATGGCGTCGACATGGGCAATCCAGCCGACCAGGGTCCAGATGCCGATGACGACCAGCGCGCAGGCGAGCGCAAGGGACGTCCGCTCGGCCCAGGTTCGGCGGGGCAGTGTTGTGACGTTGTCCATTTGGGCCCGACAGACCCTAAGGGTTGTGTCCAGCGCGGGGCAATGCGTTTCGGCTGCGGGCCTTACGAGCGGGCGCTCGACGCGCCTCGGGCTGCCTCACGGCGCGGTCGCCGGGCTCGCCAGCGGCGGCTGGGGCGCAGCCCTGCCCGCCTTCATGTCATCCTCGCGCAGCAGGTTAAGGGGGCTGTACGCCAGGTTCCACGAGGGCTTGTCGAGGCTCCCCGTGAGCCTCACCCGGAAGACGGCCGAAAGGGGAGCCGAAATGGCGTTGAAGAGCTGCAGGAATGACCTGCTTTCCTGGAACGGGTAGACGGTGGCGGTGAAGTCGAGCAGGCGCCTGTCGATCTGGTAGGAGCCCTTGGCCTTTATCGCGGAGTTTGCCCCGATGACGCTCACATCCGGGAAGCTCAGGGCGGCGTTCTCGATCTTGAAGGCGGCCATGGCCTGCGTGAAGCGCAGCTCCGGGAATTTGAGGAACTTGGAGAGGCCGCCCAGGAGCGAGAACTCACCGAGCTTGGCGCCCTGTATCTGAAAGCTGCCCTCCCCGGAGAACGACCCGAGGACGCCGAGGACCCCGTCGCCCGAGACGTTGAGGTCGAGCCGGACCCCGGACTTGTCGCGCGCGAACATGTCCAGCGCCGTGGAGCTTCCGGGCGCCTTCCTGACGACGTATCCGGCGGCGGCCTCGGCCGCCTGGCCGAGGCTCGCGTCGTTCAGGGAGGCGCGGAACCTGAGGCGGCGCTCGCCGTTCGCGCCCGAGAGGCGGGCGCTTCCGGTGGCGACGCCTCCGGCGAAACCCGCCTCGACGTCGCTGACCGTGATGTCGTCGTCGTTCACGTCGACCTTGAACGACGCCTTCTCGAAGGCGACCCCGTGGACCGTCAGGCCCGAGGAGGCCCGCACCTCGGTGTGCAGGTTCCTGTGCCGCGCGCCCCCGGCCGCCGGGCCGTCAAAGTGCCCCTTCGCGTAGATAGTGGGCGGACGCTCGAATGAGAACGACGCCAACGACGCGCTCCCCGCCGGCGGCAGCAGGCGGCCGAGAGGCGCGGGGTCTATGCTCGAGCGGGCCTCGAAGTCGAGGCCGGTCCACCTTCCCGTCGAGGGCTCGGTCGGCAGCCTGAACGAACCCTGCACCTGCCCCTTGTCCACCGAGACCGTGGCCTCGAAGCCCTCGCATCCCGACTGGTCCACGAACAGAAGCGTCCTGAGGCCGTCGACCGGAATCCCGAGCAGGACGGGGTTCTTGGCGTCGACGTAGCTGAACACGGAGAAGCGCCGGTAGTGCACGTAGCGCCCCTGCACGTCGACCGTGGCGTCCGCGGGCGCCGCCTGGAACCCGAAGCTCTTGAACAGGTCCTGCCACCAGTGCCCGGCGAACCAGGGGGAGATGTCGAGCGGGCGCAGCCTGCCGCCGAGGAGGTAGCGGTAGTCCTTGGTGGCGAAGTTCTGCTCGTAGGAGCCCGTGGCGAAGTTCTCTCCGCTCCTCACGAACGCCCTCCTCGCGGCGAAGCGGGTGCCGTCGTACGAGACGTCGCCCCGGGCCTCGTCGAAATGGACGTGGTAGGAGGTGAAGTTGCGAGCGTCCACGTGAGCCGAGGCTTCCGCGAACTTCCATCCACCGGAGAGCCGGACGCGGCCGGACACGGCGAGCGGCTCGACCAGGTCCGCGAACCTCCTTATGTCCACACCCAGCCTGGCCGAGAGGGGCTCGCTGACGCCGGGCGAGAGCAGGCCGTCGAATTCGACGACCGCGGTCTTCGCCGCGAGGTCGACGCTCGCGGTGGCCCGAAGCGGGCTGCCCTGGACCCACGCCGAGGCGTCGACGGCCGCCGAGCGCAGGTCGTCCGAGGGCGTGAGCCTGGCGATGGGCGCCAGGGCAGTGGCACCCGCGGCCGTCACGGACCCCGCCACGATGTCCACCTGCCTCGGGCTGAAGGAGAGCGTGTCCACCTTGAGTATCCCCCGCACGCGGATGCGAATGCCGGCCACGCGGACCCTTCCGGCGACGCTCACGCTCTCTGCCGAGGCGATGGCCGCAGTCATGATGGGCGCGCTGCCGAGCAGCGGGAACCTCGTCTCCACGCGGATGCCTTGGGCCTCCACGGCTACGGGCCCCCCCAGCGACAGGCTTGAGGCCCCGAGCTCGGCGTAGACCACGGCCCCGCGCGTGTCGGACGGGGTGAGGACGGCCGTCATCGAGGCGCGCCCCAGGCCTGCCATCTGCTCCTCGGCCTTGGAGAACTCGCGGCTCAGGGCGACGTAGTTGGTCGAGACGAACTCCGCGAGCGGCAACGAGCTGAGCGGCCTGCCGCGCCGGGCCACGGTGCCCGCGTTCACGGTGCCGTGGGCGGAGACGCTGACCCCCCCGAGGCGGCAGTTGAGGTAGTCGACGGAGAACTCGTCGCCCCTCGAGGTGATGGAGAAGCCCGCGTCCAGGTCCTGGACCATCCTCTCGGCCCTGCCCGAGGCGGAGAGCATCGCCGGTATGAACAGGTTGGCGCCGGTCGCCCTAATCTCGCGCGCCTCGAAGCGGCGCTCGAAAAGCGCCCAGGGATCCAGCCTGATGAAGATGGCGTCCGCCGTCACGACGGGTTCCGCGAACGAATCGAGCCTGAAGCGCGCCTTCTCGATCAGGACGCGGCCCGTGGGATCGAGGATTGCGCGCCCGAACTTGACCGAGATTCCCGACGCGGCGAGGTGCTCCTCGATGGCGCGCAGGAGGAACCGAGGCACCTGGAGCTCCCTCACCGAGGCGACGTACACCTGCAGCGCGAGAAGGATCGCCAGGAAAAGCCAGAGCGTCCACACGGCCGCCGTCAGAAGGCCCGTGGCGCAGTAGCGGGCCCCGGCGATGCAGGGCCTGATGATCGAGGGGCGCATCCTCCTTCAGGGCTTCGTGAGCGTCCAGAGGGCGTCGAGCAGCGGCTGCTCGACCGCGAACACCGCCCCAAACTCCTTCGAGCCGGCTAGCTGCTCCGACCCGCCCGTGCGCTCCGCGAACCAGAGCTTGATCGTGTTTTCCTGCGCGCCGCCCGCGCCCCCGGGCAGCGACACCGTGACGTCGAGGCGGTACCGCCACGTGCGCACCTCGCCCGCCGCGAAGACCTTGTCCGGGAAGCCGTCCTCGACGAAGCGCGCCGCGCGCAGCGAGCGCACCTCGGAGAGGAGGGTGGCCAGCGCCTCCTTGCGCGGCGCAGCCTCGGCGGCGAACGCCGCATCCCAGGTCTCGCCGTCGGAGAGCTTGTGCGCGTAGATGACCGAGTTGTCGGCGGCGTTGGACAGGCTCATCGAGGTGATCCGGGCCGAGGACGGCAGGCTGTACAGCAGCCGCTCGCGCCAGGCGAGCGGGGAGGCGCTCGTCTCGGAGAGGATGTCCGGCTCGACCGCGTAGACCGACGAGGATCCCGCGATGCGGGCGTAGGCGACGTTCTCCCGCTGGGTGGGTAGCCCGATCTGGAGGGTCTCCTGGCTCGAGGGACCGCCTGTCAGCGTGAGGGCGACCTCCCTCTCGGGCTTGTTGAATCCCCAGTTCTCCAAGTCGGCGGCGGTGGGGGCGTCGCTCTGGAACTTGAGCGCCGTCAGGGTCTCCAGCTGGCTCAGGAGGCGCTGGACCGCGGCGGAGTCGGCCGGCATGGTCTGCGGCCCCTGGGCGACGGCGCCCCTGCGGATGATCTGCCAGCCCGCGTCGTGGCTGCCGGCCGCGGGCTCCAGGCGCTGGAGCGCGAGCTCGGGCTGGTTCGGCGCCGAGAGGGCGACGGACGTCACGGAGCCCGGGTCGAAGTCCATGACGTGGCGGTCGCGCAGCTCGTCCGAGGCGTAGCGAAGCGTGTTCATGAGCGTGGCCGGGATCTCCACCGTGAACACGGCGCTCTTGTCCTCGAGCTGGGCGTAGTAGGTGTCGGCGGCGCCCGATGGGCCGCCCAGCAGCAGCGTCTGCTGGCGGTTGTTGCCCTCGAGCGTCACGCGCATCGCGGGCGCGGCGGACGGCGCGGCGGCCGGCCCGTTCTGGAGCACGAACGACTTCACCCTCAGCGAGTTGAGCTCGTTGATCGTGAGCTCCGTCTGCTTCTTGTCCGCGCGCGCGATGACGGGCGTGTCGAACGACCAGCGGTTCCCGTCGCGGTGCAGGCGCACCCTGACGCCGGTCGGGGCGGCCGTCTGCAGGTTCACCGAGCGCGCCTCGAACACCGGTATCGAGAAGATCGTGTCGGAGCGCAGCTGGTCGAAGGGCACCGCCAGGCTGTCCGCGAGGGACCGGTCCACGACGTGGATGCGCTCGCTGTCCGGCGAGAGCAGGTAGAGGCGGCTTCCGACCTTCGTCGCGTCGCCTATGCGAAGCACGGTCGTGCGGGCCCCGGCCGAGCCGGCGGCCGCGTCGCCCGAGGTGAAGCGCACGGTGAGCTTGGGCTGGTCGAGCCCGTAGTCCGAGAGCTTCTGGCCGTTCTTGTCCAGGTCACGCGTGCTGAAGCTCGTCACGTGCTCCATGAACTGCAGCTCGTTGATGATCCTGCCCACGGCGTTCGCGTTGGCGGGCCACTCGACGGGCTTGGTGATGAACCAGGAGTCGCCCCGCCTCTCGAGGCTGTAGCTTGAAAAGGGCGCCGGTCCCGACACGACCAGGCTGCGGATGTCCGACGCCTCGGCGCCGAGCACCCGGCGCCGCGCCTCGAGGGAGGCCCGCTCTATCCTAAAGTCCCGCTCGAAGAAGAAGATGAATGCAAAGAGCGCGACGTTGAGGAAGAGCAGGACGAGTGTGACTTTTGAGCGCATGTCGGTGGGACGGTGTTTGGGCTCTGCTGTTCGGGGGCCGTCAGGTTCTCCGCGCCCAGTATACGGCTATGCCGAGAAGCGCGGCAATTCCGGGCAGGACAAGCATGAGCGCGTAGCGCATGCGGGCGAGCTCGCCCGCGCCGAGCGAGAGCTGGAACCGCTCGATCGGGCGGGAGGGCACGTTGAGGGCCGCGTCGCGGCCGACGGTCCAGTTGACGGCGCCCAGGAAGATGGCGAGGGCCCCCGCGTTGGTGATGCGCGCGTTCGAGATCATGTCGCCTGTGCCGAAGACGACGATGCGGCCGCCGGGCACGCTGAAGGGCAGGTCGCCCCGGACACCGACCCGCTCCGACGCGACGGCGACGCCCAGCCTGTTGGGCGGCTCCATGTTGGCGAGCCCCTTGATGTCGATCCCCGGGGTGAACGACTGGACGCCCCGGCTGCGGTAGTCGAGCTCGCCCCAGGCCGTCGTCGAGGTCGCCGCGAGGGTGACCACGGTCAGGCCCGAGCCCGTCGGGCGCCCGGGCAGCGGCCTGACGCTGCGCGCCGACCCGATCCGCAGCGCCTCCTTGTAGTCGAGAAGAGTCTGGGTGATGGGGTGGGGGGAGAAGGCGCGTATGATGAGGTCGCCGTCCTCCGACATGTTGTCCGAGCCAAGGTCGATCACGATGTCGTCGTCGACCAGGATGCCCCAGTCGTCCAGGAGCAGGTCGCTCAGGCCCGTCTGCGAACTCGGCTTGATGAAAAGGATGAGCCTTCCGGCGCCGGCGCCCAGGTACTGGCGCAGCATCTCCTGCTCGAAGGGGGTGAACGGGTCGACCGGCGCCACGCTCACGAGGAGAGACGCATCCGCTGGCACCCGGCGCGACGAGGCGAGCTCAACCGTGTCGACGTCGTAGTTGCGCATGCGCAGCTGATCCCTGACCAGCGAGAGCCCGTTCGCCGGGTCGACGTCGTCGGGGCGCATCTCCCCGTGCCCGACAAGGAAGTAGATCTTTTTGCGCTCGGGGTTGGACACGTCGAGGATCGCCGCGGTCACGGCCTGCTCCCCGGTGAACGCCTTGCGGACGTGGTCCTCGACCCTGTAGAGCTCCGTGTCCACGCTCAGCGCGCGCCGCTTGTCGCCGCTCGTCACGAGCACGATCCCCGGCTGCTCGACCCCGTACTTCTCGGTCTTGCGGCGGTCCTGGTAGACGTCCACGTACTCGACCCTGATCTGGCCCGCCGGGTTGGACTCGGTCGCGTTCACGTACTCGCGCAGCAGGCCCTTCACCTCGGGGTCCTCCGCCTGGCCGTTCGAGGTCTCGACGATGAGGATGGGCCGGGAGAGCTCGCGAAGGTAGGACAGGGTCTCGGCCGAGAGCGAGTACCGGCGGTAGCGCGTGAGGTCGAACCTCCACGAGTGGCTGCCGGCGAGGTAGTTGAGGCCGCCGACGAGCGTCATGAACAGCGCCGCCTGCACGACGAGGTTCATCGTTCGGATCCATCGGGCTGCTCTGAAGCTGTCGATCACGGGGGCGGGTTGCCTTCAGCTGTGCAGCAGCTTCGCCTCGACGCTCAGGATGCTGAATATGAGCGCAAGGAACGTTCCGCTGGCGTAGAAGAGGAGCTCGCGCGTGTCGACGACGCCCCTCGTGAAGTCCTGATAGTGCTGCCAAATCTGGACGTAGTCGACAGCGGCCTTGAACGGGGCGAGCGACTCGTTCTCGAGCCATGAGGTGTTTCCCAGGTAGCGGGTGCCCAGGATAAGGCCGATGAGTATCGAGGCGCAGATCATGCCCGCGACGGCCTGGTTTCGCGAGAGCGCGCTCGAGAACACGCCGATCGCTATGAACAGCAGGCCGGAGACGGCGATGAAGATGTAGCCCCCGATGATCGGGCCGGAGTCTATCAGGTGCTCGTCGCCCGCGAACCGCTTGAGTATGTAGAAGAGCCCGGAGGTCGACCCCCAGAACGAGAGGTAGAGCAGGTAGGCCGCCGCGTACTTGCCGAGCACGACCTCCGTGGTCGTGACCGGCGTCGTCAGCAGGGTCTCGATGGTGCCCATGCGCCTCTCCTCGGCCAGGCACTTCATCGTGAGCAGGGGCACCATGAAGATGACCGGCAGGAAATAGAGCTGGAAGAACACGGCGGCGGGCGACTCGGCCTGCGACGCCTTGCTGAACTGCTCGAGGATGCTCGTGAAGATGAAGCCCATCAGCCAGAGGAAGAGGACCCCCGCGATGTATGTCGCGGGGCTGACGAGCAGCATCCGGACCTCGTGGCTGAGGATGGTGAAGAAGTGCTTCACGCGCGTCCCTCCTCCTTGGGCTCCTCGGCCACCGTATCCCAGCTCCTTCGCGTGGCCGCAAGGAAGACGTCCTCGAGTGTGGGGCGGGCGCGGCAGAGCGAGCGCACCCTCAGCCCCTCGGAGAGGAAGGCCCGCAGTATCGCCTCGCCAACGTCGTCGTCGTTCATGGTCTTGAGTGTTATCTTGCGGAAGCCGAGCGAGTCGGCCTCGCCCTCCGAGGCGACCGAGAGGCCGGGATCGACCGACGAGAGCAGGAACGCAAGCGAGCCGAGCGGGCCCGCCGCCTCCACCTCGTAGGCAGAGTGCCCCAGCACCTCGCGCCTCAGGTTGGCCGGGGTCCCCTGGGCGACGATCCGCCCCTGATTGATGATGAGCACGCGGTCGCAGGTGACCTCGATCTCGGGGAGGATGTGGCTTGAGATGAGGACGGTCATGCGCCCGCGCAGGCTCGCGATCAGGTCGCGCACGATGAGGATCTGGTGCGGGTCGAGGCCGATCGTCGGCTCGTCCATGATGATGACCGGAGGCTCCGCGAGCACGGACTCGGCGATGCCCACGCGCTGGCGGAAGCCCTTGGAGAGGCGCCCGATGATCTTGTGGCGCACGTGCTTCAGGTCGCACAGCTCGAGGACCTCGTCGATCCGGGAGCCCAGCTTCCTGCGGGGCACCTCCTTGAGCCTCCCCCGGAAATACAGGTACTCGCTCACGCGCATCTCCTCTGGCAGCGGGTTGTTCTCGGGCATGTAGCCGATGCGTCGCTTGACCGCGTCCGGGTCCGACGCGACCGGGAAGCCGCAGATCGAGACCTGCCCGGATGTCGCCGGAAGGTACCCCGTCAGGATCCTCATCGTGGTCGACTTTCCCGCGCCGTTCGGCCCCAAAAATCCCAGGATCTCGCCGCGCGGCGCCGCGAAGCTGATGTCGTTCACGGCCGGCACGCCCGAGAATGTCTTGACGAGGTGCGAGACCTCGATTGCGGGCGGGTGCGGGGTTTCGGGCATGCGCTTCGGGATCTCCTGCGGACCGGCGGCGTCAGCCGCCCTTGTCTATCGTCACTTCGCCCGCGCGGTACCCGCGCGTGCGCCCGTGCTCGTCGCGGAGGAGCAGCGAGCCCACGTCGTCGACGCCGAGCACCCTGCCGCGCCGCGTGCGCCCCGCCCCGGACAGGGTGACCTCGCGCCCCCTCAAAACGTCGTATTTCTTCCAAAGCTCGGCGAAGCCGTCGACGTGCTCCCCTTCGGTGAACCGCTCGTAGGCCAGGAGGACGCGGCCTATGAGCGCCGCCGTCAGGCGGTTCAGGTCAATGGGGCCGCCGGCGAGCTCGGAGAGGGAGACCGCGCTCCTCGCGAGGTCGGCGGGCCACCCCGAGGCCGGGCTGTTGACGTTCAGACCCAGCCCGAAGACCAGGTCGCGGATCTGGTCCGCGTCGACGCGCGCCTCGGTCAGCATCCCGCCGGACTTGCGCCCGTCGAAGACGATGTCGTTGGGCCATTTGACGGCGGGCTCGACGGGGACGAACTTCGAGACGAGCTCGCAGATGGTGACGCCCATCCAGAGGGTGAACGTCTGCATGCGCTCGGGCGCTATCCTGGGCCGGAACGCGAAGCTCGAGTAGAGGTTGCCGTTCGCCGCGCTGTGCCAGGCGCGCCCGAACCGGCCCCTGCCCTTGGTCTGCATCCGGGCGAACACGGCGAAGGGGGCGGGCCTGCCGGCGGCCAGCTGGCGGGCGGCCTCGTCGTTCGTGCTGTCCGCCTGGTCCAGGATCTCAAAGGTGAACCCCTTGCGGCGCACGCGCAGCAGCGCCTCGATGAGGCCGCCGTGCAGGCCCTGGGGCCGCTTCGACAGCCTGTAGCCCTTGGCCGGCTGCGCCTCGAACGAGAATCCCTGCGCGCGCAGCTTCTCCATCTGATGCCAAACCGAGACGCGGCTGACGCCGAGTTTTGAGGCGATCATCCCCCCCGAAACCCATCCCGGCTCGGCGGCAAGAAGCTCGCGCAGGATCAGGGTGTCGGTCACTTACCCGCGCCCCCCAAAAGGCCTCCACCAACCGGCCCCCCAAGGTCGTCGGTGCGCATGAATGCGTCCTGGGTCGCACTGAGGATCGACTGGGCCTCGGCCGGGTCGCCGCCCTGCGCGAATGAGTAGGCCGTCTCGTTGAGATCCTCGATGTTCTTCTGCCTCATGTCGTCGTACATCATCTGCCGCGCAGGGCCCTCGTTTAGGCCGAGCACGTTGCCGACGTTTAATCCCGGATGGCTCTTGAACGAAAGGTCCAGCAGGCCGCTGTCCGTGAAGAGGTCGCGATCGCGGAACACCGGCGGCCGGCGCTCGTGGACGACGTACTTCGGCAGGCGGGGAATCTCGTTCTTCGGCTTGTCGATGTCGCGAAGGTCCTGGGGCTCGGCTGCCGTCTGCGGCGTGGGCGTGGGCGGGCTGTACTTGGGCAGCCCCTCCGTGAGGGCGGCGGCCACGGACGGCGAGACGGAGCGGGCCACCCCGTCGGAGTCCGTGGCGGGCTTCGCCACGTACTCCGGGCGCTTGGGGGCAAGGACGATATTCGACGCGTCCTGCCCGTCGGCGCCGGCGAGGGGGGACGTGGCCGGGCCCGGGGCAGCCGGCGGGGGCACAGGGGTCGCGCTTTGGGCCGCCGCCAGGGTTGCCGAGGCGACGAAGGCGAGGAGCAGTTTATGTGCGCTTTTCAAGGTGCTCTTCACGCAGAAACGTAGCGCAGGCGATGGTTCCACGCAACCCTATCCTTGGCGCGCCCCGCGGGGCCGGGACGCTCCCGCTGGCCGGTCACCGGACTTGGCCGGTTCCCGTTACGAGCCACTTGTAGCTGCAGAGCTCGCGCACGCCCATTGGGCCGCGCGCGTGCAGCCTGTCGGTGCTTATGCCGATTTCGGCGCCGAATCCGAACTCGTAGCCGTCGTTGAACCGCGTGCTTGCGTTCCAGAAGACGGCGGCGCTGTCCACCGCGGCCAAGAACCGCGCGGCGGCGTCCCCGTCCGCCGTCACGATGGCGTCGCTGTGGGCCGAGCCGTCCCGGTTAATCGTGGCCACGGCCTCGTCGAGGGAGCCCACGACCCTCACGGCCATCACAAGGTCGAGGAATTCCGCCCTGAAGTCGGCCTGCTCGGCCGCCTCGTGGGCGACGCCGGCCTTGGCGAGGATGGCGGCCGAGGCCGCGTCGCAGCGCAGCCGCACCCCCTTCGCGGCCAGGGACGCGCCGACGCGCGGCAGGAGGGCGCCGGCCGCGTCGGCATGGACGAGGAGCTGCTCCGCGGCGTTGCAGACGCCCGGGCGCTGGACCTTCGCGTTGACGGCGATCGACTCGGCCATTGCGGGATCGGCGGCCCTGTCCAGGTAGACGAAGCAGACACCGGTGTAATGCTTGATGACCGGGATCGTGCTGTTCTCCGTGACGAACCGTATGAGGCCCTCGCCGCCGCGGGGGATGATGCAGTGGACGTGCGAGTCGAGCCGCAGCAGGACCTCGAGCGCCGCCCGCTCCCTCGTCGGAATGAGCTGCACGCTGTCGCGCGGAAGGCCCGCCGCGGCGAGTGACTCGGAAATGAGGGCCGCAAGCGCCGCGTTGGTCTCGAAGATCTCGCTGCCGCCCCGCAGTATGGCGGCGTTGCCGCTCTTCAGGCAGAGCACCGCGCAGTCGACCGTGACGTTCGGGCGCGCCTCGAAGATGACCCCGATCACGCCGATGGGGACGCGCACCTTCCTGATCCGAAGCCCGTTCGGGCGCGTCGACTCCTCGAGGACCTCGCCCAGCGGGTCCGGCAAGGCGGCCACCTGCCGCACTGACTCGGCCAGGTGTCTCAGGCGCTCCGGGTTGAGGGTCAGGCGGTCGCGCTCGGCGGCCGTGAGCGCCGCCCCGGCGGCCACGTCGCGCTGGTTTGCGGCCATGAGGGCGCCGTGCGAGCGCTCGATCCTGTCGGCTATCTGCATGATCGCCGCGGCGCGCGCGGCCGCGGGAGCCACGGCGAGCGCAAGCGACGCGGAGCGGGCGCGCTCGGCGATTGCGGTGACGAGGCTCTCGAGGTCCTGTGGCACGGTCTAGCCGCCCAGAATCGCCGGGGGGCAACGGCTCGGCAAAGAAAATCTTATGACGCGGGGCCGATCCTTGCCGGCCCGCCGGTATCGTGCTTCGATCCGGGGCATGACCCCTCCGATCGACCGACGCGAGTTCCTCAAGGGCCTGTCCGCTGCTGCGGCCATGGGCCTTGTCAGCGGCGCCGCGGGCGCCGTTCCGTTCACCGGCCCCGCGCTGCCGGCGCCCTCCCATTCCAGGCTTCCGCGCTGGAGGGGCTTCAACCTCCTGGAGAAGTTCATCGCCAGCGTGGAGAACGCGCCCTTTCGCGAGGAGGACTTTGCATGGATATCGCAGTGGGGCTTCAACTTTGTGCGCCTTCCGCTTTCCTACCGCTGCTGGTCGGGCCCCGAGAACTGGCGGGAGCTGCGCGAGCCGGTGCTCAGGGAGATTGACGACGCGGTCGAGATGGGGCGGCGCCACGGGGTCCACGTCTGCCTTAACTTCCACCGGGCGCCCGGCTATTCGGTGGACCGCTCGCTGAAGGAACCGTTCAACCTCTGGACCGACGCCGAGGCGCTGGAGGCGTGCACGTACCACTGGCGCCATTTCGCCGCGCGCTACAGGGATGTCCCGAACTCGGCCCTGAGCTTCGACCTGCTCAACGAGCCAGGTGAGAGGAACCCGGCGACGGGCGAGCTCCTGGACGACGCCACGTATGCCAGGGTCGTTCGCGCCCTCGTGGAGGGCATCCGCTCCGAGAGCCCTCACCGCCTCATCATCGCGGACGGCCTGATGTGGGGAAACGTGCCGGTGCCGGCCCTGGCCGGACTGGGGATTGCGCAGAGCGGGCGCGGATACAGGCCGATGCAGGTCACCCACTGGAAAGCGGACTGGGTCAAGGGCTCCGACGCCTGGCCGCGCCCCCAGTGGCCGCTCGAGAACCCGCCGGCGGCGATTGATGCGGACAGGAAGCAGCTCGCGGCGCTTCGGCAGGTCTTCAGGGAGAACCCCATCTTCATGGGCTATGCCCGGGACGAGGACCTCATGCTGCCGTGGGGCCGCGAGCGATTCCGGCGCCAGCTGATCGCGCCCTGGAAGGAGCTCGAGCGCATGGGAGTCGGTGTCCACATTGGGGAGTTTGGAGCGCACAACATGACGCCGCACGACGTCGTGCTCGGCTGGATGGGAGACCTCCTCCCGTGCCTGGCCGAGGCGGGGTGGGGATGGGCCCTCTGGAACCTTCGGGGCTCGTTCGGGGTACTCGACAGCGAGCGCGCGGACGTGCATTATGAGAACTTCCACGGCCACCAGCTCGACAAGAAGATGCTCGAGCTCCTTCGCAACTCCTAGGCACAGCCATGCGACACCTCGTAATCACAGTCCTTTCCGCCGCCGCTATTGCCACTGCAGGCGTCCCCGGGGCGCAGGGCGCCCCCGCCCCGGCATCCAAGGCCCCCTTTGTCGAGACCGGCGAAGTCGAGCTTCCGGGCCCCCGCTTCGGAGCCGCCGCCGTGGCCGACAACGACGCAGTCTACATAATCGGGGGCAGGCAGGGCGGAAACCTGGGATGGCCCCTGGGCGATATTCTGCGCTTCGACATCAAGACCCGCCAGGTCACCGTCCTCACCCAGGGCCTCATCCCGCGCGTGTATCCCGGCGCGGCCCTTGTGGGCCGGAAGATCTACGTGATGGGCGGGATCGGCAAGATCGACAATTACTGGGCGGACGTTCAGGTCTTCGACATTGCGACCGGCCGCATCTCCGGGGGGCCGGCCCTGCCCACCCCGCGCGCCTTCTTCGCGTCCGGGGTGATCGGCGATAGGATATATGTCGCCGGGGGGACCGTCACGAGGCACAGCAGGACCGACGAGGCCGACTGCCTTGATCTCGCGAGCGGCAAGTGGTCCAAGTGCGCCGCCATGCCGGTGGCGACGTCCGTGCACGGGGCCGTGGCCGGTGACCACCTGATTCTTCCGGGCGGATTCGACCCGGAGGTGGGACGGGGATCGCAGGCACTCGCGGACGTCCAATCCTTCGATCCGGGAACCGGGACGTGGAGCACCATGGTGCCGCTCTGCATACCCATGGACGCCAGCGCCGTAGCGGCGGCGGCCGGACGCCTGTTCATATTCGGGAACAACCACAGCCCGGCGCTGGTGGTGGTCTATGACATCGCGAGCGGAAAGTCCGAGGCCTATGACCTCGGCGAGGTGGTCGGGCGCAACGCGGCTGTGGCGGTGGTCGGCCGCACGATCTATCTGGTGGGGGGCAACAGCCCGTCAAGGGGGCGCCTTGCGGGCAACCGGATCGAGGTCTTCGAGGTTAGCCCCAATTGAGCGGATTGCCTTCGCGCGGCCGATTGGGCCCAAGCCCGGCCGCTGCGGCCCGGCCAGCGTTGCGCGGGGCTCCCGCAAGGACGCCCCGACAATCCTCGCTGGCGTGCCGAGGCAATAGGAGGCACTACTCTTCCCGCATGCATTCTCCGAATGCGCCCGCGCACGCGTCCCTCCCGGGCCGTGACCGGCAATCCTGACCAAGGCACCGCCCTAGCCACCTTGGGACAAACAAACCCGCCATGAGCACTGCGCCCACGACAAACCCCGCCTCCCCGGCCGTGCCGGGCACGCTCTATTTCGACATCGTCGCGGTGGCCTTCGTGTCCGTCTATCTGATATCGCAGGTCTCGAGCTCGAAGCTTTTTGCGATCGGCCCCGTGCAGCTGCCGGGGGCCGCGGTCGTCTTCCCGCTGTCGTACATATTCGGGGACATCCTGACCGAGGTCTACGGGTATGCCCGGACGCGAAGGGTGATCTGGGCGGGCTTCGGCGCCGCGGTCCTGATGGCCCTGGTCCTTTGGGTCGTGCAGGCCCTCCCGCCGGCGCCCGGCTGGCGGGACCAGGCGGCCTATGAGGCGATACTTGGCGTTGTGCCGCGGATGGTCCTGGGAAGCATCGTTGCCTACTGGGCCGGCGAATTCACCAACTCCTACGTCATGGCGAAAATGAAGGTTCTCACCGGCGGAAGATACCTCTGGACGAGGACCGTGGGCTCGACCGTTGTCGGCCAGGCGGTGGACTCGGCCGTGTTCATCACCGTCGCGTTCGCCGGCAGGCTCCCTTGGGGCGCCTTGCTGCAGATCGCATCGACCCTCTACCTGTTCAAGGTCGCCTATGAGATCGTGGCGACTCCGATCACCTACGCCGTCGTGAAGTGGCTGAAGAGGGTCGAGCAGGTCGATGTATTCGACCGATCCACGGACTTCACCCCGTTTCGGTTCTAGGCGTGCCGCCCCAATCCCCGTGCCGGGAGGCGCAGGCGCCTCTTGCGCGCGGGACGGGCCAGACTAGAATCCCTGCTCATTCAGCCATGGTGAACCCCAAGATCCTGCAGGTTTTCCCAAATCCCGCGCCGCGGCGCGACTACGTGATCGAGCACACCCATCACGAGTTCACCTCGATATGCCCGGTCACGGGGCACCCGGACTTCGGCTCGATCACCGTGCGCTACGTCGCCGGCAGGAAGTGCGTCGAGCTCAAGTCGCTCAAGCTCTACCTCCACGCATTCCGCAACGAGGGCATCTACTTTGAGGCGGTCACGAACAGGATCTGTGACGACCTCGGTGCGCTTCTCAGGCCGCGAAGCCTCACCGTCACCTCGGACTGGAAGGGCCGGGGCGGCATAACCTCGGTCATCACGGCCTCGTGGGAACCGGGGAGGGCGGGGCGCCGCGGGGCCTAGCGCGCGGCGCTGCGGCCGTGGCGCCCAGGGCCCATCTGACCCAGGACCAGCGCGGCACCCACGGCCACGCTGCCGGCGAGGAAGTACAGGCCGGGTCCGTGGCTCCTCGTCGCGTCGTTTAGCGAGCCAACGATGTAGGGGCAGGCGAAGCCGCCGAGGTTCCCGATCGAGTTGATGAGCGCGATGCCGACCGCCGCGGCCACGCCGCCTAGCAGCGCGGCGGGGTAGATCCAGAAGAGCGGCAGTGCGCTCAGGATCCCGCTTGTCGCAAGAACGAGCCCCAGCACGGCCGCGGGGGCGCTGGTCCTCGCGGCGCCGATCAGCGCGAATCCGGCCGCGGCAGACAGGAGGCAGAGCACGAGGTGCCAGTGGCGCTCGCCGGTACGGTCGGAGTGTGCTCCGACGATGACCGCCGCCGCGGCCGCCGCCGCGTAGGGAATTGCCGATAGCAGCCCGACGCTCGTCACGCTGCGGATGCCCGCGCTGCTGATGATCTGCGGCATCCAGAAGCTGACCCCGTAGAGCCCCACCATCATGAAGAAGTAGACGAGGCTCAGGATCCAGACCGTGGGGTGCGTGAACACCTGCCTGAGCGGCACGTGGACCTTGGCGGCGCCCTCCCTCGCCAGGGCCTCCTCGAGGATCGCCCTATCCCGCGGCTCGAGCCAGCTGGCGCGCCCGATCGAATCGGGCAGCCACGCCAGTATGGCGAAGCCCAGGAGCAGCGTCGGCACGGCCTCCAGGACAAAGAGCCACTTCCAGCCCGAGAGGCCGCGTGCGCCCGACAGGGCGTTCATGATCCATCCCGATATCGGCCCGCCCACAACCCCCGACGCGGCTATCGCCGTGATCAGCCAGGCGGTGATCCGAGCCCGGGCCCTGGAGGGGAACCACTGCGTCAGGTAGAAGATCATGCCCGGGAAGAAGCCCGCCTCGGCGGCGCCGAGCAGGAACCGCGAAAGGTAGAACTGGCCCGGCGTCCTCACGAACATGGTCGCGGCGGACACCAGACTCCAGGTGATCATGATCCGGCCGATCCAAAGGCGCGCGCCCAGGCGGCTGAGCGCCGCGTTGCTGGGCACCTCGAGGAGGAGGTAGCCGATGAAGAAGATGCCGGCTCCAAGCCCGTAGACGGTGTCGCTGAAGCTGAGCTCCGAGACCATCTGCAGGCGGGCGAAGCCGACATTGACCCGGTTCAGGTAGGCCGCGACGTAGGCCGCGAAGAGCAGCGGCACGACCCTCAGGGCCACGCGCCGGTACAGGACCCAGTCGGCGACTGAGATCTCGGCCGATGGGGCGCTGCCGGTGCTGGGGCTGGTCGGGGGAATCGGGCTTGGATAAGGGCTCGCCGGCGCGGAATCGACTCTATCCTTCGCGGGAGGCCCTTAGTCGAAGATCTTGCCCTTGTTGAACCGCCAGACGGAGAAGGACATGACGACGGCCGTCATGAGCGTGAGCCATCCCAGGGTCGGGAGCAGCTCGGCGAAGGAGGCGTGGGACCAGAGCACCTGGCTGAAACCCTCCATCGACCAGTACACGAGCGTCAGGCGGCTGAAGCGCTGGATGAATTCCGGCATGAAGCTCACCGGAAACCAGGCCCCGCCGATGGCGCACATGAGCAGGATGACGAACGTCGCGATCCCGCGCGCCGCTTCCGGCGTCGGGGAGATGGAGGCCACGAGCATTCCGAACGACGTGCATGCCGCCGCCGCGAACACGCAGACTACGACGAGGTGGCCTATCTGCGCGCCGACCTGGATCCCGTAGAGGAGCTCGCCCGCGAAGAACAGCACCACCAGCTGGATCAGGCCGAGGCAGACCCCGTAGAGGAACTTGCTCCAGAGGATGTCGCTCCGGGTCACCGGCCCGGAAAGCAGGCGCTGGAAGATGCCGCCCTGCTTCTCCCAGAAGAGCCCGGTTGCCGATGCCGTGACCGCGAAGAGCAGGAACTGCATCGCCCAGCCGCCCACCAGGAGCGTGGCGGCCGGCGACTTCACGTCGTTCCCCGCCACCTGGACCGCGTCGATCTTGAAGATGCTGGAGAGGGCGTCCGAGCCGCCCGCAGCCGGGGAGCCCTGCGCGGCGCCCGCGCGGCCCAGGCGTTCGATGCCGAACTGGCCGTCGGCCATGCGCGCCTTGATCTCGGCCTCGTTGCCGCCGAAGGCGCGCGCGATCGTGGAAGCCATCTCGGAGTTGAAGCGGTCGAGCCGCTCCGAGCCGACAAGGCTCTGCGCCCTCGCCTGGAGCGACTGGCCGAGGAGCTCGGGAACGTTGGTGAAAAGCGTCTTCTGCAGGATGCCCGTCACGAGCTGAGCCTCGATGTCGTTCCTCGGGTTGGAGTATATCTTCAGGTGGATCCCGAACGCATGGCCGGAGACAACGTCCTTGGGCACCACGACCGCGAACCTGAAGGCGTCGGCCCTCATCAGCGGGCGCAGGTCTCCTTCCTCGAGCGGGCGCCTGCTCTTGTCGCCGTTGACGAATTTGGTGACGACCTTGAAGGCCTTTTCGGAGCGCAGCGCGTCGACGAGCCTCGTGGCCGCGGGATTGTCGCTCTGGTTCACGACCGCGAGCGGGATCCCGGACGGGCCCGGGTCCGAGGAATTGACGTGGAAGACCAGCCCGAAGATGTAGATGAGGACGAACGGGATGACGAACGTCAGAAGCAGCGACACCCGGTCCTGGAGCAGGATGGCGAAGTCCTTCCTGAGGAGCACAAGTATCGCCCTCATGTCATTCGCGCAGGGTTCGGCCCGTCAGCTGCAGGAACAGGGCCTCCAGGGTCGGCCGTTGGCTCGCGAAGAGCCTCGGCGGCAGGCCGTGCGCCTCGGTGCGCCTGTAGAATGAGCTCATGCTGTATCCCGCCCGCGGCCTGAAGCGGTGAACGGAATCGACCGTGGAAACCTCGCCGGAGGACGCCAGCTCGGCGCTCAGGTCCTCGGTCTGCGCCGTCGCGGGAAACCGGACCTCCTCCTCGAACGGCAGCTTGGCGAGGAGCTCGTCGATCGTCCCCTGCGCCAGGATCCTGCCGTGGTCGATGATGCCAACGCGCGAGCACAGGCGGGTCGCCTCCTCCATGTAGTGGGTCGAGTAGATGACCGTCATGCCGCCGCGGTTGAGCTTCTGCAGGAACTCGAAGATCGCGTTGCGCGACTGGGGGTCGACGCCGACCGTCGGCTCGTCGCACAGCAGGAGCCGGGGCTCGTGCAGGAGCGCGGCTGCAAGGTTCAGGCGCCGCTGCATCCCGCCCGAGAACGTCTTCACAAGGCCCCTGCTGCGGTCCCTGAGCTGGACGGCGTCCAGCACGTAGTCGATCCGCTGCTTGAGCCTTGCGCCCGAGAGACCGTAAAGCTCACCAAAGATCTTGAGGTTGCGCTCGGCGCTGAGCTCGAAGTACAGGGCGATGTGCTGGGGGACCAGGCCCAGGGCGCGGCGCGCGGACTGCGACCCCGCCGAAATCCCGGCCCCGTCGACCGTCAGCGTCCCTGAGTCGAGCCGGCGGATGCCGGCGACCAGCGACATGAATGTCGACTTGCCGGCGCCATTCGGGCCCAGCAGCCCGAAGAACTCGCCGGGGGCGATGTCAAGCGACACCCCGTCAAGGGCCGTCACCGGGCCGAACCGCTTGGCCACGCCCGCGGCGGAGACGATGGGTGGGATGTCGGTCATTCCGTGGCGCCGATCGCGCGAGGAGACCGGGCGGGTGCTAAACCCGGCGCGCCGGAATATGTTACACGGGAACCGAGACGGGGCGCGGAAAGGTGCATGGGGCTGTAGGTGGTCGCTTGCGGGCGCCCGGGAGCGGAATCGGCCGTTGACGGCTCAGGCAAGCGCGCGGCGCCGGACCTCGGGCCATGCCCGGTCCGGAATGAGCGGCCCCAGGTGTCTTACGGTTTCGGATCCCATGGCGGAGGCGATGGCGCCGCACCGGGGCAGGGGAAGGCCGCGCAGGTACCCGTAGAGGAATCCTGCGGCCCAGGCGTCGCCGGCGCCGTTCGTGTCGATGACATCGGGCAGGTGCACGGCCGGGTTCCTGTGGGCCTCCTTGCCGCTGGCGATCCACGCGCCCTCGCGCCCCATCTTGACCGCAGCGATGACCCCATGGGACGCAAGCTCCCTGGCAAGCGACTCGTAGTCGCCGCTGCGCTGCGGGTACAGGGCCCGGATCTCGTCCTCGTTGGCGAAGACGATGTCGATTCCGCGGCCGAACTGCCCGAACATCCAGTCCCGGTTGTCGTTCACCACCTCGAAGGACGGAAGGTCCAGGCTGATCGTGCAGCCCGCCTCCCGGGCGGCGCTCAGCACCACCTCGCACAGCGCGCGGTTGAACACGAGGTAGCCTTCGATGTGGGCGTGCCCCGCCCCCTCGAAGTCCCGGGGGGATATCTCGGCCGGCGAAAGCGTGAGGGCCGCGCCCAAATTCGTGCGCATCGTGCGCTGCGCGTCCGGCGTGATGAGGGCCAGGCACCGGCCGTTCGGCCTGTCGCCGCGCTTGAACCGCGTCACGTCGATCCCGGTGGCGCGGAACCTCTCCATGTAGGTCCCCGCGAGGGCGTCGTTACCCAGCTTCCCGATGAACGCGGTCTTCAGGCCCAGCCGCGCCGCGTTGAACGTCGCGTTGGCGGCGGAGCCGCCGGTCGAGTGCGAAAGGGGGACGTTGAGGAGCGAGAGGATGCGAGCCATCTCGGCGTCGTCGACGAGGACCATGCCCCCCTTCTCGCCTCGCACCTTGGAAAGGAACGAGTCGGGCACCTGGGCGACGATGTCCATGATCGGGGACCCGACCCCGATCAGCTCAATCGCGTGCGCTGCGCGGCTCATACAGGCCCTCCCTACTGCGCCACCGTGAGGCTGGTCGCCAGCAGCGGCTCGTCGTCGATTTCTATCAGGATCGAGTACTCGCCGGGCGCCTGGAAGCTCAGGTTGTGTATCTCGCTGATGAGGTTGATGCGGACAAGGGGGCCCTGGGATTCGAACGTCCTCTCAATCAGGAGCTTGGGCTGGGTCGGGTCCACCCCCATGGAGATTCTCATCTTATGAGTCCCGGCCGAGACGTCGGTGAGCGTCATGAACCACACCATCTTGGGGTGCACGACCGGGAAATGCTTCGCCATGATGTTCGAGAACACCCCCAGGATCGTGTGCTTGCCCGATCCCGGGTCGATGTGCACGGCGTCGCACAGGAGCCATGCGAGCAGCTGCGGCTTGGACTTGAAGTTGGGCCTTTCCACCGAGTCCTGAGTTGGAGGCGGCCGTCCGGCCTCCGCAAATCATTTACTGGGTATGCACATGACTCAACCGACAACTACCCGTGGTGGTTTGCGCCATCGTAGAGAAAACACTCCATTCCATCGTACAACAAGCTCTTGCGACGCCACTCGAACTTGTTCGACGCAATCCGCACCCACAACCCCTAGTAGATGGTTGAGTAAAGTGCATACCCAGTAATCATTTTGCGTCGCCGCCGCCCGGGGGCCACGCTTGGGCGTGTTCCAATCGCTTGCCCAGTATCCCCATTGGTTCGTCGTTGGCTGTGCGGCAGTTGCGGCCGTGGTCCTCCTCTGGCTCGTCCTGAAGCTCGTGAAGGCCGTCGTCTGGATCCTTCTTTTCGCGGTCCTGATCGTGGGGGGCGCCGCCGCGGTGTGGATGTTTCTGAGGTAGGAAGGGCGGCGCTAGGATGTTTGATTCTTGCGCGGCGGCGGCGCTGACGTTTAACCCTCCAAGGTGAAATACATCTTCGTGACGGGCGGAGTGGTTTCCTCGCTGGGCAAGGGGCTGACGGCGGCGTCCCTTGGCGCGCTCCTCGAGCTCAGGGGACTGACCGTGCGGATCCAGAAATTCGATCCGTACCTGAACGTCGACCCCGGGACGATGAGCCCCTACCAGCACGGCGAGGTCTACGTGCTCGAGGACGGTGCCGAGACGGACCTGGACCTCGGCCACTACGAGCGGTTCACGAGCGGGAAGCTCTCCCACCTGAACAGCCTGAGCTCCGGCCAAATCTACGAGAGCGTCATCCAGAAGGAGCGCCGGGGCGTCTACCTCGGCAAGACCGTGCAGGTGATCCCCCATGTGACCAACGAGATCAAGGAGCGATTCTATGCGGGCGGAAAGGACGTGGACGTCCTGATCACCGAGATCGGCGGCACCACGGGCGACATCGAGGGCCTCCCGTTCCTGGAGGCGATGCGGCAGTTCGCGCTCGAGATGAAGCCCAGGGACGTGGTCTTCATCCACGTGACGCTTGTTCCCTTCCTGGCCGCTGCCGGCGAGCTCAAGACCAAGCCCACGCAGCAGTCAGTGGCGAAGCTGCGCGAGATTGGCATCCAGCCCGACGTCCTCGTCTGCAGGTGCGACCACCCCCTCGACATGGACCTGAGGGACAAGCTGAGCATGTTCTGCAACGTCCCCGTGAACGCCGTCATCGAGTGCCGCGACGTGGACCGGTCGATCTACCAGCTGCCCCTGGCGCTGCAGAAGGAGAAGATGGACGAACTCGTCCTGGACCTCTTCGGGTTCAAGCTGCCGGCGCCCAAGAGGAACATCTGGGTGGAGATCGTGCGCCGCATTTGCCACCCGAAGCACGAGGTCACGATTGGCGTCGTGGGCAAGTACATCGAGCTCCAGGACGCGTACAAGTCGGTCTACGAGTCGATCGCGCACGCGGGCATCGCCAACACCTGCAAGGTGAACGTGCGCCGGATTGACGCCGAGGACCTGGAGAGAAAGGGCGGCCGGTCCGCGCTCAGGGGCCTGGACGGGATCCTTGTCCCGGGCGGCTTCGGGGATAGGGGCACCGAGGGCAAGATCGCGGCGGCGCGCTACGCGCGAGAGAACGCGATCCCGTACTTCGGCCTGTGCCTGGGGCTGCAGATCGCCGTGATCGAGATCGCCCGCAACGTGCTTGGCCTGAAGGGGGCGAACAGCACCGAGTTCGAACCGAAGTGCGCGGAGCCTATCATCAACATGATGGAGGAGCAGAAGGCGATAACGGATAAGGGGGCCACGATGCGGCTAGGGAGCTACGACTGCGCGCTTCAGCCGGGGACCCTGGCCGCGCGCGCCTATGGGACGAGCCTGATCCGCGAGCGCCACCGGCACCGCTACGAGGTCAACAACGCCTACATGGACCGGCTGAAGAAGGTCCTCGTGGTCGCGGGCATAAACCCCACGCGCAACCTGGTCGAGATCATCGAGCTCAAGGACCACCCCTGGTTCCTCGCCGTCCAGTTCCACCCCGAGTTCCAGTCAAAGCCGAACCGGGCGCACCCGCTGTTCGCGGCGTTCATAGGCGCGGCCATCCGCCACAGGCGCCAGGCGGGCGCGGCCAGGGCCGGCAAGGGCGGCCGCAAGAGATGATCTTCGACCCCGACCGCCTCCTCCTGATTGCCGGGCCCTGTTCGCTCGAGAACGAGGGTGTCTGCCGGGCCGTCGCGTCCGAGCTGGTCGCCCTGGGCAAGACCCACCGCGAGCTCAAGATCGTCTTCAAGGGCTCCTTCGACAAGGCCAACAGGACGTCCGTGTCGGGCCCGCGGGGGACCGGCCTCGACGCGGGGCTCGCGCTCCTCGCCCTCGTCAGGAGGGAGTCCGGGCTGCCCGTCCTCACCGACGTCCACGAGAGGGGCCAGTGCGCGCCGGTCGCCGAGGTTTGCGACGTCCTGCAGATACCGGCGTTCCTCAGCCGGCAGACCGACCTGCTGCTGGCCGCGGCCGCGACGGGGCGCACCATCAACGTGAAGAAGGGCCAGTTCCTCTCCCCGCAGGAGATGGAGCACGTCACCGCAAAGCTCAAGTCGGGCGGCGCGGCCGAGATCTGGCAGACGGAGCGCGGCACGACCTTCGGGTACCAGAACCTCGTCGTCGACATGCGCTCGTTCCCCATCATGCGCGCCAACGGCTGCCCGACCGTCTTCGACGCGACCCACAGCGTCCAGCTCCCTGGGGCCGCGGGGGGAAAAAGCGGGGGCCAGAGGGAGTTCGCCGAGCCGCTCGCGCGGGCGGCCCTGGCGGCGGGCGCGGACGGGCTCTTCATCGAGACGCACCCCGACCCGCAGAACGCGCTCAGCGACGGGCCCAACATGATCGCGCTGCGCGAGCTCGGGGACTTCGTCACCGGCTGCCTCGCCATCTGGCGGGCCGCGCGGTCCCTGCGCCGCCCCTGAGGCGCCCGCGTCCGGGCTGGTTGCGGGGTTGACCGCGTCCGCCGCGGCTTCCAGCATGGGCGCCCAATAAAACACTGAATGGATACCTTCCTGATTGACGTGCCGATGCCCTCCATGGGCGCGACCGTGAACGAGCTGACCGTGGTCTCGCTAAAGATCCAGCCCGGCGCCCGCGTGGCCAAGGGCGAGAAGATTGGCGAGCTCGAGAGCGACAAGTCGGTGTTCGAATTCGAGTCGCCCTGCGACGGGACGGTGCTCGCGATACTGGCGAAGCCGGGTGACGCGAGGCCATCCGGGTCCGTTTTCCTGCAGATCGAGACCTCGGATGCGACGCTCGTTCACCTGAAGAGCAAGTCGGGGCTCGTGGCGGCGCCCTCCGCCCACGCGCCCGCGAAGGCCGCCGTCTGGACGCCCCGCGCGACAAAGCTCGCGCAGGAGGCCGGCCTGGACCCGGCCGGCATCACCAACATCGAGGCCACCGGCCCTGGGGGCCGCGTCTCGGGCGACGACGTGACCCGCTACGTCGAGAAGCACCGCAAATGAGGCACTCCCCGACCAGTGCTGCCGACACGGTTTGCATCGCCGGGGTGGGCTTCGCGGTCCCGAAGAACGTCCGGGCAAACAGCGAGATCCTCAAGGCCTTCCCGCACAGGACGGAGGAGGAGGTCGTCCGCCTGACCGGGATCAAGGAGCGCCGCTACGCGGACGACGACGAGAGCGCGACCTCTCTGGCCGCTGTCGCCGTCTCGCACGCGCTCCTGCAGGCGGCCATGCCGGTGGCCAACATAGACACGGTCATCATGGCCACGATCATCCCGGACCAACCGGTGCCGTCCGCGGCCAGCGCCCTGGCCGCGCTCCTGGGCATACCCAGGGCGACGGCGTTCGACCTGAACGCGGCGTGCTCGGGCTGGCTCTACGCGCTCGAGGTCGGCCGCTCGCTCATCCGCGGCGGCTCGGCTCGCAACGTGATCGTGGTCACGGCGGAGCTGCTGTCGCGGATCACGAATCCCGAGGACCACGAGACCGCTTTTCTATTCGGGGACGGCGCGGGGGCCGCGGTCCTCACCGGCGCGACCGGGGGCCACAGGCTTCACCGCATGGGGCTTTCGGGCGACGCGACCCAGTTCGCCGCCATCCAGCGCACTGGCGGGGGTGCGCGGCTGCCCTGGCCGGAGGCGAAGGCGGACCTGCACAGGTTCTACATCCAGATGGACGGCGTCGCCGTGTTCAAGCACGCGGTCGTCGGCTTTGCCGAGCAGATCGAGGAGACGCTCAGGCGCGAGAGGCTAAGGCCCGAGGACATCGCGTGGGTCGTCCCGCACCAGGCGAACGCGCGGATACTCAACGCCGTCAGCAAGCGGGTCGGCATCCCCTACGAGAAGTTCGTCATGACCATCTCGAAGTACGGGAACACGAGCGCGGCGAGCGTCTCGATGGCCCTGGGGTGGGCGGCGGAGGAGGGGATATTCGCGGACGGCGACAGGATCATATTCTGCAGCGTCGGCGCAGGGCTCACCTTTGCGGGCGGACTCCTCGTCTGGTGAGTGCCGGCCCCTGCTAGCCGGAGAGCTCGTAGCTGAGGACGCTCAGGGCGAAGACGGCGGCCGTCTCGCAGCGAAGGACAAGCGGGCCGAGCGTGATCGGCTCGAATCCCGCGCCCTTTGAGCGACTCATCTCTGCGGACGTGAAGTCGCCCTCGGGGCCGATGAGCCAGAGGACGCTCCCCGGGGCCTTTCCGTTCGCTGCGCGGTACTGGGCGAGGACCGCCCTTAGCGATCTGGCGCCAGGCTGCAGGCTCGCGATAAGCTTCAGGTCGTAGCCCTTCGCCGACTCCATGAACGCCGCAGCGGGGGTTACCGGTCCGATCTCCGGGAGCCACGGGTTGCCGCACTGCTTCGCGGCCTCGAGCGCGGCTGTCTGCCACTTGCCTATCTTCCTGTCCGTCCGCTCGGAGTCCAGGTGCACCTGTGTGCGCTCGCTCTCGAGCGGGATGATCGCCGAGACGCCTATCTCGGTCGCCTTGCGCACGATCGAGTCCATGGCGCCGCCCAGCGGCAGGGCCTGCCCCAGTGTGATGCGCCAGGGCAGGGGCGCGGCCTTCTGCGCGAAGCGCACCTTGAGCCTCGCGGCGCGCCGGTCCGCGGCCGATAGCTCGCAGATCCACTCGGCGCCCCTGCCGTCGAAGGCGACAACCGTGTCGCCCACCTTTGCGCGGTTCACCGAGACAAGGTGGTGCGACTCATCGGCCGAGAGCTCGATCTCGGAGGGGTCGGTCACCGAGGGCATGCAATGCGCTCGAAAGTCGGGCATTCACCAAGGGAGATTGCAGCGCGCTCTCCTGTCAACGGCGCCGGCTCGCGTATGACGGCGGACTTGCCACCCGGCGCGCCTTTAATTGAGATCACAACTTTGGCGCCCGGGTGGCGGAATTGGCAGACGCAGCAGACTCAAAATCTGCCGCCGAAAGGCGTGTGGGTTCGATCCCCACCCTGGGCACCAACTTTAGAGGAGATTGGTCAATCGGGAATAGGCGAAGCAAGCCCCTCGATTTACTCGGGGAAACTCATCGTGTTTGGCACATTGGTTTTCTACCCCCCGACTGGGTGAGGGCTCTTGACAATAATAATGCATAATGTATTTTCAAGTTATGCCATACACAACCGTGACACTCAGGCAGGATGTCGCTAAGAGGCTCCGGAACAACCGAGGCTCCGGGGAGAGCTACAGCGACGTGCTTAATAGGTTGCTCGATAATCAGCCCGCGAAGACCGTGGGTGAGTGGATGGAGTCTCTTGCACCCCTTGAGGGACGAAATCTCTTTACCGAGGATGGGCGCGAAAGGCTGAAGAACGATCAGATTCATCCGAGGAGATCGCGCGTAAAGAGGAAGTGAAATGCTGCTTCTGGATACGAGCGCGTTGATAGGTTTGGAGCGAGAGCTCGCCCAGCGGAAGGTGGGGCGCGTCCGTGTCTACCTAGGAGAGCACCTGGGAGATGGGTTGGCCTGCAGCACCGTGACCGTCGGCGAACTGGCATCTGGCGAAAACGAAACCGCTGTCCGTGTACTTCTCCGGCATCTAAGGAAGCTTCCGCTTTCAGAGGCAATTGCATACAGGGCGGGGCAGCTGGACAAGGACTTGATGAGCAAGGGGCAACGGCTCGGAGAGAATGACAATTGGATAGCCGCCACCGCACTGCATTATTCCGCGACGCTCGTGTACGCCGATGGTGATTTTGACCGGGTTAATGGGCTAAAGCGGGCAAACGTGGCCGACTGAGGAAGGGTTAGTGGAATCTCAAAGCGACTTTCTCCCTGAAAGCCGATACGCGGGTTTTGAGCGGACGCCCTTGGAACGCGTCCAAACAGAATCAATGGATCACGACGCCAAACGCATTTGTAACAAGACTCAGGACCCGCAACCAATGACGGCGATGACAGTGTGACTCAAAATCTGCCGCCGAAAGGCATGTGGGTTCGATCCCCACCCTGGGCACCATTCATTGGGAGGTGGGGTTGTGGTGAAACTGCCCATTGAATTACACCTCAAAGCAGAATTTAGGTCGGCACGTTGTTTGGCACGAACGCGATTGACTCCCTGATGGGAAAATCTGGTCGAGTAGGTGTGCCATCAATCTCCGCCCAAAAACGATACGTAAGAGTCGTCGGTTACTCTGTCTATCTCGGGAGCCAAGGAGAGCTTAGGAGACAACGACGCTTCTTCGTTCATCGTGATGACGCGGGAAAGTTCGTGGCTCAACGTACCACGACTCCCATTCCCATCGGTGAGCTGTGGGAGCGGAAGGCTGAAATCCTCTACGCTCTTGAACGGCTCCGCCCGTTCGGAACGAACCTCACGGACGCCGTGACGTTCTAACCG
>PLXS01000006.1 GCA_003151515.1 Opitutaceae bacterium
CGCGGCCCTCCATGTTGTGCTTCTTCGCGAGTTCGTGGATGCGGGTGCTCATTCTTCTTGGGCCGGTCTGCTCTTTAGGCGGATACGCGCTGGATCACGTCCTGCGCCTCCTCGGCGGTAAATCCGGCGCTGACGAGGTCGTCGGCGACGACCCCCTCGAACGCCGCGGGCGAATTGATGCCCATGTCGACAAGCCGGCCTGCGATCGCAGGGTCGAGCCCTAGGGACTTAACGAGCGAGGCCACCGCGTTTCCGCGCGGGTCGTCGCCCTCCGCCTTGAACTCCTCGATGTCAATGCGCCAGCCGATCAGGCGCGACGTCAGCCGCGCGTTCTGGCCCTTGCGCCCGATGGCGATCGCGAGGTCGTCGGTGGCGACCTTCAGAAGGATCCGGCGGTTGCGCTCGTCGATCACGATCTCGCGCGGCACCGCCGGCTTGAGGGCCTCGATGACCATCTCCCTCGTGTCCGCGAAGTACTTGATGATGTCGATCTTCTCGCCGCCCAGCTCGCGCACGATCGTCTTCACGCGCGCGCCGCGCGCCCCGACGCAGGCTCCGACCGGGTCGACCTTGGAGTCCTTGGACGATACGGCGATCTTCGTGCGGTAGCTCGGCTCGCGCGCGAAGGCCTCGATCTTGACGGTTCCGTCCGCGATCTCCGTCACCTCGAGCTCGAAGAGCCTCCTGACGAACTTTGGGCTGGCCCGCGTCAGGATGATCTCGGGGCCGCGCGGCGTGTTCTCGATCTCGAGCAGCAGGCAGCGGATGCGGTCGCCGGGCTGGTACTCCTCGCCGGGGACCTGCTCCTTTGCGGGCATGACGGCCTCGGCCTTGCCGATGTCGATGTAGATGTCATTGCGCTCCCTGCGCCGGACCGTGCCGGTAACGATGTTGCCGACCTGGTCCTTGAAGTCGTCGTAGATGCGGTCCTTCTCGAACTGGCGCAGACGCTGCATGACTGCCTGCCGGGCGGTCTGGGCCGCGATGCGGCCCAGCGTCGAAGGGTCGATCTCCCTCTCGACGAACTCGCCCAGGGCCGCGCCCGGCCTCACGGCCTGGGCCTTCTCGACATGGATCTCCGTCTTCGGGTTGCTCACGGAATCCACGACCTTCATGAGCGCCCAGGCGTGCAGCTGGCCGTTCTTCGGGCTGATCTCGATCTTGAGCTCTTGGCCGGAGTTAACCCCCTTCTGGGCAGCAGTCTTAAGCGCATTGACGATCGTCGCGATCATGTCCGCGCGAGGAATGCCCTTTTCTTTCTCCATGTACTCGAGGACGGAGAGGATTTCGCTGCTCATGGTAGGTTGGTAATAGTGGAAAAAAAAAGTGGGCCCCAGGGCCCACTTTATTTGAAAAGTGAGTGTTATATCGAACCGGTAGGGTAGCCCGCGCACGTCTTTCTTGTCAAGCCCACCCCCGCCCGGCGGCCGGAGGCGGCTAGCGCAACATACGCTGCGATCAACATCTCGGCCAGGGTCGCGGTCGGGACCGGAAGCGACATCCTGATCGCCGGTTTTGTGGTCGGTGGCTCCACTTCGAAGACAGTCCTAATCCGGGCCTCCCGGCCGGCGCTGGCCGCATTCGGCGTCTCGGGCACCCTGCCCGATCCCATGCTCAGCCTCTATTCTGGTTCGACCCTGCTCGACAGCAACAACGGCTGGGGCGGCGACCCTCTTCTTTCCGCCACGGCTTCCCTGGTGGGGGCCTTCTCATGGGGAACCGCCGCCAGCACAGGCTCGGCGATCCTCGTCACCCTGCCACCCGGCCCCTACACGGCACAGGTCTCCGGTGCGAGCGGCGACACCGGCGTGGCTCTGGTCGAGGTCTACAAGGTTCCCTAACATGAGGGGAAGTACGTCAAGCCTCTTCAAGGTGGTTTGAACATTGGGAAGGACATTGGGTTTTGGTGGAAGCGGCTCCTTCGCGAGCGGCGACGGTCGGGCGACCGTGCCTTAGGCTAATGTCCGCGCATGCCTTGGGCGGCCGCGCCCGCCCTGCGGCCGGCCAGCGCAACCTCAAGAACGACCGCGGGATACGGTGGATTTGGCGGAGGAGGAGGGATTCGAACCCCCGGTGAGCTTTCGCCCACGTCTGATTTCAAGTCAGGTGCCTTAAACCAACTCAGCCACTCCTCCGGTTACCGCATCGAGGGTTGCGCGAGTACCTTGCGAGGTCAACCGCTTTGGGCGCGCTGGGCGCGGCTAGGTGAGTCAAGGGTGTCCCTGGGCGATTATCGTTCGCAAGACCCCCAGCGGCACGTCGCAGCCCACGTAGGTGGAGCCGTCGAATGACGAGGAGACGACCTTGCCCGTCGAGGTGTCGATGATCATCAGGTTCGGGATCCCGTTTCCAGTCGAGGCCCCCCACGCTCCAGCCGCGTTGCGCTTGACGGCCGGGAACTCCATGCGGTGCTGGCGCATGTAGGCGACCATGTCAGCGTCCGACCTGTCATAGTTTACCATGACGAGCTGGAATCGGAGGTTGGTCTTGTCCGCGTTACGGTAGAACTCCGACAGGCCCGGCGAGAATTGCTGGCAGGGCCCGCACCAGCTGGCTCCGTGGTAGACGGCCAGGTACGGTGTCCTGCGCGGCTGGAACTCCTCTCCAACCACCGTCCCGTCGATCCCGAGCCGCTGGACCTGTAGCGTGTCGGCTGCGCTGTTGAATCGCGCCGCCGGCCTAAGCTCCTTGAAAAGGGCGATGAGGCCAAAGACGGCGCAGGTTCCTAGGAAAAGCTTTTTCACGGGTGGCGGGCGTGTGGTTGCCTTAGTGCTGCGCAAGGGCGCGATCAAGCCGGCCGGCGGCGAAATGCGTATTCTCCCCCCCGCCCTACGGAATTGTGGACGGGCCCGCCCCCACGCTGCCGTTTTCCGCAAGCGAATGCCCGAGTTCGAGATACGTAGTCTCACCCATGGCGCCTGCCAGCGGGTTTTATACGGTAAGTGAAGGCAAAAGTCCGTATGCGGGCCCCTGATCCTAAGAACCCATGATCGAACGCACCCAACTCTCCGGTGGATGTGGCGCTCCGTCCGAGCAGCCGCGCGCCGCCGATTGGAAGGATTGCGGCAAGGTCCTCATCGTCGACGACGAGGACGCGGTTAGGACCCTTGTCGCCCATTCCGTCCAGCGGCTGGGCTTCGTCGCAAGGTTGGCCGATGCCGGCCCCCAGGCGGTCTCTGCCTTTCAGTCCGACCCCGCCTCATTTTCCCTGGCGATCCTGGACGTCAAGCTGCCCGGGATCGACGGCTTCGAGGTGCTCAGCAGGATACGCGCGGTGCGCCCCGACCTCCCTGCGATCCTGATGAGCGGCTACTACCGCAACGAGCCGGCGCCGGGGGTGATCTCGACGGCGCCGACGGGCTTCCTTCCCAAGCCGTTCACGCTGGGCGCCCTGGCCTCCGCCATCCGATCGATCCTGAAGTCCTAGTTTCGGCGCGACAACAGCGACAGGAGCTGGATCAGCGCCGACATGAATGCGGCCAGATAGGTGAGCGCCGCGGCGTTCAGGACCTCGTTGACACCGCCCATCTCGTCGCTGTCGAGGATCCCAAGCGAGACCAGCTGGGCCTTGGCGCGCCGGCTCGCGTCGTACTCCACCGGCAGCGTCACGAGTTGGAACAGGGTCAGCACCGCGAAAGCGACGATGGCGAGGTCGAGGATGACACCGGTCAGGCCGCGCGTCAGGACAAAGCTGGCGATTATGAGGAACGGGATCACCCCGGCGGCAATGCGCGTCGTGGGCACGAGCGCCATGCGGAACTCGAGCATCCTGAAGCCCTCCTTGTGCTGGAGCGCATGGCCGGCCTCGTGCGCTGCGACGCCGACCGCCGCGAGGCTCGTGCCGCGGTAGTTCTCGGATGAAAGCACGAGCGTCCTGTGCATGGGGTCGTAATGGTCGGTCAGATGGCCGGGCGTCTCCGTGATCTCGACGTCGTTTATGCCCGCTCGGGCCATCACAGCCTCGGCGGCCTCGCGGCCGGTGATGCCGCCACGCGATGGAATCTTCAGGTTCTTGGAATAGGCGCTCGAGACGCGGACCTGCGCGTAGATCGAGAACGCAAAGACGAAGATCATCAGGACCCAGAAGAGCCCCGGGGAAAGGTAAAAGTATGCGAGGAGTGCAGGCATGGATTTTGGGGTAATTATCGCAGAATTGCCCGATATTTCAAGCGGCGAGCCCGCAGCGCGCGAGCAGCGCGCGTATGTCCGGGTCGCGGCCCATGAAGTCGCGGAAGAGCTGCGCCGGATCCGCCGAGTTGCCGCGGCTCAAGACCTTCTCGGCGAACTCCCGGCCGACCTTGGCGCTGAAGATCCCCTCGCTTCGGAACCGGGTGAACGCGTCGGCGTCGAGGACCTCGGCCCACTTGTAGGAGTAGTAGCCCGCCGCGTATCCGACGGGGTCCGCGAAGATGTGCGTGAAGCGCCGGGCTATCGTCGGCGACGGCGGCTGCGTTGGGATGAGGCAGTCCGCGATCGCCGACCTGAGGGGCGCCTCTAGGTCCGCCTGCGCGGCGAACTCGCCGGCCCGCAGGTGCAGCTCGAGGTCCAGCTTCGCGAAAGCCACCTGGCGCATCGTCGCGCAGGCCGACCGGAAGTTGCGGGCGGCCGCCATCTTGCGAAACAGCGCCTCCGGGATCGCCCGGCCCGTCTCGAAGTGTCTGGCGAAGATGTCGAGGCCCTCCCGCTCCCAGCACCAATTCTCCATGATCTGCGACGGCAGTTCGACAAAGTCCCACGCGACATTCGTGCCGCTGAGGGCCTTTATCTCAACGTCGCCCAGGAGGTGGTGGAGAAGGTGCCCGAACTCATGGAAGATGGTCTCCACCTCGCGGTGCGTGAGCAGCGCCTGGCGCCCGGGCGCAGGGGGCGTGAGGTTCCCGCAGATGAGACCCAGGTGGGGCCGGCGGGAGCCGTCCGCCCTGGGGCCGCCCGTCGAGAGCGCGCTCATCCATGCGCCGCCCCTCTTCGACTCGCGCGGGTGCCAGTCGGCGTAGAACGAGCCGACGTGGCGGCCGCCCGAGTCGAGCACGTCGTAGAAGCGCACCTCGGGGTGCCAGGTGTCGACCTCCCCCTTCGGACGCTCGGTCACCCGTATGCCAAAGACGCGGGAGCATATCTCGAAGAGCCCGCCCACGACGCGGTCCATCGGGAAGTAGGGCCGCAGCTCCTCCGGGTCGAAGTCATAGCTCGCCTTGCGCATCCGCTCCGCCAGGTAGGGGACCTCCCATGGCGCGGGGCGCCCCGCGCCGCCCCCATTTGTCGCCGCCCTGAACGCCTCCATCTCGGCGCACTCCCGCGCGAACGGCCCGGCGCACCGCCGCCGCATGTCCTCGATGAACGCGAGGGCCCTCTCGCCCGAGCGCGCCATCCGCCGCGCGAGAACCAGGTCGGGGAAGTGGCGCTTCCCAAGCAGGGCCGCCTTCTCCGCCCGCAGCCGAAGGATGCGCGAGATCAGGGGGGCGTTGTCGTGGGGCGCGGCCGATCCCACCGCCGACGACGCGAGCCACGTCTCGCGGCGCAGCGCCTCGTCGCGCACGTACGACATGAACGGCTCCTGGGAGGGCATGTGAAGCGTGAACCTCCAGGCGGGCCGCCCGGGCGAGCCAAGGCCCCTTGCCTCGGCATCGGATTGCGCGCGTTCCTTGGCGTGGCCGGGTAGCCCCTCCAGCCGGCCCTCGTCCTCGACGACGAGCTGCCAGGCGTTCGTGGCGTCCAGGACGTTCTCGGCGTAGCGCTGGGTGATCTGGGCCAGCTCGGCCTGCAGGGCCTCAAGTCGGGCGCGGCCCGTCGCGGGGAGGTCGGCTCCCGCCTCGCGGAACTCGGCCACGGTCTCCCCCACGTAGCGGGCGCGCACGGCGGGCAGCGCACCGACCCCGGCCGACTCCGAGAACTCGCGAAGCCTCGCCCAAAGCGCGGACCGAAGCGGCACCCTCGCGAAGAAGGCGGAGACCCGGGGCAGGACGCGGTTGTGCGCCGCGCGCAGCTCGGGGGAGTCGCACACGGCCTGCAGGTGGGTGACCCTGGTCCAGGCCTGGTTCAGCGCGTCCATCGCGTCGTCGAGGGCGAGGAAGGTGCCCTCGAACGTGGGGGCGCCCGCGGCCTCCTCGATGGCGCGCAGCGCCTGCTCCGCCCGCTCGAGCGCGGCGTCCATGCCGGGCTCGACGAGCGCGGCCGTGAGCGCGGACCAGCGCACGTGGAACGACGGATCCAGGAGGGGATTCTGCGGCATCGGCACTACCAACCGTAAGTGGCGCCAAAAGACAACTGCCTGCGGGAGGCGGGCACGCCGGGGACGGCCTGGAACGCGCTGTTCCAGAGGTTGTCCACCTGCGCGTAGACCTCGAGCTTACGGATGGCCCTCGGGCGCCAGCCTAGGCCGAGCGAGCTGGTGAGCGCGTCATTGCCCCCCTGGGTCCTCAGCGCGTCCGCCTCCTGGATCCTCGCGGCGTTGTCCAGCCTGAGCTCGAGCGTCCCGGTGAGCGTCAGAACGAGGGCCGCCGTGAGGCGCTGGCGGGCGTAGTTGAGCGCGTAGAAGCTAGCCGTGACCGGCGCCCCCAGGTAATTGGCGCTCTTGCCGAGCGCGGCGTAGCCGAGGACAACGGTGGCCATGGTCCACGTGCGCCTGGCCACGAGCTCCAGCCCCTCGGTGTCAAGGTCCACCGCATTCGCGGCGCGGCCGAAGACGCCGGTGGTGTAGGTCCAGTCGATCAGGTTGTCGTCGCGCCTGTAGAACACGTCGGCCTGGCCGGTCCAGCCGCCGGTGCTCCCGCTGGCCCCTATCTCCGTGTCATGGCTCGTCTGGCGCCCGAGGTTCGGGTTGCCGAGGAAGAGGCCCAATGTCGGGCTTGAGTCCAGGGCCGTGTAGGACGGCATCTCCGTCGTCGTCGCCGTGCTCACGTAGAGCCTCTGCAGCCCGCCCGAGTTCCAGGTCCGCGAGAGCTCGGCCAGGGGCGAGAAAACGCCGCTGGCCCGGTTCGAGTTGTCGTAGGATGCGCCGGCCCTGAGGGTCACCGCGCCTCCCTCGGCTGCCCACGACCTCTCCGGGACCAGCGTGGCCTTCTCGAGGGTGCGGCTGTGGTACGGGCCGTAGATCAGGGACGTCGACCGCAGAGCGTCGGTGGTCGCCTCCAAGTGGTAGTTGACCGTGATCGCCCCGATCGACTCGCGGCCCCCGAGCCCCGCCCCGTATTCCCAGGTCGTGTGCTGGTACGGGTGGACCGGCCCGAGCGGGGCGAACCGGTCGAACGCGTAGTCGTCCTTGTTGCGGCGGTAGAACACGCCGCTCTGAACGAAGTCCCCGCCGCCCAGCTCGGTGAGGTTGCTCGCAAGCAGCAGCACCGTCTGGAGGTTCTCGGTCTCGTCGGAGTTGAATGGAGTGTAGAGGTTGGGCCAGCCGAAGAAGCTCGCCTGGTAGCCCGCGAAGAGGTCGGTCCTGGAGTCGGGCTGCACCCATTCCAGACGGGCGTCGGCGCGGTCAAAGTGGAAGTCGCCAAAGGGCACCGTGCCGTTGCCCTCCGAGTGCGCCCAGTCCGCGTCGGCCGCGAGGTGGTCGGGCCCCCGTCCCGAGACGCCCTCGTATACCTCCTCGCGCGAGAGCCCGTCGTCGCCGATCCCCGCTGAGGCAAAGCCCGCGGCGGTGACCGGCCGCCAGTCGTAGGCGACCGCGCCCCCGGTCGAG
The DNA here is from genome assembly GCA_003151515.1 of Opitutaceae bacterium. Lineage (GTDB taxonomy): Bacteria > Verrucomicrobiota > Verrucomicrobiia > Opitutales > Opitutaceae > Palsa-1447. The sequence goes on from PLXS01000006.1 coordinate 7,679, forward strand.
TTCATCGTGCCGGCGGCATGGTCGGCGCCCACGAGGACCCCAGGCGCTCCGAGCATCGAGGGCGCGATCGGAAGCTCCGTCAGGTAGTGGCCGGTCTGCGGGTCGAATATCGAGAGCGCGCCGATCTGCATGCCGGTGTTCTCGAAAGTGTCACCCCGTATCGTGACGTCGGACTGCGCCTCCGCCATGTTCCTGGGCTCGATGTCCACGAGCGGCTCGTAGCGCAGCGCGGACACCGGCATTGCGAAGGTGCCGGCGGGCGACTGGTTGGCGACGCTCGGCGAGTAGACGGTCACCGCGGGCATGCCGGTCGCCCCGTCCTGAGCCGCGAGGGGCGCCGCGGCCCCGGCCAGCAACGCCGACGCCAAGACAATGGTACGGGAAACAGGCCTCATCGCGAAGGACCGCTAGCAGCCCACCCCAAAAAAACAAGCCCTTCGTTAATAAAGGGCCAGAATTCGCTTAACAATGATCCGCGCCGCAAGGCGCTCGGCCGCCCGCCCCTGCTATTCTTTGTCGCCGTCGTCGCCGATCGCCTCGACCGGACACCCCTCGAGCGCCTCCATGCACTGCGCAATGTCCTCGGCGGTCTCAGGCTGCTTGTTCACATAGGAATGGCCGCCCTCGTCGTTGCGCGTGAAGAAGTTTGGCGCGGTTTCACGGCACAGGTCGCAGTCGATGCACTGCTGGTCGACATAAAACTTGCCCTGCGCGTTCTCCGACCATTTGTCAGATTTGTTGGCCATAGATTTACCATAAGGGACATGGCGGGACTGCTTGTGTCAAGGGAGGATGCTGAAGCGCGGAGGCTTGCGCGCCGACGCCCCCAGGGCGTCCCGGGGCCCGCTGCCGGCGCGTCCCAGCCTAAGGCGGCTTGTCTTTCAATGCCGGCCCCCTACCATCCGGGCATGATTCAGGACAGGCCCTACATGCGCGACCACGCCGAGAGAGGCCACAGCGGCGTTCTGCCCTGGCTGATCTCACTGGTCGTCGCGCTGTTCGTCGTCCAGAACCTCACCTTCAGGCTGCCAGGCCTCGGGATCAGCCTGGAGCGCCTGTTGGGGCTGGCGCCCGCAGGCATTAGGGCGGGCCACGTGTGGACGCTTCTGACCTACGGCTTCCTGCACAGCACCGGAAACCTGCTTCAGATCGTCGCCTACCTCGTGGTCGTCTACCTCGCGGGCCGCGAGGTCATTCCCCTGATGGGCACCCGCCGCTTCGTCGGCCTGTACGCCTCCTCGCTGGTCGCCGGCGGCCTGCTCTGGACCGCCGTGCACTGGAACCAGTCGGATACCCTGCTTGGCGCATCGGCGGCCGTGTGGGCGCTCATTGTCGTCTATGCCTGCTTCTTCCCGAACCGCGAGGTCAACCTGCTCGTCTTCTTCGTGCTGCCCGTGACGTTCAGGCCGAAGTTCCTCGCCCTTGGCCTGCTGGCGATAGACCTGTGCGGCCTCGTCTTCTACGAGATCCTGAGGCTGCCGTTCCCGTTCTACGCGGCGCATTCGGCTCATCTGGGCGGAATGGCCGCGGGATGGATCTACTACCGGTATGTCCACGAATCCAACTGGAGCCTCAGCTCGCCAGGGGCCGAAATCGATCTTCCGCGCTGGATGAAGCAGAGGCAGGCCTCCAAGACGGAGCCGGCTGCGGCCAGCTTCAGCGTCAACCTGGGCGACCGAGGCAGCCTTCGCGCGGAGGTTGACCGCATACTCGACAAGATAAACAGCCTGGGGTTCGCGTCGCTTTCGGCTGACGAGAAGCGCGTCCTCGACGAGGCGAGGGACCTGATCAGCCGGCGGTAGGCTATTCCGGCGGACATTGAACGAGGGCCCGCTAAGCGCGGAGTCGCTGCAACGGATAGAGAGGCTGGCCTCGGCCAGCCCGCTCTACGCCGTCGAGCTCTCCCAGAAGCCCTGGGTCGCCGGATGGCTCGAGGAGCCGCGAAACCTGCGCGAGCCATTCCTCTTCCGGGCCTTCCTGGACACCTGGAGAGAGTTCGCGCCGCACACGAACGAAATGGGCGACGACGCCCGGGTCGGCGCGCTTCGGCGCTGGCGCCGGCTGATGTCCATGCGCATCGCCCATCGCAGCGTGAACGGGTTATCCGACGAGCCAGCCACCGTCGAGGAGCTGACGATCCTCGCCGAGTTCTGCCTACGCGAGAGCCTCATGCTGTCGCTGCGGCGCTGGAGGGGGCGCCTCGGCGAGCCCTGGGACCAGGCCGCGGGGACCGAGGCCCGGTTCGGGATAATCGCCCTGGGAAAGCTCGGGGGGCGCGAGCTCAACTTCTCCTCTGACGTGGACCTGCTCTATCTCTACGAGGGCGAGGGGCACTGCCGCAGGGGCGGGTACGCCACGTCGGTCTCGAACGCGGAATTCTTCACCCGCGTCGCGGAGACCGTCACGGGCATGCTGAGCGAGAGGACCGAGGACGGGTTCCTCTTTCGCGCGGACGTGAGGCTGCGGCCGGAGGGCTCGGTGGGGCCGCTGGTGCGCTCCCTGCGGGAGCTGGAGCTCTACTATGCGACGGCGGGCCAGACGTGGGAGCGCCTGGCCATGGTCAAGGCGAGGCCCGTTGCCGGCAGCATCGAGCTGGGGGCCGAGCTGCTCGAGAGCTTGCACAGCTTCAGGTACCCGCGGCACCCGCCCCCGAGCCTGCTCGAGGAGGTCGCGGCGATGAAGGCCAGGAGCGACGCCGAGCTCGTCGGCGGGGAGGCGCTCGAGCGCGATGTGAAGCTGGGCGTTGGCGGCATCCGCGAGATCGAGTTTGTGGCGCAGTCCCTGCAGCTCCTGCACGCGGGCAGGTTCCCCTTCCTGCAGACACACTCGACCGCTCGGGCGCTGGAGCTGCTGGCCAGGTATGGACAGATGGACCCCGCTGAGGCGGCGCGGCTGGTGCAGGCCTACTGGTTCCTGCGCCGGGTCGAGCACCGGCTGCAGATCCGGGACGAGGAGCAGACCCATGTCGTGCCCAGGGACGCCGCGGAGCTGGCGAGCCTCTCGCTCTCGCTGGGCTACGGATCCGCCGCGCAGTTCGAGACGGCGCTCGGCGAGGGCCGGGCGCGCGCGCACGAGGTCTACGCGGAGCTCTTCGCCGACAGGGGATTCGACTCCGACTTCGAGGCCTGGTGGGCCTTCCTGACGACCGACCACGCGCCGCCGAGGATCTCGGCCCTGATGGAGCGCTGGTTCGGCGCCAATCCGGACGCGGCGGAGGCGCTGCGCTTTTTCGCCCGAGGGGGCAGGCACTTGCCGGTGACGCGCGAGCTCGTCGTGCGCTTCCAGCACGTGGCCCGGGCCTTCGACGGCTTCCACGAGAAGCTCGCTCGGCCCCTTGCGGCGCTCTCGAGGCTCTCGCGCTTCGCCGAGCGCTACGGGACGCGCCAGCAGTTCCTCGGGCTCTGCGCCGAGAATCCCGGCCTGTTTCGCACCTTCGCGATTCTCTTTGACCGCAGCGAATCGGTCGCTGAGCTGCTGCGCGCCCACCCCGAGATCGTTGACGAGGTCATCCGGCCCGAGGTTCTTTACCGGCGCGCCGGCAGCCGCGCCGTCGAGGGCGAGATCTCGGCCGCCTCACGGACGGCGGGCTTTCGCGACTGGCTGTGGCTCTTTGTGCGGGCGGAGCAGGTTCGCCACGCCCTTGGCGGCATCCTGGGAACGCTGGGGCCGGAGGAGATCGAGTACGAGATGACCGGCCTCGCCGACGCCGTCCTGCGAGATCTCTCGCGCGACGGCGGGCTGCTCGTGGTCGCCCTGGGCAAGCTCGGAAGCGCAGAGCTCTCGTTTGGCTCGGACCTCGACCTGCTGTTTGTAGCGCGCGACGGGTCGGAGCCGGAGGCCCCAACGGCCGTCGACGCCGTCAGGTCGTTCCTCGGCGGAGGCGGACCCCTGGGGGCCGCCTTCGAGCTGGACATCAGGCTTCGGCCCCACGGCCAAGCGGGTCCCCTGGCGACCTCGGTGGCGGCGCTGGACGCCTACCACCGTGGCGGCGGCGGCCAGATCTGGGAAAGGCAGGCTCTCGTGCGGGCCCGCGTCGTGACCGGTCCGCCCGCGCTTGCGGACGCATTCGAGGCCTGGCGCGCGCGGCTCCTCTACGGCGCGCCGGCCAGCGACGCCGAGATCCGGCAGGTGATGGCGATGCGCCTGCGCGTCGAGCGCGAGCTCGCGGCCGGCCCGCCGGGGTGGGCGTTCAAGGCGGGGGCGGGCGGATTGGCCGACATCGGCTACCTGACGCAGGCCATGCAGATGCGTCACGGACACTCGGATCCCGCGCTCAGGGTGCAGGGCACCCGGGCCGCCCTGCGCGCCTTGGCTGCCCGTGGCCGCCTTGCGGGCGACCTAGCGGACCCCCTCCTCGACAACTATGAGTTCCTTAGGCGGCTCGAGACAGCCCTGCGGCTGGACTCCAACCGGTCGGTGACGTCGCTTCCCTCGGACCCCGATGACTGCCAAGCCCTTGCGCGCTGGCTGGGATTCGACTCGTTCGAGCGCTTTCTGGCGGAGCATCTTCGCAGGCTGCGCGAGACCCGCGAAATATATGACAAAATGCCCTCCCTACTTGAATTAAGCCTAGCGCCGTGAAACAATGGGGCGAATATCAGCGTCTGAGTATTCAAAGAATGATTTCCCCAAGGGCCGTAATTCGCAGGTGGACAGCGCTTTGCGTCCTTGTCGCCTGTCCTGTTGCGGTATTTGCGGGCGCCGAGCACACCTTCACGACGTCGGAGACGCTTTCGGAAGAGGCCCAGACCCTCGTCCAGCTCCTTGAGAGCGACCACTACAACCGAGGCGCCGTCACGAGCTCGGACTACCAGCAGGTCATCCCCGAGTACATGGCGGCCCTCGACCAGCAGCATCTCTTCTTCCTCGACTCGGACAAGAAGGAGTTCCTCGGGCGCTACGGCAGCAACGTCTACTACAACGTCTCCTACCTGGGGAAGATCGACGCGGCCTACGACATCTTCGGCGTCTATGACAAGCGGATGACCTCGCGCGTCGGGTGGATCTTCGCGGAGCTGAAGAAGGACTTCGACTTCACGACGAACGACTCGTTCCGGCTGGACCGCTCGAAGTCCGAGTGGCCGACCAACACGGCGGAGGCGGACGAGCTCTGGCGAAAGCGGCTCAAGTTCGAGCTCCTGGCGGAGCTTCTCAACAAAAAGACCCTGGATCAGGCGCGCGAGGTCGTGCGCAAGCGCTACGAGAGGATCCTAAAGACCGTCGGCGAGACCGAGGCGACCGACCTCTCGGAGACCTTCCTAAGCACGATCGCGGGGCTCTACGACCCGCACTCGACATACATGTCCGCCGACTTCCTCGAGGATTTCAGCATCCAGATGCGCCTGCAACTCGTGGGCATCGGCGCCATGCTGGGCCTAGAGGACGACGTCTGCACCGTGAAGGAGATCGTCCCGGGCGGCCCGGCCGACCTGAACCGCCAGCTCAAGCCCAACGACAAGATCATCGCTGTTGGGCAGGACGGCACGGAGCCGGTCGAGATCATAGGCTTCAAGCTGCGAAAGATCGTCGATATGATCCGCGGCGGCAAGGGGACGCGGGTGCACCTCATCGTCCAGCCGGCGAGCGCGACGGACACGTCGGTGCGCAAGGAGATCGTGATCACCCGCGACGTGGTGAAGCTCGACTCGGCGCGCGCGCGCGCCGCCGTCTTCCAGGTTCCCGGCCCGGGCGGCAAAACCGTGCCGCTGGGGGTCGTCACCCTGCCGGCCTTCTACGGTCCGGGCGAGGAAGGCGACACGGACGCCGACAAGACGAGCGCAAGCGACGACGTCGCCAAGCTCGTCGACCAGCTCAAGCAGGCCGGCATTCAGGGCCTCGTCCTCGACCTTCGCCACAACGGCGGCGGCTACCTTAGCGAGGCGATCCGCCTGGCCAGCCTCTTTATTCACCGCGGGCCCGTCGTCCAGGTGAGGAGCTCCGAGGGCGAGATCCAGGTCGAGAGCGACGATGCCGAGCACCTCGACTACTCCGGCCCCATGGCGGTGCTGGTCGACCGCTTCAGCGCCTCGGCCTCCGAGATCGTGGCCGGCGCGCTCCAGGACTACGGCAGGGCCGTGGTCATCGGGGACTCGTCGACCCACGGCAAGGGCACGGTGCAGGCGGTGATCGAGATGAACAGGGTCAACCGGCAGCTGGCCCGCTCGACCGTGAAGACGGGCGCCGCCAAGATCACCATCCAGAAGTTCTACCTGCCCGACGGCTCGTCCACCCAATTGAAGGGCGTCGTCTCCGACATCGTGCTGCCCTCCGTGGACGAGTTCCTCCCGATCGGGGAGTCCGACCTGCCGCACGCCCTCGTCTGGGACAAGATCCCGACGAGCTTCTTCGACGGCGTCCCGATAGACGCGAAGGTGCTGGCCCGCCTGCGCGAGAACAGCGCCGAGCGCCAGGCGGGCCGCGAGGAGTTCGCGTTCCTGCGCAAGTACGTGGAATGGTTCAAGGAGCGCGAGTCGCAGAAGCTGATTTCGCTCAACTTGGAGGATCGCAAGCGGCAGAAGGTGGCCGACGACGCCTTCAGGAAGCAGATCAAGCTCGAGCGCGAGAAGCTGGCCAAGGACGACTTTGCGTTCAAGGAATTCAGGCTTGGCCCTCCCCTTCCCCCGAAGATAGCCGCCCCCAAGCCGGCCGACGCAAAGGACGGCGAAGCCGACTCCGGCGACGACGACTCCGAGGACATCGGCGATGACCAGAGCGTCGACGCCTACGGGAAGGTCGACGTCTCGCTCAGGGAGGCGCTGCGCGTCGTGGACGATGCCGTCGAGCTGGGCCGCAACCACCAGTACTGGGCGAGCGACCACCCGCCCCTGACGATGGCCTCCAAGGGCTGACGCACCCGGTCAGGGCCAGGCCAGGACGAAGCGGTCGCGCCCCGCGAGGTCGGCCACGGACTCCGACCTGGAGTACCCCGCCTCGCGAAGCACCGAGATGAGCCGCGCGTGGTGGCCTGCGCCCGTCTCCAGGGCGAGCATGCCCCCGGGGGCGAGCGCGGCTGCGGACGCCCTGGCAATCCTCTCCAGGTCCGCGAATCCGCCGTCGGCCGCTGTCAGCGCGCCCGCCGGCTCGTATTGCCTCACCTCAGGGGCCGCCGCCTCGGTCTCCTCCTGCGAGAGGTACGGGGGGTTGGACGCGATGAGGTCGAAGGTCTCGCCCTTGGCAATGGCGCCCAGCCAGTCCGACTCGGCGAGGGCCACACGGTCCGACAGGCCGGTCGACGCCGCGTTCTCGGCGGCGAGCGCGAGCGCGTCGGGGCTTGAGTCGACCGCGGTCACCCGAGCGCCGGGAAACGCGCGCGCTAGCGCGAGGGCAATCGCGCCGCTTCCCGTGCCGAGGTCGAGTATGCGCGCCGGAGGCGCGCCGACTCGCGCGACGATCGTCTCCACCAGCAGCTCGGTCTCCGGGCGCGGTATGAGGGCGCGCCGGTCGGTCTTGAGCGTCAGCCCGAAGAATTCCGTGTGTCCGACGATGTGCTGGAGGGGCTCGCGACGGCCCCTGCGCCGGACGAGCTCGCGAACGGCTGCGAGCTCGGCCTCGCCAACGGGGCGCTCGAACTCCAGGTAAAGGCGCATGCGGGTAAGCCCGAGCGCGTGCCCCACGACGAGCTCGGCGTTGAGCCTCGGGGACTCGATGGCCTTCGATGCGAAGAATTCTGAGGTCTTTTTGACGACCTCGAGGACGGTCAGCATGTGGGCGCGTGGAGCCGGTTCGGGCTGGCGGGGCCGCGTCAGCCGGCGTCGGCCAGCGGCCTGGCGAGCTCGAAGGAGCGCCCCTCGAGGGCCGCGAGGCGCTCCTCATAGTGGGCCTTCTGCAGGGCCTCGATGAGGGGCCCGATCGCGCCCTCCATGACCTGGGGAAGGCCGTGGAGCGTGAACCCGATCCGGTGGTCGGTCACGCGGTTCTGCGGGAAGTTGTACGTCCTGATGCGCTCGCTGCGGTCGCCGGACCCGATCTGGCTGCGGCGCTCCGCCGCATACTTCGCCCTCTCCTCCTCCTCCTTCATCTTTAGCAGCCTCGAGCGAAGGACGGTCATGGCTCGGGCCTTGTTCTTGAGCTGCGAGCGCTCGTCGGCGCACTGCACGATGAGCCCCGTGGGCTTGTGCAGGATCTGGACCGCGGAGTCCGTCGTGTTGACGCCCTGGCCGCCCGGGCCGCTCGCCCGGGCGACCGTGATCTCGAGCTCGTCGGGGCTGATCTGGATGTCGACCTCCTCGGCCTCGGGCAGCACCGCGACCGTGACCGTCGAGGTGTGTATCCTCCCGCTGGCCTCGGTGACGGGCACCCGCTGGACCCTGTGGACGCCGCTCTCCCACTTGAGCTGCTTGTAGACGTCGCTGCCCGAGATGAGGAAGGCGACCTCCCTGAGCCCCCCTCTCTCCGTGTAGCTGCTGCTCATCGGCTGCACCTTCCAACCCTGCAGGTCGGCGTACTTCTGGTAGCAGCGGAAGAGCTCGGCCGCGAACAGCGCGGCCTCGTCGCCCCCGGTTCCCGCCCGGATCTCCATGACCGTGTTGCGCGAGTCCGACGGCTCCGGGGGAATCATCGCGAGGAGCACCGCCTCCCGCAGCTCGGCGGCGCGCTGCCCAAGGGCGGGGACCTCGGCCGAGGCCAGCTCCCGCATCTCCTGGCTCGCCGACGCGTCCCGGGCCAGCGCCGCGGCCTCGGCGATCTCGCGCTCGAGCTTTGAGTGGGCCCGGTGGTCGTCGACGAGCCGGCGCAGCTTCTGCTGCTCGCGCGTCACGTCCGCCGCCTTCCTCGGGTTGGCGTAGAAGGACGGGTCGGCCATCCGCGCATCGAGCTCCTCGAGGCGCCTCTGGAACGGGGAAATGTCGGGAAGGGCATCCATGCAGGGACTATTTGCGAATTGCGCGGGCCGCGACCGGAGGCCTACCATGCAGACTCTCGCAACGCATGGCCGCGACGCTCTTCACTCAGAACATCATCGCCTGCATCTGGGATTTCGACAAGACCTTAATCCCCGATTACATGCAGTCGCCTCTCTTCCGGAGGTATGGGGTCAACGAGGCGAACTTCTGGGCGGAGACGAACGCCCTCGTCGAGAACTACCGCAAGCGCGGGTACACGCTTTCCGGGGAGATCGGCTACCTCAACCACCTGCTCACGTATGTCCTCGCGGGCCAGATGGGCGGCATGAACAACGCGATCCTCGCGATGTGCGCCGCCGAGATCCGCTTCTACCCGGGCCTTCCCGAGTTCTTCACCCAGTCCAAGGGGTGGGTCGCCGACAAGCCGGAGTACAGGAAGCACGACATCCGCCTGGAGCACTACATCGTGAGCACGGGCCTGGCGCAGATGATCCGCGGAAGCGCCATAGCGCCCCATGTCGACGGGATATGGGGATGCGAGTTCATCGAGAACCCTCTCCAGCCCGGTTTTCTGAACCAGAAGGAGCTCGACCTGAAGGCCGAGGCCGAGATCGCCCAGATCGGGATGGTGATCGACAACACGACGAAGACCCGCGCCCTCTTCGAGATCAACAAGGGCACCAACAAGAACGCCGCGATCGACGTGAACTCGAGGATGGCGGCCGAGGACCGGCGCATCCCGTTCCAGAACATGATCTACATTGCCGACGGCCCGAGCGACATCCCGAGCTTCTCCGTGGTCAAGGGCAACGGCGGCATCGCCTACGGCGTGTACAACCCCGCCAAGCAGGAGGAGTACGCCCAGAACGACCGACTGCGCAAGGCGGGGCGCATCGACCACTACGGCCCGGCGGACTACAGGGCCGAGAGCAGCACGGCCCAGTGGCTGCGCCTCCAGCTCCACGGGATCTGCGACCGGATACTGAGGGACCGCGAGGCGGCGGTGTCGCAGCGCACCGCCCGGCCGCCGAGGCACCTCACCCCCACACCCGCCGAGGAGGCCGCCCGCAGGGCGCCCAAGGCGCCCGAGCAGGAGAAGTTCCTGGAGTAAAGGCAGCCCGGCCCCCTCAAGGGGCGTAGGCGAGCTCCCTGTGCTGGAACTGCGCGGCGAGGTTCGCGACGCGCGTTGCGTAGTCGACGGCCGAGGGCGCGGGGCGCCCCGCTAGCGCGGTCCCAAGCCCGCCGTTCCAGGCCAGGGCGATCTTGAACGGCGTGGCCTGCAGGCCCCGCCGCTCCAGCTCGCCCTTGAGCCAGTCGTAGTGCTTGACTGCCACCGCGTCCGAGACTCGCCGGTCAAGCGCGAGCGAGAACGGCGCGCTCGTGTGCATCCTCCACGTCTCCTCGCGGAACTGGTAGGCGCCGAGCTCCCCGAGGCTGCCGGGGCGTGCCGAGTCGTACGGGTTTTCAAGGAGGTGGATCGCCTCGAGTGTCGCCCACCGCTGCGAGGCGGCTGCGGGAGCCGCGGCTCCAAGGAATGCCGGGACAAGGACTGCCGCCAGAATGGCGAGGATCCGGGTCCGGGCTGGCTGGTGCTTGTAAGGCCTGGTGTTCATGGCCGCCGCAGACCCGGGTCTTGCACCGGGTGTTCGACTCAGCCCCGAACTAAATCCCACAAAAAGCCGGAACCTTTGAGGTCTTGCGCAATGCAAGGTCGCGCTTTCCAGTGTGCAAAACCTGGCAAGCGCCCCTCAGTCAACGAATTCCTCTATGAGCCGGCAGACCAGGGCCGTCCATCCGGTCTGGTGGTTGGCCCCCAAGCCGCGCCCGGTGTCGCCATGGTAGTATTCGTGGAACCAGAGCAGCTGCTGCCAGTGACTGTCCTTAGCGAACCGCTCATCCCCGTCGAGCGCCGGGCGCCGGCCCCGGGCGTCCGGCATGAAAAGGGAGACCAGGCGGCGGGCGATCTCGCGCGCGATCTGCTCCAGGTTCAGCAGGTTCGCGCTGCCCGTCGGAAACTCCATCCTGAAGCTGTTCCCGTAGAAGTGGTGGTAGCGCTGGAGCGCCTCGATGAGGAGGTAGTTCATCGGGAACCAAACCGGCCCCCTCCAGTTCGAGTTCCCCCCGAAGATCCACGTCCTGGACTCGCCGGGCTCGTAGTCCACACGGTAGGCGTTGCCGTCCACCTGCGCCTCGAAGGGCTTCTTCGCGTAGGCGCGGGAGAGCGACCGTATGCCGTAGGGCGAGAGGAACTCCGACTCGTCGAAGACGTAGCGCAGGACCCGCTCCAGGCGGGTCCTTGACGGGATCGCCAGGAGTCGTCGCCCGGGATCCCTTCCGTCGCGCGCCATGTAGGAGATGTGGGCCGCCAGGTCCCTGCGGTTCTCGAGGAACCAGCGCGTGCGCTTGGCGAAGCCGGGCAGCCTGCTCAGGCGGCCCTCCTCGATGAACTCGACGGCGAACAGGGGGATGATCCCGACGATCGACCGGAGCCTGAGCGGGAAGGTCCCTCCCCCGTACTGGAACTTGTCGTAGTAGAAGCCGTCCTCCTCGTGCCAGAGGCCGGAGCCTCCCAGCGTGTTCATCGCATCCGCGATCGCGACGAAGTGCTCGAAGAACTTCGAGGCGATGTCCTCGTAGGTGGGGTCGCCCTCCGCGAGCTCGAGGGCCATGGCGAGCATCGTGGCGCAGTAGAACGCCATCCACGCCGTGCCGTCCGCCTGCTCCAGCTGGCCTCCCCCCGGGGACGGCTGGGAACGGTCGAAGACACCCACGTTGTCGAGGCCGAGGAAGCCCCCGCTGAAGATGTGGTGGCCGCTCACGTCCTTGCGGTTCACCCACCAGGTGAAGTTGACAAGCAGCTTCTGGAACACCCTCGCCAGGAAATCCCGGTCGCGGGATCCGCGCGGCGCCGTCATCTTGTAGACGCGCCAGCAGGCCCACGCGTGCACCGGGGGGTTCACGTCCGAGAAGTTCCACTCGTAGGCGGGGATCTGCCCGTTCGGGTGCATGTACCACTCGCGCAGCAGGAGGTTGAGCTGCCCCTTGGCGAAGGCGGGGTCGAGCCTCGCCATCGGCAGCATGTTGAACGCGAGGTCCCAGGCGGCGAACCAGGGGTATTCCCACTTGTCGGGCATTGAGATCACGTCCCTTGAGAAGACCTGGGGCCAGTCGCTGTTGCGGCCGCCCAGCCGCGACGCGGGGGGCGCAGGGGCCCTCGTGTCGCCCTGCAGCCAGTCCCCGACGACGTAATGGTAGAACTGCTTCGACCAGAGGAGCCCCGCGTTGGCCTGGCGCGCGACGCGCCTCGCCTCGGGATCCGCCGGCCCCGGAAGGCCGGCGTAGAACTCGTCGGCCTCGCCCCTTCTCGCCTTGAGGGTCGCCTCGAACGAGGGGCCGAAGGGCCCGTCCGCCGCGCCGGCCGCCCGCAGCCTCAGGCGCACCGAGCGCTCCTCGCCGGGCCCAAGCTCCATCGTGAAATGGGCCGCGCACTTCGTCCCCAGTCCGGCCGGGTTGACCGCGGCGCGGTTGGCTCCGACCACGAACTCCCCGATCGCGTCCTTCGTGTATGCCGACTCGTTCTCGCTGCCGAAAAGCCGCGCGGCATTGCTCTCGTTCTCGGTGAACAGCAGGGGCGCGGGCCCTCCCGGCCCGGGCTCGATGTCCAGGAACATCCGGCCAAGCGTTTCGTGGTCGGCCTGGACCCGGGTCTCGGAGACCGAGGACATCGAGGGCTTCTGACCGCAGCCCTCGTGCCTGCATCCCCACGACCAGGTGTTCCTGAACCAGAGCGTAGGCAGCAGGTGCAGGACCGCGAGCTCGGGGCCGCGGTTGGCCGCGCTCAGCCGGATGCAGATGTCGTCCGTGTCCGCCTTGGCGTACTCGGCCGCGACGTCAAAGTAGCGGCCCTCGTCAAAGACCCCGGTGTCGGCGAGCTCGAACTCGGGGTCGTCGCGCGTGCGCCGGCGCGACTCCTGCCGGAGCCTCTCGTAGGGGAAGGCGGCCTGCGGGTACTTGTAGAGCGCGCTCATCCACGAGTGCGTCGGGGTCGAGTCGGTGTAGAAGTGGCACTCCTTAACGTCCTCGCCGTGGTTGCCCTCGGCGTTCGTCAGGCCGAAGAGCCTCTCCTTGAGGATCTCGTCCCTGCCGTTCCACAGGGCGACGGCGAAGCACAGCCTGCACTCGCGGTCCGTGATCCCGAGGAGCCCGTCCTCGCCCCAGCGGTAAGCCCTCATCCTCGCGTGCTCGTGCGTGAAATACTCCCAGCTGTGCCCGTCGGCCGAGTAATCCTCCCGGACGGTGCCCCACTGGCGCTCGGACAGGTAGGGGCCCCAGCGCTTCCAGTTCCTTTTCCGTTCGGCGTCCTCCTCAAGGCGCGCCCGTTCGGCGGGCAGGGGTCTTTTGCTCGGCATAGGCGGCTTCGCGCAATGTGGCGGGCAGGGCCGCCGGCGCAACGTCGCCGCCCAGATTCTCGGCGCCGAGGCGGGCGGCCCCGGCTAAAAGAGCCGCCGGATCGCCTCGACGCCCGCCTTGCTCGCCAGGGCAAAGCCCAGGTTGTGGTCGGACCACACGGCCGCCGCCCCGCCGGCCTGCTCGATGAACACGGGCCCTTTGGTGGAGAGGTCCGCGCGCGACGGGTCGATGCGCGCAATGTAGAGGTGGAACAGGGTCCCGTCGCGGGCGAAGCACACCTCGATGACATCCCGCCCCGCGAAGCTGAGCGTCCGGCAGCCCGTGTCCTTCAGCCTGTCGAAGTCGATCTGCTCGGCGCCGGGCATCGGGGCGCCGCTCGCCTGCAGCCCCGTGATCAGGGCCTCCGAGGGCTCGCCATGGCCCACGTGCCCGTCGCGCAGAGCGTCCGCGATGGCGAAGCTCGCGAATGCGGGCACAAGGCTACCGGGACGCGTCGGCTCCTTCATTGTAAGCAAGGTGACGGCAAGGGCCGCCGCCGCCGCCAGGCCCGCGATCCAGGTGAGCCGCCTCATCCCGCCCCGAGGGCCGGCGCTCACCCGGGCCCCGGCGAGGATGGCCTCGCGAAGCGAGGGGGGCGGCGCCACCTGCTTCAGCTTGCCGGCCACCGCCGAGTCATAGGCGCGGGACCTTTCAAGCCACTGGCCCAGAATGGGATCGGTTCCGGCCATGCGCAGGGCGTCCCCGAAGCGCGGATTGTCCGTGTCCATTCCGTTGGGCCGGAAGGCGCTAAGGATGAACTTTGCCTCCTCGTTAGTCATGATGCGCGCGATCCTTTCGTGCTTGGAAAAGGCAGGACCTTCGACGAGGGGGCCTCGGAGCGCTCGAGCGCCATCCTCAGCTGGGCCTTGCCCCGCGACAAACGAGACATGACCGTGCCTATGGGCACGTCGAGCGTGTCCGCGATCTCCTGGTATGACATATCCTCGATGTAGAACAGGGTGAGCGGCGAGCGGAACGACTCGTCGACTGTCTGCAGCGCCGCCATGACGGCGCCCGCGTCGATCCGGGAGACGCGGTCAATGTCCTCGGCGACCGGATCCCTCTCCGCAGGGGGCAGGTCCTCGAGGGAGGACGAGCGCGAGTCCCTGCGCCGGCCGCGAAGGAACTCCCTGTAGAGCGTCGTGAAGAGCCATGACTTGGCCTTCGAGAGCTCCCGCAGCCCGTGGCCCTTCGTCGCCCAGATGAAGAAGGTCTGCTGCACCAAGTCGCCGGCGTCGGCGCCGTTGCGGGCGAGGCTGAGCGCAAAGCGGTACAACGACGCGTAGTTCGCGTCCACCAGCTGCGTAAATGCCTCGTCGTTCATCTTCCGGTCCAGCCTTCGAGCCCCGAAGGCAGTGTTTTATTCCAATTCCGCGAAAAGATTGAAAGCATTCCCCGATAGAAACCTTGTCCCAGCTCCGACTCCACCTTCCGCCCAACCTGCCCGCTGCCGCCTTGCGCAACGCCATTGCCCTGCGTGTGGAGGCCGGCACCGAGGGCCCCGACGCCGGGACGCTCCCGGTCCTGGAGCTCCTGCGGGCATGGTGCGGGACCCCGAGGCCCCCCGCATTCATCCAGGTCACCCGAGCCCAGCTGCGAGAGCTGGTCGCGGCCGCGGACGGCCAGGCCCTGTTCGTCGAGAACTCAAGACAGGTGTCCTGGACCCATGACAGCGTCCTCGAGGAGCCCAACCCGGCGCCCGCAGCGGCCGCCGCGGCCTCCCCCGCCCCGGGCCCGAGGCCGCCCCGTGCGCCGGCCGAGCCCCTGATCATAGACGGCTCCGAGCACTACCTTGCCGTGACGCTCCCGTCCAGGGAGGACCGCCGGTACAAGGAGGCCGTCGAGCTGCTCAAGGCGGCCGGCTTCGTTCTGGAGCCCTCTAACAGGAAGTGGTGGCTGCGCGACCGCCACAAGACCCTCACCTTCCTCGCGGCCAACGGCGGCAGGCTGCGCGGGGAGTTTGGGGCCCAGTTCACCCCAAACTTCAACGCGAGGACGGCCCACTTGGCCGAGGCGCAGATCTCATGCGAGGTGTCCCCGTGCGCGGACGGCTGGGAGGTGCAGGTCGGCCTCCTCGCGGGATCCGCCGGGGAAGCCGCCGTTCGGGAGGCCGTTTCGGCCGGCCGCAGCTACGTCGAGGCCGGCGCCAAGGTGGTCCTCGTGGACCCCGCGCGCCTGCAGGTCCTGGCGAGGGCTCAGAGCGCGGTGGCCGGCGGCGGCCCGGTGTCGGCGTCGGCGCGCAGCTGCGGGCGCATCGGCGCGGCCCGGGCGGTTGAGGTCGAGGAGATCCTCGAGTCCGCGTCACCGGGTTTCCGGCCGCCCGAGGCGTGGCGCGCGCTCACCGCGGCGCTGAGGGACCACTCGAGGCTCGATCCCGCCCCTGTTCCCGCGTCCCTGGACTCGGCCATGCGCCCGTACCAGCGCCTCGGGGCGGCATGGCTCTGGCACCTCCAAAGGCTCGGCCTGGGGGGCGTGCTCGCCGACGAGATGGGCCTCGGCAAGACGCTCCAGGCCCTCGCGCTCGTCTGCGCCGCCACCGCGCGGGGCGGCACCGCGCTCGTCGTGTGCCCGGCCTCTCTGGTCGAGAACTGGAATAGGGAGGCCGCCCGCTTCGCGCCCCACCTGCGCGTGTTTGTCAACCGCGGCGGCGAGCGCCTAGCCGGCCCCGCCGGGGCCGGCGAATGGGACCTCGTGATCACGTCCTACGGGACCCTGGCCCGCGACCGGGAGCTTTTCTCGGGCGCCACCTTCGCGTGCGTCGTGGGCGACGAGGCGCAGCACATCAAGAACGCGCGATCGCAGAACGCGCAGGTGCTGCGCTCGCTGCGCTGCACCGGGCGCTTCCTGCTGACCGGCACACCCGTGGAGAACTCCCTGGACGACCTGCGCTCGCTCTTCGAGTTCGCCCTGCCGGGATACCTGGAGCGCGTCCCCCAGACCGCCCGGGGCGAGGAGCGGGCGTGGTTTGACGAGCGCGCCCGGGCAAAGACCGCCCGCTACATCCTCCGGCGCACGAAGGCTGGCGTGGCCCCCGAGCTGCCGGCGCGCATCGAGCAGGTGGTCTGGTGCTCGCTTGAGCCGGCCCAGGCCGCGCTCTACAGGCAGTACCAGGAGAGGTCCGAGCGGGAGCTCATCGACCTCGAGGCCTCCGGCGCCGGCGAGGGGCGCCTGAGGCTCGCCGCCCTGACGCAGCTTCTGCGGCTGCGCCAGATCTGCTGCGACCCGCGGCTTGTCGGCGGCGCCAACGCCGAGGAGGGCGCCCCGGCCGCCCCGTTCGGGGGCTCGGCCAAGCTCGAGTCGTTCCGGGAGCTCCTCGCCGAGGCGCTCGACGACGGGCACCGCGTCCTCGTCTTCTCCCAGTTCACCTCCCTTCTCGCCCTGCTCAGGGAGGAGCTTGCCCTGCAGGGCGTCGCCCACTGCTACCTCGACGGCTCGATGCCCTCGGCCGCAAGGCAGGCGCAGATTGACCTCTTCCAGTCGTCCTGCGAGACGCCCGTCTTCCTGCTCTCGCTCAAGGCGGGCGGCACGGGGCTCAACCTCACCGGGGCGGACACGGTCATTCATTTTGACCCCTGGTGGAACCCGGCGGCGGAGGCCCAGGCGACCGACCGCGCCCACCGCATCGGGCAGACCCGCGCGGTGACCAGCTACAAGCTCATCTGCGCCGGGACTGTCGAGGAGAGGGTCCTCGGCCTGCAGGAGGACAAGCGCGCCCTGCTTGCGGGCGTGTTCGAGGCGAGTGACGCGGTCGCCGAGCGGCTCTCGCTCGCCGACCTCAGGTCACTTCTTGCACCCGGCTGACCGCGAGGCGCCCCCGGGGGCGGCGGCGCAGCCCTGCGGCGTCGAGCGCGCCGGCCCCGAGGCCCAGGAGGTGTTGGCGCCACTGGCGGTCAGGGTGCCGTTGTTCATGACGGTCACGGCCGCGAACCCGACACCCGCCAGACCGGCCGCCAGGCGACGCCCGAACTTGGGCAGCCGCCGCGCGAAGACTGGAACCATGCCGAACGTGCTCATTGGCAAACCTGAATTCGGGAATTAGCGGCCCGAAATAACCAACGCAGGCAGTTTGCAAGATTGTTGAAGTGTTTGTCCGCCGCCATGGCATGTGCTCTGCTCGGAGGCCGCCAATGATGACGCGAAAACCCCCTTTTATCCTAGGCCTTGTCACTCTGCTACTTGTGCAATCGCTTGGGGCTGCCGAGACCAAGCGGAAGGTCATCATTGACCAGGACGCGTTTGGGCCGGGCGGCAGCAATCTTCAGGCGATCCTCATGGTTGTTCAGTCGCCCGATGTCGAGGTGCTCGGGGTTGCCATCGAAAGCGGCGACGGCTGGCAGAAGGAGAATGTCGCGCACACCCTGCGCATGCTCGAGCTGATCGGCAGGCCGGACATCCCCGTCCTGCAGGGCGCGACCTACCCGTTGGTCAACTCCGAGGAGGAGACGAGGCGCTGGGAGCGCCTCTATGGCAAACTTCCCTACAAGGGGGCATGGATGGAGACTTGGCCGAGCTACAACACGATAAACCGGCCCCACTACCACCCCGCCGACATCGTGCCGCCGATGGACGAGGGCGAGCCAACGACAAAGCCCGCTCCCGAGCCGGCCGCGACCTTCATCGCAAGGAAGCTGCGCGAGTTTCCCGGCGAGGTCACCGTCCTGGCGATGGGCCCCTTCACGAACCTGGCGCTGGCCTCGGCCCTTGACGCGGGATGCGCGGGCCTGGCCCGGGAGCTCGTGATCATGGCGGGAAGCTTCAATCCCGACGCCTCGAAGCTGGACGAGTTCTCGATGCAGTTCATCCACAACCCGCGCGTCGAATTCAACTTCAGGTGGGACCCCGAGGCGGCGAAGATGACGCTGCACGCGGGATGGAGGAGGATAACGGTCATACCGATCGACGCCACGGTGGGCACGCGCTTCACCAAGGAACTCGTGCGGAGGGCGACGGCGGGAACCGATGCTCCCGCCGCCCACTATGTCGCAAGCTTCGGCCAGCCCGGTTTCCCCATGTGGGACGAGGTGGCCTCGGCCGTGTTCCTGGACCCGACGATAGTCAGGCACTCCGACAAGCTCGCGATGGACGTCGATATCTCGCACGAGGCCGGTTACGGCTCGACGCAAAGCTGGCCCCCGGGCGGCGGGCCGGGCCTGGGCGAGCCCGACGTCATCGTCGTCAGGTCCGTCGACGTCGCTCGGCTCGAGGCGGCGTTCGTCGAGGCCGTGCGCAGGCCTCCCCAGGCGCACTGAGGCCCCGGCGCCGGCTGCGCTCACACGGGCTAGGTCCTCGTCAGGTGCCGGTACTTGATTCGGTGGGGCTGGTCCGCGTCCTTGCCGCGACGCCTGTGGAAATCCTCGATGTAGCTCGAGTAGTCCCCGGCAAACCAGTGCGCCGTGCTGTCGCCCTCGAAGGCGAGGATGTGGGTCGCCACCCGGTCAAGGAACCACCGGTCGTGGGAGACAACGACGGCGCAGCCCGCGAAGTTCTCGAGCGACTCCTCGATGGCCCGGATCGAGTTCACGTCCAGGTCGTTTGTCGGTTCGTCTAGAAGGATCAGGTTTGCGCCCGCCTTCAGCAGCCGGGCCAGGTGGACGCGGTTTCGTTCGCCGCCTGAGAGGATGCCGACCTTCTTCTGCTGATCCGGCCCGGTGAACCCGAACTGGGCGCAGTAGGCCCGGGCGTTCACCTCTCGCCCGCCCATCCTCAGGATCTCCTCGCCCGCGCTGATCGCCTCATAGATGGTGGCCTCCCCCGGCAGCGAGTCCCGGGACTGGTCCACGTGGGCGATCTTCACCGTGTCGCCGATGCGCAGCGTGCCGCCGTCGGGCTTCTCGACCCCGGTGATGAGCCTGAATAGCGTCGTCTTGCCAGCGCCGTTCGGCCCGATGACGCCCACGATCCCCCCTGGCGGGAGCGAGAATGAGAGATTCTCGAAGATCAAATTGTCGCCGTAGGCCTTGGCGAGGCCCTTGGCCTCCACGACGAGGGCCCCGAGCCGCGGGCCGGGAGGTATCAGTATCTCGTAGTCCTTCTCCTTCTCCGAGACGTTCTCCCGGAGCATCGCCTCGTATGCCGAGATGCGCGCCTGCGACTTTGCGCGGCGCGCCGTCGCCGACTTTCGGATCCACTCGAGCTCGCGGGCCATGGCCTTCTGCCGCCGGTCCTCGGTGCGCTGCTCCACCGCGTACCTCTTCTGCTTCTGCTCGAGCCACGAGGAGTAGTTTCCCTTCCATGGGATGCCGTGCCCGCGGTCGAGTTCCAGTATCCACTGTGCCACGTTGTCGAGGAAGTAACGGTCGTGGGTCACCGCAATGACGGTCCCCTCGTAGCGGGAGAGGTGCTGTTCCAGCCACTGGACGCTCTCGGCGTCCAGGTGGTTGGTCGGCTCGTCAAGCAGCAGCACCGGAGGCTTGCGCAGGAGGAGGCGCGCGAGAGCGACGCGCCTGCGCTCCCCTCCGGATAGGTTGTCCACAAGCTGCTCGGGCGGCGGGCAGCGCAGGGCGTCCATCGCCATCTCGACCTGCGGGCTCACATCCCAGGCGCCCAGGGCGTCGATCTTCTCCTGAAGCTCGCCCTGGCGCTCCGTAATGGCCTCCCGCGCCTTTTCGTCCCCCGCGTCGTTGAGCTCGTCCCATGTCGCGTCGTAAGCCCCGACGAGGTCGGTTAGGTGCTTGACCCCCTCCTCGACGCATTCGCGCACGGTCCTTCCGGCCGCGAGCTGCGGCTCCTGCTCGAGCAGACCCACCTCGTAGCCCGGTTCGAAGTGCACGCTTCCCTCAATCTCCGTGTCGCGCAGCGCCAGGATCCTCAGGAGCGACGACTTCCCCGAGCCGTTGAGCCCCAGGACCCCGATCTTCGCCCCGTAGAAGAACGAGAGCGAAATGTCTCGGAGGATCTCCTTCCGCTCGATTTTCTTCGAAACGCCGATCATCGAGAAAATGACTGTGGGCTCCTCCGCTTTTGCCATCCTGCTACTCAAGCGCGGCACGGGCCGGCAGCAAGCCCGCGGGTTCGGCCCTCGGCGCGCCCATGCTTTCGCCCGTGTGCTGGGCCCTTGGATGCGCCTGTCGCGGGACAATGCCCATTCTCCGGACGCCCTGCGTCGCGCGTTTCAGGGTTGGAAGAGCCCTACAATTGAATTCAATTCTGCATATCCATCTTCATGACACTGCCTTACGCAGAGAATGCCGGTATTCCCCGAGTTGGGCTGCGCCGGCTTTGACGCGGGCCGTTATTTTATCCAGTGTCCCCTCCAATGAAGTCGGTTAAGGTTCCAGCGCTTGAGCTGTTCCTTCATGAGATGATACCGCTCGCGAAGGCCATGGGTGTCGGCGTCGAGGTCAGCGACGAGCGAGCGCTCGTGCTCACCGCCCCCAAGGAGCAGAACAAGAATTCCCTCAACACCGCGTTCGGCGGGAGCCTGGTCGCCTTGGCGACGCTCGCCGGGTACGGCGTCGTGTGGGAGCTGATGCGCAACGAGAAGAAGGCGGACAAGCCCGTCTGGCACATCGTGGTCAAGGAGAGCCGCGCGGCGTACCGCCGTCCGGTGATCGGCGACCTGCGCGCCATTTGCGAGCGCCCGGCACAGGCGGCGATCGCCGAGTTCAAGGAGGCGCTCGCCCGCTACGGCAAGGCGAAGCTCAAGCTGCGCGCCGCGATCGTCGAGAACGGCAACGTGGCCGTTGACGTCCAGGCGGCGTTCGTGGTGCTGCGCTAAGGGCCGCTGACCGGGCGAGGCGGCGCCGGCCGCGGCCTAGATGTGGCGCGAGTCCGACTCGTCCTTCTTCGCGTATCCGGAATCCTGGCGCTGCAGGTTGACCTGGTTCTTCTTCACGTACGCCTGGAAGACGTCCTCTGCGCTCATTCCGAGCGTCTGCGCAAGGGAGATGAGGAAATGAAACAGGTCCACCACCTCGACCCGCGCGTTCTGCCCGTCGAACTTCTGGTACTTCGCCCACCACTTCCACGGAACCGAGTCCACAAGCTCCGCTAGCTCCTGCTGCATCGCCCGCGTGTAATTGAGGATCCACTTAGCCTTTTCGTCATCGCCCTGGGGCGGAAGGGCCACGCCGATCCGTCGGTTTAGGGCGTCCTGCATTCTGAAAATCTCCTCGAATTTGTCCATGGAAGCACAACCCTGCGGCCGCCCCGCGAGGGCGCAAGATGCAATTGGCACTAAGGCGGGTCCCGTTTTGGGGTTGCCCCGGAGCCGAAGATAGGCGACAGTCAAATGCTTAGGCGCCCGCGTCCGAGCGTATACCCACGCGCTCCGCAGTGCCTCATAAACAACGGCCGCTCCCGAACTTAGGTGAGCGCCTCACACAAAAAAACAAACAAAATGACAGATACAAACCCGTCTGGCGAACCACTCGCCCCGGCCGCCGGCAGCCCGGCGCCGGTGGCCAACGCCGAGACCACACCTGCCGCATCATTCGGCAGCGGCCGCGGATCGGGCCTTGCCCGCGGCAGGCGTTCACCGAGCGCTTCGGCCCCCTCAGCAACCCCGGTAAAGGCAGACTACAAGCCGACAGCCGTCCAGGTCATCACGCCCACGCGTGAGTACAGAAATCCGTTTGCGAGCCCGGAGCCCGCAAATGCGCCGGCCAGCGAGCCGGCACAGTCCGAAGGATCCGCGCCAGCCGAGGCGAAGGCCGAGGCACAGCCCGAACAGGCGCCAAAGGCCGAGGCGCAGCCCGAGCAGGCGCCCGCCCCCGCGTCCGCCGAAAGGCCCGAGATCCAGATCCTTCCCCCCGCGGAGAGCAACCGCCAGGCCGTGAGGTGGGAGTCGCCGGCGGCGGCCGGCGGCCAGGGATCCCCGGCGCAGGAGCGCCCCGAGCGCGCCCGTCGCGACGAGCGGCCGGCCTTCCGGCCGGAGCGCAGGCCCGAGACCTACGGCGGCTCGCCCCAGGGGCACGGTCGCGAGCAGCGTCACGACTCCTTCAGGCGCCAGCAGCCGCGCGACGAGTACCCGAGGCGCGATCAGGTTGCGCCCGGGCCGGCCGCCAATCCGGCCCCCAAGGGCTTCTTCGGCTGGCTCAAGGGCCTCTTCGGGGGCGCAAAGCCCGCCGAGGCGCCCGTCCAGGAGCGCGATCAGCCCGCGGGGCAGTTCGGCGATGGCCAACGCCATCGCCGCCGCCACCGCGGCGGCCGCAGGCACGGAGGAGGGGGCGGAGGTCCGCAGGGCGGCGAATTCGAAAACCGCGGCGGTGAACCAGGCGGCGACTTTGAGGGCGGCCACCGGCGCCGGCACCGCGGCGGCCGCGGCCGCGACCAGGGCGGCGAACCCCGCTCTGAGGGCCACCAGGGCGGCGGCGCCATCTGAGGCGCCGGCGGGGCGCACTCCAAGTTAATCCTTGCCAACGCGCTCCCCAAGGAGCGCATTCCAAGGCGTTCGCGCATCGCGGACGCCTTTTTCTTTTCCCCATGGCCGATCTCGTAGTCAACGGTGGCAAGCCCCTGTCGGGCGCCGTAACCCCGTCGGGCAACAAGAACTCCGTTTTGCCGATCCTGTGCGCCACCCTGCTGACGAACGAACCGGTGGTGCTGAGGAACGTCCCGGACATCACCGACCTCGACAAGCTCGTGCACTTCTTCGAGTCGCAGGGCTCGAAGATAGCATGGGACCGCGCGGCTGGGGTCATGAAGGTCGACCACAGCGCCTTCAGGAAGGCCCTCTCAGGCGACGAGCTTCCCCAGGACATGCGCTCCACCGTCCTGCTCTACCCTGCGCTCCTGTTCAAGATGGGCTCGATCACCATCCGCTCAAACGCGAAGGGGTGCTCCCTCGGCGTGCGCGAGATCGACCCGCACCTTGACGTGCTCTCGGCGCTCGGTGCGTCGCTCGAGGATGGCGACCCCCTGATTATCACGCTCAAGGGAGGATTCCGGGGCGCGAGGCACTGGCTCGACTACATGTCCGTGACGGTGACCGAGAACTTCGCCATGGCGGCCGCAGTGGCAAACGGGTCCTCCACCCTGATAAATGCGGCCAGCGAGCCCCATGTCCAGGACCTGTGCCAGGCCCTCGTGGCCATGGGAGCCAGGATCGAGGGGATCGGAACAAGCAGGCTCTCGGTCGAGGGCGTCGCGCGTCTCCACGGCGCCGAGATCGTCATCGGCACGGACTACCACGAGGTGACAACGTTCCTCGCGCTCGGGGCGATAACCGGCGGCGAAGTGAGCGTTCTCGAGGGCGTGCCCGAGCACTTTGACCTCATCGCCCGCTCGTTCCAGAAGCTGGGCGTCGTTGTGGAGCACCAAGGCCGGACGGCGATCGTGCGCCGCGGCCAGAAGCGTGTGATCGAGGCGCCGCGCACGAGCAACCTCCTGCCAAAGATCGAGGGCGCCCCGTGGCCGTATTTCTCGGTGGACCTGCTCCCCCTTCTCATCGCCCTGTCGACGCGCTGCGAGGGCACGATCCACTTCTGGAACAAGGTCTACGAGAATGGGTTCTCCTGGATGCCCGAGCTCGCCAAGTTCGGGGCGCACGTGATCGTTAGCGACCCGCACCGGATCATCGTCTTCGGCAACAAGCCGCTCAGGCCCGCGGTCGTCGACTCGCCCTACGTCATCCGCGCCGCCGTAGCACTCACCATGGTCGCCGCGTCGATTCCCGGCCGCAGCGTGGTGCGCAATGCCGAGATCATCAAGAGGGCCCACCCCAGGTTCGTCGAGAACCTGCGCTCCCTCGGGGCGGAGCTGGAGTGGCGATGACCCCCGAGAAGCCAGCGCCGGCCCTGGCGAAGGGCACCGGATTTGTCACCTCGACCCTCGCGGCGCCCGTGACGGCCGCCGAGGCGGCGCTGCGCCCCCTCTCGTTCAGCGACTTCGCCGGGCAGGCCAAGACGGTCGAGCGCCTGGAGGTCATGGTCGGGGCCGCGAGGAAGCGCGGCGATGCGCTCAACCACATCCTGCTCTCCGGGCCTCCGGGCCTGGGCAAGACAACCCTGGCCTTCATCCTCGGGCACGAGCTCGGCAGGAACGTGCGCGTCACCTCGGGGCCCGTCGTCGAGAAGGCCGGCGACCTTGCCGGCCTCCTGACGAACCTTGAGGAGGGGGACCTGCTCTTCATCGACGAGATCCACAGGATCCCGAAGACCGTCGAGGAGTACCTCTATAGCGCGATGGAGGACTTCAGGATCGACATCATGATCGACCAGGGCCCGAACGCGCGCAGCGTGCGCCTGACGCTCCCGCGCTTCACGCTGGTCGGGGCGACGACGCGCTCGGGCCTGCTGACCGCGCCCCTCAGGTCGAGGTTCACCCTCCAGACCAGGCTCGACTACTACGACAAGGACACGCTCCTGACGATCGTCAGGCGCACCTGCGGCCTGCTCAAGGTCGAGATCGACGCGGGCGGCGCGACGGAGATCGCCAAGCGGGCGCGCGGCACGCCGCGCGTCGCGAACAACCTCATCAATTTCATCCGTGATTTCGCCCAGCAGCGCGCCAAGGGCGCAATCACGCGCGAGGTCGCCGCCGCGGCGCTCGAGCTCCTCGAGATCGACTCGGCGGGACTGGACGAGATGGACAAGCGGATGCTGCGCACGATGGCCGAGAACTACCGCGGCGGCCCCGTCGGCATGAGCACGATCGCCGTCGCCGTCGGCGAGGAGGCCGACACGCTCGAGGAGGTGCACGAGCCCTTCCTCATCCAGGAGGGGTACCTCCAGAGGACGCCCCAGGGAAGGGTCCTGACGGAGCGCGGCTATGCCGCCGTCGGCCTCAAGGCTTCCGGCGAAGCCCAGGCCACCCTCCTCTAGCCGGGCAAGTCGGTGACGCCGTTCGTCTTCACTCTCGTCGTCCTCGCGATCTCCTGCCTCGCGGGGCTGCTGGGCTCGCTGGTCGGCGTCGGCGGGGGCATCATCGTCGTGCCGGCGCTCACGCTCCTTCTGGGCGTCGGGATCCAGAAGGCGATAGCCGCATCCATCGTCTCGGTGATCGCAACCTCGAGCGGCGCGGCGTCATCCTACGTGAGGGAGAGGATCGCCAACATACGCCTCGGGATGGTGCTGGAGGTCTCCACGGTGCTGGGCGCCCTCACCGGGGCGCTGCTCGCCGCCGTCGTCCCGGTGCGCGGCCTGTTCCTTCTCTTCGCCTGCATCCTCGCGTACACGGCGTGGTCCATGTTCAGGCGACCCACGGCGCGGCCGGTCGACGCCGCACCCGACCGCCTCGCCGAGAGGCTCGGGCTTCACGGCGCGTTCTACGACCGCTCGCTCGGCCGCGAGGTGGCGTACCGGGTCTCGAGGACCAGGCTCGGCCTTGCGGTCGGATACGTGGCGGGCGTGGCAAGCGGGCTGCTTGGCATCGGCGGCGGGATACTCAAGGTGCCCGTCATGAACCTGGCTATGGGGATGCCCATCAAGGCCTGCACCGCCACGAGCAACTTCATGATCGGGGTCACGGCGGCGACGGGCGCCGCCGTGTACTTCATGCGCGGCGAGGTGCTCCCGTTCGTGGCGGCCCCCGTGGCCGTGGGCGTGCTCCTTGGCGCGCGCGCCGGGGCGCGCCTGCTTGGGGGCATGAGGAGTGACGCCATCAAGCTCATCTTCGTCGCCGTCCTCGTCGTCTCATCGATACAGATGCTCTTGAAGGGGGTGCGATGAACAAGGGCCAAACCGAGGCGCCGCACGGCGCCGAGCTGGCGATCAGCCGCATCCTGAAGGCCGGGGTCGAGGCCAGCCTGTTCCTCATCGCCACGGGCTCCCTCCTGTCGTTCGTCCAGGCGGGCACGTATGGCTCCCTCCCGTCCGACGTCGCAAGGCTCACGGGACCGGGCGGGGCCTTCCCGCGGACGGCCGCATGGCTGGCCGGGGGCATCGTTCACCTTCGCGGCCAGGCCATCATCGTCTCCGGCCTGCTGCTGCTGATCGCGACCCCGGTTTTGCGCGTTGCGGCCTCCGTCGTGGCCTTCGCGCTGGAGCGCGACCGGGCCTTCGTGGCCATAACGGCGGTCGTGCTCCTTCTCCTTCTGGCCTCGTTTGCCCTGGGCGGGTTCGTCTAAGGCCGCGGCGTCGGCCTTAACGCCCCGTCAGGCCGCGCGCGGCCGGGAGCGCAGGCGCCCCGGGGGCAACCGAGGGAGCCGCCGAAATGAGCCTCACCAAGACGGGGACGGCGTGCGCCCTGGCAAGGTACGCCAGCCCCAAGCCGACCTGGAGCGCCCCCATGAAGGCCATCCATAATGCGCGCGTGCTGGCCTCGTCCGCACCCGTGCGGAGAAACAGCGCGGGAAACGCCAGCGGAAGAACCCGCATCACCATGCCCAAGGCGGTGAATGCGAAGGCGTTCAGCGAGTTCATATGACGGTTGTTGATGTTCACGACCCGGCGGCGCCCCAAAAAGGGGGCTGCCCCTGCGGTAGCCGAAGGCGTGCCAAAAAAGTGCGGATTCCCCGACCGCATGGCCGCCACCGGCTTACGTCACCGGCGCACACAGGCCGACCCCGCGATGCCTGCACTATGCAAAGCTGCCGCGCGCGCGGCCATGCAAATCGCCTCCCACGCACCTCCCCTGGCGCCCGGAGGCGACCTCCGGCCGGGGCGCCCTACACGTCGCCCAGCTGGGGCCGAAGGACGACCTCCTCGACGACCGTCCTTCGAGTCATTCGGTAGACCCCGATGAAGGCCGCCGCGACGTCCTCCGCGGGCATCATGCGCAGCGCCGGGACGCCGCTCCCCTTCCACGAGGGCGACACGGTGGCTCCCGGGTAGACGCAGCACACGCGCACGCCCTTGTCCTTGAACTCGGCGCGCATCGCCTTGGTGAGCCCCGTGACGCCGAACTTGGCGGCCGTATAGGACGCTGACCCCGGGTACGCCGCCAGCCCGGCGACGGAACCCATATTGAAGATGTCGCCGCGGCGGCGCCGCACCATGGCCGGCGCGAAGGCCCGGGTTACAAGGAAGAGGCTGCGCAGGTTCGACGCGATGGCCCGGTCGAAGTCGGCGACGCTCGTCGACAGGACGCCCGAGCCCAAGTACTTGCCGGCGTTGTTGACCAGGACATCGACCATCCCGAACCGGCCCCTGACCGCGGCCTCGAGGCCCTCAACCGCCTTCTCGTCCGACACGTCGCACGGGAAGGCGCCGGTAATCGCCCCCAGCCGCGCGCAGTCCCTGGCTACGGCGGAGAGGTTTGCGGCGCTGCGCGCGACAAGGGCCAGCCTCGCGCCGGGGATCTCCGCGGCGAAGGCCCGGGCTATCGCGGCGCCGATTCCCTGGGAGGCGCCTGTGACGAGGATGACGGGGGGCTTCGCGCGGGCTGGCATGGTGTCTTAGAAAAGGAGGCCTATCAGACCGGCCGCCGAAAATCCATTCAATCAGCCGTGTGCGGACCGCCGGCCTAGGGCGGGGCTAATTCCATTGCGCTGGCGGCGGCGTCGGCCGAAAATTCGCGAATGGCGATGAGGTTCTGCATCTTGGGCAGCGGCAGCTCGGGCAATAGCGCTCTGGTCGTCACCGAGGGCGCCCGGATACTGCTCGACGCGGGGTTCTCCGCCCGGCGCTTGGGCGCGCTCCTCGCGGCCGTCGGCGAATCCCTCGACAGGATCGACGCGGTTTTCGTGACGCACGAGCACAGCGACCACTCCAGCGGGATCGAGAGCCTGAAGCGGCACCCGCGCCTGCGCTTCTTCGCGAACGCCCCCACGGCGCGGGCGATCCAGAAGACCCTCACGTGGAGCCCAGAGTGGAGCATCTTCGAGACGGGCACCCGCTTCCAGTTCCGCGACCTGGACATCGAGAGCTTCTCGATACCCCACGACGCGCACGACCCGGTCGGCT
The DNA here is from genome assembly GCA_003151515.1 of Opitutaceae bacterium. Taxonomy (GTDB): domain Bacteria; phylum Verrucomicrobiota; class Verrucomicrobiia; order Opitutales; family Opitutaceae; genus Palsa-1447. The sequence continues at coordinate 35,751 of PLXS01000006.1, forward strand.
TCCGCTTCACGAGCGGCCTCGATGGGGACCTGTTCTCGCCCAGGCGCACGCTCGCCTGGGTGACCGACCTCGGGCACGCGCCGCAAAACGTGCGCGAGCGCATCCGCGAGTCGGACGTCGTCGTCATCGAGGCCAACCACTGCCCCCGGATGCTCGAGGCCGACCCCAGGCGGTCGTGGACCCTCAAGCGCCGGATCGGCGGGCGCCACGGCCACCTCTCCAACGAGCGCATGAGCGAGCTCCTGGCGAGCGTCGCGAGCCCGCGCTGGCGCAAGGTCTTCCTCGCGCACCTCTCGCGCGACTGCAACTCGCGCGAGGCGGTCGAGGGGGCCCTGAAGGAGGTCCGATCGGCCGTCTCCTGCGACTTCTCGATCGTCGGTCACGGGGAGGGCACCCCCTTCTATGAGCTAGGCTGAGGGGCGCCCCGGGGCCTTTGGGAGCGTCGCCGGTTGACGCGCCCGGCCCGAGGCGTTCTTTTGGGGAGCCTCACGCACCTAAGCATGGATCAGAACCCCATTCCCGTCACCGTCCTCACGGGCTTCCTCGGAGCAGGGAAGACCACCCTGCTCAACCGCATCCTCTCCGAGCGGCACGGCCGCAGGCTGGCCGTGATCGAGAACGAGTTCGGGGAGGTCGGCGTGGACAACCAGCTTGTCATCCAGAGCGACGAGGAGCTCTTCGAGATGAACAACGGGTGCATCTGCTGCTCGGTGCGCGGCGACCTGATCCGGATCCTGGGGCGCCTGCTCAAGCGCAGGGACCGGCTCGACGGGATCCTGATCGAGACGACGGGGCTAGCGAACCCGGCCCCGGTCGCGCAGACCTTCTTCACGGATGAGGAGATGCGCCGCAGCTTCCGCCTCGACGGCATCGTCACGGTGGTCGACGCCAAGCACGTCGCAGGGCACCTGGACCAAGACGACGAATCGGTTAAGCAGATAGCGTTCGCGGACGTCATCCTCCTAAACAAGACCGACCTGTCTTCGCCCGCCGAGCTCGCCGTCCTTGAGGCCCGCATCCGTTCCATCAACGCCGTCGCCTCGATCCACAGGACGCGGGACTGCGACGTCGACCTCGCGAGCGTCCTGGACATCGGCGGATTCAACCTGGGCAGGGCGACGCAGATCGACCCGAAATTCATGGAGCCGGAGTACCCCTTCGAGTGGGCCGGCGCCTACGAGCTTCCCGCGGGCTCGCACGGCCTGGTGATCGGGCACGACGGCGACCACGAGGGCCATGACCACGGCGATGGGGACGGCGGCCACCACCACCACGGCAATGAGAACGAGCTCGACGTGGCCATCCTGCCGCTCGCCTCTGTCTCGGAAGGCCCCATCGCGGCCGCGCGCGACGCCGCCGTCGGGGTCTTCTCCGACTGGGAGAGGCGCGTCAGGCCGGGCGAGTCCGTGGCGCCCGGCGCGACGCTCCAGAGGCTCCTCCTAGACGGGGGCCGCGGCCGGTTCACGCTCGAGGTGCCCAGGGAGGGCCACTACCTTGTTTTTGAGGGCTGCGGGGAGGACCCGCTCCACGTCGAGGTCGCGGGGGAGAACGTCAGGCCCTCCTGGCAGTCCGACTATCACGCTGAGCACGAGCACAGCGAGGGCGTCACCTCGGTCGGCATCCAGGAGAAGGGCGACCTCGACGGGAAGCGGCTCAACGACTGGATAAGCGGCCTGCTGAGGACCAAGGGCAACGACATCTACCGAATGAAGGGCGTGCTCAGCGTCCGGGGCGCGGCCAAGCGCCTCGTCTTCCAGGGAATCCACATGCTCTTTGACGCGAAGTTCGACCGCGAATGGGGCGCGGAGGCCCGGTTGAACACGCTGGTCTTCATAGGCAGGAACCTCGACAGGGCCGCGCTCACGGCCGCGTTCAAGTCCTGCCTGAGCGCCTAAAGGGGGCCCATGCAGCTGACCAAGCACTGGGCCGGGCAGCTGGACGACTACGTCATCGACCTGGCCTGGTCGCCCTCCGCAAGCCGGCTGGCTGCGGCGTCATCGGCCGGACCCGTGACGCTGTTCGCGGGAGAGGACGGAACGGGCCGAGTCGACCTTCCCGGCCACGGCGACGGCTGCAACGCCGTCGCGTGGCGGCCCGGCACGGACATCCTCGCCAGCGGCGGCCAGGACGGCACGGTCAAGATCTGGGACGGCGACGCCGGCCAGCACGTCGCAAGCGCCTCCCTTGGCGGCGCCTGGGTCGAGCACCTCGCGTGGCGGCCCGGAGCCGGGGCGCCCATCCTGGCGGCCGCGGCCGGCACGCGCTTCCTGTTCCTCAACCCGGACGCGACCGTTCGGCACGCCTTCAAGGACGCTCCCAAGACCGTATCGGCGCTCTGCTGGCACCCGCAGGGCGGATGCGCCGCGGTGGGCTACTTCGGCGGCGTCTGCCTTTGGGGCGCGGACGACGCGCTCGTCCAGAGGGAATTCCACTATGGCAACGGCATAACCACGCTCGCGTGGTCGCCCGAGGGCCGCTGGCTCGTCTCGGGCAACCAGGACCCGAGCGTCCACCTCTGGATGCCGCAGAGCGACGTCGAGCTGCAGATGAGCGGGTACGAGACCAAGGTGCGCCACCTCTCCTTCGACCGGACGGGGCGCTGGCTGGCGACGAGCGGCAGCCAGGACGCCTGCGTCTGGGACTGCTCGGGTTCCGGGCCCGAGGGCCGCGAGCCGACCATGCTCCCGCACGGGGACCAGGTGTGCGCGGTCGCGTTCCAGCACGAGCACGGCCTGCTTGCGAGCGCCTCCCAGGACGGCGCGCTCTTCCTGTGGAGCCCCGAGCGCGCGCAGCCGCTTCGCGCCACGGTGCGCATGCCCGCGGCCGCGACCCGGCTCGCCTGGTCGCCCGACGACCGGCTGCTGGCTGTTGGCACCGAGAAGGGCTTGGTCTACGTCCTTCGCTGCGACCCATGAGCCCCACCGTCATCCTCGGAATCCCGGGCCCCCTCTGGCAGTCGCTGCTGCTCACGTTCGAGCTGGCCGCCGTCACGACGGCTGTGCTGGCCGTCGTCGGGCTGCCGCTCGCGCACTGGCTCAACACGTCGCGCCGGCGCATCGCGCCGGTCGTCGAGACGCTCGTCGCGCTCCCCCTGGTCCTGCCGCCGACCGTGATCGGCTTCTACCTGCTCATCTGCTTCTCGCCCGCGCACCCGCCCGGCAGCTGGTGGGTCGCCCTGACGGGCCATTCGCTGGCGTTCACGTTCTGGGGCCTTGTCGTCGGCTCCGTCGTCTATTCGCTTCCATTCGCCGTCCAGCCCTTCCAGGTGGCCCTCAAGGGCGTGCCCACGGAGCAGCTCGACGCCTGCGCGGCGCACGGCGCCCCGCCGTGGCGCGTCTGGACGCGCGTGCACCTCCCTCTGGCCTCACGCGGGATAGCAGCCGGCCTGACACTGGGGTTCGCGCACACCCTCGGGGAGTTCGGCGTCGTCCTCATGATCGGCGGCTCGATCCCGGGCGTCACCAAGGTCGCGAGCATCGCCCTGTACGACGAGGTCCAGAGCCTGAACTACCCGCAGGCGCACGCCTTCGCGGCGCTCCTGCTCGCCCTCTCCTTTGTGCTGATCCTCGCCGCCACGCTCCTGCGCAGGCGCGACGCAAGGCCCTAGGCCGCGCCGCCGGTCCCGAAGACGGCGGCCGCGTAGTCGGCAGCGCTGAACGGCTGCAGGTCCTCGGGCTCCTCCCCGAGGCCGACAAACATGATCGGCAGCTTGAGCTCCCGCCAGATGCCCACGATCGCGCCGCCCCGGCTCGTGCCGTCGAGCTTGGTGACGACGAGGCCGGTCAGGCCGAAGCTCTTGTGGAAGGAGCGCGCCTGTTCGATCGAGTTGCCCCCGAGCGAGCCGTCGACGACCAACCAGGAGTGGTGCGGAGCAGTCGGGTCGATCTTCGCGACGACCCTCCTGATCTTCTGCAGCTCCTCCATCAGGTTGCCCTTGGTGTGGAGCCGGCCCGCCGTGTCGACGATGACCCAGTCCTTGCCCCTGCTGCGCGCCGCCTGCACGGCGTCGAAGGCGACCGCCGCGGGGTCGGCGCCGGGCTTGTTGGCGACCATCTCCAGGTCGAGGCGCAAGGCCCACGACCTGAGCTGGTCGATCGCAGCCGCGCGGAAGGTGTCGCAGGCGGCCAGGAGCACGGAGCCTCCTTGCTGCTTCAGCCTGTGCGCCAGCTTCGCCGCCGTCGTGGTCTTGCCCGAGCCGTTGACGCCGACGAGGAAGATCACGGTCGGCGGCGCTGCCGCCGCGGTAACCTTCCCCTCCGACCCGGCGAGGACCCGCACCAGGACCTCGGCGCCGATCTCGGGCACGCGCCGGCCGTCGAGGCCCTTCTCCTTTCGCGCGGCCCTGCCGACCTCCTCCAAGATCTCCTCGGTCGTCGGGCCGCCGAAGTCCGCCCCGTAGAGCGCCTCGCGCAGCGCCTCGATGGACGAGGCGTCGATGGGCCTGCCCCCGAAGAGCCCGTGGGTCTTGGACGAGATCCCCGCGAGTGTCTTCGAGAGGCCCTTGCTGAACTTCTTTAGAAACGAGAGCACGGTCCGCCGGTCCGGGGCTACTCCGAGGCCCTGCGGGCGTCGCGCCCCAGCTGGCCCTTGAGGTGGTCGAGGATCCCGTTGATGAACCTCTTGGAGTCCGAGTTGGAGAACTGCTTGGAGATGTCTATCGCCTCGTTGATGGACACGACCGGCGGGATGTCACGGCGGTGGAGCATCTCGAACATCGCGATGCGCAGGATGGCCAGGTCGATCTTCGCGATGCGCCCGAAGTCCCAGTTCTGGGTGAGCACCCGGATCTGGGCGTCGATCTCCTCCCTGTTCGCGACCACTCCCTGGATCATCTCCTCGCCGAAGGCGTAGTGCTCCCTGGGATGCTCCTGGCCCTCGAAGAACACCTTCAGGTCGTCGGCGAGCACCTCGGGAGGGTTGATGCTCCAGGCGTACAGGTACTGGAGCGCCGCGACCCTTCCGTCGTGGCGCTGAACGTACTGCGCCTTGCTCATGGGGACGAGCCCCCTCCTGCCGCGGCGCGCGCCGTTGAAATTCCACTCATGGAACGTCGAAGAGACAACCGGCCGCGGCCAGTGCGCAACACGATTCGCGCAATGGCCCCGCCCCGGCCGCTGACGGGGAGGTTGGCGTGTCCCGCTGAGGGGCTGCGCAATCTGGGCATCCGGTCAACCTCGCGTCGCCCGGCGCCGCTGTCAACGCGGGCCGCCCGGCTCCCTGCGCGTCACTGGCTGAAATCGATCACGAAGGACTCCGACGCGTCCGGCTTGCCCGTGAAGAGCAGGGTGATGTGCAGGATGAAGGTGTGCGGCGGCTTGACCGCGTACGAGGAGGCAAGGACCGCCGGATTGCCCGTCGCCACAAGTTCCGTGCGCTCGGGGTTGGGCTGGTAGTGAACCGGCCACCAAAGCACCGCCGAGCTCGCGTCGGCCGCCACCGGCTTCTTCTTCGCATCGTAAAAGGTCATCTTGAAGGTGTTGTCGTCTAGTTCGATGCCTATCCACCCCTGCCCCCGCTGGATCGCGACCCCGGAGACGGTGCCCTCCTGCTCGTCCGGGCTCGGCGCCGGTTTGTCGGCGCCGCGCAGTGTCGCCAACGCCAGCCCCGCAAGCGCGAGGAGCACGATGCGTTTCATGCAAGAACGCTAGCCGCGGGCCTGCCCCGCCGCAAGCTGCTTTCCCGAACGCCTTGATAGCGAATCCCTTAGTGCGCGCCAGCGCTCCAGCCGCTCCGCGACGGCGGCCTCGGCCCCGGCCTTCTTCGGCGAGTAGAGGCGCAGCGGGTGCTTCAGGTAGTCCTGCCCCGAGATGGCCTCCGGGAACTCGTGGGAGTAGGCGTAGCCCTTGCCCTGCCCCATCCTCTTGCTCGCCTGCCCTCCCTTGTCGCGCAGGTGCTCGGGCACGGACTGCACGGGCTCCTCGGCCAGCATCCGCTTGGCCTCGCCCAGGGCCAGGGTCGCCGAGTTGCTCTTGGGGGCGGTCGCGATGTAGAGCGTCGCGTGCGCGAGGGTGAGCTCGGCCTCCGGCAGCCCGACGAAGTCCACCGCATGGTGCGCCGCCACCGCCAGCGCAAGGGCGTTCGGGTCGGCCAGGCCTATGTCCTCGCTCGCCAGGATGACGAGCCTGCGGGCGACGAACCTCGGGTCCTCGCCCCCGGCAAGCATCTTCGCAAGCCAGTACATGGCCGCGTCGGGGTCGCAACCCCGGCAACTCTTGATGAACGCCGAGATGGTGTCGTAGTGCTCGTCCTCGTCCGCGTCGTACCTTATCCGGCGTTCGCGGGCGAACACCTCGATGTCGCCCTCGCCTATCTCCGCGGGGCCCCCCTTGCCGAGCGCGATCACCTCGAGGGCGTTCAGGGCGCGCCTCAAATCGCCGTCGCACAGGACCGCGAGGTCGCTCAGCACCTTCGGCGCCGCCGTGACCCCGAGCGGGCCGAGGCCCCGCTCGACGTCGCGCAGGGCGAGGTCCAGGACGCCCGTGACGGCCTGCGTGGAGAGCGGCTCGAGCCGGAAGAGGTGGCTGCGCGACAGAAGCGGCGGGTTGACGTAAAAGCCGGGGTTGTGGGTCGTCGCCCCTATCAGGCGAACGACGCCCTGCTCGACGTCGGGGAGCAGCAGGTCCTGCTGAGTCTTGTTGAAGCGGTGCAATTCGTCGATGAAGAGGATGGTGCGCGAGCCGGGCATCCGGCGGGCCGCGCCGAGCACGTCGCGCAGCTCCGCCACGTTCGACATGACCGCGTTCACGCGCACGAAGCGGCTCGATGTCTCCCTCGCGATGGCCTCGGCGATGCTGGTCTTGCCGCTTCCCGGGGGCCCGTAGAAGAGAAGCGAGCCGAAGCGGTTCTGCGCGACCAGGCGCGCGAGCAGGCTTCCCGGGCCGAGGATGTGCTCCTGGCCGACCACCTCGGAGAGCCTGCGGGGCCTCATGCGCAGCGCGAGCGGCTGGCCGGCGTCGGGCGCCGCCGCCTGCGACGGCGGCGCGTCGGGCTCCCTGAACAGCTCACTCTGGTCGTTCTCGCTCATCTTGCGCGCCACCAATCTCCGCCCAATCCGCACCGATGAGAAGCCATTTTCGGCGTGCCAATGCCCCCCGCATGCGCAACTGTGGCACCCTTACATGAAGAGCGCATACGAACTGGCCATGGAGCGGCTGTCCAAATCGGACCCGGGGTCCGGCAGGGCCGTGACCCCCGAGCAGCGCGCCAGACTGGCCGAGATCGACCGCGTCTATCAGGGGAGGATCGCCGAGCGCGAGATCTTCCTCAAGCAGCAGCTCGAGAAGGCGCTGTCCGGGCAGGACGCCGACGAGGTCGAGAAGGTGCGCAGGCAGATCTCCTCGGAGAAGGCGCGCCTCCAGGAGGAGCGGGAGGCCGAGAAGGACCGCGTCCGGGCGGGCGCCTGAATGCCCCCGTTCAGCCCGTCGCCTCGAAGTCGGCCGTGACGGGCAGGTGGTCCGAGGCCATCGAGTTCACCACGGAGTGGCCCATGCACCTGAGCCAGGAATTGTAGAAGATGTGGTCGAGCACGAAGGGCCTGCGGTGCCATGTCGGGACCTTGTACTGCACGGTCGCGTAGCCGAACTCGGCAAACTGCTCCACGAGGGAGCCGTGCTGGCTCACGTTGAAGTCGCCCCCGAGGATCGTCGGGATGTCCGAGGAGGCCAGCCGGTCGGCGACCAGGTCGCGCTGCCAGGGGAACATCGTGCTGCTCGAGCCGAGCATGAAGAACGCCAGGAGGTGCACGTTGTAGAACTGGATCTCGCGGCCGTCGATCACGGTCTTGGCCCCGATCATGAGCCGGTCCGTGGGCGTCATCTTCTTGCCCCCGAACTCGAACTCAATCGCCGGGGACGGGACGTCGATGCGCGACTTCTCCAGAAGCGGCGTCTTGGAGAAGATCGAGAGGCCTATGCCGAACGGCAGTTCGCGCGGGTCGGCCTTCGGGTACGAAAACCAGCTGTCGTACTCGCTCATCACCTCCTTGAGCCTCGTGTAGTTCGGCGGCGGGTCCAGCTGGACGCCGCCATCCAGGGCGTGCTCGACCTCCTGAAGGAGCACCACGTCCGGGTTGTGCCGCCTTATCTCGGCGATGGTCGCGTCGAGATCGATGGGCGCCGCATCGGGTTTGGTGTCGCTCCAACCCATCCCGAACTGCATGTTGAACTGAAGAACTCTGAACATTCTAGAGGCCTTCCTGTGCGCAGCGCGACTATTGGGACGCCGAACTGAGGGAAGGATAGTTACATTGCTGTCTTCGCCAGCCGATTGCAGCAACACCTAAGTAGCTTGGATCGGCCATGACTTCCGGGGTCACTCCGGCTCGGCGGTGCCCTCGACGACCCAGTCGCGCGCCTCCGGGACCTGCTCGAAAAACGCGCCCAGCGCCGCGCTAAGATGCTCGGCGTACCGGAAATGCGCGCCCATCCCCGTCCTCAACTCGGCCTCATAGATGAACTTGTCGGCATGGGTCCCGTGCTCGAACGGCGTCTGCGCCCCGAGCAGCAGGGAGTAAACGTACGCCGGCGACCCGCGCGTCATAAGTTCCTTGGTAAGATCCATTTGGTCCCTCAGCAGCGGCAGGTGTGCCGCCCGTTCAATCTCCGGCGGGAGGTAAAATCCCGCCTGGATCAGCGGCGTGTACCGGTTGCCCGTCCGGTGCCGGTTGAGGTCGCGCAGCTCGGCAAGCGCCATGTTGTTCCACGCAAAGGCCACCCTCATGCGCCGGGTCGCCTGGCCCTGCTGTCCGTATCGGTTGGCGCGGTGGCGCAGCGCCTCGGCAACGGGCTGCTCCTGCGCAAGCCAAGGCGGGGCCGAGCGGTCGACATCGACCCATACCTGGTCGGCGAGGGGCTCGGCGCTCAGGCGCTCGAGGCCGAGCCTCAGGGAGGCGGCGAGCTCCTGGCGCGCCTGCTCCTCGAAGGATCTTTCCGGGCCGCTGTGGCGCATAAGCCTCGGCGACTGCTTCAATAGCTCGTCGCGGATCAGGCGCGCGGCGGCGCGCGCCTCGGGGTTGGGAAGCGAATCGAGCTGCTTGACGGTCAGGGCCCACATCCGCGAGGTCTGCACCAGGCCGACGTTCGTCCTCGTCGCGAAGGGGATGAAATACCTCGCCCTGTCTAGCGCGTAGTTCTTGCGGATCCTCGCGGCCACCGCCGGCTTCGCGTCCTTGGGGAGTCGCACCCGCTCGGGCTGAGCGGCGGCCAGCGCGTCCAGGCGCGTATACTCGGCGTTGTAGGCCGCGAACGCCCTGGAGACAATGTCGCGCCACCGCGGCGCGAGGTCGTCCGGCACGCCGAGCTCCCCGGCGTCCGCGATGTTCGACGGGTCCATCGCGATGTACCTGGTGCTCGATTCCTGGCCGTCCGCCATCTGCGCGATCTCGAACAGCTTGTAGGCAAGCCACATTGACGCCCCGTCGATCGCCACTGCCAGCCCGCCCGTCAGGCCGCCGATCGACGCGTGGCCGTAGTCTACGAACTTCAGAATGCGGTCGATCGACGCCTCGGGATTGGCGATGTCGACCTTGGAGAGGATGGACGCGATCCCCTCGTTGCTGCGCGAATAGCGCGCGAGCACCGAGGCGAGCAGCTCGGGCGTTACCTTCGGCAGTCCTGACGCGCTGGGGGGTGGGACCTGGGCAAGCCCGGTGACTTTCATCATCGCCGGGATTCAGGCAACTATTGCTTGCGGAAACAATTCAGGAAACGGCTGCGCCCGCGAAAAATCCGCGGCCGGCGCCCGCCGGGGGGCTTTCAGGGGGCCCGCCTGTAACATCTTGCCGAAATCGGCGTCTATAGCTCTGAATCACCCTCTGTTAATTCCCAAGCCATGAGAATCAGCCAAATCTCCCTCTTTGCCCTGGTCTGCGGCGCGGCCCCCCTGGCGGCCCACGCGGGCCGCGAGGTCGGAATAAACGTCGGCGGCCCGGAGATCATCGTGGGCAGCCAGCCCCCGCCCCTGCAGGGCGAGGTCGTGACACCGGCGCCCGGTCAGGGCTACATCTGGATACGCGGCCACTGGGCGTGGCACCGTGAACGCTGGGAGTGGATCAGCGGCCGCTGGGACATGGCCGCGCGGCCGGGCTCCGCCTGGGTCCCCGGACAGTGGGTGGCACGGGGCAACGGCTGGGTCTGGATGGAGGGCCACTACGTCGTGCAGGCGGCCCCGCCGCCGCCTCCTCCCGGCCAGGAGGTCGAGGTCGTCGCCTCGGAGGAGCCCCCGGCCCCGATTGTGGAGACGATTCCCGTGGCCCCGGGCCCCGAGTTCTTCTGGATTGCCGGGCACTGGCATTGGAACGGCGGATGGGTCTGGGTGCGCGGCCGCTACGATCGCCACCCCCACTTTCATCCCGGCGCATACTGGGAGCCCGGCCGCTGGTCCCGGCGCGGGGGCGCCTGGGTCTGGCACGACGGGCGCTGGCGCTAGGGCGCGCGCCGGCACGGGCCGGGGCCGCCTAGCGAAGCGACACCCATGCGCCGAGGGGGCCCTGGTACAGGCCGAAGACTATCGATGATGCCGCAAGGGCGGCCAGGGCGATGGCCAGCAGGCGCCCCGCGCCGTCCCGGGCGCGGCGAGCGATCTCGGGCGACGCCAGCGGCTCGTCGTTGAAATACGCGGCCCGTATCCAACCGAAGTAATAGTAGATCGAGATGACGACGCCGGCGATCGCCACCAGGAGAAGCCCGTAATGGCCGGCCTTGAACGCCGCGACGAAGACGAAGAGCTTGCCCATGAAGCCCACGAACGGAGGGATGCCCGCAAGGGAGCCCAGCCCGCACGCGAGGACGCCCGCCAGGAAGGGGCTCTCCCTGGAAAGGCCCGAGTAGTCGCCGATCTCCTGCTCGCTGTCGTCGTGGCCGGCGAGCACCGTCATGACGCCGAACACCGCGAACGAGGCTATCAGGTAGGCGAAGAGGTAGAAGTAGACCGCGCCGACGGCCATCGGCACGCGCGGGACCGAGACCACGGCCAGCAGGATGAAGCCCGCGTGGGACACGCCCGAGAGGCCGATCAGGCGCTTCACGTTGTGCTGCTTTAGCGCCGCGAGGTTGCCGAAGAGGATGGTCGCCGCGGCCATGAACGTGAGGATCGGGACCACGAGCCAGGCGTACGGCGCGAAGGCCTCGCCCACAAGGCCGAGCAGGACGACGAAGCCCGCCGCCTTCGACGCCACCGCGAGGAGCGCCGTGACGGGCGTCGGCGCGCCCTGGTAGACGTCGGGAATCCAGATCTGGAACGGGAAGGCTCCTATCTTGAAGGCCACTCCGGAGAGGACCAGCGCGATGCCGGCCGCCGCGAGGAAGTTGTGCGGGTTGGCCGCGAGGAACCGGGCCAGCTCGTCGTACTGCATGGCGTCGGACGACCTGCCGGGCAGCGACGCGCTCCCCGCGACGCCGTAGAGAAGGACGATGCCGAAGAGGAGGAGGCCGGAGCTGAGCGAGCCCATCACGAGGTACTTGAGGCCCGCCTCAAGGGTCCTCGCGCTCGAGCGGTAGTAGCTCACCAGGATGTACAGGCCGACTGTCACCGTCTCGAGGGACACGAACAGCATCACGAAGTTGCGGCTCTGCACGAGCAGCATCATCGCCGCCGATACGACGAGGACGATATGGTGGAACTCGACCTTGGAGACCCGGTGCTTCCACAGGCTCGCGCGCGCAAGGAGCGAGACCATGATCGAGGAGAGCAGGAAGAAGACGCGCATCGCCTGGCCCGCGCTGGACTGGACCAGGAGCCCGTTGAAGCTCTCGTGGTAGGGCGTGTGGAGGTCCAGCAGCAGCGCCGCCAGGATGAACACCTGGCCCGCAATCGAGAACGTCTGGATCTTGCCGTGGATGAACCTCGGAAGCAGGGTCTCCAGCACCAGCAGCAGCAGGGCAAGGCAGCCGAGCGAGAGCTCCGGCCAAATCGCCGTCCAGGTGTTGCCCGCCGCGAGCTCCTGTAGGTTGGATGGATCCATGGGCTGCGTGGGTGCGCTCTACCTGTACTCGGCCACGGCTGCGGGCGCCTCCTGCAGCGCCTGGTTTATCCCCGTCGAGAGGGACCTCGGCCACAGGCCGACAAAAAGGAGCGCCGCCGCCAGGAGCAGTGCGGGCGCCTTCTCGGCCCACGCCATGTCGCGGGGCGCATTGCCCGCCACCACCCGCGCCAGGGCGTCCGACTGCGGCCCGTAGAAGACGCGGGCCGCGGCCCGCAGGCCGTAGACCGCAGAGACGACCGTGCCCGTGAGCGCTACCACGGTCAGGGCGTGGGAGAAGCCCCAGAGCGAAACGAATATCGAGAGCTCGCCCCAGAAGTTCGCGAATCCGGGCAGGCCGACGCTTGCGAAGGTCGCCAGAAGGAACAGCGCGGCCAGGACCGGGGCGCCCTGCGCGAGTCCGCCCATCTGGCCCATGTCAAAGGTCTGGGTGCGCCGGTGCACGCTTGTCGAGAGCAGGAAGAGCAGCGCGACCGAAAGGCCGTGCCCGAACATGAGAAGGACGACCCCGCCCACCCCCATCGCCGTGCCCGCCGCGATGCCGAGGAAGGCGTAGCCCATGTGCATGACCGAGCTGTAACCGACCATCTGCTTGAGGTCGCGCTGCGCCATCGTCACAAGGCCTATCACGAGGACGTTTCCCACTCCCGCCACGAGCGCGAGCGGGTGGCTCCAGTGGACGGCGCCGAAGGGCAGCAGCGGCAGCGCGATCTGGATCAGCCCGTAGAGGCCGAACTTCTTGAGCACGCCAGCGTGGAGCATCGCGGCGGAGCTGGGCGCCGCCCCGTAGCCAAGCGGCGCCCAGGAGTGGAACGGCCACAGGGAAACCAGGATTCCGAAGCCGAAGAGAAGCAGGCCGAAAACGTGCCTCTGTAGCGTCTCGCCGAGGGGCCGGGAGGCGAGCGCGTCGCGCAGCACCAGCAGGTCGAAGCTGCTCGCCCCGCTCTTCACGTAGATGGCGATCAGCCCCAGCAGCGAGAGCATGGCGCCCGCCGTCAGGTAGATCGTCATCGTCATGGCCGCGTAGCTGCGGTCGCGGCCGCCCCAGATCCCCACCATGATGAACGTCGGGATGAGGGCCAGCTCGTGGAAGAAGTAGAAGAAGAAGATGTCGACGCTCGCGAACATCCCCATCAGGCCGGCCTGCATGACAAGCAGCAGGAGCAGGTAGGTCTTCAGGCGCTCCGCCCCCGACTGGATCGCGTAGAGGCCCGCCGCGAGCCCCACGAGTCCGGCGAGCACGAACATGGCCAGCGAGATGCCGTTGAGGCCGAGCTTGAGGCCGATCCCGAAGCGCTCCAGGCCCGTCGAGTAGCTCGAGAGGAACGCAAAGCCGTGCGCCTCCCTGGGCTCTCCGCCGAACCTCCACCAGACCAGGAGCGCCATGAGCGCGGGAATCCCGAATCCGGCGTATGCGAGCCTGACGACCCATTTCTTGGGGGCGCCAAGGGCGATCGTCGCCGCCAGGGCGAGGGGCGCCACGACGGCGATCAGGAGCGGGTCGAATGCTGTCGTGCTCATCGTGCTGTTCAAAGGACGCCGGCCGCGTAGGCCCAGAGGATGACGACCCCCCCGAGGAACCAGTAGACGTAGCTGCTCAGGCGCCCCGTGTGCAGGGCCCGGATCCCGAAACCGACGATCTCGGTGGCCCCGGCCAGCCCCCGCACGACGACGCCGGCCAGCCCGACGATGTCGATGAAGTTCAGGACCATGGCGAGGCGCTGTTGCACCTTGGCCACGTAGTAGTCGTAGGCCGTATCGAAGGACGTCCTCGCGACCGACAGCAGCCCGAAGAGCGACGGGAAGCCCACCTTGAGCGAGTCGTCGCCGTCGCACCTGTAGAAGCTCAGGGCGGCGCCCGCGCCGACAAGGAGGACCGCGATGCTGGTCGCCAGGACCACGGCGCGCGCCGCGCCCTCGGCCTCCGGTATGAGGCTGAAAACGCCGCCGAAGCCGCCCGGGTACGCCCGCCAGTAGCCCCCGACCAGCGACAGGGCCGCGAGCAGGACGAGCGGCGCCGTCACCGAGACCCCGCTCTCGTGGGAGTGAGAGGCGGCCTCGCTCCTCGGCTCGCCAAGAAAGACGATCTTCCAGAGGCGCAGCATGTAGAAGGCCGTCAGGACGGCCGTGAGCGCGAGCACGGTGAAGATGGCGCCGCTGCGCTCATAGGACAGCGCGAGGATGGCGTCCTTGGAGAAGAAGCCCGCGAGGAACGGCACGCCGGTGATCGCCGCCACGGCGACCGTGAAGGTCCAGAAGGTGAGCGGCATGCGCCGGCGCAGCCCGCCCAGCCGGAAGATGTCCTGCTCGTGGTGGCAGCCGAGGATAACCGAGCCGGCGCCGAGGAAGAGCAGCGCCTTGAAAAAGGCGTGAGTCGTCAGGTGGAACATCGCGGCGCCGACGGAGCCCAGCCCGAACGCGGCCACCATGTAGCCGAGCTGCGAGATCGTGGAGTACGCGAGGACCTTCTTGATGTCACGGTGGGTGATGGCGCACAGGGCGGCGTAGAGCGCCGTGAGCGCGCCGACCCAGGCGATCACCTGCCGCGCCTGCCCCACCATGAGGAAGTCGACGCGGCACAGCATGTAGATGCCCGCCGCAACCATCGTCGCCGCATGGATGAGGGCGGAGACGGGCGTCGGGCCCTCCATGGCGTCCGGCAGCCAGATCTGCAGGGGCAGCTGCGCGGACTTGCCGACGGCGCCGCAGAAGAGCAGCAGCGGGATCAAGCGGCTGAAGACGACCGGCGGGGTCTGCCCGACGGTCCCCAGGCTAACCGTGCCGTTCGCCCAGTAGCATAGGATGATCCCCAGCAGGAAGCCGAAGTCGCCGACGCGGTTTACGATGAAGGCCTTCTTGGAGGCGTCCGCGGCCGACTGGCGCTCGCGCCAGTGGTTGATCAGGAAGTAGGAGCTGAAGCCCACCAGCTCCCAGAAGATGAACATCATGAATAGGTTGTCGGCCAGCACTATGCCGACCATCGAGAACATGAATATCGAGAGGCCGCCGAAGTAGCGCGCTCTGCCGGGATCGCCGGCCATGTAGCCGAGCGAGAACACGTGAACGCAAAGGCCGATGACGCCCACAACGCTCAGCATGAGCGCGGCCAGGTCGTCGAACTTGATCCCCACCCCGACTGAGAACGAGCCGAGGCGCAGCCATTCCCACGACTGCGAGAAGCGCGCGCCGGAGAACGCGAGCCAGAGCGCGAGGGCCGCGACAAGAAACGCCGTCACGACCGACAGGGTGGCCGCCCCCTGGGGGCGCCTGCCGAGGAACAGGGTGATCGTGGCCGCCGAGGCCAGGGGGAGAAGCAGGACGGCCAGCGCTGCTGCTGTGGGTGTCACGGCGCGGGCCTCATTTCTTGAGCAGGTCGAGCTCGTCGACCTGGACCGTCTGGCGCGCCCTGAAGAGCGCGACGATTATGGCGAGGCCGACGGCCACCTCGGCCGCCGCCACCGTGAGGATGAAGAAGACGAAGACGTCGCCCGCCTCCGTGCCGTTGAAGCGGGAGAACGCGACGAGCGCCAGGGTCGAGGCCACCAGCATGAGCTCGAGGCACATGTAGATGACGAGCGTGTTGCGGCGCACGAGTACCCCGAGGAAGCCGATCGCGAAGAGGGCTGCGCTCAGCAGGACGTAGGAGTCGAGGGAGGGGCTCATTCCGTCGCCTCCCCTTCCGTCGGGCGCCGGCTAAGGACGATGACGCCGAGCATGGCGACAAGGAGCAGGAAGCCCATCACCTCGACCGGCAGCAGGTAGGTCGTGAAGAGCTGGTCGGCGTAGAGCTTGAGCGACGAGCCCACGCCCGCGCCGGCGACGGGCGGCCCGGCGTCCGTCTTGCCGCGCAGCGAGATCATGTCGAGGCCCGTGATGAGGAGCGCCGCGGCGACGACCCCCGCGAAGGCCTGGAAGGCGCGGAACCGCCAGGGCTGGCCCCCGTGCGCCCCCAGCAGCATGATGATGAAGAGGAACAGGGCGACCACGGCGCCCGCGTAGACCAGGACGAGCAGGAAGGCCAGGAGGTAGGCGTGCAGCTGGATGAAGAGCCCCGCCACGCCCGCGAGGCACAGCAGCAGGCACATGGCCCCGTTCACGGTGTTCTTGGCGAGGACGACTCCCAGGGCGCAGGCCAGCGTGAAGGCCGCGATGGATGCGAAAGCGATCTGCTCCATGGAGTGCATCCCCTAGTGCTGGCCCCCCGCGCCCAGCTCGGCGGCCTTCTTCACGTCCCACTTGAAGTGCCTGTCCGGGAGCGTGCCGCCCATCTCGTAGAGCCTGTCCTTGTGGTTCACCATCTCGCTCCTGCTGTAGCCGGTCATCGAGTACTGGTTCAGAAGGAAGATCGCCTCCTCCGGGCAGACCTCCTCGCACAGGCCGCAGTAGATGCATCGAAGCATGTCGATGTCGAAGGCCTGGGGCGCCTTTTCGACGTGGTCGACCCCCGCCCCCTCCGGCACCGTCCCCGGTGTGATCCGGATCGCCTTGGGCGGGCACACGAACTCGCAGAGCTGGCACGAGACGCACTTCTCCCTGCCGTGGGGGTCCTTGACGAGGGTCGGCGCCCCCCTGTAGCCGGGCGGGATTGCCGGGCGCTCCTCGGGGTACTCCATCGTGTCCGGCCGCCCCAGCAGGTGCCTGATCGTGATCCTCATGCCGGCCAGAATCCCCGGCATGTACGAGCGCTCCGCCAGGCTCAGGGGCTTTCGTTCTACTTTGATGACGGCCATGGGATCGGGGTTCCTAGCGCTGCATGAGCGCTATCGCCACTGTGTAGACGATAAGGTTCGCGATGGAAAGGGGGAGAAGCTTCTGCCAGCCGATGCGCATGACCTGGTCGTAGCGGAAGCGCGGCAGGGTCCAGCGCACCCACATGAAGACGAACAGCGTCGCCAGGATCTTCGCGATGAAGATGGCGATGGAGACAATGCCGGCGACCAGCGGGTGCAGCCAAAGGGCGGAGCCGGTGGCGTGGTGGAGCCACCCGAGCAGGCTCGCCAGCGGCACCCAGGGCAGGAGGTTCCAGCCGCCGAGGAACAGGAGCGCGAAGACGCCGGCGCCGACGATCATGTTGGCGTACTCCGCGACGAAGAAGAGCGCCCACTTGTAGGCGCCATACTCCGTGTGGAAGCCGCCCACCAGGTCCGCCTCGGACTCGGCCATGTCGAAGGGCTGGCGGTTCGTCTCGGCGAACAGGGCTACGGCGAAGATGAACGCCGAGACCGGCATCGTGAAGAGGAACCAGGTGCCGCCCCAGAACCCGGCGCGGCTCTGGAATTCGACGACGCGCGCCAGGCTGAGGGAGCCCGTGGAGCCGGGCTCGTTCACCCAGAGGAACACCGGCAGGACCGCGAGCGTCATCGAGAGCTCGTAGGAGATGAGCTGCGCCGAGGCCCGCACGCTGCCCAGGAACGGGTACTTCGAGTTGGATGCCCAGCCGGCGAGGATCAGCGAGTAGATCCCGAGGGAGGCGACCGCAAAGACCGCCAGGATGCCGATGTCGAGGTTTGCCAGGGAAAGCGGGACGACGGAGCCGGCGCTGCCCAGGTACGCGCCGAACGGCACCACGGTCACCGTCGTGAACGCCGGCACCATCGCGATCACCGGGGCGAGCGTGTAGTAGAGCTTGTTCACGTGGCCTGGAGTCGGCTCCTCCTTGAACAGGAACTTGAGGCCGTCCGCGACCAGTTGGAAGACTCCCAGGCGCTGCAGGACGCCCATGCCCGGTATGCCCCTAAAGAGCGGGAATATCGTTCGGTTCGGGCCCGGCCGGCCCTGGATCCAGGCGCACACCTTGCGCTCGGCCATCGAGCACGCTGCGGCCACGGGGAAGATCACAATGATGACCGCTATGCCCTTGAGGACGGCCTGCAGGAGCACCGGGAGCCCGAAGAAGAAGTCAGCCACGGGCGGGCGCCTCCTTCTGCGCCTGCGCGGGCTGGTAGTGCAGCGAAGGGCCCTCGGCAAAGGCAAGCTGCGACCAAGGCGCCGCGTCGAGCAGCAGCCCGGTCGCCGGCATGTCGTCGTAGCTCATGGTGGCCAGGGCGGGCACTTCCTGCGAGATCGAGGCCCAGAGCGAGGGGGCGTCGGCGCCGAGCCCGGGCCCCCCTGCGGCGGAGACGAGCCTGGAAAGCACGAGGAGGTCGTCGGCGGCGCCGGTGAGGCCCGGCACGGCCCTTGCGAATTTCTGGATGCGAAACTGCTGGTTCACGAGGGTGCCGCTCTTCTCGAACACGGTCAGCGTCGGAAGCACCACCCTCGCGCACGCGGAAGTCGGGTTGGAATGGGTCCCCAGGTAGACGACCGACACCTTGGCCAGCCTCTTCGCGCCGATGCCCGCCGCCGCAAGGTCCTCTCCCACGGACACCACGGAGCGGATCTCCCCGGCGTCAATGCGCGCCGCCAGCTCGTCCAGCCTGGCCGACGGAAGTGAGGAGATGAGCCCCGTCACAAGGGCCCCGCGCACGTTGGGATTCCTGTCGGCCGAGACAAGCAGGCCGTCGCCCTCGCCCGTCCTGGAGACGAGCCAGGCCGGGGCCTTGAGCGCCTTCGCGAGCTTGGCCGTGAGGAACAGCTCCTCCACGGAGCTGCGCCCCGAGCCGACGACGCCGACCCCGCCCTTCGCGAGGATTCCCGCGGCCGCCGCCAACGCGAAGTCGAGGGCGCTCGAGGAACCATCCACGCGCGCGGCGTCGAGCCTCTCCGCAGAGCGGATGGCCTTGTAGAGGAGCCGGCCGCTGTCCGCCATCCAGGTGTCGTTCACGGCGTCGTTCTGGCGGGGCGTGATCCGGTAGACCGCGCCCTCGCGCGACCAGACGACGGTGTTCGCGCCGACGCTCGACTCGGTGTCGATGCTGCTCGTCTGCTTGAGGAACCAGACGCGCATCTTGAACCTGAAGTCGGTGCTCGTCAGGGCCCCGACTGGGCAGATGTCGACGGTGTTGAGCGAGTAGTTGTTCTCGAGCTTCCTGCCCGGGTAGCACGAGAGCGTGCTGTAGCTGCCCCGGTCGGTGAAGCCCAGGACGTCGTCTTTGGCCACGTCCTTGCAGAAGCGGATGCAGCGCGAGCAGAGGATGCAGCGCTCGTCGTCGAGCGTAACCCTGGGCCCGAGCTGGGTGCGCTTCGGCTTCACGTTCTTCTGCTCGATGTACCTCGAGTACCCGCGGCCGTAACCGGTCGCCTGCTCCTGCAGCTTGCACTCGCCTGCCTGGTCGCAGATCGGGCAGTCGAGCGGGTGGTTGATGAGGAGGAACTCCATCACCCCCTCGCGGAAGTCCTTCACGAGCGGCGAGGTGGTGCGCACATGCAGTCCCGCCGAGGCGTTCGCCGCGCACGCGATCCCCGGCCTCCAGTTGATCTTGGGCCTGCCGGTGGCGGGGTCCATCACGGGCGCCTTCGTCGCGGGGTCCACGGCGGCCATGCCGAGCTCGACGAGGCACATCCTGCAGTTGCCGACTACCGCGAGCTTCGGGTGGTAGCAGTAATGGGGGATGTCCGTGCCGAGCCGGCGGGCGGCCTCGATCATGTTCGTGCCCTTCGGCACGGCGATCTCCCTTCCGTCCACGTTGACGGTGATTAGGTCGGTAGCGGCGGGCTGGATCATCGGTCGGGATTGGGTACGTGCGCGCGCATGGGCGCTAGATTAGCTCGGCGGCGCCGTCGGGCCTCGCCTGGGCCTTCGCCGCCGCATAGGCCTTGAACTCGTCTCCGAACTTGGCGATGAAGCTTTGCGTGGGCCAGGAGCAGGCCTCGCCGAACGCGCAGATGGTGCGGCCCGCGATCTGGTCCGCCACGCTCTTGAGGAGCGCCCCGTCCTCCGCGCGCGCGAGCCCGTGGACCATGCGCGAGGTGATCCTCTTCATCCAGAGGGAGCCCTCGCGGCACGGCGTGCACTGGCCGCAGCTCTCGTGGGCGTAGAACTCGTTGATGTTGCCGAGCGCCTCGACCATGCTGACCGAGTCGTCCATCACGATGACGCCCCCCGACCCGCCCATCGATCCGATCATCGCCAGCGAGTCGAAGTCCATGGGGATGTCCTCGACGCCCCAGTCGTAGTCGACCATGGTGGCGCCGGACTTGCGCTTGCCCTTGAAGCGCTCGCCAAACCTGAGCACCTTCGCCGACGAGCCGCCCGGGATCACCGCCTTGAAGCTGCGCCCCGGCAGCGGCCCGCCGCAGACCTCGTTTAGGAGCTGGCCCATCGTGATCTTTCCGACCTCGAACTCGTAGCAGCCCGGGCGGCGCACGTGGCCGGAGACGCAGTAGATGCGCGTGCCGGTGTTGTTGGGCGTCCCGATCTTCGAGTAGGCCTCGCCTCCGCGCTCCGCGATGTGCTTCACGTGGCAGAGCGTCTCAACGTTGTTCACGATCGTCGGGCACTGGTAGAGCCCGAGGACCGCGGGGAAATACGGGGGCTTTATCCGCGGGTAGGGCCGCTTGCCCTCCATGGACTCGATCAGGCCGGTCTCCTCGCCGCAGATGTAGGCGCCGGCGCCCCTGTGCACGTAGATCTCGCAGCCGTAGCCGGTCCCCAGGATGTTCGGGCCGACGAAGCCCGCGGCCCTGGCCTCCGCGATCGCCCGCTCGAGGATCCTCGCCCCTTCCGGGAACTCCCCGCGGATGTAGATGAACGTCCGCTCCACCTTGTTCGCAAAGCAGGTGATCATGATCCCCTCGAGCAGCTGGTGCGGGTCCTTGTAGACGATGTAGCGGTCCTTGAATGTGCCGGGCTCCGACTCGTCGGCGTTCGCGACCAGGTAGATCGGCTTGCCGCTCTTCCTGTCGAGGAGCGTCCACTTGACGCCGCACGGGAAGCCGGCGCCGCCGCGGCCCCGCAGGCCCGACTTCTTCACCTCGTCGACCAGCTCCTCGGGCTTGCGCTGGACGGCCTTCCTCAAGACCTCGTAGCCGCCGTTTCGCAGGTAGCACGCAAGGTCGCTCGTGTAGCCCGGCTCGTCGATGTGCCGGAAAATCATCCTGTACTGTTCGGGGGCGGGCATCGAGGTTCAGCGCTGTTGGGCCGGCGCCTTGGCCTGGGCCCTGATCAAGTCGGAAAGCTCCCTCGCCCGGGCGGCGTCGACCTTTTCATGGAGCGTGTCGTCTATCATGACGACGGGCGCCGTGCCGCAGCTCGCCAAGCACTCGACGAATTCCACCGTGACCTCGCCGTCCGGCGAGGTGCCGCCGAGCGGGGCCCCCAGCTGCCTCTGGAACTCGGCACAGGTGCGGTAGCTGCCCATGATCGCGCACGAGAGCGTCCGGCACACCCTGATGTGGCGGCGCCCGATGGGCTTCTGCCTGAACATCGGGTAGAACGTCACCAGCTCGTAGATGTTTATCGGCTGCAGGCCCAGCTTCTGGGCAATCCACTCGACGGCCTCGTTGGAGATGAACCCCTGGTCCTCCTGCACGAGGTGCAGGAGCGGCAGCGCGGCGCTTCGAATCTGCGGGTAGCGCGGGATCACGGCGTCGATCTTCTCGAGCGTCTCGGGCTTAAGGTTCATCAGCGGTCGCACTCCCCCATGACGAAGTCAAGCGACCCCAGGATCGCCACGATGTCGGCCACCATGACGCCGACGCAGAGCTTGGGCAGGATGGAGAGGTTGCAGAAGGAAGGAGCGCGGATCTTGAGGCGCCACGGGACGCCGCCGCCCTTCGACACGACGTAGAAGCCCAGGGCCCCCTTTGGGTTCTCGGCCTCGAAGTACACCTCGCCCGGCGGCATCTGCGGGCCCTCGGTGACGAGCATGAAGTTCTGGATCAGCTCCTCCATGGAGGTCAGCACCTTGTCCTTGCGCGGGGCGACGATCTTACGCGCGTCCTCGGCGCTCCACTTTCCCGGCGGGAACATTGCGATCGCCTGCCGGATGATCCTCACGGACTGGCGCATCTCCTCGGCGCGCACGAGATAGCGGTCGTAGGAGTCGCCGCGCGTCCCGACGGACACGTCGAAATCGTACTGCTCGTAGCCGCTGTAGGGCTTGTCCTTGCGCAGGTCCAGCGCCACGCCGCTTGCGCGCAGGTTCGGCCCCGTGAGCCCGTAGGCGATCGCGTCCTCCTTCGTGATGACGCCAATCCCGGCGGTGCGGTCCATGAATATCTTGTTGCGCGTAAGCAGGTTGAGAACCTCCTCGAGGTTGGGGAGAAACTGGACGCAGAACGCGTCCACGCGCCCGAGCCAGCCCTCGGGCACGTCGCGCGCCACCCCTCCGATGCGCGAGTAGCTCGTCGTGAACCGGGCGCCGGTCAGCTCCTCGAAGAGTTTGTAGAGCTTCTCGCGCTCGGTGAACGTGTACATGAACACCGTCCAGGCGCCCACGTCTATGCCGAAGGCCCCGAGCCCGAGCAGGTGCGACGAGATGCGCGCCATCTCCGCCGTGATCGCGCGGATCGCCTGGCAGCGCGGCGGAACCTCGAGCTTGGCCAGCTTCTCGACCGCGATGGCGTAGGCCATGTTGTTCGCGAGCGGGGCCAGGTAGTCCAGCCGGTCCGTGTACGGCACGAACTGGTTGTAGGTCATGTTCTCGGCGATCTTCTCGTCGCCGCGGTGCAGGTAGCCGATTACCGGATCGGCCTTGGTCACCACCTCGCCGTCAAGCTCCAGCTGCAGGCGCAGCACCCCGTGGGTGGAGGGATGCGACGGGCCCATCGAGATGGACATCTTCTCGGCACCGGCCTCCGCGCGCGCGATCCTGGCCGCCGAGTCTGGAAATGCGTGTTCGGTGGGCATCGCGTCCGCCTTCCGTCAGGTCCCGGGTTTCGGCCGGCGCTCGTTCCAGCTCTCGTCCTTCGCCCTCGGCTCGGCGTCGCCCATGTTCATCTGGCCCGCCGCGGCGACGAACGGCCCCCCCGCCATGGGGGCCGCGATCAGGCCGACCTTCACCTCGGCCGTGATCTCGGCGTCGGGCAGCGGCGTCTCGATGCCGGCGAGAGGGAAGTCCTTGCGCAGCGGGTGGTACGGATAGCCATCCCACATGATGATGCGCCGCAGGTCCGGGTGGCCGGCAAACCGTATGCCGAACATGTCGAAGGCCTCGCGCTCGTGCCAGTCGGCGCCGGGCCAGAGGGCCGCCGCGCTCGGCAGCTGCGGGGCGGCGTCATCCGGGCAGCTTGAGGCGACCCTTAGGTAGGCGTGCGTCGTCGTCGAGAAGAGGTGGTAGACGACGGTGAACCGCGGCCTTGCGCCGACGCCCCAGTCCACGCCTGCGACGTCGGTCAGCATGTCGAAGCCTTGGAGGGACTTGAGCGATCCAAGGACGCCCAGGAGGTCGGCGGCCGGCACGTCGACAGCGGGATGGTCAAGGCTGGCGCGGTCGGTCACGCCGGCCCATCCTACCTTCAGCGCCGCGACGGCATCGGGTGATGGGGGCATCAGGCTGTCAGCAGTTTGCTCGCGGATGGCTCCCGCTTCACCTTCTCCTGAAGCTTGATCAGGGCGTCGAGCAGCGCCTCAGGGCGCGGCGGGCACCCGCTCACGTAGACGTCGACCGGAAGGATCCGGTCGACGCCCTGCAGGACCGCGTAGCTGCGGTACATCCCCCCGGTGCTCGCGCAGGCGCCCATGGCGATCACCCACTTGGGCTCGCACATCTGGTCGTAGATCCGGCGCACCGCGGACGCCATCTTGTAGGTGACGGTGCCGGAGACGATCATCACGTCCGCCTGCCGCGGCGAGAAGCGCATCACCTCGGCGCCAAAGCGCGCGAGGTCAAAGCGGCTGGCCCCCACGGCCATGAGCTCGATGGCGCAGCAGGCGAGCCCCATGGGCATGGGCCACATGGAGCTGGTCCGTATCCAGTTGATCACGGCGTCCGCCCGGGAGACCACGACGTCGCCCTCTATCTTGCTGTTGTAAGCCAGTTCGGCGTTGGCGGATACCATGGTGTTAAATGGGCAAAAACCACACCACGGTACCGCCCCGTCAAGCTCGCGCAAGAAGGTTTTGACGCGGGCCGCGTCTTAGGGCCCCGAGAGCGTCCAGACGCAGGAGTCGGACTCGTCGCGCCCTCCGATGCGGGCCCTGGCGGCTATCCGATTCTCGCCCGGAGCGAGCCTCACGCCGCGCCACTCGAACACTCGCGTGCCGGCCGCATCCGAGAGGGTCCCGATCGGCTTCCCGTCGACCTCCAGCTCGACCTGGGTCGCGTTGGAGTAGACCTTCACGCTGGTGACCGGGTCGCGCCGGTCGTTGAACCTGCTCGATGTGATGTGCAGCACGGCAGCCTCGCTCCAGTTCGCCTTGTAGAAGTAGTAGGCGTCCTTCATCACCTTGCGGTCGTAGGTCACCAGGCCCTTGTCGTTGCGCCCGGGGTGGTCGCCCTCGTCCCTTCCGTCCGAGGCGAAGTCGTGCAGGCACCAGATGAACTTGGCCCAAACGTACGGCCGCGTTCGTAGGGCTGCCCAGTAGCCCTCGTGGTACAGGCATTGGTACTCCTCGGGGTGGAAGCGCCCGCGGGCCTCGGGCTGCGCGGGGTCCTGGGCGTGCTGGACTATGCTCGCGCCTGCGCCGTACTCGCTCATACCGAAGCGCGCCTGGGGATAGGCGGCCTTGGTCGCGTCGAGCCAGGGCGCGAAGTCCGCGATCGCGCCGCGGTACCAGCCGAAGTACTTGTTGAAGGCGACGACGTCGGTGTGCCAGTTCTTGGTGTCCGAGGCCTCGTGGTCGGACGCGTAGGTCGACAGGCGCGACGGGTCCTCCGCGCGCACGACGCCGGCAAGCGCGGCGATGACCCCGTCGGCGTCCGGCCCGCTCGTCTCGTTGCCCACCCCCCAGAAGCAGATCGCGGGGTGGTTGTAATTCTGGCGGATGAGCTCGCGCAGCTGCTGCTTCGCGTTCTCGAGGAACTCGGGCGTGGGAAGGGCCCCGTCCACAAACGGGATCTCGGCCCAGGCCACGAGGCCGGCCCCGTCGCACCTCGAGTACCAGCTCTGCGACTGTTGGTAGTGGGACACCCGCACCGCGGTGGATCCGACGTCCATGAGCAGCGAGAAGTCCTCCGCCTCCTCCGAGTCGGAGATCGCCCATCCCTTGTCCGGCCAGTCCTGGTGCCGGTTGAACCCGTGCAGGTCGAGGTAGCGCCCGTTCAGGATGAACCCCCGGAGCGGATCGACGGAGTAGGTCCGCAGGCCGAGCGGCTGCTCGACCGCGTCCGAAAGAGCGCCCGGGGCGCCGTTCGCCGCCACGGGGTGCAGCTCGACGCGCACGGCGTACAGGTGCGGGTCCGCCCGGCCGTTCCAAAGGCGGGGATGCTCGATCCCGAGGGTCTTCGACACCTCGATCGCCGCCCCGGCCTCGAGGTGCGTCCGGAACGACTGCTCCGGGCAGGCGGGCCGGCGCACTCCGCCGCCGGCGTCGTCCGTCACCGTCACATGCACGTCGACGTCGCGCGGCAGAGCGCCGTGGTTCTCGAGCTCGGCACGCACGAGGATCCTGGCTGAGCCCGGGGCCACGCCAACCTGATCGATGAAGACGCCGGGCGAGCCGTGGTCCATCGCCGAGATCTGGACGGGATCGGTCGAGACGAGCGACACGTCCCGGTAGAGGCCGCCGAAGAAGGTGAAGTCGGCCGCGGTCGGCGGGATGCCGAGGTGCCCGTTGTCAACGCGCACGGCGAGCACGTTGTCGGCACCGGGCCTCAAGACTGCGGTCGCGTCGAACCTGAACCGCGCGAAGCCGCCCCTGTGGGTGCCCAGGTGCACGCCGTTCACGTAGACGTCCGCCATCAAGCTCGCCCCGTCGAACTGCAGGTAGAGGCGGCGCCCGGCCAGGGACGCGTCAAGGCTCAGGTGGCGCCGGTACCAGCCCGGGCCCCTCCTGTAGTCCCCGCCGCCGTCCTGGCCGTCGAGCGCGTTCCACGTGTGGGGGAGGTCGACGCGCTGCCAGGACGCGTCGTCGAAGCCCACCTCCGGCGCCCGGGACTCCTCGCCGCCAAAGAACCTCCATCCGGGATCCAGGTCCAGTATCTCGCGGCCGTCCGGCCCGGGCCCGGACCTTGCCGCGCGCTGCAGTGCGAAGAAGGCGGCGACCGCCGAGAGGACGCGAATGGCGCGCATGGGAGCATGCCTAACCCTAGGCGCCCCGCCCCCGCCAGAAGATAGTGGCACCCGCGGCAGGCCGCGGGCCGGAGTCCGGGCATGAGGCCCGTCCGCTAGGCTCTAGCCCTCAGCGAGATCGGGCATTCCCCTTGGGGACTTTCCGCGGGGCGGTCGGCGCCCGGACACGAGAATCGGTTTGACCCTTCAAGTCCCCATCGGATTTGCTACGCGATTCGCCGCCAGGAAAGGCTCGTTCCGCGGCTATCGGAGAGGTGGCAGAGTGGTCTAATGTGCATGATTGGAAATCATGTGAACTCGAAAGGGTTCCGAGGGTTCGAATCCCTCCCTCTCCGCCATCTTTTTCATAGGGAAGTCGGCTCAGGCTCGCTTACTCTTGCCAGTAATTGTGGCAAGAGTGAGTTGACGTGGGGGGTTTCGGTATGAAGCCAAAGTGTTCGGGGCGATTCACCCTCAAAGCCGTGAATGCGTCCAGCAACGGGTTTGCCTACCAAACGTTCCTGGTATCGGGATGGCTAAATGGGCGTCGGGTCAGGAAGCATTTCAAGAGCCGCGACAAAGCCTTGGGCGAAAAGAACGCCTTAGAAGTCGAAGCCGCCAACATCGGAGGCGAGATTCGCGCCAGAAATACCCGGCTGAGCGCCGCCCAACTGGCCGAGGCCGAACTAGCAATGGCCCGCCTTGGGCCGAAATCCCTGTCGCTGGCGGTTGAATGGTTCCTAGCCACGTACAAGCCGCCCGTCACTGCCATTGCCATAGAAATGGCTGTGGAGGCGTTTCTAGAGGCCAAGGCGCCCCATATTCGCCCTTTGGCGCTTCGAGACTACCGGGTCACGTTGAAAGCGTTCCAGGCGGCCTTTCCAGCGCGCAAGGTGCATACTCTCGCGACGGCCGATATCCAGGGCTTTCTGGCCAACCGAGGCGTCGGAAAGAAGCGGCTGAACAACCTCCGCGGCGACTTAAACGCCTTTTTCGTCTTCTGCCAGGGGGCACCCCGCGAATGGACCCGCGAGAATCCAGTTAAGCCGATCCAAAAGTACCGGATCGCTCGAGGGATCCCCGAAGTCATTAACGCCGACACGGCGGCCCGGCTTATGGCATACGTAGAGGCATACTCGGGCGGTCCGAGGACCAAGCAGCCGCCCGGCTTTCTTGCCCCCTACTTCGCACTTTGCCTATTCGCGGGCCTGCGGCCGTCCGTGCCCGACGGCGAAGCCTGCAAGCTCGGCCTCCAGGCCAACCCCGGGCGATTCATCGACCAGGAAATCGGCGTCATCCGGATCACGCCTGAGGTCGCAAAGACCAATAGCGTGCGCCAGGTTGCGATCCAGCCGAATCTGGCCGAATGGTTGGTGCGCTATCCCCTGGCAAAATTCCCGATAGTGCGGCAGAACGCGAAGCGCTGGATCACAGCCGTCCGGATGAAATTCGCTCTTGGTGATGATGTTCTCCGACACACATTCATCTCGATGCATGTTGCAACGTTCAAGAGCCTTGGAACGGCGGCTCTCGAGGCCGGCAACAGCGAAACCATGATCCGGAGACACTACCTTAATCTTGTCAGTGAGGCCGACGCCAACAAGTTTTGGTCGATAAAACCAGGAATGGACGTCGGTACAGTTACAGAATTAATCGCGACGCCGGCGTAGTCCTGCACGGTCAAGCTTGGCAGCCATACGGCAGATGTACCTGCCTGAATCGCGCTGCATTGCAATAAAATGAACGGCTTAGAGTTGACGAGGTCGGTACGGTATCATGCCATCAAATAACCTGTTGGTTTCCGGCGAGCGGCTCCTGGAGCTGATATTCGATGAGGATTCAAGGCCATCAGCAAGGTGGCTTCACAATCAAAAAAAGAGGCGCGCGATACCGTTCCTTAAGGTCGGCCGTCTTGTTAGATATGACCCCGACCGCGTACGCGAGGCCCTGAACCAAAATTTCACAGTTGGGAGGGTGTCATAAGCAAACCACTATGTCCGGTTTGGCCTCAACACTCGGCGACTTGGATTTTCTCAACGACACACTTCTCATGCCGTCCCTTGCGCACCACCCGCACCAGTCCGCCCAGCAAATGTTCGAAGATCTCGTTGAGGCCCGTGCCTTGAATTTCAACCAGGTGCGAAGCGAAGGCTAAGACGATAGATTGGTTTCCGGTTGGTCCGCGCAAAGTCGCGGTATTTAGGGCGATCAGCGGAAGCGCTACTGATTCGCCGACTTCGAAGGTGACGAATCCGCCGCCGCCATGGGCATGAAGTTCATAGGGGAATTGTGTTTCCATGGTTCAACGCTCCAGGTTGGGAGCTCTCTCGATGGCAGCCCTGTCAACCGCCCAACCGGGCACGGTGCGTTCCATCCATCGTGCGACGTTGTGCGCGACGTCCTTCCACCAATCGAAACTCGTTGCATGCAGGATCCGGCTGGAGAGATCGCGTGACTTTGTCTTTTGCTGTTCCGCTTTTCCCCAGGCTGTGGGACGTAATTCAACGTCCGGACCCACTCTTCCAATCCACGGAAGGATATCGAGGGCTGCAGTCCGGTTGCCGTCTGGGATTCGCGCAAGAAGATTGGCTTTGTCCGGAGTATGAACCATGCAGCTTTGCCGGCCCCTTGAGCACGCGACATAGGCGCCCTTGGCGTTCAATCGCTCGGCGGCAACCACCACGTGCTCTGCGGTCTTGCTTTGGGCCTTGTGGCTGGTGACCGCGAAACCGTATGTGAACTCCCGGAACTTGGCCGTGTCGATGCGCTTTCCCTCTCGGGTTTCAATAACGCCGTTTCCAATGGCCGAAACGGTTAGAATCTGGCCGTTGATAAGGCGCGCGTGTCGGTCGTTGGCTCGAATCAGCAGCCGGTCCCCGACACAGACCTCCATTTTTTGTGGCATTGCGACGTCGAGGTCGGACTTAAGAGGAAGCCGGCGCTCGCCGGAGGCCGATTTGACCCAAACCTGCCCCGCCTCGGACCGGCTCACGTCGAAGAATTCTCCTCGCCTGAATCCTTGATTGGCGCGGTTGAATCGGACCACAAGCCCCGGTTCATAGTTCTCTGCCCGCGTTCTCTGGGCCCGAGACCAGTCCAAACGCTCGTGTGTAACCACATTTTCCCCTGCCTGGATAATACCGTGTGCTTTGAGGTCAGCCCTAAGCATTTCCGTCAAAGCTTTATTTTCGGCCCAGGTCGGCGTCACGACGATTACTCTCCCCGGGTCGCGTCCCCCTGCTGACCGCTCCAAATAGGCTGCGGCGGCGTTTCTAAGGTAGCCAGCCCGCCCTTCGTGGATGCACCCCATGGCATCCAGGCGTTCGAGCCCGGAACGGGCATGGCCAACAGCCATTAGCTTAACGGCGTCCCGATACTCCTTCACCAGCTGGCGCCGGATCTCGGTGATTTCGACGCGTTGAATTGGCGAATGCTTTTCAAGAATCCGGAGGAAATCACCTGCTTCGACGGAGGTATGTTGCTTGGAGTCACCAAGGAAGACGACACGCATCCCGTGGGTCTCGGCCAACCGCAGGATCTCGGCTCCCTGGGAATTGGAGGCCAAACCTGCCTCATCGACCACCAACACAGCGCCAGGTAACCGCTTCCGATCTTTAAGCACCCCATTTGCAAGAAAATCGCTGACGGTTGTTGCATTCGCGAGCCCGTCCTTTCGCAATGTATCAGCCGCCGACGTGGTCGGCGCACAGTGGAGTACCGTACGACCGTCGGTCCTAAGGGCTGAGTCGATTTCCCTTAAAACAGTGGTTTTCCCAACACCTGCGGCGCCCCGAAGGCAGACGACTTGATCATTCGAGGCCAACACGCTCTCGACGGCCTTTTTTTGCTCGGGCGATAGCCTCTCCAATGTCGTCGGATCACAGCGACCGAGCTTTGGATATGAGCTCCGGGTGCGTCCGACAAATGAGACTGCCCACCTTTCCAGCGCCAGCCCTCGCTCCGTGGCGAAATTCCCCCGTAACCAAGGCGCATCATCGAGCCCGACAAGCTTGGACTGGCTGGCGCGCTCTTTCAGGCGAGATATATCCAGGTGCCCCAGGTTCTGATTTAATGCTTCGGCCAGCACTTCGTGACCCGTCGAAACTGACTTTTTCTCGAAAATGTGGCCAATGGCGTGTCGTAGGCTTTCGCGCTCGCGCGAAGGGGCCAGAGCATTGGCTGGCTCGGCGGCATGCATTTCGGCCTGTTTTCGCAAAGTCGATAGCACCGCCCATTCATCGGGCTTAAGCTGTGCTTTCTGGGCGGCCAAGACCTCGGGCGTCGTTCTTTCGTGTAACTTTGGGTTACGCGTATCGACAGTTATGGCGTGGATCTCGGGCACGGTCGGAGCCCTGCCGTAGCGTTTTTGGAATTCTACGATTCCGCTTTCCACCTCGGCCCGGCGCTTGGAAAAGCGGTCGCAAACCTCCTTGGAAACGCCGGCAATCTCAAATCCGGTCACCCGACCCTTGTCGTCCCTCTTTTCCTCGATGGCATAACCCAGCCCACGGCACCTGGCGGCTAGTTCATTTTGATACACTTTGCCGGCATATCGTATGGCCTTAAGCATCTCGAATTCGGTTAGAGCGCGCCAGGAACCGGTAGCCCGGTCCCATGTGACGTTGGCGGTCACGAAGTGAGTGTGAACCTGCGGGTCAAGAGCCCGACTGGCGGTATGGAGGAATTGGGCCGCAATCACGTTTTCGGTGATCCGGTTCTCCCTCTTTAGCGTCGTATTGGCCTGGGTCGCGGCGAATCGCTCCAGCTCGGCAAAGGCTTTGGCAGCGGCGCCGTCATGAGCTGCCAGCAGGCGGTTATCGCCCATGGTGATGGCCATCACCGAAACTGATTTCTGAGCGGAGCATTGAAAGTCGTAGAAACGGATCCGTTCATCGCTGTCTCGGGGCGTGAGTTTTGAACCATCCGAGGGGTGCCGGTTATTGCGAAGCGCCTCAAATGCGCTATCTCCGCCGTGAATTTCACAGGAGAGACCTAGTCTTTCTGCACCCTGGCCTATCCATTTCCCGGCAACGGCTTCGTTTTCGCAGTAATAGTCATTCGCGGCCAGATGCTTGGTCAGGTATGTTGAGCCATCGCGAATTTTTGCCATCGTGAACATGAGCCCTTTACCAAGGCGTACGTCGTCAATTTTCCGGGACTCGAGCGATTTTCGGGTGAGACGCAATATGTCTAACGACAAAATTGCGTCGTTAGATTTCCTCCGATGGCCCCCGATGGCATCGGAGCAAATCTGAGGCTATTGGAGTCGCTCGAATCGCTCGCTCCCAATTGCCTCAAAACCCCTCCGATTAATTCCGATCCTGTTCCGATGGGCTCCTACATTGACACCGTCACAACCGTATGAGCCTCGACCAACAAATTGCCGACTTTCTTGCCCGTGCAGACGTCAAGCCCGCTTCCAGTAAGCTCGAACCCTACGCTGATTTGATTCGCGCACTGCGGCAGCGTCGCTGGTCTTACGTCGAGATCGCAAAAGCATTGTGCGATGATTTCGGCATCGATGCTCACCCGACGACTGTCCACTCCTTCGTCAAAGTTCGCGGAAAAAGTAAAGGCAGGCTCGTTATGAGCGCTCCCGACCATGTGGCGCCTCCCCTCCCGGTACCGATCGCCACTTCTCAATTCGGCAGCGGGAAACGACCGCGATTTCATTTGGATGCCTAGCCTCGTACGCTTCGCCGGACATTAGGGCACTATTTTCACGGTGCCCCGTTTGCCAGGCTCACTCAGATGCCAGCGCGCCCGCCAGACTCGACCGTCGCGTAAGACGATCGTTTGGCCCACTCCGAGTTCGGCGAATCGTATAGGAGGGACCCGATAGTCCCACTGTTCACTCTCAGAAGTGCTTGAGTTGCTTTCGCCTCGACTTCGACCTTTGGTCTTGGTTCGCACGGGAACCTTGCACTTTCCAATCTGCTCCGAGGCCCACTGCCGGGTCGCTGCATGGCCTTGCGGCCCGAAGATCTTCGTCCCCAAGAGACCACACAGCCCCTCGCGGGCGGATTCGCCAATCCTTTCGTCCAACACAGCGAGGTTTTGCGTGAGGAGTATTGAGGCGACCTTGTATTCCCTAAGCACCGCGAGTTTCCCCATGAGTTCGCGGGTCACGAATTCCTGGCACTCATCGGCAATGAGAAAGGAGTAGTGCTCACGTGGACGCCTGACGGCCTCCCGACAAAAGCAGAATTGCATGAGCGCATTGGCCACCCTTCCTGCCGCCGAATCGAGCACCGGGAGTGCAACAATGCACACTTTGCTTTGTTCAAGGAGGTCATCCATAGAAAACGTGGATTTGCCCGTAAAGAGCCTACGCAGTGGCGGGCGGCGCAGATGATCGAAGACAGTGGAGACGGTAGCCACTAGCGACCCCTGGAGCCGATCCCCAAGTGTCGGGAAGGTTTTGGAGAAATAGAGCACAGCATCAGCCACCTGAGGATCCTCTGCGGTCCTTACGGCCGCCATGGCGCGGGCCAGGGTGCTCGATTCCCGCCAGACGGGATCGACCACTTCCGATAATGACGTTGCCCGGCCGTCGAAAAGTTCGGCGGCGAGAAGGAGGTCCATGCGGCCGTGCGCCGCCTGGCAGATCGTAAGGACGTTCCTTAAGATGATCGCCAGTTGTTCGCGCCAGAACGACTCGTTCATGCCGTCACGCCGCTTCTCGCCCAATGCGTCCGATAGCTCGGCGAGCAGAGCTGCCGCTTCGGCCGGATCTGTTTCGTTTTCGAGCGGATTAAAGCCGTGGCCCCCGTTGGGACGAAGAACGATGAGGTCGCTTTCGCGACCCTCGGCCTGGGCGAAGGCTGAAAAATCTTCGATAAGTGAACCTTTAACGACCAACACCAGCCCACCGAATCCGTCCCTGAGCATACCGCACGCCGGCGTGCGAAGAAGGGTTGTCTTGCCCTTGTTGACCGAAGCCATGACTAGCACCGATTCGGTGAGATCTCGACGGGAAAGCACCTCCCCGTTTCGGAAGTCCATGACCCTTTCATCAGCGGGATCTGGGTCGGGACCAATGAGGATGCGTTCGAAGCCCGACAAAACGACATTCATCTCACGGAAATGGGTATATGAACTTCACGCCGATCGTGTGACCTCGTTCGTCACTCACCCAGTCCGTGCCCTTCAATACCTGCCTACCCTCGACCTGAAAAACGAGCCCCCCGCTGTCCGCTGACTCAATCTTTGTACTGATCCCGTGGTCATCGAGGTATTCAAAATACTCCCTGTTACGTTGCCCCAAATTGTAGTCTTTTCTAAAGTAAGCGATTACGCCTGCCGCCCCGGCTCCTGCCGAGAGAAGCATCAGTAGCGCGACGGCGCCAAGGCGGAGATGACGAAGACGCCGAACGCCGCGATCGAGGCGCTCGACCGCGAGCCGTAGGGATTCAACGGCGCGAGCATTTCGCTCCATTGGTACTGCGGGTATTATGGTCGCGAGCTTCTTTTCGAGCAGCTCATGGACCTGCTTTAGGCCACTCACATCCTCGTTGCCGGCTACCTGGGCGATCTTCGCCAAGCGTGCATCGAGCGCTGGAAGGATTTTTTCAATGGTAGTCGCGATCTCGGAAGGGATCGTTTTTCCGTAGGCTGCGGTGGCCTCGAGGACGATCAAGAGGCGCGACAACATGCTGTCGTCTGGCGCGCCTTCGAGCAGATCCTTGAAGGCCGTCCTTGCCGCCGCCTGTTTCTCAGGAGGAAGAGCATGGATGCAGAGTTCGATGTACGACGGAGCGGGCACAGGCTATAGATGCTTCAGGTTGAGTTTGGCCCCGCGACGAACCGTGGCGTCCATCGGTGGACGCGGAGCAGCCTGCTTTATCTTGTCTACGAATGCCGACGGCAGGAGGTGAGCGGCGACTTCGTCGAAGCGCTGGAACACGGTGCGCAGCCAATCTCCAATCAAGACTCGGACCATGGGATCGAGGCCCAGTTCGCGGTTCGCTGCTGCTTCCGCGTGCGTGATACCGCGGCCTAGCTCAGCCTCTTTGGCCGCAAGGTGGTTCCTGGCAAGCGACAATAAGGGCGGGATCTCGATGAAGCCAGCGCCCAGGCGCATCAGTTCCGCCTCCAGCTCGGAGCCGTCAAACATGTGTGTCCGCGGGCTTCGGGCAGGATTTCGGACCACAACGTAAGACACCTGGGACCCCAGCCTTGTCACCGTCGCGTCTAGGTCCGCCATGACTTCTAGGTCGTCGGCTGGGAAAACGAGCGCGGTAATTCGCCCGCCAGTTTCACCGAACGTGGCGGGAAACCGAACCATCTCCCAAGCGCGAAGGATGGTTCCGCTCAAATGGGCCCGAGGGTCGATGAGAGTCACCGGCGACGATAAGGTCGATCGGAGTACCTTAATCACATCACCCTCGGGCTCCTCGCCCAGCGGTATTGATCGAACTGCCTCCGGAAACAGACGCACGAAACTCTGGTGGTCGGGATCGAGATCAAACCCCTGCCATGGGGTTT
This sequence comes from Opitutaceae bacterium, assembly GCA_003151515.1. Taxonomy (GTDB): domain Bacteria; phylum Verrucomicrobiota; class Verrucomicrobiia; order Opitutales; family Opitutaceae; genus Palsa-1447. Next base: position 70,246 of record PLXS01000006.1, read on the forward strand.
CACGCTGTTCGAGCCAGCCAGCGAGCAAGGAGAGCGCTGTCGATTTGCCCACATTTCCGCGTTTTACTGTGCACGTAACCAGTACATTGGAAACTTCAGTAGTCATGGTACCCGTTCTCCATTTCTCGTCCTCTGGCAATTTGCGCGAACGTGAATCCCAATATTACGCCACAAACACCAAGCGCGACCGGCCATATGCTCGCGCCCATTGGCGGCGGGCATGGTAGCTCGAAGAGCCAATTGAGCCAGGCTGGCCAAGGACGAAACAGGTGCCGAATGAACCCTCCAAATGGCTGGGCATAGAGGACGACGAGCCATAGCCACGACATAACGCAAAGTAGGTAGCCGAATGATTTCATCGAGGTTAGGATTGCGGGACTTTCGCCCCTTGCAAGTAAGTGCCTGCGTCAACTTGCCGCCGACCCGAGCTCGTCTGAGTCAGCACGGGCATGCATTTCGGCTATGAAAACTACCAGTGAATCCATTTCGGCCAAAGCGAGCTTGCAAGTTTGTGGCGACCAGTTCTGCCAGACCGCCTGCTGAGTCTGCACGAAACGTCCAGCCGCCCTTAATTCTCGCAGCAATGCGAATGGCGCCACGCCAGATCCGTTCTGCGGCTTTGCGTCTGGCGAACTCTTCAAGTGTTTACGTATCCTTATCCTAAGTGCGCGTTTTGAGAGTTTTTCTTTGGCTGCCAATTCCAGCCAGTGTTTGACATCGTCGGGTTTTTCAAACGCCCTTCCAACTTCGATGTGATGCGACCAACTTAAACTGTTGTGCCGGCACAACACTGGGATTCGCGAGCAGACAAGTTTCGCTATGCGAAGTGTCGCCGGATGAAAACCCGCAGCTTCGGCATATTCGGTGATCTGCCCGCGATAACTTCTTACCCCGCCATAGGCCAGGACATCGCCAAGCCAGGCGACCAGAGTGTCGGTGCCCCTCGCAACCTGTCCTGTCGTTTGGACAAGTTGGGCAACCAGCCGGGACCAGGACTCCCGATCCATGTCTGGCTTTAAAACGAGCCCAAGACGCGTTGCGGATTGGACCTGGGCGCTTGGCAGCCCGCCAAACAATGTTTCGTGATCAAGCAGCATGGCTGGCATCGGTCTGCGATGGCTCTCTAAGCCACACGCCTGAGCGGCAATGAAGGCAAAGGCGGTAGGTTGAGACGCTTACGCATCGCCTCCGCCTCCTTTCGAAACCATTCGTGGCAGCATCCGTGCTTGCCCGCATAATCACGCAGACTTGACGGTCCAAATTCCGCGATGCCCGTCAGGTGGATAAACAAGTCTACCGCGAAATCTCGGTTCTTTGACCCTGCAAATTCGTAGGCAATATCGCGTACCATCCTCACATTATCAAAATAGTAGGGCTGGCACCCCTCGCAAATGAGATCGCGCATTTCCTCAAGAAGGCCCCAATCGGCGGCATCGCGGAGGATGTCCTTAGCGGAATCAAACTTGGAATAATCGGCCTTAATCGCAATGATCGGCCTACCGGTGGAATCATCGCCAGACTTATTACAGGACGTGGTTCTCATATATTCGCATTATTTTGTGGCTCTAGTGGTGTTTCCCAACAAGCGCGGGAGCACTTGGCGGGAACGTCGTTTAGTTGCGCCGCCACGATAGCTGATCCGACCCCCACCGAACAGATACGCCATAGCCATTCATTAGCCAACCGCTAGCCAAGTGTTTTCCTCACCACGATCCGATGATTGAACGAACTTTCATTGCCGCGGGAATCGTGTTTCGGCAGGCACGAAATGAGTTGTCGTGGACTCAGGAGAAACTCGCGGAGCGGTCGGGATTTTCGCTTGGAACGATCAAGAACGCGGAACAGGGACGGCCGATTACACCTTCTGCTCATAAGAATATTATTGCCGCCCTTAACAAAGGGCTCGCCTCAGAAGATCCGCCGAGGCCGATTCTCATCATCCCGTTTCCTTGCGATAACACGAGAGAGGTTGTTTCTGCCGCTAATCCTGCGGGTGCAGACGGGAACGGTTTGCAAACCGCAACCCCGTTAGACAACCCCCATCTTTCGGCCCTTTACGAGGCTTTGCGCCTCATCGAAAACCCTCAAACGGATACGAATTTGAGGATGGGCGAGATTCGTTCGCCTGCAGAATTAAGGGATCTGTGGGCGATCGACAACACGGCATACGGCGACGCTAACATCACCTTTGAACATCTTCTGGCATTGTGGAAAGCGTTCCCCTTGGGGTTGCGGGTCCTGTTTTTCGAGAATGAGATCATGGGAGCCATTGGCATCTGGCCGGTTTCCTGCCGATGGGCAGAACGTCTCCAGGCCGGTCGGCTTAAGGAGGCCCAGCTCAATAGTCGAATGGTGCGGCAACAGGCAGGCAAGCCCACCGAATACTGGTACGTGACCGGTATCGTTCTCCGAGAGCAACTGATCGGAAGCCGAGGAAGCAAAATGCTACTCAGAGACGGCCTTGGATCGTGGCTTCGCCAAGCGGACATCCAATATCCATGCCAGATTCTTGCGTTAGCCTTTTCGAAACACGGAAAGCGGCTATTGGAGCGTTTTCAGTTTTTCAGGGTCCAGGATGAAATAACGATGCCGGATAAATGCCCCCTTTACCGCCTAAACCTTGGATCAAAGTCAGAATTGATCGAACTACTGCGTCAACGTCGGCTCGACCCCACCTGATTCTGGAATCCAGACCGAATATGCCAAAAGAAATCCCGAGCATTACACTGCTGGAAACCAAGCAGATCGAACAATTCATCCCGGTTTTGCGCGAAATTGAATTGGGCGACCGTTTTTTGTTGGCGATGCTTCACTGGTGCGGGATTGGCCGACGTTCGACTCCTCTTGACCTTTGGCACGTTTTTCTCGTGCAACGCGCCGGTGAAACAGTGGGTGTAACTGGTCTCTACCGGCAGTCAGGGATGAGCAACGATGTCGGTTGGATTGGCTGGTTCGGCATACGACCCCGGTTTCGTCGGCAAGGTTATGGCACGGGTGCCATTAAGCGTCTAGCAGCAATTGCACAAGAAGTAGCTTGCAAGGAGCTCTGGGTCTACACGGGATCAACAGAACAAATTGCGATTAAGTTTTATCAAAATCTCGGTTTTGCGGTTGTCGGAGACGCTGGGGAATGCGCCCGAGGGCAGACTATGGACGACTCCGACGTAGTACTAAAGCGAACGATTCAATCGTAGAACCTTACGTTACCCCTGAATGGTGGTTAGAGACCTCCTATCACAGAGGCGAACTTCGCTCATTCCAGACGCGAAAAGATCTCGCGATGGCGATCAACCAATTTGGGGTCCGGTGCGAATCGCTGAGGAAGTTCGATCGGCCTGCCTTCAAATGGCTTAAAATTGACGCTGATCGTCTCAGATGCGAAATGGTCCCGAATCGATTTCGAAAGGACGACACGAAATCGTTCGTCTAGAGTGATTAGATGACGGTCAAATGCGGCATCGTGGGTTTTGGCGAGGCATAGACCGTTTCGTGGATTCAGTCGCTCCTTAACGTCGTCCGCCCAACCAACAATGTGGCTCGCGGTCAATAAGGGGGCGATTGGATTCCCCGTAATGCAACAACGAGTCCCGTAACTCACAAGCACTGTTCGCCGAAAAAAATCCTGCCCGAGACGTTGACACATGGTCCGTTCCGTTTCAGTTGGACCCTCCCGAAGAAGCCACTCCTCGGACTCGGGGCTGGTTATCAATGGCTCGTTCATCAAGCGGCGAAATTGAACCTCACTCTCAGATCCCATCCCCATCCAATCTTTCTGGAAAGCATCCCAGACCTGTCGGTCTAGCTGGCTGGCTGCTTTGAGGCCCGCGATCCCGCGCGCCGCGAGTACTGGGTCGAACGATGCCAGATTGCATAGCTTCATCGCAAGCGAACCCGGAGTGCGATGTAGTCGAGCTGCCACCTGAATGACCAGCGGATTACGAGCATGGAGTTGGCCAAACGTAAGCCGACTATAAAGGTTCATAGCTATCACNNGTCTTTCCATGAAGCGCGTAATAATCCCGCCCGTTCTCGAACTCTTCGCGTATTCGTCGGCTCACCTCGACTTTGTATTCGAGCGTCACCGTGAGATACCCGAGATCGAAAAGGTTGTGGAGATCGGACCTAAGAAGCATCCCATTGTTGATCTCGTGCGGTCCATTTTCAGCGTACGGCCTAATATGTCCTGCTTCTAATGCCGGGAGCGTGCGTTCACCCGTAATGGCGCAACGTCGGTTGTATGCGTCGGTAACTTCGACCCGAAACGCGCCTTGTCCTAGCCTCGGTTTTATGAGGCGCGGCTCCCCATATCGGGGCTGCATTGATTCACCTGAGCAGGTGCCGCAGCCCGAAAGATCTCCCCGAATGCGCATCTGGACCTCCGCCCATAAAGTCGCACCGTATTGACTCTTGGTGTCGTAAATCTTTCCTACCTGCAACCCGTGCGACCATTCATCTGGTGCAGGTATCCAAAGCGTCCGCGGCCAGAAAAATGGNNACAAGGATAGTGCAGCCAAGCGGACGGTTTTGCGTTTCCGGGGAGCGATGAGGGAGGATCAGACGCTCTAAGCTCTTATAGTCGGGCGCGCCATTTTTCGTCTCAAACGACTGCCACACAAGTGGCAGCGGCAAGAAAGAATGATGGGCGAAGACACCTCCGCCGACAAAGTAGGGCGCTCCCTTGAGCTTAAACAGAAAAAGCGCCCCAGGCTCGATCGCGCCAAAGCGATTCTGATTCCGTGGGCGCCAGAAATTCACCTCGTCTGGTTGCAGCTGTGCCAAGAAATTGAACCATGCCGGATCCGTGACCCCCGCGTAGAATTGCACGGCTTCTGACATTCGAATTAGGGCTTCGTCCGATTCTTTTGGCGATGACGGCGGCGAAGAAAGAGACGGAAGACTGTTTACGGTGCCAAGCGGGTCCCTTACCTATCCACCCATTCAATCAAGCGAATCTCCTCCGAACTCAGAGCGAACAGTTTGTAGACCAATTCGTCGATCTCTCTATCTAGGGCGTCGGCTTTTTGAGCATAGAATGTTTTGTCTCCGTCAGTCTGCGCGTGCGCTTGCCGGCGTCTTGCTTCGAGGATTTGTTCAACAGAGCCAACAACCTTTCCGTGAATCGCCCGCGCAGTCTCGTCGAGAAAATCTATTTTAGGGATAGGAATAGCCAACAGGCCGTCTTTCTTAATTTTCGGGAAAGTCTTCTTTTGGTCAAAACGCGTTGTCTCCCAAAACCACCCTATGCATTTTGAGGAAATGATCCCCAGTACGAAATGTAACGAATAGTCAGTCGGCTTCGTAAAAAAGACGTTGTAGATCGTGTTGAGCGTATAGAGGTGTGGTGGGATAAAAGTGGCAATCGGCGTTTTCCCTATCTGCCTAACTCCAATTCGGGCTTGCGCGTATACACCAGGCTTGCCGCCGCTCTTGATAGCTTCGGGGCGAAAATCAACAAATTCTGTCGGCTCACTTAGAGAGTAGCGCCCGATGTTCACCCCGTCTATAACTGGCTTCCCAAAACGCCTATTCGTTGAAACAAATTTGTTCCGATCCCAAGTTTGAATACCGAAATATGCCGTCGCAAAACTACCCAGGCGAACACCGTTCTGTGTAAGCTTCTTCAGCAATTCCCGCGTTCCGGCCTTCCCGGACATTCCGAAATCACATTTCGGGTGGCTACTCCAAAACTCGCGAGTTGTCGTTTGCTTTTCATCCATTTCGTTTGGCGCACGCGAAAGTAATACGTTTATGTTGTGGTTAGATCGCGGATTGGCCGCGCGTCTAGTGATCAACACGGCTGTATCTACTGAAGCTCCATGGAAGACCAAATAAAAGAAAAGGCGCAGAATTTGGGGCTCTGAGGTGGCCAGAATCAGTCTACGAAGTTGCTCAGCGTGCTTATTCCTGAGGTATGAATTTGGCGTTATGTAGCCGACATATCCCCCGTCCTTGCAAAGTCGTAGCGCCTGCTCGAAAAACACATGATATGTGTCTATTTTGTACCGGGCTGAGTGATACTTAGAACTCAGATAGTCGAAAACCCGCGGCTGCTCTAGCTCCTGCATCAGAACATAGGGCGGATTTCCAACCACCGCATCGAAACCACCGAATATTTCCGCGATGGGTCCGCAGTTAGTGGCTCGCCTCTCCCGACCTCTGGATTCTTCGAATAGTGGGCCTAGATCCGTGGTAAGAGGAGACATGTTACCACTTCTGCCCGATGGGAACACCTTTTCAAACACAAGGGGTATGTCGAGCGGTCGAAGATCTCGCTCGTCAGACTCTGAAAGTACGCCGATATCCGATTCGACGATGCTATTACCGCGAATTATGTTCTTAGAAAGTGTTGGAAGGAGCGCTTCGTGAAACTCCAAATTGAATTGGCGGGCGCTTGCGGTAGTCTCTGATTCCAACAACTTCAGATAAAGGGAAAGCTGAGTGACCTCCACTGCTTGGCCATCGATATCCACTCCGAAGATGTTATTGAGCAGAATGGCTCGCTTCTTTTCGAGTGTGAGGTGCAGGACGCCGTCTCGCTCGACGCAGTCGAATATCCGTTCCTTTAGTGCGCGTCGTCGGGAACCAACCACTTCCTTGGTAGTTGCGATGATGGCTTCGTCAGGGTGCTCATTGTAATAGCTCTCGTGGAAGCGAAGAAGGTAGTCGTACACTGCTATCAAGAAACTTCCAGAGCCGCAGGCGATGTCAGCGAATCGCATTTCAACTATCGCTGAAGGTTTCTTCCCGGCAATGGCGTTGCCAACAGTGTGTTCAACGATGTATCTAACGATATACTCGGGAGTATAGTAGACGCCATGTGCTTTTAAAACTTCGGGCTTTACCTCCGGGTGAGCCTCTTTTGCTGTTGCTACAATTACCGTCCCAAGGAAGCGCTCATAGATGCTTCCGAGAATGTGAATCGGTATACTGTTGAAATCATAGGGAGAATGCGTGTGAGAAAGCCACTGAAGTACATCCCCAAATGCCTCGTCTTCGGGTGCGAGTGAGGGCGAGTCCAAGAGCGGATGCTCCTTGAAGACGATTCCGTTGTACGTGGAATCCAGTTGGCGTGCCGCTGCACGAAATTTGGGCCAACGATCACGGTTAGATTCCTTCAGGAAGTCTGCCACGCGGAAACGCGTTTCGATAAGCTTGTCCTCCAAGAAACGGAGAAACACTAGGCGGTCCAACGTCCGCTGCGTAATCTCAGTTAACTCCTCCCCGCCAAGCTCCGAATTGCGGGCCTTAAAAGCGCTCGCCAGAGCAGCCCTGTGTTGCTCGAGGTCAGCAAGAAACTGTTCATCGACAGGTTGCTGACCTGCGGCTAGCAATGCGGATTGCCGCGCCCTCCTCCTTGGTTTTGAGAGGGCATCGGCAAAACGATCGAAGGCTCCAGTGGTTACGGCTTCGTATGAGAAGATCCAATAAACACGGGCCAATTTCTCGAGATCTAAGAAATCTCGATATTGAAACGAGTACGTGAATCCGTCAGCCGCAGTCACTACTCGGCCAAGAGCCGTTTCGATGTCGGGCTTATAGCGACTATCGAGAACGAGAAATTCTTGAAAATCAGTTAATATCGCGACTGGGTTGTGGGCGTTCCAGCCATAGCGGATGGTTTGGAAATGAGCGTCCTTATCCTTGGCTACCACAATCCGCGGTTTCTTTGCCTCGACGAAGAACCGAACGTCGCGAAAGTTAGGCGCCAAAAAAAACGCGTAATCAGCGCGCTTTTGAGCGGTGGCACCGGCCTGCTGCTGAGAGCGTTCAACCCTAACCTCTCGCTCTAATGGGTTCCGTTGCTTTTTGTGAAAAACATCCCAACCGAGGGCTTCGAAAAAGGGTTCGATGAAGTCGCGCCGAACATCGGCTTCCGAATAGGTCTCAGCGAGAAACGCTTTCTCATGCGCGGCGAAATTTTCGACAAGTTCACTTATCCGCCTTGCTGCGGTAGCAGGCACTGGTGAATTTAGCATCTGTTAAGTTATGCTAAGCGTTAGCGAGTCAATGTTGCAAGCTGGCCTTTCCGAATTGCCGCGGAACAGTTGACGCCGTCTGTTACTGTATTACGGGTTCCCCTGGCTCCCGATGGGAGTTGGCGCTCCTCTTGCCGCGAGTTTAATGGCAGACGCTGTCATACGGCCCGGGTGCAACGCTAAGTGGAATTCGGTGCGTTTTACATCTCTTCTTTTAGGGACGCGGAAAGCTAGCTTCCCGGCCTTAACAACACGGCCCATATGCAGAGAGAATGGGCGACTCCCTCCGACGGCCTCGCTTCGCCAATAGAGGGTATCATTGGTCAGAAAGACGGCGTACCCGCAACTCGCCCCTTGGGTGCAGGCTCGTTCCACACGGTTTATGTCGTGCCAGCCATCGTAGCGACTTAGCGGATGGGCTGAATCCTTGTTGAAGGCTAACGGCTCCATGCCTTAGTCTACACCGCTCATGGCAAGAACCAATCCGAAACCCTGCAGCCCCGTTGCCGGTCTCCGGCGTTAGATTCAACCGACCAAAGACTATGCTGGACGCAAGGGGACGAAGGGGAGAAAATAGCAACCCATGTCTGAGTTGAAGAAGTTTCGGGCTTATTGGTGGGAAATCCTCAAGTCCGCAAAAGAGGGTCATGAGCTGGCGGTTTGGATCGTGCTCGCCGTCATCTGGATGGCCGTATCTTTCGAGAACATATCGGGGCTGCACATTCCGTTTTTTGATCCGTCCATAAAGGAGACGGCGAAAAAGTGGGCCGAGTGGATCTTTGGGATCGGCTTCTTTTTCTGGGGGCTGTTCTGGATCCCGTTCAAACACCACGAGGCCCTCAAGGCCGGGCACCAGGCGGAGATGATCGAAACCATGAGGCCCTTCGCTGCCGAACTCACAAGATACAAAGAGATTCTCCGTCCCAAGCTGATCCTTTCATGCAACAGCGGCATTTCATCCTGTGCGGTCATTGCCCAAAGCACCCATCTGTACTATTTCCGCATCATCGTCAAAAACGACTGCGGGCAGCAGGGCATAACAGGGTGCTTTGGCAAGCTGATGAAGGTCGAGAAGGACGGGAAGACGATCCGCGACCAGGAGACAAACAAGCTTCCCTTTGCTCCCGCCGCCGACGCGGACTCGACCGCGAAGACGATTCACGCGGGCGACTCCTACCCGCTGGACGCGATTGCACTCTTCTTTGAGAAGACTCCGAACATGGTTCTGTTTCCGGAGAAGGACGGCAAATTGATCGAGCCCATGGAAAAGTCCGACAAGTTCCTCTTCGGCACTTTCGGGGAGTATATTCTCACCATCAAAGTGTTCGGTGACGGAGTGCCCCCGGCGACCGGCCGTTTCAAGTTCAAGTGGACCGGCGATTACGCGACATCGGACTTCACTTTGATTGAGTAAGAACGCCGGACCCCTGTCGCCGCCGCGGCACTCCACTTTGAAAAAGGTTATCGATTACAATGCTCTCCGGGAGAACGGCCGCCAAGTCCATGAGTTCTTTGCTGCGTCGCCTGAAAATGTCGGCGTGCTCACGGAGATGTTTGGCGTAGAATGCCTCAAGCGGGACAGTCTCGAAAACTACCGCAAGTGTTTCCAGGTACTTGAAAAGTATAGCGACCGAATTGTGTCCATCAAGCCGTTCGCCCACCTGACGCGTATCTATCCCAACCGAGATACGTTTATGGCCGACATCGTCGACCGTGAGTTTACCAACAACTTCCCCCGTTACTGCCAGGTCTTGCTGACCAGTACCGACCCGCAGGCGCTGGGCATCATCCAAGCCGAGCAGGACAAGACGAAGGTGTTCATGGCCCAGATTCAAGGACTGTCCAACGAGGTACGCGACAACATCGCCTTTTACGAAAAGTCGGTTCCCAGCACACTTCTTGGGCAGTTCAAGTCCACAGTGGCCGTTACGCAAGCCGACCTACAGTTCGTTGCGAGTATGGTGTCAGGGTTGACTCGAATGCACTTCGAGCGGGTTTTCCCCAACCAGCCTCATCCGGACAAGAAAGACTGCCCGTACTGGTTCCCGTTCCGCTATCACATTGCCCTACAATTACTCACCTTCCTTTGGATCAAACGCAGTGGCTACCAAACCGTTCCTACAGACAGACTACGAAACGACAGCGTGGACATCTACTATGTGGCCTACGGAACACTCTTTGACGGGGTAGTTACTGAGGACACCAGGATGCAGGAGTTGTCCCTACATGCCGCCGCCGTGCTTCGACATTTCGAGACGGAAATCTTTCGTTAATGGCCTAAGCAGTAAATAATCACCTCAACCGATGTCCGCTGACCGATATAACCTGAGTGGATTTGCCACCATGCTCGGCCTGCACCGTGCCCAAAGCATTTGAACGATGATTCTCCTATACATCATCCTAGGATTCGCCGCGATAATCGGGTTAATCGCTTATATCTCATCGAACAAATCAAACCCAAAAGAACGTGCAGCAGAGGCTGTCGGGTGCGGCCGCCGGCGGTGCAATGGTTGGCCTCGGGTGCTTGTTTCAAGCCTTATTGGCGGCCATTCCTATTGCGATTGCCTTGTTGATTGTCATCTTCGTTTTGCGTAGCTGCCAATAGATCCAATCGCACAGAGGACGGCCAATGTTCAGTTTTCTGAAATCTGAGGCGACGCTGGAAAGCGACCTACGCAAATGGCTGGCTGATGAAAGGCGTCGCTTTTCTGAAAGGGATAAATCTGGGTATGATGCCGAGCCATTCGTTCAAGGGGTCTTCGAGATGGGAATAGACAGGGTGGTGATTGAGGCCGCGTCCTCCGTGCTGTTGTTGGATCAAAAACGCCGGACACATCAGCAACTATTAGGAACGCCTATGAAGCTCTCGGAATCAATGCATGTTATCCGAGGCATGGATGTGGTGAATGCCTACACCAAGAGGGCGGCCATTCAGCTAGACCTGTCGACGATCCCAGTGACCATCAAGATGCCGCAAAAGAAGACGGCCCTGAAAGCAGTTCTTGAGAATCCCATAATCCAGCAGCAAAAGGGGATATTTGAAGCGGCAAACAGCGTATGCCAAGCCACTGGGGTCGATGCCGACGAATTGCCCGATGCACATGGTGAATTTGGGTTCGAATCTACCAATCCCATCCCGACGAACACGGTCTTTGGGAGTAATCGCTATCTTGCCCATCTGCGGATTCCATCTGGAGAGCGGGTTAATAATCGCAGGATAAGAAGCGGCATGTCATCGGTGACAACTTGGCCCGTTGACATTTATGAGATCACCTCCAGCGACGGAAGGGTTCTCGCCGTGCTTCATCTATCGCCGTACCAGAAGAGGAACTCGCGAAAGGCCCCAAAGGGTTTCCTCATAGTCCCTTCGCAAGACTAAGAGACAAACAGACTGAGCAAGCCCATGTTTGAGAACTTCAAAGCATTCAAAGCAGGATGGTCCAATCAAGGTAAGCACCCCGATGTCTCGCCCGCTTTGGCAATACCATTCGCGACTACCGCTCAATCTTTTCTGGAAAAGAAGCGCGAAATGTCGGCGTTGCTGGTAAAGGTGGTGACCCACCCAAGTGATGTGCTGCCCGCTACGATGACGTACATCACGATGCCATTTGTTCTAAGCAGTGCATGGGCTGGGGTTATTCATGGAATGGGAAGCAGGGAGTATTCGGTAATCCAAGAGTCGCTCATCCACATCGCTGCGAAGAACTTTGTTAACGCGGCCGAAGTCAAAATCGGAGAAGCAATTATCCTAGAGGAAGAGAGGGACATTACTCTTCGAGCCGCACAACTTGCCAAGACAGCCGGTTCGCGAGAACAAGTGCTGGGGCAATCGATTTCAAGGTCAGCCTTGGCCGCCTACCTAGTAAGCCAGAGAAGTGACACGATAGGGCGTATGTTACTTGAAGCTTATGTGAGCGATGGCCATTGGATCGACGCCGGACTTATACGGTTTGTGGCGGTGGCAAAGCAGATGTTTACAGACTTCAGTACATTCTTTGTCTCCGAGGAAAAGGAAACCGCGTACGAGCGGTCCATACTCGGGTTAATGCTGAGACTAGAGAAGATCAGGCCATAGCAAGACGGGAGTGTGATATATATCACGGCCATGCTGTTCTAAAGTTTGTGGCCGTAGCGTAACGCCTCCCGCTCGCGATTCCCGTAACCGCAGATATCTTCGATGAAGGAGCGAAAGGCATAGATTTCATACTCCTGATACATCGCGGCAATCGCGTCTTTGGTGGTGACTTGTTTGATAATTCGTCCACCTGGACAGTGCTCTTTTAGATCCGCCCTGGCTTCGTAGGCTCGCAGATAATAACCATCGCTAACGTTGTCAGCAGTGACGGTCTCCCACACCCACTTGGGCCACGGTCTACCCCAGTTGGATTTCTTGGCCTCTTGGCGGACCTCCGGAGTGCGGACAGGCGTTGCTGCGTTACGTGCGAGCATCTTTTCGAGCTGTTCGAGCCTACGTAATCTGGCTCGGAGCGTGGAGAGTTTACGTTTGCCCATAGCCCTACTGTGTTTTCTGGCATGGACGAAAGATCGATACCAAGAGATATCACTGCATTCGGTCTACCGCCAGAATCCGTCGACCTATTGAAGGGCAACCTCCCTGGTTCCGTTACTCCGACTTTGGCGGGTTACCCAAAGACAATCGACCAAATTATCCAAGATACTCCGCATAATGTCTCCGAATCTTTCGCTTGGAACGCCAAGTGGCAGACTGAACAGCTGGCCTAACCGACGCTAGGGATTTATAGAATGCAGGTTCATTTTTCTTTTGATCGGAGGAAATCCGAAGCAAAGCAGCAATAACTACCTTGCATGCTTTTTCCAGAAATCCCTCGATGAGTGGACTCTTCTCCTCCCATCGTGCCATTGCCCTAAGAAAGGCACCTCTTAGTCCTATGGACCGTATTACTTTGTGGAAGACCCGCAATGAAGCGAGTTCCGCGAGTTGCGCACGCTTACGCCGCCTAGAATTGGAGAACTGGCCGATTGTCATTCTAAAGACCTCGTCGACCCTCGTCCACGCCAGCGCCTCGTTCCTTACCTCTTCTGACGCATCGTGATCACCGAATAGCCTCTGCGCCGAATCTTGAAAAAGGGCCTGTTTGCTCTTTCCCTGGACCGCCCCCCGAGAAGATTCGGCTGCAGCCAGTACCTGCGCCAATCGTTCCTTGGCGATAGCTAACTCGCCAAAATGAAGTTTTTGTTCTCCCTTTTTCCGTTCGAGATGAACACCCTGCCGCCGAAAATGTCTTTGAAGCGAAACCAGGGATGGAAGTTCGATCATAAGGTCGCTCGGCTCGACCTTGTTTTGGTTGTTGGATCGAAATGCTACCTTAGACTCGATGTCATTTAACTTCTCAACGTCGTCTACCTCCACGAATTTCACTATTACGCAGGCCCGGTTGTGCAAGAGATAAGGCATAACCTTGGGACTTCCCAGGTAGGAGACCGTTTGAGCTCCATTAACAATGGTTGCCGAACGCATCACCGTGCCATCGCCGCGTTGCTTGATGCTTTCTCCAGAAATGGTGACCCCGTTGTGCGAAAAGACAAATTCGTCCGGCGCGTTCTCGAGTGTATCCAACATTCCGGTTCGCACCCGTTTAGCGGTTTGCCCGCGCAGCGCATAGCGAATATTTCCAGCGAAAAGCACGTTGCCGTGCTTCTCGAACGCCACACCGAATTCGCGGACTGGTGCCGTAAAGATCCAGACTCGAGTGCCATTGGACCCGGCAACCAGACGAGGTTTCGAGGTATTCCGAATCCGGATTTCGTCAAGACGTGGAGTTCTTCCCTCAACAAAATTTCTCTCCAAATTCGCAAGGTAATTAGCGTCCTGAACTTCGATGCCTCGTGTTAAAAGCGCGCGTTTTGTAGCAGTCGGGAATCGACTCGGCGAAATGAGGATAAAACGTAGCCTACGGCGATCCTCCCTTAGGCGACGATATATCGGATGTAGCTGCATTCTGCATCCCGCCAACCAACCGTGAAAAGCATCGAGGGGCCCATTCAGCGCATCGATTGCCTGGCGAAACCGCAAAATATCTTTTGCTGTTGGCGGCTCGCGAAAGTACTTTGACTGAACCACAAGCAGATCGTTTCGAGCTTGGTTCTCGAGAGGCCACGCAACGACATCTATCCCGCCATCACTTGGCCCGTCTGTGAACACAACACGCGACAGGTTTTGCCCGTAATCGTAGCCGTTTGCGGACAGCCACCAGTAAACGAAGCTCTTCCAAGCCTTCTCATTGACCGGACTCACGAAGTTGGACCA
>PLXS01000013.1 GCA_003151515.1 Opitutaceae bacterium
GGTGGACGCCGAGGGACTCGAACCCCCGACCCCCTCGGTGTAAACGAGGTGCTCTAACCACTGAGCTAGGCGTCCCTCCGAATCAGACAGCTGCGAGGGCCGCCTTAGGAGTTATCAATCCCTCGCGCACCATCAACTCAGCATTTTGCACCGCGTTGAGGGCCGCCCCCTTCCAGAGGTTGTCGCCGCTGACCCACAGGGCTAGGCCGTTTGTGAGGGCCGTGTCGACGCGGATGCGTCCCACCCCGCACTTGACCTTGTTGCTGAACTCAAGCGGCGTCGGGTATTCCGCCCTTGCCGGGTCGTCCACGAGCTCGGCGCCCGGAAACGCGGCTATCGCCTCCCTCGCCTTCTCGACGCTCACGGGGCGATCAAACTCGGCGTTTATCGCCACCGAGTGGGCGCGCACAACCGGGACGCGTACGCACGTGGCAGAAACCGGAAGGTTGGGAAGGCCCATGATCTTGCGGCTCTCAAGCATCATCTTGGTCTCCTCTCCCGTGTACCCGTCCGGCCCGAAGGTATCTACCTGCGGGATCACGTTGAAAGCAATCTGGTGGGGAAACACCTTGCGGGTGATGGCCGTGCCCTTTGCATGGGCCTGAATCTGCGACTCGAGCTCGCTTATGCCCAGGGTCCCCATGCCGGAGACCGACTGGTAGGTCGCCATGATCAGGCGCTTGAGCCCGAAGCACTTGTGCAGGGGCCACACCGCCATCAGGGCAACCGCGGTCGAGCAGTTTGGGTTCGCGATGATCCCCTTGTGACGCCGGAGCGCCTCGGGGTTGATCTCGGGGATCACCAGGGGGACGTCAGGGTCCAGGCGAAGGGCCGAGCTCTTGTCGATCACCAGGCATCCCGACCTGACCGCGTCGTGCGCGAGGGCGCGCGTAACCGTGCTGCCAGCCGCAAAAAAGGCGATGTCAACACCTGCGAAGACCCCGTGCTTCGCCTCCTCCACGATGACGGGGCGGCCGGCGAACTTCACGGACTTCCCCACCGACCGCGCCGAGGCGAACAGCCTCAGCGTCGAAACGGGAAAGCGCCGCTCCTCGAGAAGGCGCAGCAACTCTTGACCGACGGCGCCCGTGGCGCCGACGATACCGACCGTGATGGATGCCGTCTTTTCCATGGATTCGTGTTGGGAATTGTTCAACAAAACCCGTTCTGCCCTCGGCATCAAGCCCGCAGACCGGATCCTGCTTGTGAGCATCGGGTCGTCGCTGCTGCAATTGCGCCGGAATGGCTCCGTGGTAACATCATACGTCGTATCGACTTCCAGAATGCCGCCGTCGAATGTCGCCAACTCACTGGGCACGCCTCGCGGGCTTCATGAGATAGCGGAGCGGATTGGGGGGGACCAGCCGGCCGGGATGGTATTCAAGTCCCGCATCCCCACCGGGCGCCACTACTCCGAGGTTGAGGAGGGCGGGCCCGGGCCCATGAACCTGATAACGAGCCGCATCCTGTGGCTGCGCGGCCTCGAGGCCGGGATCAACCAGGGCGACGGCGTGGACACCCACAGCAGGTACATCTACATCCACGGGACGCAGCGCGAGGAAAGGATTGGCGAGCCCATCAGCGCGGGGTGCGTCCTCATGCGAAACCGCGACATCATTGAGCTTTACGACCAGGTGCGCGCCGGCGACCTGGTCTGGATCGGCGACTAGGGGCCTGAGGAGCGCCCCTATCCGAGGTCCTCGAAGAGGAGCCTCAGCGAATTGACGCACACGACAACGGTGCTTCCCTCGTGGGCCACCACGCCCACGGCCAGGGGCACGGCCCCGAAGGCCGTCGCGACCACCATGACGACGACGACACCCAGCGATATCGCCAGATTCTGGCGGATGATCGCCCGGGCGCGCCGGCTCAGGCGCTGCGCCGCGACAAAGTTCTCTATCCGGTCGTTCATGAGAACGACCTCCGCCTGTTCGAGCGCCGCGTCGCTGCCGCGCGCCCCCATGGCGACCCCGACGTCGGAGGCCGCGATGCAAGGCGCGTCGTTCACCCCGTCGCCAACCATCGCCACCGTGCGGCCCCCCTCGCGAAGCCCGCGGATGGCCTCAACCTTCTGCTCGGGGGAAAGCCCGGACATCACCTCGTCTATCCCGATCTCCCGGGCCACGGACTCCGCCGCGTGCCTGCGGTCGCCCGTCAGCATCACGGTGCGAACCCCCATCGCCTTGAGGCTCCGAAGCACGCCCGCGGACTCGGCGCGGATGGCGTCCCTTAGAAGCAGACGGCCGATGAGATCCCGCCCGACGACCCAAACCTCGCTGAACTGCGCGGGCGCGTCCGGGAGCGTCTTCGCCCAGCCGGCGAGCGGCCCGCCCTCAAGGAGCTCGCGGCGGCCGATGAAGAGCGTGGAGCCGCCCAGGCTGCCCTTCAGCCCCTGGCCTGTCATCGAGCGGAAATCCTCCACCTCGCGCAGTGCGACGCCGTCGGCCCTGACGCGTCTCAGGATCGCTCGGGCGATCGGGTGCTGCGACTTTGACTCGAGGGCGCCAGCCATCGCCAGGACCTCGGCCTCCTTACCGGGCGGGAAGCTCTCGATGCGTTCCACCGACAGCTCGCCCGTCGTCAGGGTGCCTGTCTTGTCCAGGGCGACGACGTCGACGTCCGCGAGCCGCTCGACCGCGGCCCCCCCCCGGAAAAGGATGCCGTGGCGCGCCCCGCGCGCGATCGAGGCGAGGATGGCCGACGGGATCGAGAGCACGAGGGCGCACGGACTCGCGACCACCATGAGCGTCATGGCCCGGTAGAACGCCGACCTCACCCCCGTGGTGTTGTCGAACGGCGGCAGTCCGAAGCCCAACCACCAAACGAGGAACCCCGCGAGCGCGCCGCCTATCACCAGGTAGGTGTAGCCCGTTCCAAACCGGTCTGTGAACCGCTCGCTTGGCGCCCTCATCTTCTGCGCGGTCCGTATCAGGCGGATGATGCGCTCCAGCGTGCTTTCCGAGGGAAGGCGCGACACATCGGCATCCAGTGCCCCCCAGAGGTTGACCGTCCCGC
The DNA here is from genome assembly GCA_003151515.1 of Opitutaceae bacterium. Lineage (GTDB taxonomy): Bacteria > Verrucomicrobiota > Verrucomicrobiia > Opitutales > Opitutaceae > Palsa-1447. Next base: position 3,016 of record PLXS01000013.1, read on the forward strand.
TGAACACGGGCTCCCCCGGCCGCTTCTCGACCGGGACGGCCTCGCCCGTGATCGCCGACTCGTCGCACGAGCTTTCGCCACCCGTGACGATCCCGTCCGCAGCGAATGCCTCGCCGGGCCTGACCCTGATGCGTTGGCCGGGCCGAAGGTCCACGGCGTCGATTTCCCTCTCCGAGCCGTCGGAGAGGACGACCGTGGCGCGCTTCGGGGCGCTCTTCAGGAGTGCGCTCATCTCGCGCTGCGTGCGGTCGAGAGCGTAGCCCTCCATGGCGCCCGCGGCGGAGAAGAGCGTGAGCAGGAGCACGGCCTCGCCCCACGCCCCGACGAGGACCGCCCCCGCGGCGACAGCGAGCATGAGGAAATGGATGTCGATCTTTCGCTCGCGCAGGTTTTCCCATGAGTCGATCGCCGCGTCGAAACCCCCGGCCACGAGGCCGGCCGAGTAGATGGCCCTCGCAAGCCAAGGGACGCCCGGGGTGAACCGCCCCGCGAGCGCGCCCGCGACCCCGGCGCAGGCGCAGGCGCAGGACAGCAGGGCGAGCGTGCGCCAGTCCTCCTCGGCGTGCGGCGGCTTGCGGCCGGGCGCCTCCTCGGGCCAGCGGACCTCCCTCCACAGCCAGAGCCTCTCGGCGGTTTCGCAGGTCTCCCGCCCCACAATGGTGGCCCCGCCGTCGCGGCTGAGCCGGTATCCGGAAGGCGTCGCGCCCACGGGGGCCGCGGCCAGGCCCGCCTCGATGGCGGAGATGGTCCTCGCCAGGCGCTCCTCGAGGTCGGCCTGAGTCTCCCTGCCGATGGTGGCGACCGCGATGCGATGGGCCCCCGGATCGACGCGCACGGCGCTCACCCCGGGCTCCTGCCTGAGGAAGCTGACAAGGGCGTCGACCCAGTCTTCACCGTGGCCGGCGGGCGGCGTCATAGGCCAAAAGTCGCACCGGCCCGATTCCTGCGCAAATTCATTACTGGGTATGCACATGACTCAACCATCTACTAGGGGTTGTGGGTGCGGATTGCGTCGAACAGGTTCGAGTGGCGTCGCAAGAGCTTGTTGTACGATGGAATGGAGTGGTTTCTCTACGATGGCGCAAACCACCACGGGTAGTGGTCGGTTGAGTCATGTGCATACCCAGTAATTCATTTGCTCCCCGGGTGGCGCGACCCCTTCGTCTCGGGGAACGCCCCATGATTGGCATCCGCGATGACACCGCCCCAGCACCGCCCACGCCGAGCCGAGCTTTGCAGCTGGCGGCGCGGGCCTTCGCGGAGGGCGGCTGGCTGCAGGAGGCCATGGGCCTCGAGCACCGGGCCGGCCAGGAGAGGATGGCCAACGCGGTCGCCGAGGCCTTCCGGTGCGACGAGCCGTTGCTCTTCGAGGCGGGCACCGGGATAGGCAAGTCCCTCGCCTACCTCGTGCCCGGGATCATCCACGCCACGGACTGCGGCCGCCAGATGATCGTGTCGACGCACACGATCTCGCTCCAGGAGCAGGTCGAGAAGAACGACCTGCCCCTGTGCAGGCGCCTGTTCGGCCTCGTCCCCGAGCTCGCCCGCTACGGAGGGTTCGCCGCGACGGTCCTCGTCGGCAAGTCGAACTACCTGTGCACGTCCAGGCTTTCGCACGCGCTGGCCGAGCGGGCGAGCCTCTTTGACGACGCCGGCTACGCGGAGCTCGTGCGCATCGCGGACTGGGCGGCGGCGACGCCGACCGGCCTGCGGCACGACCTGCAGCCGCCGCCGGACCCCGAGGTCTGGGACGCGGTGAACGCCGACTCCTCCGCGTGCTCGAGGAGGAGCTGCGACTGCGCGAGGTGCTTCTACCAGCGGGCGCGCGCGCGGGTGCGCTCGGCCCAGGTGATCGTCGTCAACCACGCGCTCCTCTTCTCGCTGATCAGCGCCGGCGGCGCCCGGGCCGAGGGCGCGGCGGCCGACGCTGGGGGGGTGCTCTTCCCCGGGGACTTTGCCGTCCTCGACGAGGCGCACACGGTGCCCGAGGTGGCCCAGGAGAGCTTCGGCCTGTCGCTCAGCAGCCTCGGGGTCGAGCGCTCGCTCAGGCACCTCTACAACCCGAAGACGAGGCGCGGGATCATGGCTAGGCGGGCGGACGCCGAGCTGCGCCAGAAGGTCGCCGACGCCCTCGAGGCGTCGGCGCAGTTCTTCGCGTTCCTCTGCGGCGGGCTCCTCGCCGAGCGCTCTGTCGTGCGCGTCAGGGAGCCGGGCGTCGCCGAGGCCCTTCCCTGCGAACCGCTCGCGACCCTGGAGCGCTGCGTCGCCAAGGCCGCCGACACGCTCGAGGACGGCCGCGAGCGCGACGAGCTCCTCGAGCAGAGGGGTCGTCTTCGCGCCATCCGAGGCGCGGTCGACGAGTGGCTGGGCCTGTCGAACGCCGGCCATGTCTACTGGGCGGAGCGTTCAGGGCGCAGGCAGACGATCGTCACCCTGAGGAGCGCCCCCGTCGATGTGGCCCCGGAGCTCGAGCGCTGCCTGTTCGGCGCGGGCGTCAGCGTCGTCTGCACGAGCGCGACGCTCGCCGTCGGGGGCGAGATTGGGCCCTTCGCGGCCAAGGTCGGCGCCTCCGCGGCGAGGGCGGAGATCGCGGGCTCCCCGTTCGACTTCGAGAGCAACATGCGCGTCTTCGTCGCCGCGGACATCCCCCTGCCCTCTCAGGAGGAGTCGCGCACGTCGATAGACGCGCTGGCGGACTACGCCGGCTTCTGCTGCGCCAGGGTCCGGGGCGGCTCGCTCGTCCTCTTCACGAGCTACCGCGACATGCAAGCCGTGGCGGCGATCGTGGGGCCGCAGCTGGCGGCCCAGGGCCGGCCCTTCCTCATGCAGGGGGGCGGGCTCTCGAGGACCGAGCTCGTGCAGCGGATGAGGTCGGCGGGCGACGCGGTCCTCTTCGGCACCGACAGCTTCTGGATTGGGATCGACGTTCCCGGGGACGCGCTCTCGCAGGTGATCATCGCCCGCCTGCCCTTCAGGCCCCCGACGCACCCCATAGCCGAGGCGCAGGCTGACCTCGTGCGCGCGCGCGGCGGGGACCCCTTCGGCGAGCTGACGCTGCCTGTGGCGCTGATACAGTTCCGCCAGGGCGTCGGTCGGCTCATCCGCACAAAGGCGGACCGCGGCGTCATCACCATCCTCGACAGCCGCGTCCTCGCCAAGTCCTACGGGCGGCTTTTTGTCCGGAGCCTCCCGAAGACGGAGTTCGCGAGGCTCACGCGCGAGAACCGCGACGAGCTATTTCGTCCTTTCACCTGAACCTCGGCGGCGTATCCTTGCACCCTTCCAATGACCCTCCTTCGCGCCGCGAGCTTCTCCGACATTGGCAAGGTCAGAAAGGAGAACGAGGATCGCGTCCTGTTCAACGAGGCGGCGCTGCTGTTCGGCGTAGCTGACGGCGTCGGCGGCCTCCCCGGGGGGGCCGAGGCCGCCCAGGCTGCGGTCGACTACGTGAACGCTGCCGTGCAGGCCGTGCCTCGCGACGCCGAGCTGGACCTGAAGGCGATCGTCACGGCGGCAAACGACGCCGTGGTCAGCCTGGGGCTGCGGCTTAGTCCGGGCCTGGGGATCGGCTCGACCCTCACGATCGCGTGCATCCGCGCCTCGAGGCTCAGGCTGGCCCACGTCGGCGACTCGCGCGCGTTCTCCCTGAGGGACGGCGAGCTTGTGCACCTCACCGAGGACCATTCCGTCGAGAACGAGGCCCGCCGGCGCAGGGCCCGCGGCGAGGTCGTCTACTACAGCGAGTCCCAGCGCGGCGCGCTCACCCGCTGCATCGGCCAGGCGCTCCCCCCCGAGGTGGACCTTCTCGAGCTGCCGCTCGCGGCCGGCGACCGCTACCTCTTCTGCACGGACGGCATCACGCGCCTCGTGACCGAGCGCGAGCTGCGCGAGATCGCAGCGGCGGGGGGCACGCCCTTCGCGATCGTCCACGGCCTCGTGGAGCTTGCGGTCAAGCGCGGCGGGCCGGACAACGCCTCGGCGGTCGCCATCATCGTCGACGCGCCGTAGGGCCGCGCCTAGGACACGAACGGGTTGAAGCGAAGCTCGTTTCCCGCCGTGGTCATCGGGCCGTGGCCCGGGGCGACCACGGTGTCCTCAGGCACCGCGGCCAGGACCCGCCGCAGGTGCTCCCTGAGCTGCCTCTTGCAGTGGTAGGGGCCGCCCGCCGACCCGGCGAAGACCAGGTCTCCCGAGACGAGGAGCGAGCGCGCGGACGCAACCTGCGTCGAGCGCACATGGTAGCAGTTGTGCATCGCGCAGTGGCCCGGGGTCCTGAACGCCGTCACCGCCAAGTCCCCCAGGGCGACCGTCTCCCCCTCGCCCATAGGGAGGCCGTGCGCAACGCAGGCCCCCGCCGGGATGCGGGCCCCGCCGACCCGGAACCTCTCCGCGGCCCAGGGAAGGCCGCCCGCGTGCTCCGCCTCGATGTGCGTAACGAAGATGGCGTCGATAACCGGCACCTGCCTCGGCCAGACCCCCTCGAGGGCGCCCGCCCCGGGGCCAGTGTCAAATAGGAGCCCCGGGCCGGCCGGGCCGCCCTGGACAACGTAGGCGTTGACGACCCCGATCCCGTGCGCCATCCGCAGCGGCCACAGCTGGAAGGGAAGCCCGTCGGCCCCCGGCAGTGGGTATTTGCCCGACGCGAGGGCGCACAGGCCGACCTCGTTCAGGCCGAGCGCGGCGGCGAGCCTGGAGCATTCCGCGGCTCCGAGTTCGGGGCGGTAGTCGATGGCGTCCAGGATCCGCGAGACGGCGACCCCTGACCTCTCGGCCAGCGCCTCGGGCGTCAGACCCGCGCAGTTCATCGCCTTCTCGAGCACGTCGCCGAGCTCGTCTTCAAGCGCGATCCGCTGGGAGTCCACCGCCATGTTCGTTGTCGCCACTGCGGTGAAAATGTACCCGGTGCGCACGCAATATTCAACGCTTCGCGCTAGCTCGAAGGTTGCCCTGGCGCCGCGAAGCGTCTGGACTCGCGGGCCGATGGATCCGTCCCAGAAGGAGATTCTCGACATCTTCACGCGAACGCGCGCGCTCCTGACTGGCCACTTCGTGCTGCGCTCCGGCCTTCACAGCGCCCACTACTTCCAGTGCGCCCAGGTGTGCCAGCACATGGACGCAGTCGAGCGCCTGGCCGAGCTCTTGCTGGCGAAGGTGCGCCGAGAGGGATGGGCCTTCTCGACCGTGCTGGCGCCGGCGATCGGCGGCCTGGTCATCGGCCAGGAGGTGGCGCGCCAGGCGCGCGCCCGCTACATCTTCTGCGAGAAGGAGAGCAACGTCCTCGTCATGCGCCGCGGCTTCAGGATCGGGGCCGCCGAGAGGGTGCTCGTCGTGGAGGACGTCGTGACGCGCGGCGGCCGCGTCGTCGAGTGCCTGGACATCATCCGCAGAGCCGGGGGCGCGCCGGCGGGGATCGCCATGCTGGTTGACCGCAGCGCGGGAAGCGCGCGATTCGACGTCCCGTCCGCCTCGCTGCTCGAGCTGAGCTTCCCCACTTACCCTGCCGACAAGGTGCCCGAGGAGCTTGCGAGTATACCCGTGGAGAAGCCAGGGAGCTAACGCGCGCCCCTTATCCGGACGCCGCCCTAGCGCTTGGTCACCACGAGCCACCGCTGGAGGCCGCGGTAGGCGACGAGCAGCAGGTTGTGGCCGGGATGGAGGAGCGCCTTGGCGGCCGCGACGTCGTCGACCGGGTTCCTGTTGATCTCGATGATGACCGCGCCCACGGGCAGGTCCTGGGCATAGTCCGACTTCTCGCTCACCCCGGTGACCACGAGGCCCGTCGTCCGGGCGTCGAGGCCGAGGTGGCGGCGCACCTCGTCAGTCAGCTTCGCGACCTCGATTCCGTCGAGGATCTCGTTCGGCTTCTCCGCGACCTGGGCCAGCGTGACGCTCATCGTGATCGGCTTTCCGTCGCGCGAGATCTCCAGGGCGACCTTGGTGCCCGGGGGCATCTGGGAGATCGTCAGGCGCAGCTCGTCGTGGCTCTCGATCGACTTGCCGTTTACCGTGAGAATGACGTCGCGGCGCTTGATCCCGGACTTCTCGGCCGGGCTGTCGGCGCCGGTGGAGGTGACGATGACGCCCTTCGTGTCCTTGGGCAGGCCGACCTGCTCGGCCACGTCGGGCGTCAGCGGGTCCGCCGTGACGCCCAGGAACCCGCGCGAGACCGTGCCCGTCTCGATGAGGCTCCTCATCACGTTGGCGGCCATGTTGACGGGCACCGCGAAGCCGATGCCGATGTTGCCGCGCGAGGGCGACATGATCGCGCTGTTGATCCCGATCAACCTTCCCTTCGCGTCGACCAGTGCGCCGCCGGAGTTGCCCATGTTGATGGCCGCGTCCGTCTGGATGAAGTCCTCGTAGCCGTTAACTTCGTCGAGGATGCCGAGGTTGCTGCGGCCCTTTGCGGAGACAATGCCCATGGTGACGGTCTCGCCAACGCCAAGGGGGTTGCCAAGCGCGAAGACGATGTCGCCGACCCGCAGCTTGTCGCTGTCGGCGAACGTGACGACCGGCAGGCCCGTCGCCTCGATCTTGACGACCGCGACGTCGGTCTTCGGGTCGGCGCCCACGACCTTCGCCGGGAATTTGCGCCCGTCGGGCAAATCCACCGTGAGCTCGTCCGCCCCCTCGATAACGTGGTTGTTCGTCAGGATGTAGCCGTCGGACGAGACGATCACCCCGGAGCCGAGCCCCATCTCCTTGTGCTCGCGCTCGTCCTCGGGGATGTCGCCAAAGAACTGGCGCATGATGGGGTTGATCTGCTCGCGCACGATCTTCGCCGACTCGATCGACACGACCTCCTTCTGCACGGGGTCGACGATGTCCGCGTAGCTCGTTATGAGGCCTGACTTTCCGTCGTTGACCGGCGAGAAGTCCTTCTTGAGCTCGGGCATCTTCGCGGCCGGCAGGCCGGAGGCGCCGTCGCCGCGCGCCGCGACCGCTAGCGCCAGGGCCGCGACCATGAGGGAGGCTGCCTGGAGCCTGGGAATGAAGCTGAGTTTCATATAAGAGAGACGGGTGACCATACGCGGGCCTGACAAGTTCCACAAACCGGGGCCGGACCCCTTTTTCAGAAGCCCTTGATGCGAAATAGGCTCGTAATGCTTTCGTTCGTGTTGATGCGCTGGATCGCCTGGCCGAGGAGCCCCGCCACGTTCAGGACCGTTATCGGCAGGCCCCTCGTGTCGATCGGCACCGTGTTGGTTGTGATCAGCTCGTCCAGGAGGCCGCCCTTGAGCCGCTCGTAGGCGATGTCGCCCAGGATGCAGTGGCTGACGGCCGCCCGCACCGAGCGCGCGCCCTTTCCCCGCAGCATCGCAGCCGCCGCGGCGAGCGTGCCCGCGGTCTCCGTGATGTCGTCGACCAGCAGGACGTCGCAGCCGTCGACCTCGCCGACGACGCTTATCGCCTCCACCTTGGTGGCGCTCTTCCTCCTCTTGGCCACCATGCCGAGGCTCGCCCCGAGGACGTCCGCGTAGGCCGCCGCCATCTTCATCCCCCCGATGTCGGGAGAGCACACGACCAGCGACTCCTGCTTGCCCATGCCCAGGTGCTCGAAGAAGACGGGCGAGGCGTAGAGGTGGTCCACCGGGATGTCGAAGAACCCCTGGATCTGCTGGCTGTGCAGGTCCATCGTGAGGATGCGGTTGGCGCCCGCGGACACCAGGAGGTTCGCGACCAGCTTCGCGGTGATCGGGACGCGGGGCTGGTCCTTGCGGTCCTGTCGGGCGTACCCGTAGAACGGGATGACGGCCGTTATCCGCTGGGCCGAGGCGCGGCGCGCCGCGTCGATCATGATCAGCAGCTCCATCAGGTGCTGGTTCGTCGGCGGGCAGGTCGACTGGATGATGAACACGTCCTGGCCGCGGATGTTCTCGTCGATCTTCACGAACGTCTCGCCGTCGGGGAAGGTGGAGACGGTGGCCTCGCCGAGGGGCACGCCAATGGTGCGGCAGATGTCCTCGGCCAGCGCCCGGTTGGAGTTTCCTGCGAAGATCTTGAGTCGGGATTCGCTCATGCGCGCGCCATCTTGGGCCGCCGACCGCCGGAGGCTACCCCAAAATACTTCAGCCCCCGCGCAGGGCGCCCGTCTGACGCAGCGCCTCGTACGCGGCGATGCCGGCCGCGGTGCTCAGGTTGAGGGAGCGAAGCTCCGGGTTCGCGTGGGGGATCGTGACCCGGCGCCCCTCCATCTCCTTGTGGAGCCAGTCGGGCGCCCCGCTCCCCTCGTTTCCGAAGACGAGCCCGTCGCCGTCCTCGAACCCGGCGTCCCAGAAGCTCAGGCTGGCGCGGGTCGTGAACAGCCAAAGGCGCCTCGGGGCGAGCCCGCTCGCGCGGAACGCCTTCCAGTCGGCGTGCTCGTGGACGTCGAGAGAGAACCAGTAGTCCATGCCCGCCCGCTTGAGGTTCCGGTCGGTGATCCTGAAGCCCAGCGGGTGGATGAGGTGCAGGCGCGAGCGGGTGAGGGCGCACATGCGCCCGACATTTCCCGTGTTCTGCGGGATCTCGGGCTGGAAGAGGACTATGTGTATCATCATGCGCCTTTGGCCGCCGGCCTTCCTGGGGAGGTTTCTTGCCAGGATCCCGGATAATGCAAGACTCTTGCGGGTTGCATTTTACCTGCCGGCCAATAGGATCGGGGCCCATCGCCACAACGAGAGTGAAACCCGCCGGCAAGAGAAGCCACGAGCCACGCCGCTGCATCGTCATCGTCGACGATGAGCAGTCGTACGTCGAGCTGATGGCGCAGATGATCGCCGACAACCTGGACTGCGCGGTCTATGCCTTCACCCGTCCCCTGGAGGCCCTCGGGGCGCTTTCCAAGATCCCGGCCGGCGTCGTCGTCACCGACTACTCGATGCCCCAGATGGACGGCGTCGAGTTCATCAGGAGGGCGTCGAAGATAGCACCCAACGCGGCCTTCATCATCATCTCAGGGCACGACCTGAACCCCATCAAGGACGACCTCGCCCGGTTGAAGAGGCTGAAGATGCGCCTGCATAAGCCCTTCGGATGGCAGCCGCTCACCGAGGCCGTGCTCAGGGTCTGGCCCGGAGATGACGTCCCGTCCCAGCGAAACGAGTAGCTCAACCCGGGGGCCGCTCAGCCCGTGACCGTCAGGCCGTCGTTGTCGGCCCCGAGGATGCGGCCCTCGCTGACCATCGAGGCGGCCGCGAAAGCGGATGTCATGGCCTTGTAGACCGCCTCGGCCCTGGAACTTTCGCACACGCAAAGGACGCTCGAGCCCGAGCCGCTCAGCCATCCCGTCCAGGCGCCCGCCGTTATCCCGGCCGCTATGGCGCTGCTTCCGCCCGGGATCGCGGGCAGGCGGTAGGGCTCGTGGATGAAGTCGCCGGCGCTGTGCGCGAGCCTCGCGAAGTCGCCGGAGACGAAGGCCGCGACCAGGTAGGCCGCGCTGTTGACGCTCTTAACGGCGTCGAAGAAGGGAAGCTTGGCCGGGAGGGCCCCCCGCGACTCCTTGGTCACAAGCTCCACGGGCGGCGAGACGACCACGAAGGAGACGTCGGCGGGCACGTCGAAGCGCTGCGTGTCCACGTAGGCCCCCGTCGCCGGGTCCGATCTCGAAACGCAGAATCCGCCGAGTATCCCGGCGCCGGCGTTGTCGGGGTGCCCCTCGATCGCTGCGACGAGCCCGACCAGGCGGCTGCGCCCGAGCGCCGTCGCGTGGATCGCGTCCAGGCCCGCCAGGACGCCGGCAACCACGGTCACGCTTGAGCCCAGGCCGCGCGCCGCGGGCACTTCGCCCTCGATGCGGTAGCGGAAGCCCGCGCGCCTTCCGGTCGCGGCAGCGAACGAGTCCGCGGCCTCGGCCACCATGGGCAGCGCCCGAGCGTCCGCCGGGGTATCGGGCAGCGGCGCGCTGCCCGCGTGCGCGGTGACCGTGACGCGGTTGTAGAGGCGAAGCGCCAGGCCCAGGGTGTCGAAGCCGGCGCCGCAGTTCGAGGTGCTCGCCGGCACGCGCACGACGACCGAATCGGGGCGCCTCTTCATCCGCGGCGCGACCTCAGGGCCCTGTTCACCTCTCGCATCTGGTCCTTCTTCTTCAGGTCCTCGCGTTTGTCGAAAAGTTTCTTTCCCGTGCAGAGGGCCACCTCGACCTTGATGAGGGCCTTCTTGAAGTACATGCGAAGCGGGATCAGGGCCTTGCCGCCGGCATCCATGGCGAGGGCGACCTTGCGGATGTCCTTGCGGTGCAGGAGGAGCTTGCGGGGGCGCTTGGCGTCGTGGTTCAGCGAGTTGCCGTATGTGTACGGCTCGATGTGCGAGCCGTACATCCAGACCTCGCCCTTCTCGACCCGGCAGAAGGCGTCGCTCACCTGCGCCTTACCCGTGCGCACGGACTTAACCTCGGTGCCCAGCAGCTCGATCCCCGCCTCAAACCTCTCCCCGACAACGAAGTCCCTGAATACCTTCGAGTTCCTGACTTCCGTCAGGCGCGTGGAGCCGCTGTTTGGTTGCGCAGCCATGGGTGCCGGTTGCAAGGCCCGCGCTCGACCGCATCCTGCCGCGCCCGCCGGGCGCCGCCAAAGGTCAGTTGTCGCCTGCCTCGAAGCTGATCTTTTCCTCTATGATCTCGCGAAGCGCAATATCCTCCGGCGAAAGCTTTTCCAGAGATTCGACCAAGGGACGGTTTCCCCGCTTGAGCTGTTTGACGCGGCGCGAAACTACGTTGATCAGCACGTTCGGGTCCGTAATCCTTCCAAGCGCCTGTTTGATGTAGTCGTCCCTCATAACATTGTGGATTCTAGAGCGAAGAGGTCGAAGCTGACGAGAGCGAAGGGGGGGTCAAGGGTGAATTTCTCCTTGTCTTACACCGGGGCGGTGGTTACCCCATCAACCCTTTAACTCCCAACTTTTGTCCCCCCTTCCACAATGTCGCAGCACAAGAGTCTCCAGGGTTCGAGCGGTATCGTCGTCAAGCGCAATGTCCTGAAGCGCTTCGAGCGCATCGACTTACTGAAGAAGCGCGGCCAGTGGAAGGCCGGCGACCGGATATTGGGCCTGCGCAAGACCAAGCCGGACGTCTGACCGGCCCTTTGCACGAGCTAGTCCAGAGCCTCCTCGCCTCCTATCAGCATTCGCTGCAGACGGGGGGATACGCGTACATCGTTTTCCTGATGGCGCTTGAGAGCTCCGTGGTCCCGCTGCCAAGCGAGTTCGTCATTCCGCCGGCGGTCATCCTTGCAACCGGCGGCCACAGCTCGATGACGCTGCCCGGCATCGTCCTTGCGGCCGCGATCGGCAGCCTGCTTGGCGCGAGCGCCATGTACTGGGTGTCGCGCCTTGCCGGCCGGCCGCTGGTCGTCAAGTACGGGCGGCTGATCTTCATCCCGGCCGGGAAGGTGGAGCAGGCGGAGCGCTGGTCCCAGCGCTTCGGCAGCTTCGGCATTTTCCTCTCGCGCATGCTCCCGGTTGTGCGCCACCTGATCGGGATCCCCGCCGGAATCGTGAGGATGACGTACTGGAAGTTCTCGCTCTACACGTTCATCGGGTCGCTCTTCTGGTGCGGCGTGCTGGCCTACGTCTCGAAGATAGCGGGCCAGGACGAGAAGCTGATGCACGGCGAGATCCGCGAGATGACGATCTGGGCCGCCGGCGTGGCGGCGGTTCTCGGCTCCGCGTACTATTTCCTGGTCTACAGGCTCTCCCGCAAGGAGGCCTAGGGCCGCGGCCTAGCGAAGGAGCCACTGGCCCGCGGCGCCCATCACGGCTACCAGCAGCCACGGGGGCATGCGCGCCGTCCCCAGGAGCGCGACCGCGACCACGGCGGCCGCGACGTCGGCCGCGTTCCTGATTCCCTCGGTGCACACCGGCCGGTAGAGGGCGGCCAGCAGAATCCCCACGACCGCCGCATTGGCGCCGCGAAGCGCGGCCCTGGCCCAGGCCGTCCCGCGCAGGACGTGCCAGAACGGGTATGCCCCGCCCACGGCGAGCCAGCCCGGCAGGAAGATCGCAAACAGGGCGAGCAGCCCGCCGGCCCAGGCGTGGGGGCCGCGGTAGATCAGCGTCCCCAGGTAGGCCGCGAACGTGAACAGCGGCCCCGGGATGGCCTGCGCCGCGCCGTAGCCCGCGAGGAACATGCCGTCGCTCACCCATCCCGGCGGCACGACCTCCGCCCGCAGCAGCGGCAGCACCACGTGGCCGCCGCCAAAGACGAGCGCCCCGGAGCGGTAGAAGCCGTCGAAGACAGCGAGATCGCGGCTCCCCGTCTGCCTTTCGAGCAGGGGCAGCACGACGAGGAGAAGCCCGAAACATGCGAGCGAGGCGATGGCCCAGGCGTGCGCGCGGCCGATCCCGGGCGCGGGCTCCCGCCCGGACTCCTCGCCCCGGCCGAGCCGCCAGCCCGCGAGGGCGCATGCGGCGATCGCCCCGACCTGGCTCGCCACCCCCGGGCGCAGGAGCACGGCCGCGGCTGAAGCGAGCGCGAGCAGGCGCCGCGGCCAGTCCGGGCACAGCTTCGAGGCCATGCTCCACACCGCCCGCGCGACGACGGCGACCGCGGCGAGCTTGAGCCCGTGCACCCAGCCGGAGCGCGACACGTCGCCCATCGAGCCGACGCCGTAGGCGAAAAGGACCATGGCGAGCGCGGAAGGCAGGATGAAGCAGGCCGAGCCGGCGATCGCGCCCGCGAGGCCAGCCCTTCGCATGCCGATCGCGAACACGGCCTGGCTGCTGGCGGGCCCGGGAAGAAACTGGCAGAGCGCGACCAGGTCGGCAAATGCCGCGTCGTCAAGCCAGCGGCGGCGAACGACGAATTCCCTCTGGAAGTACCCCAGGTGCGCGACCGGCCCGCCGAACGAGGAGAGCCCCAGCTTGAGGAACGCCCCGGCGACCTCGGCAACGCTGGCGATCGTCCGCGTCATGGGCGCAATCCGTGCGACAGGCGCCGGCTCACTCGTCGTCGGGCGCCCTGCCCTCCAGGTTGGCGGGAACGTCCTGGGGCAGGAAGAAATAGTAGAGGGCGAGCCACAGGTACCAGGACAGCCTGTAGAGGAGCAGCGGCACGAGAAGCGCCGCCACGAGCGAGAGCGCGAGCGCGGCAATGGGGCCGATCTTCCCGGCGGCGTACAGCACCAAGAGGGGCACCACGATCCCGAAGGCCGTGATCGCGTAGTTGATGACGAAGGGCCCCAGGAACGCGCCGTCCCCCACCTCGATCCTCAGTCCGCAGTTCGGGCAGCTCGGGTTCACCTTGAACATGCGCCCCGGCATGAAGATCGTGCGCCGCCCGCAGTTGGGGCAGAGGCACCTGAACCCGTTCGCCACGATCCGTGCGCGCGTGACCTTCATCCCAGGTCAAGCCGGCGCCCTGGCGCCCCGGTAGAATTGCGCGCGCACCCTCTCCAGCGCCGCCAGCCCGGAGGGAGCCATCCCCTCCACGACGAGGGGCAGGTCGTCCAAGGGCCTAAGGACCCTGCTCTTGCGGACCCGGCCCGACTTGCCGTGGCCCTTGGGACGCAGCGCACGGCGGTCGCGCCCGCCAGGCGCGTCTGCCGGGCCTCGAGAACGACCGCCCTGCGGAGGGGCCGCTGCCCGTGGCGCGCGCGCTCCCCCACGAGGAAGCGCTGCAGGCGCGATTCGGCTGGCAGGTCCATGGGCTAGGGCCCCTTCGACGCGTTGATCAGCGAAGCCGCGACGTGGCCCAGCCAGACGGCCAGCAGGCAGAGCACGACCGAGCCGGCGACGTTTCCGGCCGCCCGCAGCCAGTCCCCGTCGCGCGCGAGGTTGAGGGTCTGCAGGCTGAACGACGAGAAGGTCGTGTAGCCGCCGCAGATGCCGGTCATGAAGAACTGGCGGCCGTCGGAGCCGACGACCCAGCGGCCCTCTGGGGACGTGAGCGTGAAGAAGAACCCGATCACGAAGGAGCCGGTCACGTTGATCACGAGCGTCCCCCAGGGGAACGTCTCGCCGAAGTGGTGCGCGACGTAGCCCGAGAGCGCGAACCTCGCGGTGCCCCCCAGGGCGCTGCCCATCGCTATCCATAGATATAGGGACATGATGATCTGCTGCGCGCTAACTCTCAGTAGGAGTCATCGGCCGGAGGATTCCGGCGGTTCACCCGCGGGCGGGAAGGCAGATTCCATTGCCGCGCCAAATGTGGTCGGGAGGAACCTGCGCGCAACCCAAAAGCGGGCATTGCCGCGCGGGGCCCCCTTCCCTCAGAGCGTCTCCAGCGAGACCAGGCACACGTCGTCGTCGAATGGCGCCCCGCCCGCGTGCCTCGCGGCCTCGGCGACGAGCGCCGGGAGCAGTTCGGCCGCGGCGCGGCCCCGCCGGCGCGCTATCTCTGCCTGCAGCCGCTCCAGGCCCCACTCCTCCCCGGCCTTGTTTCGCACCTCGAACACCCCGTCGGTGAACAGGATCGCCGCGTCCCCGGGGGCGATGGCGCGCCTGCCTGCGACGTACTCGTGGTCCTCGATGAGGCCCAGGGCCGGGCCGGCCACCTCGCCCGGCGCGGGCAGCGGCTCCACGTCGCCCGCGGCGCCCCTGAGAAAGCCCGTCGGGTGGCCGGCCTGCCCGTAGACGAGCGTGGACGCGGCGGCGTCGAGAAAAGCGTATGCGGCCGTCACGAAGAGAAGCGTGCCCGACTGGCGGAGCACGGCGGTCAGGCTCCGATTGAGCCGCGTGAGGAGCCTGCCCGGGTCGGTCGCGTCCGGGCGCAGGTCCTCCGCGAAGGCCCGCACCATCGCCGTCACGAGGGCCGACCTGACGCCGTGGCCCATCACGTCGCAGACGAGGATCCCCGCGGAGGCGTCGGAGACCTGCAGCAACTGGAAGAAGTCGCCGCTCACGCCCCCGGCGGGCGCATAATGGGAGCAGAAGCGCCAGCGCACGCCGCGGCCGGGCGCGGCCGGCGCCGGCAGCATGGCGAGCTGCACCTCCCGCGCCATGAGTAGGTCCTCCTCCATGGCCCGGTTCTTCTCCGAGATCTCCTGGCGCGAGCGCTCGAGGGCGACGATGTTCCCGAGCAGGAGCTGGGTCTGCAGGCGCACGAGGGCGTGCACGAGGATGAACCCCATGAAGGCCCCCTGGGCGTCGACCAGCAGCACGTCGTCGTAGAAGAACTCGTTGGCCCTGCCCGAGACGCCCGAGAGGGCCTCGGGCAGGGGCGCAGCCTCAGCACGGACGCCATCATGTGCTCGCGGGCCGGGCTGCGCGCGAAGAGCGCGAAGCCGAAGCGCGCGCCGAGCTTCATCGCGATCTCGCGCCGGGCGCACACGCCGAGGAGCGTCCCGGCGTCGAGCACCGCCACTAACTCGCGGCCGTTCTCGGCAAAGCGCCGGTGCAGCTCCTCAAGGGGCACGTCGGCGGCCACCGACTCGCGGTGCCCGACCAACGAGCGAAGGCTGAAGGCCTGCTGCGCATCGCTGCTCATGGCGGCAGGCTGGCCGCCCAGGCCGCGCGGCGCAACTCGGCCCGGATGTGTTGCGCCATTGTAACGGTGGCGGGCCGCAAGAAAACCGGGCTCGCCCACCCGCCGCCCGATGTGAGAGCGTGGCGCCTCGCCCCCCCAGACCCCATGACCCGAACCAAGGCTACCCTTGCGGCGACAGCGGCCCTGGTCCTCTGGGTGTCGGCGGGCTGCGTCGCGCCCAAGGCGCCCACGGCCGTCGCCCCCGCGCAGGGGGGGCGGGACTGGACCTGGGTCCAGGGCGCGGTGTTCGTGCCGACCAACTGCGTCAACGAGGCCCAGCAGTGGGACCAGTACGATCCCGCGGTCAACGACCGCGAGCTCCACTACGCCTCGGTGTACGGCGTGAACGTGGTCCGCGTCTACCTCCACTACTACGTCTACCTGAAGAAGCGCGACGCCCTGCTTTCGGACATCGCGGACTTCCTCGCCCGCGCCGACAGGTACGGGATCAGGACGGAGTTCGTGTTCTTCGACGACTGCTGGAACCAGCCGCCCGCGCAGCTCCTCTCGGCGGACTACCGCTACCCGGCCCCCCTGCCCGGCGTCCACAACAGCCGGTGGCTTGTCTGCCCCGGGGACGACGTTCGCTCGCACTATGGGGAGCACCGGGACCGGCTCAAGGCCTATGTCCAGGACATCGTGCGCGCGCACAGGGACGACCCCCGCGTGGCGTTCTGGGAGATCTACAACGAGCCGTCGAAGGGCGACGCGACCGTGCGGCTTGAGCGGGACGCGGCCGCCTGGATCCGCGAGACGGGGACCTCCATCCCCATGACGGCGACGGGAGGGGATTTCTCGGGCGGGCCGTTCTCGGACTTCCCGTCCTGGCACGAGTACGGCGCATACGCGCTTCTGGGCGGAGCCCGCACCCTCTGCACCGAATGCATGAACCGCCAGGGCCAGAGCGTGCCGGGCATCGTGGGGCACTTCAGGGGGAAGGTGGGCTACATCATGTGGGAGATCGGGATCGGCAGGGACAACTGCCGGTTCGCGTGGAGCGAGAACCGGGACAAGCCAAGGCCCGACGAGACGCCTGAGCCGTTCCACGGAATCGTATACCCCGACGGCCACCCGTGGTCGCTCGACGACGCCCGGGCGCTCCTCGGGCGCGACGGTTTTGAGCGAGCGCGCTTCTTCGCGGTCCAGTACTACGCCGACGACGCATTCGCGAGGCCGCTCAAGTCGTCCGTGACCCCGATGATCGACTTCGACCTCGCGGACGAGGAGGGCGCCGGCTCGCCGGACGCGTCAGCGGGCGTCCCCAGGAGCCACTTCTCGGAGCGGTTCGCGGGCTCGCTGCTCACCCCCGCCGACGGCGTGTACACGTTCTCGGTCGACACGGACGGCCTCGCTGAGCTCTGGGTCGACGGGCGGCCCGCCGTCTCGAAGGCTGTCCAGGGGCGCGAGGTCGCGGTCGGCACGGCGCGGCTGCAGGGGGGCCGCACGCACAAGGTCGAGGTAAGGTACGCCCACGCGGCCGGGGCGGCCAGCCTGCACGTCAGGTGGTCCGGCCCGGGCTTCGCCGAGCGGGTCCTCGAGCCGGCGGCCCACCCCGAGGGATTCTGAGGGGCGGCGCCAGGCGACCCCGGCGAGTCTTGACTGAACGAGGTTCGCGTACGCTTACTCGCCATGAGCAACGTGACGAACCCCGCAACAGCGGCGCCCCGGGCGCCGCAAGATGCGCCGTCCCCGGCGGGGCCGCTCCCCGCGCCCGAAGCCGTTGCGCTCCAAAGGGCGTTCTTCGCCTGCGGCGCCACGCTTCCGGTCGACTTCCGCATCGAGGCGCTGCGCCGCCTCAGGGCGTCGTTCACCGGCGCGCAGGAGGCCGTCTTCCTGGCCCTCGAGCAGGACCTCGGCAAGCCACGCTTCGAGGTGGCGGGCAGCGAGATGGCGGGCGTCTTGAGCGAGCTCGATACGGCGATCCGCATGCTGCGGCGCTGGTCGCGGCCGAGGCGCCGGCGCTCCCCCTGGCTGCTCTTCCCGGGGCGGGCGTTCATCCAGCCCCAGCCCTACGGGACGGTGCTGATAGTCAGCCCGTGGAACTTCCCGTTCGAGCTTTCCCTGACGCCCCTCGTGGGCGCGCTGGCGGCGGGAAACACCGCCGTCGTGAAGCCCTCCGAGATGGCCCCCGCAAGCTCGGCCGTCCTGGCGCGTATCGTCGCGGAGGCGCTCCCACCGGAGCACGCGCTCGTGTTCGAGGGGGGGATCGACGCCTCCCGCGCCCTCCTGGGCCAGCATTTCGACTACATCTTCTTCACCGGGGGCGAAGCGGTCGGCCGCCTGGTCATGCGCGCGGCGAGCGAGCGCCTGACCCCCGTGACCCTCGAGCTCGGGGGCAAGAGCCCGGCGATCGTGGACGCCGGCGCCCATCTGGATGTGGCGGCGCGCCGGATACTCTTCGGTCGCTTCTTCAACGCCGGTCAGGCCTGCATTGCGCCGGACTACGTCCTAGTCGAGCGAAGCGCCCACCCCGCATTCCTCGAGCACCTGCGCGCCGAGCACGCCCGCCTCTACGGGAGGCCCCCCTGTCCCGATGTCGCCCGCATTGTCAACGCCAGGCACTTCGAGCGCCTGGTGGGGTACTTGAGGGACGGTCGGGTCCTGTGCGGGGGCGAGCATGACGCCGCGTCGCTGCGCATCCACCCGACGGTGCTCGTGGACGTTTCCCCCGACGCCCCGGTCATGAGGGAGGAGGTCTTCGGGCCGATCCTGCCGGTGCTGGCCGTCGCGGACTTCGACGAGGCCGTGCGCTTCGTCAACGAGCGGCCGCGGCCGCTGGCGCTCTACTACTTCTCCCCCGACAGGGGCCGCCAGCGCGAGCTGCTGCGGCGCACCTCGTCGGGCGGCGTCGCCATCAACGACACGCTCACCCACTGGGTCAACCGGGACCTGCCCTTCGGCGGGGTCGGCGCGAGCGGCATGGGGCGCTACCACCTTGAGGCCACCTTTGACACCTTCTCGCACATGAGAAGCGTCCAGGTTGCCGCAACATATCCCGACATCCCGCTTAGGTATCCGCCCTACCGGGGGAAGCTGGGCATGTTCCGCCGGATCCTGCGCCTGCTCGGCTGACGTCGCCTGGCGACGACGACGGACTCGTTGCCCTCCCCGCGGCGGGCCAGGCGCGCGCCCGCAAACCCCGCGGCCCTGAGGTCCTGCGCGATCTCCCGGAACGTGAAGGTCCCGCCCCCGGCCGTCGACACGAGCATGTTGACCGCGAAGAGGGCGCCGGAGACCGGCCTCGTGCGGGATTCGCTCATCACGACATCCCTGATCGCTATCCTGCCGCCCGGCTCCAGCGCCCGGCAGATCTTCCGGAAGAGCTCGCGATTCTGCGCCCTGGAGTTCTGGTGGGCTATCGCGCTCACCCAGGCCAGGTCGGCCCCCTTCGGCAGCTCGTCCCTGCAGAAGTCGCCCGGCACCAGGCGCACGCTTCCCGCCCACCCCGACTTCGCCAGGCGCCTTCTCGCTATCGGGATGACCCGTGGAAGGTCGAAAAGCGTCGCCGTGGCCGAGGGGTTGGCCTCGAGGAAGGCGATGGTCCAGGTGCCCGAGGCGCCGCCGACGTCAAGGAGGTGGGTGAAGCGGAGGGGCTGGAGGTCCGCCACGATCACGCGCGAGAGGCTTGAGCTCAGGTTGTGCATGCCGCCGATGAAGGCGGCGTGGTCCCTTTGCCCGCCGCGCACGCTCGGGACCCGCGCGGACGGCCTGCCGGTCCTCACGCACCTCGCCAGCTGCGCCCAGCGGCGCATGCAGTTCGCGTGGTGCTGGCACATCGCGAGGACACTGCGCCCGCCGCCCTCCGTGAGGGCCGAGGCCACGCCCTGCGGCACGAAATAGCGCCGGCCGGACTTGCCGAGGAGACCCAGGGCCGCCAGCGCGTCGAGCAGGACCCCGACCGCGCGCCGGTCGCCCCGGACCCTGCGCGCCGCCTGGGCCTGCGTGAGCCTTTTCCCGGCGAAGGCGTCGAACAGCTCCAGGTCCGCGGCCGCCGCAATCACGCAGGCCTCGCGGTAGCCCCTCGCGGCGGCAAGAGCCGTGTCAGCGTTCCATCTCATAGCGGTCCCTCGATCCAATCGCATCCGCGCGGCGACTTCAATCCCATCCGGGGGCGGCCGGCGCTAGAGGCGCACCCGGCGCAGGCGAAGCGCGTTCGACACAACGGTGATCGAGCTCAGGCTCATCGCGGCGCCCGCGATCATCGGGTTGAGGAGCCAGCCCGTGAAGGGGTAGAGCGCCCCGGCGCCGATCGGCAGACCGACGATGTTGTAGGCGAATGCCCAGAAGAGGTTCTGGCGGATGTTCCTGAGCGTGGCGCGGCTCAGGCGCACGGCGCGAACGAGCGCGGCCAGGTCTCCGCGCACGAGCACCAGGCCCGCGCTGTGCATCGCGACGCTTGTCCCCGTGCCCATCGCGATCCCGACGTCCGCGGCGGCGAGCGCCGGGGCGTCGTTCAGGCCGTCGCCGGCAAACGCCACGCGCTCCCCGCGCGCGCGGTACTCGCGGACGAGCTCCTGCTTCCTCTGGGGGGTCGCCGCCGCGTGGTAGCCGTCGAGCCCCAGCGCCTGCGCGACCGAGCGCGCGGCGGACTCCCGGTCTCCCGTCACCATGACAACGCGAAGGCCCAGGCGCCGCAGCTCGCGGATCGCCCCCGGCGTCGTCGCCTTGACTTCGTCCGCAAGCGACAGGGTGCCCGCCGGCCGGCCGTCGCGGGTCACGCTCACCAGGGTCGCCGACGAGCGGGGATCCGCGTCTGCGGGGCCCCGCGCCACCTCGACGGCCCTGCCGTCCACGACGGCGCGCACCCCGGCCCCGGGCTCCGCGCGAAACTCCGACGCTGGCGCGACCCGAAGCCCCCTGTCGCGGGCCGCGCCCAGGATGGCCCGCGCGATCGGGTGCTCGCTCGGCGCCTCGGCCGCGGCAGCGAGCGAGAGGAGCCCCTCCTCGTCGTACCCGGGCGCGGGCGCGATTGCGACCAGCCGCGGGTGCCCCTCGGTGAGGGTCCCCGTCTTGTCGATGAGGAGGGTGTCCACCGAGTCAAGGCGCTCCAGGGCGGCGGCGTTCCTCACAAGGACGCCCGCCCTCGCGCCGCGGCCGATCGCCGTCACGACGGAGACGGGCGTGGCAAGCCCGAGCGCGCAGGGGCACGCGATGATGAGCACCGCCACCGAATTGAGGAGCGCGAAGATGAAGCGCGGCTCGGGCCCGAGGACCAGCCAGGCCAGGAAGGTGGCCGCCGCCAGCAGCACGACTCCGGGAACGAACCACGCCGAGACCCGGTCGACCAGGCGCGCGATCGGCGGCTCGCTGCCCTGCGCCTCCTCGACCAGCCGCACGATCTGTGCAAGCATCGTCTCGCTGCCCACGCGCTGGGCCCGCAGAACGAAGGTTCCCGTGGTGTTCAGGGTCCCGGCGCTCACGGCGTCGCCCGCGCGCCGCACGACCGGCTCCGGCTCGCCCGTGAGCATCGACTCGTCAACCTCGCTCTCGCCGTCGCGCAGCGTGCCGTCGACCGGCACGTGCTCGCCGGGGCGCACCCGCAGCAGGTCCCCCTGCTGCACGGCCTCGAGCGGCACGTCCTCTTCGTCGCCCGCCGCGCCGACGCGGTGCGCAGTGCGGGGCGCAAGCTCCATGAGCGCGCGAATCGCGGCGCCCGTTCGCACGTTGGCGCGCTGCTCCAGTATCTGGCCAAGCAGCACGATCGTGGTCACGAACGCCGTGGCCTCGAAGTAGAGCGGCGCCCCGTGCGCCGTGCGCAGGGCCGGCGGAAACGAGCCCCCGAGGAGCACGGCGAAGACGCTGTAGGCATACGCGGCTCCCGTGCCCGTCACCGTGAGCGTGAACATGTTGGGGTCGCGCTCGCGGATCGAGGTCCACCACCGGCGGATGAAGAAGGAGCCGCACCAGAAGAAAACCGGCGTGGTCAGGACGAGCTGCGACCAGGCGGAAAGGCGCGGGTCGAGGCCGTGGGCAAGGCGGGGCGCCAGCATCGGGCCCATCGAGAGGGCCATCACCGGCGCGGTGAGGGCAAAGGCGACATACAGGCGGCCCCGCAGCACGCGCTCGTGGGGCAGGCCCATGTAGACGGGCTCATTCGATTCATCCCGCTCCCTCGCTTCCGCAGTGTTCGCCTCCTTGGTTGGCGCCATGGCGCGAAACTATGGGACCAAAACGGCCGAAGGCGAGGGCTCGCGGCCGAGGCCCCTCCCGGAATCGCAGCCCCGGATGCAACCGGCGGCCGGCGCCAGGCCGCCGGTGCGCACTGACTGCCTTGAGACGCGGTCCCGGCCCGGTCAGCCCTGGCCGGGAGCGCCATCCTCCACGAATGACTTCAGGCGAGAGAGGGCCCTGTCCCACTGCTCGGAGACCGAGTCGATGTACGTCCTCACCTGGCGTATCGGCGCCGGATCGAGCTCGAACAGGCTTTCCCTCCCGCTTCGGACGCTTCGCACGATGCGGGCTCCCTCGAGGACGCGCAGGTGCTTCGTGATGGCCTGGCGGGTTAGCGCCGAGCCCAGGCACAGGCGGGTGATCGAGTGCCGCTGCCCGTCGCTCAGCTTCGCGACGAGCGACAGGCGGGTGTCGTCGCCCAGCGCGGCGAAGACGGGCGCCGAGGTCCGCCGGGCGGGCTCAAGGTCGCCTCTTCGCCGCGGCGACATGGCTCTCGATGTTCTTCATCTGCTGCGTCCAGCCCTGCTCGTTCATGCGAAAGGCCTCGGGGCGGCGCCCGCTGGGGATCCCGTCGAATCCCGATTCGGTCAGGGTGAGGCGCGTGCCGCCCCCGATCGACTCCAGGCGGAACTCGATGAGGGTCGGTGCCTCCTTGGTGTAGTCCGCCTTCGTGTCGACGGCGAAGGGATGCCACGTGAAGGAGAAGAGCCGCTCGGGCTCCATCCTCTGGATGACGGCCTCCCAGGTGATATGCTCGTATCCCGGGTGGGTGACCCTGCCGCGCGCGACTTTACCCGGGACGAAGGGGCCCTCGAGGTTGACCCCGAACCAGGCCCCGAACTCGCGGTGGTCGGTCAGCGCCCGCCAGACCCGCGGGACCGGCGCCTTCAGATCGATGCGCTTCTCTATCCGGTCGGTGCTCATAAGAGCCCGAAGGATCATGCGCTTGTGTCAATATGCAACCAAAAGGTTGCTTTTATTGCGCGGCCCGCCCGCGGCGCACCCGAGCTGGCTGCCCGGCCTGGATTCGAACCAGGACTAGGTGAGTCAAAGTCACCTGTGCTACCTTTACACCACCAGGCAATGAGGGCGCCTAGCAACGTGCTACCCCACCGGCGGATCGGTCAAGGGTGGAATCGCCGAGACGACACTGGGGAGTTGACGCCGTATTTGCGCAGACGTTTCATTTGTTTCCATGCACGCACCCCAGCCTGTGGATTCCCGGGTCAAATATAAGCGCATCATCCTCAAGCTCTCGGGAGAGCTTCTGCGCGGGGAAAAGTCGGGCGATCCGATCGATGCGGAGGCGCTCGAGCGCACCTGCAAGCAGATTAAGGAGATCCACGAACTGGGCGTTCAGATCTGCGTCGTGATCGGCGGCGGCAACGTCTTCAGGGGACTGGCCGGGGAGAGGCGCGGCGTCGACCGCACGACCGGCGACTACATGGGCATGCTGGCCACCGTCATCAACGGCATGGCGATCATGGACCGCCTGGAGAAGATGGGGGTGACGACCCGCGTCCAGAGCGCCATCCCGATGAACCAGATCGCGGAGCCCTTCATCCTGCGCCGCGCGATCCGCCACCTGGAGAAGGGCCGGGTCGTCATCTTCGTGGCGGGCACGGGCAACCCCTACTTCTCGACGGACACGACGGCCGCCCTGCGGGCCTCCGAGATGCGCGCCGACGTGATCGTCAAGGCGACGAAGGTCGACGGCATCTACGACAAGGACCCGAAGAAGCACAGCGACGCCGTGAAGTACGACGAGATCACCTTCATAGACGCCCTGAAGCAGCGCCTGAAGGTCATGGACTCGACGGCCTTCTCGCTGTGCCTCGACAACCACGTCCCGATCCTCGTCCTCGACCTGCACGAGGACCATGCGATCCTGCGCGGCGTGACCGGCAAGAAGGTCGGCACGCTGGTCCACGCGTAACCCCCACCCCGCAACCCAAAGACGCCATGTCCCACCCCATACTCACAGACACCGTCGCAAAGATGAAGAAGGCGCTCGACCACACGATCCATGAATTCGCGGCCATCCACACGGGCAAGGCCACGCCGAGCATGGTCGATTCCGTCATGGTCGAGGCCTACGGCTCCCAGATGCGCCTGAGGGACTGCGCGGCCATAACGACCCCGGACGCGCGCCTGATTCAGATCCAGCCCTGGGACCAGGGCCTCGTGAAGGCCGTCGAGAAGGCCATCCAGACGGCGAACCTCGGGTTCAACCCGATAGTCGACGGTAAGATCGTTCGCGTCCCGCTGCCCGAGATGAGCCGCGAGCGCCGCCTCGAGTTCGTCAAGACGGCCTCGAGAATCGCCGAGGAGGGCCGCGTGCACGTTCGCAACGTGCGCCGGGAGACCCACGAGGCGATGAAGAAGGCGAAGCTGCCCGAGGACGAGGCCAAGAGGCTCGACAAGGACGTCCAGACCGCGACGGACAAGACAATCAAGGACATCAACGACCAGTTCGCCGCGAAGGAGAAGGACCTTCTCGCGGTGTGAGCGGCGCCGGCATATTCGCATCCGAAAAACGGCCGGCCCGGGTCATTGTTAAGCTCGGCACCGGGGTCCTCACCTCGGGGGTGGGCCGGCTTGACACCGCAAGGATAGCGGACGTCTGCGGCCAGCTGGCGACGCTCAGGGCGTCGGGCACCGAGGTGATCGTCGTCTCGTCCGGGGCCGTCGGCCTCGGGATGGGCCGCCTCGCGCTCGCGCGCCGGCCGGCGGAGACGGCGAAGAAGCAGGCGCTGGCCGCCGTCGGCCAGAGCCTGCTCATGGAGACCTGGCAGGCCGGGTTCGCGCCGCACGGCTTGACGGTCGCGCAGGTGCTCCTCACCCACGAGGACCTTCGCGCGCGCGCGCGCTACCTGGGCGTCAAGGAGACGCTCGAGCAGGTGATCGGCTACGGAGCCGTGCCGGTCATCAACGAGAACGACGCCGTGAGCGCCGCCGAGATCCGCTTCGGCGACAATGACATCCTCTCCGCCATGGTGGCGAGCCTGATGGGGGCCAAGTTCCTGCTCATCCTGTCGACGGCGCCGGGCCTCGTCGACCTGCGGGGCAGCGGGCAGGTCGTTCCCGTGGTCGAGAGGATCACGCCCGAGGTGGAGGCCATGGCCGGCGGGACGACCTCCGAGACCGCGGTCGGAGGCATGGTGAGCAAGCTCGCGGCGGCCCGCCTCGCGACCAAGTCCGGATGCGGCGTCTTCATCGCGGCCGGCGCCGAGCCCGACATCATCGCGCGCCTGCTCCGCGGGACCGGCCCCGGCACCTTCTTCGTGCCGAGCGGCCTGCCGCTCGAGGCCAGGAAGCGCTGGCTCGCCTACTTCCAGAGGCCCTCGGGGGCCATCCTCATAAACGCGCTCGCCGTCAGCGCTCTTCGCGACGGGGGCCGGAGCCTCCTCGCCGTCGGGGTGACGGGGGCCCGGGGCAGCTTCGCCCCGGGCGACATCGTCGACATAGCGGGCCCCGACGGGGCCGTCGTGGCCCGCGGCAAGTCGGCGTTCGGTGCCGACGAGATCCCGGCGATCGCCGGGCTGAAGGGCGACCAGGTCCGCGCTCTCCACCCGGCGCACCGGAGGATCGAGATCGTCCACCGAAACGATCTCGCGCTGCTTTGAACCCGCTCTCCCAGCTCCGGGGACTGAGCGGCCCCCAGTGGAGGGCGTTCATGGCCGCCTACCTCGGCTGGACGCTGGACGCCTTCGACTTCTTCCTTCTGATCATGGTCGTGCGGCACATCGCCGCCGACTTCCGAACGGGCATCCCGCAGGTCTCGTACGCCATCTTCCTGACGCTCGCGACGAGGCCTGTGGGCGCCCTGCTCTTCGGGGTCGCCGCTGACCGCTACGGCAGGAGGCCGGCGCTGATGGCGAGCATCCTCCTCTACGCCGCCGTGGAGCTCCTCTCGGCCTTCGCCCCGTCGCTGGCCGCCCTGCTCGCCCTGCGGGCGCTGTTCGGGATCGGGATGGGCGGGGTGTGGGGGGTCGGCGCGTCCCTCGCCATGGAGTCCGTGCCCGCGCGAAGCCGCGGCCTGCTCTCGGGGATCCTCCAGCAGGGCTACCCCGCGGGCTACCTCATTGCCGCCCTGGCCTACCGGCTCGTGTTTCCCTCCTTCGGCTGGAGGGGCATGTTCGTCGTCGGGGCGCTGCCGGCGGCGCTTGTCCTCTTCATCCGCAGCGGCGTCGCCGAATCCCCGGCCTGGGTGCCGGTGCGCAAGAGGCCGGGCGGGGCCGCGGGCGGCTCCGGGCCCGGGCTTTTTGCGACGATCGCCGGGCGATGGCCCCTCTTCCTGTACATGATCGCCCTCATGACGGCGTTCACCTGCTTCAGCCACGGCACCCAGGACCTGTATCCGAGCGGCTTCCTGGAGAGGCAGCGGGGCCTCGGGGTGGCGGACGTGACGACGATCGTCATGGTCTACAACCTCGGGGCCATCGCCGGCGGGGTGCTCTTCGGGGCCCTGTCGCAGGCCTACGGCCGGCGGCGCATGATCGCATTCGCGTCGCTCCTGGCGCTGCCGATGATACCGCTCTGGATCGGCCCGGCGTCGGTCGCCGGCCTAGCGGCCGGCTCGTTCCTCATGCAGTTCGCGGTGCAGGGGGCGTGGGGGATCGTGCCCGCCCACCTGAACGAGCTCTCGCCGACCTCCGTGCGGGGAACCCTGCCGGGCCTGGCCTACCAGCTGGGCAACCTCTTCTCCTCGTATCTGAGCCCGATCCAGGCGCACATCGCCGAGGCGCGCGGCGGCAGGTACTCCCTCTCGCTCGGGGCGACCGTGGCCGTGGTGGCCGTCGTCCTCGCGGCCCTCGCGCTCGCCGGGCCAGAGAAACGCACGGCCGAGCTCGCTCGGGGCGACGACGGCGCGTAGGCTCCAAGGCACCCATGGATTTCGCAATCGAGGACCAGCACGCGCACGACCCGGTGCCCGGGATCGACTTCCGCGCGCAGTTGAACGACGAGCAGTACGCCGCGGTGACGGCCGAGCCCGGCCCCCTGCTGGTCCTGGCGGGCGCGGGCTCCGGCAAGACCAGGACCCTCACCTACCGGGTGGCGTGGCTCCTTTCGCAGGGGGTACGCCCCGGGGAGGTCCTGCTTCTGACCTTCACGAACAAGGCGGCGAGGGAGATGCTCCACCGCGTCCAGGAGCTCACGGGGATCGAGCCCCGGCGCTTCTGGGGCGGGACGTTCCACTCGATCGGCCACCGCGCGCTGCGGATGTACGGCGACGCCGTCAGCCTCGAGCGCTCGTTCACGATCCTTGACGCGGAGGAGGCCGAGCGCCTCGTCAAGCAGGTCGTCGAGTCCCAGGACAAGCAGTTCTTCAAGGACAAGACGAACCCGCGGGCGGGCCCCCTCTCCGACATCCTCTCGCTCGCCCGCAACACCCAGCTATCGGTCGGGCAGACCGTCGAGCGCTACTTCCCCCACTACGCCGACATCGCAGGGCGCCTGCCGGCCTTCGCAGTCGCCTACGAGAAGCGCAAGAGGGAGCAGAAGGTGTGCGACTACGACGACCTGCTCGAGCTCTGGCTCGGCGTCCTGAAGTCCTCGCCCGAGGTGGCGGCGTACTTCTCGCACCGCTTCCGGCACGTCCTCGTCGACGAGTACCAGGACACGAACACGCTCCAGGCCCAGATCGTCGACACGATCGCATCGCACCACCGGATCATGGCGGTGGGCGACGACGCGCAGTGCATCTACTCGTGGCGGGGCGCCAACTTCGAGAACATCATCACGTTTCCCGAGCGCCACCCCGGCACCGCCATACACCGGATCGAGACGAACTACCGCTCGACCCCCGAGATCCTGAATCTCGCGAACGGCGTCCTGATGGCGCAGCCCAAGGGGCGGCACTTCGACAAGGAGCTGCGGGCGGCAAGGGGCCATATGGAGAAGCCGTTCGTTGTGCAGGCGATGGACGACCGCGAGCAGGCCGAGTTCATCGTGAAGAGGGTGCGGGCGCTGCACGAGGACGAGGGGGCGTCGCTCAACAGCATCGCCGTCCTGTACCGCTCGCACTACATCGCGGTCGAAACGCAGATCGCGCTGGCCCGGGCCGGCATACCCTACCACATCACGAGCGGGGTCAAGTTCTTCGAGCGCCAGCACATACGCGACCTTGTGGCCCTCCTGCGCTTCGTCTACAACCCGTCCGACGAGCAGGCCTGGGAGCGGATCGCGGTCCTGCTGCCGAGGGTTGGCGAGAAGGGGGCGCAGAAGATCCACGCGGCCGCGGCCGGCTTCGCCCGCACGACCCAGCGCAACTTCCTGGACGTCCTTGACGCCGGGGAGGTGGTGGCGAAGGTGGCGCGCGACGCCCGGGCGGAATGGGAGAAGCTCGCGGTCTCCCTTCGCCAGGTCGCCGAGGCGATGCAGACGGGAAGGCCCGCCGACGCCGTCGAGACGGCGATCGAGGGCTGGTACGGCGACTACCTGAAGGGGGCGTACGCAGACTACAGCGACAGGCTGGAGGAACTCTCCGCCCTGGTCGGTTTCGCCCAGCGCTTCGAGGAGACCCAGGACTTCCTGGCCCAGATCCTGCTCCTGAACAGCGAGACCAGCGACCGGCACGTCGACCCGGACTCGGAGGCCATTAAGCTCACGACCGTGCACCAGGCGAAGGGCCTCGAGTACGACGTCGTGTTCGTGATCGGCCTGGCCGACGGGCAGTTCCCGAGCAGACGCTCAGTCGAGGCCGGGGACGTCGAGGAGGAGAGACGCCTGTTCTACGTCGCCGTCACCCGGGCGAGGAACGAGCTCTACCTCTGCTACCCGAAGATCGCCTCCAGGCCCGGGCCCGGCGGCATGGTCAACACGCCCAGCCGCTTCCTCCTGGAGCTCTCCCCGGCCCTCTACCAGGAGCTCAAGATCCGCCGGATCACGCCCTGGTGAGGCGCGCGGGCGCCGGGCGCCCACTTTGCCCTTCCCAAGTGTGCTATCTTGCGGCTCAACTCGAAATCCCACCATGTCCACCCCCCCTGTAGAAAACGTCGTCATCGTCGGGACCGGCTGCGCGGGCCTGACGGCTGCCGTGTACGCGGCGCGGGCCAACCTGAGCCCCCTGGTGCTCGAGGGGCCGCTGCCGGGCGGCCAGCTGACGACCACGAGCGAGGTCGAGAACTTCCCCGGCTTCCCGGAGGGGGTGGACGGCTTCCAGCTGATGGACAGCCTGCGCAGGCAGGCGATGAAGTTCGGGGCGCGCTTCGAGCAAGCGCTCGTGCAGTCGGTCGACTTCGCGGCGTCACCCCGCCGGCTCGCCTGCGGGGAGCGCGAGGTCCTCGCGAGGGCCGTCATCGTGGCGACCGGCGCGTCCCCCAGGATGACGGGCATCCTCGGGGAGAGGGAGCTCTTCGGGGGCAAGGGGGTCTCCACCTGCGCGACCTGCGACGGGGCGTTCTACCGAAAGATGGACGTCGCCGTCATCGGCGGGGGCGACAGCGCCGCGGAGGAGGCCCTCTTCCTGACTCGATTCGCGAACAGGGTGTACCTCGTGCACAGGCGCGACTCCCTGCGGGCGTCCAGAATCATGTCGGAGCGCGCGACGTCGCATCCTAAGATCCAGCTCGTCTGGAACAGCGTGCCCGTGGAGGCCGTCGGGGTGCCAGAGGGCGCCTTGAGCGGACTGCGGGTGCGAAACGTCCAGACGGGAGCCGAGACGGTCCTTCCGGTGAAGGGGGTGTTCGTCGCCATAGGGCACGTGCCGAACACCGCGGCGTTCGCCCCGGCGCTCGATGTCGACCCGAACGGCTACTTCGTTCCCTCGGCCGGCTCGCAGGTGAGGACAAAGGTCCCGGGGGTCTACGTGGCGGGCGACTGCGCCGACCACGTCTACCGCCAGGCGGTGACCGCCGCGGGGATGGGCTGCCAGGCCGCGATCGAGGCCGAGCGCTGGCTTGCCGAGCACGGCGGGTGAGCACGCTCGGGATACCGGCGGAGTACGCAGCGACGCGGGGACTGGCCCCGCAGCCCGAGGCCGCGCAGCTTGTGTCGATCGGCACGACGCCGGACGGCCGGGACATCCAGCTGTCACCGGATGCCGCCAAGGCCTGGGCCCGCATGCGCGATGCAGCATCCAAATCCGGTATAGCGATCGTCGTCCTGTCGGGGTTCCGCAGCGTCGTGCGCCAGACGGCGCTCATCGAGGCCAAGCTCTCGACCGGCCAGGCGATCGAAGAGATCCTTAGGACGGTCGCGGCGCCGGGCTACAGCGAGCACCACAGCGGCCGGGCGATCGACATCGCGGTGCCCGATCAGCCGACCCTGACCCAGGCGTTTGCCGAAACCGCCGCCTTCAAGTGGCTCACCCTGAATGCCCAGGCCTTCGGGTTCAGGATGTCCTATCCAAAGGAAAACCCTGATGGGATGACCTACGAGCCCTGACACTGGTTCTATGGGGGCTGATTTATTTTCATTAAATCGTTATCACGTAATTGGTTGAGATCATTACTTAGAATGATTATTAAACCATATTGAAACTCAGTACCAATCGACGTACGTTGCGCCTTCCCACCCCCACCATGATCTCGAACGCAGACATTTCGGAGACCCTGTCCCAGCGCCTCTCCGACAGCGGCCTCAGATCCACGCCGCAGCGCGAAGTGGTCTACAGCGTGCTCCTGAAGAAGCGCGACCACCCGACGGCCGAGGAGGTCTTCGCCCGCGTGAAGCCTGAGATGCCGATGATCTCGCTCGCCACCGTGTACAACTGCCTGGAGACGCTCGTGCAGTGCGATCTCGTGCGCGCGGTCAACTTCGAGCGGGGCCCGACCCGCTACTGCCCCAATCTGCACCCTCACGCCCACTTCCACGACGTCGAGACCGGGGCGACCCACGACGTCGACCTTCCCGCCGGCCTGCTGGACCAGGTGAAGGCCATCCTGCCCGAGGACTTCAAGGCCTCCTCGGTCGAGATCATCTTCCGCGGCAAGGAGAGCCCCAAGGCGCGCGGCGGCGAACCCAGCTCCATCTGAAAGCATGTCCTCCCTAGAAATCAGGAACCTTCACGTCTCCACGGGGGACAAGGAAATCGTCAAGGGCGTGTCCCTGACGATCAACTCCGGCGAGGTCCACGCCATCATGGGGCCCAACGGCGCGGGCAAGTCCTCCATGGCCAAGGCGATCGCCGGCCACCCTGACTACCTGATCACCGAGGGCGAGGTGCTGCTCGACGCCAAGTCGGTCCTCGAGATGGAGTCCGACGAGCGGGCGCGCGCGGGGATCTTCCTCGCGTTCCAGTACCCGAGCGAGGTCCCGGGGGTGAGCATCGCCAACTTCTTGCGGGCGGCCATCCAGGCGCGCATGGCGGAGGGCGAGGAGATCGACGCCGCCGCCTACTACAAGCGCCTCTACGAGAAGATGGATCTCCTTAAGATCGACCGGAAGTTCACGTCGCGCTCGGTGAACGAGGGGTTCTCCGGGGGCGAGAAGAAGAGGAGCGAGATCCTGCAGATGGCGATGCTCGAGCCCCGCTTCGCGCTCATGGACGAGACCGACTCAGGGCTCGACATCGACGCCCTGAAGATCGTCGCCGAGGGCGTCAACCACCTGCGCGGCCCGAACCTGGGCGTGCTGCTGATCACGCACTACCAGCGCCTGCTCAACTACATCGTGCCGGACCACGTGCACGTCATGATTGACGGAAGGCTCGTCAAGAGCGGCGACAGGACCCTCGCGCTGGAGCTCGAGTCCAAGGGCTACGGCTGGGTGAAGAAGGAGTTCGCGAACGCCTGAAACGGGAGGAAAGCAACATGTCCGACACACCCGAAACCGACACGCTCGAGGCAACCATGGACAATCCCGTCTCCGGGATCGACCAGTCGTCGGGCAACTTCAAGTACGACATGACGTACGACTTCGACGCGGGCACGGGCCTGAACGAGCGCACGGTCGACTACATCTCCTCCGTGAAGAAGGAGGCCCGGTGGCTGCACGACTTCCGCCAGAGCGCCCTCAAGGTCTTCGAGTCCAAGCCGCTTCCCACCCACTGGGCCACCAAGGACCTGGAGAACATCAACTTCGACAAGATCCGCTACTACCTCTCCCAGGGCCAGAAGCCCAAGCGCACCTGGGCGGAGGTGCCCGACGACATCAAGGCCACCTTCGAGCGGCTGGGGATCCCGGAGCAGGAGCGCAAGTTCCTGGCCGGCGTCGAGGCGCAGTTCGACTCCGAAGCGGCCTACTCGAACATCAAGGAGGCGGTCGCCAAGCAGGGCGTCATCTTCATGAACTCGACCGAGGGGCTGCGGGAGCACCCGGAAATCTTCCGCAAGTTCTTCGGCAAGGTGATCCCGACGGGCGACAACAAGTTCTCGGCCCTGAACAGCGCCGTGTTCTCGGGCGGGTCGTTCATCTACGTGCCGCCGGGCGTCAAGGTGTCCCACCCGCTGCAGGCCTACTTCCGGATCAACGCCGAGAGCTTCGGCCAGTTCGAGCGCACGCTCATCATCGCCGACGAGGGCGCCGAGCTCACCTACATGGAGGGCTGCACGGCGCCGAAGTTCTCGACGGCCACGCTCCACAGCGCCGTCGTCGAGCTGGTGGCGCTCAAGGGGGCGAAGATCCAGTACATCACGGTGCAGAACTGGTCCTCGAACGTCTTCAACCTGGTGACCAAGCGCGGCCTCGCGCACGAGGACGCGGAGATCAAGTGGATCGACTGCAACATCGGCAGCCGCCTCACGATGAAGTACCCGGGCGTCGTGCTCAAGGGGCGCAAGTCCCGCGGCGAGGTGATCTCGATCGCGCTCGCGAACGACGGCCAGCACCAGGACACGGGGGCGAAGATGGTCCACGCGGCGGACGAGACCACCTCGACCGTCGTCTCGAAGTCCATCTCGGTCGGCCAGGGCCGCGCGACCTACCGCGGTGTGGTCCACATCCCGCGCCACCTGAAGGGCTGCAAGAACAACACCGAGTGCGACGCGCTGCTCATCAACACCAACAGCCGCACGGACACGTACCCGGCGATCACCGTGCGCGGCGACCACCACAAGGTCCAGCACGAGGCGAGCGTCTCGAAGGTGAGCGCCGAGCAGATATTCTACATGCAGCAGCGCGGGCTGACCGAGGGGCAGGCCATGAGCCTTTCCGTCAACGGGTTCATCAACGACCTCGCCCGCCAGTTCCCGATGGAGTACTCGGTCGAGCTCAAGCGCCTGATCGACCTGGAGATGGAAGGGAGCGTAGGCTGACCATGGTGGAGCAGAGTGCGTCCATGCCCGCGGTGGCCGACCCGATTGGCGCCTTCACCGAGCAGGCCCTCGAGCGCCACCTCGCCTCCCTGGAAAAGGCCCCGGCCTTCTGGCTTGAGAGGAAGCGCGCCGCGTACGCGAAGTTCGCGTCGCTGCCCCTGCCGGGGCGGACGGACGAGGCCTGGCGCTTCAGCACCGTCTCCGGGGTCTCCCTGGACGGGTTCACGCCCGCGGCGCCGGCCGCGGCCCCCGCCCAGCGAAGGCCCGCCGGCATCGACATCGCCGCCGCGGCGACCCTCGCGTTCGTCGACGGCCGCCCGGCCCAGGCGGGCCCAATCGCCCCCGAGCTGGCCCAAAGGGGGGTCGTCGTCTCGACGCTCACGCAGGCGCTGGCGGAGCACCCCGACCTGCTTCGCGAGCACTTCATGGCGCAGCCGCAGAAGCTGGGCTCGGCCAAGTTCGCGGCCCTGCACGAGGCCTTCGTCGAGGACGGCGCGTTCGTCTTCGTCCCGAAGGGCGTGGAGATCGACGCCCCGATCGTCGTTGTCCACGCGGCCTCCCGTCCGCAGGGCGCGCTCTTCCCGCACACCCTCGTCATCGCGGACGACGGCTCGCGGGTCACGGTGGTCGACCACTTCGTCTCGGCCGGCGACACGCGCCAGTTCGCCTGCGGCGCGAACGACCTCTACGCCGGCCACGGGGCCAAGATCTGCTACGCCGCCGCCCAGTGCTGGTCCACTAAGGCCCTCTCGCTGCAGTTCAACTCGACGGTCGTCCGGCGCGACGCCCGCGTCCAGTCGCTCAACATCCATTTGGGCGGCGGCCAGGCGCGCCACGAGTCGCTCAGCCAGCTGCAGGCGCCGGGCGGGTTCTCGGAGATGCTGGCCGTCACGGTGGCCAGCGGCGCGCGGGAGTTCGACCAGAGGACGCTCCAGATCCACCAGGCCCCGAACACCAAGTCGGACCTGCTCTACAAGAACGCCCTTCTCGACAAGGCGCGCACGATCTTCTCGGGTCTCATCATCGTGGACCCGGACGCCCAGAAGACCGACGCCTACCAGAGGAACGCCAACCTGATGCTCAGCGACGACGCCGAGTCGAACGCGCTCCCGGGGCTCGAGATCCAGGCGAACGACGTGCGCTGCACCCACGGCGCCACCAGCTCCCGGATCGACCCCGAGCAGGAGTTCTACCTCAAGTCGCGCGGCATCCCTCCGAAAGCAGCTGACGAGCTGCTCATATTCGGTTTCTTTGAGGAGGTCCTGAACCGGCTTGAGAGCGAGGAGCTTCACGCCGCGCTAAGGACGCTCATCCGCTCTCGCGTACGCATGTAGGAGCCCCCCACCCACCCATGAACCGCGAACGCACGCTGTCACGCGACATTGCCGCCGCCCAGATCCCCTCCGGGGAGAGGCACATCCTGAACGCCGGGACGCGGGTGCAGATCCACCAGACGCTCGGCGGCAGCTACACCGTGCAGACCGACTTCGGCCTGTTCCGAATCGACGGGAAGGAGGGCGATGCGCTCGGCGAGAAGGCGGCCGAGCACAAGGTCGAGGCCGCCACCCTGGCCGACGGGGCGCCCGACCCGCAGGCCATCTGGGAGCAGCTGCGCAGGGTGTATGACCCCGAGATCCCCGTTAACATCGTCGACCTGGGCCTTGTCTACTCCATGGACGTCGAGCGCGGGGCCGACAACGCCTACAAGGTCAACGTCGCGATGACGCTCACCGCGCCCGGCTGCGGCATGGGCCCGGCGATCGCCGAGGACGCGAAGGGCAAGGTGCTCCTCGTGCCGGGCGTCGGCGACGCGGACGTGCGGATCACTTGGGACCCTCCCTGGAACCAGTCGATGATCAGCGAGGAGGGCAAGATGAAGCTCGGCCTGGTGTGAGCATCTACGGGCAGGTAGTGGCGCTCGAGAACGAGGGCACGCCTTTCGTCCTGGTCACCTTGGTCGAGGCCACGGGCAGCACGCCCCAGGACGCGGCCGCGAAGATGATCGTGACCTGCGGCGGCCTCTCCCGGGGGACGGTCGGGGGCGGCAGGGTCGAGGCGGCGGCGCTCAAGGTGGCCCTGGAGATGCTGGAGAAGGCCGACGGAAGGCCGAGATTCGCCTCGTGGACCCTCAAGGGCGATGTGGGCATGACCTGCGGCGGCGCCGTGAAGCTCTACTTTGAGCCGCACTTCGGGCCCGGGCCCTGGCACATCGCCGTGTTCGGCGCGGGCCACGTGGCCCAGGCCCTGGTCCCCGTGCTGGTCCCTTTGCCCTGCACGATCACGTGCGTCGACCACCGGCCGGAATGGCTCGGGCGCCTGCCGAAGGCGTCCAACTTGAGCGCGGTGCAGTCCGACAGCCCCGCCGACTTGGTGCCGGGGCTTCCCGACGGCTCCTTCCTCGTCGTGATGACTATGGGGCACTCGACCGACCGGCCGATCCTCAAGCGGGCGCTCTCGGAGAGGAGCTTCCCCTTCATCGGCGTCATCGGAAGCGACGCCAAGGCCGAGATCCTGCGCAGGGAGCTGGCAGCGGAGGGGGTGACGCCCGAGCAGGCGGCCCGCTTCCGCTGCCCCGTCGGGCTCGACTTCGGCACAAACCACCCCCACGAGATCGCGCTTAGCATTGCGGGCCAGCTCGTGACGGAGCGCGACCGGCTCAGGGCCGCCCGCTAGAGCATTTTAAATAAAACTG
>PLXS01000004.1:0-20000 GCA_003151515.1 Opitutaceae bacterium
CAGTTTTATTTAAAATGCTCTAGCCCCTGCGGATCTCGGAGCCGGTGAAGCGGACCTGGATCCGGAAGACCTTCTTCGTGCGGCACCTGACGGCGCCCGTCTTCAGGTCGACCTGCTCGGGCACGTCGATCTTGTGCAGGTCGACGGCGGCGTGGTAGCCGCGCTCCGAGAATATGTCGATCAGCATGGCAAGGGCGATCGGATCGTCGAGGACAGGGTCCTCGGTATTCACCAGCGCCGTGCCTGAGATCGCGTGCCTGATCACAATCGGCATGATCTTTCGCTCGATGAATCCCGCCACGCTCTTGAACACGGTCCCGTTCTCGAGCTCATAGGAATCGAGCCGCTTGACCAGGTCCTGGCGCGCGTGCACCACGATCTCGCTCGCGACCTGGATGCCCCGGAGCCTGTCGACGGTGCGCGGGTCCAGCTCGAGCGTGCTCTGGTACTCGAGCTCCTTGATGATGTTGCGCTCGACCTCCTCGAAGCTGCCCTGGGCGTTTATGAAGTGGTAGTGGAAGATCTCCTTGAGCTCCTGGAGCGCATCCCAGGTCTGCTCCTTGAATACTCGGTACCTGCGCTCCGCGAGCGCCCTGTCGAAGTCGGTGGGCCGCTCCTCGAGGAGCTCGCCGATCCCGGTGCGGCGCGCCTCCGCGTTTCGGGCGCGCACATGCTCGCCGCGCTTGAGCTGGCGCTCCACGCTCGTGGCCTCGTCGACGAAGAGCACCATGATGTGTATGGTGGGCTGCCTGAAGTGGATACCGAGCGGCGTGTGGTAGAATTGGCCCCGAAGCGCGTGCATCTTGTCGACAAGGAGCTTCAGGCACTCCACCTGGGCCTTCGTCCGGGGAAAGCCGTCCAGGATCACGCCGTCGCGGTACTGGGGCTCGAGCAGGCGGTTGAGGAGCAGGTCGACCACCTCGCGGTCGCCGACCATGGCGCCCGCGTCCTTGAGCCGGCGGGCATCGGGCGTGTCCAGGAGCGAGCTGATGACTATCGGGTCGCACGTGAAGCCGCGCGTCTTCGCGATGAAGCGCGCGTTCGTTCCCTTACCGGCGCCGGGAGCGCCGCCCAGCAGGATGATCTCCTTGGGGAAGCGCAGGTTCTCTATCCCGTGCTTGGCCTCGAGGTTCTGCCAGATGGCCCCGAATATGATCTGGGCGTCCTTGATCTCGAGGTCTGCGGGTCGTGGGTTCGGGGCCGGCGGCGCCTGGGTAACGGCGGCCGCCGAGGGCATAGGGGGTTCGGTCGGCATCTTTCGGACTGGGGGCGACGCTCAGAGGCGGCGTACTATCTGGCAAGCTTTCTATGGGAACCCGGAGCCGGGGAAACGGTCAGAGTTTTGTGCAATCCTGACGGGCGATGGCCCGCGGGAGCACTTAGTTGAAGCTGGACCTGGCGGGGTCGCGAAAGCGGCCCCGCCTAGGCTTTCTTTGGGGGTGGCGCAAACGCCGGGGAGGGGAACCGCCGCACGGCTTTCTTTGTCATTGGCCCACCGGCTTTTCTGGGCCATTCTCGCCCGCCTCGAACCATGCGCGTCCTAATCGTCGATGACGAACCCTCGATCCGCAGGACCACGAGGATAGCTGTCGAATCCGCCGGCCATACGGCCTCCGAGGCGGCCAACGGGGCCAGGGCGGTCAAGGCGGCGACCGAGGACGGGTTCGACGCGGTCTTCCTGGACCTCAAGCTGGGGGCCGACGACGGCCTCGATGTCCTTGACCGGCTGACGAAGCTGCGGCCCGCGCCGGCCGTCATCCTGTTCACCGCCTACGCGAACATCGCGACCGCGGTCGAGGCGATGAGGCGGGGGGCCTTCGACTTCATCCCGAAGCCGTTCACGCCCGACCAGATCAGGTCGGTCCTGGCGAAGGTCGGCAAGGCGCACGCCCTCGAGCGCCGGGTCAGGGCGCTCGAGAGCGACCTCGAAGCGGGATCCCCTCCGGTCGACCTGGAGTCCACCGAGCCCGCCATGCA
The DNA here is from genome assembly GCA_003151515.1 of Opitutaceae bacterium. Classification (GTDB taxonomy): domain Bacteria; phylum Verrucomicrobiota; class Verrucomicrobiia; order Opitutales; family Opitutaceae; genus Palsa-1447. The sequence continues at coordinate 1,978 of PLXS01000004.1, forward strand.
GCGCTCACTCCAGATCGCATTCAGGGCCGCCGAGACGCCCGCGAACATCCTGATCCTCGGCCCGAGCGGCACCGGCAAGAGCGTGCTGGCACGCGAGATCCACAAGCGCAGCCTCCGGCGTGAGGAGGCCTTTGTCACGGTCAACTGCCCGAGCCTCTCGAAGGAGCTCTTCGAGAGCGAGCTCTTCGGCCACGCCCGCGGTTCCTTCACGGGGGCGACCTCTGAGACCTCGGGCAAGGTCGCCGCGGCCGACGGCGGCACGCTCTTCCTGGACGAGGTCGGGGAGATACCGCTCGAGATCCAGCCCAAGCTCCTGCGCCTGCTGCAGGAGCGCGAGTACGAGCGGGTGGGCGAGACGGTGCAGCGGCGGGCGGACGTGAGGGTGATCGCGGCCTCCAACCGCGACCTGGCCGCCGAGGTCAAGGCCGGCCGCTTCCGCGAGGACCTCTTCTACCGGCTCAACGTCATCGCGGTGTCCCTGCCCGGGCTCCGCGAGCGCCCGTCGGACCTTCACAGGCTGGCCGACGGCGCCCGGCGCTACTTCGCATCGCGTGCCGGCAAGGGCCATGTCGCCTTCTCAAAGGCGGTCGTCGACGCGTTCGGCGCGTATCCCTGGCCGGGCAACCTGCGCGAGCTGCGCAACGTCATCGAGCGCGCCGTGATACTCGCGCCCGGGGACACCATCGAGCTCGCGGACCTTCCGGAGCAGTTCGCAGCGGGGTCGCAGCGCACGGTCGCGGTCGGGGCGCCGGTGACGCTGGATGAGCTTGAGGCGGAGCACATCCGCAGGGTGCTGGCCCTGTCGCGCAGCCTGGAGGAGGCCGCGCGCACGCTCGGCATCGACCCTGCGACCCTCTACCGCAAGCGCGGCAAGCTTGGCCTGCCCTAAGGCCGGCCGAACGGGCATGCTCCGCTCCCGCCTTCTTTTCGGCCTGCTGCCGCTCCTGCTGGTCCTCGTGGCGACGGGGACCTACGCGATTCGGGTCTGCCGCCAGCTTGCCGGCCCTCTCCAACAGGAGCTGGTCGCCGAGTACCAGGCCGCGCTCGGCTGCCAGGACATGCGCGCCTCGGCGACGCTCATGTCGCACGCCCTCTCGCTCACCCGGGCGGATCCCCTTGCGGCCCACCGCGCGCTCGAGGGGCGCCGGGCGGCCTTCACCAAGGTGCTCATGGAGCAGTCCGGGAGGTCGGCGGGCAGGCCGAGGGAGCACCTGGTGGAGGAGCTGGACAGCGCCTTCCAGGACTTCTCGGCGCGCTGCGACAGGATGGTCGCCGGCGCAGGGATGGCGTCGCTGGGCGACATCCGCGCGAACGAGGACGCGCTGTTTCGCGTCTTCAGCGCCCTGGACCGGCTGACAGAGAGCGACTACGCATCCTCAAGGGAGACCGAGGCTCGCGCCGAGCAGCTTGCGACGACGGCGGTGCGCGTGCTCTCGCTGGCGATAGCGGCGGCCGTCGCCCTGTCGGTGGCGATCGCCTGGCTAGTCGCGGCCTCTCTCCTGCGGCCGATAAAGGCGCTGACCGCCTCGGCGGCCGCGCTCGGCGAGGGGAACCTGGAGACGGAGGTCCCCGTCTTCTCGGGCGACGAGCTCGGCCGCCTTGCCAGCACGTTCAACGCGATGGCGGGGCGCCTGCGCGCCTACCGCGACGCGACCCAGGCCCGGGTGCTCAGGACGCAGCGCACGATGGAGGCGACGCTGACCTCGACGCCCGACCCGCTCTTCGTCCTCTCGAGCGACGGGGCCTCCCAGGTCATGAACCCCGCGGCAGAGGAGCTTTCCGGGCTCCCCGAGTTCAGGGGGGGGCTGCCGGCGGCGCTTGCCGGCCCGCTCGCCACGGTTTTTGCGACAAACGAGCACTACCTGCCGACCGACTACAGCCGCGTGGTCACGCTGCGCGTCGGCCGCGAGGACCGCCACTACCTGCCCCGCATCCTCGCCATCGGCGACAAGCTGACGGAGTTCAAGGGCGCCGCCCTGATCCTGCAGGACGTCACCAAGTTCCGGCTGCTCGACGACGCGAAGACAAACTTCGTTGGGACGGTGAGCCACGAGCTCAAGACGCCGCTCACGAGCCTGCGCATGGCCGTGTACCTGCTGCTCGAGAAGACCCTCGGGCCGCTCGCGCCGGCGCAGCGAGAGATGCTCGAGTCGGCCCGCGACGACGCGGACCGCCTGCTTCGCATACTCGATTCGCTCCTCGACCTTGCGCGCCTGGAGGCCGGGGCGTCGGCGCTCGAGCGCAGGCGAGTCGCCGTCGGCACGCTCCTCGCGGCGGCCGCGGACGAGGCCCGGGCGTTCGTTTCCGCCGCGGGCCAGAAGCTCGTGGTCAGGGAGGAGCCCGGCGTCGGGGACGTGGACGTCGAAGCGGGCCGACTGCGGCACGTGTTCATCAACCTGCTCTCGAACGCCTCAAAGTACTCGCCGGCGGGGGCCACGATCACCCTGGGCGCGGAGCCGGCCCCCGGCGGATTTGTGCGCTTCTCCGTCAGCGACCAGGGCGTCGGCATCCCCCCGGAGGCGCTCCCGCGCATCTTCGACCGGTTCTACCGGGTCCCGGGCCAGGCCAAGCCCGGCGCCGGGATCGGTCTCGCAATCGCGCGCGAGATCGTTGTCGCGCACGGCGGCACCATCGCCTGCTCAAGCTCGCCCGTGGGCACGCAGTTCCACTTCATCCTGCCCGCCTGCTAAGGCCTGCCGCGGTGCGCCACTTCGGGGGGCGTCACGGCTTGGCGTGGTGGCTCCTCTCCTTGGGCGCCTTACCCTCGAGGGCGGCGACCCGCTCCTCAAGGGCCTCGATCCGGGAGGCGTACTTGTTGTCGAGCGACGCGAGGAGGTCCCGCATCCTTTCGCCCAGCTTGGAGCTCGCCTCGTCGAATTCCCGGCGCGCCTGCTCCGCTATTTTCTCGGCCATCGCCCGGGCGTCCGCGGCGGTGACCTTGCCCTGTTTGACGAAATCCTCGAGGCCGGCCAGGACCTTGTCCTTCGTGACCACGGCCGCGCCGATGCCGGCGAGCACTGTCTTCTTGAATGTCTCTATCATGGTGCCCCAAGCATAACCCCGTAAGGCGCGGCACGCAAACCGCCGCTGGAAGTAGAGGTCAGGCGCCGGCGCCCGCGCCGGGCTCCTTGTGCGCCTCCCGCAGCACCGTCAGGAACTGCTCGGCGCCGCGGCTCTGGTAACGCTGCATGTGCCGCAGCACGGCGACTTCGCGGAACGGCTCGGCATCGGCGAGCGAGATGTAGACCAGCGAATCGCGGTCCTCGGGCGCCTTTGACCCGCTCGGGAGTATCGAAATCCCGGCCCCGATCGCCACCAGCGCCTTCACCGTCGCCACCTGCGCGCACCGGGAGCCTATCTTGGGCTCGAAGTGGTAGTCGCCGCAGAACTGCTTGATGCGGTCGGTTAGCGAGCTCGACGAACCCATCAGGATGAATGTCTCCTGGGTGAGGTCCGCGCCGGTGACGCGTTCCTTCGCAGCCAGCTGATGGCCCTTGGGGACTGCCAGTATAAGGGCCTCCTTCCAAAGGACTTCCACCTGGATGGTTGCATGCCTGACGGGCGTGGCCGCCAGCGCAAGGTCTAGGTCCCCGGCCAGCAGGTCATGGATGAGAACCTGCTTAAAATCCTCGCGTATATTGACTTGGAGGTTTGGGAAACGTTTGCGGCACACGGTGATCAGTTCGGGCAGGACATAGGGGGCCAGCGTGGGGATGGCGCCGACCGTGATCCGGCGCTCCAGCGAGGGATGGTCGCTGAGTTCCTTGATCGCGTCCTCAACCTCAAAGAGGATCCTGCGCGCTCGTTCGAGGAAGACGGTTCCGGCCTCGGTGAGCACGGCCTTGCGCCCCAGGCGGTGGAAGATCCTATGGCCAAGTTCGCGCTCGAGCTTAATTATCTGTTGACTTAGAGATGGTTGCGCAATGTTTGCGCGGGCCGCAGCCCGGGTGAAGTTGCCTGTGTCGGCGACGGCGACGACGTACTTGAGCTGGCTTAGTTCCATAGATAGAAACTATAACAATGATAGGTTTATGCAACTACCATTACTGGATTTGTAGTGTATTATCCTCCTGTCAGGTCGATATCAGGCCAGACACAAACCAATACATAATATGAAAACTAAGATCGTTTATGCAGCTGCCCCGGCGGTCATCGCCATAGCTGCGCTCTTGCTTTCGTTCCGTTCCCTCAACGCGGATAACGTCTTCGCAGGAGTCTTCTGCGTGGCCGGCCTAGCCGCGGTGGCAATGCTGGACTACCGGGTGAGCCCCAAGAAGCTCTTCAACCGGTAGGACGGCCGATCGGACAGATCATTGCGAAGGGCCCGGAGAAATCCGGGCCCTTTTTCTTTCCTAGGCCTGGACGGGAGGGGGCAGCTTTTGCGCGGGCCTCTTCAGAAACGCGGCCAGGACGAGCGCTATCACGACCCCGAAGATCACCCCGAAGAGCAGGCCAAACAGGGAGGCCGGAAGCGGCCCCATGAACATGCGGGTCATCTTCTCGGCCTGGTCGAGCTGGGCCGCGCTCAGCCCCTTGGCCTGGAGCTTGTCCATCTGGTCCTGGAGCAGCACCTCGGAGTAGCCCGGGTTGATGTACGCCATGTAGACGAAGTTGAAGATCGCGCCCAGCACGGACGCCACGACGGAGATCAGCACGCCTGCGCCGAGGGCGCGCCCGTAGCCGAACTCCTCGCTCTCCGGGACCTCGGCCCGCCGCGCCTTGATGCCGATCACCGTCACGGCGACGCTGATCGCAAAGCCCGCCAGGCCCCCGACCCATTTTGCCGTCGTGAGCCTCGCCGGATCGGAATGCAGGCCCAGGAAGTAGAGGACGAGCGTCAGCACGGCGATTGAGATCGCGAGGATGAAGCCATACAGGGAGCAGGTTTTCATGGGGATGGGCTGGGGCGGGGCGTTTGGGTTGTTGCCGGAAGGGGAAGGGCGCCTAGGCCTCGATGCCGTGGTCGGAGGGCGGCTGCGGGCCAGCCGGGGGCGGCGGCCCAGGCTCGGCGGGCGCCTGGGGCACCGCGCCCGGGGCGGGCTTTATCAGGGTCGGCTCCGGTTTCGCCGGGGGCTCTTCCATGGCGCGCTTGAACTCCTGCTCGACGTCGCTTGCCGCCTTCTTGAACTCGCGGATCGCCTTGCCCATGCCCCGGGCGAGCTCGGGGAGCTTCTCGCCCCCGAAGAAGATGAGGACGACCACGAGGACAAGCATGACCTCGGGTCCCCCGATGGAGTCGAAGAACGCGAGTGTCTCGATCGGCGCGCGCATGGGCATGTCAGGTTCCAAGGGTATTCGGGAATCGGCTCCCGCCGCAATCCTATCCCACGGCGACGCTGACCGTGAACGTCTCGCGGGAGCCCGGGGGCACCGTGTGCAGGCCGATGCCGTGCTCCGGCGCGTTGGCGGGCCCCATCCAGGGCTCCACGCAGTAGAAGGGCGAGTCGTCCGCCTGGGTCCAGGTCACGAAGGTCGAGCCCGGCGGCGGCGCGGGGTCCGCGCCGAGGCGCACGGTAACGTCGCCCGGCATGCCCTTCTCGCCGAAGACGGCCAGCGGGCTCCTGAGCGCGGTGTGGAAGGTGTCCGTGAGATCGGGGTTGTCCATGCGCTCGCTGGGCCGCAGGGAGGGCCCCGCCACGAGCCGGCCCCGGGCGTCCTGGCGCAGCCTCTTCTCGGCGGCGATGCGCAGCAGGTAGTCGCCGCGCGACAGGCCGTCGCTCCAGGGCAGCCTGAAGTAGAAGTGGTGGCCCGCGCTCCACGGCAGCGGCTCGTCGCCCGCGTTCTCAAGCGTCAGGTTGCAGACGAGGCCGAAGGGCTGGAAGCGGTAGGCCACGCGGAATTCGTATTGAAAAGGGTAGGACGCCTTCGCCTCGTCCCCGGGCACGAACGCCGCCTCGAACCCCCCGGGGTCCGCGCTTATCAACCGGAAGTCGCCCTGCCTGGCGAAGCCGTGCATCGGCATCGGGCGGCGCGCCCCGCGCGCGTCCCGCCAGAAGCCGCCATCCCCCCGGTCGAACGACCGGGCGCAGAAGGGGAAGAGGATCGGGTTGCCGCCGCGCACCTTGTGGAAGTCAGCGAGCGAAGTGACCTCCGGCCAGTGTATGACGTCCCGGACGGAGCCGTCGGGCATCTCGATGTTCCAGTTCATGAGGCGCGCGCCCCTCTCCGGGATCGCCATGAACGTCGAGCCGCCCACGCGCCAGCGCGTCAACGTGCAGCCGAGATAGGGTATCTTCTCCATGGCTCAGGTTAGGGCAGGCGCCGCGCGCCGCGCAAACGCGGGCGCTGCCGCCTCACCGAACGTTCGAGAAGTCGAACTGGATGCGCTCGTGCCCGGAGTGGTTCGTCGGATACCGGCGCCCCTTGTACTCGATCTCGACCGCGCCGAGCTCGGATGCCGTTAGGTAGATCGGCACGTTCGCGTACTCGCGGCGCTCGCCCGCCTGCAGCGCACCCTGGAAGAGCTCCACGCCGTCCGACTTGCGAACGACCTTGATGCGCACGGGCTCGAGCGCGACCACGGTGACCGAGCCCGCCGGGCCCGAAACCTCGGCCGCAACGGGCGCCGCGGCGCGCTGGGGCGCCGGCACCGCCGTGCCGGGTGAGCTCAGGGACTTGATTATCCAGATGACCGCCAGAATCCCGACCGCGAAGAGCAGGATCTTGCCGGCCTTGAACATGAGCGCCGGGTCGATGGCCGGGGTCTTGGGGAGGTTCTCGCCGGGGCGGGGGAAGCGGGTGTGGGGCCTGTGCGCGACCTCCACAGCGACCGACTCCGCCGTTGCCTCGCCGCGCTCGTCCGAGGAGGACACCGCAAGGTCCATCCGCCCGTAGACCTCGCGGCTGGGCTGGCGAATGCGCGGCTCGCCGCCGCGCAGCGCGGTGTAGTCGCTCATGATTCGGTCCGCGGGGATGCGCAGGTAGTTCGCGTAGCCGCGCAGGAAGCCGCGCGTGTAGATCTCGGTCAGCCCGATGTCGAACTGGTTGCCCTCGAATTTCTGCAGGTACTCGCCGCGTATCTTGGTCGCCTCGGCGGCCTCGCGGATGGATATGCCCTTCTTCTTTCGGGCGTCCTCCAGGCGTTCTCCGATCGTCTGCATGGTAGATCAGTTGCAGGTTTTGCGGGACAGGGAAAGGATGATTTGCGGAGGCGGGGCCCTAGAGAGAGTCGATGTCGCCGATGATCTCGCGCGGGCTGGACCCGTTCTCGGGGCCCACGATGCCCTTCTCCTCCATGATCTCCATGATCCTCGCGGCGCGGTTGTAGCCGATGCGCAGGCGGCGCTGCAGCATCGACGTGCTCGCGCGCCTCGTGGCCTTCAGGACGTCGATCGCCTTGGAGTACAGCTCCTCGTCGCTGCCGAGGTCACCGTTGTCTCCCTCCTCGGACTCCTCGTCGTCCTCGCTCGCCGCGCGGTCGATCTGCTGCTGCACGGCGTGCGCGAACTGCGGCGGCCCGTTCCTCTTGAGGAACTCCACGATGTCGTGGACCTCCTCGTCGCCCACGAACGCGCCCTGGGCCCGCACGAGGCGCGACGTGCCGGGCGGCGAGAAGAGCATGTCGCCGCGGCCGATCAGGTTTTCGGCGCCCTTGGTGTCGAGGATCGTGCGGGAGTCGACCTGCGAGGCGACCTGGAAGGCGATCCGGGAGGGCAGGTTCGCCTTGATGACCCCGGTGATGACGTTGACGGACGGGCGCTGGGTCGCGATGATCAGGTGTATGCCGGCCGCCCGGGCGAGCTGCGCCAGACGCGCGATCGAGGTCTCGATCTCGGCCGGCGCGAGGATCATCAGGTCCGCGAGCTCGTCGATGATCGCCACGATATACGGCAGGTGCTCGGGCATCTCGATCTCGTCGCCCAGAACGTCCATCCCATGGAGCGACGCCTGCGCCTCGGCTTGGGCCTTGGCGTCCTTCTTGCGGTTGTTGTACCCGACGATGTTCCTGACGTTGGCCCTGGCGAAGATCTGGTAGCGCTGCTCCATCTCGCCGAGCAGCCACTTGAGCGCGGCGGGCACCTTCCTCGGGTCGGTCACGACCGGGATGAACATGTGGGGCAGGCTGTTGAACACCTTCAGCTCGACGACCTTGGGGTCGACCATGATCAGCCGCACCTCCTTGGGGCTCTTCGAATAGAGGAGCGAGGTCACGATCGAGTTTATGCACACCGACTTTCCCGAGCCCGTGGCCCCGGCGATCATCAGGTGCGGCATCTTCGCCAGGTCGGACAGCAGCGGCTTTCCCGAGACGTCGCGCCCGAGCGCGATCGGGAGCTCCGCCTTCGCGTTCACCCAGTCCTCGCTCTCCAAAAGCTCGCGCATGCCGACCGGCGTCGGCCGCAGGTTGGGCACCTCGACGCCAACCGCCGCCTTGCCGGGTATGGGCGCTAGGATCCTGACGGACTGGGCCCGCATGCCCAAGGCTATGTTCTTCTCCAGGCCGGCGATCTTCTCGACGCGCACGCCGGGCGCGGGCACGACCTCGTAGCGGGTGATGACGGGCCCCACGTGGATCTCGCCCAGCGAGACCTCCACGCCGAATTCGCCCAGGATCCGCATGAGGTTCTCCGCGTTCTGGCGGTGCTCGTCGTCGCTGCCGCCGCCCGCCCCCTTCGCCTGCTCCTTGAGCAGCTTCAGGGGCGGAAACTCATAGTTGGCATCGGAGGTCTGCGGCAGCACGACCTTGGCCTTCTTGGGCTCCTCGGGCTTGACGATGGTGAGCTCGATCTTCGAGGCGGGCTCTGCGGCCGGCGCCTTCGCCCCCTCGGGCCTGATCGCCAGCGGGGGCTCGCCCTGCTGCACCGGCGGGCGCATCGCCGAGCGGGCGAGCGGGTCCTCGCCGGGCTTGGAGACGAACATCTTCTTCGCGCCGGTCGGGCCGACGGGCGAGGGCGGCGCGGCGGCGAGGGCGGCGCCAATGGCGGCGCGCTGCTTCACCCGCTCCTCCTTGCGCTTTGCGAGCTCTTCCTCGATCGCGGCCTTCTTCTGGGCCCGCGCTGCCTTCCACGCCGAGTAGGAGCCCATGATCTTCTCGAACTCCGAGCCGATGTCCTTGGTGACCACGTACAGCAGGGCCGAGGCGTAGACCGTGACCAGGAGAAGGCCGGTGCCGAATGGCCCCAGCGCGTCCTCGACCCGCTTGTTGTAGATCATCTTGCCGACCATCCCGCCCAGGGCGTTGGTGAAGTAGTTGTTCGCCCTGAAGCTCGTGAACATCGCCATCAGCGCGGACATCGCGAACACGCCGACGACGACGGCGAGGACCCGGGTCGCAACCAGGTGGCGCGAGTTGCGGATCGCGATGTAGGACATCCAGAAGAGCGCTATGGGAAGGAGCCACGCGCTGACTCCGATCGTGTAGAAGAGGATCCAGATGATGTCCGCGCCCATCCAGCCCACCCAGTTGTTGCCCGTCGGAGAGGTGGACGCCAGGCCCCGGGTCTGTCCCGGGTCGTAGTCGATTAGGGCCGCCGTGAGGTAGGTCGCGGCGATGAATGTCGTGATCGCCGCGAGCCAGTTCGGGCGGTAGCGCGGCCCCTGGAATGACGGGCCGCCGTTTGGATTTGAACTATCTGCTTTGGGCATCTGAGCTTCCGAGCACGATCAATTGCGGGGTGGACGCTAGCAGCCGACGCGGTCAATTGTAAACCCCTCCCGGCCCTTTTTACAATAATCTCGATAACGCCCTCCATGCGAGAAGTTCTTCAATTCCAGCCTATTTACCAGGAGCGGGTCTGGGGCGGCCGCCGGCTGGAGTCCTACTTCGGCCGGGAGCTCCCCCCGGGCCCGCCCATAGGGGAGAGCTGGGAGATAGTCGACAGGGCGGAGGCTCAGTCCGTCGTCAGGGGAGGCGCCTTCAACGGGGCCACCCTGCGCTCCATGATCAAGCGCCACGGCGCCGACATGATGGGCCCGAACTGGCCCGAGTCGCGCCCGTTCCCCCTGCTCGTCAAATGGCTGGACTGCTCGGAGAGACTGAGCCTGCAGGTGCATCCCCCGAAGGAGGCCGCCACGGCGCTCGGGGGCGAGCCCAAGACGGAGAACTGGTACGTCGCGCATTCGGCGCCAGGGGCGTCGCTCTTCGTTGGGCTCAAGCGCGGGGTGACCCGCGAGGCCTTCACGAAGGCCCTTGCCGACGGGAATGCGGAGGGGTGCGTCAACAAGGTCTCGGTGGTCGCGGGAGACTCCATCCTCGTGCGCAGCGGCCAGGTCCACGCGATCGACGCGGGAAACCTGATCCTCGAGATCCAGGAGAACTCCGACACGACCTACCGGCTGCACGACTGGGGTCGCACCGGCCTCGACGGGAAGCCGCGCAAGCTCCACGTCGAGGAGTCCCTGCGCTCCATCCTCTGGGACGAGGGGCCGCCCGATCTGGTCAGGGCCGCGCCGACCTCCGGAACCATCGCGTCGTGCGAGAAGTTCTCGATCCGGCGCGTGGTCATGGAGAGGGGGGAGTCGCTGCGCTTCGAGGGCCGGGCGCAGCCCAGGATTCTGAGCGTGGCGGCCGGGGCCGTGAGCGCCGCGTCCGGGGCCGCCCCGGCAAAGCCGCTGGCGCTGGGCGAGAACGTGCTCGTCCCCTGGGCCGCCGACGCGGTTTTCACGGCGACCGGGCCGTCGATAGTCCTGGTGACAGAAGACTTCACGTGAGCGGCTGGCTAAAGGCGTGCCTCCTGCTGGGCGGGGTCTTTGCGCTGGCCGCGCTCGCATGGATGGCATTCCTGCCCGCCGTCGTGGAGCGCGAGCTGCGCTCCGTCACGGGCTTCGACGTGAGGGTGACGACCCTCGCGGCCAACCCCTTCACCGGCAGGGTCGTCGTCGAGGGGCTCGTGGCGAACAACCCACCCGGCTACCCCGTGCCGGACTTTATCGAGCTGCGTGGCGTCCGCGCCGACATAGACGAGTTCTCCTGGATCTTCTCGGACAGGCTGGTCATCAGGGAGCTCGACCTGGACGCGGCTAAGGTCGAGCTCGTGCTGCAGGGCAACGGCCGGTCGAACGCCGCGGACTTCGCCGCCGGCTTCTCGCGCCCGGGAGGCGCGGCCGCCGCCCCCGCCGTCCCGGCCCCGGCCAAGCCCATGAAGTACCTGGTGCGCCGGCTGCACATCCGCCTCGACAGGCTTGTCGTCGCCGACTTTTCCGGTTCACGCAAGGAGGAGAAGACGTACGACCTGAAGATAGACCACACCTTCAGCGACGTGAGCAACCCCAGCCAGCTGCTGGTCCCCGACGTCATCCGCAGCCTTTACCCGTTCGGCGCGGACCGGGACATGGGCCGGCTCCTGCCGGGGGACTTTGGCAGGGACCTGAGCGACGCCCTCGGCGGCGCCCACCAGGTGGGCTCCAAGCTCAAGGACGCGGGGAAAAAGGCGGGAGACTACTTAAAGGGGTTCTGGGACAAACTTGAACAATCGGCGAAGCCGTAGTTGAGTGACCCCTTTGCCATGAACAGTCCCGACGCGAAAGACGCCCCCGACAAGCCGGCCCCGAAGCCGGCTCAGGCCGGCACGGCGCCCGAGGCGCCCCTCGACGAGCAGCTGGCCGCGGCCAAGAAGGAGGCGGCGGACAACCACGACCGGTACCTGCGCGCCGCGGCGGACCTCGAGAACTTCCGGCGCCGCACGGTCCGGGAGAAGGAGGAGCTGCGCCTGTTCGCGGCGTCGCGCCTGCTGGAGGACCTCCTTCCCGGCCTGGACAACCTTGCCTTGGGCCTCGAGGCGGCGAAGCAGCCGAACGCCGACATGAAGGGCCTGGCGGGGGGCGTCGAGCTCGTCCAGCAGCAGCTCAAGGCCGCCCTCGCTGCGCACGGCCTCAAGGAGATCAACCCGCTCGGACAGGCGTTCGACCCCCACCAGCACGAGGCCATCGCCCACCAGCCCAGCGCCGACGTCGACCCCGAGCACGTTATCAAGGTGGTCCGCACCGGCTACGTGCTCAACGGCCGACTGCTGCGGCCCGCGGCGGTCGTGGTCTCCGGGGGAAAGCCGGTCAAGGAGCCGGCCGCCTGACGCATGGCCAAGGAGGACTATTACGATCTTCTCGGAGTCTCCAGAAGCGCGACCGAGGAGGAGCTGAAAAAGGCCTACCGCAAGAAGGCCGTGCAGTACCATCCGGACAAGAACCCGGGAAACAAGGAGGCCGAGGAGATGTTCAAGAAGGTGTCCGAGGCCTACGAGGCGCTCAAGGATCCCGACAAGCGCGCGGCCTACGACCGCTACGGGCACGCCGCCTTCCAGGGCCCGGGCGGCGGCGCCCGGGGCCCGGCCGGGGCCGGCGGCTTCCACGACCCGTACGACATTTTCCGGGAGGTCTTCGGCCAGGGCGGGGGCATCTTCGACGAGATGTTCGGCGGCGGCGGGCGCGACGGCGGGCGCGACGGCGCCGACCTGCGCTACGACCTGGAAATCACGCTCGAGGAGGCCGCGCGCGGCGTCGAGAAGGAGATCTCCTTCCGCAAGCTCGTGACCTGCGAGCACTGCCGCGGCTCCGGGGCCGAGCCGGGCTCAAAGCGGGTGACCTGCCCCACTTGCCGCGGCGCGGGCCAGGTGCGCCGCTCTGGGGGCATCATCGTCTTCACGCAGACGTGCCCGACATGCGGGGGCTCGGGCGTCAAGATAGAGCGGCCGTGCACCGTCTGCCACGCCGAGGGTCGGGTGCCGAAGACGACCAAGCTCAACGTCAAGATACCCCCCGGCGTCGACACGGGCTCGCGGCTGCGCTCGGCGGGCAACGGCGAGGCCCCGGCCGCCGGGGGATCGGCGGGCGACCTGTACATCGTGCTCACGGTCAAGGAGCACGAGCTCTTCGAGCGGCAGGGCGACGACCTCTTCTGCGAGATCCCGATCAAGTTCACCCTGGCGACGCTCGGGGGATCGATCGAGGTGCCGACGCTCTCTGGGAAGGCGAGCCTCAAGATCCCGGCCGGCACGCAGAGCGGCACGACGTTCCGCCTTCGCGACCGCGGCATGCCGTCGCTTCGGGGCGGCCGCCACGGCGACGAGCTCATCCGCGTCCATGTCGAGGTCCCCCAGTCGCTGTCGGCGGAGCAGAGGCGCATCCTCGAGGACTTCGCGCGCGTGAGCGGCGACGCCCACGAGCCCACCTCGCGCAAGTTCTTCGAGAAGGCGAAGAAGTTCTTCTAGAGGTGCCCGCCGCAGTCCCCATGCCCGCAAACCCCAGGCTCGTGCCGCTCGGGCGCGCGGTCGCGATCCGCAGGAGGCTCGCGCGCACGGGGGGTGCGTTCGTCCTCACGAACGGCGTCTTCGACCTGCTGCACCCCGGCCACGCCTCGTACCTTGAGAAGGCGCGCGCTCTCGCCGGGCCGCGGGGCATGCTCTTTGTCGCCCTCAACTCGGACAGGAGCGTGCGCCTTCTAAAGGGCCCGCACCGCCCCGTCCTGGACGAGCGGTCGCGGGCGTACACCCTCGCGCAGCTGCGCTCGGTGGACGGGATCGTGATCTTCAGGGGCAGGCGGCTCGCCCGCGAGATCGAGGCCCTCAGGCCCGACATCTACTGCAAGGCAGGCGACTACACCCTCGCGATGCTGGATCCGACGGAACGCTCCGCCCTTCGCAAGGCCGGGTCGAGGATCGTCTTCCTGCCTTTCCTTCGCGGCTTCAGCACGTCCGCCCTGGTGAGGCGGATGAGGGCCGCGGGCTCGCTCTAGCGCCCGGCGGGGCGACCAGGCATGCGAACCGTCATCCTCGGCTCGGGCCGCGGTTCCAACGCCGAGGCGATCCTGCAGGCCCAAAGGGACGGCCGGCTCGGGCCGGCCCGGGTGGTCGGGGTCTTCTCGGACGTCGCGACGGCGCCCATCCTCGCGCTCGGCGCCAGGTTCGGCGTGCCCGCTGCCTATGTGGACCCGGCCCCCTTCAGGACGAAGCTCGAGGGCGACGGCGAGGCCCGGTTCATCGCGGCCGTCTCGGCCGCCAGGCCCGACCTTGTCGTGCTTGCGGGCTTCATGAGGGTCCTCAAGCCGGGCTTCATCGGGGCATTCCAGGGGAGGATCATCAACCTGCACCCGAGCCTGCTGCCCAGCTTCCCGGGCCTGGACGCCATCGGCCAGGCGTGGAGGAGGGGAGTCAAGGTCACCGGGTGCACCGTTCACTATGTAACCGCCGAGGTGGACGGCGGCCCGATCATAGACCAGGCCGCGGTCCGGGTGCTGGAGGGCGACACCCAGGAGGCGCTGGCCGCCAGGGTGCACGCGGCGGAGCACGCGCTCTTGCCCGCGGTGATAGGCCGCCTGGCCGCCTCGCGGTCCGCGGCCTGAGGGCCATGCCGCTCTGGGAGACGAGGGTCGAGATCGCCCGCTCGGGCGCCGAGGCCGCGGAGGCCGCACTCCTCGAGTCGCAGAGCGCCTGCTGGAGCCTTTTCGAGGACGTGGCCTCCGGGCGCGCCTGGATAATCGGGGTATTCCCGACGAATGAGGAGGCGCAGTCGCGCTGGCTCGAGCTGCTGGCGCTATTGCCCGAGCGGCCGGCCGGCGCGCCGGCGACGCGTGTCCTCCCGGACGAGGACTGGAAGAGCAGCTACCGGGGGCATTTCAAGGCGTGGAGGTTCGGGCGCCTGCACTGGGTGCCCATATGGGAGCGCGACACGTTCCGGCTGCCGGCCGGTGACTCCGTCCTCTGGCTCGATCCGGGCCTGGCGTTCGGCACCGGCAACCACGAGACGACGCGCCTGTGCATCGAGCGCATGGTCGGATTCGAGGCGGACCTTGGCGGCGGCGCCGGCCGGCTGCGGCTCGGGGATGCTGGCGCTGTCCGCGTGCCTCCTCGAGTTCGGCGACGTCCGCGGCTTCGACAACGACCCGGAGGCCATACGGGTGAGCCTAGACAACGCGCGCCTGAACGGGCTCGAGGGGCGGGCGCGCTTCGCGGCTGCGGGCCTGCCCGAAGGCCTCGCGGGGGCCCGCTACGACTTCGTGGCGGCGAACATCCAGGCCGACGTTCTTGCGCGCCATAGCGGCGCCCTCGCCTCGGCCGTCGCGCCCGGAGGGATGCTGGCGATGAGCGGGATCCTTGCGTCCGAGATCGCCAGCGTCAGGGCGGGGTTCGCCGGGGCCGCCCCCGGGTGGGGCGCGGATTCGCGCGTCCTCGGGGAGTGGTGCGACCTCTGCCTGCGCAGGCCGCCGCGGTAGGCCCTACGAGAACAGCTCGGGGGTCGTCCTCGAGAGGAACTCCTCCATGTAGGCGGTCGTGGCCTTGCCCTCGATGAACAGGGGGTCGGCCATGATCGCCCGGTGCAGGGGGATCGTCGTCTTGATACCGCGCACCAGGTACTCGCTCAGGGCCCGGTAGGCCCGCTCGAGGGCCATCTTCCGTGTGGCGCCGAAGCAAATGAGCTTGCCTATCATCGAGTCGTAGTAGGGGGGGATCACGTAGCCGCTGTAGACGTGGCTGTCCACGCGCACGCCGTGGCCGCCCGGGGAATAGTACAGGCCGATCGTGCCCGGCGACGGGGCGAAGTTGCGCGCCGGGTCCTCGGCGTTGATCCGGCACTCGATCGCATGCTTGGTGAACGTGATGTCCTTCTGGTCAAACTCGAGCTCCAGGCCGTTGGCGATGTGGATCTGCTGCTTGATCAGGTCTATCCCCGTCACCTCCTCGGTCACCGGGTGCTCCACCTGGATGCGGGTGTTCATCTCGATGAAGTAGAAGTTGCCCTTGGCATCGACGATGAACTCGATGGTGCCCGCGTTCTCGTACTCCGCCGCCTCGGCGGCTCGCACGGCTGCCTTGCCCATCTTCTTGCGCAGGTCCGGCGTCATGAAGGGCGACGGGGACTCCTCGATCAGCTTCTGGTGGCGCCGCTGGACCGAGCAGTCGCGCTCGCCAAGATGAAGCACCTTACCGTGGCTGTCGGCCAGAATCTGGAACTCGATGTGCCTCGGGCGCTCGATGTACTTCTCAAGGTAGACCCGGCCGTCGCTGAACGCCTTCTCGGCCTCGTTGCGGGCCACATGGTACTCCTTGGCGAAGGAGACGTCGTTGTGGGCTATGCGCATGCCGCGCCCGCCGCCGCCAGCCACGGCCTTGATGATCACCGGGTAGCCCACCTTGCGGGCTATCTTGACCGCCTCCGCCTCGGACTCCACGGGCCCGTCGCTGCCGGGGACCGTCTGCACGCTCGCCTTCCTCACGGTCTCCTTGGCGATCGCCTTGTCACCCATCAGCTTGATGGACTTCGACTTGGGGCCGATGAACTTGATGTTGCACGACTCGCACTGCTCGGCGAACTTCGCGTTCTCGGAAAGAAACCCGTATCCCGGGTGAATGGCGTCGACGTCCGCGATCTCCGCGGCGCTGATGATCCGGTCGGCCCGCAGGTAGCTGTCGGCGCTCTTCGGTCCCCCTATGCAGATCGCCTCGTCGGCGAGCTGCACATGGAGGGACTGGACGTCCGCCTCCGAGTACACGGCGAGCGTCTTGATGCCGAGCTCGCGGCATGCGCGGACGATTCGCAGCGCGATTTCGCCTCGGTTGGCGATGAGGATTTTTTGGATCATCGAGTCGGCGACTGCCCGCCCTTTCTCGCCAGGGAGGTCGCCTTGGCGGAATCAGCTGGAAGTCTTGGCTTCGTTAGCCCTGCTTCAGCTTAAAGAGCCGCTGGCCGTATTCCACCGGTTGGCCGTTTTCCACCAGGATCTCCAGGACGGTGCCCTTTGCTTCCGCCTGTATCTCATTCATGATCTTCATCGCCTCGATGATGCAGACCAGGGTGTTTTCCTCGATCTTGGCGCCCACGTCCACGAAGGCCTTGCTTTCCGGCGAAGGCGACCTGTAGAAGGTCCCCACCATCGGCGACTTTATGTAGACGATCCCGGGTTCCTCGGTGGCGACCGCCGGACCGGCGATCTGGATGGGGGCGGGCGTCGGAATCGGCGGTAACGAGTTGGACTCGGGGATGAACGGGGTGTTGGATCCCTTGGGGACGGCCGAGACCATTGGCTGACCGTTGGATCCCCGTCGGATCTTCAGCTTGAAGCCCTCCTCCTCTACCGCGAACTCGGAGAGCTCGGACCGTTTCATCAGGTCGATGATCTGCTTGATTTGTTTAAGGTCCAAAACGGTGGCTGGGTTGAAAGCTGGAAGCCTACCTGTTGTTAGTAGGAATGGAGGTTCCAGCGTTCAAAACGAGTTTGGTCAACACCCATCTTCCTTATTAACGCCAACAAGATGCAAAAGTGTTATTTTTCGCAATTTTGCCCTAATGGAGCCATTTTTCCGGGCAAATCACGCGATTTTCGGCCGTTTTTCGCATAGGTTTTTCACCCCGCTAGGGTCAAAAAAATCAACTCTCCTAAGAGAGGCGGCCACCTGACGCCGCCAGCCGTCCTGTAAAGCAAGATTGCCCGGATGATTGACAACGCCCGGCCCCCTCCCCGGCAGTGGGGCGTGCCCGCGGCATCCTCTCCGCCGGCGTAGAGCCTTGTCGGGGCCATGCCCGCCCTGCCGGATCCCGGCGATACCAGGGGCGCGCTGGCCGGCAAAGGCCAGCTGGAAACGGGCCAATTCCAGCCAATTGTATCGATTATCGGGATACAATTTGTTGGCGCTGGCCGGGTGCGAGCGCACGGCGGATTTTAGCTGAATTCTCGAGAGGGTTTTCCCGCGCAAAAGTTTTGCCCAATGGATTTACCATCAAGACGTTAAGGAATTGCTTACTTTCGTCCAAAGAAAGGTCTTGAAGCGGCCTGACAGAAGGGCATGTTCCTCCCTCCCTTCGATTCGTGGGCTGCCGGCAAAACCGGATCAGTGAGACGAGTCAAGGACTGCAAGCAGCGGTTCCTCTTTCAACTTATTTACGGAATTCCCGGAATAGGTGTTGACGGAGGAAAAGCAGAAGTTCTTGCTGGAACTCTTTCCCCAATGGGGAGCTCTTTGAAATTTACTTTGTGCGATTGATTGGGACCCCCAATCAAAATTCAAGAGATGCCGGCTTCGGCCGGCATCAGTTAGTAGTTCAAATATGAATCACTAGGTTTGAACTCTTTTCGGAGAGTTTGATCCTGGCTCAGA
>PLXS01000003.1 GCA_003151515.1 Opitutaceae bacterium
CTCCGACTCCGACTCCGTCTCCGACTCCGACTCCGACTCCGTCGCCGACCCACACCCCGTCGCCCACGCCCACGCCGTCGCCCACACCCACGCCGTCGCCGACGCCGACACCCACACCTTCGCGCACACCTACGCCGTCGCCCACGCCCACGCCGTCACCGACGCCAACACCCACACCTTCACCCACTCACACGCCTTCACCCACGCCGACACCGTCACCGACGCCCACGCCGACCCCAGGGCCGACGCCGACACCGTCGCCGACACCGACGCCAACGCCGCCGCCTGACGGTTAGAGAGCCGTTTGAACCATGAAGACGAAATCGTTCGGTAGAAATTCTTGCCGAGGCAGTGCCCTGTTGGCTTCTGTGATAGTAATCGTGATCCTTTCGGTGGCGGCCGCGGGCATCCTCTCGTACAGTCTTTCGACCTACAGGAACTCCCAGCGCCAGATCGTGATCGACCAGGCGAAGGTGATTGCCGACAGCGAGATGGAGAACCTCTACTTCCAGTGGAAGAATATCATCCTCATGAAGCAGACGACCATCGGGTCGGTCACCAGCACGGCCCCGCTCGCCGGGGGCGGCGGCCTCCTGGACCCGACGAACGTCTTTCCCTTCCTGAGAGACCCGAGCACGACCGGTTGGACCGTCACCCGAACCCTCCAATTCAAGAGGATCGGCACGGGAGACGGGAGCGCGACCGGCATCATGCCCAACACGATCAACCAGATCGGCAAGAACTACTATTTCACCGCGATGACGTCCGCGTCGAAAAATGTCCCCCTCCTGGGCACGATCACCTACCACTCCGGCCGCCACTTCCAGTACTCCAGCACGTCGCTCTTCCAGTTCGCCGTATTCTACGAGGGCAACCTCGAGATGGCGCCCGGGAGCAACATGCTCATTCAGGGACCCATAGCGACAAATGCGAGCGCCTACCTGGGGACCCTGCCCGGGATAACCCTGACCCTCGCATCGAACGTCTACTACTTCCAAAATTACAACGGGGCGCCGGACCCGCTCACCGGCGAGACCGACGCGATCATCAGCCCAGGCTCGTACAACGACCCCGTCTACAACCCGAATCCCCTCGGTGCCGCGCCCAACCAGGCCGCCGAGAGGGCCCTCCAGGTCTCACAGCTCACGAACCAGGCGAACTTCGTGGGCGACGTCAATGTCAGCCTCGACATCTCGACGACCCCCCCCTCGCCCTACCTTGCTGCCTATACCAACCAGGTGACCCACCAGGTGGACGTCAACGAGATCTACAGGGCTGTCGTCGCGCCGCCGCCGTTGGACCCAAACCCCCCGTATGCCCAGTTGACCGAGGATCCACTGGTCAAGGCGAGCCGGATGTATAACGCGGCCGGGGTCCTGATCACGATCGACGCAAACGCGACCCCGCCCTACCACGTCGGCGGCCTGCAGTCAGATGGTACAATAAACACGACCCTCTACGACGGCACGTTCGGCTCGACCATTCACCAGGGCGGCGCCTCCACAACGGACATCCTCGATGGCACCATCCGGCAGAGCGTCGCCGACCCGCGCGAGACGCTGAACGGCAAGAGCGGCGTCAACCTGACGACGCTCAACGTCGGCAACCTGACCGCCGCCCTCGCGACGGCGATGGTCACAGACCCTAACCTGGCGGCAAACTACAACGGCGTCGTCTACGTCTACGACAAGACGGACAACACGCAATCCGGCCAGCCCGCCAACTCCCTCAACGGCATCCGGATCAAGAATGCCACGACGACCCCGGTCTACAACGACCCGACCGGCAACCCGCTAGGGTTCTCGATCGTTTCCGACAACGGCGTCTATGTGCAGGGAGACTACAACACGGCTAACATCAACGTTGGGGGCGTTCGGATGCACAATCCCTCCGGCATCATGGGCGACGCCGTGACGGCGGTGTCCCAGGATTGGGATCCCACGGTCTCGAGCCATCCCATTGGCACCGGCGCAGACCATACCCGCTGGGCCGACGCGAGCACCATACCCGTCGGCGCTCAATTCGACACCCACCCCGCGGGCATGGAAATCGACGCGGCTATCCTCACGGGCAACACCCCGACAAACACCACGGTCACCCCGAACATCAAGAGCGGCGGGGCGCAGAACCTCGTCCGGCTGATCGAGGACTGGTACAGCCCGACGTCGAACCTCCAGCTCACGGTCAACGGATCGCTCGGCCAGCTCTTCAGCTCGAAGTACTTCCAGGGACCCTGGGTGGGAACGACCGCACAGGCGGGACTCGGGGGGGACAAGGTCTACGTCCAGCCCCATCTGCGCAATTTCACGTACGACCTCAACTTCCAGTCCCACACGCCCGCGGGGTCGCCGACGACCACCAGCTTCCACAAGGGCGACTTCTTCTTCTGGTGACGGGAATCCGGGCCTCGGGCGTGGCCCGGCGGACGCCCGTTTGAGGGGGGCACACGAGCAGGCCCAGGGGAAAGCTCGCGGGAACATGGGGGGCGTATCCTTTGTCGAAACGGGACGTCATACCATGACGAAGCCATGAACACAAAGGTCCTGCTCCTCCTGCCCGCAGCACTCGGATTGCTAGCCCCCACCCGGGCCGACGCCTACGTCGGCTTCCGGCTTAACCTCGCGGTGCCCCTGTTTTATCCGGCGTATGGATATTCTTATCCCCAGCCGGGTTACGTCCGCACCGCAACGTATGCGGCCCCGCTGCGCGCCGAGGGCGAGCAGGTGACCGTGGCCCCCGGCCCGGGCTATGTCTGGATCGCCGGCCACTGGACCAACAATGCCCAGCGATGGGTGTGGCTCGGCGGCCACTGGGAGCTACCCCCGTCCCCGAGCGCCGCCTGGGTCGCCGGCCACTGGGTGAAAGCCGACAGAGGCTGGGTCTGGGCCAACGACACGTGGACCGTGGGGAACCCGGAGGCGCAGGCGCCGCCCCCCCCCGCGCCCCCGGCCGAACCCGCGCCCCTTGCACAGGCGCCCGAGGCGCCGGGTCCCTCCGTCGCACCCTCGACTCCGGCGCCCCCTGCCCCGGATATGGCGGATGGCACCGTCGTGGACGTCGAGCCCCCCGCCCCCATCGCCGAGTATGTTCCCGCCAGCCCCTACCCGGACTACGTGTGGCTCTCAGGATACTGGGGCTGGCACGGAGGCTGGTACTGGACCGCGGGCCGCTTCGCCCCGCGACCCCACCACGGGGCCGTGTGGCTCTCGGGCGGCTGGGGGCGCGCAGACCGAGGCTGGGCGTGGCACGGCGGCCACTGGCGCTAGGCCCGCGGGGCGGCATTTTTAGACTTGTCTAACATTACGCGATAAACTGGGGTTCCCGGGTGACCCGGGCCCGGTACGCTCGCTACGTCCTCCTGCGGCTTGCCGAGGCGCTGGCCGTCGCCGGCGGGGCCGCCGCGCTCGCCCATGTCCTGCAGAGGCACGCAGTCCTGGCGCCGTTCAGCTGGCCCCTGCCCGCCCTGCCTGGCGCAGGCCATTCGGCCTGGGCGCGCGCCCTCGGAGTCGCCGCGTGGTGCGCCTGGCCCGCAGCCTGGGCCGCGGCGGCCCACCTGGTCCTTGGCCCGAAGCAGAAGCGGCCCGTCTACCTCAGGATCCCCGGGGCCATGTACGCCTACGCGGGGGTCGCCGTAAGCCGCGACGGGGGCTGTCGGGGAGGCCTCGTGACCGGCTCGACCGGCTCGGGCAAGACCCTCTCCTGCATCCTCCCGAGGCTCCACTCTCTCTGCATCAACGAGTCCGGGGTGGAGCGCCCCGGCTGGGGAGCCAGCCCGGCCGCAGGCGAGTTGGAGCGCGCGAGGCGCGCCTACCGGGACTGCGCGAGGAACACCCGGGGGGAGATCACCCGCCTCGGCGCGGGGCGAGTCCAAGGGGATCAGCGGATCGAGCGGCTGCGCTGGCAGCTCGAGGCACGCGCGCAGGCGCTCCAGGGGGTGGCCGACGGGTGCAGGCGCGCCCGGTACCGGATCCCGCCGTGGGGCGGATTCGTGTGCGGGGAAAAGGGCAACGAGTGGCAGGCCATCGAGGCGCTCCTGGGGCACCACGGCAGGGAGGAGGACCTCTGCCTGCTCCGCACGCGCCCGCCGGCGGCCCCGGCCGACTGGCGCCCGAACGTGAGGCTCAACCTTCTCTCGCTCGGCGGGGTGCCCGCCGACACTTACGCCAAGATGATCGTGGACACCGGGCTGGCCGTAGAGGAGGCCGCCGCCCGCGACGAGTTCTTCATCCCGCAGGCGAGGGACAAGATCGCCTGGGGAATCCGCCTCATCCGGGCCGTGCACGATGCCGGCCGCTCCCCCGGGCCCGAGCCGTCGCGGCGGGGGGCCCACCCGGGCCTCCTCACGCTCCTCGACATCCTGACGGTGCAGGAGGGTTACCGGCAGTACCTCATCCGCTCCGAGAGGGAGCAGCCGGGCCTCGCGGCCTCCGGGGCGTTCGCCGAGGCGCGCTACCAGCTCGAGAACAACTACTGGAGCCAGCCCCCCGACCAGCTCGGGGGCGTGCGCGGCACCGTGTACAATTTCCTCGTCCCCTTCGCCGAGCGGGATATCGCGGAGGTGTTCTGCGCGGACAGCACGTTCGACCTGCGCGACATCCAGCAGGGCAAGGTCGTCTGCCTGGCCATTCCCCAGAGGTTCGCGCTGCAGCGGCGCTACGTGGCGACCCTGATAAAGACGCTCGCCTACCAGGTCGTGCTCGAGCGCTTCGACGGGCGCCAGGACCACCCGGACTGGCGCGACCGCAACGTCATCCTTGTCGAGCAGGACGAGTGGCAGCGCCACGCGGTTCGCGACGACTGCGGAGTTGACGTGGTGCGCGAGGCCCGGGGGGCCGTCTACGCCGCCACGCAGTCCCAGAATGCGGTCTGGCTCAAGCTGGGCGGGCGCGATAGGGCGGCGCCGCTCATCGCAAACCTGCGAAACCGCTGGATCTGCCAGGCCGCGACCGACGAGTGCGCCGCGGAGAGCTCAGGCGTGATCAGCTCGCGGCTTGCGCGCGCGGTTTCCTTCTCGTCCGGGGACGCGGGCCGCACGACGAGCGTCTCCTTCGCGGAGGCGCCCTTTGTGCCTGCGCACGAGCTCAGGATCCTGCCGCCCTTCCAGGTGCTCTTCGCGCCGGCCGAGGGTCCCTGGCTGTACCGCAGGTGCATCGCCATGCCCGCGACGCCGGACGGCCGCATCCCGCCCTGGTGGTTCGGGGACTGGAACCCGCTCCACTGGGTGGCGCGCGCCGTCGGGCTGCCCGAGTTGCTCGCCGGGCTCAGGCTCCACGGCGGCGCCTCCCAGGTGCCCCCATGGAGGGCGCGCGCCCCGTGGCGGGCCCAGCTGCGCTTCATCGCGGGGCTGGACGGGACGTTCATCGTCCTTGGACAGGCAAGGTCCGCGGCCGGGCGCGGGCGCCGGTGAGGCTTCGCGGGCGCGAAAGAAAGAGGAGTGCGAAGTTTTAGACTTGTCTAATATTATGCTTTAATTTTCCTGGGGCGCTGTGGAGACCACGATTGCCACGCCCTTCAGCGAGCCCACGGTGCATGGTCGCGCCGGGGACGGCCTTGGCGAGATCCGCCCGCGCGGGGATTGAGAATCCGAAGGCATGGAAAGGCCGACCTACCCCTTCCCCCTAGCGGTGCGCTCAAGCCACCACTCGCTCTACCACCGGTTCATCCTGGGGGCCGACCCGTCCATTCTGGACCCCTTCCCAAAGCCGTACTGCCTCGGCGCCCTGGCGGGCCTGCTCCCGCGCCTCACGGGGGAGCTGAGCCTGCAGAAGTGGAGGAAGCTCTACAACGGCGCCTTCCCGTGGGTCGGGGGCTTCGGGCCGGCGCACTACGACCTGGGAAACGTCGCGCCCCACTGCCCCCTGCCGCGGGCCTACGGAAGGCCGGCGCGCAGGTTCGCCGCCTACGATTTCGTGCAGGTGGCCGATCCCTCGGTCTCCGCCCTCGCCCTGGTGGCCGGCGATCGACGGGTCGTGGACGGATTCCGCCACCTCGGCGACCGATTCTGCTCCCAGGTCGAGGCGGGGGCCGGCGCCCGGCAGGCCGGCCCGGGCGGCTCGCGGGTCACGGGGCGGATTCTGGCCGGCCAGTTCTACGAGCCCAACGACCGCTGGCTCATGCCGTTTCTGCACGTCCACACCCGGGTCCTCAACCTCACGTCATTCGAAGAGGAGCCCCGGGCCATGGCCTGCGTCGATTCCGCCATGCTCGCCAGGGCGGGAGAAAGGGCAATGCGGGCGTGGGGCACCGCCCAAGCGGAGATGCTATCCGGACTCGGCTACCACGTGTCCGCGCCTGCCGTCTGCGGGAGCCCCCTGCGGGTCGAGGGGGTGTCCGAGAGCCTCCTGGCCGCCATGGAGGCGCCACGGGTGGCCGTGCTGCGCATACTAGAGCGGATCATCGTCGGCGACCGCCCGGCCTGTGCGCAAAGGCTCTGCGACGAGCTTCCCGGCCCTGTCATAGCGGCCATGGCCGAACAGATCGCAACCCTGGCCGCGCGCTCGATCTCGGCGTACAAGCCGCCCAAGGTGGGCCTGCCCTGCGGGGGCCCGTGGCGCGCGGCGGTCAGGGAGCACCTGAGCCACATGTGCCCCGGCGCCCTGGAGCGCTTCGATGCGGCCGCCGCGCGGGCCGGGGCCGTGGTGGCTGGCAAGGCGGTTTTCCCAACGCCGCCCCTCGACTGCGCCCATTGCCACGCGCCGGCGCTCGGCGACCTCGGCGCTCGCGGCCAATGGCCCACCGATCCAGAGCTGGGGGTCGGGACCGAAGCCGCGGCCGTCGAGGGCGGAGCGCACCCGTGGCTGGCGTCTGAGTTCCAGTCGACCCTCCTCGAGGTGAATGAGAGAATCGTTCGGACGGGGACCGAAGACCCCCTCGTCTCCCTTCGCACCGTCCTCGCATCCCTGGACCGCCAAGCCTGCGCCGCTGATCCGGAGCAGCTCAGGCAGGCGGCCGCGTTCCTCGGGGTGGAGCTCGACCGCCGCGAGCGCGAGTACGAGTCGCGGGCCCGAACCGGGCGCTGGCGCGGCGAGCTTGCGTCGCTGGACGACCTCTTCGAGTGCGCCAGCGCCCCCCAGCTGGCGTGCGAGCGCGAGATCGGGGGCCGCAGCCCGTGAGCCGCGCGCAGCCGCCCCTGCTTGGGTGGCCCGACCAGCAGGGCCTCCTCGACCTCGGGGGCGACCTCTGGCGGATCAAGGACGCCTGCGAGGGGACCGTGGTGTTCGGGGGGACGGGCTCCGGAAAGACCTCGGGAAGCGGGCACGCCCTGGCAAAGGCGTTTCTTGGGGCGGGATTCGGCGGCCTCGTCCTGTGCGCGAAGGCCGAGGAGCCGTCGCTGTGGCGCCGCTATGCCGCGGAGACCGGCCGGCAGAACGACCTGGCGATGTTCGGCGGCCCCGGAGGATGGGGCTTCAATTTCATGCGCTACGAGTCCCTGCGGTCCGGGGCCGGGGCGGGGCTGACCGAGAACCTCGTGAACCTGTTCATGGAGGTCGCGTCGATCGGCTCGGGCGAGGCGCGCTCGCGCGGGGGAGACCCCTTCTGGGAGCGCGCGATGCGCTCGCTCGTGAGGAACACCGTCGACGTCCTGGTCATGGCGGGGGAGCCCGTCGGCCTCCACGCCATGTTCGACGTCATCAGGAGCGCGCCCCCGGACCTGGCGAGCCTCGCGTCGCCCGAATGGAAGGCACGCTCGGCGTGCTGGCGCCACCTCGGGGTCGCGCGGGAGAGGGCCCTTGGAACGGCCTGGGAGATCGACTGCCGGGAGGTCGCGGGCTACTGGCTGGGTCACTTCCCCACCCTCGGCGAGAAGACGCGCGGCAGCATCGTCGCCATGTTCTCGACGCTCGCCGAGGCCCTGATGCGCGGCAAGATGAGGGAGCTCTTCTGCGAGGAGACGACCCTGACGCCCGAGGATGCGGTCGCGGGCAGGATAATAGTCGTCGACCTGCCGGTGAAGGAGTGGTCCGAGGTCGGCCGCATGGCCGCCGTAATCTGGAAGTACTGCCTGCAGAAGGCCGTCGAGCGCCGGACGGACAACGAGGGGGGCCGCGGCCGGCCGCTCTTCCTCTGGGCGGACGAGTGCCAGCACTTCGCGAGCCGCTACGACGCGCTCTTCCAGGCCACCGCGCGCTCGTCGCGCGCGGCCAGCGTCTACCTCACGTAGGGTTACCCCAGCCTCGCCTCCGCCTTCGGGGGCGGGACGGACGGCAAGGCGCTGGCGGACACGCTCCTTGGCAACATGGCCACGAAGATCTTCCATGCGAACAGCGACGCCGAGACGAACCGCGTCGCCGCCGAGCTTGTCGGAAGGCGCCTGCAGTCGCTTCGCAGCAGGGGAAGCGGCACGACGCTGAGCCTTGGAGGCCAGGCGAGCGTGGGCTCGTCCGCCAGCCGCGGGCGCAGCGAGCACATGGACTACGACATCCAGCCCGCCGAATTCTCGCTCCTGCGCAAGGGGGGCCCGGAGAACGGGCAGATGACCGACGCCCTCGTGTTCCAGAACGGGCGCACCTGGTCGGGCACGGGGCGCTCCTGGCGCAAGGTGGCGTTCAGGCAGCCCTCTTGGGAGCCCGCGCCGCAGCGGGGAAGGCCCCGGTGAGCGCGGCCGCCCGGCGCCCTACTTGCCGCTGTACCAGAATCCGCGCAGCCAGTTGTGCTCGCGCAGCCGCTTGTGGAGCGCGACGGGCATGCCCGGCAGGTCGCTCACGGAGCAGTTGGCATCGGCCTGGGACGGGTTGCGCATCCCGGGGATGACCGTCCCCACGGCGTCATGGGCGAGGGCGAACTTGATCGCGGCCTGCGCCAGCGTGTAGCCGCTTCCCTCAATGCTCTTCGCCACCCGGGCGGCGCGGGCGACGGATCGCGCCAGCCGGTCGCCCTCGAAGTAGCTCCGGCGAAAGTCACCCTCGGCGAACCGGGTCGCCTCGGTCCACTTGCCCGTGAGCGAGCCCTCGTCGAAGACCACCCTCACGATCACCCCGACATCCGCCTCGGCGGCGGCGGGCAGCAGCTCCGCCGCGGGCTCCTGCTCGAAGATGTTGTAGATGACCTGCACGACGTCGACCCACCCGTCCCGCATGAGGCCGATGACGCTGTTTTGGTCGTGTTCCGGCGTCGAGACGCCGACAAAGCGCACCTTCCCCTCCTTCTTGAGCTTCGCCAGGACCTCGAACGGCTCGGGCCTGCGGTTCCATGCCCGGGTCCACGTGTGCAGCTGCAGGATGTCCAGGTGGTCGGTGGCGAGGTTGCGGAGCCGCTGCTCGACGTTCTCGCGCAGGTACCTCTCCGGATAGCGCTCCCCCGCCACGCAGTAGGGCGACGGCGGCCAAGGGCCAGGACCCGGGGGCGTCTTCGTCGCGACGATGACCTTGTCGCGCCCGCCCTTGAGCACCTGCGCGATGATCCTCTCGCTTCGCCCGTCCCCGTATCCGGCCGCCGTGTCGATGAAGTTGACGCCAAGGTCGAGGGCCCTGTTGAGGGCTGCGACCGAGTCCGCGTCGCTCTGGGGCCCCCAGCTTCCCCCGATCGCCCATGCACCGAAACCGATCTCCGAAACCCTGAGTCCGGTCTTCCCAAGCCTGCGGTATTTCATCGTTTGTTTGGTCGCTTTGCGGGATATTCATCGCATGGACCGCCGCAAGGTCAAGGGCCCCGCCCGTGCCGCGCACCGGCTTTCCGGCCACATACCCACTCCTTTCCGATTGACCGGAAGGCACTTTGGGCCGTTTTAGATATACTGATCAGCTATGGAACCCCGCTCTACTATCGGGTATGTCGCTGCCTGACGACGTCATTTCTCTATTGCGTGACGAGGCCTATTTGGACCTCTGCCGCAACGCGTTAAAGGATGCGCTGGAGCGGGCGATCGCTGAAAAGCAGCAGGTCACGGAGACGCGCCCGCCGTTCGGTATTCTCGCCACGAAGAAGCAGCGGGAGACTTTCGAGTCCTCGATGCAGGTGGTCCTCGACACCGAGGCGGCGATCGAGGCGCGCCTCGGCAAGCTCGAGGCGATAGAGAACTGGCTCAAGTCGGCGATCCGCGAGCGCCTGCGCGACTACCTAAGGCAGGCGTCCGAGAATTACCGGCGCAGCGCCAAGATCGCCGAGGCCATACGGGCCTGGGATAGGCTGATCGAGCACTACGGCGAGCAGCTGCTCGCCCTGGCTCGCAACATCAAGAACGTCTCCGTTTCGTTCGCCGGGGCGGCGGGCGGCGCCAGGTCAGCGTTCAGCGACAGGGCCCAGGCTTTCGCCGAGCTGCGGATGGGGGCCGACAGCCTCGACCGGACGGCCGTGCAGCTGGAGTCGCTCACCAGGACAATGGCCATGTACGCCGCGAACTCCGCCTATCAGGACGTGCAGCTGGCCGACCTGCCGATCAAGGGGGTCGTCGGATGGGTCGACAACCTGGCGCTCATGCACGACAGGGACGCGCTGCCGGCGGCGCAGGAGATGGAGGCCGACGCGCGCGGGATCGTCGCGAAGAAGCTGACGGAGTACCACGGGAGCGCCGCCGCGGCGCTGGCGGCGCTGGGCACGATCGAGAACCAGGAGCTCGAGAGCTACTGGGAGGTGCTGCGGGCGCACGCCCTTGCGCACTACGTGCAGGAGCGCGACGTTGACGAGGTATTGAACGAGCTCAACGAGCGCTACGTTGTCGCGAACATCGAGCGCCGCCAGAGGGCCATAGAAAGCCAGGTCGACCCCTACGGCCACGAGCGCTGATCGGAGGCGGCCCGCTGCTGCGCGGCCGCGTCATGGTGGCGTGAAATCAGGGCGTACTCGACCTCGAGGGGCATCTCGGAGAGCAGGGGCAGGAACTCGGCCGGATTCCTGCTGCGGGCCGGTCCCGCCAGGCTCTCCCTCACCTTGTCCCAGGACGCCGCGGTTCCGCCGACCAGCCCGGCGAGCACCCGCGCCTCGGACCCCATCCTCTGGTCCATCCCGTTTGCGCCGGCCATGCACAGCAGGGCCATGTGTCCCCCGACATTGGCCGGCGTCGCCGGGAGCGGCCTCGCGTCAAGCAGCCTGAAGGTCAGCTGCGCTGCCTCGGCGCTCGGGTGGCGCACGAGGTGCGCCGAGACGAGCGTGACCACGGGGCCGACCCCACCCTGGTCTAGGAGCGCCGAGATCTCCCTGCGCTCGACGGCGCCCCAGCCGAGGATGGAGTAGGCGTCGAGCTTGAGCGCCTCGCGGTCGTAGGACAGGAGCGCCGCCCCTTCCGGCCCCTCGAGGAACTTGACCACGTCGGCGGCCCTTCCGAGCTCCGAGAGCTGGCGCAGAGAGTAGTACACCTCGAACGCCGTGCTCCCTCCCCCGAGCGACACCTCAAGGCGCCTCATCCGTTCGGTCGCGCTGCCCCCGCGCATAGCCGCCGCGAGCGAGAGGACCGAGCGCGCCTCGTCCGGGATGCGCGCCTTCGCGGATAGCAGGCCGTCGATCTCGGCCGGGGTGGCGCCCATGCGCTCGGCGAAGATGAGGCCCTGCGTCCACGCGGGAACGTGGACGGCGCCCTCGCGCAGCATCCGCGCCGAGAGGCTCGCGACCGTCTTGAAGTCGCCCCGCGCGAGGAGAGCCCGAAACCAGACCTCGGCGGTGTCCTCGAAGTCGCGCCCGTGCCCGAGAAGCAGCTGCGAGTAGATCTCGTCGGAGTAGTCCGGGTTGGCGACCTGCGTGACCTGCCCGAGGAGCCGGGCCGCCGCGAGGTTGCCGGGGTCAAGCATGTAGGCGTGGCTGAGCGCAAGGAATCCCTTGCGGGCGTCCCCCGCCCGGAGCGCCCTCAAGCCCATGTCCAGGTAGTAGTCCGCTCGGGCCGCCTGGATGCGGTGCCAGGCGGGCGGCCATGCGACCACGCGAAGCGGGACGCGGTATCCTACCGCGCGCAGGGCCACGAAAGCCCCGAGCACCGAGAAAATGAGGATGGCGGCGAGCGCCCCCCCGAGCCAGGCGATCGCCCGTCCCCAGAACGGCCGCACCTGGCGCGCCGACACCGAGCAGAGCGCCCGGCCGCCGGCGCCCACGGAGATCAGCGGGCAGAGGCGCCGGAACCTGCGCCTGTCGCTCCATCCCCGGCAGGCCTCGCACCCGGTTTTTCCCGCCTCCCCCGAGTCGCTCGGGTGCTGGCACGGCGCCGCTCCGGCAGCCCCTCGGATTCGGAAGAGCGACTTGCGCGCATTCCAGTACAGGAGGCCCCACGAAAGCCGGCCGAGGTCGCCGAACCATCCCAGCATGCGGGCAATGTGCGAGCCGCCTCCGGGACCGGCAAACGTAAAGTGGGTGAGCGGGCTACTGGCCGCCCTCGAGCAGGTGCTTGAGCTTCTCGACCTTCGGCCGGATCACGAAGGTGCAGTATCCCTCGTTGGGGTGCTTCTCGAAGTAGTCCTGGTGGTAGTCCTCGGCCGGCCAGAACCTCCTCAGGGGCGCTATCTGCGTTGTGATCGGCTCATTGAGGGCCTTCTGCGCCAGGGCCCGGGATTTCTCGGCCGCCGCCTTCTGCGCCTCGTCCGAATAGAGGATGATCGAGCGGTACTGGCTGCCCATGTCGTGCCCCTGCCCTCCGACCTGGGTGGGGTCGTGGACCTGCCAGAAGTACGCGAGCACCCTCTCCAGGGAGACCTTTGAGGGGTCATAGTCGACCTTCACGACCTCGGCGTGCCCGGTCTCCTCGGTGCAGACCTCCCGGTAGGTCGGGTTCTCGGCCGTGCCGCCGGCATAGCCGCACGTGATGTGGGTGACCCCGGGCAGGAGCTTGTACGAGGCGTCCAGGCACCAGAAGCATCCCCCGCCGAGGACGACGGAGTCCGCGCGGGCGGTGCTTGCGAGGGTCGTCATGGCGATGAGGGCCAGCGGAAGGAGGAAGGCGCGGGGATGGGGCATGGCGTTGCGCTTGGGTGGCTCACTTCGAGGGCGCCGCGCCATGGGATGCGACCCAGGCCTCGTACTGCTTGCGGGGCATAAATCTCAGCGACGCCGAGTTGATGCAGTAGCGCAGCCCCGTCGGCGGCGGGCCGTCGTCGAACACGTGCCCCAGGTGGGCGCCGTCGACCGTGCAGTGAACCTCGTCGCGCACCATGCCCAGGCTCGTGTCGGCCTGCGACGACACGAAGAGGGGCTCGACGGGCTTGGTGAAGCTCGGCCAGCCCGTGCCGCTGTCGAACTTGTCCCGGCTGTCGAACAGGGGCGTGTCGCTGCACACCGAGAAGTAGACTCCGTCGGCGTGGTTGTCCCAGTACTCGTTGTGGAAAGGGGACTCCGTGCCCTGCATGCGCGCCACCTCGTACTGCCCGGGAGTGAGAATCTGGCGCCACTCGGCGTCGGTGTACCTGACGGCGGCCTTTGACATATCGATGACGACGTTCGAGGGCAGCCCGCACCCGGACTTGGCCCTTGTCGAGCAGGCGGCGCCCTTCTCGGCGCCATCGGGCTGGTTCGAGGACTTCATTTCGGGATCGGCCAGCAATGTCGCCGCAAAGGAGAGAAAGGCAATGGCTGTCGCAAGATGCTTCACGGCCCGTAAGAGTAACCCGGGTGCCCGTTTATTCCAAGCGCGCTTGCCCCGGGCTCAGGCGTGCTTGAAGAGCTTGGCCAGAAGCTCGCGGATCATGACGTCGGGCGCGTGGCCGAAGACCATGCTTGGGCGAAAATAATGGCCCATGGCGACAATCTTGTCGTTGCGCGCGTTGCGCACCTGGACGTCGAACTCGATCAGGTACGTGCTGAAGTCCCAGGTCCACATGTCGTCGTACGAGACAATGAGCTCGGTGCCCGCGGGCATCATCGTCAGGGCACCCGACGAGGCGTCGTAGCCCATGGCCCGCAGCTCCCGGGCGATGTCCTCGGCAACCCCGTAGTTGTCCGAGAGGCGCCTCTCGACGAAGATGTGCTTCGAGCTCCAGATCGCCTGGTTGGGCACCTTGCGGGTCGTCATCTGGGTGCAGCCCGCCGCGAGGAGAACCCCCAGAATCACTATCGCGAATGCATTGCCCGATTTGACCATATCTGCGACGCTAGGGCCTTTGATACCGTCCGATTGCACATGCAAGAAAGAAACCTAATGTCGCGCCGTCCGTCATCCCTGCTTTGGGCGGACTGCAGGCGAGTTTCCATCCGATGAACAAACCCCAGAGGAAAGGATTGAGCGGGCTGACCCGGTACGTGGTCGTGCCCCTGCTCATCCTTGCGGTCGGCATCCGTATAGGGATGTACATCGAGAGGGCGCGGCGGCCTCCGGAGCAGCCGCAGGCCCACCGCGAGGCGGCCCCGGCACCAGCCGCCGCCGCGCCGCGCGAGGCGGCCGCCAGCCAGCCCGCCGCCCAGCCCACCTGCGAGATCTCGGCCTCATTCCAGAACAACATCTACCCGTCGCTCCTGCTGTCCTTCGGCGCGGCCTACCCCGAGTACGCCCGGTGCCTGAGCGTCGGGCTGCGCAACCTGCCCCGATCCGGGTCGCTCCAGCTGAGGATAGACTCAAACCTGTTCATAAGGCCGCTCGAGCTCGGATTCGAGGCGCCAGGGGATTCCGCGATCCTGACCCCTGAGCTGCCGTGGAACTTCGACCTGCTGCGGCGCACGTCGCAGATGGGGCCTCAGACCTTCGTCGCGACGCTGCTCGCCGACGGTCGGGTCGCGGCGGAGGCCACTGTCGTGTGCACGGTCCACTCGGTCAACGAGGCGGTCTCGCGCATCTTCGTCCAGTCGACCGGCCAATGGCAGGACACGAGCGTCTGCTTCGCCGCCTTCGTGAACGAGGACCACCCCTGGATCAACACGCTGCTTCAGGATGCGATCGCCGCCGGAACCATCCGCGGATTCAACGGCTACCAGTCCGGCCCCCAGGGGGCCATCTTCCAGGCGCAGGCCATCTGGGACACCCTGGCCGCCCGCGGCCTGAGCTACGTAAACGTCGCGACTGACAGCGGCACCTCGCCGCTCGTCTCAACCCAGTACGTGAGGTTTCTCGACCAGTCGATCCACGACCAGGGCGCCAACTGCGTCGACGCCTCGGTCCTGTTCTGCTCCATCCTGCGCAGGATCGGCCTGAGGCCCGTGCTCCTCTTCAGGCCGGGCCACTGCTTCGTCGCCTTCTATGACAGCCCCGACGCCTCGCACCTCGTGGCCTTTGAGCCCACCATGCTCGGGCAGGCGCAATTCCCGGCCGCCGCCGCCGAGGGCGCGAAGGAGCTGCAGGCCACGCTTCCCTTCATAGGAACCTCCCAGTACTCCCTCGTCGACATCGCCCTCTGCCGCCAGCAGGGCGTCAATCCGATATCCTTCGAGGCGCCGGATCGCGGCTGACCCCTGGTCAGTCGTCGTCTCCGTCGCCGTCCCTCGGCAGCTGTCGCACGAATGCGGCGTGCACGGGCGGCGGCATTCGCTCGGCCTCGCCCCGGACGGCCGCCCAGATCACCCTGTTGAACGTCTGCTCGTCGATCAGGTCCTCCCGCGAGAAGTCGAACCGCGACGACACCGAGGCGGCCGCGCCCGCGCGCGTGTTCTTCCTGTCCATGTCCACCTGCGCGGGAAGCGCCCTGAACGGCGCCGGGTCCGCCTTGGACTGGAAGCTCGACCTCATCGGCTCCGCGGCCGCGTCAAACTGTGACATCGGCTCAAGGCCGAGGATGAGCTCCATCGTCCGAAGCATCGAGCAGGTCGTGTACGGGGTCGAGTCCACGGCCCCGCGCCGCACGAATCCCCCGGCCACCAGCGCCTCGGTGCGGTGGGCGTCCACGTGGTCGGGTCCGTTCTGCGCGTCGTCCTCGACAACGAAGACGGCCGTCCTCTTCCAGAAGCGCGACTGGCTCAGGGCCTCGACGACGCGCCCGAGCGCGAGGTCGTTGTCCGCCACCATCGCCTCGGGCGACAGCTCGCCAAGCTTCGCCCCGAAGGTGTGGTCGTTGGGCAGCCGCACGATCTGCAGCCTGGGCATGTCCCCGGCGGCATCGTAGCGGTGCAGCTCCGAGATGAATTCCCGGGCGCGGTCGCAGTCCCTGTAGTGGAGGTCCCAGCCGCGGTAGGCCGGGTCGACGTGCCCCTTGAGCGCCGGCAGGTTCGAGTCGACGGGCATGCCGGCCTGCGAGGGGTTCACCGTGAACTCCCCATAGCTGCGGTAGGTGATCCCGGCTTTCGCCGCTCGGTCCCAGACGTAGCCGAGCACGGGGACCGCCGCCGCGTAGTGCCCCTCCGCCGGGTATGGCACGTGGGAATCCTTCCTGCTGTAGTTCACCGGCCAGGACTTCTCCACGAACTCGGAGGAGTATCCCGCGGTGCTCCACTCGTGGCCGCTCGCGCTCACCTCGGCGTTGGCGTAGAAGTTGTCCAGCAGCACGAACTGCCGGGCGATGGCGTGGACGTTCGGCGTCACCTTCTCGGAGAAGAGGCACCTGGACGGGTCGCCGTTGCCCTCGGCCACGTCGCCCAGCACCTGGTCGTAGGTGCGGTTCTCCTTGATTATGTACACCACGTAGCGGATCGGGGAGGCGTCCCCAACCCGCTCCGGGATCGGGTCGCCCGCGAGGGCGCCGGCCGCGGCCGCGGGCCGGCAGCGCTGAGCGATCGCCGTCCATCCCGCCAAGGCCTGCTCGTAGGCGTCGCCGCGGGGAAGCCGGATGAGGCCCAGGGAGCCGCTGTAAAGATCGTACACCTTCTCCCATTTCGAGCCGGTCCAGCTCGGCTTCGCAGCGAGCCCGCGCGCGCTCAGCACAAGCAACGTGGCGCCGTCCGGGGTGACGCGAACCGACGTCGGGAACCAGCCAGTGGGTATGAAACCCAAGGGGCGGCCGCCGCCCCGCTCGCTCACGTCGAAGACGGCGACGCTGTTCGTGTAGGCATTCGCGACGTAGAGCGTCCTCGCGTCCGGGGAGAGCGCCAGGCTGTCGGGCGTCGACCCAGGCAGGTCCTTCGGGGACGCCGCGGACGAGAGCACCTCGGTGACCCTCCCGTCCCTGGAATCCATCACGGTCACGGAGTTGAGCCCGCCGTTCGAGACGAACAGGCGGCCGTCCGGCGCGAGGACAAGCTCGTTCGGGTGCAAGCCCGTGGGCCAGCGCCCGACAAGGCGCCCATCCGCGGTGTCGATCACCGCGACCGAGGATTCGCCCCAGAGGCTCACGTACGCCCGGCCGGCGCGCTCGTCCCAGGCGATGTTGAGGGGGTCGCTGTCGGCGATGAGCTCGTGGCCGCCCAGAACGTCCTCTGGGTTGACCGGGGCCGGCGCAGGCGCGTCGGCGGGCCGTCCCTCTCTCCCGAGCCTCGCCGTCCAGGCCACCGAGCCGGACCGCAGGTCGACGCGCACGACCCTGTTGTCAAACGAGAGCGCAGCCAGGGCGCAGGTTCCGTCGCGGGAGAGCGCGATCCCTGCGACGACCGACCTGCCAGGGGGGACGGCCGCGCGCACGTCGCCCCGCGGCGTAAGGCTGTCGCCGGAGACGGAGAACACGTGGAGCACCCCGTCGCTTGCGCCGCTGCAGACGAGGGTCGCCCCGTCCGCCGAAAACGAGACCCCGCAGAACGCCTCGTGGATCGTGGCGGATGCCACCACCCTGGCGGCCGCGATGTCGACCAGCCTCACCTCGTGGGCCCCGTGGCCCGCGTGCAGAACGGCCGCCAGCCGGCCCGTGGGGTCGACCGCGACGGCCACCGGGAAATCCCCCATGGCGACCTGCTGGCCGACGGGGCGGATGGGCCACTGGTTGTGCAGGAGCATGGACCCGTCCGGCCTCAAGCCGGGAAGGACGCGGCGGCCCGCGTCCTGGCCCGGGGATGGCGCCGCGGCGGCGCCGATCGAAAGGGAGAGGAGGAGGGTCCTCGCCTTCATGGCTCCTAGCTCCCGAACAGCCCGGCGATCTTGGCCTGGATCTCCTCGGCCTTCGCGCGGGGGTCGGCGGCCTGCCGGATGGGGCGACCGACCACGATGTAATCCGCGCCCCGCAGGAACGCGTCCTCGACATCCACCGTGCGCTTCTGGTCGTCCGCGGGGCGGTTCTCCACGGGCCGGATGCCGGGGCTCACGATCAGGAAGCTGCCGCCGAGCTCGCCGCGCAGGCGAGCGGCCTCCAGGCCCGAGGAGATGACCCCGTCGCAGCCCAGCTTGATCGCCCTCCTCGCCCGCGACAGCACGAGCTCCTCCGGGTCGCACTGGAAGCCGAGGTCGTCCAGGTCGCCCCTGTCGAGGCTCGTGAGGACCGTGACGGCCAGGATCTTGAGCCCCCCCTTGGCCGAGACCGCCGCCTCGAGCATTGAATCGTTGCCGTGCACGGTCGCGAATGCGACCCTGCGGCGCTGGAGCTGCTCGACGGCAAGCCTCACGGTTTCCGGGACGTCGAAGAACTTGATGTCGGCGAAGACCTTCTTGCCCTGGGCGCCCAGCCACTCGACCATGTCGAAGTACTGGCCGCTCATCAGGAATTGCAGGCCGAGCTTGTAGAATTCGACGGAGGCGCCGAGGCGCTCCACCCAGCGCTTGCCCTCGTCCATGCCCGGCACGTCAAGGGCGAAGATCAGGCGCTCGCGCGCCGGGATGGGTTTCGACGAGAGGTTGTTTGCGCAGGCCACCGCCCAAGATGCCACCCATGCGGGGGCCCCGGTCAAGACCGAACGCCGCACGCGCGGAATTGACGCCGCGGCATTCCGAAAACGAGAATGGCCCCAATGGCCACCACCGTCTTCACCATCGCAAACCAGAAGGGCGGCGTCGGCAAGACCACGACCGCCGTCAACCTGGCGGCCGGCCTCGCCGAGCGAAAGATCCACACCCTGCTGATCGACCTGGACCCCCAGGCAAACGCGACGAGCTCGCTGGGAATCGAGAAGCAGGAGGGAAGGAGCCTCTACTCGGCCCTGCACGGCGAGGGCGAGGCGCTTTCCCTGGTCACTCCCACGGCGTACGAGCACCTGGCCCTCATCCCGAGCGAGGAGGACCTCGCGGCGGCCGAGATAGAGCTTTCGCAGACCGAGAACTACCTGATGAGGCTGCGCAGCGTCCTCTTGCCGGTGGTCGCTTCGGGCGGCTTCAGGGCCATAATCATTGATTGCCCGCCGGCCTTGGGGTTGCTCTCGATGAACAGCCTCGCGGCCGCGGACTTCCTGCTGATCACGCTGCAGTGCGAGTACATGGCGCTCGAGGGGCTTGGCCAGATCCTGCGAAACGTCGAGAGGCTAAAGACCGCGGGCATCAACCCCGCCCTGGAGCTGGGGGGGATCGTGATGACCATGTTCGACGTGCGCACGAGCCTGTCGCGCCAGGTGGTCGAGGAGGTGAAGACCCACATGCCCGACAAGATATTCTCGTCAATCATCCCGAGGACGGTGCGCCTGAGCGAGGCCCCGAGCTTCGGCAAGCCCATCTTCGCCTATGACCCGACGAGCTCCGGCTGCACCGCCTACCGCAACCTTGCGGCCGAGGTGGTGAAACGCTTCGGCATATGACCAAGTACGGCCACGCCTTCGTCATCGGGCTGCAGAGCAACCTGATCTACCGCTGGAACTTCGCGGTCAGGAGCCTCTTCTGGTTCTTCCACCTCGTTGTGGTCTTCATCCTCTGGGGGGCGGTGTTCGCGGGCAAGGCCGGGATCGGCGGCTTCACCTTCGCCCAGACGCTCACCTACTTCGTCGTCGTCTTCATCCTGCAGTTCTTCATTGGCGCCTTCAACGAGGACTACCAGATAAGCGAGGACATCCGCAACGGCCTCATCAACCAGTTCCTGCTCAAGCCCATCAACTACTTCGCGTACCGCCTGAGCGTCTTCGCCGCTGCGCGCGTGGTGTCGGGCTTCTTCGGCGTGCTGGCCCTTGCCGCGGCGCTCCCCTTCTTCCGGGGCTACCTCGACCTCCCGCACGAGGGGTGGAGGCTCGCCCTCGGGCTGCCGGCGATGGCTCTCACGGCCGTCATCCAGTTCAGCATCGCATACTGCTTCGGGCTCCTCGCCTTCTGGTTCCTCGAGATCCAGGGGTTCGTCATCCTGTCGATGGCCGTCGAGAACCTCCTGGGCGGGCAGATCTTCCCCCTGGACCTTCTGCCGCACGCGGCGTTCAACGCGGCGCGCTTCCTGCCGTTCTTCTACCAGGCGTACTTCCCGGCCGCGATCCTCACGGGGCGCCAGGGCATCGACTTCGCCGTGCAGGGCCTCGCCATCCAGGCCGCCTGGGCGTTCATCCTCGTGTGCCTCGCGGAGGCGATCTGGAGGCGCGGGCTTCGCCACCACACCGCGGCCGGCGGCTAGGACCCATGGAGACGCTTTCCAGGTACCTCCGCATCTGGTTTGCGAGCGCCCGCTACTCGCTCGTGCGCGCCACCATGTTCCGGGGCGACCTCTTCATCTGGGCCCTGGTTGAGTTCTTCTGGATCTCGGTCAACGTGGTCATGATCGGCGTCATCTACAGCCACACGGCCTTGGTCGCAGGATGGAACATGTACGAGATGATGATCCTCGTGGGGACCTCCATGCTGATCCAGCGCTTCCTCATGGCCTTCTTCTGGAGCGGAATCTTCGAGATGGGCCGAAATGTGCGAAACGGCCTCTTCGACTTCATCCTGGCGCAGCCGGGCGACCCGCTCTTCATGGCCTCCACGCGCAAGCTCGAGCTTGACGGGCTCATCAACTCGTTCGTCGCGGCCTCCCTCGTCGTCTACTCGGCAGCGAAGCTCGGGCTGCGGCCCGGCGTCGGCGACATCGCCCTCTACGCGGCCATGGTCGCCTGCGGCGTCGTGATCCACTTCGGCGCCCTGGTGATCGCCATGTCGCTAGCCTTCTGGATCACGAGCTCCCAGGGGGTCGAGGGAAGCTACTTCACGCTCATGGAGTTTTCGCGGCTGCCCAAGGAGGCGTTCCACAGGGGGCTCGTGAGCGTGGTCTTCGTCTGGATCCTGCCCGCCGTCGTGGTCAGCAACGCGCCGGCCCGCGTCCTCCTGCACGGCTTCCAGGCCTCGTGGGCCGCTTGGCTGGGGGCCGCCACGCTCTGCTGGTTCGCCCTCTCGGTGCTGGTGTTCAGGCTTGGCCTCAGGCGCTACACGAGCGCCTCCTCATGAGCGGCGACCTTGCGGCGCTCCAGGCCAGGATCGGGCACGCCTTCCGCGACCCCGCTATGCTGGAGCGCGCCCTCACCCACCCCTCCTGGGTCCAAGACAATCCGGGCGGCGGCGAGAACAACCAGCGCCTCGAGTTCCTCGGGGACTCGGTTCTGCAGCTCGTGCTGACCGAGGCCCTCTTCGCCCTCCACCCCGCCGACCGCGAGGGGAACTTGACGCGACGGCGCGCCGTGCTCGGCAACGGGGCCTTCCTCGCCCGACTCTCGCGAGAGATAGGCCTGGAAGCGCACCTGCGGCTCGGGTCCGGCGAGGAGGCCGCGGGGGGCCGCGTGCGCAACGCCGCCCTCGAGGACGCCTTCGAGGCCCTCCTGGGCGCCGTTTACTTGGACGGGGGCCTCGAGATCGCGCGGCGCGTGGCGCTGGGGATCTACGGGGACATTCCGGGAAGGCTGGCGGCCCTCGAGGGCCACGCGAACCCCAAGGGCCGCCTCCAGGAGATCGTCCAGCCGCTGCACGGAAACCGCGCCCTGCGCTACGAGGTGCTGGCCACCGAGGGCGCCGACCACGAGAAGAGGTACGAGGTCGCCGTGTTCCTGCTCGAGCGCCGGATAGGATCCGGCAGCGGGTCCTCCAAGAAGCTCGCCGAGGAGGGGGCGGCTAGGGCCGCCCTGGTCACGCTGGCCGCCGAGACGCCTGGCAAATGACGGTCGCCGCTAGGCACAAGATTGTCGGCGTCTGCCCGGCGGCGCGGGCCGCCGTCCTCGCCGAGGCGATGCGGGCGCAGCCGGGCTGCGTTTGGCTGGTGGTCGCGCAGGACCTCAAGGGCGCTGAGCAGCTTGCCGAGGACACGGCGTTCTTCCTTCGCGCCTGCGGCCAGCCCGCCGAGGCCCTCGTCTTCCCGGAATCGATGGCCGACAGCCGCGACATGAGGGAGGCGTTCGCCGCGTCGGGCGACCGCCTGACCGTCCTGTCGAAGCTCCGGGAGGCGCTCGCCGCCGCGCCAGCCGGCGTCCTCGCCGTGTTCACGACTCCGACCTCGCTCCTGCAGGCCGTGCCCTCGCTCGAGAAGTACGCGGCGAGCGAGGTGGTCCTCGCGCGCGGCTCGCGCCAGCCCTTCAAGGAGGTCCTAGAGAAGCTGCGCGAGCTCGACTATGACAGCGAGGCGGTCTGCGAGTCCCCGGGGCACTACGCGATCCGCGGCGGCATCATCGACGTCTACCCGGTGACCGCCCCCGAGCCGTATCGCCTCGACTTCTTCGGGGACGACATCGAGGACATCCGGGCGTTCGACCCCGTCACCCAGCGCTCGGGGGCCAGGATCGAGCGCATCTCGGTCGCCGCCTCCCCCAGGGTGCGCCTCGAGCCCGCGAAGACGGGGCTGTCGGACTATCTGCGGGCGGGCGCGCGCATCGCCCTCGTCGAGCCCGCGGCCCTTGAGGAGGAGTTCAGGGCCTTCTCCTCCGAGGGGGAGGACGGCCTCGCTCCCCTGCTCGGCAGGTGCGCCGCGGTCTACGGCCTCTCCGATATCGACGAGGCCGCCGATCTCTTTGCAGAGCCCGATTCGGAGGTCGTCTGGGACACCGAGAGCCTTGAGCACCACAGGAGCCTGCCGGCCGAGACCCTGCTCGCCCGGGACCGGCTTCAGGCCGAGGACGAGGCTAGGCGGTCGTTCCTCGCCCAGCTCTCGGCCTGGGCGCGCCAGGGGTACGCGGTGGCATTCGCCGCCTCCAAGGAGGGCGAGGAGAAGCGCATGCGCGAGATCCTTTCCGCCGACGAGTCCCTGGCGCGCCTCGAGCCCGCGTTCCTTCGCGGCAACCTGAACGAGGGCTTCCGCGCAACGTCTAGGCCCGGGGCCGCAGCCTCGCTGGCAGGGGGCGCCAGGGGCCTCGTCCTGGTCACGGAAACCGAGGTTTTCGGGCGCAAGAGGATCCGTCGGGGCGCATCCCGCGGGCGCGCCCATGCCCCCGCCGCCCAGGTCGACCAGCTCCTCGACTTTTCGGAGCTCGTCGAGGGCGACTTCGTCGTCCACCTGCAGCACGGGATCGCCCTCTACAGGGGCCTCACGAAGATCGAGACCGCGCAGGGGCTGCGCGAGGTGATCTCGGTCGAGTTCGACGATGGCGTGACTCTGCACGTGCCCCTCCAGGAGTCGCACCTGCTCAGCCGCTACGTGGGCCTGGGCAGGCTCAAGCCGAAGCTCGGCAAGATCGGGAGCGGCCGCTGGGAGAAGGCGCGGCGGGCCGCCGAGGAGGCCACCGTGGACCTTGCCGCGGAGCTGCTGCGCGTCCAGGCGAGCCGGGAGTCCCAGGAGGGCTTCGCGTACCCGGAGGACACAGAGTGGCAGAGGGAATTCGAGGCCTCGTTCCCCTTCACCGAAACGCCCGGGCAGCAGACCGCAATCGACGAGACCAAGCGCGACATGGAGCGCAAGAGGCCGATGGACCGGCTGATCTGCGGCGACGTGGGCTTCGGCAAGACCGAGGTCGCCATCCGGGCGGCCTTCAAGGCGGTCCAGGCGGGCAAGCAGGTGGTCGTCCTCGTGCCCACGACCGTCCTCGCCCAGCAGCACCTCAACACGTTTCGCGAGCGGATGGCCGGCTATCCGGTCTCGATCGAGATGCTGAGCCGGTTCCGCTCGCCCTCGGAGCAGCGCGCCATACTCGACGCCCTCTCCAAGGGCGGCGTCGACATCCTGGTCGGCACCCACCGGCTTCTCCAGCGCGACGTCGCGCCGAGGGACCTGGGGCTTGTCGTTATCGACGAGGAGCAGCGCTTCGGCGTGCGCCACAAGGAGGTCTTCAAGTCGATGAGGGCCACGGTCGACGTGCTCTCGATGAGCGCGACGCCCATCCCCAGGACGCTCTACATGGCGCTCACGAGCGCCCGCGACATGAGCGTCATCGACACGGCGCCGGTCGACCGCCACCCGATCCAGACAATCGTGAAGACCTACGACGAGCAGGTCGTCGTCGATGCGATCAGGCACGAGATGCGCCGCGGCGGCCAGGTCTTCTACCTGCACAACCGCGTGGCGACGATCGACCTCGTGGCCCAGCGCCTGCGCCAGATGATGCCCGACCTCTCATTCGGCGTCGGACACGGCCGGATGAAGGCCTCTGGCCTCGAGCGGGTGATGACGGACTTCGTCGCCGGCCGCTACAACGTGCTCATCTGCACCACGATCATCGAGAGCGGGCTGGACATCCCCAACTGCAACACGCTGATCATCGAGGGCGCCGACCGCTTCGGGCTGTCGCAGCTCTACCAGTTGCGCGGCCGGGTTGGGAGGTTCAAGCACCAAGCCTACGCCTACCTGCTGCTGCACCGGCACAGCCGCCTCCTCGATGCGGCCCGCCAGAGGATGAACACGCTTCGACAGCACACGCAGCTGGGGGCCGGCTTCAGGATCGCCATGCGCGACCTCGAGCTCAGGGGCGCGGGAAACCTGCTCGGATCCGAGCAGAGCGGGCACATCGCCGGTGTCGGGTTCGAGCTGTACTGCCAGCTGCTGCGCCAGTCGATCGCCCGGCTCAGGGGCGACAAGGCCGCCGCGGCGATACGCGCCAGCGTGAAGCTGGACTTCGTCTTCGTGGGCGAGGGCCCCGCCGCCGAGGGCTCGCCCCTCGGCCGCCGCGAGGACGGCTACACAGCGATCAAGGACGCCGAGGACCTGGCCGGCGGGGCCGACGTGGGCCGGATCCAGGGCCGGATTCCCTCGGCCTACATCGGCGAGACGCGTCTGCGCATTGAGCAGTACAGGCGCCTCGCGATGGCCGACTCCGTGAAGGCCGTGCGCCAGATCGAGGCGGAGCTTGCAGATAGGTTCGGGAAGCCGGTCCCCGAAGTGCGCACCCTGCTTCAGGTCACCGAGATCCGCGTGATTGCGGAACAAAAGGGCATACTTTCCGTCGAAACGGAGTCTAACCGCCTAAAGTGCCTGCGCGGAAGCGGCAAACGGGACGACTGGGTGATGGTTGGATCCCGGTTTCCAAGGTTGACCGCGCCGCGCCCCCATCTACGGTTGAAGGAGATTATCGCCTTTCTGAACCATCTGCCGAATCCATGACCCAGTCCCGCAGCGTCTATGCCGCAATCGTGGCCACCTTTCTTGCCACGTCGGGCCTGGCTCAGACGGCCGCCGTTGACGACAGTCTCAATCTGCGCTTTGCCAATGGGATAGCGGCGATCGCAGAGGACAAGATCATCACAGTCGACGACGTCCGCCGCGAGATCACACCCCTCATTCCCCAGCTTAACCGCGAGGCCAAGAACGAGCAGGAGTTCAACCAGAAGCTCGAGGCCCTGCAGGACAATGCGATTCAGAACCTAATAGACAGGGTCCTGATCATAAAGGACTTCCAAAAAGACGACAAGAAGCACGTCCCGCCCAGCTTTGTCGACAACCAGATAGCCGACCAGCTGACCGACCAGTTCGACAACGACCGCTCGAAGTTCCTGGCCTACCTGCGGGCGCGCGGCACCACGATGCGCGACTACCGCAAGGAGACCGAGGAGGACATCATCTACAACTACATGATGCACCAGCAGCACAAGTCGCAGAGCATCGTGAGCCCCGTGCGCATTGAGCAGTATTACAAGGAGAACAAGGACCGCTTCTACCAGGACGACAGCGTCCACCTGCGCCTCATCCAGCTGTCCAGGGGGCCCGGGGACAGCGACGGCGACCTGAAGGGGCGCGCCGAAGCGATCCTGCTGCGCCTGCGCTCGGGCGAGAAGTTCGAGGATCTGGCCAAGGAGTACAGCTCGGACTCCCGCAGGGCCAAGGGCGGCGATTGGGGCTGGATGAAGAGATCCGATCTGAAGCCGGAGTTCAGCGAGCCGCTCTTCGCGGTGAAGAAGGGCGAATGCTCCGAGCCCGTGATACTGCCCGAGGGCTGCTTCCTCTTGTACGCAGACGACCGCAAGTACGCGGGGATACAGTCCCTTGACGA
Source organism: Opitutaceae bacterium (assembly GCA_003151515.1). Lineage (GTDB taxonomy): Bacteria > Verrucomicrobiota > Verrucomicrobiia > Opitutales > Opitutaceae > Palsa-1447. Next base: position 25,972 of record PLXS01000003.1, read on the forward strand.
CGTGCGAGACCAGATCGAGAGGGCGCTTGTGCAGCAGATGAGCCACGAGAGCGAGGACCGCTGGCTCGAGCGCCTCCGGCGCAACGCCTACGTGAAGCACTTCTAGGCGCGAAGGGGCGTTGGGGGCGGGCCGCGCGCCCGAGTACATTCCAGAAGCCGGCTACTGATTCGAGGCCACGCGTTCCCTGGAGGCCGACTCCTTGAGGAGCGCCACCAGCGGGGTCACGCTGGGCTGGTAGGCCTTGACCACGACCCCCAGCAGGTTTGCGGCGTTCACCGGCGTGCTGTCCGGCTTCTCATTGCCAACCCCCATCGCGATCCAGCCGTCCGAGGTCTGCCTAATGAGGACGTGGGCGACTGGCCTGCCCTGGTCCCCGACGAAGACCGCAGTCATGCCGGTCTTCAGTTCGGGGACAGCCACCCTCTGCGTCACGACCACGGTCTGGTCCTTGTACAGAGGCAGCATCGAGTCGCCACTACCCACCATGAAATCCGTGCCGGGATGGTCCACGACGTACTTCTTCGCAAACCTGATCGCATCGAAAGTTGGCATGACCTCGGGGACGGGCGAGTAGGCCGCGACCGCCTCGGGCGAGTACCTCAATGCGGTCTGCGTGGAGCATCCGCCCCAGCCGAGACCCAGGAGCGCAACCGCGGCGGCGGCTCCGGCGCGGGTCAGGAGGGTTGCCGCCTTGGTCTGGTTCGTGGTGTGGCTCTCGTTCATGCGTCCATTAAACGGGATTCGGGGCGCAGACTTAATAGGGGCTACCCGCCGGTGCCCGGGGGGATATCACCCGGGGCCCTCCGCGAATCCCCCCACCTGGGCATGGGCGATTCCCCCCAGGGCGCATGATAAAAACACCCCATTTCCAGAAAAACGGCGCGCCGCGCGCCACGACACTAATTAGACTTGTCTGTTTTTCTTGTTTATAACCGGGACGGCCCCATGGTTGGCCCACCCGTGACGCCCGCCCCCGCCACCCCCGAGCCGACCCACCCCCCAAACCGGCTTGGGGTGCTGCCCGCAGGCGAAAGGCCGCAGGAGCGCCTGGAGAGGCTGGGCGCATCGGCCTTGAGCGACATCGAGCTCCTGGCCATGCTTCTTCGAAGCGGGACACGGGGCCAGGATGTCTTGACCCTTTCTTCCCGACTGCTATCCGAGGCCGGATCGCTGTCCGGCCTTCTCGCCTGGCACGAGGCGGACTTCCGCAGCCTAAGGGGAATCGGCCGCATCAAGGCGCTCCAGCTTGTGACGGCCATGGAGCTTGCCCGGCGCACCGTCAGCATTCCCGCCCGGGAGGCGCCGATCATAAATCGCGCGGACCTGATCGCGGCCCACCTCGAAACCGCCTCATCGGGCCTCGACGTCGAGAAGTTCTGGGTGCTCTGCCTCAACCGGCGCAACCGGCTGCGACGGCGCGTCGAGGTGTCCTCGGGCACCGCTACGGCGGCCCTGGCGCATCCCCGCGAGGTCTTTCGGGCGGCGATCAGGGAGGGCGCCACCGCGGTGGTGTGCGCCCACAACCACCCGTCCGGAGATCCATCCCCAAGCGCCGCAGACATCCAGCTAACGCGGCAACTGCGGGAAGCAGCGGCAGCAGTGGATATACCTCTGCTGGATCACGTTATCATAGGGCGAAGAGGAGCAGATCCTCTGGGACGCGGGTATTACAGCTTCAGGGAAGCCGGACTACTTTGAGAAAGGTTTGAATTGATCAAACCCAAGTCGGTAATACGGTAATACCATGCCAACGTTAACGTTCAAAGTCACCATCGACGAAGCCCGTCGGATAAAGTCCGAGGCACGTGAAAGGAAAATGACGCTGTCAGAATACGTTCGAGGGCGTGCGTTGCGCAACGGTAAGTCTTCCGGACACGTGCGTCAGATCCGCTGCGGCTTTACAGGAGCGAAGATTTTTTCGTCCCCTGCCGGAGCGCGCCCACTCACGACTGAAACTGTTCGAGAAATGCTGGCCGACTTCCCGTGAAATACCTGCTCGACGTCAACGTGCTGGTGGCCTGGGGATGGAAAGAGCACTCCGATCACGAGCGTGTGGCTAAATGGCTCGGCCTTGAACGCGGCAAACCTGACACAGAATTTCTGACTTCCCCGATTCCGGAGCTAGGATTCGTTCGCGTTTCCGTGCAAAGGGGCGCCGGAGCCATTGCCGTAAAGGAGGCCTGCTCAGCTCTTGAAGGGATGCTGGCAAGTCTCGGTCGAACGCACTCGTTTATTCCCGACGACCAACGTGGCTCTGGATTACCCGTCTGGTGCAAAGTTGCCGCCCGAACCACCGATGCCTACTTGCTCGCACTTGCGAACGCGCATGACGCTAAGCTCGTGACCTTGGATACGGGTATCCCAGATGCCTTAGTCGTGCCTATCTGATGTCTAGAGGAAATCGAGAAGCTGTCTCTTACATGAGCTGCCCCCGTGTGCCTATAATCGGCAACCTGTTGGGCAAATATGAGGGTAGTCGCGGAACTCTCGTTGGAGCTGGGCACAATAATCGTGAATGGTTCCATGAGAATTAGGCCCTGTGGAGCCCGAATCTCGGCTCGATGCGGGGAATGAACACGACCCTTATCTGGAAATTTCCCCTCGAAAGTCGCGTCGCTGAGAAAGGAATCGAATGAACAAGCCTCATCCGATCCCTTTCCATCGCTGGCTACCATTGAATGCCATTCTGGTGATACGGTCCAATTCTTAGTGCCTTGGGCGATCGAGATCAGTTTGCTCGAGAATTTCAAATGTTCGGCATTGGGCACCACGAGCCTCATCGCGATCACCGTTCCCAGCTCCGGTCGGATGATCCCGATCCCCTACCCTTTGCATTCAAACACATTGGAGGTTGCCTTGGGGGCCATCCGTCCAAGGAATTCTCTTCCAGTACGAATACCTGCAACGTCCTGGTGGTGATCGCAGACATCGGAGGCTACACCTAATTCATCCGTGCCCACAAAACGTCGCTGGCCCACGCCGACCTGATCGTCCACGAACTGCTCAACTCGGTCGTCCGGGCAAGCGCCGGCCGCCTGAGACTTTCGAAGCTGGAGGGCGATGCTGTGTTCCTCTTTGCCGACTCGGAGATCACCGCCGACGCCCTGCCCGAAATTTTGGCGCAAATGCACCGATCGTTTCACGCGACACAGCAAATGGTCGAAAAGAACCAAATCTGCGGCTGCACCGCTTGTATTGGCGCCGGCGGCCTCAAGATCAAGGTCGTGGCTCACTACGGGCAGGCCCTGGTGCGTACGATTAGACGCGTCCATGAGCTGACCGGCGAATGCGTGATCGTTGCCCACCGGATGCTGAAGAACGACGTGCCGATTCCCGAGTACGCGCTGCTTTCGGAAGAAGTCGCCCGTATGGCGAGGCCGGAGATGAAATGCCGGCTTGTGCCCAGCCGTCTGAACCTGGAGAGCTTCGGCGAGGTCCAGGTTTCCTACTTGGACCTCAAGTCCCTGGCCGGCGAAATACCACCGGCCACGACCGCGCCATGGCTCCTGCGATACATCGCTTATGTCTGGCATGGGGTTCAGGCGATTCCCTACCGGCTTGGCCTGAAGAAACCCTTGGAACAGTTCCGGAATGTGCCTGCATTGCCGTGAGGGTACCCTAAGCACGGATTGTCGCTTGAGGACGTTTGCAAAATGCCCAGCCAATTTGGCGGTTAAATTCGTCGGTCGCAAATGACCCATACCTCCCCCGTCCTGGATGGCCGAGGACGCGTTGTAGGTAATGACCCGCACAACCACCCCAGCGGCGATCCATCTCCCAGCGCTGCGGATATACAGCTCACCCGCCAGCTCAGGGAAGCCGCTGCGGCGGTGGATGTTCCTCTGTTGGATCATGTTATCATAGGCCGAAGAGGAGCCGACCCTCTGGGGCGAGGGTACTACAGCTTCAGGGAGGCAGGGCTTCTCTGATATCCAAGGGAATGCAGATTGAACAAACCCATATTTATGTTTTTATGGCTCCCGTGAAGACAACCCTCGAAATACCTGATCCGCTCTTCAGGCAACTCAAGATTTCTGCCGCAAAGCAGGGAAAGACCATACGAATGGTTGTGAACGAGGCGTTGGTCGAGAAGCTCAATCGAAGGCCTAGCCAACAGCCTGAACTTCCGGCATGGAGGGCTACCTTTGGGGGCCTGCGGGCGCTCCGCAGCGAAACCGCCAGGATAAGCGGTGAGATAGAGGCTGAGTTTTCCCGTGTGAATCCAGAGGACTGGAAGTGATTCTCGATACAAATGCCCTTTCAGCGTTTGCCGACGGCGACGAGGGTATCGCGGTCAAGCTGAGTTCAGTGCAACTGCCCTGCCTTCCATCCATTGTACTTGGGGAGTTTCGATATGGCATTTTAGGTTCCAAGTTCCTTGCGCGCTACGAGCGTTGGCTTCAGAGAAGCCTCGACGTATTTTCCATCCTGCCCGTCGACGGCGAAACCGCAATCCACTATGCCTCGATTCGCCTTGGGCTAAAAATCAGAGGCACCCCTATTCCTGAAAACGACATCTGGATAGCGGCGCTGGGCAAGCAATACAGCTTGCCGATACTCAGCAGAGACAGCCATTTGAACCTGGTTCCGGAAGTCCGTCGGATCGTATGGTAGTGCCCTTGTGCCCTAATGCTGGCGCCCCGAGCCCTTAAGACATGCGCCGAATTGCTCGGCGGCATAACCCCTTCTTGTTAGGTCGGGCTTCTGCCGGCCTTCCGAAGCAGCGCCAGTCCCTTCGGGCTGGGCGAGACGACCCGAGGTTGGCCCTGGTCGCATTCAACAAGCCCGTCGATGCACGCGTCCACCCAGATCGAGAGGCGCGGGCACGTGGTTCGCCATGCATCGATAACCTCGTCGTAGGTCCGAGGGCGCCGGGAAAGCCATTCGAGCAACTGGATCGTCAGGGACCTTGTCGGGTCATTTTCCAGCTCGTTCACGGCAGAGGCCCGCGCTCATTGCTTCTTCTCGCCATTTCGCACGTGCCGGGAAGCATGGCCCATGCCGGCACGTCGAGCGACCCGCGCCGGCGCAATCACGCCAACCCAGTGCTCGGTCACGGGAAAACCGCCGTCGGGGCGTGGCTCTCCGGACGCTTCCTCAGCGCGTCGAGCTGGCTCATCACGTCAACGACCGGACCGGGGCTGCCGTCCCTGTTCCAGGCCTCCCATTCAGGGGCCCAGTACATGACGCCTATCCCGCGCGGAGCCTTCCTGACCGTGTTGATGATGTCCGCCATGAACTGCAGGCGTCCCTCGGGATTCTGCGGCCAGAGCATGCACGGGTTATTCGGAAGATGCGACATGCCGTAGCCCGTCTCCACGACGAGAAAGTCCTTGTGGTAGCGCTCGGCGCAGCGGTTCATGTTGTCCCAGAGCTGCTCTAGCGTGCCGTGGGCCCATTCCGGGTAGAAGCTCTGCGCGATGATGTCGTACCTGACTTGGGCGGCGTCGAGATGATCGAAGAACCACTGCGTCACGGCCCAGTTGGCACCCTTGTCGATGTGGATCACGATGCGTGGCGGCGTGTCGCCGGCCGCCCTGAGGACTCCCCGGATTCCCGCCTTCAGAACCCGCGTCAGGTGGTCCCACTGGGTCGCGTCGTCGTAGGGGCCCTTCGGCTCGAACTGCGGCGGGGCTCCCGGCACCCTGACCTGAGCGAGCGGCCACAGCGTCCCGCGTGTGATCTCATTGCCGACCTGAACCCAGTCGGGCATGGCGCCGGCGTCCTTGAGCTGCTTCACCGTGTCGTAGGTGTAGGATTCGACCTGCTTCTCAAGCCCTTCGAAATCCAGGCCCCGCCAAGCGACGGGCGTCTCCTGATGCCCGGGGTCGGCCCACGTGTCGGACAGATGGATGTCCAGAAGGAACGTGGCGCCCGAGGCCTTGATGCGCTTGGCCAGGGGGATCGCCGCCTCCAGAGTGTTGTTCGGCGCCTTCCTGACCGGAGACACGAACACCCGGACGCGGAACGCGCTCCAGCCGTGGTTCTTCAGGATTGTCATCTCGTCGCCGGGGACCCCGTTGTCCAGGAACGTCCGGGCGGCCTCGTGCCATCGGGGCGACGGCGCGTCAAGGGCCGATATGTCCGCGCCCAAGGAGAACCCCGGCGGATGGCCCGGGCCCGGGGCATGGGCGCAGGCCGCCACGAGGGCGAGGAGGATCGCCGGAAGCGCCGCAAGGGGAAGGATGGCGCCGGGTTTCCCTTGCCCTGGCGGGGCGCGGCGCCGCGCCGGGCAATCGTCCCTGTTCATCGGCATGGCAAGCCGTGTACACGTCAAGCCCCGGGGTGGCAAGAGCAGGAACGCCGCCGGGGCGAACGCAGGCTCCTTGCCGCAGCGGCACCGCCCCGCTGCTCCCCCTGTCAAAGCGCGGCGGCGACGCGCCTGAAGTGGTGGCCGATGATCGCCAGCTCGATCGCCATCCGGAACTTGCGCGGATGGCGGCAGAGGACGCCGACGAAAAAGCGCCAGTAAGCCAGCCTTCCCCGATGCCACACCCCGAGCAGCCAGAACGACTTCACGAAGGCCTCGAAGTCGGCCCACGAGATGCGCAGGCGCTCGCTGCCGCCGCGGTAGTTTCGCAGGAACACCCGTATGCGGCGGTAATAGTTCCTGGGCTCGTAGAGGCGGCGCATGAGCTCCTTGTAGCCGCTCTCCAGGAACTCGCGGTTGAGCTTGGGACGGAAGTTCAGGGCGCTGGCCGACGTGTTGTTGCCCGCCGCCTCCGAGGTCAGCCGGCCCTCCCCCTTCAGGCGCTTGTAGAGGCGCGTCTGGGGCAGTGCGGTCAGCAGGCCCACCATGGCGGTCGCGACGCCCGAGCGCTGGATGAAGTCAAACTGCTGCTTGAAGATCTCCTTGGAGTCGCTGTCGAAACCGACGATGAATCCGCCCATCACCTCGAGGCCTGAGGTCTGGAGCGTCCTCACGTCCGCCACGAGGTCCCGGTCGGTGTTCTGGACCTTGCGGCATTCCACGAGGCCGGCGTTGGAGGGGGTCTCGATCCCCACGAAGACCTTGCGAAAGCCCGCCTCCACCATGAGCTCGCGCATCTCGGCGTCGTCGGCAAGGTTGATCGACGCCTCGGTGAGAAAGCCCATGCTCGGGCGGGTGCGCTTGCGCCACTCGATCATGACGCGAAGCAGCGCCTTCGTCCGCGCCTTGTTGCCGATGAAGTTGTCGTCGACGACGAAGACCATGTCCTTCCAGCCGAGGCGACGCAGCGCCTCGAGCTCGGCAACGAACTGTTCCGGGGCCTTCGAGCGCGGGAGCCGACCGTTGATCACGATGATGTCGCAAAACTCGCAGTCGAACGGGCATCCGCGCGAAAACTGCGCGGCCATCGTCACGTAATGGCGCAGCTTCACCAGGTCGTAGCGCGGGACCGGCGTCCGGTCGAGCTGGGGGTAGCCGACCGCCCTGTAGACGGGCTTCACCGACCGCTCCCGCATGTCCGCGACCAGCTGGTCGATGACGTCCTCGGCCTCGCCCAGGACAAAATGCGAAATCTCAGGGAACGACTCGTGGCCCGTGGTGAAAAGCGGGCCGCCGGCGATCACCTCCCGTCCGGCGCTCCGGCAGCGCCGGGCGACCTCCCGCACGGACTCCTGATGGATGATCATCGCGCTCAGCATCACGTAGTCGGCCCAGCGCAGGTCCGCGTCGCGCAGCAGGCTGACGTTCATATCGACGACCCTGAGCTCCCAGTCGTCGGGTAGCATCCCGGCGATCGTGAGCAGGCCGAGCGGGGGGAACGCGGCCCTCCTGGCCACGAACCTCAGAACGTGCTTGAAGCTCCAAAAAGTGTTTGGGGTCTTGGGACTGACTAGGAGTATCTTCATGTGCCTTTCACGCCGCCCGCTGCCTTCGGCTGTTCGAGAATAGCAGGCACGCGCCCCAGAACGAGCATTTGTTTTCAGCGCACCGGGGCCGCCGCCAACGGGCGGGCGTAACCACCTGGGCCCCTCTTGCTTGAATACGCCCGCCTCGGGCAATGTCATGGCCCCTGGCGGATCCGGATGATTTTCACGACCTACTGGTTCCTCTTCTTCGCACTGCTAGCCGTGGCCGTCTATCGGGCGCTGCCGCGCCCGCAGTGGCGCCTGTGGTGGCTTGCCGCGGCCTGCGCCGCGTTCCACATCCACTTTGGGGGGCCGGCCGGCGTGCTTCCGATCATCGCGCTGATGGTGATCACATATTTTGCGGGAAGGACGCGCGACCGCGCCGCTGAGCGCCGACCTGCGGCGCTGCTCACCCGAGGGGCGACCTCCATCATGCCCGGCGCCCCGCCGCTCGGCATAAGCTTCTTCACCTTCGAGTTCGTGCACTACCTCTTCGAGGTGCGGTGCGGCGGGGAGCCCATCCGCAGACCGCTCAAGTTTCTGCTTTTCTCGATCTTCTTTCCCTCCCTAGTCGCCGGCCCGATCAAGCGCTACTCGCAGTTTCTGCCCTCGCTCGAGTCCTCGTCCGTTGCGCCGTGCTCCGCGCCGGGCCTCGCCACCAGCGACCGCACGCACCTGTCGAAGACGGGCGGCCGCAAGCTCGCCGAGATGCTTGCGCCCGAGGTGCGGCCGCTGGCGGCGAGGCTCTCCTACATGCGATGAGCGCCGCCCCAAAGGCTTCCCCCGCGGGCGCACGGATGAAGGCCGCCCTCCTCCAGGGGCTCACCGCGTTTCTCTCGCTCACCGCCGGCCTGGCGGTGGCCTTGGTCCTGCACTACCTCCTCTACCGAGTGGGCATGCCCGGCACGCCGTTCATCTACGTCGTGTTCTGACCTGGGCAGGCGCTACTTCTCAAGCCACACCCTCTCGAACGCGTGGAATCCCACGAGGGTCGTCGTCCATCCGCGCACCGCGGGGCTTATCGCATAGACCTGGGGCTGAAAGAAGAGCGGGACAAGCGGCGCCTCGCCGAGCATGACGGCTTCGGCCCTCTGGAACAGCTCGAACCTCGCCGCGTTGTCCGAGGTGTCCGCCGCCTCGCCGATCAGCCGGTCGTACTCGCGGTTGCCCCACCCGGCGTAGTTGTTGCCGTTTCCGGTCACCATGGTCCCGAGGAATGTCGAGGGGTCAGCGTAGTCCGCGATCCAGCCCGAGAAGGCGATTGAGTAGTTCTTGCTCTGCTGGTTCGCGTAGAGGGTCTTCGTCTCGAGCTGCGCGATCGTGATGCGCACGCCCAGCTCCTTCCGCCACATGGCCTGAATAGCCTCCATCATGTGTGTCGCCACGTCGCTCTGGAAGCACTGCACCTCGATTTCGGGCAGCCCCCTGCCGCCGGGGTAGCCCGCCTCGGCCAGGAGCTGGCGCGCCAACGCGAAGTCGTCGGTGATGCCGGTCCGGCACGTGTAGCCGCCGCAGCCCGGCGCCGTGAGGCAGCGGGCCGGAGGATACGCGCCCTTGGTGATGTCGCGAGACAGGGCGTCGCGGTCCAGGGCGTGCGCCAGGGCGAGCCTGAGTTTCATGTTGTCCAGGGGCGGCCTGGTCACATTGAAGAACAGGTAGAAGGAGCTCAGCTCGGGGTCGACCCTCATGTCCGCGGGCGAGTGCTCACGGTACGACGAGATCCGCGCGATGGGCAGGCCGTAGGTCACGTGGAGCTGGCCGGAGCGGAAGTTGAGGTCCTCGATCTCCGGCTTCTCGATAGGATAGAACTCGATTCGGTTGAGCCGCGTGTGCGCGGCGTCCCGGTACAACGGGTTCTTGACGACCGCGATGCGGGAGTTGGGGACCCACTCGGCGAGCGTGAACGCCCCGTTGCCCACGAGGTTGCCGGGAAGCGTCCACTTTGTGCCCTTCTCGTCCATGCGCCCGAACTTCTCAATGGTGGCCCGGTGCACGGGAAGCCAAGTCGTGTGAGTCGCCAGAGCCGGCAGGTACGGAGTCGGCCTCTCCAGGGTCACCTGCAGCTTCCGCGGCCCCATCACCCTCACCCCGACCTGCGAGAAGTCGGTCAGCCTGCCGGCGTTGTAGGCCTCGGCTCCCTTGATCGGCCAGAGCATGTACGAGTATATGGACGCGAAATTCGGGCTCAGTATCCGCCGGAATGAGTAGGCGAAGTCCGTCGCGGTCACCGGGTCCCCGTTCGACCAGCGTCCGTCGGGGCGCAGGTGGAACGTGTAGACGCGCCCATCGGGCGACACATCCCAATTTTCGGCGAGCGCGGGCACCGGCTCCGATGTCTTGGGGTCAAGCTTGGTTAGGCCCTCGAAAAGCGTGTAGGCGATCTGCGAGTCCATGAGCACGCTCATGGACTGCGGGTCCAGGTCGGCGGGCTCGGCGCCGTTTCCCACCAGGAGAGTCTGCGTTCGGATCCCGGCCTCTGCAGGGGTTTCCCGCCTCGCGCAGCCTGAATGGAGGCCTAACAGGACGGCGGCAGCCAGGACTGCCAGGGGCCTTGCGCCGAGCCACGCCAGCGGTGTGCAAACGGCCTCAAAAAGGGCATTGTGATGGGCATCTTTCAGCACGCCAAGCTGTAGCGCAGGAACAACGGAGACGCAAGTGCATGGCGCGCAAGGCAGGTTCGAAGGGTTCCTTTTGACCCCCCTTCCTTTGGGTGCATGAAGAATGCACCGGGCTGGCAGGAGCCGCATCCGCGCCAATCGCTGACGCAGCCCGGCACCCGTCATGCGCGGACGATACTGTGGGGGCGCAATAAAAGGCAGACACTGGGTGGCGGCATTCGGCGGCTCGCAATAGGATTGAATTCGGCATCATCGCAGAGACCGACACCGCGCCTGCGGTGATGATTCCGTCCGGGGGGAGCCGACCCCAGACGCTTCCTAAGTCCTCTTCCGACAATTGGCTTACGCCGGGATGGTGGACCCTACTGGACTCGAACCAGTGACCTTTTCCATGTCAAGGAAACGCTCTAACCAACTGAGCTAAGGGTCCGCAAATTCGTATCGGAAATTAAGCAGGATTGCCTCCGGCTACCGCAAGGAAAATTCAGAGCGGGCCTGGGCCACGTCACGCGCAATCTGGGCCTTGAGCTCGTCCAGGCCCCCGAACTTCCGCTCCGGGCGAAGGAACCGGATCCACTCGACGCACACCGGGTCCCCGGCCCCGTAGGGACAGTCGGCCAGCATGTGGATCTCCAGGCGCGGCTCTTGGGACTGCTCCACAGTCGGTCGCAGGCCGTAGTTCGCGACAGCCGGGATCCAACCGTAGGATTTGGCGCCGCTCACGCGGACGGCGTAGACCCCGTATAGGGGCCGCAGGTCGGGCGACCATCCGAGGTTCAGGGTCGGGAACCCGAGCGTCCTGCCGAGGTGCTTGCCGTGCACGACCGTGCCCTCGGCCGTGTAGGCGTAGCCGAGAAGGGCGGCGGCCCCCTTCATGTCGCCGGACTGGATCCGCTCGCGGATCCGGGTGCTGCTTATGGGCTCGCCGTCCAAGTTCACCCTCGGGGCGCTGAAGACCGTGACCCCAAGGCGGCGCGCCTCGGCGAGCATCATCGCCACGTCGCCCCTTCGGCCCTGGCCGAACCTGAAGTTCTCGCCGACGTAGACGCCGGCGAGGCCCGGCAGGTGCCTTTTGATGAGCGGCAGAAACTCCTCGGCCGTCACCGCGGCAAAGGCGCGGGTGAAGGGCTGGACGACGACCGCCTCGACCCCGAGGGACCCGAGTCGGGATACCTTCGAGGCCAGGTCCAGGATGAGCCGCGTCGGGCTCGAAGGCGTGAACAGGACGCTCGGGTGCGGGTCAAAGGTGAGGACAACGGGCACCCCCGAGCTTCGCCGCGCCGACTGCACCGCTCCCTCGATCACCGCCCGGTGCCCCAAGTGCACGCCGTCGAAAATCCCGATGGCCATGTGGACGGGACTCTCGGGCAGCGCCACCCGGTCCAGGCCCCGGAATTGCGCGACGGCAGTCATAGCGCAACGCTCGGCACCGCCTGGTGGACGGGGATGAGCCTGGCCTCGATCTCCGGGATAGTCATCGCCTCGATCTGCTCCATGGTCAGGGCCTGCGCCACGTTGAAGCGCCCCGACCCCGTGCGCCTGAGCGCGCTCAGGTGCGCCCCGCACCCGAGCCTTGCCCCGAGCTCGTGCGCGAGCGTCCTGACGTAGGTTCCCTTGGTGCAACGCAGCCTGAAGTCGATCCGCGGCGAGGCGAAGGCGAGGAGCTCCCAGGACATGATCCGAATGAAGCGCGGCTCCCGCTCCACCTCCTCGCCCTTGCGCGCCCTCTTATAGAGGGGCACGCCCCCGATCTTGACCGCCGAGAACATGGGGGGCGTCTGGTACTGGTCACCCATGAAGGCCTGCATCGCCGCGCCCACCTGCTCCCGCGTGAGCTCCGGCACGGGCCTCGTCTCCATCACCTGGCCGTCGGCGTCCTGCGTGTCGGTGCTCCTGCCAAGCTCGATGGAGCCCTCGTACTCCTTGTCGAGGCTGATGAGGAACTGGGACACCCGGGTTGCCCGGCCCAAAAGCACGATCAGGAGGCCCGTCGCCATCGGGTCGAGGGTCCCCGCGTGCCCAACCTTCCTCATCCTGAGCTTGCCGCGAAGCCGCGCTACCACGTCGTGGGAGGTGTGCGCGCCCGGCTTGTCGACCAACAGGACGCCGTCCAGCTCCTTGCTCGGCGCTATCATGGCGGCCTATGGGCTCTCCCTCAGGCGCTCCGCGTCCATGGCGCGCAGGCTCTCCCGAAGGGCTGCAAGGAGCAGCGGGCGGAACTCATCCTGGCCCGTCTTCATGTTGAGCCCCGCGGCGCAGGCGTGCCCGCCGCCGCCAAAGCGCCCAGCGACCAGGTCCAGGCGGCATAGCGGGTTCTTCGCCCTCAGGCTCGCTTTCACGCCTCCCTCGGACCTCTCCTCGATGAGGACGCCCACCTCCACGCCGTCGATGCACCGGGCGTAGTCGACCAGGCCCTCCGTGTCCTCGGCGGTGGTGCCCGTGGCCTCGAAGATCCCCGGCGGGAGCGTGCCAATGCACACCCGCCCCCCGATCTCCAGCTGAAGCGATGCCAGGAATCTCTGCAGCAGCTGGAGCTTCCCCAGGGACTCGCGCTCGTAGAGTTCAAAGCCCGCCTCCGAGGGCGAGGCGCCGCGGCTCACCAGCTCGCCCGCGAGGTCGAAGCTGCGCTGCGAGGTCGAGTTGAAGCGGAACTGTCCCGTGTCCGTGATTATGCCCGCAAAAAGGGCGGTCGCGGTCGCCGCGTCGATGTGCAGGCCGGCGTCGATGAACAGGCCGGCCAGCACCTCGCACGTGGCCGCCGAGGAGCTGTCGACGATGTTGATCCGGGCGAAGCCGCCGTTGGAGAGGTGGTGGTCGACGCTGCCCTCCGGCAGCGGGAAGCGCGAGCGTAGGCGCTCGCCCGCCCGCGCGTGGTCCGCGCAATCGACAAAGATGGCCGCGGCGTCCTGCGGCATCCCCAGCGCCTCGTCCGTCCTGACGAAAGCCATCTTGCGCGCAACATAGGCGAGGCGGCGCGGCACGGTGTCGGTGTTGACGCAGACCGCCCTGCACCCCCTGGCGGCCAGGACCCTCGCGATAGCCACCTGGGAGCCAATGCAGTCGCCGTCCGGGCGCGAGTGGCCGACGACCGCCACGGTGCGCCCGTCGACGGAGGCCAGGAGCCTCTCGAAATCCCCCGCGAATTCAGGATAGTACTTCGCCATCGCTGGCCTTGGCCTTCGCGCCGCTGTCGTCTCCGATCTCGTCAAGCAGGTGGAGGACCCTGGCGACCTTCTCGCCCGATTTGTCAAGAACGTACGTGAAATGGGGCAGGAACTTGAGGACGACGCGCTTGGCGAGCTGCTCGCGGATCTCAGGCGCCAGCCGCTGCAGCCAGCGAAACCTGTCCGCCACGCTCTCCTCGTCCCCTACGATCGAGACAAAGACCCTCCCCTCGCGCAGGTCCGGGGCGACCCTCACCTCGAGGATCGTTATGGCGACTGCCTCGGCCGCGTGGCGGCGCCTGAGGATGTCGCTGATCTCGCGGGCGACCAGCTCGTTGATTCTGACGATTCGGTTGGACACGGGCGTGCGACGGGCCGCCGGCCCGTCAGAGTGAGGCCCTTACCTTCTGCGTGTCGAAGCACTCGATGACGTCGCCGACCTGGTACCCGTTGAAGTCGTCGAGCTTCACGCCGCACTCAAGGCCCGCGCGAACCTCGTTGGCGTCGTCCTTGAATCGCTTGAGCGTGGCCACCTTGCCCTCGTGCACGATCTCGCGGCCCCGGCGCAGCCTCGCAGTCGCGCCGCGGTTCACCTTTCCCTCGGTGACGAGGCATCCCGCGACGAAGCCCTTGGCGAGCGGGAACGTGGCGCGCACCTCGGCGGCGCCCAGCTTGACCTCCTTGATGTCCGGGTCGAGCAGGTCCGCCATCATCTCGCGCACCCTGTCGCTGAGCTCGTAGATGATCTCGAAGGTCTCGATGCGCACGCTGTTGTGCTTGGCGAGCGGCGTGACGCCGTTCTCTAGCTTGGTGCTGAAGCCGAGGATCGTGGCCCCGGCGGCGGCCGCCATGATGACGTCGTTCTTCGTGACGAGCCCGACCTCCGCCGAGACGATCTCGAGCGACACCTTGGCGCTCTTAATCCCCTCCAGGATCTGCCTGACGGCTTCGGCTGAGCCGAATACATCGGCCTTGACGATGACCTTGAGCACCTTCTGCTGCGTCGCCGCGATGTTGGCGAAGAGGTTCTCGATCGAGATGTCCTTCTGCGCGGAGTCGACGGTCGTTATCTCCTGCTTCAGCCGGTGCGCCTCCTCCTCGGCGAGATTCTCCGCCTCCCTCGCGTTCTTGGCGCCATTGAGAGTCGCGCCGCTGTCTGGAGTGCCGGACCAGCCGATAACGCGCACGGGCATCGAGGGCTGCGCCTCCTTGACCGGGAGGCCTTGCTCGTCGAACATGGCCCTGACCTTCGCCCAGTGCGGGCCGCAGACTATCGAATCGCCCGTGCGCAGAGTGCCTTTTTGCACGATCACCGTGGAGAGGGGGCCGCGGCCCACGTCGACCTGGGACTCAATGACAACCCCCGCCACCTCGGCCTTCGGGTTCGCCTTGAGCTCGAGCACGTCCGCCTGCAGGAGGATCATCTCCAGGAGATCGTTTATGCCCGTCCCCTTGATGGCCGAGACCGGAACGGTGATCGTGTCGCCGCCCCAGTCCTCGGGTACGATCCCGCGCTGCTGCATCTGAGCCTTAACCTGGTCGAGGTTGGCGCCTTTCACGTCCATCTTGTTGACGGCGACGATCACGACGACCTTGGCGTTCCTGGCGTGCTCGAGCGCCTCCTCGGTCTGCGGCATGAACCCGTCGTCGGCTGCGACAACCAAGACGGCGATGTCCGTCACCGAGGCGCCGCGCGCCCGCATCTTGTTGAAGGCCGCGTGGCCGGGCGTGTCGAGGAAGGTGATCTTCCTACCGGCGTGCTCGACCTGGTAGGCGCCGATGTGCTGGGTGATGCCGCCAGCTTCGCCGGCGGCGACGTTCGCCTTTCGAATGGCGTCCAGCAGGGAGGTCTTGCCGTGATCGACATGCCCCAGGATGACGACGACCGGTGGCCTCGGCACCATGTCCTTTGACTCGTCATGCACCGGCTTCGCCTTGTCCTTCTCGCGCGCCTGCTGCTGCGAGGCGTCGCCCCTGTGCTTGATGTCCAGGACAAAGCCGTATTTCTCGGCCACCTTCTGGGCGACCGCCTCGTCGATCGTCGAGTTCATCGACGCAAAACCTACGATCTGGTTGAGTTCCGAGATGAGCTTGAAGGGCTTCAGGCTCAGGGCCACCGCGAAGTCCCTGACGATGACCGGGGGCTTGAGGTGGATGATCTTCACGTCGCCCTGGACGGTGACGACCGGCGCCGGCGACACCTGCGGCAGGGGCCTCGGCGAGGACGGGGAGCGCACGGGCAGCGGTGGCGGCGCAGCGGCGGGCTTCGGAGCCTCGACGGGGGCAGGAAGGGGCGGAGGCGAAACCTGGGCGCGCGGAGGCGCTATCGGCGCCGGGGCGACCCTGGCCGGGGCCGCATGGGGAGGGATTGGCGCGGGCGGCGCCATCCGCGGTGCTGGCGCCGGGCGCGGCGGCGGCGTGGGGGCCTTCGCCACGGGCATCGGCGG
>PLXS01000021.1 GCA_003151515.1 Opitutaceae bacterium
CTATTTTATTGCCAGATACGGCGCACATTACCGTCTTTCATGGTCGCATTGTGTCGCACATGTCCATCTGTATCTCATTGGACTAGAGTGAGAAACGAGGATTCTAAGACCGTCGTCTATGCCATTCCACCACCCGAGCAAGTAAGAAATAAGCTTGCCGTATAAATTGGTCAGTTCATCGAAACTGACAAGCTTCGCCTCCAAAGCCGTACCTGCACCGAAGTCGTGTCGGCGACGGCTCGCGGTCCGGCTCAATCGCACGGCTAGCCGCTGTCACCCGGGTTCCCCAGCCGCGGCCGAAAGACTATGGCCCCGCGACTCCGAGCCTGTCGCCCATGCGGGCGTAGGTCTCGATGCAATCGGCGCTGTGCCTGAGGATGTCGTCGGCAAACCTGATGCGGCCCTTCTCAAAAAGCGTGATGACGCACGAGCCGCCGAAGGCGAACATCCCCTTCTCGTCCCCCTTCTTCGCAGGCTGCTCGGGTATGAACCCCTGGATGATGCTCCCCACATTCGTCGCACCCACTTCGACCATCGCAACCGTGCCGAACTCGGGCGACGTGATGAGCGTCACGAACCGCTTGTTCCGGACGAGGTAGAGGATCTGCGTCCGGAGCGCGATTGGGCTCACCGAGTACAACCGGCCCTTGATGAGCCTGGCCTCCGAGGGCACGCCCGACACCGGGAAGTGGAACCGGTGATAGTCGCAGGGGCACAGCCTCGAGATGAGCATCGAGCCCCCGAGGAAGCGCTGCGCGAGCGCCGGGTCACCCAGGAGCTGGGCCAGGGTGAACTTGGCTCCCTTGACGTAGAAGCCCTCCGCGGCGTCCACGTTTGCGAACGCGAGGTGCCGGCCGTCGGCCGGCAGCACGGCCGCGGCCGGGAGCGGGTCCACGGGGCGGGCCTCGGGCTTGAGCGCCCGGTGGAAGAACTCGTTGAAGGTCTTGTAGGAGAACGCCGACTTCGCGAACTCCATCGCGTCTATCTCGTAGTCGGCGATGAACTTGTAGATCAGCATCTCGCTCTTCGGGTCGTTCATCCGACGCCCGTAGTACCAGGAGAAGAGCCTGCGGCTCGCGAAGAGCCATACCGCCAGGCGGCCCGCCGGGCTGCCGTAGGCGAAGCGCAGCCAGCGCTCACCGTAGACCTTCTCGGTCTTGATCGTGCGCTCGTAGCGGTCGAAGTAGCGTATGGGCTCGGGGCTCAAGCAGGATTTGCGGTTTCGCCCGATTCTCGGCAGATTCCGGTCCTTCGCCATGGAAAACTTCACCTACTTCAATCCCACTCGCATCCACTTCGGCCGCGGCCAGATCGCGGCGCTGGACGGCGAGCTGCCCGCGCAGGCGAGGGTCCTCCTCCTTGCCGGCGGCGGCAGCATCCGCACAAACGGCGTCCATGCCCAGGTCCGCAGGGCGCTCGGCGCCCGCACCGTGTTCGAGTTCTTCGGCGTCGAGGCCAACCCAGACTTCGACACGCTCATGAAGGCCGTGGAGATCGTCCGGCGCGAGAGAGTCGACTGGATACTCCCCGTCGGCGGCGGCTCGGTGATCGACGGCGCCAAGTTTGTCGCGGCCGCGGCGCCCTACGAAGGCGACCCCTGGGAGATACTCCTGACCCGCGGCTCCAAGCTTAAGTCGGCGCTTCCCATCGGGGCCGTCCTCACGCTGCCCGGCACGGGCTCGGAGGCGAATGGCGCGTCGGTCATCAGCCGAAGGGCCATCGTCCAGAAGCTCGCGTTCATAAGTCCGCTCGTCTTCCCGCGCTTCTCGGTCCTCGACCCCGAGGCCACGTTCACTCTACCAGAGCGCCAGATCGCGAACGGCGTCGCCGACGCGTTCACGCACGTGATGGAGCAGTACCTCACCTACCCCGTCAACGCCGCGATACAGGACCGCTTTGCCGAGTCCGTGATGGGTGTGCTGATCGACGAGGGCCCGCGCTCCGTCAAGAACCCGACCGACTACGATGCCCGGGCAAACGTCGTCTGGGCCACGACATGGGCCCTGAACGGCGCGATCGGCGTCGGCGTTCCCCAGGACTGGGCCAGCCACATGATCGGCCACGAGCTGACGGCCCTCCACGGGATCGACCATGCGCGCACGCTCGCGGTCGTGCTTCCGAGCCTGCTGCAGGTGCGCCGCGCGGCCAAGGGCGCCAAGCTGGCGCAGTACGCCGAGCGCGTCTGGGGCGTCTCGACGGGCTCGCTCGACTCGCGCATCGACGCCGCGATCGCGAACACCCGCGGCTTCTACGAGAAGCTGGGGCTTCGCACCCACCTGTCCGACTACAAGGTCGGACCCGACGTGGCCTCCGAGGTCGCCGGCCGCTTCCGCGCGCGCGGTTTCGTGAAGTTCGGGGAGCGCGGCGAGGTGACGCCCGAGATTGCCGAGCAGATCCTCAGGCTAGCGGCTTAGTTTGATCACTTTCCGACGACCCATTCGCCGTTCTTCACGGAGAAGGTAACCGTGGAGCCGGGCGCGACCTCGCCCGCCACGAGGGCCCGGGCGAGCCTCGTCTCGATCTGGCGCTGGAGGTAGCGCTTGAGCGGTCGCGCGCCGAACACCGGATCGTAGCCCTTCTCGGCGGCCCATTCCCGTGCCTTGCGGTCGAGGACGACCGTGACACGCTGGTCCGCCAGCCGGCGGTTCAGGTCGGCGAGCAGCAGCTCGACGATCGACTCGATCTCCTCGAGCGTCAGGGGCTTGAAGAGGACCGTCTCGTCTATGCGGTTCAGGAACTCAGGCCGGAACGTGGAGCGAAGCTCGGACATGACGCTCTCACGCACGCTCTCGGGGATTGAGTCGCCGGTGACGCCCTCGAGGAGGAAGCGCGAGCCGATGTTCGACGTCATGACGATGATCGTGTTCTTGAAGTCGACGGTCCTCCCCTGCGCGTCGGTGATCCGGCCGTCGTCCAGGACCTGCAGGAGCACGTTGAAGACGTCCGGGTGGGCCTTCTCGACCTCGTCGAAAAGGACGACCGCGTATGGCTTGCGGCGGATGGCCTCGGAGAGCTGGCCGCCCTCGTCGTAGCCGACGTATCCGGGCGGGGCCCCGATGAGCCTCGATACCGAGTGCTTCTCCATGTACTCGGACATGTCGATCCTCACCATGGCCGCCTCGGAGTCGAAGAGCGTCTCTGCAAGGGCCTTCGCGAGCTCGGTCTTGCCGACGCCCGTGGGGCCCAGGAACAGGAAGCTCCCGACGGGGCGCCTGGGGTCCTTGATCCCGCTGCGGGCCCGCAGGATCGCCTCGGTCACCAGGGTCACCGCCTCGTCCTGGCCGATGACGCGCTTGTGCAGCGTCTCCTCCAGGCGAAGGAGCTTGTCCTTCTCGCCCTCGACGAGCCGCGTGACCGGGATCCCCGTCCATCGGGCGACGATCTCGGCGATCTCCTCGCCGGATACCTCCTCCTTGAAGAGGGTCGTTGTCTTTCCGGCCTTCTCGAGCTTCTTAAGCTCCGCCTCTAGCTGGGGTATCCTTCCGTGGCGTATCTCGGCCACCTTGTTCAGGTCGTAGGCCCGCTCGGCCTTCTCCATCTCCAGCCGGCTCGCCTCGAGCTCCTCGCGGATCCTTCGCACGTGCCCGACCGAGGCCTTCTCTTTGTCCCACTGCATCTTCAGGCCCTTCGCCTTCTCGCGGACCTCGGCAAGCTCCTTGCGCAGGCCTGTGAGCCTCTCCTTGCTGGCGTCGTCCTTCTCCTTGGAGAGGGCGGTCTCCTCGATCTCGAGCTGGAGCGACCGGCGGGTCAGCTCGTCCAGCTCCTGGGGCATCGAGTCCATCTCGGTTCGGATCATGGCGCACGCCTCGTCGACAAGGTCGATCGCCTTGTCCGGCAGGAAGCGGTCGGAGATGTAGCGGTTTGAAAGCACGACCGCGTTCACGAGCGCGTTGTCCTGGATGCGCACGCCGTGGTGCAGCTCGTAGCGCTCCTTCAGGCCCCGAAGGATCGATATCGCGTCCTCGACGCTCGGCTGCTCGACCATGACCGGCTGGAACCGCCTCTCGAGCGCGGCGTCCTTCTCGATGTGCTTGCGGTACTCGTCGAGCGTCGTGGCCCCGATGCAGTGCAGCTCGCCCCGGGCGAGCATCGGCTTGAGGAGGTTGCCGGCGTCCATGGCCCCGTCCACCTTCCCGGCGCCGACCACCAGGTGCAGCTCGTCGATGAAGAGGATGATGCGCCCGTCGGACTGGCGCACCTCGTTCAGGACGGCCTTGAGGCGCTCCTCGAACTCCCCGCGGTACTTCGCGCCCGCGACCAGGGCCCCCATGTCGAGGGCGAACACGATCGAGCCCTTGAGGCCCTCGGGGACGTCGCCCCTCACGATGCGCTGGGCCAAGCCCTCGACGATGGCCGTCTTGCCGACGCCGGGCTCGCCNNAGCACCGGGTTGTTCTTGGTCCTCCTGGAAAGTATCCGTATCGTGCGCCGGATCTCGTCGTCGCGGCCGATCACCGGGTCGAGCTTGCCCTTCTTGGCGCGGTCGACTAAGTCCACCCCGTACTTCTCAAGGGCCTGGTACGTGGCCTCGGGGTTGTCGGTCGTCACGCGCTGGCTGCCGCGAACGTCCTTGAGCGCCGCCATCACCTTGGAGCGGTCCAGGCCGAAGCTCTTGAAGAGCTTCTTCATGGCCTCGGGCTTGCCCACCGCCATGAGGGCGAGGAACAGGTGCTCGACGCTGACAAACTCGTCCTTGAGCGCCTTGCTCTCCTGCTCGGCCTTCGTGAGCACCTCGTTCACGGCCTGGGTAACGTAGACCTTGGACACGTCGACGCTGCCGGTCACCTTGGGGAGCCTCTCGAGTTCCCTGTCGACGGCGAGCTGGAGTGCGCCCGTGGAAAGCCCCATCTTCTCGACAATGCCCGGAATGATGCCGTTCTCCTGGCCGAGGAGCGCCGAAAGCAGGTGCCATGTCTCAACCTCGTTGTTGTTGAGCCGGCGTGCCACCGCCTGCGCGTCAGTCACGGCCTGGCGCGACATCTGTGTTAGGTTGTTGAGATCCATGTGCATTTCCTCCTGCATGGGCTGCGCCACCCCGGGAAACCCGCGCTCCCAGAGGGGGGCGGCCCGGCCGACGCCCATGAAGCCGGACATTTCGTCACACCGTAGCGCCAAAGGGCCGCCCAAATTGACTCATTCTGGGTATTTCAACACGGCCGTGATAAAGTAGAACAAACCCGCATCCCCGTGACAGACCAACTCATCCGACTCCTCGGCCCGGGCCAGGTGCTCACCCAAAAGGAGGACCTGATACCCTACTCCTTCGACGGGACGCCCGTCTTTCGCCAGATGCCCGCGGCCGTCGTGTTTCCCAGGAGCGCGGCCGAAGTGGTCGCGGTCCTCGGAGTCGCGCGCCAGCACAAGGCTCCGGTGGTCGCCAGGGGCAGCGGCACGGGCCTGAGCGGAGGGAGCATCCCTGTCCCGGGCTCTATCGTCCTCTGCCTGGTGAGGATGGACAGGCTGATCGAGCTGGACGCGCGCAACTTCACCCTCAGGGCGCAGGCCGGCGTCCTCACCCAGGCGATCTACGACGCCGCCGACGCGGCGGGCCTCTTCTACCCCCCCGACCCGGGATCGATGAAGATTTCCACGATCGGTGGAAACGTTGCAGAGAACTCCGGCGGTCTGCGCGGCCTGAAGTACGGCGTGACCCGGGACTACGTGATGGGCCTCGAGGTCGTGCTCGCCGGCGGCGAGATCTGCCGCTTCGGAAACAAGTGCGTCAAGGACGTGAGCGGTTACAACCTCAAGGACGTGTTCGTCGGGAGCGAGGGCACGCTCGGCATCGTGACCGAGGTGCTCCTCAAGCTCCTGCCCAGGCCCGCGGCGAGGCAGACCCTCCTGGCGAGCTACTCGCGCATGGACGCCGCCGCCGAGACGGTGTCGGCCATCATCGCGGCTAGGATCGTCCCGTGCACGATGGAGTTCCTCGACTCGAAAACCATCCGCTGTGTCGACGCGTATGCCCATGTCGGCCTGCCCCTGGATGCCGAGGCCCTCCTCCTGGTCGAGGTGGACGGCCACCCCGCGGCGGTCGCGGACGACGCGGCGCAGGTCGCCAGGATCTGCGGTGAGAACGGCGCCACCTCGGTCAGGCTCGCCGCCGACGCGGCCGAGGCCGCCCGCCTCGCCACGGCGCGAAGGAGCGCCTTCAGCGCGCTCGCGCGGATGAAGCCGACGACAATCCTCGAGGACGCGACCGTTCCCAGGTCGGAGCTCGCGCGCATGATCCGCTTCATCCAGGAGACCGGCGCCAGGCACTCTCTCGAGATCGCCACCTTCGGGCATTTCGGTGACGGCAACCTCCACCCGACGTTCCTCACAAACGAACGGGACCAGGCGGAGATGCACAGGGTCGAGCTCGCGATGAGGGAGATCTTCGCCTTCGCTCTCGAGCTCGGGGGAACCATCACCGGCGAGCACGGCGTCGGGCTCGCCAAGAAGGCGTTCCTGAAGGGACAGATGGGCGAGGCGAGCTACAACCTCCTGCGGAAGCTGAAGGCGACCCTCGATCCGGACAACCTCCTCAACCCGGGCAAGATCTTCGACACTTGAGCGCGGACCGCAACCTCCTCAAGGACCTGGACTACTCGGTGCTGCAGCAGTGCATGCACTGCGGCCTCTGCCTGCCCACGTGCCCCACGTACCTCGAGACCCGCGTGGAGCGGCATTCGCCGCGGGGGAGGATTTCGCTCATGCGCGCGGTCGCCGACGGCGAACTCGAGATCACGCGGACCTTCGCGGACGAGATGGCCTACTGCCTGGGGTGCCTCGCGTGCACCACCGCCTGCCCGGCCGGGGTCGACTACGGGACCCTCTTCGAGTCGGCCCGGGCGGAGGCCGAGCGCTCGGGCGTGTCGGCAAGCCCGGCCCGCTCGCTCGTACGGCTTGTATCGCTGCGATTCCTCCTCTTCAGGCCGTGGGCCCTGCGCCTCGCGGGCCGTCTCCTCTGGCTCTACCGCGCGTGCGGCCTGCAGGCCCTCCTCAGGGGGTCGGGCTTCTTCTCGCTCCTGCCGCGAAGGATCGGCGAGCTCGAGCGGCAGGCTATCCCGATACGCCGGCGGTTCTCGGACGTCCTCATTGCGGCGGTCGAGCGGCCCCCCGGGGAGGCCAGGCACAGGGTCGTCCTCCTCACGGGCTGCATCCAGGACATCGCGTTCTCGGACGTGAACCGCGCGACCGCGGACGTCCTGCTTGCAAACGGCTGCGAGGTAACAACCCCCAGGGCGCAGTCCTGCTGCGGGTCGCTGCACGTCCACAACGGGGACCTCGAGACCGCGGCGAGCCTCGCGCGCCGGCAGCTGGACGCGATCGACCCCGGCAGGTTCGACGCCATCATCTCGAACTCCGCGGGGTGCGGCTCCCACCTCAAGCGCTACCATCACCTCCTGGCCGGCGACCCCGTGTACGTCGAGCGCGCGGCCGCCTGGTCGCACAAGACCCGCGACATCTTCGAATGGCTGGTCGAGATCGGCTTCAGGAAGCCGGCTGCGCCGGCGCCCGTGGGGGAGCCCAGTCCGGTGACATACCACGAGGCCTGCCACCTCTGCCACGGCCAGAAGATCACGTCGCAGCCTCGCGAGGTGCTGAGGTCCCTGCCGGGATTCGAGCTTCGCGAGTGCCCGGAGTCGGCAATGTGCTGCGGCAGCGCCGGGGTCTACTCGCTCACACAGCCGAAGACAGCGACCTGGCTTCGCGACCGCAAGGTTGCCAACATCCGCTCAACGGGCGCCAATGTAGTCGCCACCGCAAATCCCGGCTGCCAGCTTCAAATCCAGCAAGGCTTCCGCGCCGCAGGCGGCGACGCCAGGGGCCAGCCGCGGATCGTTCATCCGGTCGTCCTGCTGGCCGAGGCATACAGGGCCGAAGCCCGGAGGTGAAGTTTGGCGATGTCGTCCGCGCCTTGGCAGGGCCTTGAAACAAGCGCGAGCCCCCAATCCGTCCAAAAACCTTGATTTGCCGGGAACCCTGGGGCAAAAGCACCTTCCCCTGGGGACGCTTAGCTCAGTTGGTTAGAGCACGTGTATCACACACACGGGGTCACTGGTTCGAGTCCAGTAGCGTCCACCATTTCATTGATGACTATCATGCTAGAATCCGCGAAAATCTTCAGTTATATCCCAACGAAGAACTTCGAGCGGGCGAAGGCGTTCTACGGCGGTGTGCTCGGGTTAAACCACGTTTCGACGGATGATTTTGCATTGGTCTTTGAGAGCGGCGGGATTCGCATCCGCGTCGTCAGAGTGCCGGATTTCAAGCCAGGCCCCATCGCTATTCTTGGCTGGCGTGTCGATGATTTGGAAAAGAGCGTCACGGCATTGAAAGCGCACGGCGTAATTTGCGAGCGCTGGCCCGGCATCAAACAGGACGCCGCGGGAATATGGGACGAACCTGGCAGACCGCGCGTTGCGTGGTTCAAGGATCCGGATGGCAACATTCTTTCAGTATCGTCTCAGTAGTGCGGCTGGCAGGCCAAGGCTGTGCGGCAACCAAACAGCAACCAAGCCTTTGTTCCCCTCTGTACGGTTAGACTCCAGTAGCGTCCACCACGTTTACTGTCAATTACTTGTGTAATATTGATGGCCTAGTGACAACACTGGGTGGCAACAGTTCCACGACGTCCAGCGATGGATTCGGGTGTCCGTGGATATAGTTACGCAGTCTGGGCGAGGTGGAGTTGATGCTCTTTCACAAAAAAAGGAAAAACCCAGCGAACGATAGCTCGCAGGGCTTTCCGCTGAACCGTAAAGCCGGCTTATTTCTGCCCGTGCGCTTCGAGGTGCATCTTGGCCACTTCATCCGCATGTTGCTTCGCGGCCGTCTGATGCCCTTGCGCGCATTGCGCGTGATGAGCCGCCGCCTCGTGCTCGCCAGCGGCGACATGCTTCGCCGCCGCCTCATGATGTTTCGCGGCCTCTTTACAGCAGTTCGCGGCCTTCATGTGTTGTTGTTCCTGTGCTTTTAGTGACATGATATGTTACTTCCTTTTTTTATGATGGCTCGGGAGAGGATTCTCCTTTGTTCAAGATACCGTAAACCCGACGACTTGCTCGAGCTATGGGGTGATGACCTACCAAATATTTGTGAACGAGAGGCTCGATGCTTTTGGGGACTTCCAACAAACCGCTCCGAACGTCACGAGTCATCCGGCCCAGCGAGGCAAACGGCTGGTCAGGCATGGAGCCGAACAATCGGAGTGTACCAATCGCCCGATGCGCACTGAGCATGGAAGTCATAGCCATTAAAACCAAACAGCAACCAAGCCTGCGTCTCCCTCGGAGAGGGGTGATTCCAGTAGCGTCCACCATCGACGCTAAGTAGTTACTTAATAAAGCCTTACGTGTCAATCTTAAGTTGAAATCGAATAAATGGCGAGGCGACCACGTTGGCCCGACAGAAACTTGACCTAGGCACAAATGAGACCACTTTGAGCACATGGCTAAGACCATCCTTCTTCGCGCCCGTGTGGACGTCGCTCGAAAGGCCCGTGCTGAAAAGATACTTCGGCGTTATGGCCTGACGCCGGCCCAGGCAATAAACGTCTTTTACGCGAAGGTGAACGAGACCAACGGCCTGCCTTTCGATTTGCGGCCGAGTGAGACCGAGGACTTGCTGGCCGATCCGGAGTTCAGGACGTACTTGGCGCGGCTCAAGGCGGGCCAGGTAACCTACCGCAACTCAGACGAGATCCCGGCTTGAGGTTTTCGGACCAAGTCGTCGATGCCCTCAAGGCATTGCATCCCGGCGTGAGGAAGGACATCCGCCGTGCCCTCGACGAAGTGAATGCCGGAAGGAAACGCGACGTAGCCGCCCTAACTGGGGAACTTGCGAGGTATTGGCGCCTGCGTGCCGGCAAACACAGAGTTGTCTTTCGCTACGACGAGACAGGCCAGCTCGTGGCCGAATTCCTCGGACCAAGACGCACGGTTTATTACAGCTTTCGGCCGCCAATTTGAGTCGGACGTTTGCAACCAAATTTGACATTCTCCCGATCTAAGCGGCTGCTGCCGCTTTGATCGGGATTCCCGTCGGAGCTGGCCGCGCTTGCAGCCGCTTCCTCGGATGGGTTCGCAGTTCGTCGGCCGGGGTGACCCCCGAGCCTCCCTGCGCAGTCACGGCCTGCCCGGCCGCCAGGATGTTGAGCGCCGCATTGAGGTCGGCGTTGGTGTGATACCCGCAGGCTGCGCACTGGAATACCGCTTGGCTCTTGCGGTTGCCCTGTGCGCAGTGCTTGCACTGCGAGCATGTCTG
>PLXS01000017.1 GCA_003151515.1 Opitutaceae bacterium
GAACCGACGCTTGCCTCAGGCACGTCTCCTGCGGGGCAGGAGCCGCGCCATCGTTAGCGCGGTTCATTAGGACGTTCGGCGCGTATCTGCGGTCGGTAGATGTTCGTTTCTTGGTTAGGCTACCGTTGACTAGCGGTCTGTGTTGAGCAATCGTTGAGCTCATGAGAACGAGTCGTCAGTTCACTGCTATCATTCAACGCGAGAATGACGGTTTCGTGGCGCTTTGTCCCGAGGTGGATGTGGCAAGCCAGGGGGATTCGGTGGAAGAGGCTCGCTCCAATCTACAGGAGGCGGTCGAACTGTTGCTCGAAACTGCTTCCCCGGCCGAGATTTCTGAACGGCTGCACGGTGAGACCTACGTCACGCGGCTGGAGGTCGGAGTTGGGTAGGCTAAGGATCTTCTCAGCGAGTGAACTATGCCGGCTCATGGAGGAGCACGGGTTTCGCAACGTGCGACAAAAGGGCAGCCACATAATTCTTCAGAAGCAGGTTCTCGGAGGAACAGTGACTGTTCCAGTGCCGAATCATCGCGAAATACGTATTGGGACTCTTAAGTCGATTGTTCGTCAATCGAAGCTCCCGAGCGCTCTATTCGAATTACCCTGAGACCAAGAATAAGTGGAAGATCCTCGTCATTCAGCAAACTAGCAAGATGGGCTCGGTAAGACTAAAGATAGAGGGTGGGCAGGGCGGCCGGCGTGGTCATTCAAACATGACTCATTGGGTCTCGACGGAAGAGATCAAGAGTGCGGCCAGAATCCGTCGCAGAAGAGAATCAAAGGCGATCATTGCCCGAGAGACGGTCGAAGCCATTGAGACGCCGAACTAACTACCGGATCCGACGTCGCCGTCTGTCACGCCTCCTGCTGGAGCAGGCGGCGCGCCATCCGTCGCCGCGGATCATTAGGACGTTAGGCATCATGAGCTCGCACGTTACCACCCGAAGGCTTTGGACGGAGGTCGTTATCGCAGCGATCTTGGGCTCAGGCGAACTTGTCTTGATGAATGTGTCGGATACGCATCCCGGAGTCGGTCTTCTCGAGTTCGTCTACCCCCTTGTAGCCGGTTTAGTAATCGGCGCGTTTGGCCGGGGTCCCGTGTGGATTGTCGGTCCAGCTGCGATGCTAGTTCTCCCCGTTGGGATGCTCGTCGGAGCTGTCACAGGTGGCACTGGGCTGAATCTATGGCCGATCGCTCTGGTTTATTACGGCATTTTTGCGGTAATCGCTCTCGGCGGAGCTGCCGTTGGTCGCTGGATGGCGCGCCGCTGGAGAAATCGGAGCGTTACAAACGATGCCTAACCAACACCTGAGCACAACCGCGCAAGCAAAATCAGGTGATGGCGAGACGAGTAGCCAGCGATGATTTTTGGCGCTGGAGAGAGGCGAGATAGCGGGCCTCGTTATAGGGAGCGCGGTCATGCCAGCATCGCCAGAGGATGCGGATCCACTTGAAGGCGAGAGCGCGTAAGGTGGCTTGGTGGTGTTTGCCGGCTGCTCGTTGCTGTAGGTAGTACGCCTTCGCCCAAGAGCACTTGGGTATGGACTGGCCGGCCCATTCGACGAAGGTCTGGCGCAGGAACTTGGGCGCATTCCATCGCCAGTGGATCCAGAGCGAGTGGCCGCTTTTCTGCGTAACGGGAGCAATGCCGGCATATTTCTGAAGGCTGCAGGCGTCAGGATAGCGAGAGCGGTCGGTGCCGAAGGCTGCGAGCAGGCGAGGGGCGGTCGCCGGTCCCGCACCCGGCAGGCCTTTGAAGAGATCTGCCTCGGGATGGGCCTCGAAGGCCTCGGCGATGTGCTCCTCGATGAGGGAGATGTTTTTCTGGAGGGGCCGCAGGATGTCGACGAGCATTTTCACCTCGAGCATCGCGGGCTCGATGACGGCCCGGTCTTCGGTCAGCGCGCGTGCCTGGGCAATGAGGGCGAGCCGCTCAGCGACTACGTCAGCGTGCCGTGAGTTATGGGCGGCATAGAAGGCCCGGAGGATTGCGGGCCGGGCTGCCTTCAGGCTCCTGAGTTCCGGCCAGCGGGCTAGGAAGTCGAGCATCAGGTCGGTGGCCGGTTCGCGTCCGCACAGCTCCAGCGCCTGCGGGTAGTAGGTCTTGAGCGTGCTGGCCAGTTCGCAGGCTAGTGCTTTGGTGCAAAGGCCGACCCGGTTGCCTCCACGTCAAAGAATGCTCTCGATAATCAGATTCTCACTTTCTTAGCGGCCTCGACCGAATGCTCTTGGCGCAGGTGGCCATAGGTCCGCATCGCCAAAGCACCCCCATCGGCGTGCCCGAGCCAGCGCGAGATGGTCGGTATATCCACGCCTGACTCGATGCAAAGGGTCGCGAAGAAATGCCGCAGGTCGTGGTGGGTCATTCGATGGCAGCCGGCCTTTTCTGCCGCGCTCGTGAGCGCCTTTTGCGCCTCGTGAACGCGAAAGATCGAGTCTTCGGGTTTTGGTTTCCGTTCGGCGTGCAGCCTTTCGAGAAGCTGGCGCAGCGCCGGAATCATCGGGATAGTCCGGTGGCTGGTCGCCGACTTCTCGCCGGGAATCGTGATTAGCCCCTTCTCGAAGTCCACATGACGCCAACGCAGGAGCGCGGCCTCGCCGATGCGCGCGCCGCTGTAAACCAACCCCTCGACCAAATCCCCGCAATCGCGACTCTGCCGTGAGCCGGCTGTGCGAACGGCCGCCACCAGTTGTGTGAATTGAGCCCGCGATGGTAGTTCGAGTTTCTTCGCCCGGACACGGGCTTTCTCCAAATCAGCGGCTGGATTGCGGTAAATCGCTCCCTTCTCCACGCCGATCTCGAACAGGCGCCGGACGCAGTCAATGGCACCATTGACTGTCGTGTGACTCGCCGAGAGTCGGCGATGCTTTCCGCCATTCGGCACGAACTGGCTGCCGTTTGCCGTCAACTTGCGCAGCCACTCCCGGCAATCCGATTCCGAGACCCGCCGAATGTCGGCGAGCCGTAACTCGGGCCATGTTCGATCGAGCAATCGGATGAATCGCAAACGAAATTCTTTCGACCGCGCCTTGAGCCGGTGATCCGCTTTGACCGCGTCTTCGTAGACCGCGATGGCATCGCCGACGGTCATCTGGCCGGAATCAACGGCGGCGATGCGGTTGACGGCCCCTTTTACTTCATCTTCGAAATCGCGCAGGCGCAATTTGGCAACAGCCAGGACGGTCGTCTCAAGCGACCGCCATTTCTGCTTGCCAGCTACTTTCACCCGCCCGTAGTAGCTACCGCTCTGTCGGTTCTTTAACAGATTCGGAACACTGGTCGGAAGCCACCGAGTTTCTTTCACACTTGAGCTCATTCGATAGCCAAGAGTGTAGATAATCGGTGTAGAAAATTCAAGCAGTGAAATGAGTCTGTTACGTAAGTAATTGAATATAAGTTGATGGCAAGGTAGCTCAGTTGGTAGAGCAGAGGACTGAAAATCCTTGTGTCCCCGGTTCGATTCCGGGCCTTGCCACCACTTTAACGTAAGATATTTAAAATAAAAACCTTACAACACAATTGTCAGGCCAAGTTTCGCGCATCAACTTGAGTTCAACGAAAAAGAATATCGATGCCCTTTCAGAATTCATCTTCGCGAAAGAAGAAACGTTGCAATTCGAATTCGAGGATGGTCGATGGCGCGATGCTAGCAAGTTGCCTTTTAGATCGTCTTCATTGGCCGAGGTTGCCCCCGGTTGAAGGCGTAATCATCGATGAAAATCGTGTTGATGTAGGTATCCGCGTAAACTCGGTAGCTGTTCTGTTTCAGAAGTTCGATAATGTTTTCCAATTTCTGCCCAGTGTTGTTCTCACTGTAGGTCAACGTCTCCACGCAGATAATCTTAGGTCGATATTTTCCAAAATCGAGCGATTGCAAGACGGCGAAATCCAGCCCTTCGATATCCAACGACATGATGTCGGGAGCCCGGACAAAATATCGTTCGAGGAGCGTGGTGATTGAAAGCAGGTCTATTTTAAGTATTCGGAGAATTCTCTTGGAGCCAAGCCTCTCGATTCTGAGCGCTTCCTCTTTTGAAAAGGTGTTCAGCTTGGGATCCGTCATTTCGTAAAAATCTGCTTTTACTTCGTTCTTAAAGCTGATGCCGATGTTGAGGCAAAGATCCCTATTCCGCCTACGGCGGATTGTTGCATAGAGGGTTGGGTCAGGTTCAACGAGCACTCCCGTGCATCCCCGTTTGTAAAAGAGGTAAGTATTATTCAATCTGACCGGATCATTGGTTCCGATGTCGAGATAGGTTGGGCAGGCGATATTCAACGACCTGCATACAAAATCCATAATCACGTCTTCACCGCATTGTGAATAGCTCGTTGGCGGCCGGTTTGCGCGAGCTTGTCGGAAGCGATCGTAGGTTCCGCGAAACAGTTTCTGGCAGATCGGATACAAAAACGTCCGTCTCAGGAGTTGTTTGAGGCAATCCATAGCGTTTTACTTACTCCCAGTGCATCCGGGTCCAGAACAGTGTTTTCTTTCCGATCACGGTACCCTTGGAGGACTCCTCAAGAGCTTCCTTATGCCGCCTATCCGCCAGATTGTGACCTTCGGCATCCCTCTCAATCGCTCGTTGCTCCGCCAGCTCCTGCATGCGCTCCACCCTGGCTCCCTTCAGCTGGTCCAAAGCGGCCTGCTGGCCATACTCTTTGCACATGTGAATATTCGAAATGGCATAATCAAACATTGGCACGGACCAGGTCTCAGAGCGTGCAGTCAGCAGGACCATGTCCGGCAGCTTCTGGACGGTGGTGGAGACCTCGATCTTTTCTTGCTCGGTTAGCTCTGCCATTTTGCCCCCCTTCCATGATAGACGGCTAACCCAATGGCAAGTTTGCCCCTGTTCCGTGCCCGATCTGGGCCTGCTAGGGCCACAAGAATGGCTGGGACGGGGCGGTGGCTACACGGTGTTAACGATCTTCGCCTTAATGGCCTCGTACTCAGAATCAGAAATCAGCTTCTGCTCCAGCATCTGCTTGGCCTGCTGAAGGCGTTTCACCGGATCAGCCTGCACTCCATTGTCACTGGGGGGCTGCGTCGGCAGGCGTGGGGAGCGCCGCAGTCCTGACCTCATTGGTGATGGGCGGCCTTTGTTGGGGCACCATTGTCGGCCCCGTGGCCTACCGGTGGCTCGCGGGCCCGGGCCACTAGGCCTGCCGGCTACTTGGGCCCGGCCGGCGCTCATCGAAGCCTCCGGAGTCTCGGTCAGGTAACCGGAGGCGTACTCCACGAGCCGGTACGCAACGACGAGCTTCCAGCCATCGGCGTCTTGGTGGAACGTCACGGCCGAATTGTGGACGATCGAATCATCCGCGTGCTGCCACTGGGTGTGGAGCGTCACGTCGTTCGGCCCGTCGGTTGCATTAGCGCCTGGGAATCCCTCCAGCGAGCGCGCAGGCCGGCGCTTCGCCCTCCCTCTTTCTTCCCTCTCAGGCCACGCGACGGCCCGGAATGCGCAGCCTTTTGCAACGGATGCGCACGCTGGCGGCTAGACATGGGCGCCCGGCTGAGGAAGGATTGCTGGAACCTGCGCCCCAGCGCGGGCCCCTCGATCATGAGCAAGACAAGCCATCCCAAGAAAGTCGCTCTTCTCACCGCCGGCGGCCTCGCCCCGTGCCTAAGCTCCGCCATCGGCGCGCTGATCGAGCGTTACACGGAGATCGCCCCGGACGTGGAAATCATCGCTTACAGGAGCGGCTACAAGGGCCTGCTCCTGGGCGACAGCTACCGGGTCACCCCGGAGGTGCGCGCAGGCGCCCGCGCGCTGCACGGCTTCGGCGGGAGCCCGATAGGCAACAGCCGCGTGAAGCTGACCAACGTCAAGGACTGCGTGAAGCGCGGGCTCGTCAAGGAGGGCCAGGACCCGCAGAAGGTCGCGGCCGACCAACTCGTGCGCGACGGCGTCGACGTCCTGCACACGATCGGCGGCGACGACACGAACACCGCGGCGGCCGAGCTCGCCGCTTTCCTCTCCCGCAACGGCTACGGCCTCGCCGTGATCGGGCTGCCGAAGACGATCGACAACGACGTGTTCCCGATTCGCCAGTCGCTAGGCGCTTGGACCGCGGCCGAGCAGGGTGCGCGGTACTTCGCAAACGTCGTCGCCGAGCATGGGGCGAACCCGAGGATGCTGATCGTCCACGAGGTCATGGGCCGCAGCTGCGGCTGGCTGACCGCGGCGACCGCCCGATTCTACCGCGGCATGCTGGCGGCGCGTGACTTTGTCCCTGGGCTCGGCCTCTCGAGGGAGAGGCTCGACGTCCACGGCGTCTACATCCCGGAGGTCCCGTTCGACGTGGCCTCCGAGGCGCAGCGCCTCAGGGCCCTCATGGGGCGCCTGGACAACGTGAACCTCTTCGTGTCCGAGGGGGCGGGAGTCGAGAGCATCGTCGCCGAGATAAAGGCCAGGGGCCAGGAGGTCCCGCGCGACGCGTTCGGGCATGTGAAGCTTGATGCGATAAACCCCGGAAAATGGTTCGGTGAGCAGTTCGGCAAGATGATCGGCGCCGAGAAGGTGCTCGTCCAGAAGAGCGGCTATTTCGCACGATCCGCCGCCGCGAACGCGGACGACCTGAGCCTCATCAAGGGCTGCTGCGACCTCGCGGTCGAGTGCGCCCTTCGCCGCGAAAGCGGGGTCATCGGCCACGACGAGGGAAGGGGCGGCGTCCTTAGGGCGATCGAGTTTGAGCGGATCAAGGGCGGAAAGCCCTTTGACACGCGAACCCCGTGGTATGTCGAGCTTCTCGGGGCGATCGGGCAGCCGGGGCGCTGAGGCCGGGCCTCACTCGGCCTCGTCCAGCACCGACCCGACCGTGCTCGGCACGGCCTCCACCGAAAAAGGCTTGGCGAGGAACCGCCTGACCCGCGTTGCGGCGGGCCCCGCCGCCATGTTGGAGCAGCCGCTCGTCGCTATTATCCGCAGGCGC
This sequence comes from Opitutaceae bacterium, assembly GCA_003151515.1. Taxonomy (GTDB): domain Bacteria; phylum Verrucomicrobiota; class Verrucomicrobiia; order Opitutales; family Opitutaceae; genus Palsa-1447. The sequence continues at coordinate 6,938 of PLXS01000017.1, forward strand.
GCCCGCAGTTGTCTTGTCGGTTGTTGAGGAGGAAGCTTCGGGGCCAGCCCGGGATGCTATTTTTTCTCGTCTGGACGGTAAAATCTGCAAACAACCCTCCATGCCCTCCGCCATCTCACGCCACATGCGGATCGCCCTGGGATGCGCCACCGCTGTGGCCGCGGCCCTTCCGGGCTCCGCACGCGAGGTGGTGCTCTCGGGTGACACCAGGGTGGTCGTCGAAAGGAACGTGGAGATGAGCACGCGCGACGGCGTCAAGCTTCGCGCCGACGTCTACCGCCCCGACGCCGACGGGCGCTTTCCCGTGGTCCTGGAGAGAACCCCGTACGACAAGCGGCTCGAGTCATTCGGCCCCCAGGTCGCGGCGCGCGGCTACGTCTTCATTGCGCAGGACGTGCGGGGCCGCTTCGCCTCCGACGGGGAGTGGTACCCGCTCAAGCACGAGGCCGACGACGGCTACGACGCCGTGGAGTGGGCTGCCGCGCTGCCCTACGCGAGCGGCAGGGTGGGGATGTACGGGCCCTCCTACCTCTCCGCCGCGCAGCTCCTCGCGGCGGTGGCCGCACCGCCGCACCTATCGTGCATCATGCCCTTCGCCATGGCCTCCAACTTCCACGAGCAGTGGGTCTACCAGGGCGGGGCGTTCTCCCTTGTGCTGAACGAGGGCTGGTCGAGCGCGGTCTCGATAAACGTGCTCGAAAAGCGGGCGGGCGACGGCGCGCAGCCCTCACGCTGGGACATGAAGCTGCCGCCGATCGGCTACCCGGTCCTGGACCTGCCGGCGGCGCAGCAGCTGGCGCCCTACTATTACGATTGGCTCAGGCACCCCGACTACGACGACTACTGGAAGCAGCTGTCCATAGAGGAGCACTTTGGCCAGATCAGGGTGCCGGCCCTCCACGTCGGCGCCTGGTACGACTACTTCGAGGACGGGCCCGTGCGCAACTTCGTCGGCATCCGCGCCAGGGGCGGAAGCGAGGCTGCGCGCAGGGGCCAGCGCCTCGTGATGATCGTGGGCGGGCACGCAGGGGCGGGCCCGAAGATCGGCGACGTCGACTTCGGCAAGGACTCCGTCGTGGACATAGGAGCCCTTGCGCTTCGCTGGTATGACTTCGTCATGAAGGGTATCGACAACGGGATGGCGGCGGAGAAGCCGGTCAGGATCTTCGTCACGGGCGCCAACAAGTGGGTCGACGCGGACGATTGGCCCGTGCCCGGGACAAGAAGCGTACGCTACTACATGCACTCCGCGGGCAGCGCCAACACGCTCTCGGGCGACGGTGCCCTCTCCACAGAGCCCCCGGGCGCCGAGGCGCCCGACCGCTACGTCTACGACCCGGCCGACCCGGTTCCCACAACGGGCGGGCCCGCCTTCGGGGACGCTCGGCTGCGGCTGGGCCCGTGCGACCAGCGCGAGGTCGAGAAGCGCGCCGACGTCCTGGTGTACTCGACGCCGGCCCTCGCCCACGACACCGAGGTGCTCGGGGCGGTCTCACTGGAGCTGGCGGTGTCGTCCTCCGCCGTCGACACCGATTTTACGGGAAAGCTGGTCGACGTCCGCCCCGACGGGACAGCCATCAATCTGAAGGAGGGCATCATCCGGGCCCGCTACCGCGCGTCGCGCGAGAGGCCCGGGCTCATGCATCCCGGCGAAGTCTGCACAGTGACCGTCGACCTCGGATCCGCCGCCCACGTGTTCCTAGCCGGGCACAGGATCAGGGTCGAGGTTTCGAGCAGCAACTTCCCGCACTACGACCGGAACCTGAACACGGGTGCCGGCCCGGGCGATCCCTCGACCCGGGCCGTGGTGGCCGCGAACGAGGTCTTCCACGACGGCGCGCGCCCCTCCGCCCTCGTGGTGGCGCTGGCCCCGTAGGCAAGGATCATGCGCGCCGCCCACACCCACGTCGAGAGCCGGCGCAGCCGGCCGGCCACGGCCTGGCAGGTCGCCCGCCTCGGCGCCCGGGACTCGGTCCCCGCGGCCGGCGACTGGATCCCGGCCTCGGTGCCCGGCGCGGTGCAGCTGGACTGGGCACGCGCACGGGGGCTCCCCGACCCGTACTACGGCAGCAACGTCAGGGCCTACGGCGGCCTCGAGGACAGTTACTGGCTCTACCGCACCCAAATCCCCAGGGTCGCCCACCGCTCCAACGAGCGGCTCGTCTTCGCGTGCGCCGGCGTGGACTACGAGTGCGAGGTGCGCATCGGCGGGACGCACGCCCTGTCGCACAGGGGGATATACACGCCCTTTGAAATCGACGTGTCGCTCGTCCCGCCGGGAACCGCGCTCGAGGTGCTCCTCTTTCCGGCGCCCAAGCGCCACGCGCTTCCCGCCGACCGCTCCCAGGCGAGCCACGTGACCAAGCCCGCCGTGAGCTACGGCTGGGACTGGCACCCGCGCCTGATCCCTCTGGGTCTCTGCGAGCAGGCGGGGTTTGAGGTGCGCCCGCGCGTCCACCTGAGGCACGTCGATTTCGCGTACACGCTGAGCGAGGACCTCTCCTCGGCCGAGTTGAGGGTCTCGGTCGAGAGCAGCGACCCGGCGGCCCGGCACACGTGGCGCCTGAGCGACCCCCAGGGCGGCGTGGCCGCCGAGGGACGCGGGCCCGGCGGCCGGCTTGAGAACCCGCGCCTGTGGTGGACGCACGACCACGGCGGCCCCGCGCTGTACACGCTCGAGGTCACCCTCGCCGGGGAGGACACCGTCCGAAGAAAGGTGGGGTTCAGGCGGGTGCGGCTTGTCATGTACCCGGGCCAGTGGGACGCCGACAACTCCATGCCGAAGTCGCGCGACAAGCCTCCGGTGACATTCGAGCTGAACGGCCGGCGCATCTTCGCCAAGGGAAGCAACTGGGTCTGCCCGGACATCTTCCACGGCCGGGTGGACGCGGGCACCTACAGGCCGCTTCTCGAACTCGCCCGCGGCGCGCACTTCAACCTGCTTCGCTGCTGGGGGGGGGCGCCCGCGCCCAGGGAGGAGTTCTTCGAGATGTGCGACGAGATGGGCCTGCTCGTCTGGCAGGAGTTCCCGCTCGCGTGCAACCTCTACCCCGACGATCCCGCCTACCTGGAAACGCTCGAGCGCGAGTCCCGGGCGCTCATCCGGCGCGTTCGCCAGCACCCCTGCCTCGGCCTCTGGGTCGGGGGCAACGAGCTCTTCAACTCATGGTCGCGCATGACGGACCAGAGCCTTCCCCTGCGCCTGCTCAACCGCAACTGCTACGATCTGGACCCGCTGACGCCCTTCCTGCCGACCTCGCCGATCGAGGGCCTGGGTCACGGCGACTACCGCTTCCGAAACCGCGGCCTCGACGCCTTCGAGATATTCCAGAGGGCGAGCTGCAACGGGTACCCCGAGTTCGGGTGCCCGGGCGCGTCGCCCGTCGAGTACCTGCGAACCTTCATCCCGCCGGAGGAGCTCTGGCCGCCGCGCGAGGGCACGAGCTGGGAGGTGCACCACGGCCTGCGCGGCTGGGAGGGCGACGCGAACAGCTGGCTCTTCCTGAACACGCTCGAGGACTACTTCGGCCCGTCGGCGTCCCTCGAGCAGATGGTCTCAAGGAGCACGTGGCTGCAGGTCGAGGGATACCGTTCCCTTTTCGAGGAGGCGCGCCGCCAGCAGCCCCGCTGCTCGATGGCGCTAAGCTGGTGCTACAACGAGCCCTGGCCGTCGGCCGCGAACAACAGCATTGTCAACTGGCCCGCGCGGCCGAAGCCCTCCTACGGCGCCGTCCAGGCGGCTTGCCGGCCGGTCCTCGCGTCGGCGCGCATCCCCAGGTTCCAGTGGCGCGCGGGCGAGACCTTCACGGCCGAGCTTTGGATGCTGAACGACTCGGCCGAGGCGCTGCCCGGGGGCACGCTGACCGCCGAGCTCGTCCTCGGGGCGGGGCGCTCGCGCCTCTCGCAGTGGACGTTCCCGGGGCTCGCGCCCCAGGAGAACCTGCGCGGGCCCGCCGTGAGCATGGAGCTGCCCGGCGCGGCGGCGGCGGAATTTGTCCTTGAGCTTTCCGTGTCGCCCCGCGCGGATTGGTCCAGTACGTACCGGCTGAGCCTGCGCGCGGCCGGGCTGCCGCCGCTTCCGAAATAACCACAATAACCCCCCACGAACGGTGAAAACCGCACGATTTAACCGCCTGTTCAATCCCAGGACCCGCCGCTGCTTCGACGTGGCCGTCGACCACGGGTTCTTCAACGAGAAGGTGTTCCTCGCCGGCATCGAGAACCTGCCGAAGGCCATCGAGACCCTGGTCGGGGCTGCGCCCGACGCGATCCAGCTCACGATCGGGCAGGCCCCGCACCTGCAGGCGCTGCCCCTGCGCCCGAAGCCGGCCCTGGTGCTGCGCACCGACGTCGCCAACGTCTACGGCAGCAAGCTGCCGCGAGCGCTCTACTCGCGCATCCTCGAGGACGCCGTGCTGCAGGCCGTGCGCATCGACGCCGCGTGCGTCGTCGTGAACCTGTTCCGCGTCCCGGACCAGCCGGAGCTCGCCGACCAGTGCATCCAGAACATCATGCGCCTCAAGCCCCAGTGCGACCACTACGGGATGCCGCTCATGATCGAGCCGCTCGTGTTCCGCCCGAATGAGACCGCGGGCGGCTACGGCGTCGACGGCGATGTCGACAAGATAATCCCGCTCGTGCGCCAGGCGGTCGAGCTTGGCGCCGACATCATCAAGGCGGACCCGACCGACGACGTGTCGCTCTACCACTCGGTCATAGAGACGGCGGGTGGCATCCCGGTGCTCGTGCGCGGGGGCGGCAAGGCCTCGGAGAGGGAGATCCTCGAGCGCACGGCGGCCCTCTTGGCGCAGGGCGCCGCGGGGATCGTCTACGGGCGCAACATCATCCAGCACCCGCACCCGGCGAAGATCACGCGGGCGCTGATGGCCGTCGTCCACGAGGGCGCAACCCCGGCCGCCGCCGCGGCCCTGCTCAAATGAGCGCGGCCCCGGCGCCCGTTCGTGTCGCCGTTGTCGGCGCCGGCCTCATGGGCCGGGAGGTCGCGAGCGCGTTCGGCCGCTGGTTCGCGCTCCTCGACTGCCCGGTGCGCCCCGAGCTCACCGCGGTCTGCGACCTCAACCCCAAGGCGCTCGACTGGTTCCGCCAGGTGCCGACCGTGCGGCACTTCGAGAGCGACTACCGCGCGCTCCTCGCGCGCCCGGACATCGACGTCGCCTACGTGGCGCTGCCGCACGACCTGCACGAGGCCGCCTACCTGGAGGTGATACGCTCCGGCAAGGACCTCTTCGCCGAGAAGCCCTTCGGCATCGACTTGGCCGCCGCGAGGCGCGTGCGCGACGAGGCGGCCCGCCTGGGCAGGTTCGTGCGGGTGTCCTCGGAGTTCCCCTTCCTCCCCGCGGCCAACCGCATGTTCAAGCTCATCAAATCGGGGGAGCTCGGCCGCCTAATCGAGATCCGCGCCGCCTTCCACCACTCGAGCGACCTGGACCCGAACAAGCCCATAAACTGGAAGCGCCAGGTCGCGCACTGCGGCGCGGCGGGCGTCATGAACGACCTCGGGATGCATGTCGCGCACCTGCCCCTGCGCCTCGGCTGGAAGCCGAAGACTGTCCACGCGACCCTGCAGAAGATCTACCGCACGCGCCCCGACGGCCGCGGCGGCACGGCGCCCTGCGACACGTGGGACAACGCCTCGCTCCACACGACCGTCGAGATCGGCGGCGAGACGGTGCCCATGACCCTGGAGATGAAGCGCATGGCCCCCACGGAGACGAACACCTGGATATTCGAGGCGCTGGGGACCGACCGCGGCGTGCGCCACTCGACGAAGGAGCCGAAGACCCTCTGGACGTACAGCCGCGGCGCCGAGCAGACCTGGACGAAGGTGGACCTGGGCTTTGACACGCCGTTCAAGACGATTACCGGGGCCATCTTCGAGCCCGGCTTCCCGGACGTCCTCATGCAGATGTGGGCGGCGTTCCTCGCCGAGAGGGCCGGGGCCCTGGGCGGGCGATTCGGCTGCGCGACGCCTGACGAGGCCGTCGCGCACCACGAGATATGGGCGGCCGCGCTCGAGAGCCAGCGCGGTCAGTCGGTCGTGACCCTCTAGGAGGCCCCAAGGCGAAGCCCATGAGCACAGGCGTTCTTGCGGCTGGGAACTGGATCCGCGACCACGTCAAGACGGTCGACCGGTGGCCCGACCAGGACGGCCTCTCGATGATCCTGGAGCACGCGGACGCGAACGGCGGGGGGCCGTACAACGTGCTCAAGGACCTCTCGGGGCTCGGCGCGCCTTTCCCGCTCCTCGGCATGGGGCTCGTGGGCGACGACGACGACGGCCGCGCGATCCTCGCCGACTGCGCCGCCTGCGGGATCGACGCCTCGCGCCTGCGCAGGGATCCGGTCTCGCGCACGAGCTACACCGACGTGATGACCGTGCGCAGCACCGCGCGGCGCACCTTCTTCCACGACCGGGGCGCGAACGCGCGCCTCGGGCCCGAGCATCTCGACTTCGCGGGCACGCAGGCGCGCATCTTCTACCTGGGCTACCTTCTCCTTCTCGACCGACTCGACGCGCCGGGCCCGGGCGGGCGGCCGGCCGCGTACGGCGTCCTCAAGGCCGCCCGCGACGCGGGGCTGCTGACCGCGGTCGACTGCGTGAGCTCGTCAAGCGAGCGGTTCCGCTCGGTCGTCCTGCCGTCGCTCCCCGAGATCGACGTCTTCTTCGTGAACGACTTCGAGGCGGAGCAGATAACCGGTCTGTCCCTCGGGCGGGGCCCGTCGCTCAACCGCCGGGCGGTCGAGGCGGCGGCCCGCGCGCTTGCGGGCTTTGGCGTCAGGCAATGGACGATCCTTCACTTCCCCGAGGGCGCGTGCGCCTGCTCGAGCGCCGGCGAGGTCGTCTGGCAGCCGTCGGTGCTCGTCCCGCCGGGGCTCATCGCGGGGCCGGTCGGCGCGGGCGACGCGCTGGCCGCCGGCGTCCTTCTGGGCGTCCACGAGCACTGGCCGATGGGGCGCGCGCTGGAGCTCGGCGCGTGCACGGCCGCGGTGTCGCTCCTGCACCCGACCTCGTCGGGGAGCATCCGGCCTGCCGCCGAGTGCCTCGCCTTCGGCCGGCAGCACGGCTTCGTGGCGCCCCCCTGAGCGGGCGCTACGGAACGACCGGCACGACCAGGGCCGAGGGGTGGTCGCGGTCGTGGCGGATCACGTTCGTCGCCTTCGCGTACGGGCCGCCGGCCTCCGGGCTCGCCCCCGTGTTGGGGTTGCGGTCGAAGCGCGGGAAATTGCCGCTGGCGACCTCGACCCGCAGCCTGTGGCCCGCGAGGAAGACGTTCGAGGTCGACCAGAGGTCGACGACGAGCCTGTAGGTCTCGCCCGGGTTCATGAGGGAGGCCCTCTCCATGGAGTCGCGGTAGCGGGCGCGCAGGATCCCGTCGGTCAGGTTGATCGCGGTGCCGTCCGGCGCCACGTCCACAAGCTTGCCTGTGAAGTCGGTGTCCAGCGCGGAAGAGCTCGCGTAGAGCTCGAGGCTCACCGGGCCGGTGACCTCGGTGTCCGCAGCGAAGGGGGCGCTCGTGTAGACGAGCACGTCCCTGCGCGACTCCACCGAGCGCTGGTCGAGGGGGCCGGCCGGGAAGTTGACCGTGTCGCCCAGGACGCCGCCGCCGTGGGTCGGCACCGGGTCCTCCGGGTCGCAGACGTAGGAGTCCGCGGGCTCCGAGCCCGGCGCCTCGGTGCTAAGGACCCCGTCGCCCGCGAGGGAGTTGGCCCCCCGGGCCGAGTGCAGGTAGTAGCGCGCCGGCTCGGCCCTTGCGAGCGGCCAGTCGTCCTCGTCGCGCCACACGTTCCTTCCCATGACGAAGATCCTCACGGGCTTCTCGCGGTCGACGCCGTTGTCGATCCCCTTCATCAGGTGGTCGTACCAGCGCAGCCCGTAGCCCTCGACGTCGATGGCCGAGTCGGCCCCGAAGTCGACGTCGCCCACCTTGCGCCCCCAGCCGGCGTGGCCCCCGGGGATGACGATCAGGCGCTGCCCCTTGCGGGCCTCCGGCGTCGCGGCATGGCGCCTCAGGCCCATGTAGTTGCGAATCGAGCCGTCCTGGAAGATGTCGTACCAGCCGGCGACGTGGACCATGGGCACCGTCACCTGGCCATAATGCGCCTCGATGGACCACTGCCTCCAGTAGTCGTCGTAGGCCGGGTGGGCGATCCAGTCGAAGTAGTAGTCGGCGACGCCCTCCGCCTTGCCGGGGTCGATTACCGGGTAGGCGCCCGGCGCCTTCATGTAGTCCCAGTGGGCCGGCACCGCGGACGCCCCCGAGCGACGCTCGAGCACGTTGACCGAGAGCGCGGAGCTCCATGCCTGCGCGAGGAGCTGCATGAACGCCCCGCCCTGGTAGGCCCAGTGCTCGTGGTAGTTCGAGGCCGTTATGGTCGGGAACATGCCGGCCAGGTGGGGCGGCGCGGCTATGGCCGCCAGCATCTGCGTGGCCCCGACGTACGAGCCCCCGATCGTGCCCACCTTGCCGTTGGAGTACGGGAGCTTCGCGCACCATTCGACGCTGTCGAAGCCGTCCGCGGGCTCGTACTTGAAAGGGTACCATTCGCCCTCGGAGGCATTGCGGCCCCGCACGTCCTCGAGGACGACGACGTAGCCGCGGGCAGCGCCCCTCAGGCCCGAGTCAATGTTGCTGTACTTGTTGTACGGGGTGCGCTCGAGGAGGACGGGGAACGTCCCGTCGGCCTTCGGCCGGTAGATGTCGGCCCTCAGGGTGACGCCGTCCCTCATGGGGACGGCGACGTTCCCCTCGTATGCCACGGCGTAGGGGCCATCCTCGGCGCGCAGCGCGCCGGCGAGGATGAGCGCGACGATTGCCGCCACGCGGGTCGATGACGCGTTCATGAAAGGGCGCCTAGGGCCGGTTCCCGGAGACCGAGGCGCGCTCGCCGGCGGCGTTCTCGATTCGGTTCCCGTTGAGCTGGTTGTCGTGGACTACCGCGTCCCTGACCTTCGGCCCGATGACGATGGCCGTCCCGGGTCCGGCGCCCTTCACGACGTCCGGGTAGATCAGCAGCGAATTGTCGTGGATGTTGGCCTGTCCGTCCAGGATCTCGACCATGGGTCCGTGCAGCTCCCAGGGCACGAGCCGCGAGTCGGAGACCGAGACCAGGCCGGCGTTCTCCCATTTCACGACCCGGTCGAGCTCCCCCCAGAAGCTCCCCCCGCGCACGAAGAGGATGACCGAGGTGGGCTCGGTGACCTCGACGCCGTTCAGCGTGCGCACCTGGGAGGCGCCCTGCTCGGAGCTGCGGCCCCAGATGGCGGTGCGTGTCTTGCCGCGTCCGTCGTTGGCGATCGCCAGGTTGGAGATGGACACGCCCGGCTGCTGGGTTGCGTCCGCCAGGATGCCGATGTCGACGCCGTCGAAGTCGACCTCCGACATCTGGCCGTTCGTCGCGCCGTCCTTGGACGCCGAAAGCTCCATGCCGACGTGGTAACCCCAGCTGAAGACGTTTTCGACGACCTCCCAGTCGGCGCGCTGGAATATGAAGGAGGTCGCATGCGCCTCCGTGAAGTCGATGACCTTCTTGTCCTGCGACCAGAACGGCCAGAAATGGACGTCGTGGATGCGGCCGATGTCGGTGCACCTGTCGACCCAGATCCCCTTGAGCAGGGGCTGGCCGTAGAGCCCGCGGATGTAGTGGCGCGACCCGCCCATCGTCGCCAGGTCAACCGCCTGGTAGGGGTTGACGAGAAGGACGTCGATCAGCGCCGCCCCGTCGCCGGCACCGCCCCTCACAGTCCAGGGGTAGGCGACGGGCGCGTCCGCGATCACCTGGTTGGGGTAGAAGACCTTCAGGCCCTGCAGCGTGGAGTTCGGCCCCTGCAGCGTGATGAACGCCGTGGCGTCGGCCTGCCCGGCGCCCTCGACGGCCAGCAGGGTGGATCCGGGGGCCTTCTCCCTGTAGAGGGTCGGGGCCTTGCCGATGCCAACGAGGGACGTCTCCGCGGGCACCGAGAGGTGCGTGCGCACCAGGTAGCTTCCCGCCGGAAGGTACACGACGCCACCGCCGGCGGCGCCCACGGCGTCCAGGGCGGCTTGGATGGGCGCCGTGTCGTCGCTCCTGCCGTCCCCCTTTGCAAGGTACGGCGCTTTGCGCACGCTCACCCAGCCCGCGTCAGGCGCGTCAGGCTGGCCGGCCCGCGCGCTTGGCGCCCGGATGACGGGCATGAGAAGCAGCGCCGAGGCGAGCATGAGCGCGCCCCGCGCCGCACGTGACAGGTGACGCGCGAGCGCGGCGTGACTGGTGTTTGCGGTGGTTGTCATCCTGGTCGGGGAAGGGAGGCGGGGAAGGGAGGCGGGGAAGTGGGGCGGGGAAGGGCCGGCACCCGTTGGCGAATCCCATTCGCCTCAGGGCCCGTAGGGGTTGCCCGAAACTGCCCGATTCGGCGCCGTTTGTCCATCCCCGGACCGGGCGGCTGCGCGCGCCGCGCCCATGGGAACAGCCGGGTTGACCTGTCCCGGCGCCGTTCTTAGTGCTGGGCGCAATGCCAGAGCCCGGCCCCGCCTGTGTGAGCGTGCGCGACCTGACCAAACGCTACGGCGCCGTCGAGGCCGTGGCGGGCGTGAGCTTCGAGGTGTCCGAGGGCGAGGTGTTCGGGATCGTGGGGCCCAACGGGGCTGGGAAGACCTCGATACTCGAGTGCCTGCTGGGCCTTCGCGCAGCGGACTCCGGCTCGGTCACGATCGCGGGCGTCGACGCCCTGCGCAGCCCGGGGCGCGCGAAGGAGCGCCTGGGAGCGCAGGTGCAGCTGGGCTCCCTCCAGGACAAGATAACGGCCCGCGAGGCGCTCGGCTTCTTCGCGTCGTTCTACGAGCGCCGCGCCGGCGTCGAGGAGCTGGTCGGCCGCTTCGGCCTCGGGGACAAGGCCGACGCCCCGTTCGACTCCCTTTCGGGCGGCCAGCGCCAGCGCCTCCTGCTCTCCCTCGCGTTCGTCAACAACCCAGAGATCGTGGTCCTTGACGAGCCCACCGCCGGCCTGGACGTGCATTCCCGACGGGAGCTTGGCGGGCTGATCCGCGGGATGCGCGGGTCGGGGCTGACCGTGCTCCTGAGCACGCACCACCTGGGCGAGGCCGAGGAGCTCTGCGACCGCATCGCCATCCTCGACAATGGAAGGATCATCGCCCTGGGGAAACCCTCCGAGCTCGTGTCCAGGTCGCGCGCGAGGCCGCGCTTGGAGGTGAAGACCGCCCGGCCCCTTGCGCCCGCGGACGCATCGTCGCTGGCGGGAGTCGTCGGCAGCGGCGCGGGCGACCAAGCCTGCTGGCTCGAGACCGCCGACGTGGGGGCGACGGTGACGGCGCTCATGGCCCGGCTGGCATCGGACTCGAACGCGCTCCTGGACATAGCGATCCGGCGGCCGACGCTCGAGGACGTATTCGTCGAGCTGACGGGCCGCTCATTCCCCGCCGCCGGCGCCGAGGGGCAGCCATGATGCGGGCATGCATCTATCGCGGCCTGCTGCGGCATTTTGCCCTGACCCTGCGGCTCAATTTCCGCAGCAGGCAGGCGGTCATCTACGGGTTCGTGATGCCGGTCCTCTTCCTCCTCGCGTTCGCCGGGATCTTCCGCGGGGACACGCCGCTCCTGCAGCACGAGATGGGCCAGCTGCTGACGATCACGATCCTCGGGGGGGCCTGCTTCGGCCTGCCGACCGCGGTCGTTGCCGAGCGCGAGCGCGGGCTCTGGCGCCGCTACAGGCTCCTGCCCGCCCCGATGGGCGGCATCCTCCTGGCGACCCTCGCGGCCAGGCTCGTCCTGCTTGCGGCGGCCGCGCTGCTCCAGGTGGTGCTCGCGCGCGCCATCTACGGGACGCCGCTGCCGGCCGCGCCCGCCCAGGAGGCCGTCGCGTTCCTGTTCACCTCCTTCTCCTTCCTTGGGCTGGGCCTGCTCGTCACCGCGGTGGCCGACGACGTGCCCTCGGTCCAGGCCCTGGGGCAGTGCCTGTTCCTGCCGATGATCATGCTGGGCGGCGTTGGCGTCCCGCTCTCGGTCCTGCCGGCCTGGGCGCAGAGGGTCGCGGGCTTCATGCCCGGCAGATATGCGGTCGGCGTCCTGCAGCGCTGCAGCAGCAGCGCCAGCGGCCTCTCTGGGCAGGGGTTCAACCTTGTCGCCCTCGTCGTGATCGGCGCCGCGGCCGGTGCCATCGGCGTGCGCCTCTTCAGGTGGGACGCCGGCCGGCGGGCCGGCAGGCCGGCGTGGGCCTGGGTGGCGTCGGCCCTGTTTGCCTGGGTCTTGGTCGGGGGTGCGGCGGCCGCGACCGGCCGCCTGGGGCCCGCGGCGCCCGGTGAGGACGACTTCGAGTCGATAACGGACGCCGAGGTGGGGGAGGTCACCTTCGACGACCTTCCCGGCGACAACGAGCTTGCGACGAGGCTCGCCCCACCGTTCGACGCGGCCGAGGCGCAGCACATGGCGGAATTCAGGGGGATGCTCGAGGCGTGGCCTCCCGGCCGGCTCGAGGACAAGGCGCAGGCGGCCAGGAACCTGCTCAGCGTCGCGGCGGTCGCGGACATAACCGCAAACCTACGGGAGGCCGAGATCGCGAGGGTGGTGTTCAACGTGCTCGTGGCGCGCAGCCCCCGCGGCGAGCTCGAGCGCATCCTCGCTTGGATCATCCTCAACCCGGAGGGGGGAAGCGTCGTGAACCATGTCCCCGAGCTGGGCCTGAGGCGCCGCCCCACGGAGGCGATCGTGCGCGAGCGGGTGACCCTGTACGCCAAGAAGCTCCTCGGCAGGCTCGAGGGAAAAATTCAGGAGGAGTCGCAACAAAGGTAGACAACGGGCTGCGGACAGATCATCGAGGACGTTTCCAATCCTCGAACTCCGCCCAGCTCCCGGCCCCGATGATCGCCCAAGCCCCATCCGACACCCTCGCCAGAATCGAGGCGGACCTGCGAGGGAACATCCTTCCGTTCTGGATCAGGCGCGTGCGGCTCGGGTCCGGTGGGTTCGTGGGCGCGATGACGAACGACCTCGCCGTGGACGCCTCCGCGGAGCGCGGGGCGCTCCTGACCTCCCGCATCCTCTGGACCTACTCCGCGGCCTACGCCCGCTACCGGGACCCGGAATACCTCGCGATGGCGGACCACGCGTACGCCGACCTCCTCTCCGTGTTCCATGACGGGGCGAACGGCGGATTCTACTGGTCGGTGGCTTGCGACGGCACGGTGCTGCGCGACCGCAAGCAGGTCTACGGGCAGGCCTTCGCCATCTACGCCCTCGCGGAATACCACGCTGCGACCGGCCGGCGCGAGCCCCTGGACCTCGCCGTGGCGACCCAGGCCCTCGTCGAGGCGCACGCGCGCGACGGGCGCCACGGCGGCTACCTCGAGGCCTTCGGCCGCGGGTGGGAGCCGATCGCGGACATGAGGCTTAGCGCCGTGGACCTGAACGAGCCCAAGTCGCAGAACACCCACCTGCATGTGATGGAGGCCTACACGAGGCTCCTGGGCGTCTGGCCGGACGCGGGGCTTCGCGGGCAGCTTGCGCAGATCCTGGAGCTCATGCTCGGGCGCGTCGTGAATCCGCGCACGTGCCACCTGGGTCTCTTCTTCGCCGAGGACTGGACGCTTCGCTCGGACCGGATCTCATACGGGCACGACATCGAGGCGGCGTGGCTCCTGTGCCAGGCGGCGGACGCGCTCGGGGATGAGGGACTGAAGGGGCGCATCCGGCCCCTTGCGGTGCGGGTAGCCGAGGTGACCCTCGACCAGGGCGTGGACTCGGACGGCGGCGTCTACAACGAGGGGGCGCCCTCGGGGCTCACGAACACCAACAAGGAGTGGTGGCCGCAGGCCGAGGCGGTCGTCGGATTCCTGAACGCCTTTCAGGTGTCGGGCGAGGAGCGCTTCCTCGGCGCCGCGCTTCGCACGTGGGACTTCATCGAGAAGAGGATCATAGACCACAAGGGGGGCGAGTGGCTCAGGGGCGTCACGCGCGAGGGACGCGTCCTGGAGGGCGAGCTCAAGGTGGGCTTCTGGAAATGCCCCTACCACAACGGGCGAACGGGCCTCGAGGCCACCCGGCGCCTGCGCGAGATCATCGCCGGTGGCGCCCACCTCCGAGTTTCCACGCCATGAAAAAGAAGAACCCCGGCGCCCCGCGCCCAAAGACCAAGACAGCCTCGCCCACAAGGAAGGGGGGCGGGATCCCGGCGGGCGCGCCCGCCGCATGGGCGGCGCGCCTCGCCCGGCTTCGCCGCGACCACGAGAGCTTCCTGTCGCGAAGGAATCCCGTCGACCCCGATTGGGACAACGGGGTCTTCGAGCGCTTCAAGCACCCCGCGATCACGTACCGCCACGCGCCCATCGAGTGGCGCTTCGACCTGAACCCGAAGACCAACCCCTTCCTCATGGAGCGCCTGGGCGTCAACGCGACCCTGAACCCGGGTGCGTTCCTCTGGAACGGCAGGCCCCACATGGTGGTGCGCTTTGAGGGATACGACCGCAAGAGCATCTTCGCGATCGCGGAGAGCCCGAACGGGTTCGACAACTGGAGGTTCTGGGACGAGCCCGTCGACCTGCCCGAGGTCAAGCCCGAGACCAACGTGTACGACATGCGCGTCACGTTCCACCAGGACGGCTGGATCTACGGGGTCTTCTGCGCCGAGTCCAAGGACCCGGCGGCGAAGCCCGGCGACCTCTCGAGCGCCGTCGCGGTCGCGGGCGTCGTGCGCACGAGGGACTTCAGGAAGTGGGAGCGCCTGCCAAACCTAAGGACGCCGGCCTCCCAGCAGCGCAACGTCGTACTGCACCCCGAGTTCGTCGGGGGCAAGTACGCCTTCTACACGCGCCCCATGGACGGGTTCATCGACGTGGGCTCGGGCGGCGGCATCGGCTGGACGCTCTGCGACGACATCGCGACCGGCGTCACCGGCCCGGAGGCGATCATCGACGGGCGCGCCTACCACACGATCAAGGAGGTCAAGAACGGGCAGGGGCCGGCGCCGATCAAGACGCCCGCGGGCTGGCTGCACCTCGCGCACGGCGTGCGCGCCTGCGCATCGGGCCTGCGCTACGTGCTCTACATGTTCATGACCTCGCTCGAGGACCCGTCCAGGGTCACCGCGCGCCCGGGCGGGCACTTCCTGGCGCCGTACGGCGGCGAGGGCTTCGGCGACGTCTCCAACGTCACGTTCACGAACGGCTGGGTGGTGCTTCCCGACGGGACGGTGCTCATCTACTACGGGGGCTCCGACACGCGCTGCTACGTCGCGCGCTCGAGCGTCGAGAGGCTTGTCGACTGGTGCCTGAACACGCCCGAGGACGCGCTCACGACGCGCAGGGCGGTGGAGCAGCGCTTGAAGCTCATCCGCGCCAACAGGGCCGTCCTCGCCCGCTGAGGCGGCGCTAGTTCGGGTCCCTGCCGAAGCGCGCCCGGAACGCCGAGCGCAGCTCCTGCGCCACCTCCGGCGGCGTCCGGGGCTGGCCGCGCACGTGCGCCCACCACTCCAGCGCCTTGGCCTCGTTGCCCTGGCTCACGTAGTAGCCGGTAAGCATCGAGATCGCGGCCGGGTTCTCCGGCAGCTTCTCGAGCGAGAGGTCGAGCGCCTCGAGCGCCTCGCCGGCCCTGTTGATGGAGAAGAGCAGGCCCGCGAGCTGGATGAGCGGGTTGGTGTCGCCCGGGTTCAGCTGGAAGGCCAGCCTGAACTCGGCGATGGCCTCCTCGCTGCGCGCGGCGCCCACGAGGCGCCGGGCCTCCTCGAAGTGCAGGCTCGCCGCATCCGGGCAGTTCGCGAGGCCCGAGCGCAGCGCCTGCTCGGCCGCGGCGGTCTCGTGCATGGTTCCCAGGTACTGGTAGAGGAGCAGCCATGCGTCGTTGTCCTTGGGCGATATCGCCACGGCCCTTCGCAGGTGCTCGCAGGCCTCGGGCAGATTCTGGTCGTGGGCTAGCAGCACGGCCAGCTGCCTGTGGAACGAGCCGCTCTTCGTTGTGAACGCGATCGCGCGCTCAAGCAGCTGCTCGGCGCCGGCCCGGTTCCCCGCGGCCTCCTGCACGGCCGCTGCGACGCTCAGCCTGTACGAATCGACGCAGTCCTCCATCAGCTCGTCCAGCCAGGGATCCTTTATGTCCACGAACTCCCGGGCGCCGATCGTCCGCTTGAGCGCCTCGGCCTCGGGCTGCCTGCCGAGGTGCTCGTAGGCGGCCGCCAGCGTCTCGAGCCCGCCCACGAATTCCGGATTCTTCTTCAAGCAGCCCTCGAGGCGCTCCCGCGCCTTCTCCCAGTCGCCGTTGAGCAGCTCGACCTTGGCCAGGCCGAGCTCGGCGTAGGGGTTGCTGGGCTCCCTCTCCAGCACCTGGTTGAAGACCCGGGTGGCGTCGGCCCTCCTGTTGGCGATCAGCATCTCCTGGCCCAGGCGCACGCGCGCCGCGATGTAGCCGGGAGCCAGGTCGACGGCGAACTGCTCGCGCTCGAGCGCCTCGTCCTGGCGGCCGAACTGGGAGAGGATGGCGGCCTCCAGGTGGGGCCAGCGCGCATTGCGCGGCTCGAGCGTCCTCAGGGCGCGGTAGCACTGCATCGCCTCGTCGTAGAAGCTGTTGGCGTGGTAGAGCCTGCTCACCCTGGCGAGGCCTTCCGCCGAATGGAGGTAACTGCGCGCGAGCTGCTCCGAGGCGCCCAGCTCGTCCCCGAGCTCCGGGGGCATGGCGCTCAGGTCCGGGCGCGCGGGGATGGCCGCAACCACGGCGGCGCGCCTGAGCGCCATCCGCGCGGCCAGCCCGGCGCACGCCACGGCGACGAGCGCCGCCGCGAGATACAGCGGCCAGCGGCTGCGCCCCGGCTCTACTTCTTGTGAGATTGTCGCCATATGACTATCCGGCCCATCCTCTCGAACGGCGGGTATCCCTCGAAGCCGCAGCTCACAATGCTCGGCAGCCCCGACCCGTCGAGATCGGCGGCCGCGCACGAGATCTGCTCGATCGGCTCGTGGGCGAGGATATGCATCGTGAAGTTCTGCTTGCCGTCGTTCTTGAAGACCACGAGCGACGCGGCCTTGGGGTTCGTCCAGGTGTTGAACGCGCTCGTGCACACGATGTCCATAACACCGTTCCCGTCGAGGGAAACCCCGATCGGCGAGTAGGCGCCCGGCAGGTTGCCGATCCGGTGGTACTTGAAGAACCCGTTGCCCAGGTTCTCGAGCCACTGCACGCCGTGCCATGGGCGTAGCCCCGGGTCCGCATACGCGAAACCGTCCCCGTTGGTGTAGAGGATGTCGGGGCGGCCGTCATGGTTGATGTCGCAGAGGCTGATGCCGCTGCTCCCGTAGTCCTCGTTCGTCGAGCCGAACAGCACCTTGTTCGTGAAGTTGCCGCTGCCGTCGTTCTCAAACAGGTAGATCTCCTCGTATTGCTGCGAGACCAGCGCGACGATGTCCTGGTGGCCGTGGCCGGTCATGTCCGCGCAGCAGACGTTGATCGTGCCCGGAAGGCTTAAGAGTATGTGGCTCTCGAAGCGCCAGTTGCCGAGGTTTCGCATCCAGCGGATCTCCCCCTGGGTGTAGCCGAACTGGCCGACCGCGAGGTCGAGCTTGCCGTCGCCATCGAGGTCGGCGGCCTGCACATCGGTCACCCGCGCGATGTGGTCCGCTATCAGGTGCCTGCTGAAGTGCTGGTGGCCGTCGTTTTCTAGGATGTAGATCGATCCTATCTTGTCGTTGTTGGGGAACACCTCGCCCATGCAGGCGACAAGGAGGTCGAGGTGGCCCGTGTGGTTCATGTCGACGGCCTCGACGTGCACGACCCCCGGCAGTTGGTCGGCCAGGATCGACTCGGTGAACTTCCCCTTCGGGTACTGCCGCAGCCAGACGATCGCGTTCAGGTGGTCGTCGCAGGCGAGGATGTCGGGCAGCCCGTCCTGGTCCAGGTCGACGATGCAGACGTGGGACATCCAGGGGTTGATGTCGTAGTGGTCCCCGACCTCCTCGGGCTTGAACCTGCCGGTGTCCTCGATCGCCTCCGTGCGCGTGACGCTGATGGGCGCCTCTGGGGCGCTCTTGGTGCAGCCGCCCGCCGCGAGGAGGGCGAGGGCCGCGGCCGCGGCGAGCAGGAAGATTGGGCGACTGTGCGGCAGCGGCATGGATTTGCGGTATACCGATGCCAGACGGCGGACCCTTGGGGACGGTTGCGGGCGTCCGTTCGAGATCACCTCGTGGGCTTGATTCGGCGGATTGCCCATTTTTTGACGGCCGCCTTTTTTCGTCAAGACCCGTTCGGGCGCGGGCGCCTTACGGGCGCGCCCCGGCCGGCGGCGGCGAGAGGGCGAGCACGGCGTCGTCCCTGCGAACGGCGGACGCGGAGACCGCCCCCGACGGCCAACGCACGCTCACGGAGATTGCCGGGTTCGACTCGCTGTATCCGAAAAAGCATGATGCCGTGGACTGGCTGTAGTAGCCGCTGCCGGCGTGGACCTCGCAGGTCTGCGAGCTGCCGTCGGCGAACGCCGCCATGACCCTGGCCCCGACAGCGGTCGGGTTGCCCGCGCCGCCGCGAAGGACTACCTTCAGGGGCCTGCGCCCGGGCGCGCCGCCGTTTCGGAAGAGGAGCGAGGCGGAGCCGTTGCGAGTCACGGCAAGGCTGGGCCAGCCTGCGCCCCCGACGTCGAGGATCACGAGGGCCTTTGCGTCGCCCGGCACGACGAGGTTGCTCTCGGCCGGGGCGACGGGGTCCAGCCGGCCGCGGCCGTCGCCGCGCAGAAGCTGGCTAAGGCCGCCGTCAAACCGGCCGACGGGCGGGATGGGTGCGAAGGAGTTCTGCACGGCGTAGACGTCGGCGCGCCCGTCGCCCAGGAGGTCGCCGGCGACCATGCCCTGCAGCGGCGCGACCTGCGCGATCCGCGGCAGCGGCTCGAAGCGGAACGTGCCGTCCGGCTGGCCCCTGAAGACGCCGCTTTGGAACTGGGTTGCGGCGAACCGGCTCGCCGCCGCCAGCCTGTCGGCGCCCAGGATCTCCTGGAGCGTTGCCCGGGCGTAGAGGTCATTCCTCGGGTACTTCCTCAAGATGGAGGGAATCACCGCGTCCAGGTCGCGGCGCGTGCGCCAGGGGTAGACCGCGTCGCCCTCGTAGTAGGCCTCGATCAATTCGCTCGCCCCGTTGCCGCGGAAGTCGCCCGAATAGAGCAGGGCGGGGTGCTGCGTGTCGGCGCGGTACTGGGTGTTCAGGCCCACGTTGCCCACGATGTAGTCCATGCGCCCGCTTCCGCCCAGGTCCGCCGCGGCGATCGAGGTCCACCAGCCGGTCCCCGCCTCGGCGAAGCCTGCCCGCTCGGTCCAGTCCTCGAATCCCTTTCCCGCATTGTTGTGGAAGTACCTGACGCAGCCCCACTCGAGGGCGACCAACAGGTCGGGCCAGCCGTCGCCGTCGACGTCGGTCCACAGGGCTGAGGTCACCATGCCCACGTTTCGAAGGCCCGGGGCCAGGGCGTCCGTAACGTCCTCGAAGCGCCCGCCGCGGTTGGCGAGGAGCGCGCTTCGCGGCGCCATTGGGTACTGGCCGTTCTGGACCCGCCCTCCGATGAAGAGCCCGAGGCGCCCTTCGTGGAGGAAGTCGGCCGCGGCGACGGCGCCGGCGCTCACGGGAAGCGGCGGCAGGGTGCCGTCCGGCGCCGGCTTGAAGCCCCCGTGACCGTCGTTCAGGTAGAGCCTCGGCTGGTATTCCGGCGCGTCGGCGGGAAGCGCGTTTCCACCCTTTGTGACAAGCAGGTCCGTGGTGCCGTTGCCGGTGGCGTCGAAGAGGAGGACCGGGCCGTCGTCGGCCCCGTTGGGCGCTGCGATCGCCGACGCGTCGCCGGCCGCGAACCTCCCATCGGGGCCCTGGCGCAGGATCCGCAAGGGGTCGAGCGTCGTGCCGCCCACGACCACGTCGTCGCGGCCCTCGCCGTACACGTCGCCGACCGCAAGGGCCGGCCCGCGCCGGTTGAGTCGAACCGGGATGAGGCGCTGCTCGTTCGTCTCGTCCACGATCTCCTCCCTCGAGGCGAGGGCTAGGCCCGCCGCCCCGCCCACCTCCTCGAACTGGTGCCGCGGCGCGACTGCGGCCTGCGGGGGCGCCGCCCCGGCTGGCGGCTCGGTCACGGTGTAGCGCATGTCGACGGCCAGGTTCTCGAACACCTGCACGCGCCCGGACGGCCAGGTCACGGTCATGCGCCTGATGAGCGTGTCCTTGCCGAGCCCGAAGTGCAGCATGGGCTCGCTGCTGGACATGTATCCGTGCGCGAGCCAGAGCTGGCGCACCTGCACGCCGAGGTCGCTCTCCACCCTGACGACGGAGCCCACGCCGTAGCGGTTGGACGCGCTGCCCCTCAGGTCGACGTTTACGACGTGGCCCGAGTCGCAGTCGTTGCGCAGGATCGTGACGCCGCCCTGGTAGTTCGAGTAGACGATGTCCAGGTTTCCGTCGCCGCTAAGATCGCCGGTCGCCGCGCCGAAGCTGACGCCCCGCTGGTCGAGGCCCCACTTCGCCCCGACGCTCTCGAAGCGAAGGTCGCCCATGTTGCGGAAGGCGAGGTGCGTGCTCGCGAGCACCGGGCTGTCGTGCATGATCCTTGCCCGCTCGGCCGTCGTCTCGGCGCTCATCTGGCGGTTGAGGATGTCAACGTTGTTCTGTTCGCGGTTCATCCCGTTCGTGACGAAGAGGTCCTGGCGGCCGTCGTTGTCCAGGTCCTCGAACCGTACGGACCACGTCCAGTCGGTCGCGGCGATCCCGGCGAGCTTCGCAGCCTCGAGGCAGCGGCCGGTCCCCGTGTTTATGAACAGAGCGCTGAACTGGTACTTGGGCGCCGTGGGCGAACCGTCGGGTACGTCCCGGGTCTTGCTGCGCGACGACGCCTCGGTGCGCTGGTCCTCCTGGTGTGTCGTTCGCGCCATGTCGGCGACGAGCAGGTCGATCCGCCCGTCGTTCATCACGTCGCCGGTGTCCGAGCCCATCGACGAGAACGAGGTGTGCGGCACGACGCTGTCTATCACGTCGGTGAACGTGCCATCGCGGTTGTTGCGATAGAGCTTGTCGGGCGTGCCGAAGTCGTTGGCGACGTAAAGGTCGGGCCAGCCGTCGTTGTCGTAATCCCACCAGGTCGCCGAGTGGCCCTGGGCCACGCCGCTTATGCCCACCCGGGCGGTCACGTCGGTGAACGTCCCGTTGCGGTTGTTGTGGAAGAGGTAGTCCTTCTCCCCGTACGGGTTCCTGGCGATGTCCAGGAGGTTGGTGACGATGAAGACGTCGAGCCAGCCGTCCCGGTCGTAGTCGCAGAACGACGCCTGCACCGAGGCGTCCACGACGTCCAGGCCGTAGGCATGGGCCATCTCCTTGAAGGTGCCGTCGCCCTGGTTGATGAACAGGAGATTCGGGGCATTGAAACGGCAGAGGTAGATGTCCAGGAGGCCGTCGTTGTTTATGTCGACGAAGGTCGCGCCGCCGTTCCAGGCGCCCTCGGTGCCGGTGATGCCCGCCTTGTCCGTCACGTCCTCGAACTTGTAGCCGCCCAGGTTGCGGAAGAGCTGGCACTTGCCCGTCTTGTTGACGACGAAGATGTCGGGCCGGCCGTCGCCGTCGTAGTCGCCGATCGCGACGCCTGAGCCGATGGAGCCCACCTCGAACTCCTGGTACAGATCCCCCCACATCCTCGGGTCGTCGTAGGGGTTTTGGGCGCGAACGCCCGTGTCATCGGGCGAAAGCTTGACGAACATGGTCTTGCCCCGAGGGAACGGGCGGGGGGCCAGCGGCTTCCCTGTGATCGCGCCCGCGTCGCCCTGCGCGTGCGCCCCCGCGCAGGACCAAAGGATTCCCGCTGCGAAGACGATACGGGAGAGTTGCGCCCAAGCACCTCGCATCGTCGGATTTCTTGCTTTCTCGACAGCGAACATGGAGTGGGCCATGGGACGAACCGCCATTGGGTTAGTCAAGGCAGGTTTGGGCGCCGCAGGCAATCGGGGCTGTTCTTGGCGCATTCTTGTTGGTATGGGTTCGCGCGTGTCTGCGAAATCCGTGGCAAGCCAGACCGCACCCGTGAACAGCACGCGCCGGATTCCCGGCTGGGCGTGGGTCCTTGTCCCTATCCTGGCCGCGGCGTTCGCCATTGCGACAACGACCCTGCGCATCCAGCGGGTGCGTTACGTCTCCGGGCTCGCGGGATGGTCCGCGACCGCATCACAGGGAGGATCGGCGGCCTCGCAGCCGCAGCTTGTCGTCCCGGGAAACCAGGACTCCAGTTTCGAGTGGCTTGACCAGACGCGCCTGATGCTCGTCACGGGCCAGCTCAGGATCCGCCACGTGGACTACGAGAACGCCCCTTTCGGGCACGACGTGCGCCATCCTTCGCCCTACCGCTGGTGGCTGGGCGCCCTCGCCTGGGCCTTCCACAAGGTCTCCGGTCAGCCGCTGGGCGCCTCGCTGGAGATGGCCTCCCTCCTTGCCGATCCGTTCCTCTACGCCCTCCTGCTTGCGGGCACGGCCGGGTTTGTCGCGTGGCGCTTTGGGCGCGCTGCGGCGGCGGTTGGCGCCGCGGCGCTGGCCGCACTGTACCCGCTGGCGGTCGATTTCTTGCCGGGGGCGCCCGACGACCAGGGACTCTGCCTGATGGCCGTTCTCTGGAGCATCCTGCCCATCCTCGCGGGACAGGCATCCAAGGCACACCGCAAGCACTGGTTCCTGGCGGCTGGCGTGGCCGGTGGCATCGGACTCTGGCTCGGGGTCGTCTCCCAGGTGCCCGTCATTGTCGGGATCGGATTGGGGGGCCTTCTTGCGGCGTGGGTTGCGCGCCGGGACGGGCTGCAGGACGGCCCGGACGTCCTGCCCTGGAAGACCTGGGCAGGCGGAGGCGCCGCCGTCACCCTTCTGGCATACCTTTGCGAGTACTTTCCGTCGTACCTGGGCTCATGGGACGTGCGGGCAGTCCACCCGCTTGAGGGGATTGCCTGGCTTGGATGGGGCCAGCTTGTCGCGACACTGGCCCTGCTCATCCAGGGAGGGCGCCCGGCCTCGCGGGCCCGCGAGGCCTCCCTTTCGCTCCTTGCCCTGGCGGCTATCGCCTCCCTTCCCGCGGCCGTATGGTTCACTCGCGCCAGGGGGTTCATATCCACCGACATATCAACGCTTAAGTTAACACGCCTTCCGGGCGGAGCAGCGTCCCAGAACCTGCTGACGCTCGTGATCCACGAGGGCTTCAGCCCGCTTGTCCTGGGCACCATCCTGCCGGCGCTCCTCGCGTTTCCCGCGATCTGGATTCTGATGCGCCGCGCCCCCGGCTCGGCCTCGCGCCGCGCCGTTGCCGTCGCCCTTGGCCCCGTGGTCGTCGCCCTTGGCATCGCCCTCTTCCGGCTCAGCTGGTGGAGCGTCTTCGACGCGGTCCTCGTGGGGCTGCTCGCGGCCGAGACCGCGGCGCTTCACGTCGGGGAGGCGCCCCGCCTGATGCGCAGCGCCTGGCTCGTCCTTCTCGCGGTGCTGCTCATCCCCGGGGCGTCGCAGGCGTGGCCGCGCGTCGGAACCGAGGACAAGAACGCCCTCCTGGAATCCGAGGTCATCGGGCTCATAGAGAGGGACCTCTCCCGATGGCTCGCGGGCCATGCGTCACCCGGGGGTGACATCGTCCTTGCGCCCCCAAAGGCGACGACCGCGCTCTATTACTATGGGGGGCTGCGGTGCCTGGCGACCCTTGACCTGGAGAACCAGGAGGGGATACAGGCGGCGGTGCGCATGGTGAGCGCCACCTCGTTCGACGAGGCGCTCGACCTATTCGGCAGGCGCAATGTCACCTGGGTGGTCATACCTTCATGGGACACCCAGCTGGACACGTTCGCGCAGCTCGGCCTAGGGCAAATCGAGAGGTCGTTTATCAACAGTCTCCATCATTGGTCGCTGCCACCCTGGCTGCGGCCTGTGGCGTATCCGCTGCCGGCAATTGGGGGCTTCGAGGGGCAATCGGTGGTTATAATGAAAGTAACTGAAGATCAGGACGATGCACTTCTAATGAGCCGGATTGCGGAATACATGATCGAAACCGGCAACCTGGGCCTTGCCGGATCCGCGGGCAACGCCCTGCGCCGCTTCCAGGCGGACCTGGGCGCCCTCGTGGCCCGCGCCCAGGTCGCGGTCGCCCGCGGCGAGAACGACGAGTTCATGCGGGTGCTGGCCTCGCTCTTGTCCCGCCTGTCTGGCGAGGGGGAACGGGCGCTGCCCTGGGACCGCCGGGTCAGCCTGGCCGTGGTGCTTGCCCAAGGGCAGCACCTTGACCGCGCCCGCGACCAGCTCAGGAAATGCCTTGCCGAGGTGAATGAAGAGAAGCTCCGCTCCCTTACGACCGGGTCGCTTTACCACTTCGAGGTGCTGGAAAGAGTTCTGGGCATGGAGATTTCCGATCCGGCTCTGCGTCAACTCGCGTTAAATCTGCTGCCGCCGGAAATGGCGAAACGCTTCGAAAAATGAGCCTTTCGTGTTGCGGTTCCGGCCCCGGGTTCGAGCTGGTTTCGGGGTGCGCGACCGGGCCTAGAGATACCGCCGGGCGCGGGCTCTGGAAGCCATTCCGCCGTTGCGCCGGCGCCGCATCGGATTGGCCACCTAATTCCTCGTCTACCGAGCAAATTGCTATGACGCGGGAGTGTCACAAAGCGTTCATTAATGGCAAAGGAGCTTAATTCGCGTATAACAAAACTCATTCACATTCGCTAGCGTAGTAAGTATAACTCCGCCTGCTTTCACCACGCGTCGTCCCCAGGTTCACCCCTTGGGGCAGACTTTTCACCCCGTAAGACGGACAATTCGCCTACAAGCTAATAGTCCTTTCAGACCAAACCTGAATCGTAAGTAAGATCCTAAAAAAACATACAAATGCCTGCTCTACGAAATCTGTTGCTGCGCGCGCTTACCATCGCGTCAGCACTTTGTTTTGCGGTTGTCCCGCGGATAGCGTTTGCCCAGGCGGCAGCGCCGGCCACGGACCAAACGACCACTACCACGACGACGTCGACCGTGACGCCTACGACGACGGCCGGGAATGAGGAGGAGGCAGTCGTCCTCTCCCCCTTCGTCGTCGACGCAGCCGAGGAAAAAGGCAGTTACAAGGCCAACAGCACGTTGGCCGGCACGCGCGTGCGCACCGACCTGGGTGACGTCGCATCGGCGCTCTCCGTTGTCACCGCCCAATTCCTGCAGGACACCGGCGCGACCAACTCGCAGGACCTGCTGATCTACACCCCGAACACGGAAGTCGCGGGCCTGAACGGTAACTTCTCGGGACAGGCGGGCAACGCCCAGTACAGCGAGAATCTCCTGACGCCCTCCACGACGACCCGCGTCCGCGGCCTGAGCGCGGCGGACAACACACGCGACTACTTCCTGACGGACATCCCGTGGGACAGCTTCAACGTCGGCCGCGTCGACCTGCAGCGCGGACCCAACTCGATCCTGTTCGGCGTCGGCAGCCCCGGTGGTATCATCAACAATGACGTCAACGACGCTGAGTTCACGAATGCGAACAACATCACGGACCGCTACGGCAGCTACAACTCGATCCGCAATTCCGCCGACTTCAATTACGTCCTGATACCGAATCAGCTGGCGATCCGCGTGTCCTGGGTGAACGACGAGGAGAAATACCAGGAGCGCTACACGTTCGACAACCAGACCCGCTACTTCGGCGCGGTCCGCTGGGATCCGAACCTGTTCGGCAAGGACAGCCACACGTCGATCCGGGCGAAGTTCGAGAAGGGCACGGTCTCCTCGAACAATCCGAGGACGCTGCCTCCGATTGACGAGATCACGCCGTGGTTCGCATTCGGCAAGCCCCTCGACAACGAGTGGTCGCCCGGCTACGTGAACAATTCGACCACACAGAAGGCCATCCCGCTCCTCGGCATCGCCGACATCGGTGGATGGGCCCAGGGCCGCACCTACTGGCAGGACGTCTTGAGCTACTACAACGGCGTCCAGGGCGGCGCCAACATGAACGCCGGCAACACGCCGAGCTACGTCGAGTCGGGCATGATCAACAACACGGTCCTGAACGCGACCCAGATCGGCGTGAACCAGGGCACGGGCGTCGGCGACCTGCCGTTCTACCGCCCGATCGGCGTGCCGGACTACAACCTGTATGCTGTGAACGCCGGTGTCCCAGGCGGCTCGTACTACTCGGACAGGGTCCTCACGGATCCGTCGATCTTCAACTACTTCGACTCGACCCTTGACGGACCGAACGAGCGCCAGTGGCAGGGCTGGACGGCGGCGAACTTCTCGGTTTCGCAGACGTTCTTCAACGACCGCCTCGGCTTCGAGCTCGTCTACGACCAGCAGCGCTACAACAACGGGCAGATCGGCAGCATGGGCGGCCCGAACTACGCGCTCACCGTCGACGTGAACGAAACCTATGCGGACGGCTCGGCCAATCCGAACTTCGGGCGGCCCATGGTCGCCAACTCGGATGCCTACGGCAACAACTCGTCCGTGATCGACCGCAACAGCCTGCGCTTCACGGCGACGGCTGAGCTGCGTACGTCGGACTTCGTGGACAAGAGCTCATGGCTCAACCGGATCTTCGGCCACCATGCGTTCACGTTCCTGGACGAAGAGGACCATAGGAAGGAGCAGGACATTCAATGGTCGCAGTACGCGACAACGGCTGACTGGGAAACCCTGAACGATGTCCCGCTCTCAACCGCCATCACGAACAACCGCCAGTATGACTGGGCGGTTTACGTCGGCCCGAACCTGCTCGGCAACTCGTCGGCCTCCGGCCTCAACGCCAGCCCGATCAGCTTCATCCTGACGCCTGGCGCGCAGTCGATTGTCCGCAACTTCAACGCGACATGGAATAACCCGAACATCAGCCCGACGGCTCCGTACAACTACACCGACCCGACGACCGCCACGCTCGACGTGAGCACGCAGGTCGCCAACCCTGCCAACTACGTTGGCTGGCAGAGCGTCCCGGTGCAGTGGTTGAACGCCAACAACGCGGCGGACTTCCCGAGCCTCGTCACGGGTGGCCAGAAGACCTCCTACGTGGACGCCTCTCAGGGCTTCACATGGCAGGGCAGCATGCTTGACGACACATTTGTGCCGACCTTCGGCTGGCGCAAGGATCACGTCGTCAACTACCAGACGCAGGCGCCCGAGGAGGCCTCCAATCCGTTCGTGGCGACGGACTACGGCCTAAATCCGAACACACGCCGCGAGGCGATCGGCGAGACGAAGGCCTACGGTGCAGTGTACCACTTCCCGAAGTTCCTGACGAGCTGGATAGGAGGCGGAACGACATTCAGCCTGTTCTTCGACCATAATTCGAACTTCGAGGCGCAGGCGCCGCGCATCAGCCTGACGGGCACCACGCTGCCGAACCCGACCGGCAAGACCAAGGAGTACGGCTTCACCATCACGACCCTGAACGACAAGATCACGTTCAAGGTCGACTGGTACCGCACCCAGATCCAGAACGCCACGCTGGACGCCTCCAACGACGGCGGCCTGGGCGGAAACGGCTACCAGATCTGGGCCCTCCCGGCCTGGGGCTATCAGTATGCGACGGATCTGCAGATGGGCATCAATGGTCAGGACAATCCGAACAACTACTCGTACAACTGGAACTACGCCTGGCAGGACCAGCAGTCCGGCATCGCCGGCCACACTGGAAACACGCAGTACACGCAGAACCCGAACGACCCCGACGTGGCGCTTGAGCAGAGCATCATCCAAGGATGGCTCAACACGCCGATCCCGGCCGGATTCTTCGCGGCCTACGGCCTGCACCCGAACGAGATCAACCCGGCCCTCGCCAAGGCGTCCGGCCAGCTCGTCGACGGTATGGGCGGCCTGAGCCAGTACAATCCGAACACTGGGACTGGATCTGACCAGCCGGGTTCGCTCAACCCCGTTACCACGGTGGACACGCTCTCCCGGGGCGAGGAGTTTGAGCTCAGCGCCCAGCCGCTGCGCAACTGGAACATCACGGTCAACTACTCGCGCACGTTCGCGACACACGATAACATCGATGCGCTCACGGTCGGCCTGATGAACCAGATCACCACCTGGTTTAACGGCCCGGCCGGCCAGCTTCGCCTGTGGGGCTCCGGCGGTTCGCCGATCGCCACGAACTGGGTCGACTACGTGTGGAACCCATACCTGGTCGAGGTCAACTCGTCCGGGCAGTCCGCTCCCGAGGTCTCCCCCTGGAGGCTCAACCTGATCACGACCTACACGTTTGACCGCGGCAAGCTGAAGGGCTACTTCATTGGCGGCGCGGTACGCATGGAGGCCGGCCGCATCGAGGGTTACCAATACGATCCGACGCTCGGCACGCTCGACGTGACCAAGCCTTGGAACGGCCCGAATGATGAACACTACGACCTGTGGTTTGGTTACTCGCGCAGGATCTTCGCAAACAAGATCAACTGGCGCATCCAGGCCAACATCCACAACGTGCTCAACAAGACGGAACTGGTTGCGGCACAGTACGAGCCTGACGGCAGTCTCGCCCTGGCCCGCATTCAGGACGGCATGAGCTGGCAGCTCACGAACTCGTTCGACTTCTGAGCTAGCCCAAGAAGCACACAGTCACAATTCGAGGCCCGGCAGCCAAAAGCTGCCGGGCCTTTTTTGCGGTTTCAGAGAGCCCTGCGGCGCGGCCGCTTCCCCGGGCTTTTCGGTTTGAGGAGGGCGCCGCGTTCGGTTGCCCTAGGGCCACCATGAAGCTTGAACTTCTCTGCGGCGCCCTTGCGGCCATGGCGGGACTGGGTGGTCGCGCCTGCGCGGCGGAGGCCCTGCCGCTTGTCGCGGCGGGCGATGACTCGGTGCGCTACGAGGGCCGGTATGCCCCGGGCCCTGGCGGGTCGGTGCGCCTCGGCTATCCGGGCGTCACAGCGCACCTTCGGTTCCGCGGCAGGGCCCTTTCCCTGCACGCCCGGGCGTCGGCCGAGGTGTTCCTGGACGTCCTCGTGGACGCAGGGAAGCCGCGGCGGGTCCGTCTCGGGGCGGGCGAGGGCACCTGCGAGATCCTGCGCTCGCCCGAGGCGTCCGAGCACACGGTTGCGATTGTCCGGTGCAATGAGAGCTGGCAGGGCACGTGCGAGTACCTGGGATTCGTGCTCGACGCGGAGGGCAGGCTGCTTCCCGCGCCGGAGCCGCCGCAGCGCCGCCTCATGTTCATCGGCGATTCCGTCACGTGCGGCGAGCTGACGGCCTGGCTGCCCGGTGGTGACACCAAGGACAGGGCCAACGCGAACGCGCGCCTGTCCTACGGAATGATCCTTGCCCGCAGGCTCGGTGCACAGTGCCACCTCGTGAGCTACGGCGGGCGCGGGATCGTCCGGGACTGGCAGGGTATCCGGGACACGAGGAACGCTCCGCAGTTTTACGAGCTTGCCCTTCCCGACGATCCCTCGGCCGCGTGGCGGCATGCGGACTACGTGCCCGACGCGGTTGGGATCCAGCTCGGCACAAATGACTTCAGCCAGGGCATACCCGACCAGAACGAGTTCGTGAACACCTACGTGGAATTCGTGCGCAAGGTGCGCCGCGACGCCCCGGGAGCGCTGATCTTCCTGATGGACTCGCCCATACTCGCGGACGATCCGGCGCGCGGGCCGCGGCGCTCGGCGCTGCACGCCTACCTGGCGCAGGTGGTCGAGCGGGCCGCCGACCCCAGGGTCGTCCTTGCCGGGTTGGGCCATTACCCGGGGGTTCCCGGAAACGGCCACCCGACAGGGGCCGAGCACGTCGCGATGGCGGACGAGCTCGAGCCCGTCCTTCGCAGGGCCCTGGGCCGGTAAGCCCAAGAGCTGCGCGGCCCCGCGAGTGGCTCATCTGCCGCCCGCCGGCCGCCCGAGCATCTGCCTGGCGAGCTCGAGGTTCCTGAACGCGTCCGGATAGCCGGGCCGGATCCTGAGCGCCTCCTCGAAGTGCGCGACGGCCTCCGAAAGGAGCCCGGGCGTGCCAGCGAGGGCGATGCCAAGGTTGTTGTGCAGCTCGGCGTTGGCTGGGCTCAGCCGAAGCGCCGCCTCGAACTCGGAGACGGCCTGCGGCAGCCGCCCCGGCGCCTGCGAAAGCGCGAGGCCCAGGTTGTTGCGGGCCTCGACGTAGTCCGGCTTGAGCCGCACGGCCGCCTCAAAGTGCCCTATCGCCTCGTCCAGCCGGCCCGGCTGGACGGCGAGGGCGAGGCCCAGGTTGTTGTGCGCCTCCGGGTAGCCGGGCCTGGCGCGCAGCGCCGCCTCGTACTCCCGGATTCCGTCCGCGGCGCGCCCGCTGGCGGCGGCGAGGGCCACGCCCAGGGCATTGTGCGCCGGCGCGAAGCCGGGATCGGCGCTGATGACCGCCCGGTACTCGGAGATGGCCTGCGCGAGCCCGCCGGGGCTCCTTGCGAGGGCTATGCCGAGGTTCGTTCGCGCGTCGGAGTAGCCGGGGTCGATGGCCAGGGCCTTCCCATACTGCGAGATGGCGTCGGGCAGGCGCCCGGGGACGCCCGCGAGCGCGACGCCCAGCGCGTTGTGCGCCTGCGGGAAGTCGGGGTCAATCCGGATGGCCTCCTCGAACTGGGCGATCGCCTCGCCCAGTCGCCCCGGCTGGCCGGCGAGGGCGAGCCCGAGGTCGTTGTGCGCCGGAGCATACCCCGGGTCGATGCGCAGCGCCTCCTCGAACTCGGACACCGCGTCGGGCAGCCTCCCGGGGATGCCCGCCAGGGCCGCTCCAAGGCTGTCGTGCGCCCGGACGAAGCGCGGGTCGAGGCGCAGCGCCTCCTCGAACTGGGCGATCGCCTCCGGGAGCCTCCCCGGGGTCTGCGCGAGCGCGATGCCCAGCTTGTTGTGGGCGTCGACGTACCCGGGGTCCAGCCGCACGGCGGCCTCGTACTGCTCGATGGCGCGGGGGAGGCCCCCGGGCCTCTGCGACAGGACGAATCCGTAGGCGCAGTGGGCCCGCACGTTGCCTGGGCGCCTCGCAAGGGTGTCGGTCCAGATCGCCTCCTCGCTGCGGTAGTCGCCGTTGCGCAGGTGGGTGATGCAGGCGAGGAGGAGCACGGCCGCGACAAGGGGCAGGGCGCACCAGCGGCCGAGGACGCGATGGAGCACGAGGACGGCCGCGCAGGCCGCGGCGGCGAGCGCCAGGTAGGCCCTGTGCTCGGCCATGGGCTGGGCGGCCACCGGGATGAAGCTCGTCGTCGGGGCAAGGACGATGAAGAACCAGGCGAAGAGGAAGCCGGCGGCGGGGCGCCGCCAAAGGGCGAAGGCCCCTGCCGCGAGGAGCGCGACGACGAGCAGGCCCTGCGGCCAGACCTCGGCGGGGCTGCGGACGGCGTCCATGCCGTAGTCAAAGACGAGCGGGTGGGGCCAGAAGGCCAGGCCGATGTAGGTCGCCAGCGAGCGGCAGGAGGTGAGCGCGTAGTCCCACGGCCCGATCCCCAGCCCGAAGCCGACGCCCCGGCTGCCGTGGCCGCGGGCAAGGAGCGCTAGGGGAATCCAGGTGGAGGCTGCGGCCGCGAGATAATAGCGCCAGCGAAGCCGCAGGGCGGCGCGCAGGGAGCCTGCGAGGAACGTGCGGTCATAGAGAAGCAGGAGGAGGGGCGCCGTGGCGATCACCTCCTTGGTCAGGGCGCCCATGAGGCACGCGAGGACCGAGCCCAGGCGCCACCAGCGGGCCGAGGCCGAGGCGTCGGCCGCCACGAACAGGTAGAGGGCCAGCAGGCACAGCAGCCCCGCCAGCGACTCGGCCCGCTGCGAGACGTAGGTCACCGCCTCGGTCTGGAGGGGATGGACCGTCCAGAGGAGGGCCGCAAGGAGGGCGAGGAGCGGGCCGTCCCGGCCGTAGCGGCCGGCGAGCACCCGAAGGGTGAGCGTGCGCCGAACGATCCCCAGAAGGGCGAGGCCGGCCGACACGTGGATGAGGAGGTTGAGGGCGTGGTAGCCCCAGGGCTGCTGGCGGCCGAGGGCGTAGTTGGCGGCGAACGAGAGGTTAAGGAGCGGCCGTCCGCTTACCGGGGTCCCGGGCGGGGGCGAAAGGGCCCTTCCCAGGCTCCTCACGGAGGGGTTGGTCGCGATGGCGGCCGAGTCGTCCAGGAGGAAGGGGACGGCGAAGCTGTTGGCGTACGCGGCCAGGGCCGCGAGGGCGACGGCCGCCGCGGCCAGAAGGCAGCCCCGCCGGCCCTGGAGCAGGCCGGGCGCCCGGGCCGGCGGGCCTGCCGCGGCCCCGCCGCCTTGGATTTGTGTGGCCACCGCACGAGCCCAATCCGCGCGGGATGGGTCGGCAACCATTATGAGGGCGGCTGCTCCCTAGCTGGCCTTCTCCAGCCGGTCGTACCAGTTGTACTTTATGTACGTCGAGGTGGCGACCAGGAGCGCGAATATCGCGCAGGCCCAGGACCACTGCTTGAGGACGATGTAGACCGCGAGCGTCACCAGGCACAGCTGCCAGACGATGCCCACGGCGACGTTCGTCAGGTCGCGCGCCGCGCTGCGGTTGGGCACGAACGACGGGTCCTCGAGCATCACCTTCTCGCGGATGGGGCCCCACCAGCCCCAGGGGTTGACGCTCTTGTAGAACTTTTTCAGGACCTCGTCGTCCTCGGCCGTACTCATGAAAGTCCCGGCGAGGCAGCCCGCCAGCGAGATGACGAGCAGGAACGGGAACGTGTAGAGGGCGTTGAAGCTCCTGCCCGTCGCCTTCTCAAGGAGCAGGAACAGGATGGCGCCGGCGATGCCGCAGACCATCCCCCAGAAGTACCCGTAGCCATTGAACCGCCACCAGTACCATTTGAGGACGTTCGCGGCGACGAAGGCGCTGTAGAGGGCTCCGACGAGCCACATCATGACGCTCGTGATGCTTGTCGTCAGCAGGCCGCAGACGATCCCGATCACGAGGAAGACGATCGAGAAAATGCGGCTTAAGGCCACCTCGTGCCTGCCCCCGGAGTTGGGGTTCATGAAGCGCTTGTAGATGTCGTTGACGACATAGGCTGGGGCCGCATTGAGCGTGGCCGCGAAGTTGGACATGAACGCCGCGGCGAGTCCCGCAAGGAGAAAGCCGACGACGCCCGACGGGACGTGGCCCAGCGCAATGGGGAGGATCTTCTCGAAGTCGGGGGCGGCCTGCGACTGCAGCTGCGGCATGCAGAAGGCGAGGGCGAGGACCGTGATCCCGGCGATCATCATGTAGCGCGGGAACATGAGGACGACGGTCACCATCCCGTTCATGAGCGAGGCCTCGCGCGGGTTGCGCGTCGCCAGGATGCGCTGCATGTCGTAGTTCGGGGCCGGCCCCGCGAGGCTCGCGAGGACGCCCTTGAAGGTCATCAGGCAGAAGATGATCGTGAAGAGGTCGTTGCCGTCGCTCGTGATGGAGGCGTTCGCGGTCTTGAGGATCCCGTCCCAGTTCAGCCCGAGCCTCCAGCCGAAGAAGGGGTTCATCCAGCCGGCCGGGATGCTGTGCGCGATCATCTCGGGCGAGACCTTGACCAGGGCGATGATGCCTAGCGTGAGCGCCGTGAGCGTGAGGATCGTGAACTGCGCCACCTCGGTGATGACGACGCTCACCATGCCGCCCTTGATCGCGTAGAGGGACGTGAGCCCGAGCAGGATGATGGCGTAGATGTTCTCGTCGGCGAAGACGCCGCTCGCCTGGTTCGTGAAGCGCCACGGCAGCAGGACGACCGCGAACTTGCCGATGCCCTTGAAGGCGTAGGCCAGGAGCCCGACCACGTTGACGAGCGCGAACACGACGACGCTCAGGTGCGCGAGCGTGGCGCCGCGGTCGTTGCCGAAGCGCGTCTGCATCCACTGCGCGCCCGTGAGCACGTTCGAGCGCCTCAGCCAGGCGCTCATGAACATCATCAGGAAGATCTGGTTGAACGTCGGCCAGACCCAGGGCAGCCAGATGCTCTTGAGGCCGTAGATGAAGAGCGCGTAGACCAGGTACATGGTGCCGCTGATGTCGAACATCCCGGACGCGTCCGAGACGCCGAGCATGAACCAGGGCAGCTTTTTTCCGCCGAGAAAGTAGCCGTCCAGGTCCTTGGATCCCTTCCGGGAGACCCACAGGCCGATGGCGACCACGGCCACGAAGTAGCCGACGACGATGCTGATGTCTAGGACGTGCAGCTGCATGAGGTTTCTCGGTCGGGCGGCCGGGTTTGCGCTTGGTGCCTTGGGGATATCGCAGCCGCGAACAGGGCCAAAATGCTTGGGGCAGCGCCCCGGCAGGGCAAACAAATCCCGATGCGGGCGCGGGTTGCGCACCGGCCCTTTGTCCGCCATGCTTCGTGCCGATGACTACCCCACGAACCCTCCTCGGGGGCCTGGCCCTTGTGGCGTGCACCTGCGCCGCGGCCGCCCCCGCCGCGACCCCGGCGCCGGCGGGGGCGCAGGCCCAGCTCACCCGCCTCGCGTCCGACGCCGAGGCCGAGCTGCGCGGCGACATCCTGCCGTTCTGGCTCAAGCACGCGCGAGACACCGAGCACGGCGGCTTCCACTCGTTCATAGGGGAGGACATGTCGGTGCGCGACGACCCGGTCCCGCACGGGGCGCTCCTGACGAGCCGCATCCTCTGGACGTTCTCGGCGGCGTACCGGCTCTACCGGGACCCCGCGTACCTCGAGATGGCGCGCTGGGCGTTCAAGGACCTGGCCGGGCGGTTCACGGACCCGCAGTACGGCGGGCTCTACTGGTCGGCGCGCGCCGACGGGACGCCCGTGGACGCGCACAAGCAGGTCTACGGGCAGGTCTTCGGCATCTACGGCCTTTCGGAGTACTACAGGGCCACCGGCGACAGGGCCGCACTCGACCAGGCGATCGCGATCTACCAGCTGATCGAGAAATACGCGCACGATCCGGTGAATGGCGGCTACTACGACTCGCTCGCGCGCGACTGGAAGAAGGGGGACTCCGACAAGGCTGAACTCCTCGGGGGCGCCCCCAAGTCACAGAACTCCCACATCCACATCCTCGAGGGCTTCACGAACCTGCTGCGCGTCTGGCCGGACGAGGGGCTGCGCTCGCGCGAGCGCGAGCTGGTCCTACTGGTGATGACGCGCATCATCGACCCCAGGACCCACCACCTGGTCCTCTTCATGAAGGACGACTGGACGCCGATCGGCGACGACGTCTCGTACGGCCACGACATCGAGCTGAGCTGGCTCCTGGTCGAGGCGACCCGGGTGCTGGGAGAGCCCGCGCTCAGCGAGCGCGCGCGAAGGCTCGCCCTGCAGATCGCGGACGTGACGCAGGCCCAGGGCGTCGACGCGGACGGCGGCGTCTACACCGAGGGCGGCCCCAAGGGCCCGACGAACACGGACAAGGAGTGGTGGGAGCAGGCCGAGGCCGCCGTGGGCTTCCTGAACGCCTACCAGATCTCCGGCTCTCCGGCGTACCTGGCCGACTCGCTCAGGAGCTGGAGCTTCATCCAGGACAGGCTCGTGGACCGCAAGAACGGGGACTGGCACAACATGCTGCGGCGCGACGGCACGCCCATCCTGGAGTACAAGGGGCGCGACGGCCGCACGTTCCCGAGCGCGAAGCTGAGCGTCTGGAAGTGCCCGTACCACAACAGCCGCTCGTGCATGGAGCTGATCGAGCGCTCGCGCGAGATGGGCGCCGGTGCGCCCGCCGCCCCCTAGCCCGCGAGGAGCAGCTCGAGCATCCGGCGGTCGAGCTTGTGGCCCTCGAAGTCCTCGTAGCGCACGTCGGCCCTGCCGCTGTCGACGATCCCGAAGGGGCCGCGCAGGTTCCACATGGACCAGCCCCAGCCGGCCTCCCTCCAGAGGGCCAGCAGGTCCGTCATCCAGCCCAGGCAGGCGCCGTGCGGGGTCCTGGAGAAGCAGCCCCACTCGCCGACGTGGACGGGGACGCCGAGCTCGACGAGCGCCCTCCACTTCGTGATCAGCTCGGCGCGCAGCTTCGCGCGGTCCCAGGTGACCCCGTTCTTGTCCACCATGGGCCAGGTGGGCGTCGCGAGCGACTCGAACTCGCGCGGCGGGACCCAGTCGGCGGTGTAGTGGCTCACCATCTTCGGCAGGTAGCCGCGCGTGCTCTGGACGATGCCCTGGTCCGCGAGGCCCATGACAGGGGTCTGGCCGATGTCGGCGCCGTCGGCGACGATCAGGCGCCCGGGGCTTGTCTCCCTTATGGTCGCGATCAGCGCCCGGGCCACCTCGACGTAGCGGGACTGGTCGGCCATGAACGGGGGCTCGTTGAACAGGTCGAAGCTCAGGCGCGAGCTCGGGATGTCCCCGTAGCGCAGGGCCAGGTGGCGCCAGTGGTGGCGCGCGGCCTCCAGGGCGCGGGCCATCGAGTCGGGCGGGCTGTCGAAGAGCTGGTGGGGCTCGAGCTCGCGCCCGTTCACGCAGTAGCCCGGTATCCGGTGCAGGCAGAGGTTGAGGTAGATGCCGTGGCGCCGGCCCATCTCCATCGCGGCGTCCAGGGGCTTGAGGGACTCCTCGTCGATCCTCATCCAGTCCTTCGGGTCCGACCAGGACCAGTAGGAGACGGGAAGGCGGGCGAAATTGAAGCCCCAGCGCGCCATCCACTCGAAGTCGCTCTCCCTGTAGGCGAGCGCGCGGGAGCCGCGCGAGGCCCCCTGGATGTTGAAGCCGCGCCAGAGGGGTATCTTGGGCTGGGGGCGCGGGCCGGGGGCCTCGGCGCGGCCGAGGCCGGGAAGGATGGCCCCCGCGGCCGCGGCGGCCGAGGCGCCGATGAATGTTCTGCGTGTGATCATAGGCTTGGGCGGATGAGCCGCGCCTCGGCGCCCGGGTGGGCCGCCTCGCCGGCCAGGCCGGAGTCGTCCAGGCCGGGGCATCCCGCGGCGTCGAGCGCATGCTCGAAGTAGGCCGGCGGGTTCGGGCCCCAGGTGACGCTGCAGTCGCGAAGGCTGACCCGGGCGGCGCCGCGCAGCAAAAAGCCGCTTGTCGCCATGCGGGGCAGAGCGTCGCCCTCGCTCGGCCGCAGGTCCTGGCGCCCGCCCTCGAAGGTGCCAGGCCTGACGATTCGGATGGAGACCCCCTCGAAGGAGATCCCTTCAATGTGGCCGGGCTGCGCGGCGTAGACCATGGCTCCGTTCTCGCAGGTGCAGGTGAGGTTCGAGAAGCGCACGTCCCTGATGACGCCGAGCCGGGTGTCCTTGGTCCACGGAAGTGCCAGGACCTGGATCGGCTCGCCGCGCCCCCACCACATCGAGTCGAAGATCCTGGTGGAGATGACAAGGTCAGAGAAGAGGACGTGCTCTATCGTGCCCCCGAGGCTCAGGCGCACCGCCACGCCGCGATGGCTGTCGCTGATCACGCAGCCGCTGACGATCACGTTGCGGATCGGGCCCGCGGCGTCGCAGCCCAGGACGACCCCGCACGAGCGCGTGACGAGCGTGCAGCCGGTGATGACGATGTTCTCGCAGGGCCGGCTCACGCCCTCGCTCAAGGGCGCCGTCTTGAGCGAGATGCAGTCGTCGCCGGTCGTGATGTGGCAGCCGCGCACGCGCACGTTCGAGGACCAGTCGATGTCGAGGCCGTCGTTGTTGGGCATCAGCAGGTCGCCGTCTATGCGCAGCGAGTCGGCGGTCACGTCGTCGCAGCCGAGCAGCCTCAGGGTCCAGAACGCCGAATTCGTGAGGGAGAAGTCCCGCAGCAGCACGTGCGTGCACTCCTTGAGCACCATCGTGAACGGGCGCAGGCCGACGCAGGTGTAGATGTACGGCCCGACCTTCGACACGTAGGCCATCCCGTTGCCGTCTATCCTCCCCGGGCCCGTGACGGCGATGTCGTCGGCCTTCTCCGCGTAGACGATGACGCCCATCATCGGCACCGGGCCGGGGTCGAACGACACGGGCGGCGGCGCGAAGCGCGTGAAGTCCGCGTGGCGGGGGCTGCCCTGCAGGAGCGACCCGCGCCCGAGGTGAAGCTCGACGTGGCTCTTGAGGACGACCGTTCCGATCGTCAGGCGCGTCCCCGGGGGCACCTCCACGCGGCCTCCCCCCTGGGCGGCGCAGGCGTCAATGGCGCCCTGGATGGCCGCGGTGTCGGCCTGGACGCCCCGACCCGTGGCCCCGTAGTCGACGACGCTGAAGATGCCCGGCGGGGACGCCATGGCGCAAAGCGGCACCAGGAGGGTGGCGAGGCCTCGCAGGATCGGGGCGCGTGACATGCTTGGGGGCAGGGGTTTGGGGGATGTCGGGGCGCCCCTGGGGGGCCGGGGGGCCGCCTCCTAGACGGTTCAGATTCCGCGCGAAGTCAAACCTCGGGCCCCGGAGGGATCCGGGCGCCCCATGCGGCTGCGGGAGGGCATAACTGCCTTCTCAACAACTTGGCAAAGGTTCTCATTAACACCGGCTGCCGTTGAGGATACGGTTGCCCCCGGTCCCCCGGCTTCTCTGGAAGAACCCCCTGTCAGCCTGAGCCTTCCAATGGCTGCCGCATGCGATTACCCATTCACAATGAAGCTAAAGATTGAAGGTCCAGCGCTCCCGAACATCCCGTGGCAGCCCAGGCCCACGAACAATGCCGACACCGCCTGGCGCTACAGCGGCAACCCGGTCGTGGGGCGCCGCCCCCTGCCCAGGGTCACCGGAATCTACAACAGCGCGGTCGTCCCATGGAAGGGTGGCTTCATCGGCGTGTTCCGCACCGAGGGCATGGACCGCATACCGCACCTGCACGTCGGGCGCAGCAAGGACGGCTTCAAGTTCACATTCGAGCCGAAGCCGATCGACCTGGAGTGCGACGACCCCGAGGTGCGCAGGTTCGAGTACGCCTACGACCCCCGCGTCACGCCGATCGACGGCGTCCACTACGTCACCTGGTGCAACGGCTACCACGGCCCGACAATCGGGATCGCGAGGACCAGGGACTTCGTGCGCTTCGAGCAGCTGGAAAACGCCTTCCTGCCCTACAACCGAAACGGCGTCCTCTTCCCCCGCAGGTTCGACGGCAAGTTCCTCATGCTCAGCCGCCCCTCCGACACGGGCCACACGCCCTTCGGGGACATATTCATAAGCGAGAGCGAGGACCTGGTCCACTGGGGGCGCCACCGCCACGTGATGGGGCGCGGAGGCCCGTGGTGGCAGGGGACGAAGATCGGCGCGGGCCCGTCGCCCATCGAGACGAGCGAGGGCTGGCTCCTCTTCTATCACGGCGTCACGACCACCTGCAACGGATACGTGTACGCGATCGGCGCGATGCTGCTCGACCGCAAGGAGCCATGGAAGGTCATCGCCTGCGCCGACCAGCCGCTCATCAACCCCGAGGCGCCCTACGAGGTGTCGGGCTTCGTCCCGGGCGTCTGCTTCCCCGTGGGCTGCCTGTGCGACTCCGCCACCGGCCGGATAGCGATCTACTACGGGGCCGCCGACACCTTCACCGCGCTGTGCTTCTGCGACGCCAACGAGGTCGTCAGGTTCATCAAGGACCACCCTCTCGCGAGATGAGCGCCCGCTAGGCGGCGCTTGCCACCGGTAGGGGTTGGACGCACTTTCTGCCCGTGAAAGCCCACGTGCTCCTGGTCTTCCTGACCCGCTTCGAGGAGAGCATGGCGATGCTCAAGGGGATCGCGCACTTCGAGCGCACCCACCACCTCTGGACGGCGTTCCACGACGACCAGGCGCGCAGCGAGCAGGACCCCCACTGGGTGCGCAGCAAGAAGTGGGACGGGGTCATCAGCCGGCACACCACCCCGCAGATGGTGAGCGCCTGCGCCGAGCGCAAGATCCCGCTCATAGACCTGAACGACTGCCCTCCCTATCCCGGGGTGCCGAAGATCCGGCCCGACAACACGGCCATGGGCCACATGGGCGCCGAGCACTTCATCGAGAGGGGATACCAGAAGTTCGGCTTCTGCGGCTTCTCCAACGCGAGCTGGTCGCGCGAGCGCCGCGACGGGTTCGTCGAGGCCATCAAGCTGGCGGGTCGCCAGTGCTCGGTCTACGACGTGAGCTACCGCGGGGACACGACGCCCCTGGAGTGCGCCATCTACGACGTCGACTACCCCGGCGACATGACGCCCTTCTGGGACGACGAGCAGATCAGCAAGCTCGCGGCCTGGATCGACCGGCTGCCGAGGCCCATCGCGCTCATGGCGTGCAACGACATGCGCGCGCAGCAGGTGATCAGCGCCGCGCGCTCGAAGGACATCCTCGTCCCCGAGGAGGTCGCCGTGCTCGGGATGAACAACGACACGATCCGCTGCGAGCTTTCCGACCCGGCCCTCTCGAGCGTGGCGCCGAACGCGTTCCAGTCCGGCTACCGCGCCGCCGAGCTGCTGGGCGAGATGCTCGCGGGGCGCGCCCCGAAGGAACTCGACCAGCGAGTCGAGCCGGTCGGCGTCGTTACCAGGCATTCCACGGACGTCCTGGCCGTCGAGGACCGCAACGTGGCCGCCGCCCTGAGCTTCATCCGCGAGAACGCGTGCAACGG
Organism: Opitutaceae bacterium; assembly: GCA_003151515.1. Classification (GTDB taxonomy): domain Bacteria; phylum Verrucomicrobiota; class Verrucomicrobiia; order Opitutales; family Opitutaceae; genus Palsa-1447. Next base: position 47,319 of record PLXS01000017.1, read on the forward strand.
GATTACGGTCGAGCAGGTGCTGCAGCACGCGCACGCCTCGCGAAGCCAGATCGAGCGCAAGTTCCGCCAGCACATCGGCCGCTCCCCCCAGGCCGAGATCCGTCGCGTGCAGCTGCGCAAGATCCGCCAGCTGCTGATGGAGACCGACTTCCCCCTGAAGCGCATCGCCGAGCTCACGGGCTTCGAGCACATGGAGTACATGTGCGTGCTCTTCAAGCGCATGACGGGGATCTCCCCCGGGATCTACAGGGCGAAGATGCAGGACAAGACGATCGTTGGGTCCGCCGCCGCGCCGCAGGGCCAATGACCCCGCCCGGCCCCCCGATGCGCCTGCGCCGCCTGCTGATCGCCCCCGCCTGTGCCCTTGCCTTCGCGGCCGCCCAGGGCGGCCCGAAGCCGATCGAGTTCGACTTCGTCGCGCCCGTGAGCGACGTCGCGAACCCGTACTCGCGCGAAATCTGGGCGAAGGTGACGACGCCCTCCGGCCAGACGCTGACGCTGCCGGCCTATTACGCCGACATGGGCCTATACGCCGTGCGGGTGCGCCCCGACGAGGCGGGGACCTACCGCTTCGGGGCGGTCTCGGAGACGACAAAGGGGGTGCGCTCGAGCGACCTCGTCGTCAGCCTGATCCCGCCGGCCGAGGTTGCGAACACCGCCCGGACGCGCCTGCCCGCCATCATGAGGAACGCGGGCGAGCCCCGGCTCCTGCAGCGCTCGGACGGCCACCCTTACATACCGGTGGGCGCAAACCTCGCCTGGGCGCCCGACGAGAGCCCCGACACGGTCGCCTTCTACCAGAAGGCGTTTCCGGCCTTCGCCCGGGCGAACCTCAACTGGATGCGCGTGTGGATGGCGGACTGGGACGGCCTGGACCTGGACTGGCTTCCCGCCAGCATGGGCCCTTCGCCCAAGCCCGGGAGGCTGAGCGAGGACGTCGCCGAGCGCTGGGATAGGATCATCGAGTCGGCCGAGGAGAACGGGGTGTACGTGCAGGTGGTCCTGCAGCACCACGGCCAGTACACCACCTACAACGACTCAAACTGGGCCCAGAACCCGTGGAACGCCGCGAACCCCGGCGGATTCCTGCGGTCGCCGACGGACTTCTTCACCGACCCGAACGCCCGGCTGATCACGCTGCTCAAGTACCGCTACATCGTCGCCCGGTGGGGCTGGTCGCCGGCGGTGCTGGCCTGGGAGCTGTTCAACGAGGTGCACTGGACGAACGCCATGAGGGAGGGGCACGAGGCCGACGTCGCGCGCTGGCACTCGGCAATGGCGGACTACATCCGCTCGGTCGACGCCTACGGCCACCTGATAACGACGAGCACCGAGAACCTCCGAAGCCCCGTCTACGAGAAGATGGACTACTGCCAGCCGCACCTCTACGCGTCCAACATGGTCGCGGGGGCGCGGGCCTTCGCCCAGGGCTACGCGTCGCTCGGCAAGCCCGCGTTCTACGGCGAGGCGGGCAACGATCACGAGGCCGTGCCCGCCGAGGCCATCAAGGCGGGACTGGACCTCGTGCCGCCGGTGTGGGCGAGCATCATGGGCCAGGGGGACCTTGCCGCCCAGCCGTGGGACGGGTGGAACGTCCTCGGGACGAACCGGCTGGGGGAGCTGGGATCGGTCATCCGCTTCCTCGCGGTGAACGGGGTCGCCGCGCAGAGGGGACTCGGGCCCTTTTCGTGCGTTGTCGAGTGCGCCGCCCGCGTGCCGCTCAAAATCGTCGCCGGCGAGGTCTGGCAGCGCCGCGCCCCGCTGGAGACCGAGTACCCGCTTGACGGCAGGGAGCCGATCGAGGCGGCGGAGGTCGCCGCAACCCTCGTGGGCAACCGCGCGAGCGTCGCCGACGGTTACCCGGACCGCGCGACCTACCGCCTGGACATGCCGCGCGACACGACGATGCGCGTGCGCGTCGATTCCAGGGCGGAGGCGGGCGGAGGCCTGCGGGTGAGCCTGGACGGCTCGATCGTGGCGGCCCACCGGTGGGCCGGGGGAACGGCGCCGATGGATCCGGTTGTGCTCGAATTCCCCGTCGCCAAGGGCAGGCGCACGCTCCTTCTTGAGGATCCGGGCCCGGACTGGATCGGCATTGCCGAGATCGACACGGGGCTCGACCAGCCGGCCCTGGCGCTCATCGGACGGCGAAACGAGCGCTTCATCGAGGCGTGGATCTGGAACCGCGCGGGGCTGTACGCCCTGGGCCAGCCCAAGCCGGTGGCCGGAACCGCGGCAATCGACAACGTGGCCGCCGGAACGTGGAAGGTCACCTGGTGGGACGCCGCGAGGGGCGCCCCCTCCGGCACGCTCGTCGTGAAACATCCGGGCGGGACCCTCAGGCTCGAGACCCCGCCGATAGGCCGCTACGCCGCGGTCGCGCTCTCCCTCGTGCCCTAGGGGGCCCCTTCCAAGGGCCCCTGGACCAGGTGGCCGCGCCCGTTCAGGTAGATCGGCAGCGCATAGTCTCCCACATACTCCTTGCGCCAGTAGTTGCCCGTCCTGCGGTAGGTCGCCAGGTCCGTGAAGCTGAACACGTAGACCGGCATGCGCACGAGCGTTGGCGGCCTGTCGGCGAAGGGGTCGCCCCTGAACAGGGCCATGACGTCGGGGTTGCGCAGGATCAGGAGCGCCGCGACCCTCGGAATCACCGTGGTCTGGGGCACGTTGACGGCAAGCTGCAGCCCCGCCTCGAACCGGTCGAACCAGGGGGCGACGTGGCGGCAGATCTGGTCCTCGTGCTGGGGCTTGTAGCGGAACTCGAAGCTGCGCCAGGTCCTGCCGCCGTCGTTCGACCCCTCATACTCGACCTCCAGCTTGGCCCGGGGGAAGGAGACGTAGGGGATGTAGGCGTTCGCGCTCTCGAAGTCCCTGAAGAGGTAGTCGACGGGCCGGGATTCGAAGCTCGGGATGCTCCTTAACGTCTTGTCCATCGCGGCAGCCACGAAGAAGTACACGCCCAGGAAGAAATGCACGCCGAGAAGCGCCCGCAGGCCGTAGACGCGCCACGCCGAGCACGCCGCGCGCGTCTGGCTCGCCGTGCACACCGCGATGGCGCCGGCCACGCGGGACAGGCGCAGCCGCTGCGCCGCCGCCGCGAGCATCTGGTCGTCCAGCAGCGCGGCCCCCAGGGCGAGCGCCGCCGTGTTAAGCCAGCCGAAGCTCGTCGTCAGCTGGATCCCCGACTGGAAGGCGACCCAGGCCGCGAGCGCAAACCAGCGCCACCGCCGGGCGCAGAACATCGCCAGGAGGGGCCCCGCGATCTCCGCCGTGAACGTGAGCGCGATCTCGAACACGTGGTACGCATGGGGCATCTGGTGGTCGAGGTAGCCCAGGAAGGTGGGCAGCGGGCTCGTCTCGTACATGACATCCATCGCCGTCAGGTCCCGCCAGCGGGGGTCGCCGTTGATCAGCTTGATGATGCCCGCCTCGAACATGATCCTCACGAGCAGCCACCGCACCGTCAGGACCGCGATGGGGCGCGGGGGCGACGAGGCTCCGAGGCCCGGGCGCAGCCCGGCCGGCGCGAACGGGATGAAGAGGAGCGCCGTCTCGAGCATGAGCTTGTCGACTATCGTCGAGGAGAAGATCCCCCACGCGGACACGAACGATAGGAGCGCGAGCCAGCACGCGAAGAGCGCCATCCTCGGCCAGAGGTTGAGGACAAGGGCGACCGCCGCCGCCATGCCGAGCCACTCGAGGGCCGTGATCGCCGCAGTGCCGGTGCCCAGCCAGAAAAGGCTCGGCGCCCGCAGCAGCCTCTCGGCGGCGCCCGGGAAGAGCCCCCGGAGTGTGTGGAAGTACTCGGAGGCCGGGGCGATGCCGGCGGGGCCGATCAGGGCGCGGCCCTCGACGATGATTCCGGCAAAGACGATGATGAAGACCAGGCCTATGCAGCGAAGCAGGAACCAGCGCGGCCACAGGTAGGTGGCGCCGCCCGCCAGACCGAAGAAGTCCCTGAGGTTGCGCCAGGCGCCTCCGAGAAGCCTCATCGGGCGGCGGTGGCCCCGGCCTGGCGCCCCGCGAAAAGGGCGATGGCGAGGAGCTGCTCGCCCGGGGCCTGGGCGGCGGCGTCCTCGAGCCCGTCCGAGAGGGCCGAGGCGACGCGCTCGGAGCTTCGGGAGCCGGCTGCGATGGCAAGGCTCTCGGCCGATGGCGGGTCGCCCCCGGCGAGCGGCCTCAGGAAGAGGCCCGCCGGCACTGGCGAAGCGCAGGCATAGTAGCATCCGGACGGATCGAGGAAGGTGGCGTCCAACCGGTCAAGGAGCCGGTCGGCAAGGGCGCCGGCCTCCCGGTCGCCTGCGGAGGCCGCAAGGTCCCGGCAGCCGAGCGCCAGCGCGGCGTAGTCCTCCGGGGCCGCGGGCGTCGCCGCGCCCTCGAACCGGAGCAGTGAGCCGTCCGGCGCCAGGAAGCGCCCCCTCACAGCCCGCAGCGCCTGGCGGGCGGCGTCAAGGTAGCGCTTCTCGCCAAGCTGGACCCCCGCGCGCGAAAGCGCGCTCAGGAGCAGGCCGTGGGCGCCGGCTGTGGCCCTCTCGTCCCTCGGCGGGGCGGGGCGGCGGTCGCGCAGCGAAAGGAGGCGAGCTTCCGCCGCGGACGGCCATGCGGCGTCGGCCGGGCAGCGCAGGAAGTTCCTGCCGGCATAGGTGCCGGCGGGGTCGTCGTCCTGGGGCACGTTACCGAGCGCCTGCACTGCGTGGGAGCGCTCGAACGCCGCCGCGCCGGCGCCAAGGGCCGCGTCGATCTCCCCTTGAGTCCACGCATAGTAGCCCGAGTGCTCCTCGGCGGTGGCGTCCACCGTCGCCGCGTAGGTCCCGTCGGGGCGCGCCAGCCGGCCGAGGGCGTAGTCAAGCGCGCCGCGGGCGCACGCTCCGAAGGACGAAGCGTCGGAGAGCCGGGCCCCCTCCAGGAAGGCCAGGGCTATGCGGGCCTGGTCCGAAAGCGTCTTCTGGGGGTAGGGTATGCGCCAGGCGGCGTCGTTTGCATAGCGGAAGAAGCCCCCGTCGAGAGGGTCGCGCACCGCGCCCGCCGCGATCGCGCGCAACGTGAGGAGAGCCGCGTCGCGGTCGCCGGCCGACTGCCCGAGCAGGAAGCGAAGGAGCTCGGGCTCCAGCGTCCTGGGTGGGTCGCCGAAGCCGCCGTGCTGGGCGTCAAGCGCAGAGCGCCACGCGGCTGAGGCCGCAGAGAGCCTGGCCGCCGCCTTCTGGGCGCTCCAGGCGTGCCCGGCCGCCCCGGCGCCCTCCGCGAGCTGGCCCCGGGCCTCGGCCGCGTGCCTGCGGCATGCGGCGGGGTTCGCCTCCCACGCGCCCGCCGCCTGGCCGGCCAGCTTGAGGAATCCCGGGGCCCCCCAGTCCTCGGACGGCGACAGGTAGGTTGCGCCCTCGTAGGGAAGCAGTTCCGGCGTCAGCCACACGTTCAGGGGCCAGCCCCCGAGCTGCTTAACCTCGCCGACATACCTCTGGTAGAGCGCCGCCACGTCGGGCCTCTCGTCCCGGTCCACGATCACGCAGACGAAGCGGCTGTTGAGCCACTCGGCGCTCTTCGGGTTGGCGAAGGTCTGGCGGCGCATGGCGCCGGCGAGCTCGCTCTCGAAGGACCCCACGAAGAGGAACACCGGCTTCTGCTCGGCCTTCGCGCGGGCAAACGCCGCCTCGCCCCAGGGCATCCAGTCGACGGGGCTGTCCGCGTTCTCCCGCAGGAACGCCGACGCCTCGCCCCGGAGGCGCTCCGCGGCGTGCGCCGCGGTCGCGCATGCGCCGATTGCCGCAATGAGGATGGCGGGGCCGTGTCGGAGGGGCATCGTGTTCTTGGGCGTTGCGCCGCCCCGCGGGCGGGGTCGTCGGGCGTCCATGTTGGATGCCGGGGCGCGCCATCGCAACCCTGTGCTCGGGCGAGTGCGGGTTTGCCCTCGGCTTAAATTGTTGGTACCGCTCGCCCCCATGAGGATCCACGAAGGCCAGCGCGTGCTCAGGGCAGGCACACCCCTGCGCACCGCCCGTGCGGCCGTCATCCTCCTTCATGGCCGGGGGGCCACGGCCGAGGACATCCTCTCGCTTGGCGAGCAGGCAATCGAGGACGTCTCGTGCGTCTCCCTGCTGGCGCCGCAGGCCTCGGGCAATGCCTGGTACCCGCTGCGCTTCCTGGCGCCCCTGGATCAGAACGAGCCTCACCTGGGCGCCGCTCTGGGTGTCGTCGCCGGGCTCGTGCGCGAGGTCGAATCCGTGGGCCTGGCGCTCTCAAGGATCGTCCTGGCGGGCTTCTCGCAGGGCGCCTGCCTGGCGCTTGAGTACGCGGCGAGAAACCCGGGGCGCTACGCGGGCGTCCTGGGGCTGAGCGGGGCCCTGATTGGCCCGCCTGGCACCCCCCGCAGCCCGAAGGGCGGCATGGCCGGGACCCCCGTCTACCTGGGCTGCAGCGACAGGGACCCGCACATCCCGCTCCCCAGCGTCGAGGAGACCGCCGCTTTCTTCCGCGGCCTTGGCGCCGAAGTCGACAAGGCCATTTTTCCCGGCATGGGCCACACGGTGAACGCGGAGGAACTCGCGGAATTCCAGAGTCTTGTGAGCGCCGCCGCGGCAGCGGCCTGACACGCGGATTCCGGGGGTCGGCGCTTGCGGTTGGCCGCCGCGGACCTAAGATTGAGAGTCCCCCCGGGCCCTTTCCGGCCGGGGGCTTTCAAAGCAGGAGAACCCCCATCAACATGCCCTCAGAAACCCTCGCAATGCTGTCCTCCCATCTAGGCCTGCTGCCCTCGGTATGCTGCGCCTTCGCCCTCGGGGCGATGACATCGGCCCGCGGGGCCGACGCCTCGGGGCAGGTGGGGGTCTTCGAGCAGCACGGCGACATAGGCGGCGTCGCCATCCCCGGCACAGCCGCATACGACGCCGACACCCAGGAGTACGCGGTGTCGTCATCCGGGACGAACATGTGGACGGACCACGACGAGTTCCAGTTCGTGTGGAGGAAACTCAAGGGGGACTTCATCATCCAGGCCTCGACGGAGTTCCTGGGCGCCGGCAGCAACGCGCACCGCAAGATGGGCCTGATCGTGCGCGCAAGCCTCGACCCGCGCTCGCCCCATGTGAACGCCTGCCGCCACGGCAGCGGGCTGGCGGCGCTGCAGTTCCGCAAGACCCAGGGCGGCCCGACCGAGGAGATCCGCCTCAAGGTCGACGGACCCGACGTGCTGCAGCTTGAGCGCTCCGGCAAGAAGTTCACGATGTCGGCCGCGCGCTTCGGCGACACATACACGAGCCAGGACCTGGACGGCGCCGACCTTCCCGACGAGGTCTATGTGGGCATCTACGTCTGCGCGCACAACAACACGCTGGTCGAGAAGGGCATCTTCAGGAACGTGCGGCTGGTCCAGCCCGCGAGGCCCGACTTCCGGCCCTACCGCGACTACATCGGCAGCGACATCGAGCTGCTCGACGTCAACACGGGCGTGCGCCGGACGATCTACCACGCGGATGACTCGCTGCAGGCGCCGAACTGGACGCCCGACGGCAAGCGCCTCGTGTACAACCACAACGGGCGCATGTTCAGCCTGGAGCTGGCGACGCGCGAGTCCTCTGCCATCGACACCGGGGACCAGGTCCACTGCAACAACGACCACATGCTTTCCTTTGACGGGAGGATGCTTGGGATCAGCAGCGGCTCCCCGTCGATCGTCTACACGCTGCCCGTCGGGGGCGGGGTGCCGAAACAGATCACGCCCACCGGGCCGTCCTACCTGCACGGCTGGTCGCCCGACGGGAAGTTCCTCGTCATCACGGGTGCCCGCAACGGCAACCTCGACATCTACAAGGTCCCGGCCGACGGCGGCCCCGAGGTGCGCCTGACGACCGCCAAGGGCCTGGACGACGGCTCGGAGTACACCCCGGACGGGGGCACGATCTTCTTCAACTCGGAGCGCTCGGGCAAGATGCAGATCTGGAGGATGAACGCGGACGGATCGGAGCAGACCCAGGTCACGAACGACGAGTACAACAACTGGTTCCCGCACGTCTCGCCCGACGGAAAGACGATCCTTTTCATCACCTTCCCCCCGGAGATCCCCTCCGGCGAGCACCCGTTCTACAAGCGCGTCTACCTGCGAAAGATGCCGGTGGACGGCGGCAAGCCGACGGTCGTCGCCTACGTGTACGGCGGGCAGGGTTCCATCAACGTGAACTCCTGGTCGCCGGACTGCAGGACCATCGCGTTCGTCAGCAACTCGGGCTCCTTCTGACCGGAGCCGAAAAGAAGGCCGCCCGGCCTTCGCCGGGCGGCAACCGCGGGGATGGCTTCCCCCGGGCTTAGAACTTGTACTTGAAGGTCGCGAACCCCTCGATCCCGGCGTCGGACACGATCCCCTCATACGCATAGGTCGCGTCCGAGGGCGTCCAGTTGTGCTGGTTCGTGAGGTTGGTGATCGTGACCTTTACCTCCCACCTCTTCGTCTTGTAGAAGACGCTGGCGTCGAGCGAGTACTGCCAGGGGATCACGAGGTTCCCTTGGTAATCCGCGTTCATCGGGCTCGTTACAAGGACGTTTGCCTCGGCCCCGAACCCGCTGTCGGCCGTGTACGAGGCCAGCGCGTTGATGATGTCGAGCGGCTGGCCCGGGGCGCGAAGCTTGCCCGTCGTCTGCGCGAACGTGAAGGGCGACGGCGGGCCGCCAGGGATCTGGTTGGTGTCATAGGCCTGGAAGGGCGCCGGGGCGGGCGTGGCGCCGTTGACCCATGAGTAGCCGAGGGTCGCGAACAGGTTCTTGTTGGGCTGGTAGTTCGCGGATATCTCGGCGCCGTAGAAGCGGTACTGGATGACAGGTGACGCCTGCGGCTTGTACTGGCGCGACTGGTCAAAGACGTCCGTGCTCAGGAAGAGCGTGTTGTTGAGCACCACGAACTTCCAGCCGTACTCGAAGAGCTGGCTCTGCTCGGAGAACAGGCTTCGCGGAAGCGTGGGGTTGCCCGTGTTCGGGTCCGTGTATATCCCGAAGCCGCCGCCGTCCGCGAGCTCGCCCGTGTAGTTCTGGCTGTAGTTATACGTGGCGTACGTGGACGCCATTGGGGAGACCTTGTAGACCAGGCTCACGTTCGCGTTGGGTTCGCCCACGCCGACCGAGGCCTCGGTGTTCGGTGTGAACGGGTCCTTGGACTCGACGTGCATCAGGTCCAGGCGCGCCCCCGACACGAGGTCCCACGCGTCGTTGATCTTCCAGGTGGCCTGGACGAAGGGAGAGGCGGACGCGGCCTCGGACTGGTTGGTGTCGTTGTTGACGATGCCCGCCGTGGCGTAGCGCCCCGGCCAGCCCGGCACCTGGACGCCCGCGTACCCGCCGTAGCCCGGGGCCAGCGTGTAGTTGATGTTGGGCCGCAGGTTGTCCGATGAGAGATCCCAGACGTTGACGGGCTCGAAGAAGAAGTCGTCGTAGGCGTTGACGCTCTGGAACTTCTCCTCGACGCCGGTATTCACGGTCAGCTTCGGGAGCGTGAAGATGAACTCGGTGCGGTTGTCAAGGAACCAGACCGGATCGATGATCTCGCTGTAGCCGTTCGAGTTGAAGGTGTCCCTCTTCGTGTAGCTGAACATCGTGTTGTCCACGACCTTGAACTCCGACGAGACGAGCAGGGTCTGGATCACCTGGGCGTTGTATTCCTGGCCGTGGGCGTGGCTGGCGGGCCCCTGGGCGGTCTCGTGGTAGTTGATCGGGACCAAGGGGCCCCAGTCGATCGTGTCAACGCCGCTCGCGGCCTGCTGGATGTTTGTCGCATTCTGAAGGTTTCCCGGCCCGGCGGAGGTCCCATTGTTGATGTTCGTTCCGGACTGGTAGAGGCCGTTCGAAATCAGGGCCTGGGTCGGGCGGTTGATGCCGAAGTTCTCCCTGTAGTCCGCCCAGAACCCCTTCGCGTCCGCAAACAGCTCGTAGCTCTTGTTCGGGCGCCATGTGATGGCGCCGTAGAGCGCGGTCGTCTCCTTGATCCAATTGTCCCAGTACCCGTCGCTGTCCTCGCCCGAGTAGCTGAACCTGTAGGCGAGGGTGGGGCTGATCGGCCCGCCCAAGTCGATGTTCCAGCGGTTGGTGTCGTAGGAGCCCACGGTGTAGCTGACCGAGCCCTTCGGGGCGTCGAAGAACGGCTGCTTGGAGATGAGGTCGACGAAGCCTCCGACGTAGGCGGAGGCGCCCTGCACGGCCGTGGCCGGCCCGGGCACGATGTTCACCGACTCCACGAAGTTGAAGTCGACGGGCATGCCGTCGCCGCTCTCGCCGATGCGCTGGCGGATCCCGTTCATGAAGACATCGGCCGACTGCCCGCGGATCGTCGGGTTCGCAGGCGAGCCGAAGTTCGAGTCCGTGTAGGAGCTCGAGGTCAGCTTGCTGAACTCGGTGACGTCCTGGATGTCAATGACGTCCATCTGCGCGCGCGAGACGATCGTCACGTTCCTCGGTATGTCCATGATGTTGTCATCGGTGCCGAAGACCGAGGTGAAGGGGCGCGAGGTCGGCAGGATCTGCTGCTCGATCGGGACGTCGCTCACCTGGTACTTCTCCATCTGCACGGCGGCCTGCGTGCTTGCGGCGGACGTGCTTGTGGCGGCGGCCGCCTCCTGTGTCTGGCTCGTCGTGGGCACCGCAGTCGCCGGGGCGGCCGCTGGAGCAGTTGCAGGTGCTGTTGCCTGGGCGTCGTCCGAGGCCTGGGGCTGATTTGCGGCTGTCTGCGCCAGCGCAACGGGTGCTAGGGCCGCCAGGCAAAGCCCGGCGACCACTCTCAGGTGGTTGGTGTAGGTCATAGGTTTAGGAAGCAGTCAAGCATCCTACGTGCCAAACGGTGGTTGGGAAGGGCATTCGCAACCCTCCCCGCGGCCCACCTCCGGCGCTTCCTGCCTAATGCGCGACGACCTTGCCCGGGGCGGGCAGGTCCGCGGCTGTCCAGCCGCCCCCGGTCGCCTGGATAAGCTCCACGCTCGCCAAAAGTTCGGACTGGATGATGGCGAGCGCCGCCTCCCTGTTCGACAGCTCGATGACCTGCGCCGTGACGACGGTAGTGAAATCCACGGTGCCTGCGTTGTACTCGTTCAGGGCGATCTGCGCCGCCTGCGCGGCCTCGACCACCGCGTCCTGCTCGACCTTGGCCTGCGTCTTGAGGATGCGAAGCCCCGACAGGCCGTCCTCGACCTGCTGCAACGCGGCCAGCACCGTCTGCTTGTAGTTGTCGGCGGCCGCCTGGTAGGCGGCCTTGGCGGAGAGCACCTGGTCGCGGCGCTGCCCCCAGTCGAGGATGGCGTCCGTCGCCTGGGCGCCGAGGGTCCAGAACCTGAACGGGGTCGTGAACAGACTGTGGAGCGGCGACCCCTCGTAGCCGGCGTCGCCCGTGACGCTGAACGAGGGGTAGTAGGCGGCCGTCTGGATTCCCACCCGCGCGTTGGCGGCCGCGGCCTGGCGCTCCGCCGCCGCGACGTCGGGCCGGCGCTCGAGCAGGCTCGACGGCATCTGCGGCGGGATCTCCGGCGTCGCGATCGCCAGGTCCGGCCTGCGCTCGATCGCGAAGTCCGCGGGCGCCTTGCCCAGGAGGACGGCGATAGCGTGCTCGTACTGCGCCCGCTGGACACCCGCGCCGATTAGCTGGGCGCGCGTGCTGTCGAGCTGGGTCTGCGCCGTGATGACGTCGCTTCGGGCGGCGACTCCGACCGAGTACTTGTTCTGGGTGATGACGACCGTTCGCCTGTAGGCCTCGACCGCGTTCTCAAGGAGCCTGATCTGGTCGTCGGCGACGCGCAGCTGGATGTAATCCTCGGCGACGAGTGCCTGCTCCGAGAGGCGGGCGACCGCGAGGTCGGCTGCGCTCGCCTGCGCGGCCTCGACGTCGGACTCGACCGTCCTGCGGATGCGGCCCCAGAAGTCGGGCTCCCACGAGGCGCCGAGGTCGGCGGTGAAGGTCGAGGCCGTGAGCCCGCCCTGCGGCACCGGCGCGCGCGCGCGCTGCGCGGCCCCCGTCGCCGCGATGGTCGGCAGGTAGCCCGTCCTGTCGGCGCGGGCGACCTGGCGGGCCTCCTCGTAGTTCGCGACGGCCTGGGCGATCGTGAGGTTCGAGCGCTCGAGCTGCGCCTCGAGGCCGTCCAGGACCGGATCCCCGAAAAGCTTCCACCAGGGGCCCCGGTACGCCTGCTCGTTCGGGGTCGCGACCTTCCAGCCGGGGTTCTCCTTGAAGGCGGCGGGCAGCGCGACCTCGGGCCGTTTGTAGTCGGGCCCGACGGCGCACCCGGCCAGGACGGCGAGCGAGGTCGCGGCCAGGAGAATGAGGGAGGGGCGCGTGTCTGCCCGCGGGGGGGCGCTTTGGATCGGGGCCGTCATGGGTGCGGGTTCGTGTATCCTTGGTGTCAAACGTGCGCGAGTCCGGGCTCCTCGCGGGCCTGCGAAAATCCAAGCCGAACGCGCGTGCGGCGCAGCCAGTTGCGGGCCTGGTCGATGTACAGGTAGACGACGGGCGTCGTGTAGAGGGTCAGGAGCTGGCTCACGAGGAGCCCGCCCACGATCGAGATCCCGAGCGGCCTCCTCAGCTCCGCGCCGTCCCCGAACCCGACGGCCAGGGGAACCGCGCCCAGGATGGCCGCCATGGTCGTCATCAGAATGGGCCGCAGCCTGAGCTGGCACGCCTTGAATATCGCGTCCCTCGGGCTCAGGCCCTCGTTGCGCTCGGCCTCGATAGCGAAGTCGATCATCATGATCGCGTTCTTCTTGACGATTCCGATCAGAAGGAAGACGCCGATCAGGGCCATCAGGCTGAGCTCGACGTTGAAGACGATGAGGGCGAGAAACGCCCCGACGCCCGCCGACGGCAGGGTGGAGAGGATCGTCAAGGGATGCGCGTAGCTCTCGTAGAGGATCCCCAGGATGAGGTAGATCGCGGTGATCGCCGCCAAGATGAGGACGGGCTCGTTGGAGATCGACTGCTGGTACGTTTTGGCCGTCCCCTGGAAGCTGCCATGGATCGTCTTTGGCATGTGGATCGATGCCGCCTGACGCTCGATCGCCTCGACAGCCTCGGATATCGAGGCGTCGGGGCTCAGGTTGAACGAGATCGTCCCGGCGACGAAAGACCCCTGGTGGTTGACGGAAAGGGGCGTCGTCCCGAGCTGGTAGTGCCCGATCGCCGAGAGCGGGACCATGGTCTCGTAGACGGTGCTCACGGACTGGCCGGTCGAGGCCGCGCCGTGGCCGGTCGTCGCAATGGAGTTCATGCTGGCGTTGCGGGCCGTGTCCGCCGCGACGGAGTTGGCGTTCAGCTGGCCCGAGCCCCTCGAGGCGCCCGTGGCCGCGGAACCGTAGACGGTACCCGCGACCGCGTTCGTGAGCTGCGTCCCGTTCACGACGCCTCCCGTGGAGCTCACGTAGATGTCCTTGAGCGCCGAGGGGTCCTGCCAGAAGCGGGTCGCGACGACCATGACCACGTGGTACTGGTTGAGCGACTCGTAGATGTTGGACACCTGCCGCTGTCCGAACGCGTCGTAGAGCGTGTTGTCGATCTGGGCCGCCGTCAGGTTCAGGCGGGAGGCCGTGTCGCGGTCGATGACGAGCTCGGTCTCAAGCCCCTTGTCCTGCTGGTCGGAATTGAGGTCCGTGAGGACGGGCTCCTGCTTGAGCGCCTCGAGCAGTTTTGGGGTCCAGGCGCGCAGGTCCTCCAGGTTGTCCGCCTGGAGGGTGTACTGGTAGAGGGAGAAGCTCTGCCGGCCGCCCACGCGCACCTCCTGCTGCGGCGCCATGAAGAGGGTGGCGCCCGCAACGTGCGCCAGCTTGGGGCGCAGGCGCGCCATGATCTGCTCGGTCGAGTCCTTGCGCACGCCGAGCGGCTTGAGGGAGATGAACATCCTGCCGGAGTTGCCGCCGCCGCCGCCCGCCCCCGTGAATCCGACGGCCTCGTCGACGTCCTTGTCGTCCTGGACGATCTTCATGTACTGGCGCAGCTTGTCGGAGATCCGCTGGAACGAGGTGCTCTGGTCGGCCTGGATGAACCCGAACATGCGGCCGGTGTCCTGCTCAGGGAAGAACCCCTTGGGTATGATGATGAAGAGCCAGACAGTTAGCACCACGGTCGACAAGAACACCATCAGCATCGGGAACTTGTGGTCCAGCACCCAGGCCAGCGATTTCCTGTAGTCGGCGAGTATCGTCTGGAAGCCGCCTTCGCTCAGGCGGTGGAATGCGCCCCTCTCCGATATGGGCCTCTGGACGCTCAGCAGCCGCGCGCACATCATCGGCGTCGTTGTGAGGGAGATCACCATCGAGATCAGGATGGCGATCGAGAGGGTGACCGCGAATTCGCGGAAATAGAGCCCAAAGACGCCTCCCATCAGCAGGATCGGGATGAACACCGCGATCAGCGACAGGCTCATCGAAAGCACCGTGAACCCGACCTGACGGACGCCTATCAGGGCGGCCTGGAAGCGGGGGACGCCCGCCTCCATGTTGCGCACGATGTTCTCCATGACGACGATCGCGTCGTCGACGACGAAGCCGGTCGCGATCGTGAGCGCCATGAGCGACAGGTTGTCCAGGCTGTAGCCAAGCAGGTACATGGCGCCGAAGGTGCCGACCAGCGACACGGGCACCGCGACGGCCGGCACGAGCACCGCCCTTCCGTCGCGCAGGAACAGGAACACGACGATGACGACAAGGATCATGGCGATCGCCAGGGACGTCTCCACGGCTCTGAGCGAGGCCCTGATGACGGTGCTTCTGTCCGAGGCGATGACGAGCTCGGTGGCCGGCGGGATGTTGGTCTTGAGCCTCGGCAGAAGGGCGCGGACGCGGTCGACCGTGGCGATGATGTTGGCCTGGGGCTGCCTTGATATGGCGACGATCACGGCGGGGTGGCCCTTGGACAGGCCCGTGTTCCTGATGTCCTCGATCGAGTCGCTTATGTCGGCGACGTCGTGCAGCCGCACGGGCGACCCGTTGCGGTAGGCGACCACCAGGTCGCGGTAGTCCTTGGCCGAGCGGGACTGGTCGTTGTCGTAGATCTGCCAGTGCATCCGCGAGTCCTCGATCGCGCCCTTCGGGCTATTGGCGTTGGCCGCGGAGAGCGCCGCCCGCACGTCCTCGAGCCCGACGCCGTACTTGAACAAGGCCGACGGGTTCATCTCGACGCGCACCGCTGGCAGCGAGCTGCCCCAGACGTTGACGTCGCCCACGCCGTCGACCTGGAGGAGCTTCTGCTGGAGGATGGTCGACGCGGCGTCATAGAGCTGCCCCTGGGTCAGCGTCTGAGACATGAGCGCCAGGATCAGGATCGGCGCGTCCGCGGGGTTCGCCTTCCTGTAGGTCGGGTTGCTCCTGAGCGCCGTGGGCAGGTCCACGCGCGCCGCGCTTATGGCCGCCTGGACGTCCCGCGCCGCGCCGTCGATGTTGCGGCTGAGCCCGAACTGCAGCGTTATCTGGGTACTGCCGACTGAGCTGGAGGAGGTCATCTCGGTCACGTCGGCGATGGTGCCCAGGTGGCGCTCAAGGGGGGTGGCCACCGTGGTCGCCATCGTCTCGGGGCTCGCGCCCGCCATGTTGGCGGACACCGATATCGTGGGCAGGTCAACCTGAGGGAGCGGGGAGACAGGCAGCTGGATGAACGCGGCCGCACCCGCGAGCACGATGCCTGCCGTGAACAGCGTCGTCGCGACGGGCCTGCGGACGAACAGCTCGGAGAAGCTCACGTGAGCGCCTCCCTCGCGGCGCCGGCCTCAGGCTGCGCCTTCCTGAAGCGCGCGGCGATGCGGTCAAACATGAGGTAGATGACCGGCGTCGTGAAGAGGGTCAGGACCTGGCTCACGATCAGGCCCCCAACGATCGTGATGCCGAGCGGGTTGCGGAGCTCCGAGCCCATCCCGGTGCCGAGCATGAGGGGAACGGCGCCGAGGATCGCCGCCATGGTCGTCATGAGGATCGGACGGAACCGCAGGAGCGATGCTTGATAGATGGCGTCGCGCGGGGCCAGGCCCTCGTTGCGCTCCGCGTCCAGGGCGAAGTCGATCATCATGATCGCGTTCTTCTTCACGATGCCGATCAGCAGGATGATCCCGATGATCCCGATGACGCCCAGGTCCTTGCCCACGAGCATGAGCGCGAGCAGAGCCCCTATGCCCGCCGACGGGAGCGTCGAGAGGATCGTTATGGGGTGGATGAAGCTCTCGTAGAGGATCCCCAGGATGATGTACATTGTCAGCACCGCGGCGCCCAGCAGGTAGAGCTCGTTCGAGAGCGACGATTCGAACGCGGAGGCCGCCCCCTGGAAGCTGGTCACGATGCTCGCGGGCATCCCGATCTCGCGCTCCGCCTTGTGGATGGCTTTGACCGCGCTGCCGAGGGATTCGCCATGGCGCACGTTGAAGGAGATGGTGTTCGCCGGAAACTGGCCCATGTGGTTCACAAGGAGCGACGCCGGCCGCTCCTGGATGCTGGCGATCGCGCTCAGCGGGACCTGCCCACCCGCGGCCGACGGCAGGTAGATCTGGGAGAGCGAGGCCGGCGAGCGCTGCAGCTCGGGGTTCGCCTCCATGATGACCCGGTACTGGTTGGACTCCGTGAATATCGTGGAGATGATCCGCTGGCCGAAGGCGTCGTAGAGGGCGTTGTCGATCGTGGCCGCCGTGATGCCGAACCTCGCGGCGGTGTCGCGGTCGATGTTGACGAAGGCGGCAAGGCCGCCCTCGGACAGGTCGGAGGCCACGTCGTTGATCTCGGGCAGCTGGCGCATGCTGTCCACGAGCTTGGGTATCCACGTCGTGAGGTCGGCAGGGTTGGCGCTTTCCAGCACGAACTGGTACTGCGTGCGGCTTATGCGGTCGTCGATCGTGAGGTCCTGAACCGGCTGCATGTAGGAGGTGATTCCGGGCACGTGGGCCAGGTCCTCGCGCAGGCTGCGGATCACGTCGGTGGCCGACTCCGAGCGCTCGTCGAGTGGCTTCAGGTTCACGAGCATGCGGCCGCTGTTGAGCGTGGTGTTGGTCCCGTCCACGCCGACAAACGAGGCGAGACCGTCGACGGCGGGGTCCTTGAGCACGGCCTGCGCGACCGCCTGCTGGCGGTCCACCATCGCCGCATAGGAGGCCGACTGCGGGCCCTCGGTCATCAGCTGGATCAGCCCCGTGTCCTGCACCGGGAAGAAGCCCTTGGGTATGACGGCGTAGAGGATGGCCGTCAGGACGAAGGTCGCCGCCGCCACGCAGAGCGTCAGGCCCTGGCGGTCCAGCACCCACGTGAGCATCCTGCCGTACCAGGCGATGATGTTCTCGAAGACCTCGCCGGCCTTCCTGTTCCACGCGGAGATCTCGCTCGGGTCGTGGTGCCTAACGAGCTTCGCGCACATCATGGGGACAAGCGTCAGCGAAACGACCGCCGAGATGAGGATCGTCACCGCGAGCGTGATCGCGAACTCCCTGAAGAGGCGGCCGACGACGTCGCCCATGAACAGCAGGGGGATCAGCACCGCGATCAGGGAGATCGTGAGCGAAATGATCGTGAAGCCGATCTGCTCCGAGCCCTTGAGGGCGGCCTCCAGGGGCGAGTCGCCCTTCTCGACGTAGCGCGCGATGTTCTCGATCATGACGATCGCGTCGTCCACGACGAACCCCGCGGCGATCGTGAGCGACATGAGCGAAAGGTTGTTCAGGCTGAAGCCCAGAAGGTACATGACCGCGAAGGTCCCGATCAGGGACAGCGGCACCGAGAGGCTCGGGATGATGGTCGCGGGCAGGTTACGCAGGAAGACGAAGATCACGAGAACGACCAGGATGACGGCCAAGGTGAGCTCGAACTCGACGTCGCGAATCGACGCCCGGATCGTGACCGTCCTGTCCGTGATCACGGCGACGTCGATGGCGGGCGGCAGCGACGCCTGCAGGGCCGGCAGGAGGCTTCGGACCCCTTCGACGACCTTGATCACGTTCGCGCCGGGCTGGCGCTGGATGTTCAGGATCACCGCCGGGGTCAAGTTGTACCAGGCGGCGAGCTTCGTGTTCTCGGGGGCGAACTCCACCGTCGCGACGTCCGACAGCCTCACGGGCGAGCCGTTGCGGAACGCGACGATCAGCTTCTCATAATCCTTGGCCGACTTGAGCTGGTCGTTCGCGTTTATCGTGTAGGCCCTGGAGGGGCCGTCGAAGTTGCCCTTGGCCGTGTTGACGTTGCCGTTACTGACCGTGGTCCTTAGGTCGTCGATGTTGAGCCCGTAGGCGGCCAGCGCCAGGGGGTTGGCGCGCACCCGCACGGACTGGCGCTGGCCCCCTCCGATGCTCACGAGGCCGACGCCGGGCAGCTGCGAGATGTTCTGGGCGAGGCGCGTGTCGGCCAGGTCCTCGACGTCCGTCAGGGGGAGCGTCTTGGAGGTGAGGGCCAGCGAGAGGACCGGCGCGTCCGCCGGGTTCACCTTGGCGTAGATCGGGGGCGCCGGCAGGTCCGAGGGCAGGAGATTGCCGGCCGCGTTGATCGCCGCCTGGACCTCCTGCTCGGCGACGTCCAGGCTCAGGTCGAGGGAGAACTGAAGCGTGATGACCGACGCGCCCGCCGAGCTTGTCGACGACATCTGCTTCAAGCCCGGCATCTGGCCGAGCTGGCGCTCCAGGGGCGCGGTTACCGACGACGTCATCACGTCGGGGCTCGCCCCGGGGTAGAAGGTCTGCACCTGGATCGTCGGGTAGTCGACCTCGGGCAGCGCCGACAGCGGCAGGAACCTGTAGGCCGCGAGCCCCACGATGAGGATCGCCGCCATGAGCAGCGTCGTCGCGACCGGCCTTAGAATGAATATCCTTGAGGGACTCATTCAGCGGACCCCGGCAGGGAAGGGCTCGGCATGAGCCATCAGTTGCTTCCGCTCGGCTTGCCGGACGGCTGCCCCTGGCCCTGTGCGCCGTTCTGGGCCCGTCCCCATCCCCCGCTCTGGCCGCCATTCTGCGGCCGCCCCCATCCGCCGCCCTGGCCGCCTCCCGCGGGGAGGCGCGTGCTGCCCTTCGCATCGGTGGCAATGACCGCCATCCCGTCCTTGAGGCGGTCGGCGCCGTCGACGACAACCCGGTCCCCCACCTGGACCCCCGAGCCCACGGCCACCCGCTCGCCCTCGGTCGTGCCCAGGGTCACGGTCTTTGACAGCACCGTGCTATCGGAGCCCACGACGTAGACGAAGGAGCCCTGCTGGCCGCGCTCGATCGCCGAGGTCGGGATAACGGTGACGCCGTGCTCCACGTCGAGAAGCATGTGCACGACGACGAACTGGCTTGGGAAAAGGGCGTCGTCGCCGTTCGGGAACATCGCGCGCAGCTTGAACTCCCCTGTCGACGAATCGACCGTGTTGTCCACGGTCCCGAGTTCGCCCGTGGCGACCTTGACGGAGTCGTCGCGGCTGTAGGCGTCCACGGATATCTTTGCGCCCGACTTCATCCTCTTCAAGACCGCCGGGATGTTGTCCTCGGCGAGCGGAAAGATGACGGAGATGGGCTCAATCTGGGTCAGGATCACTATGCCCGTCGCGTCGCCCGGGGTGACGTAGTTTCCCTGGTCCACCAGGCGCAGCCCGACCCGGCCGGAGCACGGCGCCGTGATGTGGCAGTAGGCGAGGTTCAGGGTGGCGTTGTCTACGGCGGCCGCGTTCGTCTTTTCCATGCCCTCGTACTGCTGGACGAGGGCGCGCTGGGCGTCGACCTGCTGCTTGGAGATGGAATCCTGCGTGGACAGGGTCGCGTACCGGTCGAGATCGATCTGCGCCTCCTTGAGCTGCGCCTGGGCCTGCAGCAGCTGCCCCTGGGCCTGGGCGAGCGCCGCCTCGTAGGGCCTTGGGTCTATCACGGCCAGAACGTCGCCCTTGTTCACCATCTGGCCCTCCTTGAAGTTGATCTGGAAGATCTGGCCGGAGATCTGGGTGCGGATGATCACCGTGGCCAGCGGCGTCACGGTCCCCAGGGCCTTGAGCACGATGTTGATGTCGCCTTTCGTGGCGGCACTGGCAACGACCGGCACGGGGCCGTTCATCCCGAACCCGCCCCTTCCGCGCCCGCCCCCCTGGCCCTGGATTACGTTCATCCGCGACCGGTATGCTATCCACCCGAGCGCCAGCACGAAGAGCGCCGCGACAGTCCAGATGACCGCCCTGTGGTGCTTCGCCTTCGGGGGCTGGTCGTCCGGCGGCATCGGGTCGTACTTCGCGGCCCTGGGAGTCGGTGCCGGCTCGGTTGGTAAATGGCTCATGGTGGGCTTGTAATGAAGGCAACAGAAACGCGTGGTCCAACCGGTAGATGGACCCTCGCAATTAGGTGCCTCGCGCGGAGAGACGCAAACTCCAACAAAAGGTCACGGACAAGTATTTTTCCGGCCCTAGGCCGCCAGCGCCGACACCGGCGGGACGGGAACGTTCAGAGAGGCGGCGATCGCCCTCAGGAGCTCGGCCTCGGCCGCCAAGACGACGCCGTCGGCCCCGACCACGTGGGCGGAGGCCACCAGGAGGCGCTGCTTGATCGGGCCGCTCGCGCCCTCGAGCTTGTCGAGCGCCGCATCGAGCTGCGCCAGGCCGCACTGCCCGCCAGCCAGCAGCGAAAGGCTTCCCTCTACCAGCTTGAGCTGTGCCGCCCCTTCCGCGAAAGCCCTCGCGGCCTCCTGGGCGCTGTCGCTTGACGCATGCGCGAGCGACGACAGGACGACCGAGATCTCCGGGACCACGGCCTGGAACGAGTAGATCTGGGCCACGGATGCCGACGGGTCCCGGCTGGCTGACAACTCCCTTAGGACCAGGCGATGCAGCGCGAAGTCGAAGGTCGTCACCTTCCCGGACGCCTTCACCAGCTCGTCTAGCGTCGCCTCGAACGTCCCGAGCGCCGACGACTCGAGGGCCTTGAGCGAGGGAAGCGCCAGCTGCAGGACGGGGAGCCTGTGCGCGGGGTCTAGCTGGCGAAGAAAGGGCTCCAGCGCCCGCAGCGTGAGCAGGGCGTCAGCGCCCTCCCGCGAAGCCACGGCGGCCGTCTGGCGCGCGCGCACTCCATCGTCCTGGTCCAGGAGGAGGCCGAAGACCAGGACGGGCGCGTCGTGGGGCGAGCGCGCCGCGGCTCGCACCGGCGCCGGGATCGCGTCCAGGATGGCGCGGGCGCCGTCCCTAGCGGCGGGCGTCAGCGTCCCGGCCGCGGCGAGTGCCGCGGCGAAGGCCGCGGCGGCCTGCGGGGCGGGGGCGGGGGCCCGGGCCGGCATGTGCGGCACCTTCGACCAGGGCTCCTTCGCCACGTCCACCGTCTGCGGCGGCTCGAAATACTTGCCGTCGAATTCGGGCTCGATGGCGCGGATGCGCTCGACGAGCGGCGGGTGGGTGGCCCACAGGCCGCCGAAGTTCGACTCGAAGGCCTGGGCGAAGAAGAAGTGGCTGATCTCCGAGGCGCGGTGGGTGTCGAGGTTCGAGCCGATCGCGTAGCCGCCGATCTTCTTTAGCGCGCCCGTGATCCCGGCCGGGTTGCGCGTGAACTGGACCGAGGAGGCGTCGGCCAGGAACTCGCGCTGGCGCGAGACCGACGCCTGGATCAGCTTCCCGAAGAAATAGCCGGCGTAGCCGACGACAAGGAGAGCGAGCCCGATCGCCAGGATGAGGACGACCCCGCCGCCGCCCTTGCCGCGGGAGGAGCCGATCCTGCCATAGCGCATGCCCCAGAGCGTCGCGCGCCCGGCCAGGCCTATCACCAGGATCCCGAAAATGATCGCGGAAACGCGCAGGTTCATGCGCATGTCGCCGTTCAGGATGTGGCTGAACTCGTGACCGATCACGCCCTGCAGCTCGTCGCGGCTGAGCTTCTGCAGCGTGCCGCGCGTCACGGTGACCACGGCGTCGCTCGTCGTGTGCCCGGCAGCGAACGCGTTGATCGCCGCCTCGTCGTCGAGGATATAGACCGCCGGGACCGGGATGCCGGAGGCGATCGCCATCTCCTCGACCACGTTCAGCAGCTGGTGCTCGTGGGGGTCCGTGGTGTGGGGGTCCACCCTGCGGCCCCCGACGCTCTCGGCGACGGCCGCGCCCCCGCCGCCGTACTGGGTCCACTTGTAAAGGGACGCCAGGGCAATCACGGCCAGCGTCGCGGCGGCGACCGCCGCGAACAGGCCCGGCTGCCAGAATTCGAGGGGGGGCGCCTCGCCGTAGCCGTAGCGCAAGGACTCCTTCGCGTTCGCGGCGTAGATCAGCACGACCGAGGCCAGATACCCCACGGCCACCGTCCCTGCGACCGCGAAACCGAATAGGACCAACAGGCGCGCCGTGCGCTTCTTGGCGCGTTGCTCGGCGGCGAAGAAGTCCATCAGCTAAATGACACCTTGGGAGCGGTGCGCTCCGCCTGGTCCTCCACGTGGAAGAGCTCGGCCGGGAGGAATCCGAACATGCCCGCAAGCAGGACGTTCGGGAACGTCTCCCTCGAGGTGTTGTACTGCATGACGGAGTCGTTGTAGGCCTGCCTTGCGAACGCGATCTTGTTCTCGGTGGAGGTGAGCTCCTCGGTGAGCTGCATCATGTTCTGGTTCGCCTTCAGGTCGGGGTATTGCTCCGAGACGACCATGAGCCGGCTCAGGGCCCCGGTTAGGCCGCCCTCGGCCGAGAGCAGCCCCTTGACCGCGGCCGCGTCCGCCGGGTTGGCGGCGGCGGCCTGCGAGGCCGTATAGGCTATGTTGCGCGCCTTGATGACGTCCTCGAGGGTGCTGTGCTCGTGCTTGAGGTAGCCCTTGGCCGTCTCGACGAGGTTGGGGATAAGGTCGTAGCGCCGTTTCAGCTGCACGTCTATCTGCGCGTACGCGTTCTTGAAGCGATTCCTGAGCGAGACGAGGGAGTTGTAGATGCCCACCGCCGACAGGGCGATGACGACGACGATCGCAAGGAATACCCCGAGGACGATGAGAGCGGTCATGGGAACAGCATCTTGCAACAGGCTGTCCGTGGGGTCAATGGAACTTAGGGCGCCCCAGTCCCGGATTGATTGTTACGACTCGCGGGCCAATCCTTAGGGAGCGCCCCCATGCGAATCCCGACAGCCCTCGCCCTGCTGCTTGCCGCGTCCGCCACGGCGGGCGCGCTGGAGCCCTTGAACGGGCCCGTGCCCCTGGCGCCGGCGCAGGCCGAGGCGCCCTCCCCGGGCGAGTCCGTGCTGGCGCTGGCCTCGGCGCTCAGGGCCCAGTCGCTCGGCTTCCCTTCGACCGCGGTGGCCCTGTACCGCTCGATGCTCGCCGCCCCCGGCGCGGACACGGGCCGCCTGACGCTGGCGCTGGCCTCGGCGCTCCTGGACGACGGCGACGTCGCGGGCGCCGGCAGGGTCCTCGACTCCTACGCCGGGCCGCGGGGCGCCGGCTGGCACCTGCGGGAGGGCCTGGTCGCCGCGCACCTGCAGCACCTCGACCAGGCGCGCGCGGAGCTCGCGCTCGCCCGGCCCGAGGAGCTCGGGCCCGCCGAGCGCGGCTGGCACCTCTTCCTGCAGGGCATCCTTGCGGACGCGTCGAGCGAGCCCGCGCGCGCCGCGGCCTTCTACCAGCAGGCCGCCTCGTCCGCCGCGTCCGACCTCGAGCGCGCCCGTTTCCTCCTCGCGCAGGAGCAGGTGCGCCTGCGCTCCGGCTCCGTGAGCGACGCGCAGCTGGAGGCCGACCGCAAGAACGCCCAGACCTACCAGAGCCAGAAGATCGGCTACGGCTTCACGAGGGAATACGCGATCGCGCTCAACGCCTCCGGCCGCCGCAGCCAGGCGATCGATGTGCTCCAGGGCGGCCTGCGGGCCCTGCCCCCCGAGGAGCGCTCCGAGGCCGACCACTTCAGGCTCATGCTCGGGCTGATCGCGGGCGCGGGCGAGGGCGTCGGCCGGCGCGAGCTCTTCGAGCTCCTGAATTCCGGCGTTGACGCGGACCTGCAGCGCATCGCCTTGCAGCTGCTTGTACGAAGCTCGCAGGCGGGCGCCCAGCGAGTCGAGCTCACGGGGACCCTCGACCGCCTGATTGGCGAGGCCCGCCCGCACCCCATTCTCGAGAGCCTGCTCCTGTGCCGGGCCGAGCTCGGCCTCTCGCAGGCGCGCATGGGCCTGGGCGAGTCCGGCCCGGTGTACGCGCGCGCCGAGGAGGACGCCCGCGAGCTCCTGGAGAGGTTTCCGGGCTCGCAGCTCAAGGCCCAGGCCTACGCCGTCCTTGCGGGCTCCGCGTGGGAGCAGCAGCGCTACCGCACGGCGGCCGACTACGCCTTCAAGGCCGGCGGCGAGCTGCCGCCCGGCCCCGTCCGCTCCGAGTTCGACGTGCTTGTCGCCGAGGCCTGGTTTCGCGCCGGACTGCACGGCAGGGCCTCGGGCGACGTGAGCGACTTCAGGAGCGCCGCGGACGCCTACGCGGCGGCCCTGCGATCCCGGCCCGTGGGGGTGAGCCCAGGAGTCCTCATGTTCCAGCGGGTGCAGTCCGAGATCGAGGCCGGCGACCTGTCGGCGGCGATCACGGTCCTCGACGAGCTGGCCCGCGACCCGGCGTTCGACCCCGAGCACCGCTGGGAAGCGGAGTGGAACCTGGCCCGCAGGCTGGAGGTGCAGGGCCGCACGACCGAGGCGTACTCGCGGGTCAACAGGCTCCTGCAGGGCGGGCAGCCCGGCCAGCTGCGCGCCGAGCTCAAGGCCAGGATGGCCTGGCTCCAGGCCAGGCTCTCCTTCGACGCGAAGAGGCCCGAGGAGACCCTGAAGCTCGTGGACGCCCTCTCGTTCGCCACCCGGGGGCTCGCCCCGGACCTAGGCACGGACATCTCGAGCACGGGCGCGCTCCTGCGGGCGCAGGCGCTCTTTTCGCTCGGGCGCGACGCCGACGCGGAGGACACGCTTCGCAGGCTTCGCGCCGACTATCCCCGCTCGGAATCCACCGTCTACTCATACATCGTCGAGGCGGACAGGTTCGCGCAGCAGGACAAGGTGATCGACGCGCAGCGCCTGCTGACGAAGCTGGCGGACGACTTCCCGGACAGCACCTACGCGCCCTACGCCCTCTACCAGGCGGCCCTCCAGGCCGAGCGGCTCGGCACCGACAAGAACCTGACGGAGGCCTACAAGCTCCTGGAGAGCCTGGTCACGAACCCGAAGTACGCGTCGAACGAGCTCATCTTCCCGGCGCGCATGCGCCAGGGCGACCTGCTGCGCGAACTAAACCAGTTCCCGCAGGCGCAGCAGGTCTACGAGTCGCTCGTCAACAACCAGGCCTTCAGGCAGAACCCGGACGCGATCCTGGCGCAGCTGGCGCTCGCCGAGTGCCACGACGCCCAGTCCGCGAACAACCCGCTGCACGCGAGCAGCGCCGCGCGCATCTTCGAGGACCTGGTCGAGAGGGTGGACGCCCCGGCAGACGTGCGCGTCGAGGCGGGCTACAACCTGGGGGTCATTCTCTCCCGGACCGACGCCGCCAAGGCGCAGGCCGTGTGGTGGAACGACGTCGTGGACCCCTTCCTCATCAGGAAGGAGGGCGCGAAGGAGCTCGGCCCCAAGGGGCGCTGGTGGATCGCCCGCACGCTCCTGGACGCGGGCACCCTCTTCGAGCGCCAGGGCAGGGTGGAGGAAGCCAAGCGCGCCTGGCTCCTCTGGATCAGCTCGGGGCTCCCCGGCGACTCGCTCGCCCGCGAGCGGCTGGCCCGCTTCAACTTGCCCGCCCCCAAGACGTGATGTAAGCCCAAGCCTATGCCCGCCCAGCAAACCAGCCTGCTCGCAAGCGCGGGACCCATGGCATGGGTCCTCCTCCTCCTCGCGCTCGTCCTGCTCATCGTCTTCGTGGAGCGGGCCCTCTACCTGCACCGGGGCCAGATTCGCTCGACAGCGTTCCTGGGAGGCATCAAAAACATCCTTGCCAAGCGCCGGCTGGTCGAGGCGCTGACCGTCTGCGAGGAGACCCCGGGGCCGGTGGCCGCCGTCGTCAAGGCGGCGCTCCTTCACGCGGACGAGGGCCCGGACGCGATGCGCTTCCACGTCCAGGAGGCGGCCGTCGTCGAGCTGCCCGCGCTCGAGCGCAGGATCGGGGCCATCGGGGCGATCGCGCAGGTCGCGCCGCTCGTCGGCCTCCTGGGCACGGTGCTAGGCATGATCACGACGTTCGCCGCCTTCCAGCGCGACTACGCCACGGCGAGCGTGCTCGCCAGGGGCATGTGGCAGGCGCTGCTGTGCACGGCGGGTGGCATCATGCTGGCCATACCCGCCTACCTGGCGCTGCACTTCCTCAACGGGCGCGTGCGCGCGATCGTGCGCGACATGGAGTGGTCCGGGAACGAGATCATGAAATATCTTAATACTGAATACAAGGCCGGCGCGCCGGCCGAGCCGGCCAAATGATCGCGCGGCCCCTAGACCTCGCCTCCAGGCTGCGCCCGCCGCCGCAGGGCACCGGGGCCCTCTTCTACGTGAACGTGGGGCTCCTCGGGCTCTTCTTCTCGCTCTTTGGCTCGCGCTTCGTCCTCGCGCCCGGCCTCGGCGTCGACTTCCAGCTTCCCCAGCAGCCCGGAGCGCAGGCCGGGGCCGCCCAGGCGTCGAATGTGATAAGCGTGCTGCGCTCGGGCCAGATATTCACCGACGAGGGGCCTGCCGACCTGGGGCAGTTGCGGGAGTGGCTCAAGGCGCGCGCGGCCCGGGAGCAGCACCCCTCGCTCCTCATCCGGGCAAGCTCCGAGGTGACCCTGTCGGAGCTTGTCGAGATCGAGGGGGCGGCACATGACGCCGGCTTCCGGGTCCTTTTGGGCGCCGAGGACCGGCGCTCCCTGCCGGCGGAGGCAAAATGAGCCGGCCGGCCACAGGCGGCGGCCGCCTCTGGGTGGTCATTGCCCTCATGGGAGTCGTTGGCATTGTGTGGCTTGCTACGCATGTCCGCCTGCCGGAGGCACCCCGGACCGACGGCCAAACGGTAACCCACCCTTCGGTCGGGCTCGTGGACCCCGTTGTGATCCAGGGCACGATGCTTCGCGACCCGACACCCCTCTTTCTTCCCACGGAATTCAACAGCTCCCGCAAGGACTACCGACCCAGGGAGCCGGGAGGCGGATTCTCGGGCTATCCGGCCGAGCTGACCTTCTCCGAGGCGGAGCTGGCGCTTCACCTGCCGCCGGCGGCAGCGGTCCCGTCGGCGCCTGTCGACGCCCTGGCCGGGGATCCCCCGGGCGCCCCGTTCCTGGGCTTCGGGCGCACCGACATGATTGTGGAACCCCTTGCCCCGAGGGGTGCCTACGTGGATATTGTCGACTCCGGCAGCGGCCGCAGCGTCTTCTCCAGACCACTCCCGGACGCCCGTCCCCCGTCATCCGCGCCCTGGAAACCGATGGAGTTCATGGCGGCCGTGGACCCGGCCGGGCTAGTCGGCCCGCTGGTCCTCACCGTGCACTCGAACGTGGCCGAAGTGGACGCCTATTTTGCCCGTTTTTTGTCCGAGGAGCTAAGGGTCGGCCAAAGGCTGGAACCGGGCTTCTACCGCATCTGCGTCGGACCCTGAATTCCACCTGAAAACGCGTGTTTTTTGCGCCTCCCGATGTTTTTTGCCGCGCTATGTAATTTTCTGTTGACGCACCGTGCGCCAACCAGCATTTTCTTCGCTCTTTTTCGTTTCTTGCAACGCAGCCTTGGTCTGCCCAGATAGCTCAGTTGGCAGAGCACGTCCTTGGTAAGGACGA
>PLXS01000023.1 GCA_003151515.1 Opitutaceae bacterium
CAGTTTTATTTAAAATGCTCTAGCGAAGCGGCCCGTGCCGGGATCACTGCGCCTCGTAGATCTCGGCAAGCCCGACTCCGCTGGAGCCGTTTGCGCCCGTCAGCTCCGCCGTATAGGCTCCCGGCGGAAGCGTCACAAGGATCGCCGCGTCCGCCGAGCCGGCGCCGAGCGCGAAGGCTCCGACCCGCGCAAACGTCTGCGACAGGCCGGGGCCCCCGCCCCACCCGCTGTTCGACTGCAGCGCGTCGTTGTTCGAGTCGAAGAGCACGAGCTGCGGCGTGGCCAGCGCGCCCGGGACGCCGAACTGGGCCAGCGCGGGCCCGATCCCGCGGATAAGGACCCTCTCGGACACGTTTCCCGTGATGACGAAGCCCGCGATGAGGATGTTGCCCACGGTGCCGACCGAGGCCCGGGACGAGAGGTTGACGAGGCGCGAGGTCGATGTGCCGGCGTCGGCGTCGTAGATCTCGGCGAGCCCCACCCCTGTGGTTGAGGACAGGCCGCTCAGCCCGGCCGTGTAGGCGCCGGTCCCCAGGGTCGCGAGCATCGCCGCGTCGGCGGACGCCTCCGGGAGCGGGAACGCTCCCACCTGCGAGAAGGCAAGCGCGAGGCTCGAGCCGCCGCCCCAGGTGCTGTTCGTCTCGAGCGTAACGCCCGAGGAATTGACGAGGCTTAGCATCGGCTGGATGAGGGCGCCGGGGACGCCGAACTGAACCAGCGTCGGCCCGACCCCGCGGATCACCACGTGCTTCGGGCCCGTGCCACCCACCACAAACCCGGCGATCAGGACGTTGGCGCCGGTTCCGACCGACGAGCGCGAGGAGAGATTCGCAAGTCGGCTTGGCAGCGCGCCGCCCGAGAGCACCTCGACCCCGCCGGTGCCGGTCACGACAAAGGATCCCTCTCCGCACGCGACGGAATCGAGGCGGGCGGCGGTGCCCGTGCTCTGGGCGGTCCAGGTCACCCCCTCGTCGGCCGAGGTGATCACGGTGCCGGATAACCCCACAGCGACGAAGGTTCCGTAGCCATATCCCACGTGGACCAGCACATTCGGGGTCGGCGATGCCTGCGCCATCCACAGCGACCCGTCCGGCGAGGTGAAGATGCTTCCGTTGGCGCCCACGGCCACGAAACCCCTGGCGCCGTAGGCGACGCCGTAGAGGTCCTCAGTCGAGCCGAGTTGCTGGGCGCTCCAGGCCAGGCCGTCGGGGGACGAGACCACCGTCCCTCCCAGACCCACGGCGACAAAGTGGCCGTTGCCATAGGCCACCGCATTGAGGTTCTGCGCGGTGCCCGATGACGCCTGCTTCCAGCCCGAGGCCGACTGGCCCGACGTGATGCACGCGCCTCCGTAACCGACGGCGACCAGCGTCTGGTCTCCCAAAGCAATTCCGGTCAGGATGCTTGTCGTGCCGGAGGCCTGAAGCGTGCCGTCGTACGTGGCGGCGGCGTAGGTGACGACCGCGCCCCCGTTGCCTACGGCGACCAGCAGGTTCTGCCCGGGCACGTCGACGATTGCGTTCAACTCTCCCCAGGTCTGGCCCGGCGGGCCGTTGCTCGCCGAGGCGGTCCAGGTCACGCCGTCGGGGGAGTAAAAGGCCGTGCCGTCCAGGCCGACCACCACGAAGTTCGCACCGTCAAACGCGGCCGCGACCTGCGAGGTCCCCGTCGGCAGCGGCGTCGACGACGTCCAGGCGCTGAACGGGTACGTGGAGCCATGAGGGAAGGTTTCGGAGAGATTCGCTGCGGCGACCGCGCTCCCCGAGGCGTTGGTCACCGTGACGGAATAGATGCCCTGATCCGAAAGCTGCAGCGGGTGCGTCGTGTAGGTCGAGGCGGTGGCACCCGTGATCGGAGCGCCATTGAGGCTCCACTGGTAGGTCAGCGGCGTCAGGCTGATTGCCGTCACGCCGAACGTAACCGTGTTTCCGACCGTCGCAGACTGGGAGACCGGGGCCGTGCCCACAATGGGGGCGCTTGGGATACCCTTGCGGATCAGGTCGTTGGATGTGTCCGATATGTAGACACTCCCATCGGGGCCGACCGCAATGCCCTTCGGGTAATCAAAGACAGCTGAAGAGCCTGCGCCGTCCGCGAATCCCGGATAGTCGCCCGCGCTTCCAGCCAGGGTCGTCACCACCCCGAGGGGCGAAATCTCCCTAATCTTGTTGTTGCCCGTGTCCGCCACGAACAGATTTCCGCTCCCGTCAACGGCGACGGCCTCGGGCCAATAGAACAATGCACTGGCGCCGATTCCGTCGACGCTCCCGGTCACGCCGGGGGTTCCCGCCAGTGTGGTGACCGCGCCCGCTGCCGTGATCTTGCGGATCGTGCTGTTACCGGAATCGGCCACGTAGACGTTTCCGTTCACGTCGACGGCTACTCCGCAGGGAGATCTGAATCGGGCCGCGGCCCCGACACCGTCAGCGCTGCCGGAAATTCCGGCCTCGCCCGCAAGGGTCGTCACGGCTTGGTCGGGCGACACCTTGCGGATGGTGTCGGAGGCCGAATCGGATACATACAGATTTCCCTCCTGATCTACGGCCACGCCAAACGGGGAATAGAGCCGGGCATCGGTGCCGATGCCGTCCAGGGCGCCAGGCTGCCCTATGTATCCGGCGAAAGTCGTGACCAAGCCGCTTGGAGCGATCTTTCTCACCGCTGAATTGTATGTATCCGCCACGTAGATATTGCCCGCGCCGTCCACGGCAACGCCGCTCGGGTTCGAAAAACGCACGACGCTGCCGGTCCCATCGATGGCCCCGGCCATTCTTGGGGTGCCCGCATAGGTGGTGACCGCGCCCGCCGGCGTGGACATGCGGATTGTGTCGTTCAAGCTGTCCGCGATGTAGAGGTTTCCCGATGAGTCGAGCGCGATGCCGAGCGGAAGGTAGAATTGGGCTGAGGAGCCTGTCCCATCCTTGCTGCCCGTGTCTCCGTTGCTGCCGGCCAGCGTGGAGACGGTCAGTGTCTGCGCCGATGCGGCTGCCGCCGGCAGCACGAGCGCGAGGGCGGCGGCCACAAGGCGTTGGATTCCCGTGCGGGTAATGGGATCTTTCATGTGCGGTACATCCGGGCTTGGCCGGGTTCCGCACCCGCGGGCCGGACAGCCTGGAAATGGGGATGCGGTTCTGGGGTTCGTTGCGAAGGGTCGGCGACTGGAACCTGCCGCCCTCACGCAATTCATGACAGGCAAGGCCTCTAAATCCGCTACTCGGGGCGGCGCCAGGCGACTTCTTTCTCGCGCGGGCCGCGGGCGCAGCCAATGATCACGCGCAGTCACCCGAACCCGCCTCTTACGTAGCCATGAAGCAACACATCCGCCTGTGCCTGCCCCTTCTAATGTGCGCCGCGGCCCTCCAAGCGCGGGCCCAGGCCCCGAGCGTCCCCGACTGGGCCCTGCCGGGCTCGGCGACGCACCAGCAGGTGCCCCCGCCAAAGGACTTCCACAGGGCCACCACGACCTGGGAGACGCCCATCGGGGTCTTTGCCGGGCAGTCCGACATCGGAAGCGCCGTCGTCGCCGGAAGCGCGAGCTTCGATGCGGGCACGGGGCGCTACACGATCAATTCCGCCGGCTACAACATCTGGTACACGAGGGACGAGTTCCGCTATCTCTGGAGGAGGATGACGGGCGACGTCTCGCTCGCGGCCGACATCACGTTCCCGAACGCGGGCGGCTACGGCGATCGCAAGGTCGTACTCGTCATCCGCCAGGACCTCGATGACGACTCCAAGGAGATCATGGCTGGGCTGCACGGGGCCGGGCTGATCCATCTCGCGCAGAGGCCCGTGAAGGGGGCCAACATGAAGGAGGACTACCGCGTCCCGGGGCGCCCGCATCCGAGTGCTGCGGCCACGCGCATCGGCATCGAGAAGCACGGCGACCTGTTCGCGCTTTTTGTAAGCCAGGATGGCGAGCCCATGCACCAGGTAGGCTCCCCCGTCAGCCTTCACCTCGACGGCCCCTTCTACGTCGGAATCGGGTTCTGCTCCCACCTGCCGGCCACTTCCGACACCGGCGTGGTCTCCACGCTGCTTCTCGAAGACTCCGCCGGCAAGGTCCGCTAGGCTATCCCTGGAACGGGCGCCCCCTTGCGCCGAGGCACTGCGCGATCCCTTACAGCCGGCGAGAGCGGGCAAGCGCATTCGTCATGCAATCTGCTCTTCTGCATGACCAAAGGCATCGCGTGGGTCACCGGCCGCGCCCCGCCCTTCTTTGAAGCCCCGTATGCATTTCTACCCCAAGCGGGAAATTGGCTAATCCGCGTAACCGTGTTGTATCCCATGTGCGTCTCCAGCTCGCAGTACATCATCCCAATATCCCAGACTCACACCCCATGATTATCGGCTTCCTAACTAGAACAGCGGCCGTTGGCTCCGTTGCGTGCCTTGCGCTTTCCCTTGGCAGCGTTTCCCGCGCCGACGACGAGAAGGTGATCGAGCGCGATGGAACCTACACCACAAGCAAGGGCGGGTCCGGAAAGACCTCCTCCACGACGACCAAGGCCAACGGGGTCGTGACCAGGCAGGGCACCTGGACAAACGCCGGCGGCGGCACGGGCACGAAGCAGTCCCAGGCCACCTGGAACAAGTCCAATCAGACGGCGGCGGTCAACGGTTCGGTCACGAGGCCCAACGGGGCGACGACCACCTGGCAGGGCACGAAGGAGAGGACGGCGCCCGGCGTGATCCAGGGAAGCGGCACGATCACCCAGGCGAACGGCAAGAAGGACACCTACTCCTCCACCAACACCAGGGTGGCGCCCGGGTCTTGGGACAGGAATTCGGTGGTCACGACCGCGAACGGCGAGACGATTGACCGCTCGGTTGACACGACCGTGGTCGACGGCAAGGGAACCCGGACGGTGACGACCACCGGGCCGAATGGCCAGACCGTGACGCGCAACGCCTCCTTCAACCAGACGACTTCGACGGTGCCGGTTTCTTCCCCGAACAACTGAGTCAAGCTGGGCTGGAACCGCGGGACGGACGGCGCTCAAAGCGGCTGAGCGCCCAGGGTGCCGACAAGCGACTTGCGGTAGTCGGCCGTGGACACGCGCGACGCCTCCTGCCTGACGGCGGCCAGGCGCTCCGCCAATCCGAGCCTCTTTACCACGTCCGCGTTCACCGGGTTCGAAGTGTACTGCTCCAGGTTGCGCACATGGCGCCCCCAGAGGGCGACGTCGCCCCGCTGCTTCGCGTCGAGGCGCGCGCCGTACCAGTCGCTTGAAATCAGGTGCTCGCGGGTGAATAGCCTGCGGACCTCCGCCGCCTCGAGGCCGTGGCCGTCGGCCGTCGTGCCATGCGCCATGATCTCGAGGAGCGCCCTGAGCGGCGGGCACGCGAGGGCCACCGTGCCGTCCGAGAAGTAGCTCTGCGCCACCCTCTGGTGCGTCGCGCAGATGTTGTCCATGCCGTCCGCGAAGACCGCGGGGTTCTGCTTCTCCGGGCGCAGCATCTCTTCCGTGAAGATGGAATGCGGGTGCGTGAAGAGCCTGCCGAGGAACACCCGGCCGAACTTCGCCGTGATGCGGTAGCCGAGCCGGCTGGCGAGGAGCTTCCTTCCCTCGAACTCGAAGTCCTCGCACTTCTCGAGGTAGTCGTGGGCCCGCAGGAACTCCGGGCTGCGCTCCTCCGCCGACATGCGGCACCAGAGCTCCGGCACGAGCAGGCTGACGTCGTGGTTCACCTGGAAGTTCGGCCCGACGTAGCCGGCGGCCGATAGGAAGGCCGCGTGCCCCGTCAGGATCTGCGACACGAGCGCCGCGTTCAGGTCGATGATCGCGGGCATTGCGTTGAACGGCCCCTTGGTGAGCGCACCCTCCGAGCCCGCGCCGGTCGT
This sequence comes from Opitutaceae bacterium, assembly GCA_003151515.1. Taxonomy (GTDB): domain Bacteria; phylum Verrucomicrobiota; class Verrucomicrobiia; order Opitutales; family Opitutaceae; genus Palsa-1447. The sequence continues at coordinate 5,846 of PLXS01000023.1, forward strand.
CGACGGGGACTTTCCCGTCATCGAGCTGATGAACTCGGCGAAGAGCTCGGGCAGCTCGAGGTGATGGATGGGGTTGAAGACAGCCAAGGGCCGGATCCGAGCCTGCTCGTCCGCGAGGTTGTTGCGGCGCCCGGGCACGAGGGCGTCGACCGGCGTCAGCACCGGCGCGTCGGCCGGCAGCTTGCGGAAAAGCCGGGTCGCCATCCGCGCCAGGTGCACGCCGCGCGCGTCGACAAAGTCCGGCCGAAGCTGCAGGTAGCGGGGGTTCTTGGACGGCTTGCCCTCAACCAGCCGAGGGTGTGCGGATGACACGAAGTAGGCCGGCCCCGGCGCGCCCTGCGCGGCGGCCCGCACCAGGGCCTGCATCGGCGCCGTGTACTTCGAGAACCCGATGGCCTCGTCGACAATCGCCCGGGCCTGGGCCTGGGTGAGGGGCTCGAAGTTCGAGATGAAGTTGCCCGGTTGGGCCAGCTCCCTCTCGGTCAGCTTGTCGTATCCCCGGTGGATGGCGTCGTCCGGGCGCTGGAAGAGCCGCATCTCGCAGTTCTCGACGAACTTCAGGGACGAGCCCGGGCCTGCCCACGACACGGCGGCCGCGGGCACGACCACCGAGGCCGTGATGTCGTCCTCCATCTGGACCTTTGCGGCCGGGTGGAAGTCCTCGCGAAGGCCGAACACGCGCCACGCGCCCTCGGAATCGAAGCCGACCCGCAGGTAGCTCGCCGACAGCTTGCGGTTGTCGCACTTGAGCTCGTTTCCGGGGTTGCCGTTGAGGATGTCGACCGAGAAGTGCTCCCTCCACGCAGCGCCCCAGGAGACGCGGAAGTGGCGCTTCACGACGAATACGATCTCCTTCAGGTACTGGGGGATGGTCCGCAGCCAGGCGTTGTACTCATCGGAGTATTCCCTCTGGGCCGGCGTGAGCAGCTTGATGACCGAGCCGAGCGAGCGCTCGGGGCTCAGGATGGGGCGGCGGTCCGGGCCCCTGCGCGCAGGGTCGCGAAACCTGTCCGAGTAGTCGCGGCCGATGAGCTGCGCGACGCTGTCCATGTCCTTCTCGAAGTCGGCAACGAAGACCGGCCCCGGAAGAATGGCGTCCGAGATCGCCTTGGAAATCTCGGATTTGCCGCCGCCGGACACGGTGGACGGCTTGTGGCAGAGCGTCCCCTCCGCGACGGTGCCGACGATGTGCCAGGCCGAGTGCGCCGGGGGCTGCTCCAGGTTCACCTTGTACCCCGACGGGCGCACGTAGGTCCGGCTGGCCATGAAGGGGAGGCTCCGGCGGACGCCGCCCGTCATCCAGCTCAGCTCCTGCTTGGTCAGGTCGAAGGCCACGTCCTCGGGCACGTAGATGATGTCGGGGTACTCGCGGTCCACGGCGTAGCCCTCGGGCCTGATGTCCATGAGCGAGCCGTAGCGCTCGGCCACCTCCGCGAAGGAATGGCCCCTCTGCTGGACGTGGAGGTTGCCCGAGAACTCCTCGCCCAGGTCGTAGGCGGGATACACCAGGGCTCCTCCGGAGTGCTCCTCCTCGGCCAGGCCGAAGAGGTTCGCAGAGTAGCTGATGTGCGTCTTCACCTCCTTCTTGCAGTAGCCGTAGTAGTTGTCGGCGATGATGGTCACGATGACGCCCTCGGCGCCGCGCGCGCAGACCTTGAAGGCCGCGCCGCCGTTGTAGCGCTCGTCCGGCTGCCGCCAGCACATGCCGTCGCGCCGCTGCCGCTCCGTGGCCTCCCCGTGCCCCGGCAGGCCGAGCTCGCGCTTGGTGAGCGCGGTCAGGTGCGGGGCGAGGATCACGCAGCCCGTGTGGCCGGTCCAGCCCCCGGGCTCCAGCGCCGCGTCGTTCTCGGGCAGCCGCGGGTCGCCGCCGTTTCCGAAGATGCACTCCACGAAGTCGAGGTTCGACACCAGCGAGCCGGGCGCGAAGAACCGCACCTCCATGCGCTTCTCGCCGATGAAGCCCGGCACCGCCGGCACGACAAGCGGGCGCAGGAGCAGCGAGACGAAGCAGGCGGCCTCGCAGCCGCTTCCCGCCGTGAACGGCAGCCTCTGGAGCTCCGGAGGCGGCTGCAGCGCGTGCGCGAGCAGCCTTGCGAACACGGGCGCCGGCACGGCCAGCTTGTCATCGGGTATGGGCAGCCCCTTCTCGGCGATGTGGAACACGCCCTGGGTCGTTCGCCGGTCGTTCGCCGGGTTGTGCAGCACGCCGTTCCTGAGCCGGTAGCTCTTGAGCAGGGGCGACTCGAAATAGTCCCCCCCGAGCGGCAGCGACAGCTCGCGCGCAAGCCCGAGGTCGTCCAGGACGAAGGTCCTCGTCGGGAGCCTGGGCACCGCGGGGCCGCCGGCCAGCGCACCTTCGAGGTAGGCCTGGATGCGCGCGTCCACCGGGCACAGCTGGGCCGGTCGCGTCCGGGCCTCCTCCCCCAGCCTTGCGAGCAGCGGGGCGGCGAGCTTCGCCCAGGCCACGCTCTCCGGGTCGCCGATCGGCGAGAACCCGAGCATCGTCAGCCTCAGGTTGATGGCCTGCTGCAGCTTCGCGCGGTCCGCCGGTGGCTGTCTTTCGCTCATAGGCGCGCTTATAGTGACCATGCGCCCGCCGTTCGCAAAGTGATTCCGGCGCACGGCAGGCCGTCCTGGAGGTCCGGTAGCGGCCGCCGGGGCTGCGCCCCGGCGTGCGTTGGCGTCAGCGGCCGGTGCGCGTCCGCGCGGCCCTTCGGCGTCTCTCAACGTGTCCGAGGCGGTGAGCCACAAAGAAGCATCCAAGGGCGCCGCCCACCGAGAGAAAGGCCAGCGTCCGGGAAAGCCCCCTCCCGCGCCAGAGTCCCAGGAACCAATCCTTGAACTCGGAGGCCAGGATGTTGGCCTTACCGCCCATAACCTCCATCTGGTACTCGTAGCGCTTGGTGTTGTTGAGACGGGCGATGAGAAGGCGGTCGTCATCCGGCGCCGCCGTCCGGTACGCGATCGCGGACGCCGCAAGGCCGGCGATGAGGATAACGGCCCCGGCGAGGCGAAGCCTACGCCGCAAGGCCGCATCGCGCACGCTGGCCCCCCCTTGGGCATCGTCGTGCCCGGGCGCGATTCCGTCCTCGGTCACGGGCTCTGAGCCGACAGAATGATCACCGCGGCGGCCCGCCCGGTGCTCCCTGGGGCTGCTTGTCCTTGCGCGGGCATGTGCTCATGCCCAAGGGCACGTAGGCCGGGCAGAAGCGGACGATGGCGGTCAGGATCGGGAGGAGTCCGATCAGGCCCCACCAGCTCCTGAAGTAATACCCGGCGGCGAGGACGGCGCAGCCGGCCACGATGCGGACGCCTCGGTCAATGGAACCAATGTTTGCTTTCATGGATTAACTCCTGGGTTTGGACAAAGGCCTTGATGCGGGCCCTCCTGGATGGCGCGCATTCGAGGCCCTAGGGAACGACCGGGTGATCGGGGAGTCGATCCAATCCGTGCGCCGCCAAGGACGGCGCCAGAGCCGTTGGATGGCTCCGCGGCGGGCCTTCCTGGAGCGCGCGCGGGCGACATAAGGCCTTGGCCTTAAATCGCTTCACAAAGACGGTCCGCCCCCGTCGGCGCGCCTTCGAAGCACGGCAAAATGGGAAGCGAGCAGCTTAAGGGTGCTCGTGTCGCAGTCGAACACCCCGTTCAATCCCGGCGGCTCCTGGGGCATGTCGCCCGCGCCCACCCCGTCCGGCGCATCACCGAGGAGCGGGGGCCGGCCCTCGCCGCCCCAGGTCCAGAAGTTCGAGCCGGCGGCGGAGCCCCCACGGCCGGCCGACTCCTCGATCATGCCGAAAAGCTGCGCGTAGTACCTGTCGCGACACTTCGTCGGCGTCCCGAGCGCGGGCTGCCCGTCCCTGTCGAGTCCGAATTCCTCGACGACCGCCGGCTTGTTCAACGCATCGGCGATGGCAAGGTGCCTTGCCGCGTAGTCTCGCTCCTGCCTCAGGGTGTCGCCTATCGTGGCCTCGCTGCGGGCGGCGTCGAACCAGCGCCAGTTCTTCGGCCAGATGTGAAATACCATGTAGTCGATGCCCTTGGCCGCATTCAACCGCTTCACCCTCGCGTCGTCGTAAAGGCAGCCCATGTATCCCTCGCTACCCGTCGTGACGAGATGCCGGGAGTCGAGCCCGTGGATGTAGCCGGCCGTCGATTCCACCCAGCCGAGGAAGGTCTGGAACACGACGTCGTTGTCCTCGTCGCGCTCACCGGGCCTGGGCTCGTTTGCAAGCTCCCATGCCATGATCGTTGGGTCGTCGCGGTACCGCACTCCCGTCAGCGAGTTCGTGCGGCCGAGGATCATCGCAACGTAGCGCCGGTACAGGTCCTGCGCGGCCGCGTCCGTGTAGAACGTGCTCTGGAGGCGGTTCCAGTCCTTCCACGGCGCGTAGTCCACGCCCTGCGCCGGCTTTCCCGTCGTCCATGACAGGTACTGCGGCACCCCACCCGACCAGTCCCAGAAGTTGTTTAGGAAGATGACGAGCGTCATGTGGCGCCTGCCGGCCTCCCGGGCGAGGAAGTCGAGTCCGGCCAGCACGTCCTCGTTGTATACGCCCGGCGAGGTCTGGATCGCCGGCCTCACCGTCTTTGGCACCGAGCTCTGCTCGGAGGCCCCGAGGACGCGCAGGTTGTTGACTCCAAGCTTTTCAAGGCGGTCGAGCTCGCGCACAAGGCGGGCCCTGCCCGCCGGGTTCGAGGGCCTGCCGAGGTTGGCGCCGTACCAGAGGTTCGCTCCGCACACGTACCAGGCGCGGCCATCCCGCACGAAATGCCTGCCGTCAACGCCGATGAACCCGTCGGAGCCCATCGCGGCCAGCCCAAGGGACGCCGACACGGCGGCCGCGAGCGCAAGGCGTTGGAATCGTGGTGCCATGGCAGAGGGGCCCAGCAGGGTCAGCCGCCGAAGATCTGCCGCCAGACGACGGGGCCGTTCTCCCAGAAGATGAGCGCAACCCCCATGAGCGAGCCGCCGGCGATCAATCCCGATGCCACGGGGAAGTTGTACAGCTCCGCCGTCTTCGCGCTCCTTCGCTCAACGATCCATCCGGCCAGGGCCCCCACGAAGAAGAGGAAGCCGTAGTACCAGTGGAAGGTCCACGCGAGCCCTATGCCGGAGGCCGACGGCATCCACTTCGCCTGCCTGGGAAACCACTTGGGAAGGAGCGTCAGGAGCGCCCCCGTGAGCCCCCCGATCGCAATCGACCAGAGCTTCACTGGCTCGAGGGCCTCGAATCCCTTGCTGAGGGCGAACGCCACCGCCCGCCACGACTGCGCCGCGGGCGCAGGGAACTGGTCGGAGCCGAGCACGCTCGCCGTCGGCACCATGAACCTGAAGGCGAGCACCGTGGCCAGCGTCCCGATGAAGATCCCGCAGAACTGCGCGATGAACTGCTTCCTGGGGTTCGCGCCCAGCAGGTATCCGCTCTTGAGGTCCGTCAGCAGGTCGGCCGAGGAGATGGCGGCGCTCGAGGTGATGTTGGCGCTCATTAGGTTCACGTTCATGTTGCCGGGATTGAGCGCGCCGAAGGTGAGCTGCGCCACCTTGCCCATCGCGCCAGTCGGCGTCGTGTCCGTCTCGCCCGTGACCCGGCAGGCCACCAGGGCCAGGAAGAACGACATGGCGACGGCGATCACGCTCTGCCACACGGGCATGTTGAAGCTGGTCTTGGCCAGCCAGCAGAGCGCCACAAGGGACACGAGCTGCCCCGCCACGAACCATGATGCCGGCGTCTCGATCGCGTCCAGCCCGCCGTTTGGCCGGGCGGCCCCGGTGATCAGGCCGCGAATCCCCCGGAAGGCCTTCGCGATCGCGCGCCACTGCATGAGGAACGCGAGGAGGCCCGAAACCACCATGCACGAGACGCCGCCCCAGAGGGTCCACTGCACCACGTTCCTGTACCCCGAGCCCGCGATCACGCCGCGGGCCTGCATGACCGGCACGAACACGGCCCAGCAAAGGGTGCCGCCGAAAAAGATGCTCGCGGCCGCGCGCAGCCCCATGAGCGTCCCGGCCGCGATGAAGATCGGGTCCCACACGAACGTCACCGTGCGCCCTATCCACGCGGGACCGAAGACGACGCGGTCGAGCCTGTCCACGAACTCGTTGAGCCCGAAGGCCTGGAGCCTGGGGCTCACGAGCCGCAGGCCGTCAGCCCAGAATTGGCTTATCGCAGCGACGACGGCGCCGTACGTCAGGGCGCGCGCCGACTGCGCCGCGCGCTGGCCCTTGGAATAGAGCGCGCGCAGCGTCTCCGCGGTGGCTATCCCCGTGGGAAAGCGCAGCTGCTCGACGTTGATCATCTGGCGCTTCATCGGGATCGCCATCGTCACCCCGAGGATCGCGAGGAAGAAAACCCACGCCAGGGTTAGCCCAAGGGGAAGCGCCTGGCCGTTGATCATGTAATAGGCGGCAAAGGCCGACACGAGCGTCGATCCGGTCGAGTACCCCGCGGCGCTAGACGTCGACTGCATGCAGTTGTTCTCGAGGATCGTCATCGGCGTCCTCGCGATCCCCAGGCGCAGGAAAACCGACCAGATGCCGTAGGAGACGATGCAGGCCGTGATCGTGACCCCAAAGCCCCAGCCCGCCTTCAGGCCTATGTAGAGGTTGGTGAGAGAAAGGACGCCGCCCAGCACGGTGCCCATGAGGACCGCCCGAAGCGTGAGCTGGGGCATGCTGTCGCCGCGGCCCTTGTAGACCTCGTTGAACCACTGGGCCTCGATCTCGTCGGGGCTCCCCTTGAATCCCTCGACCCGCAGCGGCTCGTCGTAGGCTGAGCCGCTTGTTCGCTTCTCTCCAGCAGGGGCTTCGGTTTCGGGCATGGGGCGGGGGGCTCTGCCGGGCAAGTGTAGCCCGGCTATGGATACACTGACCGGCGCTCGGCGGACAGCACCGCCCGCGCTCGGGCGACGGCGCCTGCCTGGGGGTTCCGGATGGGACGCTTTGCCAAGGTGCGTGAAGCAAAGGGGCGCCCGCCGCGCCCTTCAAGGTGGAACTCTCCGGCGGACCGCCCGCCCGCTCCCGCGGGCCGGGGCCAAGACAAAATGAGGCTAGCAATTGTCAATTAATGCGCCAACGCCGACAGGGAGCCGTGCTATTGTTAACATCAACCTAGAAAGGAGCCCACAATGCCGGTAATCAAAGTCCATGTTGAGCCCGAGGAATTGGCGGCGATCAAGCGACGGGCAGCCGAACTCGGAATCACGGTTGAGGCCATGGCTTACGGCGCTCTGAGCTGCTCGATGAGCCACGTCCGCGAACCGTTTTGCAGGGTCCGCATCGACGAGGCAGTAAATAGCAAGGGCAAGGACCTGCCGCTCTGGAGCGACAGCGCCCGCTCCGTGTCGATCTACGAGAGCATGCCCGATATCCAGCAGAAGCCCGGACCCAAGGGAGAGCCCCTGTAGCTGACCCGCGCCCCGAGCAACGCCCCGGCTCGTGCCAGGGCGCCGGCGGCTGCCCCGTCAAACCGGCACCCTCAGTCGAGCATCCCGGCGACCATCTCGTAGGCGGGGTCGCCCTCGGCCTTCAGCTTCCCATCCGGCCCGAACACCTTGAAGTGCGGGATTGAGCGCAGGTCGTACTGCCTTGCCACCGGCGAACTCCAGTCGATCCCCTCGACGTCGGGGCGGTTGATGTCGACCTTGACGACGGCGATGTCGTCGTGGGTCGCATGCAGCTTCTCAAGCCGGGGCGAGATCGCGCGGCAGGGCGGGCAGTACTTGCTGTAGAAGTCGAATATCGTCGTCTTGCCGGGCACAAGGTAGTCGGAAAGCTTCACCTCCTGGCCCTCGGAGATATGCCGGGGCTTGGCGCCCTTCGTGTGGTTGTCCTGGCCGTCAGCCGACAGCGTCAGCGGGACGGCGAAGAGGACGGCGACGGCGAGGAGAAGAGGGACGCTTCGATGGTGCGCGGAGTTCATGAATATTGTGGCATTGGGGCAGGCCCGGCGGGGGCCGGGATCCCAGTTGCATCTAACAGCAGCGACGCGGAGTCAATGCTTGCGGTGCGGCCGCAACTTTCCCGGGTCATGAGAAGGTGCGTGACCCCGGCGCCGCGTCGGGTCAATGTGCCGCTCGGCCGTCCGTATGCACATCGAATCCGATCCCCCCCCCCGCGGTGCCCTCATGACGAGGCGCGGGGCGATCAAGCGGGGCCTGGCGGGCATCCTCGCGTACGCGGCGGCGCCGGTCGTCCTGCCCTCCTCGCTCTTCGGACGCACGGCGCCCAGCAACAGGATAAACATCGGCATGATCGGGAACGGCCTGCAATGCGGCGGGCACTTCGAGGCGCTCATGGGCCGCGACGACTGCCGCGTGGTGGCGCTCTGCGACGTGTTCCTCCCAAAGGCTGAAAAGCTTCGGGATGACGCCGAGAGAATGTACGGGGCGGCTCAGCCCGGCGGAACCTACAGGGGCGTGGCCGCCTACCAGCACCACGAGGAGCTGCTCGCCCGGGACGACATCGACGCGGTCTGGGTGTGCACCCCCGACCACTGGCATGTCCCGATTTCGAACGCGGCCATGAAGTCGGGCAAGGACGTGTACTGCGAGAAGCCCCTGACGCTCACCGTGCGCGAGGGCCGCGTGCTCGTGGGCACGGCGCGCAGCCACGGGCGAATCCTGCAGACCGGCAGCCAGCAGCGCTCGAACGCCTCCTTCCGCAAGGCGGCCGAGATCGTGCGAAACGGCTGGATAGGCGATCTCGTTCGCGTGCGCACCTCGCTGGGCGAGTTCCCGCGGGCCCCGGCGCTCGGCGAGCAGCCCGTCCCGCCCGGCCTCGACTACGACCGCTGGCTCGGGCCGACGCCGTGGAGGCCCTACAACGAGGCGAGGGTGAGGGGCGACTTCGGGGGCGGCTGGCGCTGCTTCTACGAGTACGGCGAGCGAAAGAACGGCGACTGGGGCGCCCACCACTTCGACATCATCCAGTGGGCGCTAGGCATGGACGCCTCGGGCCCCGTCGAGTTCATCCCCAAGGGCTGGCAGGGCGCCGCGTACCAGACCCACGTCTATGCGAGCGGCCTCCCCGTCGAGCGCGTCGACGAAGGCCTCAAGGCGATGATCGAGTTCACGGGCAAGCAGGGCAAGGTGTGGGTGTCCCGTGGCGATTACCTCGTCACGGACCCGCCGGAACTGGCGGAGCGCCCGCTGCGCGCGGACGAGGTCCACCTTTACGAGAGCAGCAACCACCAGGGCGACTTCCTTGACGCGGTGCGCAGCCGCCAGCGGCCCATCGCCGACGTCGAGATCGGCCACCGCACGGCGACGGTGTGCCACCTGAACGCCATCGCCGAGAGGATCGGACGGCCCGTGCGCTGGGATCCGGGCGCCGAGGATGTGGTTGGAGACGATGTCGCCGCGCGCTGGCTCGACCGCCCCCGCCGCTCGCCCTACGCTGCGCTCTAGGGCGGCCTGCACAGACCCCAAAGCATGTTCCGCCGCCCTCTCCCAGGCCCCCTGCCCCTCCTGCTCTGCCTCCCGGTGCTGGCATTGCTCGCCGGCTGTGCCGGCCTTCTCAGGGCGCCCGAGCCGGCGGTCATGGACGCCGGATCATACTCGGCGCTGGCGTCGCTGGAGTACGGCGGCAGCCAGCGGGCCCTCGAGCGCCTGGACCGCTCGATAGCCGCCGCCGGAAAGGACCCCGACCGGGTCGCCGGCTTGGTCTCGGGCATGGTCCAGGTGCTTCGCCAGCCCCAGGCGACATTCGACGCGTGGCAGGCGATCTGCCAGCGCCTGGGCCAGCTGCTTGGCGCGCAAACGGCCGACGACGCGACGCTCGCGGTGCTCGCCCCGATGCTGTCGGACGCGAGGCTCGTGAACGCCGCGCGCCTGGCCCTTGAGCCTGTCGGCGGGCCCAAGGTCGACGCCCTGTTCGTGCGGGCGCTCGAGGGTGCGAGCGGGCCGACGCGCCTGGCGCTCCTCCAGTCGGTCGGGAACCGCCGCATGGCCGAGGCCGTCCGCGTCATCGCCCCCCTTCTTGTCGATGCTGACGGCCCGACGGCAGAGGCAGCGGCAAAGGCCCTGGGGAGCATCGGCACGGCCGCGGCGCTGGCCGCGCTCGAGGCGGCGCCGTCGCCATCGTCGCCCGCGGTGGTCGAGGCCAGGCTCGCCTGCATCGCGCGCGAGCCCGTCACGGATGGCTCCGAGGCCCTTCGAGCAATCTACGGGGACGCGGGCGTGCCGAAGGCGCAGCGGGCCGCGGCGTGGCGGGGCCTGCTCGTGCGCGAGCCCTCGGCCGCGACCCAGCGCGTGGTCGTGGTGCTCGAGGGGAGCGACCCCGCCTTCAAGCAGGTCGCTCTTGAGGCGATCGCCTCCCTGCGCTCCGCGGACCTGGTCCAGGGGCTCTGCGAGAACCTCGTGGCCTTTGACCACCCGACGCAGGCCGCGGTCATTGAGGCCCTCGCCCGAAAGGGCGATCCGGCCGCGGTTGCGACGCTTCTCTCAGCCGCCAAGTCTGCCGACGCCTCGGTGAGGGAGGCCGCCATCGCAGCGCTGGGCATGCTTCCCGGCAGCCGGGACGTGGCCATGAGCCTCGCGGAGATTGCTGAAAAGTCCCCGGGCAGGGAGGGGAGCCTGGCATTCCACAGCCTTGCCAGGCTGTCCGGGCCCGGCGTGGGCGCGGCGGTGCTCGCGGGGGCGGCCGGGGCGGAGCCCGCCATGAGGGCGGTTTTCCTGGGGGAGATCGGCCAGCGCGGGATGACGGAAGGCGATCCGCTGCTCGTCGCGGCGCTCGCCGCCTCCGACCCGTCGGTGCGCCGGGGCGCGCTTCGCTCGCTCGAGGCCATAGGCGCCGCGGGGGACCAGGGGGCGATCCTCGCCTGGCTTGTCGGCTCCCCGGACCGCGCCGAGACAGGGCTCGCGATCCGGGCGCTTGTCAATGTGACGAAGCGCAACCCGGACGCGGCAGGACGCGACCGGCCGGTCACCGACGCGCTGGACAGCGGTACGCCCGCCGTGCGCCTGCGCCTGCTGCCGGTGCTCCCGCGCCTGGGCGACGGGCCGGCGGCCGATTGCGCCCTCAGGTTGGCCCTGGCGAGCGAGTCCAACGTCGCAGCGACGGCCGCGGGCGTCCTCGCGCAGTGGCCCGGCGACGCCGCGCTCAGCCAGCTCGTGGAGGTTTCGGAAAGGTCCGCTGACTCGGCCGTGAGGTCCGCTGCCCTGCGGGGCGCCATGAGGGCCGTCGAGCGCCGCAGGTCGATCCCCTCCAGGGAGCCGTCCGACCTCGTCGCCCGGCTGCTCGCCCGGGCCTCGGACGAGCAGGACCGCAGGCAGCTTGTGCTCCTGCTCTCGCGCGGCTCGAGCGACGCGGCGCTCTCCCTCGCCAGGAAGCTCCAGTCGGACCCGGTCCTCGGGGCCGATGCGAAGGACGCGGTGCTTGCGATCCGCGCGAACCGGGACTGGCCCCCGGCGCTCACGGCCTCCGCGGGCGCGGAACGCCTCGCCGACATGGTGGACGGCGACCCCCAGACCGCGTGGTGGGCGCCCGCGTCGCCAAACCGGTGGATCAGGGTCGACTTCGGCCGCAGCCGGCCCGTGCGCGTGATCACCCTTGACCAGACCGGACGCGTCGGCGACTTCCCGGAGCGCTACGAGGTATTCGTTACCAACGACCCCGACGAGCCCGGGGCCGCGCGCGCGGCGGGCGCGGGCGAGACCGCAAAGACGGTGATCCGGCTTCCCCAGGGGATCCGCGGACGCTACGTCGTCATCAGGGACGCGTCCCGCTCGCCCGAGGGAACCTGGTCGGTCACCGAGCTGCAGGTCGACTGACCCGGCGCCTCCGGCGCCCTCAGTCGGATTCCGGCCGGCCCCGGGAGGCCTTTATCGAGGCGCGGTGCCTCTTCGCCTCGATCATCCTCGCCTTCTGTCCCCTGCTCTTCTGCCTGACCCGGCGGCGCTGCCTCTCCTTCTCCTGCCTCGCGGCGGACTGGGCCATCCTCGCAAGCGCCTCAAGCCTCGCGCAAAGCTGCTCCCAGGCCCTCTCGCGGTTGGATGCCTGGGAGCGCTCGTCCTGGCAGCGCACCTCGACGCCCGTGGGCTTGTGTCTCAGCCACACGGTCGACGACGTCTTGTTGATCTTCTGGCCACCGGGGCCGCCGCCCCTGATGAAGCGCTCGTCGACGTCGCTGGGGGCCACGCCGAGCCTCTGGAGCCTGTGGAGGATGTGCGGGGGCTGGGCCATGGTCTCTCAATTATCTCGGCCATGCTCGCCCGGATCGCCCCCGGCGTCCACAAGCGAATCCTACCCCCGTCCAAGGCCGGCGGCGGCGGCGCTTGTCTCGCCTTTTGCCCGCAGGCGCTCAAGCGTCTGGTGCCATGTCGAAGGTATACTTCTACTACTCGGCGATGAACGCGGGCAAGAGCACCATCCTGCTCCAGTCGAGCTACAACTACCACGAACGCGGGATGCGCACGCTGCTCTTCGTGCCGGCGCTCGACACCCGGGCGGGCGCCGGGCGCATACAGTCGAGGATCGGCCTCGAGAAGGACGCCACGGCCCTCAAGGTGACGGACAACCTCCTGGAGAGCGTGCGCGCGTCCCACGCCGAGAAGCCGGTCGCCTGCGTCCTCATAGACGAGGCTCAGTTCCTCACGCCGGCCCAGGTGAGGCAGGCGACCGACATCGCCGACATCCTTCGCATTCCGGTCCTTTGCTACGGCCTGCGCACCGACTTCCAGGGGCGCCTCTTCCCCGGCAGCGCCGAGCTGCTTGCCGTGGCCGACAACCTGATCGAATTGAAGACCATCTGCCACTGCGGGCGCAAGGCGACCATGAACCTGCGCGTGACCCACGACGGCAAGGCCGTGCGCGTGGGCCAGCAGGTGGAGATCGGGGGCAATGACCGCTACGTCGCCATGTGCCGGCGCCACTTCAAGGAGGCCTTCGGCCCCGGCTGGTCCTAACCCGGAGCCGGGGTGGGCGCGGCCCCCGCGCCGCACCAGGCCTGAAGGAGCCACGTGTTCCACAGGAACGCCCTCTGGTCGGATCGGCCGGCGCGGTGCTCGGCCAGCTTGGCCTGGATGAAGGCCGTGTTGAGGTCGCCCACAGGAGCGGCCGGGTTCAGGTCCAGGCTCCCGTCCTTGAACCATGCGCCGACGGGGACGCCGAAACCCTGCTTCCTGCGGTAGAGCACGTCCCGCGGCAGCAGGGGCTCGAGCGCCTTCTTCAGGATGTATTTCGTCTGGCCGCGGCGGTACTTCCACGACGAGGGGATCCGCCGCACGAAGTCGACGAAGTCGATGTCCAGGAAGGGGGCGCGCGCCTCGAGCCCGTGCATCATGGTCGCCCTGTCGACCTTGACCAGGATGTCGTCCTGCAGGTAGAGCTTCACGTAGAACTGCAGTGTGCGGTCCATGACGTCCGCCTGCCGGCAGCCCTCCCACGCCGCGATGGCCTCGGAAAAGACATCCTCGAGGTCCACAGGCTCCCGGAAGAGTTCCTCGAGCTCCGAGACGCCGAGCGTCGCCATCCAGACCGGGAGCCAGAGCCTGGGAGGGTGCGAGAGTCCGCGCAGCGTGCGCTTCAGCCTGAAGTCGAAGCTCATGTAGCTGTGCGACACCGGCATGCGGGCGGCGACCATGCATATCGCCCGGTGCACGGGTCGCGGCACGAGCCTCGAGTAAAGCTCCGCCTTGCGCAGGGCGACGAAGGGGTCGTAGCCGGCGAACAGCTCGTCGCCGGCGTCTCCGCCCAGCGCGACCTTGACGTGGCGTCGGGTGAACTGGCTCAGGAGGTAGGACGGCAGGAGCGAGCTGTCGCCCATCGGCTCGTCGAGCTTGCCCGCGATCTCCCCGAGAAGCCCCGCGGCCTTCGCCATGGAAAGGGTCTCCACGTGGTGGTTGGTGCCGAAGAGCCGCGCCACCCGCAGCGCGTGGGCGGACTCGTCGAAGCTCGCCTCCTCGAAGCCGATGCTGAACGTCTCGAGCCTGCCCGCCGGCACGTGCCGCGACGCAAGCGCGGCGATGGCCGAGGAGTCGACGCCCCCGCTCAGGAAGACGCCCACCGGCACGTCAGCGACAAGCCTGCGGCGCACGGCGGCGTCAAGGCGCGAGCGTATCTCCTCGCCCCACGCCTGCTCCGGGTCGGCCGGGATCTCGGAGCCCGCAAACGGCTCGAGGACCAGGTCCCAGTAGCGCTCAACCCTGGCGCCGAGCGCGGGGTCGTCCAGCTCCACCGTGAGCGAGCAGCCGCCCGGAAGCTTGTAGACGCCCTCGAGGATCGTGCCGGGAGCGGGGATGTAGCCATACCCGAAGTATTTCTTGAGCGAGCGGCGCGAGAGCCCGGACGGCGCGGCCGGGTGGGCCCTGATGGCCGAGAGCTCGGAGCCGAAGGCAAACGTCCCGCTGCGCGAAAAGTAGAACAGGGGCTTCTTGCCGAACCGGTCGCGGCTGCCGAAGAGCCTGCGGCGGGCGCGGTCGTAGATCACGAAGGCCCACATGCCGTTGCAGCGGGCGGGCAGGCCCGCGCCCCACTCGCGGTACCCGTTGAGCAGCACCTCGGTGTCCGAGTGGTCGGTGCGAAAGACGTGCCCGCGGGAGGCCAGCTCGGAGCGAAGCTCGGCGAAGTTGTATATTTCCCCGTTGAAGACGATCACCAGGGCGCCGTCGGCGCTTTCCATCGGCTGGTGGCCCCCCTCGATGTCCAGGATCGAGAGGCGGCTGTGGCCCAGGCTCACGGACGTCCTTGCGTCGCGCCAAAAGCCCGTGTCGTCGGGCCCGCGCCTGGCGACGGCCCCGACCATGCGCCGCAGGTCCTCCTCCGCGCCCGCCCCCACAAATCCGGCTATTCCGCACATGCTTGGTTGGCCTAGGCTAAGGGATGCGGCGGCGCCTCGCCAAGACCGTAGCGCGCGGGCCCGAACAGCAGGGGCGAGAGCGCCACAAGCAGGTAGCAGATGAACTGCGTCGGATAGCTGTAGCGGTCCGTCGCGGTCTCGACCAGGCAGACGACCAGGCTCGCCCCGAGGGGCATGAGCGAAAGCATGAACAGGAGGAAGGCGCCGTCGTGGCGGCCGCGCGAGCGGGCCAGCCGCGCCAGGCTCATCCCCAGCATGGCCGCGTACGCCCAGCTCCAGAGCACGCTCTGGTAGACCGCGCCGTGGACGCACTGCCAGGCATGCTGCAGGCCCCGCAGGAGGCGCTCGCCGGCCGGGGCCGCGGCCTCCTCGCCCGCCGGCCCGCCACCCGCGGATGCGCTACCCCGCGCGAAGTCGCGCGCATCGGCGGTCGGCTCGCCGCGGCTGCGGTACCTCATCGAGTCGTAGAAATCGAACTTGTAGCCGATGCCGCCGAAGAAGGAGACCATGTTCGCCCACACGTACTTTGCGTAGAGGTCAGGGTGCCTGCGGATGGCGGTCAGCGACACCTCGCGGATGTATCGCCTGTTCTGCAGGTAGTCCCCCGGGCCGAAGCGCGTGCCCGAGCCCCATCCGGCGCTCCAGACCAGGCGGTTGTACGCTTTGGCGTAGACCTCGAAGAGCGCCCCGGCGTCCCAGGACGTCCTGACAAGCTCCAGATCCGCGCGCGTGATCCCGTTCCTCTCGTAGGACTCGGGAAGGCCCTCGAGGGCCTTGTTGACCGATGGTGGCAGCCCGGGGTCGGGCTCCCAGAAGAGCGCTGTCGCGCCCGCGAGGTTCGCCTCAGCGAAGGGGCTTATCACGAACTGGCCGATCGTCGCGTAATTGTAGGCGCAGAACGCGAGGAGGATCGCCGGGAACGGGGCGGCGAACCCGAGCGCCCGGCCCCGGCCCGCCCCGTTCCAGAGCAGGTAGGCCAGGACCGCCGCGTAGATCACCGCAAAATACGCGCCCGCAGGGCGCACGAGGATGGCGAGCGCCATGAGCGCCGACGCGAGCGCGAGGCTCCCCGGCGTGGCGCGGGCCGCGGCGAGCACCAGGGAGCCGGCGGCGAGGATCAGCACGCTCGTGTAGAGGCTGTCGCTCAAGAGCGAGACGTCGTAGACCAGGACCTGCGGGCTGCCGAGGAAGCCGCACACCGCCAGCGCGGCGGGCAGCGCGAGCGACCTGCGCAGGCGCCGCACGGAGTGGACCAGGAACAGGGCCGAGGCGAACGAGAGGAGGTTCTGGACAACGATGACGGCGATCCAGCGGTCGACGCACGAGGTCACGGCCCAGACCAGGAGCGGATAGCCGGGCGTGCGGAAGATGAATCGGGGCCAGTGGCCCGAGCGCATCGTGTCGGCGACGTCCAGGTAGCTCTGCGAATCCTGGGAAAGGTCGACCCTCGGGCTGTACCAGAAGAAGGGGATGCGCGTCGCCATGAAGGCGGCGAGCATCAGCAGGACCAGGGCGAGGTACGGCGGATCGCACAGGAGCGCGGCCGCCCGGCCCCGGAGGGACCCTCCCGGTCTGGGGCTCTCATTCATGCGCGGTGCCGCCTCACGGACTGGAAATGAAGGACGCGGCGCCCCCTATGCGAGAAAATTGGGCCCCGGGGCGCCCTGCCCGCGCAAGGATGCGTTTGACGGCGCCGCGCATTTGCTCTCGCGTAGCTTCAAACCACCGAGCGCATGGACAGCAACCCACCCGAGCGCGATGACGGGGGCGAGACCAGGGGCGTGAGCTTCATCGTCCCCTGCTTCAATGAGGACCCGGACGTCGTCCTGGGGACGGTGGCGAAGCTCGGCCGCGCGGCCGCCGACGCGGGATGGGACCACGAGGTGATCGTGGTCGACGACGGCTCCGCCGGCGCCCCGTACGGGCGCGTCGCGCAGGCGGGCGCGCGGCTCGTAAGGCACAGGGCCAACCGCGGCTACGGGGCGGCGCTCTCGAGCGGGCTGCGCTCGGCCCGCTTCCCGTGGATCGGGATCATCGACGCGGACGGGACCTACCCCCCCGAGAGGCTCTCGGAGATGCTCCCCATGACGCGCGACTACCAGATGGTCGTCGGGGCGCGCAGCTGGAGCGACATCGGGTGGCTGCGGCGAACGCCCAAGCGAGTCCTCACGTGCCTTGCGGGCTACCTCGCCAACCACCCCATTGCCGACCTCAATTCCGGCATGAGGGTCTTCCACCGCGAGATCTACGACGGCCACCGGCGTATCTTCCCGGACCGGTTCTCCTTCAGCTCCACGCTCACGATGGTCGGTCTGACCTCCGGCTACGAGGTGGCGTTTGTCCCGATCGAGTATTTCGAGCGGATAGGGCGCTCGAGCATTCACCCGCTCAAGGACCCGGTGCGCTTCGGCTACCAGCTCCTGCGCCTCTCCCTCTACTTCCGGCCCCTGAGGTTCTTCATCCCCTTGAGCCTCTTCATCGGCCTTCTGGCGGTCGTCCGCGGCATCCGCGACCTGATGCTCAACAACCACTTCGGCGGGCTGACGCTCGTCCTCTGCTTCATGGCCTTCCAGGTGTTCTTCTTCGGCCTGATAGCCGAGATCATCAACAAGAAGTGAGCGCCACGCAGGAACAGGCGAGCCGACCGGGGGCCGAGCTTCCGCTGACCATGAGCTCGGCCATGGCCACGATAACCCGCTACCACGGATACCTGTGGTCGCACGTGCAGCCGTTGCTCGGGGCGCGCGTCATGGAGGTCGGCGTGGGCTTCGGGCACTACACGAGGCGGATGCTCTCGGAGGGCCGGCGGGTCCTGGGCTGCGACCTTGACGCGGGCCACCTCGAGGACCTGCGCCGCTCGGCCGCCTCCCCCCTGCTTGAGACGCTGCGCCTCGACCTCGAGGAGCCCGGGCCGTCGCGCGCCGCCGCCGCCGCGTTCTCGCCGGACACGGTGGTGCTGCTGAACGTCCTCGAGCACATCCGCGCGCACGAGGCGGCCCTGGCGTTCCTGCGCGGCGTGGCCGCACCCGGAGCTGCGCTCGTGCTGATTGTCCCCGCCATGCAGCCGCTCTTCAACGGCCTGGACCGCGAGGCCGGCCACCAGCGCCGCTACTCGCGGGCATCGCTCGCGGCCGCCATGCGCGCGGCGGGATGGGGGGTCGAAAGGGCGCGCTACATCAACCTGCCCGGGGTGCCGGGCTGGCTCGCCGCGGGCTGGCTCGGCCGGGCGCGCCATGCCGGCGCGCAGCTCGACGCGCCGTCGACAAACGCCCTTCTGCGCGTCTACGACAGGTTCTTTGTCGGCGTCTCCAGGCTCACCGACCCCCTCTGCTCGGGGATCGCAGGGCTTAGCGTGCTGGCCGTCGGGCGCAATCGGGAGGGGGCCCCCGCGCCATGAGCCGCGCCGTGTCAGCGGCGTTGCTGGCCGGCTTCGTCCTGGCTCTCGCGCCGTCCGGGCTCAGGGCCGGCGCCGACGTGCCCGCGGGGCGGGTCCAGCGCCTGAAGATAACCATACTGTCCACCATGCTCGCGGACCGCTCGGAACTCGGCGAATGGGGCTTCTCCGCGCTGGTCGAGGCCGACGGCCACCGCATCCTCTTCGACACCGGGGCGCATACCGACGTGGTCCTGAAGAACGCCCGGGAGCTTGGCGTCGACCTGTCGTCGGTGCCCGAGGCCGTCCTAAGCCACCACCACTCCGACCACGTCGGGGGATTCATGACGCTCAGGCGCTCGGTGATGGCCAGGTCCCCCTCGGCGCTCTCCAGGACCCATGTCGCGCTCGGCATCTTCTATCCGCGCACCTCGGGAATCCCCCTCGTCGAGGGCAACACGATGATAGCGATCAAGTCCGAGTACGAGGCGACCGGGGGGGTCTTCGTCGTCCACGAGGGGCCCGCCCAGCTTTACGGGGGAGTATGGCTCACCGGACCGGTGCCGAGGCGCTACCCCGAGCGCAACTGGAGCGAGACGGGCCGCGTGAGGACCCCGGCCGGCCTGGTCGAGGACACCATCCCGGAGGACATGTCCCTCGTGTGCGACACCGACCGGGGGCTTGTCGTGCTCACGGGCTGCGGGCACGCCGGGGTCGTAAACATCGTCGAGTATTCGCGCGAGATCGTCCGGCCGGTGCGGGTCCACGCCCTGATCGGCGGAATCCACCTGTTTAGCGCTTCCGAGGACACCCTGCGCTGGACCGCGCGGAAGCTGGCGGCGGTCGGCGTCGACAACTTGATCGGCGCGCACTGCACGGGCATCGAGACCGTGCTGCGCTTCCGCCAGGACCTCGGCCTCGACCGGGCCCACGCCGTGGTGGGCGCCGTCGGGGCAACGTTCGCTCTGGACAAGGGCATCGATCCGGGACTCATCGCCCAGTAGCGGGTCCCAAGGCGCGCGGAAAGGCGTAACCAAACCGGGCGGGCGCGCGTCTGCCTCTGAACCTCCGCCTTAATCCCATGAACAAGAAACTGCTGGCATTGTTTGCAGCGAGCGCGGTGGGGCTCTCGGTCCTCACCTATTCCGTATGCGCCCAGAGCGCGCCGACCCCCACCCCGCCGGCGAATCCCGCGGCCCCCACAGGCGGCCGGCACTACCACCCGGCCATCAGGGCGGCCATCAGGGCCCTGGAGCGCGCCAAGGCGGAGATGCAGGCCGCCGCGCACGACTTCGGCGGCCACCGCGTCGATGCGATCAACGCCTGCGACATCGCCATAGCCCAGCTCCAGCTGGCGCTGCAGTACGCGAACCAGAACAGCCCCGGCACGCAGCAGGCTCCGGGAGCGCAGTAGGGCCGAATACGGGCGCCGGCGCCGCGGGTTGCCAATTCGCAATTCCGCGTTGATCGTTCGCCGACACATGCCCCAGAAACCCCCGAGATCCCGGGCGGCGCTTCGCTCCGCCTGCACCGCAATCGCCTTGCTGGCCGCGGCCCGCCTGCCCGCGGCCGAGGATGCGCAAGAAGCCCTGGCGCTCAACGACCAGGAGTACCTGGATATGGCCGGGCTCAACGTGATGCTCGCCCATGACTTCTATCCCGAGAGCCACCAGGGCGGCGTCAGCATCATCCTGAACGGACAGCGCGTCGCGACAAACGGCGACCTGAGGCTCGAGCCGACGCCGGGGCAATGGCAGCCGACGCCGGCCTCGGGCAAGCGCCAGGTGGACCGCTCGACTCAGGAGATCAGCGTGCACATGGCCTACCCCGACGAGAGCAAGATCGGCAGGGGCATCAATCCGCTCACGTTCCCCGACCTGAACATGGGGTACCTCGTCAGGGTGCGGCCCGAGGGCCGCGCGTTCCGCATCGTCGTCGACCTGGACCAGCCGCTGCCGGCCGGCTGGGCCGGAAAGGTCGGCTTCAACCTCGAGCTCTTCCCGGGGATCCTGTTTGGCAAGTCGTACGCGATCGGCGGCGAGTTCGGCACGTTCCCGCGCCAGGCGAACGGCCCCGGCTCCGTCGAGGACGGCGACTATGAGCTGGCCCCGCTCGGCCGCGGCCGGATGCTCTCGGTCGCGCCCGAGTCCGAGCTGCAGCGCATGACCATCGAGTCGGTGCGGGGCGGGGAGCTCGTCCTGCTCGACGGCCGCGCCCAGCACAACAACGGCTGGTTCGTCGTGCGATCGCTTGTGCCGGCGGGCGCCACAAAGGGGGCGATCGAGTGGCTCGTCACTCCGCACGCCATCACCGGCTTCAGGTCTCGGCCCGTCGTCCAGGTCTCGCAGGTCGGCTACCGCCCGGGCCAGCCCAAGGTGGCCGTCATCGAGCTCGACGGCCGCGAGACGGCGTCAGGGCCCGTGGCGCTCTACCGCGCGGGCGAGGGCGGCCTGGAGCGGGTCGCCGAGGGCCCGCCCAGCGACTGGGGGCGCTTCCTTCGCTACCGCTACCTGCAGTTTGACTTCACGAAGACGGTCGAGCCGGGGACGTACATCGTGGGCTACGGCGATGCGCGCTCGAGCCCCTTCCAGATCAGCGACGAGGTGTACAAGCGCAATGTGTGGCAGCCCACCGTCGAGTACTTCCTTCCCGTCCAGATGGGGCACATGCGCGTGAGCGACCACTATCGCCTCTGGCACGGCGTGTCGCACCTGGACGACGCCCTGATGGCGCCGGTGAACCACGTCCACTTCGACGGATACTCGCAGGGACCCTCGACGCTCACCAAGTTCAAGCCGGGCGAGCACGTGCCGGGCCTGGACCGCGGCGGGTGGTTCGACGCGGGGGACCATGACTTCAGGATCGAGTCCCAGGCCGACACGGTCCACGGGCTCGCGCTCGCCTGGGAGCTCTTCAGGCCGACGCTCGACGACACCACGATCGACGAGGAGGCGCGCATCGTCGAGATACACAGGCCGGACGGCAAGCCGGACATCCTTCAGCAGATCGAGCACGGCGTCCTCACGATCGTCGGCGGCTACGACTCGCTGGGCCGCCTCTACCGAGGCATCCAGGACGCCTCGCTGCACCAGTACACCTTCCTTGGGGACGCGGCCGGAATGACGGACAACCAGGTCTTCCACGACACCGACGGCGCCGCGGTGAAGGTCCTCGCCGCGGCGGCGACGGCGGGCGACCAGTCCGAACCGAGGATCGACCACCTTCCGCCGCTTGGCTCGCCCGGCTCGGCCGACGACCGGTGGGTGTTCACCGAGGACAATCCGGCAAGGGAGCTGGGCGTGGCCGGGGCGCTGGCGGCGGCATCCCGCGCGCTGGCCGGCTACAACGATCCGATGGCCAAGGACTGCCTGCGCGTCGCGAGGGAGCTCTGGGCGCGGGCCAACGTGCCGGAGACGTCGGCCCTCAGGCTCGAGGCGGCGATAGAGCTCTACCAGACGACACGGGAGAAGGCGTACCGCGACGTGATCCTGGCGCTGGGCGGCGCGATCGCGTCCAGGCCCGTGCGCCTCGGCTGGCTCGGCGCGCGGGCGATCGCGCTCGTCGGCGACGACGCGTTCACGGCGAAGGTCAGGGCCGCGCTCGTGCAGTACAGGGCCCGGGTGGACGAGATGGCCTCGAGGACCCCCTACGGGGTCCCCTACGAGCCGTACATCTGGGGCGCGGGCTGGCAGATCGGGCGCTTCGGCGTCCAGCAGTACTTCCTGCACGCGGGGGCGCCGGACATCTTCCCGCCGACCTACATGCTAAGCGCGCTCAACTTCATCCTCGGCTGCCACCCGGGCTCCAACACGGCCTCGTTCGTCTCGGGCGTCGGCTCGAAGTCGCTCATCCCCGCCTACGGCACGAACCGCGCGGATTGGTCCTACATCCCGGGAGGGGTCGCCTCAGGCACCGCGCTCATCCGGCCCGACTTCCCCGAGCTGCTCGAGTGGCCGTTCCTCTGGCAGCAGGCGGAGTACTGCCTGGGGTACCCCACCTCGGACTACGTCTTCCTCGTGCTCGCCGCGGACCGCGTGCTCGAGAAGCCGTAGGCCCGGGCGCGCGGCCTTTCGGTATTGCGGGGCCGGGCGCAAACGCCAAGAATCGCCCGCCGTGGAAAGACAGTCGAAGAGCAAGCCGCCCCTGGACGACCGGCAGGTCGCCCAGCTCCTGGGGACGTTGCCCGCGTGGTCGAGGCGCGGAGCCAAGGCGATCCGCCGCCGCTACGAGTTCCGCGGGTTCCTCGACTCCATAGACTTCGTGAACCGCGTCTCGGTGAGGGCGGAGAAGGCGAACCACCATCCCGACATCGACGTGCGCTGGAACAAGGTCACGCTCACCCTGTCGACCCACGACAAGGGCGGCGTGACCCAGAAAGACTTCTCGCTCGCCCGCCAGTGCGACGAGCTCTTCGCCAAGTTCTTCGCCCCGTGACAAGCCGCGGCTAGTTGGCCGGCGCCCAGGCGAGCCCGTCGTCCGTCCTGCCCACGGCGATCAGCCTTTCGACGCGCCAGCCCGCGAGGTCCACGACCGCGACCTGGCCCGCGGAGTCGCACGACACGTAGGCCGAGGCGCCGTCCGGCCGAACGAGGATCTCCTGGGGCGCCTTGGGCACGTCCAGCGTCCGAACGACCTTCATCGAGGCAAGGTCGACGACCCCGACAACGTCCAGGGCGGGGACCGCCACGAGAAGCCAGCGGCCGTCCGGCGTAGGCGCCGTTCCGAACCCCAGCCCGGGAAGCGGTATGGACCCGCGCACCGTGTTGCTCGAGGTGTCGATGACGACCAGCCTGAGGGCGGTCTGGTCCGCGGTGAAGGCCAACCGGTCGTCCACGGACAGGGCGATGCGCTGCACCCGCGGGGCGGCCTGGATGGTCGTCACCAGCTTGCGCGCCGCCAGGTCGAGGACCGAGACCGTCCCGGACCTCACGTTTGCCGTGTACCCGCGCAGGCCGTCGCGCGTCACCGCAAGCATGTGCGACTCCGGATAGCCGGTCGGTATCGACCCCACGATCCTGAGCGTGACCGGGTCGATGACCGTGACGCTGTTCTCGAGCTCGGTGGTCACGTAGAGCAGCCCCCGCACGGGCTCGAAGACCGGCCGGTGGGGCCTCACCCCCCTGCCGAAGTCCACCGTGCCGACGATCGAGCGCCGGTCCAGGTCGATGACCCTCAGCAGCCGCCCGTCCGTGCCGGCCGTGCCGACGCCCCCGCTCCCGTAGACCGGGACGAACGCGCGCCTTCCGTCGGGGGACGCCGCCACCTCGTGGCCGGTGGTCCCCTCCTCCCTGACCACGGCGACCTGCCTGCCGGCTCCCGCGTCCACAATCGACAGCGTGTCGTCGCCCTTGTTGGCGACCAGCAGCAGGCCGGCCGATGGGCCTGCGGCGCCGGCCGGGGGCGCGAGGAGCGCCGCGGTTAGGAGGATGGCGGAGGGAAACCGATGCGGGGTAGTCATGGCGGCGCACTATCTCCACCGGGCCTTTGCGATTGTCAAACAGCGGCTCGCGGCGGGCCCGGGCCGGCCAAGATTGGGTTGGCCGCCGGCCCGCCGCCGGGCAAGTTTCTGCTTCGCCATGCACGGTTCACTGCTCCTAAGGGGCCTCGTGATCGGGTTCTCCATCGCGGCCCCCGTCGGCCCGATCGGCGTCCTCTGCATCCGCCGCTCGCTCGGCCTCGGGGCGAGGGCGGGGTTCGCGTCGGGCCTCGGGGCGGCGACGGCGGACGCCGCCTACGGCTGCGTCGCGGGCTTCGGCCTCACGTCCGTGTCGGGCCTGCTCGTGCGCTGGCAGTCCTGGCTCGGGCTGGGCGGCGGGATTTTCCTGTGCTGGCTGGGCCTGCGCTCGTTCCTTCGCCAGGCGGCGCAGGAACCCGCTCGGGACGCGCCGGGCGGCCCCCTGGCGGGATACTCCTCCACCGTGATCCTCACTCTCTCGAATCCGGCGACGATCCTCTCGTTCGCGGCGGTCTTCACCGGCTTCGGGCTCGGGGCCTATTCGGACTACGCCAGCGCGGCGGTGCTTGTCCTGGGGATCTTCGCGGGCTCGGCGGCCTGGTGGCTCATCCTGTGCGGCTCGGTCGGGCTCCTGCGCTCGCGCGTGAAGCCGGGCTGGCTTCTCGCGGTCAACCGAGCCTCCGGAGCCGTCCTCTTCGGCTTCGGGGTCTGCGCGATCCTCAAGACCTGGCTGTGACTTGGATCGCCTTGCCAACGGCGGCGCCAACCCGCACCTTGCACGATCCGCCTCGCCCGCCCAGCGGGCCGGCGACCCAACCGTGACCACCCCCATGAATCGCGATCCCGCTGGCGAGCCCCGCGAGAGGCTCCTGGAAATGCTGGAATCCATAGGCGACGCGTTCTGGGTCGGCTCGGCCGACGCCTCGGCCGTCCTCTACGTGAGCCCCGCCTTCGAGGGCATCTGGGGCGCGCCGCCGGGCAAGGTCCTCTCGGGCCCGGGCGGATGGGTGGCGACCGTTGAGCCCCTGGACAGGGCGGTCTTCGCCGAGGCGAGGCGAAAGCTGGCGCACGGCGCGCCGTGCGAGGTCGAATACCGCATCATGCGCCCCGACGGGTCGGAGCGATGGGTCCTCGACCGCGGCTTTCCCCTGTCTGAGGGCCCCCGTGGGCCCGCCCGCACCGTCGGGGTCGTCTCGGACATCACCGAGCGCAAGCGGCTCGAGGCGGAGCTCATCCACGCGCAGAAGATGGAGTTCGTCGGCAAGCTGGCCGGCGGCATCGCCCACGACTTCAACAACCTGCTGACCATAATCTCGGGCTACGTGAGCATGCTCCTCGACAGGGAGGAGCTTCCCCCGTCCTCGGCCGAGGCCCTGAAGCGCGTCTTCACCGCGAGCAGGCAGGCGACCGGGCTCGTCCGCCAGCTGCTCCTCTTCAGCCGCAAGCGCACGCCGCGGCGCGAGGTCGTCGACCTGAACGCCGAGGTCGAGTCCCTGGCGGCCATGCTGCGCAGGCTCCTGGGCGAAACGATCACGGTCGAGTTCGAGGCGTCACCCGACGCTCCGCGGGTGAGCGCCGACATCGGCATGCTTGAGCAGGCCCTCTTGAACATGGCCATCAACGCGCGCGACGCTATGCCGCGCGGCGGCCGGCTCGTGGTCTCCGTGGGCCTGCGGCCCAGGGAGGGGAGCAGGCTGCCGGACGGCCAGCCGGCGCGCAGGGGCGAATACGCCTGCCTGACCGTCAAGGACACGGGCTGCGGCATGGCGCCCGAGGTCCTGCCGAGGATCTTCGAGCCGTTCTTCACCACGAAGGAAAGCGGCCACGGCGCGGGCCTCGGGCTCGCCACGGCGCAGGACATCGTCAGGCGCCACGACGGATGGATTGACGTCGAGACCGCGGTGGGAGCCGGAACGGCGTTCCGCATCTACCTGCCGCTCACGAGCGCGAACCTTGCGCCGGCGGGGGCGCCCGAGCGGGGCGCCGCGAGCGCGTCCAAGGGCCTGATCCTGCTCGTTGAGGACGAGGCCGCCGTGCGCGAGTTCACGGCGGCGGTCCTGCAGCAAGACGGCTACACGATCCTCCAGGCGAGGTCGGGCGAGAGCGCCCTGGAGGTGTGGCGGTGGCACGGAGGGAAGATAGACCTCCTGCTTAGCGACGTCGTCCTGCCTGGCGAGCTTTCGGGCCCGCTTCTGGCCGCGAGGCTCCAGGCGGAGAAGCCCTCGCTCAAGGCCATACTCGCGACGGGCTACGCCAAGGAGTCCGTCGGCCAGGAGCCCGGGCAGGGGCCCCCGCTGGTCGTCCTGAGCAAGCCCTACACCCCGAAGTCCCTCCTGAGGGCCGTGAAGGAGGCTCTGGAGCCGGCCGCCATTTGAACGTATTGCAACGCGCCGCCAAACGCTTTGAATTGAACCTTTCCATGTCCAACCCCCGCCCCGCATGAAACCGATGGCCAAACGAACGCTAGCCCTGTCGGCCGCAGTCATCCTCGTCGTCGCCGGCATCGCGGCCATTAAGATGCGCAGCATCCACGCATTGCAGGCGCGCATGGCCATGATGAAGATACCCCCGGCGACGGTTTCAACCGTCACCGCGGCCCTCGCGGACTGGCAGCACCACCTTCACGCCGTCGGGAGCCTCGCCGCGGTCCAGGGCGTCACCGTGAGCAACCAGATCGAGGGCGCCGTCGCGATCGTCTCGTTCGAATCGGGCCAGCGGGTCCAGGCAGGCGACCTTCTCGTCCAGCAGGACATCTCCGCGGACACGGCCCAGCTGCGCGGGTTCGAGGCCCAGGCGGAGCTCGCCCGGCTGACCCTCGTGCGGGCGAAGGAGCTGCGCGCGAAGGAAACCAATTCGCAGGCGGACCTGGACAGCGCCGAGGCCCAGTTCAAGGCCGCGGTCGCGGCGGCGGACAACGAGCGCGCGATCATCGCCAAGAAGACCATACGGGCGCCCTTCTCGGGCATCCTGGGCATCCGCCAGGTGAACATTGGCCAGTTCCTGCCCGCGGGCGGCTCCATCGTCTCCCTGCAGGCCCTGGACCCCATCTACGCCAACTTCTCGCTGCCGCAGCAGGACCTGGGCGTGCTGCGCGCGGGCCAGACGGTGCGGATGACGGTCGACGCGTACCCGGGCGCCGTGTTCGAGGGCAAGGTGAACGCGCTCGAATCCCGGGTCGACGACGCCTCGAGAAACATCCTGGTTGAGGCCACCTATGCGAACGCCGACGCCCGCCTAGTGCCGGGGATGTACGCAAGCGTCGACGTCGTCCTTCCGGGCGCCGACCACCTGGTGACCCTGCCGGAGTCCGCGATCGTCTACAACCCGTACGGCAACGCCGTCTATGTGGTCGAACGCTCGAGGAGCGGCTCGGGCGAGGAGTCGCTCGTCGCGCGCCAGCACTTCGTGACCCTCGGCGACACGCGGGGCGACCAGGTCTCCGTCGTCAAGGGGGTCAAGCCCGGCGACGAGGTCGTGACGGCCGGCCAGCTCAAGCTGCACAACGGCTCGCCGATCGTCGTCAACAACAGCGTCCAGGCGCCGTCTGACCCGGCGCCGACCCCGCCGAACACTTGAGCCACTTCACCGACATCTTCATCAGGCGCCCCGTCCTGGCGACGGTCGTGAGCCTGCTCATCCTCTTCGTCGGGCTGCGCTCGGTCGCGCTCCTGAACGTGCGCCAGTACCCGGTGAGCAACAGCGCCATCGTGACGGTGACCACCATCTACACCGGCGCCAGCGCGGACCTGATCGAGGGCTTCATCACGACGCCGCTGGAGAAGCAGATAGCGAGCGCCGACGGCATCGACTACGTCGAGTCGAGCAGCGCGCCCGGGGCGAGCTCGATCACGGTCCACCTGATCCTCAACTACGACCCCAACGCCGCCGTAGCCCAGATCATAGCCAAGATCGACAAGGTGAGGAGCCAGCTGCCGGCGGCGGCGCTCCCACCGACGATCGACGTCCAGGTGGGCGAGACGACGGCCGCGATGTACATCAGCTTCTCGAGCGACCAGATGGACAACAACCAGATCACCGACTACCTGACCCGGGTCGTCCAGCCCAAGCTCGCCTCGATAAGCGGCGTGCAGAGCGCGCAGATCCTGGGAGCCCGCGTCTTCGCGATGCGCATCTGGCTCAAGTCCGACAAGCTGGCCGCCTACGACGTCAGCCCCTCCGAGGTGAGCGCCGCCCTGGCGGCCAACAACGCCCTCGCGGCGGTCGGCTCGACCAAGGGCTCGTTCATCTCGGTGAACCTGAACGCCGCGACCGACCTGCACACGGCGGAGGAGTTCAGGCTCTTGGTCGTCAAGCAGCGCAACGGCGCGATCATCAGGCTTGGCGACGTCGCCGACGTCGTCCTGGGCGCCGAGAGCTACGACACCTCGGTGCGCTTCAGCGGCGAAAGCGCGACCTTCATCGGGATCTACGTGCTGCCGACGGCCAACTCCCTCGACGTCATCGACCGGGTGAAGCTGGCCATCCCCGAGATCGCGGCCACCCTGCCGGCCGGCCTGAGGATCACGGTCCCCTACGACTCGACGGCGTACATCCACGACGCCATCAACGAGGTCATCCACACCCTGGTCGAGGCGCTTCTGATCGTGGTCGTTGTCATCTTCCTTTTCCTCGGCTCCGTGCGCTCGGTCATCATCCCGATAGTCGCGATGCCGCTCTCCCTGGTGGGCGCCTGCTTCCTCATGCTGGCGATGGGCTTCACGATAAACCTGCTCACGCTCCTCGCGATGGTCCTCGCCATAGGCCTCGTGGTCGACGACGCGATAGTCGTCGTCGAGAACATCCACAGGCACATGGAGGAGGGAATGGCCCCGTTCGACGCCGCCATCCGGGGGGCCCGCGAACTGGGCGGCCCCGTGATCGCGATGACGATCACGCTCGCGGCCGTGTACGCCCCGATCGGGTTCCAGGGGGGGCTCACCGGAACCCTCTTCAGGGAGTTCGCCTTCACGCTCGTCGGCGCGGTCATCATCTCGGGCGTCGTGGCGCTCACGCTCTCGCCGATGATGTGCTCGCGCCTGCTCGTGCACCGCACCAGCAAACGCGGCTTCGCGGACATGCTAGACGCGACCTTCGATAAGCTGCGCGACCGCTACGAGGGGCTGCTCGCCTCGGTGATGCAGACCTGGCCGGTCATGCTGATCATCCCGGTCGTCTCGCTCGCGCTCCTGTGGCCGTTCTACACGATGACGAAGCAGGAGCTGGCCCCGGACGAGGACCAGGGGATCATCATCGCGCTCTCGACCGGGGCGCCGGACGCCAACGTGGACCAGACGTCGCTCTACGGCGCCCAGGTCGAGAAGGTTTTCCGCAGCTTCCCCGAGACGCGCAACGTCTTCCAGGTCTTCGGGGCGATCTCCAGCAGCGCGGCCTCCGGCGTCGCGAACACCGCGATCGGGGGCATGGTCTTCAAGCCCTGGAGCCAGCGCAAGCGCGGCACGATCGAGCTCTTGCCCTACGTCAGCGCGAAGCTCTCGACGATCGCCGGGTTCAAGACGGCGGCGTTCCTGCGGCCCTCCCTGCCGGGCGGCGGCGGCGGGCTTCCGGTGCAGTTCGTCGTCCTCTCGACGGACACGCCCGAGCACATGGCGCAGGTCGCCGACGCCATGGTCGGGAGCGCGATGCAGAGCGGCCTCTTCGCCTACGCCGACAGCAACCTGAAGCTCGACCAGCCCCAGGGCGACCTGATCATCGACCGCGACCTGGCGGCCGAACTCGGGATCAACATGCAGGACATCGCCAACGACGTCGGCTCCCTGCTCGGGGGCGGCTACATCAACTACTTCAACATCCAGGGCAACAGCTACAAGGTCATCCCGCAGATCGAGCGCACCGGGCGGCTCAACCCGCAGCAGCTTGGCGACTACTACGTGCGCACGGGCAACGGGCCCCTCGTTCCGCTCTCGACCCTCGCCTCGGTGAGGTTCCGGGTCGAGCCGCAGACGCTCAACCACTTCCAGCAGCTCAACTCGGCCACCATCTCCCTCGCCCCCCGAGGCGGCGTCTCGCAGGGGCAGGCCTTGGACTTCCTGCGCGGCCAAGCGGCCTCGATCCTGCCCCAGGGCTACTCGGTCGACTACGGCGGCCAGTCGCGCCAGTACGTGCAGGAGGGCAGCACGCTCCTGATCGCGTTCGCCTTCGGGGCCGTCATCATCTTCCTCGTCCTCGCCGCCCAGTTCGAGAGCTTCCGCGACCCCCTGATCATCCTGCTTGGGAGCGTGCCGATGACCCTCGCGGCCGCGCTCGCCTTCCTCTTCCTCGGATTCTCGACCGTCAACATCTACACCCAGGTCGGCTTCATCACGCTGGTCGGGCTCATCAGCAAGCACGGCATACTGATCGTGCAGTTCGCGAACCAGCTCCAGTCGGAGGGCTACGACAAGCTCGGCTCGATCAAGCACGCGGCCGGCGTGCGCCTGCGGCCGATCCTCATGACGACGGCGGCGATGGTCCTCGGAACGGTGCCCCTCGTGATCGCGACGGGCGCCGGCGCGGCAAGCCGCTACGCCATGGGGATCGTCATCGTGACGGGAATGACCGTCGGCACGTTCTTCACGCTCTTCGTCGTCCCGTCGGTGTACATGCTCATCGCCGAGGACCGCAAGGGCCATGGGGCCGCGGGCGCCCCCCAGACGCCCGCCCACCCGTCAGGGGCATGAGCGGTTGACAGGCCCTCGGGGCGCGGATTCTTATCTGCCCGGCCGGTCTGGCCGCCCCGGGGGCGGACCGGCTTTCGTCCCCGCCCCGGATTTCCCCGAACCCTCATCGGATCCAATCCCATCCCAAGCGTGTCCACCGCCTCCCTGATCGGCGCATTCGGGATCCTCGCGGCCCTCTGCCTCCTCGGCTGGCTCGCGGCCGCGGCCATGCGCATTCGCCAAGGGCGCCAGCCGGCGCGCCCGCTGGGGGACCGGAGAGAGGAGGAGGCCAAGCTGGAGAACTACGAGCTTATCCTCGGCACGATCGACCACTCGAATGTCCTGCTCTGGTGGGCCCGGGTGACGCTCAGGGGCTCCGAGTACGAGTGGAGGATCAGGACTCCCCCGCAGCTGCACGACAACCCCATCTACCGCCTGGCCGGGCTCGCCGCCGAGGGCGGCCTCTGGAGGGACGACCAGGCGCCGGACAACGAGAGGACCAAGCGGGCGGCGGCGGCGGCCCTGGCCGGCGGCGCGCCGGGCTACCAGCAGGAGTTCCGGATCATCGGGGCCGACGGCGTGCACTGGCTCTCGGAGGAGGTGCAGATCCAGCCCGCAGGCGCGGGCGAGTGGAACCTGGCGGGGGTGGTCCTCGACGTCACGAAGCGCCATGAGGCCGAAGAGGGCAGGAAGCGCATGGAGATCCAGCTCGAGCAGCTCTTCAAGGGGGCGGGCTGCCTGCTCTGGCAGGCCCGTGTCACGGGAGACCCGGCGCACGGCCGCGACGACTGGAAGATGTACGTCGCGCCGTCGGAGCTCTACAGGCGCATATTCGGGAGGGACCCCGATCCGGAGAATGCGACGCTCTGGACGAAGGAGATCGTGCCCGAGTGGGAGGCGATTAACAAGGCCTCCAGGAAGGCCATCATCGACGGGACGCCCGAGTACGAGCAGGAGTTCCACGTCGTTAGCAGGGGAAAGATGTTCTACCTGCACGAAAGCTCCTCCGTCTCGAAGATCGGGATGGAGATCTGGAACGTCGTCGGGGTCATCGTGGACATCACGAGGCTGAAGGAGACCGAGCAGGAGCTGGGCCGGGCCCGCGACGCGGCCCTTGAGTCCTCCCGCGTCAAGAGCGAGTTCCTGGCGAACATGAGCCATGAGATCCGCACGCCAATGAACGGCGTGATCGGGATGACCGGCCTGCTCCTGGACACGGAGCTGACGCCCGTCCAGGAGGAGTACGCCGAAACGATACGCAGCTCCGCGGACGGGCTTCTGACCATCCTCAACGACATCCTCGACTTCTCGAAGATCGAGGCCGGCAAGCTCACCTTCGAGATCCTGGACTTCGACCTGGTCGAGACGGTGGAGGGGGCCTTGGACGTGTTTGCGGAGCGGGCGCGAAAGAAGGGGATCGAGCTCGCCTGCGAGATACCGGCGGACATGCCCAGGCGGCTGCGGGGCGACCCGGGCAGGCTCAAGCAGGTGATCACCAACCTGATAGGCAATGCCATCAAGTTCACGGAGAAGGGCGAGATCGTCGTGCGCGTCGCGAAGGAGGACGAGTCGGCCACGGACGCCGTCGTCAGCTTCACGGTTAAGGACACGGGCATCGGCATCCCTCCCGAAATCCAGGAGAGGCTGTTCCAGGCCTTCACCCAGGCCGACGCGTCGACGACGCGCAGGTTCGGCGGCACGGGCCTGGGGCTCGCCATATCCAAACAGCTCGTCGACAAGATGGGGGGGACGATCGGGGTCACGAGCCGGCCGGGCGCCGGCTCCACGTTCTGGTTCCGCGTTCGCCTGGAGAAGCAGACGGGCCCGGCCGAGCCGGCCCCCTCGATCTACTTCCGCGACCTTTTCGACCTGAGGGTCCTCGTGGTCGACGACAACGCCACCAACCGCCAGATACTCAGGCACCAGCTCTTCGCCTGGAAAATGCAGAAGGGCAGCGCAGGATCGGGCCACGAGGCCCTGGAGATCCTGCGGGCCGCGGCCGCTGAGGGAAAGCCGTACGACCTCGCGCTTCTCGACATGCAGATGCCCGAGATGGACGGAATGACGCTTGCGCGCGCGATCAAGGCCGACCCGGCCATCGCTTCGGCGCGCCTCATCATCCTCACGTCGATGGGCCACATGCACACGCAGGAGGAGCTCAAGGCGGCCGGCGTCGACGCCTACCTCGTCAAGCCGGTCAAGCAGTCCAGGCTCTTCGACTGCGTGATCAGCGTGCTAGGGCACGTCGCCGCCGAGCACGTGTTCACGAGCCCGGCCAAGGACGAGCCCGCCGCGGACGAGCCGGACGAGCTGGCCAGCTCCCGCCAGGCTCGGATCCTCCTCGCCGAGGACAACATCGTTAACCAGAAGGTGGCCCTGGCGCAGCTTCGCGGCCTCGGCTTCTCCGCCGACGCCGTCGTCAACGGCAGGGAGGTGCTCGAGGCCCTCAAGCAGGTGCCGTACGACATCATCTTCATGGACTGCCAGATGCCCGAGTTGGACGGATACGAGGCCTCGCAGCAGATCCGCCAGGCCGAGCGGGCGTCGCAGGCGAGCTGGCCCGTCCCCGTGCGCATCGTCGCGATGACCGCGAACGCCATGACGGGGGACCGCGAGAAGTGCATCGCGGCCGGCATGGACGACTATCTTTCGAAGCCCGTGCGCAAGACCGACCTGCAGGCGGCCCTCATCCGCTGGAAGACCGCCGCGGCGGGGGGATAAAATCGCCCGCTCCCATTGACAGGGGCCCGGCCCTAGGTAGCGTCTGGCACCCGGAACCGTGGCCACGATGAGCAAGATAACTTTGCAGGTCAACGGGCGCTCCTATGATGTCGACGCCGCTCCCGAGACGCCCTTGCTCTGGGTCCTTCGCGACCAGCTTGACCTGCTCGGAACGAAGTTCGGGTGCGGCATCGGGCAGTGCGGCGCGTGCATCGTCCACGTGAACGGGGCGCCGGCCAGGGCCTGCCTCACGACCGTCTCCGAGGCGGTGTCCGCCAAGATCACGACCATAGAGGGGCTCTCCCGCGACGGGAGCCACCCGCTGCAGAAGGCGTGGTGCGAGCTCGACGTGGCCCAGTGCGGCTACTGCCAGACGGGCCAGATCATGTCCGCGGCGGCCCTGCTGGCCTCCAACCCGCACCCGAGCGACTCCGACATCGACGATGCGATGGCCGGCAACATCTGCAGGTGCGCGACGTACTACAGGATCCGGGCCGCCATACACAGGGCCGCCGAGATCGCGGCGGGCGCCAGGGGGGCCGGGGCATGAGCGAGGCGGCACAGCTGCACATGGACCGCCGCTCCTTCCTGCGGCTGGCGGCGATGGCCGGCGGCGGCCTCGTGCTCGGCCACTACGCGCGGGCGGCGGACGGGGCGCAGATCGCGAGCGCCGGCGTGGAGAGGGTGGACGGCGTCTTCATACCGAATGCTTTCATCCGGATAGCGCCCGACGGCTCCGTGACCGTGTTTTCCGCCCGGCCCGAGGTGGGCCAGGGGATCAAGACCTCGCTGCCGATGGTGGTGGCCGAGGAGCTGGGGGCCGACTGGCACTCCGTGACCGTCGTTTCGGCGCCGCTGGACGCCGCCTTCGGGCCGCAGTCCGCCGGCGGGAGCACCTCGACGCCGACATCGTACATGGAGATGCGCAGGATGGGCGCGGCCGCGCGCACGATGCTGGTCGAGGCGGCGGCCCAGACCTGGGGCGTCCCGGCCGACGAATGCATCGCCGCCGACGGCGCCGTCCGCCACGTCACGTCGGGCAGGACCCTCAAGTTCGGCGACCTGGTTGCCAGGGCCTCGACGCTGCCTGTGCCCGATCTGCACTCGGTCAAGCTCAAGGATCCCAAGGACTTCACCCTGCTCGGCTCCAGGATCGGGGGCGTCGACAACGCCAAGATCGTCACGGGCCAGCCCCTCTTCGGCATCGACCAGAAGCGGCCCGGGATGGCCTACGCGGTGTACCAAAAGGCGCCCGTCTGGGGTTCCCGGCCTCTCAAGGCGAACCTGGAGCACATAAAGACCCTTCCCGGCGTCAGGGACGCCTTCATCATCGACCGCACCGTGCCCGAGGGCCAGCTGATCGGCCTTGTCCCCGGGGTCGCCATCGTGGCGGACTCGACGTGGGCGGCCTTCAGCGCCCGCCGCGAGCTCGATGTGCAGTGGGAGGAGGGCAGGTTCGCAAAGAGCAGCTGGGATGACTACGCGCGCCAGGCGACTGAGATTTCCAAGGCGGCGCCCGGCAGCCCGAAGGTCGAGGAGACCCGCCGGGACGGAGACGTGGACCAGGCGTTCGCCGGGGCGGCCCACGTGGTCGAGGCCTCCTACTCCTACCCTTTCATATCCCACGCGAACCTGGAGCCCCAGAACTGCCTGGCCCACGTCCAAGGGGACAAGGTCGAGATCTGGGCGCCGACCCAGAACCCCGACAATGCTCGCGGCCTCGCGGCCCAGGTGCTGGGGACAGCGCCCGAGAACGTCCGCGTGAACATCACGCGCATCGGGGGCGGGTTCGGCCGCAGGCTGCGCTCCGACCCGGTGGGCGAGGCCGTGGCCATATCGCAGAAGGCGGGCATCCCCATAAAGCTAACGTGGGACAGGACGGACGACCTCCAGCACGACCACTTCCGGCCGGGCGGCTTCCATTTCCTGAAGGGCGCCGTGGATGCGAAGGGCGCGCTCTCGGCGTGGCGCAGCCACCATGTCTCGTTCGGCTCCAACCTCGGGGCGGACGACTATCCCGCCCGCTTTGTCCCCAACTACCTGCTTCTGAACACCAGGCTCGACAACGGCGTCCCGCAGGGGCCGTGGCGGGCCCCGGGGAGCTGCACGTACGCGTGGATGATCTGCTCGTTCCTTGACGAGCTCGCCCACGCCGCCGGCCGCGACCCGGTCGAGTTCAACCTGTCCGTCCTTGGAGACAAGGACCTGGTGGCGGGCACGGGAAAGAACGGCCGGCCTTATAACGCCGCCCGGATGCGCAACGTCGTCAGGCAGGTCGCCGAGAAGTCCGGATGGGGCAAGGAGATGGCGCGCGGCAAGGGGATGGGCCTGGGCTACTACTTCAGCCACCAGGGCTACATCGCCGAGGTCGCCGAGGTCACGGTGAGCCCCAAGGGCGTCCTATCCATAGACAGGGTCGTCGCCGCGGTGGACGTCGGCTCCCAGATCGTCAACCTTTCGGGCGCGGAGAACCAGGTGCAGGGCTCCATCATCGACGGGATCAGCGCCGCGTGGCGCCAGGAGCTCGACATCAGCCAGGGCCGGGTCGTGCAGAGCAACCTCCACGAGTACCCCCTGCTGCGCATCCCAGACGCACCCCGGGCAATCGAGATTCACTTCCTGAAGACCGACTATCCCCCGACGGGCCTCGGCGAGCCGGCCCTCCCGCCAATCGCGCCTGCCGTCTGCAACGCGGTGTTCGCCGCCACGGGCAAGCGCATCCGGCAGCTGCCGATGACCAGGACGGACCTTTCGTGGTCGTAAAAGGGGGGCGCGCGCCATAAGATGCTCCAATGAGGGAGCTGCAGGCGATAACGCGCCAGCTGTGCGCGTCAAAGTCCGCGAGTGTGCTGGCGACCCTGGTTTCGGTTGAGGGTTCCTCGTACCGCAGGCCGGGGGCGCGCATGCTGGTGGCCGGGGCCGCGCGAACCGGCGTGATCAGCGGCGGATGCCTCGAGGAGGACCTGATGGAGCACGCGAGGCGGGTCGGCGCGAGCGGGAGCCCCGAGCTCGTCCTCTACGACACGACGGCTGAGAACGACCTGGTGTGGGGGGTTGGCCTGGGCTGCCACGGCGTAGTCCGGGTCCTGGTCGAGCCCCTGCCCCCGCGCCCGGCGTGGGCGCGGGCCGTGGCCAAGAACATGCAGGCAGGCAAGCCGACGCACCTCGAGGTGGTCTGGCAGGGGCCGCCCGAGGCGCTGGGCACGCGGCTGATGGCTGAGGGCGGCAACGGCGCATCGCAGGGCGTGTTCCGCGACACGGTGGAGCCGCCGACCATGCTTTCCATATTCGGGGCGGGAGACGACGCCCGGCCGCTCTGCAGCATGGCGGCGGCGCTCGGATGGAGCGTCACCGTCGCCGACTCCCGGGGGGCGATGGCGACCAAGGCCCGCTTCCCCGAGGCCTCCAGGCTCGCGCTCGGGCCCGCCGAGGAGCTGGCCGCGCGTGCCGCCCCGCGACCCGGGTCGCTGGCGGTGGTCATGACCCACCGCTACCGCGATGATGTGCCCCTTCTTCGCACGCTCCTTCCCCTCCCCCTCGCCTACCTGGGCCTCCTGGGGCCGAAGGCCAGGGCCGAGAGGATTCTGGGCGATCTGGCAAGGGACGGGTTTGGCGTCACGGAGCGGATGCGCGAGACGCTGCGCGCGCCGGTCGGGCTCGACCTGGGCTCGGAGGGGCCCGAGGCGGTCGCGCTAAGCGTCATTGCCGAGATGTCCGCCGTGCTGGCCGGAAGGGACGCGCGGCCGCTCAGGGAGCGCACCCTGCCGATCCATGCCTGAGGCCCAGCCAAGCAGCGGGGCGCCGTTCCGACTCGGCGCGGTCATCCTCGCGGCCGGAGGCTCCGCCCGCATGGGCGCGGCAAAGCAGCTCCTGATGGTCGGCGGCATCCCGCTCGTCGTGCGGGCCGTCGACGCCGCGCTGGCCTCCGCTGCCCGGCCCGTTGTCGTCGTCCTGGGCGCCCGCGCCGAGCGCGTGGGCGCCCCGATCTCCGGCCGGCCCGTCATAACCGTGCTCAACCCCGACTGGAAATCCGGCATGGCCTCGTCGATCCGCGTCGGCGTGGCCGCGCTCGTAGGCGCCGAGCCCTCCATCGACGCCGTTCTTGTCGCGCCCTGCGACCAGCCGGCGCTCTCCGCCGCGGTGATCGACGCTCTCGCGGCTCTCCACCGGTCGAGCGGCCGCACCGCGGCGGCCCGGTACGGGGGGCGCAATGGCGCCCCCGCGGTCTTCGGCCGCGGGCAATTCGGGAGGCTCCTTGCGCTGTCTGGGGACGAGGGGGCCCGGTCAATGCTCAACTCGGGCCCGGGGGAGGTGTCCACCATCGAGCTGCCTGAGATGGCGCTCGACCTCGACACGCCGGACGACGTCAGGCGATGGGCGGGCGGGCATGGTTGAGCGGGGGCGGGCGCCCCTCCCTTTGCTCCGGGGCAGATGAGCGCCCGGGGGAGCGGATCACTCCAGGGAGTCGAAAACCTGCACCCTTGTCCAGAGGTCCCTGTTGCCCTCGACAAACGCGAGGTGGATGGGGTCGACCTGGTAGGCGTCGTGGGCCGGCGCGTCCCGGAAGATGATGGTCAGCGCGAGGTCGAAGCTCTTCTCCGTGACAGCCCGCTCGGGCGTGGGCGCCGGACCTCCCACATAGAACTTTCCGACGGTCTTCACCGCGGCGAGTTTCCTCACCTCGGCTTGGAACCGGGAGCGCTGCGCTTCGGTAAGTCCCGGCTTAAGCCAGAAGAACACGGCATGTACGAGCATGGCCGGCGATCAGACCAGATTCATCGGGTCGACATCAAGCATTTGCGTCACGTCGTCCGGCCATTTGAACCCGTGCAGGAGCGCCGAGAGGTCCCCGATGACCCGGGTGACGCTGTCCGCGAAGTACCAGATCTGCCACCGGTACTCGTCGCGCATTTTCTCAATGGGCGCCGGGACGGGGCCCCGGACCTCGAGGCGCGCCCCAAACCCGTCGCGCACCCGCTTCGCCCACTGCTCCGAGAAGAACCTGAGCTTGTCGGGGTTCGGGCCGCGAAGCAGGTGCCGGATGAGGTGGCGCTTCGGCGGATACCCGAATTCGTTGCGCACGGCGAGCTCGGCCTCCGCGAACCCCGCGTAGTCGCCGTGACGGGCAAACTGGATCGCCTCGGCCTGGGGCGTGAAGCTCTGGACGACGACCTCGCCGGCCATGTCCCCCCTGCCCGCCCGCCCGGCCACCTGCACGAGAAGCTGGAAGGTGCGCTCGTTCGCGCGGAAATCCGGGATGTGCATCGACAGGTCCGCGTCGACAAGGCCGACCAGCGTGACATTGGGGAAGTCCAGGCCCTTGCCGATCATCTGCGTCCCCACCAGCACGTCGATCCTGCCCCGCCGGAACTCTCCAAGGATCTCGCGGAAGCGGTTCTTCTTCGACATGGCGTCCGTGTCCATCCTCTCGATCCGGGCCCTCGGGAGCAGCCTCTTGACCGCCTCCTCGACCCGCTGCGTCCCCAGGCCGCGCCAGCGGATGTCCGGGGCGCCGCACTTCGGGCAGCGCACGGGCGCGGGCCTCTGCTCCCCGCACAGGTGGCAGCGCAGCGTCTCGTCGGTCCTGTGGTACGTCATGGCGACGCTGCAGTGCGGGCACTCCTCGACGCCCCCGCATTTGCGGCACTGCATGGAAGAGGAGTAGCCGCGCCGGTTTATGAACAGGATGGTCTGCTCGCGCCTCTCGAACCTCGCCCGGACCGCCTCCGCCAGCGTGCGCGAAAGCGCCGAGGGCCCCCGCTGGCGCGCGACCTCGATGCGCATGTCGACGATCGTGAACGAGGGCATCCTGCGCGAATCGACCCTCTTCGTGAGCTCCAGGAGCCTGTACTTGCCCGCGACGACGTTGGCGTGGCTCTCCAGCGACGGCGTTGCCGACCCCAGCACGCATTGCGCTGCGCACAGCCGCGCCCTCATAACCGCGACGTCGCGCCCGTTGTAGCGAGGGGACTCGTCCTGCTTGTACGCGGGCTCGTGCTCCTCGTCGACGACGATGAGCTTGAGGTTGCGCACCGGGGCGAAGACCGCCGAGCGCGCCCCGACGGCGACCCGCACCTCGCCCGAGGCGAGCGCGAGCCAGCCGTCGAGCCGCTCGCCCTCCCCCAGGTGGCTGTGCCAGACGACGCACCTGTGGCCCGGGGCAATGGCCTCCAGCCGCGACCGCAGGCGGGCCACGGTCTGGGGAGTAAGCGCGACCTCGGGTACCAGGAGGATGGCGCCCCCGCCGCACGCCAAGACCGCCTGGATCGCCCGGAGGTACACCTCCGTCTTTCCCGACCCGGTCACGCCGTGAAGGAGCGTGACGCCGAACTTGCCCCCGGCGACGCCGGCCTCGAGGGCCTCCACGCACACCGCCTGCTCGGCGTTGAGCGCATGGGGCTGGGCGGCGACAAGCTCGCCCTGCGAGCGGTCGTCCTGGTAGGCGTCGCGCTGGATCCGCCTCACCTCCTCGGCGACCAGCCCGCGCTCGACAAGGGCCCTCACCATCGCCGCGGACGCCCCGGTGCGCGACAGGATGAGCTCCTTGGGCAGCGCCCTCACCTGCCCCGACAGAAGCTCGTAGAGCCTGGCCTGGGCGGGCGCCCGGCGTGCCAGGGCGGCGAGCTCGGCGCGCTCGATCCTCCTCGCCACGGAGAGGAACCGGGCCTCCTTCGCCCGTGTTCCCCGGCGCACGGCGCCGGGGATCATGGCCTCGATGACGGAATCGAGGGGTGCCGCGTAGTAGGTCGCCATCCACCGGGCGAGCTCCAGGAGGTCCGGGGTGAGGGCCGGGAACGGGTAGACCACCTGGACCAGCGCCTTTAGCCTCTCCACCGGGAAATCCTTCGGGGGGCCGACGCCGCCCACGACCCCTAGGCGCATCGCGTGGCCCACGGGGATCCTCACAAGCGAGCCCACCGCCGCCAGCGGCCGCATGGGCTCCGGCACCTTGTAGTGCAGGACCTTGTCGAACCCGGCCAGGGGGTGTACCGCGACGATCATTCGGATCTTGATGGCGATTGAGCTCCCCCGCGGCAAAGCGCGCAACACCGCTTTGCGCCGCGCAGGGATCGAATTGACAGCACGGGCCCCGGGAGGCGACATTCGCAACCGTGAGCATCCCCACGGCCCGGGAAACATTCAGGAAGTTCCTCGCTCAAAAGGGCCTTCGCGTGACCAGCCAAAGGCTGGCCATTTTTGACGCCGCCTTCGCCCGCAAGGAGCATTTCACGGCCGAGCAGCTGCTGGACTACTCCCGCTCGATCGATGACTCGGTGTCCAGGGCCACGGTCTACAGGACATTGCCGATCATGATCCGGAGCGCCCTCCTTCGCGAGATAGACATCGGCTCGGGTGAGAAATTCTACATGCCCAACCTTCAGCAGGACAAGCAGATAGCACAGGTCGTCTGCCTCGACTGCGACCGCATATTCGAGATCAGCGCCCCGTTCATGGAATGGTACGGGAGCACGGTTTCGTCGAAGCTCGGGCTGTCGCCGGTGTCGCAGAGGCTCCAGGTGAGCGCGCGCTGCAACACCCTGCGCGACACGGGCAGCTGCCCGCGCAGGGCATGACGCGGGCGGATCCACCCATGCTCGAGCGCAAGCAGCACGACACGGCCTTCGAGATCAGCTTCTTCGAATCCGTCCTTCGCCACGACCCGGGTTTCATCGAGGTGATCGAGATCCTGGGCGGCCTCTACACCAAGCTGGGGCGGATCGCCGAGGGCCTCAAGATGGACCGCAAGCTTGTGCGCCTGCAGCCGAAGAACCCGACCGCCCACTACAACCTGGCGTGCAGCCTCGCTCTGAGCAGGCGCAACGCCGACGCCCTGCGCGCGCTGCGCCGGGCGGTCGTTCTCGGCTACCGCGACCTGGAGTGGATGTCGCAGGATCCGGACCTTCAGGGCCTCAAGCGAAACCCCGGGTTCGAGGCGATTGTCGAGCAACTGAAGCCGCAGGGCTGAAGCGGGTCCGTGTTCTTGCTCAAGAAGTTCGTCTCGTTCTGGCTGATGCCGCTGCCGCTCTGCCTGGCGCTGCTCGTGCTGGGCCTGTTCCTCGCCCGACGCCCGGCCCGGCAGCGCGCAGGCCGCGCCCTCTGCTGCCTGTCGGCCGCCCTTCTCCTCCTCTTCTCGAACAGGGCGGTCAGCAACCGCCTATTGAGGCCGCTCGAGGCGAGGTTCGAGCCGATTCCAGAGATGGCGGCCGGCGCGGCCGCCCCCCGGCAGGTTGCGGGCTGCGAGTTCGTCGTCGTCCTCGGCTCCGGAAGCTCCCTCATCCCAGGGGCATCGGCGACCGGGCGCCTCTCGACCTCCGGACTGGAGCGCATCGTGGAGGCCGCCAGGCTCCTCAGGGTCCTGCCAAGGGCGCGGCTTCTCGTCAGCGGGCCGGCCGAGTCCGGCCGCCCGTCGCACGCCACGGTACTCGCCCAGGCCGCCGAATCCCTCGGTGTCGCGGCCTCGAGGATAACGCTCATCGAGACGGCCTTGGACACCGAGGACGAGTCGCTTGCGGTGGCCAGGATGGCCGGAAGGGCGCGGGTCGCCCTCGTGACGTCCGCGTGGCACATGCCCCGTGCCGCCCGCCTGTTCGCCGCCGCGGGCGTCGACTTTGTGCCGTGCCCTACCGACTTCGCGGCGAGGAGGAGCGGGGATCGCGGATGGAGCGCGCTCGTGTGCGACAGCGAGTCGCTCGAGACGAGCACGCTCGCGGTTCACGAGTGGTTCGGCCTCCTCTGGCTGCGCCTGCGCCGCGTCGGATGAGGGTCACTGGTTGGGGCGGCAAGGGGGATGTTTTGCGTCGCATTGCCCGTAACACAATTGTAACCATTTGTGTTTATGAATTTCTTCGGGAAGCTGATCGGCAAGAACGAGATCTTCTTCGACCTCCTCGAGGAGGGCGCCCAGGAGGCGAAGGTGAGCGTCGACCTCCTGGAGAAGTTCCTGCGCCAGATGGATGACGGCAAGAGGC
Organism: Opitutaceae bacterium; assembly: GCA_003151515.1. GTDB lineage: Bacteria > Verrucomicrobiota > Verrucomicrobiia > Opitutales > Opitutaceae > Palsa-1447. The sequence goes on from PLXS01000023.1 coordinate 47,819, forward strand.
CCGCCGGCCTCGACGATTTCGTCCAGGCCCGCCGCAAGGAGAAGCGCATACGCCACCAGATGACGGAGGCGCTCACGAGGTCGTTCATCACGCCGCTCGACCGCGAGGACCTCGAGGCGCTCTCCGTGGCCCTTTACCGCATACCCAAGCAGGTCGAAAAGATAGTCGAGAGGCTGTCGATCTACCCGGGCCGCGTCCCGTGCGAAATGTTCAGCCGGCAGGCCGAGCTCATGAACCAGGCGGCGGCGGCCCTGGTCTTCATGGTCAAGCAGCTTCGCAAGGGAACGACGCTCGATGTCATCCGCGAGGCCAATGACCGGCTGCAGTACGCCGAGGCAGAGGCCGACAAGGTGATGCTCGAGCACCTGCGCACCCTCTATGTGGGGCCCTGCGACGCCAAGGAGCTCGTGGTGCTCCAGAAGCTCTTCGAGATGGTCGAGCAGGCCGTCGACAGGTGCCGCAACGCCGGCAACATTGTCGTCCAGGTGGTACTCAAGCATTCGTGATTGGAAGCGCCCAATGACGCTTCTCGCATTCACGGTCCTCGCCGCGCTGGTTTTCGCCTACATCAATGGCTTCCACGACACGGCGAACGCCATCGCGACGGTCGTTTCCACGAAGGTCCTGACGCCGAGGCTCGCCGTGGCGTGGGCGAGCCTTTGGAACCTGGTCGGAGCTTTGGCCGGCACCGCCGTCGCGTCCACGATCGCCACCGGCCTGGTCGACGCCGGGGCGGTCAACATGACCATAGTCCTTTGCGCGCTCCTGTCGGCCATAGCGTGGGGCCTGATCACATGGTGGCTGGGGCTTCCATCAAGCTCCTCGCAGGCGCTCGTGGGCAGTCTTTGCGGGGCCACGGTGGCGGGCTCCGGGGGTGACTGGGGCGTTCTCAAGTGGTCGACGGGCCTCTGGCCCAAGGTCGTGCTGCCGATGTTTACGTCGCCTGTCATCGGGTTCCTGGGCGGGATGCTGCTGATGAGCGCCATCATGCTGGCTTTCTGCCGGGTGCGGCCGCTCACCGTCATGAGGATCTTCGGCAAGGCGCAGCTGATCAGCGCCGGATTCATGGGCTTCAGCCACGGTTCCAACGATGGGCAGAAGGCCATGGGCATCGTCGCCCTCGCGCTATTCTCGGCCACAAGGTCGGGCCTGTTTGCCCACCTGCCCGCCTGGGCCTCGTTTGTTCGAATCCCGGAGTACAACACCATCCCGAAATGGATCATCGTGATTTGCGCCCTCACAATGGCGGCCGGCACCGCGGGTGGCGGAATGCGCATCATTCGGACCATGGGCCAGAGGCTGGTGAAGCTCCAGCCCGTCAATGGATTTGCCGCCGAGACAACCGCCGCCATCATTATCTACGGCGCATCGACGATCGGCGTTCCCCTCTCCACGACGCACGTGATATCCACCTCCATCATGGGGGTCGGGGCTACCAAGCGCTTCAGCGCCGTGAAGTGGCTGGTCGTCGAAAGGATCGTCTGGGCCTGGGTCCTGACGCTGCCCGTCACGGCCCTCCTCGGCGCCGCCTTTGTCTGGCTCTCCCGTGCGCTCTGAGCGCGCCCTGGGAGGGCCCCTGGCCTCAGCGCAGCGATCCGGCCTGGAAATCGAGGACGGCCATCTGGATCCTCGCGTCGTATTCCGCGTTCGCCAAAGCCAACGCGGCGTTGGTCTGGTTCACCTGCGCGTCGCTCAGCTCCACGACAGAGGAGCTTCCGGCCTTGTGGCGCGCCCGCGCCAAATCCAGCGCCCCCGAGGCGTGCTTGAGGAGCTGGCGCGTCCTCGCCACGCGCTTGAAGGCCGTCCCGACCGCAACGGGCGCCAGACGGACGCCGCGAACGACGTTCTCCTCCGCCTCGCCCAGCTTGTTCGAGCCCTGCCGACTGACCCGACTGATCGGCCTGCGCAACGGCACAGTGCCGATTGTCCGCGCGACCGGCGGGCAGTGCGACACGGTGCTCGACGCCAATTTCGCGCACAAGCCCTGCCACGAGCGCACGGGCTACGCCTTCAACGACTTCGATGCCGAGGGCCCCGAATCGGCGCTCTCGCGCGCGATCGGGATGTGGTACTCGTATCCGCAACATTCTTGCGAACTCATGGTCAATGGCATGCGCTCGGGTTCCTCTTGGAACCATCCGGACCACCATTGCTTGACCCAGGGGGCGCTGGATTTGACGCGTCGACAGAAGGGACCCCTCCCTTCGACGTATATGCCGAACCTCCCCTTTCAGGGTTCAGCCACATGAGTCAATCTCAGCGGCCGTTGGTATTAGTCGTCTAACCGGCGCGGCCCGCAAAGCTCGACGGTTTCGCAAGTCATCAGGCCGATATCCTTGCGTTCGGCGAGGCGTCGGACCAGGGGCTCGATCTTTCGAGCCGTGTCGACAATCTCGATGACCACCGGAAGGTCGGTGGAAAAGAGCACATCGGCAGTGTGCAGCCGCGTCGAGCGGCCAAAGCCGGCCGATCCGTACATCACCGTGACGCCGGCAATGTGCATCGCCCGCGCCTCCTGCACGATCGACCTGAAGAGCGGCTGATCGACGTCCACTTTGTCCTCGCCAAGATAGATTGTCAGGCGGCGGACCTCGGATTGGGCTGAATCCTGCATGGGCGTTCGCCTAACTCTCACTGGGCGGCGCCAGAGTCAAGCACACGCCGGAAGGCGGCGACGACCGCCGGCAGCGGCCGCTGAATCGGCGGCAGAGCCTGATAGTCTTCCCAGCCGCCGCCCAGTCCACGGTAAAGCGCCACCAGGGCATCCGCCGCCGTCTGATTCGAGGCGGCATACTGGTTCTCGAGATCGAATTCCTGGCGCTGTGCATCCAGCACGTTGAGATAATCGGTGAGACCGTGCTCGTAGCGTTCGGTGGCTAGAGTCACTGAGCGCTGGCTCGCCACCAGAGCTGTCGAGAGGTACGCCAGGCTGTTCTGCTCCGCGGCGTAGACTTGCGTCGCGCTGTCCACCTGCCGCACCGCCTCGATTACCGTGCGCTTGTAGTTCAACAGGGATTCCTTGTGCCGGAAATCGGCGACCTCCACGAGGGCATCAAGGGTGCCGAAGTCGAGCAAGGACCAAGCCGCCGAGGGAACCACCGCCCAGATCTCATGGCTCGACCCCGGTCCCGGCGGATCGGGGCGCTGGACGCCGACTGCTCCGCTCACGTCGATGTGCGGGAACAGGTTGCCGATGGCCACGCCGATGCGGGCGTTCGAGGCCGCCAGCTCACGCTCCGCCTCGCGGATGTCGGGCCGACGGCGCAGAAGTTCTACCGGTAGCCCGATGCCGACGGACGCGGGCAGCGCGGGAATCATCCCTGGTGCCTGCAGCTCCTTGTCGATTGTCTCTGGATATTGGCCGATCAGCACGGCGATGCTGTAGCGAGCGGCGGCAATCTGGGCGGTCAGGGGCGCGACCTCAACCTGCAGCGTGGCGAGCTCGCGTTGCGCCAGCGTGAGGTCCAACTCATTGGTGAGGCCGCGGTCGTAGCGAACCTGCACATACTTCAGGCCCTTTTGGGCCGCTTCAACATCGTGGCTCAGAGCGGCGAGCCGCATCTCCAGGCCGCGCAGGTCGAAATAGGCCTGAGCCACTTGCGCGATCACCGCGACGGTCACGTCATTGCGCGCCGCGGCCGCCGCCTGCATGTCATACCTTGCCGCCTCAAGCTCGCGGCGGAGCTGGCCGAAGAGATCTATCTCCATGCCCCCGGCGAAGCCGCCCGCCCGCTTGATCGTGCCGCCATTGCGGTTGTCGGCCGATGAGAGCGGCGGCTCGACGCGTCCGCGGGTTAGGTCGGAGCCCGTGCCGGCGCCGGCGGCGCCCGTGGCGTCGGCGGCCGGCAACAGTGTGCCTAAGACGCCGGCTTCGGTAGCTTCAGACTCCTGAAGCCGGGCGATGGCCACCTGCAGGTCCAGGTTCGCGGCGATCGCCCGCCTGACGAGGGACGTAAGCTCGTCGTCGTTAAAGGCTTCCCACCAATGAGCGCGATCGATCGGCGGGCTCGCCGGTGCCGTGGCGGCCACGGCCGCGAAAGCCGGAGGCGCATCGGGCTTGGGCGAATGATAATTGGGGCCGACCGCGCAGCCCGCTAGCAGGCCCAGCAGAAGCACTTCGATCCAGCGCCAGCGCATGGTCAGGCCTTCTTCTTTCCGTTGGGCGCGACCGGCTTGCCGTCCACCATCACCACATCGACCTCGTTGCCATCGGCAATCTGGCTGTTGATATTGAGCACAACCTGGTCGCCGGGGAGGACTCCCGACGCGAGATTGACGGTCGTGCCGTTGTCCTCGGCGATGGTCACCGGGCGAATCTGGACGTGGCCGCCCTCGACCACCGCCACCTCGGTACCCCGCGAGTGGAACATGATCGCCGCCGCTGGCACTTCCGAAACCCCTTTGGTCCGCAGGTGGAAGGTGGCATCGACATAAAGGCCCGGAACGAGGGCGCCGTCCTTATTGGGAATGTCCGCCTCGACCTTCAACGTTCGCGACTGCGGATCGACCGCGTCTGATGTTCGGGTTATGGTGCCGGAGAAGACACGGGCCCCCGTGCCGCTTGTGACCACGTCCACCGGGCTGCCCACTTTCATCGAGGGGGCGGCATTCTGCGGCACGTTGACAAACACGCGGATGGGATCGTTCTGCGTCATGCGGTAGAGCACCGTCGTGGCGGCCGTGCTGCCGGCGGTGACCAGATTGCCGATGTCGATGCGCCGCTGGGTGATGACACCGGCGAAGGGCGCCGTGACCTTCTTGTATTCCTCGAACGCCATATACTTGTCGACGTCGCCTTGCGCCTGATTCACATCGGCCTGCGCCGCCACGAGCGCCGCTGCCGCGCTCTCGTAACCGGCCTTCTTGTCCGCCGTTTCCTGTTCCGAGACGACGCCTTTCGGCGATTCGCGCCAGCGGGCATAAGTGGTTTCGGCGAAATTGGCTTGGGCCTCGCGCACCTTTACATTGGCCTCGGCCGTCCGCAGCTCGGCCCGGGCGGCCGCGAGCTGAGCGTCGAGGTCGGGCGTGTCGATTACCGCCAGCACTTGCCCGGCGGTGACGTGGTCGCCGATGTCAATGGACCAATTGGAGACGTAACCGTCTACTCGCGCGTAGATCGTCGCCTCGTACCAGGCGGCGGTTTCACCCGGGAGTACGAGTGCGCTGGTCGGCGCGGCGGGCTTCACCGTGGTGACATCCACCTCCGCGGGCGCTGCGGCGGCGAGCGCCGTTTCGACCGCGAGCTCATGCGCCTCGAATCTGCGCATGAAGAACACGATGATGAAGGCCACCAGCAGGACGCCGAGCACGATGCCCGCCGCGACCTGCGTACGCGTGCCGGTGTCGGCCGCGCGCATGTACGATACAAACCACCTCACGGTGTATCGGCGGGGGGTCCCGGCCTCCCGCGTCGGGCCTTCGCGCCTGTCAGGTGCGCTGTTCGGCGCGCCGGCTGGCGGGTCGGCGCGCGTTGCTTTCGCGTCGTGTGGCATTGCTATTCTCTCCTCGTGCGGACGGTGTTATTGGGCTGTTGCAAGTGAGTCTCCGTGAGAAAGGCCGTGTGGTTCCGGCTGTGTCCGCGGGCGGCGGCGCAACAGGCCGTACATCGACGGCACGAACACGAGTGTGGCGAAGGTCGCGAACATCAGGCCGCCGATGACCGCGCGGGCCAGCGGCGCGTTCTGTTCGCCGCCTTCGCCGACGCCTAGCGCCATGGGAATCATGCCCAGAATCATCGCGCCGGCGGTCATGAGAACGGGGCGCAGCCGGGTGTAGCCGGCTGTCAAGGCCGCTTCGAGCGGCGAATCGCCCGCCTCCATCCGCTGATTCGCAAATGTCACGACCAGGATGCTATTGGCCGTGGTCAGGCCGATGCACATCAGCGTTCCCATGAGCGCGGGAACGCTCAGGTGGGTCTGGGTGACGAACAGCATCCAAATCACGCCGCTGAGCGCGAAAGGCACCGCCATCAGCACGATGAGGGGATCGATCCAGCTTTGGAAGTTGATGACCAGGAAGAGATAGATGAGCACGACCGCGAATGCCATGCCGGAGAACAGGCCGGAGTAGCTCTCGCGCATGGTGTCGACCTGACCGCTCAAGGTCACGGTAATGGCGGCGGCAGCCGGAGGCCGATCCTTGGCGATCACCTTGTCGATCGCCGAGGCGGCGGAGGCTAGGTCGCGGTTCTGGACGTCCGCATCGACGTCAAATACGGGGCGAATGTTGAGCTGGGACAGCGCCAGCGGCGTGGTGCCGCGGCTTATCTTGGAAAGGTTCATCAAGAGTTGGGAGCGGCCCGCCGTGCCCGTTTGCGCCGACATTGGGATCTGCCAAATGTCGTTCAGCGTGTTGATTTTGTACGTCGGGAGCTGCACCGCCAGCGGGTAGCTGACCCCGTTGCTCGGATCGACCCAGAAGTTAGGCGCGGTCTGAACGCTGTTGTTGGTCGTCACCAGCACGTCGCTGGCGGCCTCGTATTGGTTGAGGCCCACCTCCTGGGCCATCGAGCGGTCGACATCCACGCCGAGCGTCGGCGCATTGGGCACCTGGAACACGTGGGAGTCGACGACCCCCGGAACCCTGTGCAGATCCCTCGCGATCTTCTCGGCCACCGCGTAGGCCGCGTCGTTGTCGGGGCCGGACACTCTGATGTCGATCGGCGCGGGCTGGCCGAAGTTGAGCACCTGGTCGACGATGTCAGCCGGCTGGAAGAAGAACTGCAACTCCGCGAAGCGCTTCGGCAGCTCGCGGCGCAGCAGCGCAGTCAGGCGAGCGGTCGGCGTGTGGCGCTCCTTGAGGGAAATGAGGATCTCGCCATCCATTGGGCTCACAGTCGCGGAGTCGCTGAGCGCGATGTTCATGCCGCTGTAGGGCAGGCCGATATTGTCCAGGATCGTGTCGATCTGCGCGGTGCCCACGAGCCCGCGGATATCCTGTTCTATTTCCGCGAAATAGGCCTGGGTCTGCTCGATGCGCGTGCCCGGCGGGGCGCGCACGTGAAGGCGCATCTGGCCGGCGTCGACCTGCGGAAAGAAGTCCTCGCCCAGCATCGGGAACAGCGGCAGCGATATCGCAATCAGCACCAGGAAGAATCCCGCCGTGCGGCCGGCGTTCTCCAGAGCCCAAGCCACCGTCGTGCGATAGGCCTCGCGGAACCGCCCGAAGCCGTGCTCGAAGCCCTGGTGAATCGCGCTGAATAGATTACGGGATGCGCGCCGCGCCGCCTGCTCTGCATCGCTATGCCCGTCGTGCTTGGCGGCCATGGACCGCATCAGGTACTTGAACAGCACCGGGACCAGGGTGAAGGACAGTGCAAGGCTCGCGATCAGCGCCATGCAGACTGACAGCGACAGCGGCGAGAACAGATACTTCGCGGTTCCCCGCAGCAGGAAGACCGGAATGAAAACCGTGCAGATGCAGAACGTCGCGAGGAACGTCGGTGATGCGACTTCGGTCGCGCCCTGAAGAATCGCCATTTCCAAGGGCTCGCCCTCGTGCACGTGCCGCTCGATGTTCTCGATGACCACCGTGCCGTTGTCGACTAGAATGCCGACCGCGAGGGCAAAGCCGCCGAGCGTCATGGTGTTGAGGGTCTGACCGCCGACGTACATGATGAGAACGGCGGTGACGATCGACAGCGGGATTGAGGCAAGGATGATCAGCGTCAGCCGCCAGTTGCCCAGGAACAAGAGGATCATCAGCGCCGTCAGCCCTGCCGCCATCAGGCCGCCCATCTTGACGCTGTTGAGCGAGGCTTTGACGAAGACCGATTGGTCGAACAGCGCGTGGATCTTCACGGTGCTCGGAATGATCCTCTTGATGTAGGGCAGGGCGTCGCGGATGCCGTCGATTACGGCGAGCGTGGATTCGCCGCCGGTCTTGCGGATCGTGATTAGCGCGCCGGGCGTGCCGTCGACGGTCACCGAATTGGTCTGGACCTGATAGCCGTCGTGCACATGCGCGACGTCGCGCATGAACACAATCTTCCCGTTCACCTCCTTGATCGGGAAGGCGTTGATCTTGGCGATCTCGTCGGGGCTGTTGTTCATGGTCAGCGTGTAGTCCTTGGAGCCAATTTTCACGTCGCCGGCGGGAAGGATGACGTTCTGATGCTGCAAGGCGCTGCAGACGTCGCCGGGCGATATGCCGCGCGCGTTCAAGGCCCCCTGATCGAGATCGGCCATGATTATGCGCGGCTTGCCGCCGTAGGCCTGCGGCACCTGGGCGCCGTGAACCACGGCAAGAGCGGGACGGATGACGTTCTGGGCGAGGTCGTTGAGCTTGGTATCGGGCAGTTCGTTCGACGACAGGCTGAGCTGGATCACCGGCACGTCGGTGGCGCCATAGCGCAGCACGAGCGGCGGCGTGATGCCCGGCGGCAGGTATTTCAGCACGACGAGCGCGCTCGATGCCAGCTGCGAGACCGCGCGGCTGACGTCAGCGCCCTCCTGCAGATAAACCTTTTCGACACCGACGCCGGTGTAGCTCGTTGCCTCGATGCGCTCGACGTCGTCGACCAGCGCGGCCATCTGGCGCTCGTGGAGCGAGAGAATGCGGTTCTGGATGTCCTGCGCGCTCATCCCGTTATAGGTCCACACGACGCTGACCACCGGGATGTTGATCTCGGGAAAGATATCGATTGGCATTCGCATGGCCGCGCCAATGCCGAGGATGCAGACCAGGATAACGCCGGCGGCCACCGTGTAAGGATGCTTCAGAACGAAATCGACGAGCTTCATGCGGGATCCCTTGGTCCTAAGCCGCCAGCCGGTATTCCCATGGCGCTCGCCGCAGCCCGCGAGGGCCGCGGTCGCAAGCGCTGCCAGCGCCGCCGCTGAGGACGGGAGCGGAGCCATTAGGGCGAGATGTCGGCGCAGATTTCATGGTGAATCGTTGTTTGGGGTGCCCGTCCGCTCTCAGGCCTCAGCGAGAGGAAGAATGACGCGGAACTGGCTCCCGGACCCCAGCGTGCTCTCCACCTCCACCCTTCCTCCGTGGGCCACGCTTATGGATTTCACAATGGAAAGGCCCAGGCCCGCGCCGTCGGTGCCCGCCGACCTGTCCCGGTCGACCCTGTAGAACCGCTCGAAGACGAGCGGCACGGCCTCGGGCGGTATCCCCGCCCCGCTGTCCGTGACCTCGATGACCGCCTGGGCGCCCTGCGCAGCCACCTTCATGTGGGCCGAGCCCCCAGGTGGGGTGTACTTGATCGCGTTGTCGAGCAGGTTGACGATCACCTGCTTCAGCCGCGCCCGGTCGCCCATCACGTGGACGGGGGCCGGGATCTCCCGGGTCATCTTGATCTTCCGATCCTCGGCAAGGAGCGCCATCTGCTCGGCTGTGGCCCCTGCAAGCGCCGCTATGTCCACCCTGACCCACTCCGCCTGGGCCTCGCCCGCGTCAAGCCGCGACAGGGCGAAGAGCTTCTGCACGATGTTGCCCAAGCGCTCCACCTCCTCGAGTGTGCTACCGATCCGGTCGCGAAGCTCCGCGGGAATGCGCTGGTCGCCCGCGAGGTTCTCGAGTTCGCCCCGAATCACGGTCAGCGGCGTCCGAAGCTCGTGCGATGCGTCGGCGACAAACCTCTTGGAGTTCGAGAACGCGTCTGCGAGCCGCGCGATCATGTGGTTGAGGGCGATCGAAAGCCTCTCCAGCTCGTCTCCCGAGCGGACGACCGGCAGCCGCTCGCTCAGGTTGTGCTGGGAGATGATCTCGGCCTTGAGCGTCATCTGCGCCACCGGATCGAGCGCCGTGCGCGACAGGAAGTAGCTGCCGGCGACGGCGACCGCGATCACGAGCGGGATTCCGAGCGCCAGGAGCGCGAGCAGGTGGTGCGCAAGGCGCTCGACGGGACCCGCCGACGTCCCGACCTCGACGAGGTAGGTCCCCTTGGGTCCGGCCTCCGCCCTCGACGCCGCGATCAGGAGCGCATTGCCGTCACCGAGCACCTCGAGGCGCGAGAACTCCTCACCCCGGCCCGCCCTGGCAGGCGGCACTTTCGACGGCTCGAAGCTCTGGTCGTTGGGCGGCCCGGAGACATAAAGCACGCTGCCGTCCGGGCGGGTCACGCGGATGAACCGGTCGCCGAGCTCCGGGGCGTAGAGCTCCCGGATCTCGCGCACGACATACGCCTCCCCGGTGCGCGGCTCGTTCGCCAGCAGGGTCTCGGCTATCTGGCGGGCCCGACGCGCCTGCGTCTCCAGCAATGTGTCGTCGAGATAGGTCTTCACCCGCTCATAGAGCAGGCCGCCCAGAAGCGCGAACACGGCCGTGAGCAGGACCGAATGCCAGACGGCCAGACGGAAATGGATCGAGCGCGCGTTCACTGCCCCTCGTCCTCCGAGAGCTTGTATCCCACGCCCCGGACGGTCCGTATCAGCTTCAGCGGGAACATGTCGTCAACCTTGGCCCGCACGTGCCTCACGTACACGTCGACGATGTTCGTGAGCCCCTCGAAGCTCTGGTCCCAGACGTGCTCGACGATCATGGTGCGCGACAACACCCTTCCCGGATGGCTCGCCAGGTAGTCGAGAAGCCCGTATTCCTTGGGCGTCAGCTCTATGCGGTGGCCGCCTCGGCGCACCTGCTGGCTCAGCCGGTCGATCTCAAGGTCGGCGACCCGCACGACGCTCTCCTGGTTCGCCGGGCCGCGGCGCAGCAGCGCCTTGATGCGGACGACCAGCTCGGCGAATGCGAAGGGTTTTGTCAGGTAATCGTCCGCGCCCGCCTCGAAGTTCTCGACCTTGCTCGACGTCGCGTCGCGCGCCGTGAGGACGAGGATCGGAGTGCGAAGGTCGTGGGCGCGGATCCGGCGAAGCACCTCACTTCCGTCCATGCCCGGCAGCCCGAGGTCGAGGATGACAAGGTCGTATTTGGTCGCCTCGGCCATCGCCCAGCCGGCGCCGCCGTTCTCGGCGACGTCCACGGCATAGCGCTCGGCCTTCAGGCCCCTTGAGACCATCTCGGCCACCTTCCGCTCATCCTCTACGAGAAGTATCCGCATGCGCGTTCCTGCTTCTGGAACGGTACATCAACTTCATTAAGGCACAGCGTATAAAGAATTAATTTTTGTTAATAACTTGAGAGTGCCGGGTTCGTGA
>PLXS01000018.1 GCA_003151515.1 Opitutaceae bacterium
TATCCTTTGGGGTGTCCCTTGAGACCCTCTGAAACGGCGTCAGGCGTACTTAGGCGTTGAATACGCTTTCGACCCCAGAAACCGGTGCCTTTACCCGCTTGTCAAACTAGGCAATTCATTGGGACTTACATCATAGATAGCGCTGCTTTCGGTACGAATCCGTCCGCAACCGCGCGCAACGCCTCATGGGCAAGCGACAAGGATGGAGTGATTGATGACGAAATCGGGCCTAATTATCCTTGAGGCTTATCGGGCCGCCTAGCTCGATCCTAATCACCGTGGCGTCGGGATCGACTGCAGCCGCGGGTAGGTCAACGACGAGTATCCCGGGCTGGTGCGCCCACTCGGCGCGCATGAACCTGCGCCACGACAGGTCCGGGCCGCCGACGACACTCACCTTCTTGATCTCATTGTTTATGCCCTTCACGTAGACGCCATCGACCGGCCTGTCATAGCACACGAGGTAGAGCACATTGCGCTCCTTGTTCAGGAGGCTCGGGCCGTAGTAGTAGTCCTTGGGTATTCCCGCCAATGAGCCGTACAGCGCCTCGGCGTTCTTGTGGGTCCATCGCCCAAGGCCCCGCAGGACAGCCTCTTCTTCGGGCGTGATCGTCCCGTCGCTTCTCGGTCCGACGTCGAGCAGAAGATTTCCGCCCTGCGAAGCGCATTCGGTGAGGAGCCGCACGACCTGACGCACGGACTTAAAGTTGTGGTCCCTGGCCTGGTATCCCCACGAGTCGTTGATCGTCATGCAGAGCTCCCAGGGCCCCGCGGGCGGGTGGACGGGGAGAGCCTGCTCGGGCGTCGCATAGTCGCCATAGCCGCCCATTCTGCTGTTGAGGATTACGGAGGGCAGCCACGCCTTCAGCTGCCGCCTGAGCTCGGGCATGCGCCACTGAGCCGCCGAGCGCTCCCAATCGCCGTCAAACCAGAGAAGATCCGGGTGAAACCGCTCCGCAATCTCCTTCAGCTGGGCGCGGTGAAACTTGAGGAAACGCTCCCATGCCTCGGGATTCTCCGGACCCTGGGGATAGGAATAGCGGTTCGCCCTTTCGCTCGGCGTCATCTCCCCATCCTTCAGGACGCTCGCGTAGTCGGGATGCGACCAATCGAGGTGGGAGAAATAGAGCCCAACCTTAAGGCCCTCGCCGCGCATCGCCTCGCAGAAGGGCCCCACCAGGTCGCGGCCTGCCGGCGAGCCGTCCTTCGCGTTGAGCTTGCTCTGCGCCGTGTCCCAAAGGGCAAACCCATCGTGGTGCTTTGAGGTCAACACCGCGTAGCGGGCGCCCGCGGCCTTGAAGAGTTCGGCCCATTTTTCAGGATGGTAGTTCGCGGCCGTGAACGTGGCGGCCTGCGCATAGTATTCGTCGTGGGAAAGGATACCGTCATGGAGCGCCCACGACTCGCTGCTCTTTCCCTCCGAGTATATGCCCCAGTGGATGAAGATTCCGAGCCGCGCATCACTGAACCACGTCATGTCGGGATGGTCGGTGACCACAGGAGCCTCAGCCGCCGTGAGGGGCTGTGCGAGATGGGCGAGCCCAAGCGCGACTGCAGCAAGGGCGGCCAAACTATGGGGGAGGGCGGAGCGCGTTACAGTCGTCATGGGGTGCCGTGTACGGAGTTCGGGCGCCCGGTGGAGAGTGGGTACCCAGGGTGTGGAACCTCCAGGGGATCGTCACGGCCTGGAGCTCCCGGGAGCAAGCCCTAACCCGGATGAAGGCGGGCTCGATGGAGGCTCAGAAGCTGTGCCCTTACCGTTGGATCGCCCGGGCCTTTCACTGACGCATCCATTGGCCAGTTCGGCCCAAGCCTCCGTTGCCCCTGCCTTGCAATGCACCCGTTCAAAGGGATAAATAGTGCCTCCCGTCATGGCAGTCACGCGCTGGGCATGTTACTATCCAGATATGGGCTCTTTTGAGGATCCCAAGCCACGTCCTCAAAACCTGAGCAACCACAAATCGTCCAGGCTTAGACGCCAACTAAACTCCGCATAAACCCAATCGTCATGAAAAAGTCTCTTGGGCCCCAGACCCTGGTTTACCCAACCCCGGTGTTTGTCGTTGGAACCTACGACAAGGCCGGCAAACCCAACGCGATGACCGCCGCCTGGGGCGGCATCTGCTGTTCTCAGCCGCCCTGCGTTGCCGTCTCCATCCGGAAGGCAACCTACACGCATGGGAACATCATTGCGCGCCGGGCGTTCACGATCAGCATCCCGTCCGAAGGGCGTGTCAAGGAGGCGGACCACCTCGGGCTGGTGTCTGGCAGGAGCGTGGACAAGTTCGCCGAGGCCAAGCTGACGCCAGAGAGAGGCGACCTTGTTGATGCTCCCTATGTGAAGGAATTCCCCCTGGTTCTGGAATGCAGGTTGACGCAAACAATCGAGCTGGGGATGCACACGCAGTTTGTCGGGGAGATTCTGGACGTGAAAGCAGAGGAAGCTGTCCTGGATGGCAAAGGGCTGGTCGACATCAAGAAAGTGGAGCCGCTGGTGTTTGCGCCGGACACACAGTGCTACTACGGCATCGGCCGGTTCTTGGGGAAGGCATTCTCGATCGGCAAGACGCTTTGACGTCTCCGTCTGGGCCTAAAGTTACAGACAGAGGTGCACCTGGTGGGATCATCCTAGGATGTGTGTCATCGTAACCGGAAAGGTTACACACAAGGTCACACAACCGGTGGTTATCCCGGGATGTTGTCTGTTGTAGTCCACTGAATGATAGGTTCTTCCGTAATGCGCAAGAACCCAAATGGGGGTTCGAGTCCCTCCAAGCCCGCACCGTTGCTCATGTTCCGGTGCATTGTTCAAGCGACGCAAGGATTGCGTAGCTAAGCGCCAAGCAACTTCGCTACTTTGAAAGATGAATGACGCCGGCTAAAAAGGGACAAAGCTTACGAGAAACATTAGCTGCTTTGTCTTCTCTCTGAGAAAAGGGCTCCCCCCTTGAGCGCCAATTCGAGTTCGATTGAATACATAAGAACGAGAGGTGCCTGGTGCAGTCTGTTTTTGGCGAACATAGGCCGCTCAAGGCGCCAAATGTGATTGCGCTATGAATCGCACGCGATTCGGCGTGGACGACTTCATAATCAAAGTGGCAAAGTTGCGCGCTAGACGAACGCTCTTTTAGCCAGGAATTAGGGGGATTGACTGGCAGAAGCGTTTCTTGGGAGGCTGCGCCTTAAACCTCTAGCGGCCTAGCCGCATTCTTGCGCAAATCCGCAAACCCGAACATGTCCGCAAATCCCCTGCAGTCAAAGACGCCTCCCATAACGCTTCGTACGACTGGTCAGCAGCTGCACCGCCGTTCATGGGCTGAGCCCTGGAAGATAAAGATGGTGGAGCCAATCAAGAAAACCACGCAGGCTCAGCGCGAAACCGCGTTACGAGCGGCCGGCTTCAACACGTTTCTCCTGCGCTCAGAGGACGTGTACATAGACCTCCTCACGGATTCCGGGACTAGCGCGATGAGCGACTGGCAGTGGGCCGGACTCATGCTCGGGGACGAGGCCTACGCCGGCTCCAAGAACTTCTACCACCTGGAGGAGGCCGTCCACAAACACTACGGCTACAAGCACCTGATCCCGACCCACCAGGGCCGCGGGGCTGAGCACATCCTTAGCCAAATCATGATTTCCCCGGGCGACACCGTGCCGGGCAACATGTACTTCACGACGACGCGCTACCACCAGGAGCATGCGGGGGCGCAGTTCGCGGACGTGATCATCGACGAGGCGCACGATCCGACGAGCCCGCATCTCTTCAAGGGGGACATCGACTTGGGGAAGCTTGAGCGCGTGCTGAAGACCGCGAAGCACGTGCCTTACCTCTGCGTGGCGGCAACGGTGAACATGGCCGGCGGGCAGCCGATCAGCATGAAAAACCTCAAGGCGGTGCGCGAGCTCTGCTCCCGCCACGGCGTCCCGATCATGATGGACGCGACCCGCGCCGTCGAAAACGCCTGGTTCATCAAGACGAGGGAGGCCGGCTACGCCGACAAGTCGTGTGCCGAGATCTTACGGGAATTCTGCTCGTACACGGACGGGTGCACGATGAGCGGAAAGAAGGACGCGCTCGTTAACATCGGGGGGTGGCTCTCGCTGAACGACGACAAGCTGGCCGAGAAGGCGCGCAACATGGTGGTCATCTACGAGGGCCTGCACACCTACGGCGGCATGGCGGGACGCGACATGGAGGCCATGGCGCGCGGCATCGAGGAATCCGTGCAGGACGAGCACATGAGGGCCCGGGTGGGCCAGGTGGAATACCTGGGCGAGCTCCTGCAGTCCTACGGGGTGCCGGTCGTGGTGCCGATAGGCGGGCACGCGGTCTACTTGGACGCCAGGCGCTTCTACCCTGGCATGCCCCAGGACAACTTCCCGGCCCAGATGCTCGCGGCCGAGCT
This sequence comes from Opitutaceae bacterium, assembly GCA_003151515.1. Classification (GTDB taxonomy): domain Bacteria; phylum Verrucomicrobiota; class Verrucomicrobiia; order Opitutales; family Opitutaceae; genus Palsa-1447. Next base: position 4,407 of record PLXS01000018.1, read on the forward strand.
CTACCTTGACGCGGGGGTGCGCGTCATGGAGCGGGGCGTCGTCTCCGCGGGCAGGGACGCAAAGACGGGCAAGCACCACTATCCGAAGCTCGAGCTCGTTCGCCTCACGATACCGAGGCGCGTCTACACGCAGGCCCACATGGACGTTGTTGCCGAGTCGGTCGTCGCGGTTCACGACAGGGCTGAGAAGCCGAAGGGGCTCAGGATGACCTACGAGCCCGAGTACCTGCGCTTCTTCCAGGCACGCTTCGAGCCGATCTAGGCCTCGCTTGCCTCAGGGGGCCGCGGGCCTCTGCGCGAGCAGCGTCTTCATCGGGCAGTCGTGAGGCTCGTCGGCCCAGGGGTGGTCGCGCCGGAGCCGGCAAAACCTCCCGGGGAGGGCGGCGAGGATGAGGCTGCAGTATCTCATGGTAAAAGCGGGTGGGGCAGGCACCCGGAGCATGCCGGACGGCTCTGCGCGGAGCTCCTCAGTAAAACTGATGGGGCCGCTCCTCATCCTCCATTTCAGCCTGCCTTTGGTCGGCAATCTGAGCCTCGGCCTCCGAGATCTCATCACCGGGCTGCGCGGCGGCCCCCGACGGGATGCCCGGGCCCTTGCCCCCGAGCTCCCGGAGCCACTGCTGGTAGACCCGGTAGACCTGTCCGCGGGTGATCCTCCTGTGCCCGAGCTGCGCGGCCAGCTGCTCGTTCAGCCATGCGGAGATGCCGGCATAGCTGTAACCGCGTGCGTGGAGCTTGCCTATCGCCCCGACGTACGGCTCCAGGGGGAAATCGCGGGCGGTCGTCTTCCACGGCATCTCGTCGGCCCTGATCGACAGGAGATCCGGATGTCCGGGGGCGGGGCCCGATGCGGCCGCCCCTTTCCGCTTCCTTATGCTCCGTTTCATTTGAGAACAAAAAAACAAATGAACAAAAACAAAGCAACAAATAAACACTGTTCTGCGCTTGGGTTGGGAAAAATGTTATATTATTGTACATCAATTATATATGCATCAGCCAATCAGGAGGCGGCGACTGATGGCCAACCGGGAGGGGTTCCGTGTTCCCGGCGGTGAGTATGGACAAGTGCCCATCGGCGGCCCCAGGATCCGGGAAGAGTCATGCATTTAGCCAGTGCCGCATTTGCCGAAGGCGAGCCGATCCCCGTGAAATTCACGGGTGAGGGCGGGAACCTCTCGCCGCCCCTGCAATGGACGGACGTGCCGGCCAACTCAAGGAGCCTGGCATTGATTGCGGATGACCCCGATGCGCCGGGAGGCACCTGGGTCCATTGGATCCTGTACGACCTGCCGGCCGAGGTGAGCAAACTCGCCGAAGCCCTGCCAAGGAACCAGTACACCCCGGCTGGCGCGAAGCAGGGCCAGAACAGCTTCGGGCACCTTGGCTACGGCGGCCCGTGTCCGCCCGCGGGCAATCCGCATCGTTACTTCTTCAGGCTTTATGCCCTGGATTCCCAACTCGATTTGAAGCCGGGTGCCACGAGGAACGAGGTGGAGGAGGCGATGAGAGGGCACGTGGTCGCCGAGGCCCGGTTGATGGGAACCTACCGGCGCAGATGAAGGCCGGGCGGTCAATGCCGCTCATCCTCCTATCGCGAGCCTCGTTTCGCCAGCGGATGCGGGGGCCGGATGGAGCGGCCCGAGGATTGACCGGGCGACCGCCGATTGCGCACCTCCCACTCTTGACGTCATTCTGCGATATCACAACGCTGCCGCACTGCGTGAGGCCGAGAACTAACCCTTCCTTCAGTTCCCCGCCCTGAGGGAGCATGGGATGCATTTTAAACGTTGAAGAGCCTGAAGATAGCCATCGGCGCGGATCACGGCGGCTTCGACTTGAAGGCCCAGATTTTGGGGCTTTTGCGCGACAAGGGCTGCTCGGTCCAGGACTGCGGCACGCACACCAAGGATGCGGTTGATTACCCGCGGATTGCGTACACGGTCGCGCGGCTGGTCGCCAGCGGCCAGTGCGACCTCGGCATCATGATCGACGGCGCCGGGATAGGCTCGGCGATGGCAGCCAACAAGGTGCGCGGCGTGCGTGCCGCCGCCTGCTACAGCGTCGCGCTGGCCAAGAACAGCCGCGAGCACAATGACGCCAATGTGCTGACCCTCGGCGCCGGGCAGACCAATTTCGAGCTGGCCGCGCAGATCGTCGAGGCCTTCCTTTCCAGCGAGTGCACGGAGGAGCGCCACCGCAGGCGCGTCGCGCTGATCAACGCCATCCAGGACGGGCCCATCGAGGTCGGGGCGCACCAGGCGACGCTGCTCGCCGGCGCCGGCGAGGCCCGCCCGGACCCCTCGGCGCCGGACATGGAAAGGGTTGCCAGGCGCGTGCAGGAGCTCCTGGCCGCCCAGGGCACACCGGCCGCCCCGGCCCCGGCCGAGCCGCCGCTCAATGTCGCGCAACTCATTGACCACACCATCCTGCGGCCGGACACGACGAGGACCGACATCGAGCAGCTCTGCCGGGAGGCGCGCAAGTACAAGTTCTACTCGGTGTGCGTCAACCCCGCATGGGTCACCCTCGCGGCCCAGCTTCTCGACGGCTCGAGCGTGAAGGTGTGCTGCGTGGTCGGCTTTCCGCTCGGCGCCCAGCCGCCGGAGACGAAGGCCATGGAGGCGCGCGCCGCGATCCGGCAGGGCGCCAAGGAGATCGACATGGTCATCGACGTCGGGGCGCTCAAGAGCGGCGATGACGACCTCGTCCTGCGCGGGATCCGGTCGGTCGTGGAGGCCTGCCGGGACGGCAGCGCCAAGTGCAAGGTGATCCTGGAAACCTCGCTCCTCACCAACGAGGAGAAGGCGCGTGCGTGCGAGCTGGCCGTGAAGGCCCATGCCGACTTTGTGAAGACCTCCACCGGGTTCAGCACGGGGGGGGCGACCGTGGAGGACGTCTCGCTCATGAGCCGGATCGTGCGGGACAGGGGGCTCGGCGTGAAGGCGTCCGGCGGGATTCGGTCGCTGGCGGACCTTCGCCGGATGGTGCAGGCGGGCGCGACGCGCATAGGCACCAGCAGCGGCACCAAGATCCTGCAGGAGGCGGGAGGGCAATCGATGGCTTCGGAGGGTGCAAGATACTAGGCATGAAAGGACGACGAAAAAGCATGGCAGACCTGCGTTCATACATTTTTCTCGATAAGCTCCAGCCACAGGTCGCGTCGTTCTTCGCTACTGTCTCGCAGGGGTTCCTTCCCATCGCCGGCCAGGCCTCGCTGTTCGTCGAGATCTCGCCGGGGATGGAGATCAATTACGTCACCGACGTGGCGCTCAAGTCCACGAAGGTCACGCCCGGCATGCAGATCATCGAGCGCCTCTACGGCATGCTGGAGATCCATTCCGACTCGCAGGCCGACGTCCGCCAGGCCGGCGCCGCCATCCTCGATTCGCTCAACCTGAAGGAGGAGGGCCGCTACAAGCCGGTGATCTACAGCAACAGCATCATCCGGCGCATTGACGACTATCACACGATGCTCATCAACCGCATGCGGCACGGCAACATGATCCTGCCCGGCCACACGCTATACACGCTCGAGGTCGCGCCGGCCGCCTACGCGGCGTTTGCCGCGAACGAGGCGGAGAAGGCCGCCGAGATCAACATCCTGGAGATCCGGGCCTTCGGCAGCTTCGGCCGCATCTACCTGGGCGGCGAGGAGAAGGACATCGACGTGGCCGCAAAAGCCGCCGAAGCTGCCATCAAGAGCGTCACCGGCCGCGAGATGAAGGGCGGCGGCGGCGCATAGCCGGCTTTCAACGACAGCAATTCCCGACCATAATCAAAACCAGGAGACACACATATGGCAGACGCACTAGGCTTACTCGAAACTCGGTCCTTCTCCGCTATGGTGGAGGGCGCGGACGCAATGGTTAAGGCCGCCAAGGTCGAACTCGTCAGCTTTGAGAAGACCGGCGGCGGCTACGTCACCGCCGTCATCCGCGGCGACGTCGCCGCGGTCAAGGCGGCCACCGACGCCGGCCGCACGGCGGCCAGCCGCGTCGGCGAGCTCGTCGCGGTCCACGTGATCGCCCGGCCGCACCAGGATGTGGACGATTTGCTGCCGCTTGGCCGGGGCGGCAAGGCCGCCAAGAAATAACGCGACTTTTACCGCCGGGGCGGGCCGTGCGGCCCGCCCCGGCGGGATGCGCCCATGAACCTAGGAAAAGTAGTCGGCACGCTCGTGGCCACGCGGAAGGAGGCCACCATGGACGGCCTCAAGCTCATGCTCGTCAGGCACGTCGACACCGAGGGCAGGGAGACCGGCGGCCAGGTGGTGGCTGTCGACGCGGTCGGGGTCGGCCCGGGCGAGCTCGTCCTCGTGGCCACCGGCAGCTCCGCCCGCCAGACCGTCGCCACGCAGAACCGGCCCTGCGACGCGGTCATCATGGCGATCGTCGACACGTGGGAGGTCGGCGGCGTCGAGAAATACAGGAAGGACTAGAGCCGCCATGGCCGGCCTCACCGAGCAGGAGATCGAAGTCATCGCCCAGCGCATCGTGGCTGGCCTGGCCGGGCGGGCGGGGGAGGGGGGCAAGGAGAAGCCCGCCGGGCTCCCGTTCGCGGGCGAGCTTGGCGTCTTTGACGGCCTGGACGAGGCCGTCAGCGCCGCCGCCACCGCGTTCCGCCAGTACGAGAACATGGGCCTGGCGAAGCGCAACGCGATCATTGCCTCAATCCGGGTCGCGATGCGCGAGCACGGCAACGCCCTGGCCCGGGAGGCGCACGAGGAGACCGGCCTGGGCCGCTACGAGGACAAGGTCATCAAGAACCAGCTCGTCACGGAGAAGACCCCGGGCACCGAGGACCTGCGGCCGGACGCGGTCACGGGCGACGACGGCCTCACGCTGACCGAGCTGGCGCCCTATGGCGTCATCTGCGCGGTCACCCCCACGACCAACCCGACCTCCACGATCATCAACAACGCGATCGCGATGGTCGCGGCGGGAAACGCCGTCGTCTTCAACGTCCATCCCAACGCGAGGCGCGTCTCCTGCCACACCGTCGCGCTCCTGAACAAGGCGGTCGCCGGGGCCGGCGGGCCCAAGAACCTCGTCACCTGCATCGCCAACCCGACCGTGGAGAGCGCCCAGGCGCTGATGAGGCACCCTGGCATCCGCCTCGTCGTCGTGACGGGGGGCGGCGGGGTCGTGAAGGCCGCCATGGAATCGGGCAAGCGCGCCATCTGCGCCGGCCCGGGCAATCCGCCGGTCGTCGTCGACGAGACCGCCGATATCGACAAGGCCGGGCGCGACATCGTGTTTGGCGCCTCGTTCGACAACAACTGCATCTGCACCGACGAGAAGGAGTGCCTCGTCGTGTCGAGCGTGGCCGACCAGCTGATCAAGGCGATGAGCTACAGCGGCGCGCTGCTCGTGAAGCCGGAAGAGCTTCCGGCCCTCGAGAAGGTCGTCTTCTCGAAGATGAACGGCCCGCGCAAGGAGGCCGACATCAACCGCTCGCTGGTCGGCAAGAACGCCAGCGTCATCCTGAACCAGGCCGGCATCCGCTGCGACGACTCGGTGCGGCTTGGGATCGTCGAGGTCGACCACGACCATCCCCTCCTGTGGACGGAGCAGATGATGCCGATCCTTCCCGTGACGCGGGTGCGCGACGCGGACGAGGGGATCGACTTTGCCATCGCGCTGGAACACCCGCGCCGGCATACGTTCGTCATGCACTCGGACAACCTCTCGAGCCTGAGCCGGATGGCCCGCGAGTGCAACGCGAGCATCTTCGTGAAGAACGGCCCGTCCGTGGCGGGCCTCGGCTGGAAGGGCGAGGGCTACGCGTCCTTCACGATCGCGAGCCCCACGGGCGAGGGCATGACGAGCCCGCGCAGTTTTTCGCGCTACCGGCGCTGCGCACTCGTCGGGGCCTTCCGCATCGTCTGATGAAGAGGTACACAGCCATCGCGGTCGTGGAGCTCTCCGGAATCGCCGACGGCCTCTACTGCACGGATGCGCTGCTCAAGAAGGCCCCCATCGCGATGATCAAGTCCGGCACCGTGAGCCACGGCCGGTACTTGATCATCATCGGCGGCTCGACGGCGTCCGTGGACGAGTCGCTCCAGGAGGCGCTTGCCGCCGGGCAGACGAGCGTCCTTGACCACACGTTCCTGCCCGACGTCCACCCGCAGGTGCTCGAGGCCGTCCTCGGCCAGCGCCTCCCGTGCGAGCAGGACGCGGTCGCGATCCTAGAGACGGAGACCGTCGCCGCGAACGTGCGCGCGGCGGAGCTCGCCGTTAAGGGCACCGCGGTGCGCCTCGTGGAGCTGAGGCTTGCCGAGTACGAGATGTCCGGGAAGGCCATCAGCGTGTACAACGGCGAGCTGCCCGCGGTGCAGGCGGCGATGGAGCTCGCCGGCAGCTTCCTGCGCGGGCGCAAGGAATACGTCCAGTACCGCATCATCTCGCGCCCGCACGAGGCGCTCACGCGCCACTTGACCACCGGCACGCGCTTCGCCGACACGAACGTGCGGGAGCTCGAGGGCGAGGAGGTCTCCTGATGCTGCTCGGCAAGGTCATCGGCACGGTCACGCCCTGCCGCGTCTACGAGGGGCTCGAGGGCGTCCCGATGCATTGGATCCAGCCGCTCGACAGGCGGGGCGAGCCCAAGGGCGAGCCGCTCGTCGCCGCCGACTCCACCCGCATGGCCGGCCCGGGCGAGCTCGTCTACTTCGAGGGCGGGCGCGAGGCCGCGCTGGCGCTCGACCCGTGGTTCGTGCCGGTCGACCACTCGATCATCGGCATAGTCGACGAGCTGCATTCCCCGGCATGATCCTGGGCACCGTCAGGGGGAACATCGTCTCGACGATCAACCATCCGTTCTACGGGGGCAGGAAGATGCTGGTCGTCGAGCGGGAGGACTTCGCGGGAAAGCCCTCCGGATACTTAATCGCCGTCGACGGCGGGGTGAACGCGGGCGTCGGGGAGCGCGTCCTCGTGATCGACGAGGGCAACTCCGCGCGCCAGGTCGTGGCCGACCCCAAGGCGCCCCTGCGCTCCATCATCGTCGGCATCGTCGACCGCGTCGACACCGAGGAGCGGGCGGAAGCCGGACGGCGCGGACCCGCGGCTAGCGGGTCTTCGGGTCGTCCCAGACGGGGACGAACTTCGAGCGGCCGTCGCCCTTCTGGGTGACGGGCCCCGCCTTGAGCATCCTGAAATCCCTGTACGGGATCGTGGATAGGCCGCCGGTCGAGCGCAGCCTGCCCTTCCATGACCTGCCCGGGTGGCCCCACAGGCCCTCCGCGTAGACGGGCTGTCCCTCGGCGATGTCGACCAGGACCATGCCGTAGCACTGCAGGGCGATGCAGACGACGCGCTCCTCGGCCGTCAGCGGGAATTTCGAGAGGTCGAGCGAGGGGTCGAGCTGGATGACCGTGCCCTCGGGGATGCCTCCTTCCGTGAACCCGTCGGTCCATGCAGCCGGGAACACGAACTCCTTGTAGGCGCAGAAGCGCGAGGCCGCGGCGATCCTGTGGCGGATCTCCCCGGCCATGACCTCGTCGTAGAGGATGAGACCAGCGACCGCCGGCACGCCCGCGGCCCGGCTGGGCCCGTGGAAGTGCACGCTTTCCCCGTCGGGAACGCCCAGGTCCTCCGTTCGAAAGACGCCCGGGCCGTCGGCGGAATAGACCATGCCGGTCGCGGACTTCCAGGTGCCGTCGGGATCCTTCTGCAGCGACCACATGTCCCAGACGAGCCCGCGGCCCCAGTCCACGGCCGCCAGGTGCGCGTCGCCCTTGGGATCGGGCGTCGCCTGGACGGGTATCGGGACCATGTCGAAGCCCGGGCCGTGCCCGAAGTGCTCCTTGGTCGTGTGCCAGATCCGCTTCTCGTCGGGGCTCAGGTAATGGAGCCCGACCTTCACCAGGGGAGTGGACGCGTCGACCTCGTAGACGGGGATCGTCCACTGCTCGCAGTTGATGAGCCAGTTCTCGTGGCTGGGCTCGGTCTCAAGCAGCCTGACCCACCGGTTCGTCCTGGGGTCGACCTCGGCGTTGGCCGCGATCGGCTGGTTCCAGAAACTGTCGTCCGAGAAGAACCTGCGGGGGGCGTTGGGTGTGTCGGCCTGGGCCGGCATGGAGCTTAGGATCAGGGCCACTGCGCAAAAGCCCGGGAGGGCGGGGTTCTTCACGGGGGAGGGGTTGGGGTGGGGACGGTTTGGGTTATACGGCGGAATGCCGCCGGCAGGCAATCGGGACTTCAACCCGCCCCGGAAAGGGTGTAGGGGTATTCCTGGCGTCGGCCGTTTGGCCCGCTTACCCGATGAAAGCTGGATATTTCCTCGCGGCGGCCCTTGGGGTGGCCGGCCTGGCGATGCTGGGCCTGGCGCTCAGGATCCACAGGGGGGGCGCCCCGGCCGGCGGGTTCCTGGTCGTGGCTGGCCTCTTCCTTCTCCTCCTGGCAATCCTGGCGGGCCGGCCGGAGAGGGAGAGGAGCGCAAAGCCGGGGACGGAGGAATTCGTGTTTCCGGCGTTCTTCGAGACCGCGCTCCTGTTCATGGCGGTCTTCCTGGCCCTTGCCATCACGGCCTACGTGTTCAGCAGGGCCCACGGCATCGGCCGGATGTAGAGAGGGACCTTGCCGGGTGTAACCCGGAGCCGGCGGGGGCGTCACCTGACTGTGAACTTTTCCACACTCAAATCCCAATGAAAGGATGACTCCCATGATTGCGTTCGTTCGCGTTGTATTCCCCCTGATCCCGATCCTCCTCATAGGCGCCTGCGTCGGCGCCCTGATCGCCGCGGCCTGCAGGCCCGCCGGCAGGAAGAAGGACAAGATAGCGGAGCTCAAGGCGAGGGTGGAGGCCCTGGAGCGCAAGCCGTGACGGTCCCGTCCCGGTCCTGCGGGGCCCGGGGAATGTTCGGCTCGCCTGCCTGGCAGGGGCGGGGCACGATCGGCTTCAAACCCGCATGTCCCGCCGCACCGCAAAGGCCCTGCTCCTGTCCGCGCCCTGGATCGCCGCCCTCCTCCTTGGGGGGTGCGCGTCCTCCGACCTGTCCGGGGATGCCGGCATAAACGAGGAGGTCGCGATTTGCCTGCCGCCGGGGACGCCGGCGCCGGTTCAGGTCGACCGGGCCATGTGGTTTCCGAACGCGGGCGGCGTCGGCTCGACCGACGCCTCGATCGTGCACGTGTCCGGCGTCCTGGCGCTCGCGGGCAGCAAGCTCTGGTTCATGGCCTGGAACGACCAGGAGCACCACTTCGACATGCTGCACACGATCGACCTCATCCAGGCCGAGAAGATGTCCATCGACCGCCTTGGGACATCCACGATGCTGGTCGTGCGCTCCGGCAACGACCTCCTGGACTCCTTCCAGCTGATGGGCAAGGGGGAGCTCTCCTCCGACGCGAAGGCGACCGAGGGCCTCCTCGCGGGGATCGAGGCCCTGAGGGCCAGGAACCCGCAGGAGAATCCCTAGGCGACGCGCTTGGCCGCGGCCCGGGCCTTGAGGCAGAGCCCCCAACAGGGCTTTCCGCCGACGCATCATCGCTCGGCACGGTTAACCTTGGCCATGATTTGACCCAAGCATGGCGGGGACAGGCATTGTCGGCGGAAGGGTAACACCCCATAGGTCGCAAACTCGGCGAGGGTGTACCTTGCGCATGCATTCCGGGATAACGACTCACATGAGTCGCGCGATCGAATGACCGTATGACGATTCCCCGATTCATGAGCCGTTCAATCCCCGCCCGCGCCTGCCCGGCCCTCGCTGGAGCCACCGCGATCGCATTGGGCTGCGTCCTCAGTCTCGCTATCGTCCATGCTCCGGCATCGAGGGCGGGTGAGAGCGGCGCTGCGCTGCGGCCCCTGAATGACAGCCTTCCGGCCCTTCCCTTGACCGCGACCTTCGAAAAGGAGGACGGCGATAACGGCCCTTATGGGCTCACCCTGAGGAACACATCCGGAGACTCAATCAAGGCCAGCGGAATCGTGCTCCTGAGCCCCGGGTCCAATCCCAACAGCAAGACCCGGGACATTCCCGAGCACGTCGTCAGCCGGGCGGAGACCTGGACCATCTTCGGGCTCTCGGTCGGCGACAGGGTCACCATTGAAGCTGGCGGCTTCGCCCCGCTCGTGGTGACGGTTCCCGGCTGATCGGGCCTGCGCCTTCTCGGCTGGCCGCCCTTGGAATCTGGGTTGGGGAGGGGCAAATGCGGCAATCTGGCGTTTTGCAGCGGACTTTGCCGGCACTCGGCGGAGGTCCGTCGAGGGGCCGCGAGACTTGGCAGTTATCGGACCCGAACCAGGAGCTAAGCTTTTGAAATCACGCGCTCGATCAATGAGTTTTAAAAACGGGGGATGGGAAACGGCGCCATGGCGAATCGCAGATCGGCAGTCCCGACAAGTACGGGTTGCCGACCCAACGATATCTGAGTTAGGTTAAGCGCGAACGCCGGGCAAATCCGATGACAGCCAGCGCACAACCCCACTTTCCACCCATCGAGTCGGCTGCGGGAGCCCCTTCCATCGAGCTCAAGCTTCGGGAGATAACGCAGCTTTTCAATTCGCTCGACCCTTCGCCCTTCAATGAGCAGGACCTCGATCACGACGCGGAGGAATTCATTGTCGGGTGGGCGCGGGAGCTGCCGCGGCGCCGCCCGCTTCACCTTGTCCTGCATTTGGAAAAGCCGCTCCCGGAAGGCCGGGACCGCGCGAGCGTCGCCGACGCCATCCATCACTACTTCACCTATCGCGCGACGATCACCCGCCTCGAGCTCCGGCAGCTCTTCAAGCAGGGCCAGATGAGCCTCCTGATTGGCACGGCGTTTCTCACGGGCTGCCTCCTGCTCAGCCGCCTGATTGCGCCCAGTGATACCGGCGCCGCCGGGTCGATTGCCCGCGAAGGGCTCACGATCGGAGGCTGGGTCGCAATGTGGCGGCCAATGCAGATTTACCTGTACGATTGGTGGCCGCTCTGGCGCCTGGGCGCCCTGCAGCGCCGACTGGGTGGAATGAAGATCGACCTCCGGCTGCCGAAGGTGCCCCAGCAGCCGGCCGGAAGTTCAAGTCCGTGACTCAACGGGGCTCGTTGCAGCTCATGGGCAGCGGCGAGCCCTCCTCCGACTCCAAGGCGACCTGGGGTCTCCTCGCGAAGATCGACGTCCTCAGGGTCAGGAACCCGCAGGAGAACCCCTAGGCAACGCGCTTCGCCGCGGCCTGGGCCCTGAGGCAGAGCTCCGCCGCCTTGAACGCATGGGCCTGGGTCGTGGCATTCTCCGTCCTGTTCAGGCAGTCCAGGATGAACTCCCCGAAGAAGCGGTAACCCACCTTGCCCGCCACGTCGAAGCGGTGCTCGCCTCCCTTGTCGACAAGATAGACGTGGTCGCTGGCGGGATCCCGCGCGACGTCCACGTACTTGCGAAGCTCCAGGGTGCCCTCCGTCCCCACGACGAAGGTGCGGCCGTCGCCCCAGGTGCTCAAGCCCTCCGGCGTGAACCAGTCGACCCGCACGTAGTTGAGCGCCCCGGAGCTTCCCGTCATGCAGGCCTCGCCGAAGTCCTCGAGCTCGGGCTTGTCCGGGTTGGCGAAGTTGGCGACCGCCGCGTGCGTGACCACCGCGTCCTCGGAGCCGCTGTAGGCCAGGAACTGCTCGAACTGGTGGCTTCCCAGGTCGCAGAGGATGCCGCCGTACTTCTCGCGCTCGAAGAACCAGGCGGGCCTCGTCGCCTTGGCGAGCCTGTGGGGTGCGATGTTGATGACGTGGATCACCCGACCTATCGCTCCGCGCGCGAGGAGGTCGGTCGCGAACATGGCCGACTCGTTGTGGAGCCTCTCGCTGTAGTAGACCATGTACTTGCGCCCCGTGCGCGCGACGACGGCCCTTGCCTGCTCGAGCTGCTCCAGCGTCGTGAACGGCGCCTTGTCGCTGAAGTAGTCCTTGCCCGCCTCCATGATGCGGCAGCCGATGGGGCCGCGCTCCGAGGTGATGGCCGCGCAGGCGACCAGGCGCACCTCGGGGTCGGCGAGGACCTCGTCAAGGGAGCGCGCGGCCCTGGCCTGGGGATACTTGGCCCTGAACGCATCCACCTTCTTCGGATCGGGATCGTAGACCCACTTGAGGGTGGCCCCGGCCTCGAGGAGGCCGTTGCACATGCCGTTAATGTGGCCGTGGTCCAGGCGGATGGCCGCGAAGTTGAACTCGCCGGGCTTGACGACCGGGTTGGGCTTTGCCGTGGGCGCGTAGTTCATGCCGTCGGATTTCTGGAAGGCGGCCTGGGCGGCCACTTTGGGCGCCAGGGCCCCGGAGGCGAGCGTCGCCGCGGAGGCTGTTAGGAATTCTCTTCGGTTCATGGGAGGGGTTTGCCTGGTGCCGGCCCCGGGGAATCAGGGCTGGGCGCCGAGGAGCGAGAGCTGGGCCTGGCAGCCGCCGATGATCCGGTAGAGGCGGTTTATCTCAAGCATCTCGTCCTCGGTGAGCTTCTTCTTCGGGATCGAGCGGTCGAGGTAGAAGATCTTCGTCATGGGGTTGAACTCGAGCTCGCCCCCGGGGAACGCGACCCCGGGGTTCAGGTTGGAGGTCACGTACGCAAACCTCGAGTAGTTGCCGAGCTCCTGGGTCTTTCGGATGTCGACCGTGTTGAAGTCCGGCGTCGCGGCGCCCGGATGGAACCAGGCGTCGCCGTAGGGCACGACGCCCTTCAACTCACGCGTGATCGGCACCGAGGGGGGAGGCTGGTTCACGATCAGGTCAACCCGAGTGATCGCATCCTTGAGCTTCCTTTTCGCCTCGGCGATCTGCTCGGCGGGCGTCCCCGGCTGGCCCGGGGCCCGCGTCGGGGCCGCGGTCGGCGCGGGCGCAGCAGCCTTGACGGAGACGACCACGCCGTCCCTCACCTTGACCGTCATGTCGGGGTAGGTGAGCACCTTGACCGATCCTGCGTCAATCAGGCTCCTCGGCTGGCCCTTCTCGGCCAGGACCTTGTCGTAGGTGTCGCCGACATCGACGGCGCGCGCCAGCACCGCCGCGAATAGGAAAAGGCCGATGAGCGCCGCCAAGGGACGGCGAAAACCCGCCCCGGCGGGGCGCATGCTCGTTTTGCTCATGCTCACGGGTATTCTTGGGGTTGCTCCCGCCCGGCGCGAACCCGGGCGAACGCACTATGCCCCGGTTGTAAGATGGGGCAAGGCAATGACGCAAACGGGCCCCTCCCAGAAGAAAGGTCTAGGCTGCGGGTGGGATTGGTGTTAACTGGCCGGGGTCCACACCACCCAAGGCACCCATGTCCACGGACCGCCCGAAGCCCGATCAAGCCAGCGCGTCCCCCGCAAGCCCGGGGGCCGACCCGGGCGCGAAGGCCGAGGTCAGGGCGCTCATGGACGCGGGCGTCCGGGAGCTTGACGGCGGCAACCTCCCCGGCGCGGTCGAGGCCTTCGAGAAGGCGATGCGGCTCGACCCCACCGATCCCTGGCCCTTCTACAACCTGGGGGTCGCCAAGGCGCGCGGCGGCGACCTGCCGGGCGCCCTCTCCAACCTCTACGCGGCCATCTGGCTCAAGGGCGACTTCGCGCGGGCCTTCAACGAGCTTGGCATCGTGAAGCTTCGCATGAAGGACTTCGCCGGGGCGCTCCAGGAGTTCACGAGGGCGGCCGAGGCGGACCCGAAGGCGGCCGGCGCCTTGAAGGATGAGGGGGGCGAGTCGCAAGCCCAGAGCGACCAGGCGCTTGCCATCCGCGCCTACGACATCGCGATCGGCCTCGCCGCGGACAGCGAGCTCCTGCTTGGCCGCGGCGACGCGAGGCGGCTTGCCGGCGACCGCGCCGGCGCGATCGAGGACTACGGCCGCGCGCTCGAGCTCAACCCGCGGGAGGCCCGGGCGCTGATCGCCCGCGGAAACGAGCTCGTCGAGGCGGGGCGCCACGCCGAGGCCCGCTCGGACTTCGAGCGGGCGATCGAGATCGACCCGCTGCTGCCCGACGCGTACAACGGAAGGGGCGTGTGCCGGTGCGCCCAGGAGGACTACATCGGCGCCGTCGAGGACCACGACCGCGCGCAGCAGCTCGACCCCGAGCTGACCTCGGCCTTCTTCAACCGCGCAAAGGCGCGCACGCTCCTGGCCGACTACCAGGGGGCGATCGCCGACTACGACCAAGCCCTGCGCCTGAGGCCGAGATACCCGGAGGCCTACCTCATGCGGGGGAAAGCCTGGAGCATGCTCCAGGATCTGGACCAGGCGGTCGCGGACTATTCCGCGGCGGTAACCCTGAAGCCCGACTACGCGGACGCGTACCGCAACCGCTCGATCGCGAAGAGGAGGATGGGAGACGTCGAGGGCGCCAGGGAAGACGACCAGGAGTGCCGCCGGCTGGCCGCGGGCGGCTGACGCCCTTTCCGCTAAAGCCTCGAGTGCGACCCGTCGCAGAAGGGCTGGCCCTTCGTGTGCCTGCAGCCGCAGAAGGCGACCTTGCGCGCCGCCGCGATGTCGACCTTCACCGGGGAGAAGCCCGTGCCCTTGTGCGATCCGTCGCAGAACGGCTGGTCCTTCGAGTTGCCGCAGGCGCACCAGAAGTAGGTGCCCGGGGCCATGTCCCTGACATACGGGAATCTCTGGGCGACAGTGGGATTGCTCATTTTTCCAGTGGGTTTCAGGGGCCCGCACTGGCGGTGCCCTTGGCCCAAACCTATCCGCAAATCCGGCCTTCGCCAATGAAAAGGGGCCCGGCGGCCGGCGCGCCTCCCAATTAATGCGCAGCTTTGGACAAAGGGAGGCGCGTGGCCTTGGGCCCGGGTTGGTAAGCTCACGGCAAGCGCATGAGCGATTGTCGGAATACCCCCCTGGTTTCGACGGCGGCGGCCGCCGGCCCCCGCGTCCCCTGAACGTCCCGATGGATCACGAGCCGGCAGTAACGCCCCCCGATCCGCGCGACGCGGGGTTCAAGAGCCTCGAGGCGCGTGTCGCCCGGATCGAGGCCTACCTGCGCCTGGACGAGGCGGCCGCGGTCCAGAAGCCGGCGACGGCCGCGCCGGGGAGCGACGAGGACCTCGAATTTCGCATCGGCCAGGAATGGTTCGCCAAGGTGGGCATGGCCGCCCTCGGGGTGGGCGTCGCCTTCACGCTCTCCCTCCCGTATGCGGGCCTGCCGGCGGCCGCCCCCTCCGCCGTGGGGTACGCCCTCTCGGCCGGGCTGTTCCTCCTCGCGCGCTTCTGCCCGCCCCACCTGGAGGTGGTCTCCGGCTTCGCGCGCGCGACCGCGATGGCGCTCTTCTATTTCTCGGGGCTAAGGCTCTGCTTCTTCGGTGAGCGCCACGCCCTTGCGGCGGGCTCGGCCGCGGCAGGCCTCGTCCTGGCGGCCAGCGCCGCGGCCAACGTCGCCATCGCGTACCGGCGGCGCTCGCCGTGGCTCTTCGGCCTGGCCCTCGTCACGGGCTACGCGACCTCGCTGGCCGCGGGCTCACCGGCCTTCGGCCTCGTGCTTGTCGCCCTGTTCTCGCTCGCGGCCGCGGCGGCCGGCGCGCGCCTCGGGCTTCCCGCGCTCATCGTGACCGCCATGCCGCTCGCCTACGCGGCCTACATCCTCCTGGCGCTCGGCAACCCGCTCCTCGGGGGGGCGGCGCAGTTCGCGGCCGTGACGCCATGGGCCCCGGCCGTCGTCCTCGTGTGCCTGGCCGCGTTCTCGATGGGGCTCCTTCGCGCGACGCGCGGCGACCGGGAGGCCATGATGGGCAACGCGGCCATCTTCCTGAACGCCTCCGTCGGGTTCCTGGTCTACCTGGCCCACACGCTGGCCTGCTACCAGGAGGTGTTCGTCGCCGCGCAGGTCGGCGCCTCGGCGGTCCTCCTCGCCCTCGCGTTCCCGCACGCGCGCCAGAAGGACGGCATAGGATCCTTCGTCTGCGCGATGAGCGGCTTCGCGGCCTTGAGCTTCGCCATCATGAAGGCGACGCACCCGCCGGACGTGTTCGTGTGGCTCTCGGTCCAGAGCGTCATCGTGGTCGCGATGGCGATCTGGCTCAGGTCGAGGTTCATCATCGTCGCCAACTTCGTCATCTTCCTGGGAATCCTCGCAAGCTACGTGGCCGTGGCCGGGGAGGAGAGGGGGATCAGCATCGGCTTCGGCGCCGTGGCCCTGGTGACCGCAAGGCTCCTCGGCTGGCAGCAGCAGCGCCTGGAGCTGCGCACGGGGCTCATGAGAAACGCCTACCTGGTCGTGGCGTTTTTCGTCTTCCCGTACGCGCTCTACCACCTGGTGCCCGGCGCGTGGGTGGGCCTGGCCTGGGTGGGGGCGGCGCTCCTCTACTACGCGATCGCCGCGATCCTGCACAACCCGAAGTACCGCTACATGGCCCACGCGACGCTGCTCCTGACGGCGCTCTACCTCTGCGTCGCCGGGATCAGCCGCCTTGAGCCCCTTTTCCGCAACCTCTCCTTCCTCGTCCTGGGCGCCGTGCTTGTCGTCGTCTCGCTCGTCTTCACGCGCCTAAGGACGCGCGCGCGGGCCCGCGGCCAGGGCGGGTCGAATGCGGGGCCTCCCGGCGCAGCCGGGGGTCAAGGCACCTCGTAGACCTCGACCAGCGCGATGCCGGTGTCGTTGCCGGCCCCGGCCACCCCCGCGGTGTAGTTGCCGGGCGGAAGCGTGACCAGGAGCGCCGAGTCCAGGCTCGACGAGGCCCAGGAGAACGCGCCCACCTGCGAGGCGACGGCGGCGATCTCCGGGTCGCCGCCCCAGACCGTGTTCGACGCCACGACGACGGTGGTCGCCGTCGTCACGTTGTTGAGCGTGAGCGCAGGGTCCGGAAGCGTGCCGGTGAGGTTGAAGGGGGCGAGCGCGAGGGTGGGCCCCGACGCGCGGATGAGGACCGTCTTGGCCGTCGTGCCCGCGATCACGAACCCGGCGAAGACCACGTTGGCGCCCGTGCCGACCTGCACGCGGGCCGACAGGTTGGTGAGCCTGGGCGACGCGAGGGTGTACGTGCCCGCAGGCGTCGCGTCGTAGACCTCGACAAGCGCGACCCCGGTGTCGCCGCTCGCCCCGGCGATCTGCGCCGTGTAGCCGCCCGCGGGGAGCGACGCGAGTATCGCCGAGTCGAGGCTCGTCGAGGCCCATGGGAAGGCGCCCACCGAGGCCGCGGCGGTCGCGATCGGGGCGTTGCCGCCCCAGCCGTCGTCCGTCTGCAGGAGGGTCGAGGTCTCGTTCGGGTTGCCCTGGTAGAGCTGGAGCTGCGGGTCGGGGAGGACGCCGGGGACATTGTAGGGGGCGAGGCCGAGCGTCGGGCCGGTGCCGCGGATGAGGACAGGCTGGTCGCCGGAGGTGCCCGTCGGGCCGACCGTGAAGCCGGCTATGATGATGGTGCCCCCGGTGCCCGCCTGGGCGCGGCACGAGATGTTGGTCAGCCGGCCGGGATTCGAGGTGCTGGCGACCGTGAGCGTCGCGGGGCTGCTCTGCGCGGGTCCCGTCGCGTTGGTGGCGACGCAGGTGTAGGAGCCGGCGCTTGCCGCCGTGACGCCGGATACAACCAGCGTCGGGCCGGTGGCGCCCGAGATGTCGACTCCGTTCGAAAGCGCCGTGCCGTTGAGGTACCACTGCAGGGCGGGGGCTGGCAGGCCCTGCGCCCCGGAATGGAAGACGACCGTGTCGGCGGTCGCTATCGTCTGGCTGACCGGCTGCACGGTTATGGTCGGGGCGATGTTCGCCGCCTCCGTGCCGGAGTAGATGACGTAGCCCTGGCTGCTGGCGACGTAGAGCGTGCCGTTCGAGGCGAGGGCGATGCCGGCAGGGACGTCGAACAGGGCCGAGGCGCCCGTGCCCGCCGCGTTCGCGAACGAACCGGGCGTGCCCGCCAGGGTCGTCACGACGCCCGCGGGCGTCACCCTGCGTACCGTGCTGCTCTGGCCGTCCGTGACGTAGAGGTTGCCCGAGCCGTCGATCGCGATGCCCCGGGGGCTGTGGAAGAGGGCCGCCGAGCCCGTCCCGTCCGCGAAGCCGGAGACCCCCGGCGAGCCCGCGAGCGTCGTGACGGCGCCGGCCGAGGTTATCTTGCGGATCGTGTTGTTGCCGGAGTCCGCCACGTAGATGTTGCCCGAGCTGTCGAGGACAAGCGCGATCGGCTGGTTGAAGAGCGCGCTCGTTCCCGTCCCGTCGGTGCTGCCCGGGGCGTCGGCGACCCCGGCGACCGTGGTGGTGACGCCGCCCGAGGTGATCTTGCGGATCATGTCATTGCCGAAATCGGCGACGTAGACGTTGCCGCTCGAGTCGACCGCGACGCCGAAGGGCTGGCTGAACTCGGCGTCGGCGCCCGTCCCGTTCACGGACCCGCCGGTGCCGGCGTCGCCCGCGAGAGTCGTGACGATGCCGGCCGAGGTGATCTTGCGGATCAGGTCGTTGCCGGTGTCGGCGACGTAGAGGTTGCCGTTCGAGTCGACCGCGACGCCCGAGGGCTGGTTGAACTGGGCCGCGGCCCCCGTGGCGTCCGTCGAGCCGACGGAGCCGGCCGTGCCCGCCAGGGTCGAGACGGCGGCGGAGGTCGTCACCTTCCTGATGGTGGCATTCTTCTTGTCGGCGACGTAGAGGTTGCCCTTCGAGTCGATCGCGATCCCGTAGGGCTGGTTGAACTCGGCTGCCGAGCCGGTGCCGTCCGAGCTGCCGGCTGTCGCGGGCGAGCCCGCGAAGAACCCGAAGGTGTACGGCGTCGCGTAGTCCTGGGCCGCCAGGGGGGTGGCGATGCATGCCAGGATGGGCAGCCAACGCGTCAGGCGTCGGCGCAGTTGCGCGGCGGTCGGGTGGGCGGGCGTTTGCATGGGTCGATTCGAGCCTGTTGCGGTACTGGATAACTGCCCCCTGGGTCGAGGCCATAAGCCGGTTCGCGGCGCTTCTGCCGCCGTTTCCCCCGGGCCGTGCCTGTGGATCATCTGGGTGCACAGAAGAGGACGGCGAAAACTGCGCAAAGGTTCCGGGCAGGGCGCGAATTTCTTCCGCGGGCAGGGCGCCACCTGCAAGCCACTGGCGCAGGAGGGCTTGCGGTGCGAGCGGGCCGCCGAAAAGGCCCGGTTGCGCGGGGATGATTCCAGGTCATCCTTGGCCCCGAACGCGACGGTCGGCTCCGGATTGGCCTGTGGCCTGCTTCGTCGCCCCAAGGCAAACAACCTTCCCTCCCCCAATCCTATGCACCTTCGAACGCTGGCAAGCCTCGTGGCCGTAACGGCTTTCTCGTCCGCGCCGGCGCGGGCCGACCTGATCCGCCCCAAGGTCATGATCCTGACGACCTTTGAGATCGGCGCCGACACCGGCGACAGGCCGGGCGAGCTCCAGTACTGGGTGGAGCGCGAGCACCTGGACGGGAGCCTCGAGGTCCCGGGGCTCGCCCATCCGATCCGCTACAACGGCGCCGGCGTCTACGCCATGGTGACGGGCACCTGCAACCGAAGCGGCCTGGGCGTCATGCTTCTCGGGATGGACCCGCGCTTCGACCTGTCGCACACCTACTTCATGATGGCGGGGATCGCCGGCGCGGACCCGGACCGGGCGAGCGTCGGCAGCGCCGCCTGGGCCCAGTGGGTCGTCGACGGGGACAACGTGAACGAGGTCGACGACCACGACGCCCCGGCCGGCTGGCCCTACGGGATCATCCCCTACGGCGCCACCGCTCCGGACCAGGCCCCGGGTCCGGGCGACTGGAGCCAGAAGCCGATGGCGTTCCAGCTCGACCCCGGCCTCGTCGCCTGGGCCTACCGGCTGACGAAGGACGTGGCGCTGGGCGACTCGCCCGAGACCGCCCGGTACCGGGCCCTCTACACGAACCACCCGAACGCGCAGCGGGCGCCCTTCGTCCTCTTGGGCGACACGCTGGGCACCGCCCGCTACTGGCACGGGCCGGCGCTCACGCGCTGGGCCGAGCGCTGGTGCGAGATTTACACGGGGGGGAGGGCCCGGTTCGTCATGACCGAGTGCGAGGACCAGAGCATCTCCTACGCCCTGCACGTGCTGGGCAACGCCCGCCGCGTGGACCCGCGCCGCTACCTCGTCCTGAGGACGGCCAGCAACTACTCCGAGCCCCCGCCGGCGAGGGACCTGGTCCAGAACCTCCTGACCGGCGAGGAAAGCGGCACGGGCCTCGCGGTCGAGTCCGCCTACCGCGTGGGCTCGCCCGTGGTCCACGCGCTTGTCGCCCATTGGGACGCCTACGGGGCACAGGTCCCGAAGGCGGACTCGCCATGAGCGGTGTTGCCTGATCCCGCGGCGTGCGTCATCAAGCCTGCATGGAACCGGGCAAGAGGGACCAGCCCTTCTTCCACGTGGCGCTCAACCTCCCCCATGCGGGGAGGGTGGCCCGCAGGATACTGCCGCTTCTGCCGGACGGCGGGCCCCCCGAGGGCGACGCCGCCGCGTCGCGCAAGATCGCCGGGGCGATGATCGGCCTCCTCGACCCCTGCCTCGAGATGGACGTGAACCCGCCCGATGAGCTCGCGGCGCAGCTCAGTGAGCGCGCGGCCTCGCTCGGGCGCCGGCTCGTCGGGCACATCGAGCGCGGCGGCTTCGGCCACGACAGGCTGGGGCAGTGCGTGCGCAACTACTTCGAGTGCCTGGAGCTCGGCCGCGAGGGCGCGGAGATTTCGCTGCGGGCGGGCGAGGATCCGCGCTCGATCCAGCGCCCGACGTGAGAGGCCCCGGCCAATCGGACCCTTTCCAATTATGAACCACAGATCCCTTGAACTGACCGGATTGCGCCTTTCGCTGGGCCTCGCGGCGCTCCTGTGCGCCTGCGCAGGCGCGCGCGCCCAGCAGCCCGACCTCAAGTCCCACGAGGTGAATCCCGACCGCAGCGTCACGTTCCGCTACTACGCCCCGGCGGCCCAGAAGGTCACGCTTTCGCTCGACTACGACCACCATGAGCTCGCGATGGCCAAGGGGGCGGACGGGGTGTGGTCGCTGACGACGGGCCCGCTCAGGCCGGAGCTTCACATGTACGCCCTTGCGGTCGACGGCACCGCGATCATGGACCCGCTCAACCCCTCGGTCGACACGGGGCTCATCTTCAAGACCAACACCGTCTGGGTCCTCGGGGCGCCGCAACCCTGGGACCTGGCCGACGTCCCCCACGGCGTCGTGCACCACCACGTCTACCGGTCGGCGGCGATAGCGGGGCTGCCGGACGGAGCCGAGGACTACTATGTCTACACGCCGCCGGGCTACGACGCCTCCGGGACGACGCGCTACCCCGTCCTCTACCTCCTGCACGGCTGGAGCGCCGTCGCCGACGCGTGGATGACCGGCGGCCAGGCGAACCGGATCCTGGACAACCTGATCGCGCAGGGAAGGGCGGTCCCGATGATCGTCGTCATGCCGCTCGGCTACGGCGACTGGTCCTTTGTCACGGGCGGCTTGAGCCAGCTGAAGGAGTCGAACCTCTCGAACAACCTGGACCGCTTCAGCACGGCGCTCCTGAAGGAGATCATCCCGCAGGTCGAGTCGGCCTACCGCGTGTCCACGACCCGGGACGACCGGGCGATAGCCGGGCTCTCAATGGGGGGAGGCGAGAGCCTGGTCATCGGCCTCAACCATCCGCACATGTTCGGCTGGGTCGGGAGCTTCAGCGGGGCCGTCCTGTACGCCGATTACAGCGGGCCGCTTCCCGACCTGGAAAGCGGGCCGCCGCCCAAACTCCTCTGGGTCGCCTGCGGCACCGGGGACAGCCTGATCGCGGACAACCGGCGCTTCGTCGAATGGCTGAGGTCCAAGGGCATGCACCCGGCGGCGGTCGAGACCCCGGGGATCCACAACTGGCCGGTGTGGAGGGACAACCTGGTCGCCTTTGCCCCGCTGCTCTTCAAGCCCGCGGCCGCGCACTAGCGGGACGGACGCGCCGTTCGCGACCGAAGGCCTGCGAAATATGGAGCTGCCAAACGACGCCCGCGCGTCCGTTCATTGCACCTTCCGATGCAGCAGAAGATCACCGGCGAGGCGGTCCGGGCCGACTTCAACGAGATACGCTCCGTCCTGCACTACACGAAGGCGGCGCACCGTCTGGGCCTTTGGAATTCGGAGAGGGCGGTGATCGAGCGTTTCCTTCCCGACAGGACGGCGCGGATGCTCGAGGCGGGATGCGGAGCCGGGCGGGTCGCGCTCGGCCTTTGGAAGCTTGGTTACGGGAACCTGACCGGCTTCGACTTCGCAGGGGACCTTCTTGAGCAGGCGAGGAGCCTGGCCGACGAGAGGGGGGCCCGCACGGTGTCGTTCATCGAGGCGGACGCGACGCGCCTCGAGGAGGGCGCCGGAAGGTTCAAGGGGCCCTTCGACGGAGCCCTCTTCATGTTCAACGGGCTCATGCAGATCCCCGGCCGGCAGAACCGGCGCATGGCGCTTGCCGGGATCCGGCTGCTCTGCGCGCCGGGGGCGCCCCTCATCTTCACGACCCACGACCGGGATGCCTCGGCCGCGGAGCGCGAGTTCTGGGCCCACGAGGCCCGGCGCTGGGAGACGGGCGGGCAGGATCCCCGGCTCGTGGAGTTTGGCGACCGCTGCTTCGAGGACGAGTCAGGGCGGGTGTTCATGCACCTGCCGGACCGGGCCGAGGTGTTCCTGGACCTGGCCTCGGCCGGCTGGGTCCACGAGTTTGACTCCATGCGCTCGGACATAGCCTGGGAACCCAAGGCCGTCCACGAGTTCGCCGACGAGTGCCGCTTCTGGGTCGCGAGGAACGCGCAGTAGCGGCCGTTTGGGCTTCTCACCTCCCTGACGCCCGTGGCATCCTCGGGGCCCCGCCCCCGCGAACCCCCATGAGAATGCTTCATTGGATGATTGCCCTGTCGGGCGCCGGCCTGGTCGGGGCGCGCGCGCAAGCCCCCGACCTGCTTGGCCCCGTGCAGATGGGATCCTACACCCAGACGATCGTCGTCAGGTTCCGCAGCGAGGCCGAGGCAAGCCGGGCCCGGCTGACAATCGCGCCGCTCTACCACGACCTGCGCCAGGCCGTTTCCACGCGCATGGACGACAGCACGCTCAACGACCTGGTCGTCCCGGTGGTGATGGCCAGGT
The DNA here is from genome assembly GCA_003151515.1 of Opitutaceae bacterium. Classification (GTDB taxonomy): domain Bacteria; phylum Verrucomicrobiota; class Verrucomicrobiia; order Opitutales; family Opitutaceae; genus Palsa-1447. The sequence goes on from PLXS01000018.1 coordinate 27,381, forward strand.
ACGGGCAGAAGGGGACGTTCTACCTGAACAGGCTCGAGAGCTGGTACCAGGACAGCCCCGAGACGGGGATCACGATGCCCAGGGATCCCGCCCGGGAGATTCCCCCGCGGCTCCTCTCCGGCGGAAACTCGATCGGCGGCCACACCCTGAGCCACGAGTACCTCCCGTCCCTGTCCAAGAACGACGCCTTCCGGGAGATCATGGGGAACCGGGTTGCCCTCGAGGCGCAGGCCGGGATCCAGGTGAACTCGTTCGTCTACCCCTTCGTTGCCTTCCATGAGGGCGACCTGCGCGGCGGGCGGGACCGCCTGGACCTGGAGGAGATGCTGCGGCGCTCGGGCTACTACCAGCTGGCCGAGCACCGCTACAATGCCGCCCGGGACAGCGGGCTGCAGGACGCCGTGTTCATCACTCTGGACAATGAGAACGGAGGGGGCGCGTACTCCGAGGCGGCCTTGACCCGCGAGCGGCCGGCGGACGAGCGTCCGCTCTTCCTCGTCACGATGCACGCCTGGGTGAGAAACTGGGGGGCGCCGGACTTTCCCAAGCTGGCCGCGATATACGCCAGGTGCTCCGGCCGGCCCGACTGGTGGTACTGCAACCAGAACCAGTACGCGGCGTACCGGTACCAGGCCCTGCACTCGCGGCTTTCCGCGACGGCCGAGCGCGCCGCCCTGCGGGCGGTGCTGGTGCGGCCCGACCCGCTCGACCTCGGGGACTGGGTGCCGCTCACGCTGCGTGTGGAGCGGGTTGCGAGGGAGGCGGTGGTATCCGTGGAATGCCCCGGCGCCGACGCCGCGCCGCTGGATCTCGCCGGAGGCTTCGCCTTCGACCTCTTCCATGACCACGGGCGCGGCGCGATCGCGGCCTGCGCGGAATCGGACAATCCCGGCAATGTCGACAAGCTTGGCGAAGCCAAGCCCGGGCCCGAGGGCCTGAGCGCGCTGCTGCACAGGGGTAGCGGGGCCCTCAAGCTTTACCTTCGAAACGACGGACCCCAGCCGCTGCGAGACCTCCGCGTCGTGTTCCGCCTCCCCTTGAGATGGCAGGGCGGCGTCATCCGTGGAACGCTCCCGAAGCTCGCGAGCGGCGCCGCCGACACGTTGGAGGTGGCGCTCGCCGAGAGGGCGGATCCCGACCACTACAAGGACGGGCCGGAATACGACGTGGCGCAGGTCGATTTCATCGGCGCGCGGCGCGCACGCCTCTACGCGACCTGCGAAAGCCCTGGTGCGGAACCGGCCGCTTATTTCGCCCGCGGCGGCTTCTGGTTCCTGGGACCCCTGGCGGGCGACGAGGCGGATTTCGACCCGCTCACCTTCTCGAAGCCGATCCTCGATGGGGCCGCCCCCGCAAGCGGCTACGAGGTCCACTGGAGCGGACGGCTCGCATGGAGGACCCTTGAGCCGTCCAGGTCGTCGATCCTGGATCCGGACATCATCCCCACGACCGGCAAGCCCAACATCCCGAAGGCGTATGTCGGGGACCGCTCGGTGTATTTCCCACACGCGAACGCCCAGTACATCCTCTGGGGGCGGATTGTCTCTCCGGACTCCCGGACGGTGCGCGCGGTCTTCCGCGGGGACTGCGTCAGGCGCCTGACGCTCAACGGCCGCGCGGTCGACGGCGGGGAGCTTCGCCTCGAGAAGGGCGGCAACGACGTGCGCATCCTCTACGCCCCCGCGCAGGGCGAGGGGGCGTCCTTCAACGAGAGCAACTACGGCTGCTACTTCCGGCTCGAGGACGGGCAGGGAGGCAGGGTTCGGGACGTGCGTTTCGAAAGGCCGCCGTTGCCGTAGCGCCCGACTGCGGCCATATTCCCGCGCACCCCGCGGCGGCTGGTCCCGTACGCTCCCCCCCCTCAAGCATGAGCCCCACGCCTTACACCCCCCGCAAGGCGCCGCTTGGCGCCGCGGATTGCTGCGGCGCGCACGCCCGAATGGGCCGCCACCGGCCCGCCGCCCGGTGCATGCTCATCCTGCTGGCCTCCGCCGGGCTGGCGCTCGCAGGCGGGGGCTTCACCCGGGGCATAGGGGTTTATCCAGGGGATCCCGCCGCCTTCAACGGGCCGACGTCCCTTCCCGGCGACGGCACCTACCGCAACATCGCCCTGCACCGGCCGGCGACGGCATCCAGCAACTATGACTACAGCCTGACCGCCCAGCTTGTCACCGACGGGATCATAGACACGCGCCTTCCCCGCTGGCTTGTCTGCTCAACCAGCGACCGCGGGGTCCTGCCCCGCAGCGAGCGGGAGAACGTCGTCGACGGCTACGCGGGCACGAGCGTCGACATTCCGGCGTCGGGGGGCTGGGTCCAGGTGGAGCAGGCCGGGCGCCAGGACCCGGTGGTCGTCGACCGCATCGAGGTGGCGGCGATCGCGCGCACCGAGGACAAGAATCTGCAGCGCTGGAGCTGCGCCGTGCAGGCCTCCGACGACGGCGCCAGCTGGAGGGAGCTGGGCCGCGCGGCCGGGCAGGAGAGGCTGTCCCCGGAGGTGTTCTACATCCCCAAGGTCGTCAGGGCCTCCTTTGACGTCCCGGCCGGCGGGTCCGCCCGTTTCTACAGGGTCGGGATGGACGCCGCCTCGGCGACAGGCTGGCGGGTGTCCTCCTTCGACACCTTCGGCCAGGGCAGACGCGTGCACCTCGGGGGGCCTCAGGACTTCACAAGCGCCTGGAAGAGCGCCGGGAGCGGGCCCGAATGGATCCAGGTCGACCTGGGCGCGGCCTGCAGCTTCGACCGCGTCGTGCTGCACTGGATCCGGGGCCCCGCGGAGGGCGCGATAGAGGCCTCCGACGACGCAAGGACGTGGAGGGAGATCCTGCCCCTTGCCGCGGGAGCGGGCGACTACGGGCTTCCCCGGCCGGAGCGCGCCCGCTACGCGCGGGTGAGGCTGGTGAGGCCCGCGACGCCCGACGGATACATCCTGAGCGAGTTCGAGGTCTACGGCCGCGGCGGGCCCGTTCCAACGGAGCAGCCGGCGCCGGCCCCGCGGTCCGGCGAACGACAGGACCTCGTGCGCGGTTCATGGCGCATCCAGCGCGATTCGCTGGTCAAGCTGGGCGGCGAGGCGCTCTCGCTGCCCGGAGCGCAGTGCCAGGACTGGCTTCCTGCGACCGTGCCCGGGACGGCGCTCGTGAGCTACTGGAACGCCGGCGCGCTTCCCGACCCGAACTACGGCGACAACCAGCTGCAGATCTCGGACTCCTTCTTCTACGCCGACTTCTGGTACCGGGATGAGTTCGACCTGGCGGCAGGGGACCCCGGCCGCAGGATCTGGCTCAACTTCGGCGGCATCAACTGGAAGGCGGACGTGTATTTCAACGGCACCCGCCTGGGCCGCGTCGACGGGACGTTCATGCGGGCGCGCTTTGACGTGACGGCGCTTGCGCGCCCCGGCGGCAGGAACGCCCTGGCCGTCCTCATCCACAAGCCCGCCACCCCGGGCACGGTCCGCGAGAAGACGGCGGACGAGACGGGAAGCAACGGCGGAGCCCTGGGCGCCGACAACCCGTGCTTCCACGCGACGGCCGGATGGGACTGGATCCCGAGCATCCGGGGCCGCGACATTGGCATCTGGTCGGACGTCTCTGTGACCATGACGGGCCCGGTGGTCCTGGAGCACCCCATGGTGACCTCCACGCTCCCGCTTCCCGACACAAGCAGCGCCGACGTGTCGGTCGAGGTCGCGCTGCGCAACAGCGCGTCCGGGCCGGTTGCGGGCACGCTGCGGGGCAGGTTCGGGAACGTGGACTTTGAACGGCAAGTCGAGGTCCCGGCCGGGGCGTCCGTCGTCGTGAAGTTCGATCCGGCCGCGGTGCCCGCCCTTCGGCTGCAGAAGCCCGTCCTCTGGTGGCCCGTCGGCTACGGCGGGCCGGGCCTCTACAACGTCCGCCTCGAATTCGTCACGGCCGCGGGCGGCGTGTCGGACTCGAAGTCCTTCAAGGCGGGCGTGAGGCAGTTCACCTACTCGGAGGAGAACGGGGCGCTCAAGATCTTCGTCAACGGCCGCCGGTTCATAGGCCGCGGGGGAAACTGGGGCTTCTCGGAGTCGAACCTCCTGTACCGGGCGCGCGAGTATGACGCTGCGGTGCGCTACCACCGGGACATGGGCTTCACGATGATACGCAACTGGGTCGGGCAGGTCGGCGACGACGCGTTCTTCGACGCGTGCGACCGCTACGGGGTCGTGGTCTGGCAGGACTTCTGGCTCGCCAACCCGCTGGACGGCCCGAACCCGGACGACAACGCGCTGTTCCTTTCCAACGCGGCGGACTTCATAGACCGGATCCGGACGCATCCCTCGGTGGGCCTGTACTGCGGCCGCAACGAGGGGAACCCGCCTGCGCCCATCAACGACGGCCTGGAGAAGCTCGTGGCGACGCTCCATCCCGGTATCCGCTACATCCCCAACTCGGCCTTCGGGGTCGTGAGCGGCGGCGGGCCCTACCACCTGATGCCGGTCGGCTATTACTTCGACCAGCGCGCGACCGCCAAGCTCCACAGCGAGCTCGGGATGGCGAACATAGTCAGCATGGACAGCCTGCGCCTCATGATGCCGGAGGCGGACCAGTGGCCGCAGGGCCGGGTCTGGGGCCTGCACGACTTCACGACGCGCGGCGCCCAGCGCGGAGGGGAGCTGCGAAAGACGATCGAGCAGTCCTACGGCGGGGCGTCCGGCGCGGCCGAGTGGGTGGAGCTGGCGCAGTTCGCCGACTACGACGGCCACCGCGCCCTGTTCGAGGCTCAGGGCAAGAACCGGATGGGGGTGCTCATGTGGATGAGCCACCCCTGCTGGCCTTCGTTCGTCTGGCAGACCTACGACTACTACCTGGAGCCGACCGCCGGCTACTTCGGGGCCAAGAAGGGCTGCGAGGCGCTGCATGTCCAGTGGAACCCGCTCAGCAACGCGGTCGAGGTCGTGAACTACAGCGCCGGCCGCAAGACCGGGCTCAGATTGAGCGCCAGTATCGTGAATTCCGACGGCTCCATCCGGTGGGAGGGCACGGCGACGCTCGACAGCGCGGAGGACAGCGTCGAGGCACCCATGACCATCGCCTTCCCGGCCTCGGGGCTCACCCCGCTGCACTTTGTCCGACTGAGACTCACCTCCGGCGGCGCAACGGTGTCCGAGAACACCTACATGCGCAGCCTGAAGACCTACACGGTGCCGGGATACTCGTTCGGCCGCTTCCACATCCCGGACTACCCGGCGTACGACTTCCGGATGATCCGCACGCTGCCCAAGGTCTACCTGCGCGCCACGACCACGTCCGTGCTGCAGGGGGACCGGTGGATCCTGCAGACGCGCCTTGAGAATCCGACAAGGACCCCCGCGCTGATGGTCCGCCTCAAGGTCGTGCGCGACAGGAGCGGGGACAGGATCCTGCCGGCCCTCTACGGGGACAACTACGTGGCGCTGCTTCCCGGCGAGACGCGCAGCATTCGCTCCGAGGTGTACCAGGCCGACACCCGGGGCGAGCAGCCGCGGATGGAGGTCGAGGGATTCAACGTCGCGGCCCCGGGGACCTGACCCAGGCCCGGCTATTCCGCCCTCAGCGCGACCATGGGGCTCACCCGCGTCGTCCTTCGCGCCGGCAGCCAGCACGCGAGAAGCGCGATCGCGAAAAGAAGGACTGCCACGAGCGCGACCACCCACGGATCGCTCCCGGGGAACAACGGAATCATGCTGCTTAGCACGCGAATGAGGATGAGGGAGGTCGCTAGGCCCACTATGGAGCCCGCGAGCGCAAGCCAGATCCCATTCCTCAGGAACAGCCAGACGATGCTGCCGGCCTCGGCCCCGAGGGCCGCCCGGATCCCGATCTCCTTGGTGCGCTCGGCGACCAGAATCGCAACAACGCCGTAGATGCCGATGCCCGCAAGGAGGAGGCCAAGCACGGAGATCTGCAGAAGGAGCCGGCGCAGGAACGTGAAATAGGACACCTCGTCGGAAAGCACCTCCTTTACCGTCGACAGGTCGCTCAGCGCGAAGTCGGGCGCAAGGACACCGAAGGTCTTCCTGAGGGGCTCAATCATGGCCTCGGGATCTCCGGCCGTGCGGATGTGGAACCCGATGAACCGGTTGTGCTCCTGGGTCCAGGGTCGCAGGAACCTGTAGCGGCCGGTCGTCGGGTCGTAGAAGTCCGTGGCCCCCGTGAAATCCCTCATGACGCCGACCACCTCGGCCCAGTTCGGGGCCGCGGGGTCGGTGCCGCCGAGCCTCTTGCCGATCGGGCTTTCCCCGGGCCAGAACTTCCTGGCCATGGATTCGCTGACGATCACGACCGCCCTCGAATCCGATCGGTCCGTGCCGTTGAAATCCCTCCCCTCGACGATCGGTATCCCGTAGAGCGCCAGGTAGCCGGGCGTGCAGCCGGTCGAGCCGGCGTACGTCTCCTTGCCCGGCTCCGGCGCGGGCTGGCCCTCGATCCGGAAGGGCGAGCCGCGCAGGCCCCAGGCGGGGGAGTCGATCCCGAAGGCCACAGCCTGGACGCCGGGCAGGGCCTTGAGCGCCGCGAGCAGCCGCCCCCCGAAGGCCAGGGACCTGGGATCCCCCATCTCGCCGTAGTGGTCGTGGTCCAACTCCAGGAAGCCGACCAGCTCGTTGTCGGGATTCCACCCGAGGTCGCGGTGCGTGAGCCTGTAGATGCCGGTCACGAAGAACCCGGCGCCGGAAAGCAGCGTCAGGGCGAGGCACAGCTCGACGACCACGAGCGCCTGGCGCAGCCAGTGCCGGGGCCGGCCCGATGTCGCGCCCCTTCCGCTGGCGTTCAGGGACGACACCACGTCCGTGCGCGATGCCAGCCAGGCCGGCACCGTTCCAAACATCGCGCCCGTGGCCAGGGCGGCGGCGAATGTGAACGCGAGGACCCGCAGGTCGAGCGGCATGTCCAGGTGGAAGAAGTGCGACACGTAGGTGTTGCTCCACTTGGCGACAAGCAGCGCGAGGGCCCCGCCCGCCGCCGAGACGACCAGGCTTTCGACGAGCAGCATTCCGATCAAGCGCGAGCGCGGGCAGCCGAGCGCTAGGCGCACGCCGATCTCCTGCGTCCTGCGGGTCGTCCGCACAAGCTGCAGGTTGGCGAGGTTCACGCAGGAGATCAGCAGCACCGCCCCGGAAAGGGCCATGACCATCCAGGTGAGTTGGATCCCGGCGCGGCCCATCGAGTTCTTGGGGAAGGGGACGACCCTGAACCCCCGCACGCCGTTGGTCTTGGGGAAGTCATGGGCGACCCTCTGCGCAAGCACCGTCATCTCCGCCTGCGCGGCGCTGATGGTGACGCCCGGCTTTAGCCGGGCGGCCACCCTGTACCAGTTGCCTGCGCGGTAGTTCTTGTTCTCGTCGAGCCCGTCGAGCGGCCAGAAGCCCGGATTGGTGCCCCAGAGGGTGGGGTCGTCCAGCGTGGGCGGCATCACGCCGATGATCGTGTAGTCCTTGCCGTCAATGCGCGCCAGGCGCCCCAGGATCTTCGGGTCGCCTCCGTAGTGATGGCGCCAGAAGGCATTGCAGACTAGGGCGTGTTTGCAAAATCAGTGCCTTTCCAAACACTGGCTTCCGTGCCTTAAAATAAGCCGAACTCGACTGGGAAACTGACAAAAGTTTAGGTGCTTTTCGAAGCAACTTGCTGCCTACTCTAAAAACGGAGACTCGTTTGCTGCCCTTTTCTCAACTTAGCGATGTGCCGAAGCTTTGAAGGTCGGTTGTTGTTGCGGTACAATGTACATAACGTCAGGGGTGTTCGATGACCTTCAGCCCCATGGCGATCTTTCAACGGGACGACCGGCACGACGGTGTCCGTAGGATCAATATCTACCTTCTGAGACTGGTTTTTACCCTGATGTTTTTTGTGCTGGGGAGGGACACTTGGACTCATATTCTCACCCACCAGGGAGAATGGAATCCAACAGATGCTATTGCGTGGTGTGTTTGGACAGCCTTCGCGACTTTGGCGGGCTTAGGGATCGTCCGTCCTTTGAAAATGCTGCCTATCCTGCTGCTGGAGGTTTTCTACAAGGTTCTCTGGCTCATTGTCGTTGCGTACCCTCTGTGGTCAAAGGGCAAGTTGGCCGGATCTCCAGCGGAAGGGGTCACCATGGCATTCTTGTGGGTGATATTGCCGATCGTCGCCGTACCTTGGGGCTATGTGATTGGGACCTACATATACAAGCCGAGAAAGTAAACGAAGGCCGCTGCAAAGGAGTCCACTAATCGGTGGTTTTCGGACACCCACCTACCCGTGCACTTAAGCAACCGCCTCCGAGTAAGCGGATGCCACGAACCTGGGCAACGGGCTTTACTCTGGCCAGAGCCCTGCTGCCTTGCCAAAATTCATTTTGCTCCCGCTTCATGCCTGACCGCACCCATACCAGTCTTTCCTATGGGGCCGTCTTCCTAAGCTACGCCTCGCAGGACGCAGAGGCAGCTAAGCGCATCTGCGAGGCCCTGCACGGGGCCGGGATCGAGGTCTGGTTCGACCGGAGCCAGCTTCGGGGCGGCGATGCTTGGGACCAGAGCATCCGCAGACAGATCAAGGAGTGTGCGCTGTTTATGCCGGTGATCTCCGCCAACACGCAGGCAAGAACCGAAGGCTATTTTCGCCGTGAGTGGAAACTTGCTGTGGAGCGGACGCACGACATGGCGGATCACGTTGCATTTCTCCTTCCGGTGGTACTCGATGTCACAACAGATCGTGAGGCTCACGTCCCGGACAAGTTTCGCGACGTTCAATGGACGCGTCTGCCAAGCGGTGAGACGCCGCCAGCCTTTGCCGAGAGGGTGAAGAAGCTCCTTGGTGGAGCAGCTAGTGGACCAAGACAATCGAGCCCGGCAACGAGCCATTCGACCTCTACCCCGCCCACAGCAAAACCCTCCCGTCATTGGCTCCTTCTGACCATCATTGGCCTCGTCGTGACTCTCATCATTGTCTTCATGGTGAGGCCGCACCGTTCTCCAAAGGAGGTGGCCGATTTGGTCGCTTTGGCACAGACTTTTCCCGAGCCTAAAGCCGTGCCCGTATCCGAGGCCCGGCAGCTTGTTCAACGCGCTGGTGTCATATGGGAAGACATTCATGAGCTGAGCAGTGAAAGTTTGGGGGCGGCTGAAGAACTCTACACGCGAGCACTCGCGCTTGATCCAACAGATGCCGAAGTCTGGGCCGCAGCTTCCCGGCTCGATGCTTGGATGGCATTCATGGGCTACGACCCGACCGACGAGCGGCGGCAAAAAGCACAGAAGGAAGCGACTCGCGCCGTCTTCTTGGCACCCAACTCGGTTGCCGCCCGCCATGCCCAAGCTTGCGTCCTCGCGTTTGCATTTAGATCCGCTGCCATGCTAAGCGATGCCGAGAAGACGTACCGGACGCTGGCACTCGAAAGCCCGGACAACAAAGCCTTGATTGAGGAACTGGGCATTATTCTCCGTGACGAGGGCCACAACGAGGAGGCAACTGCGCTGTACGAAAAACACGGTCTCCTCGAGGATGCCGGTTGGAATTATTTTGTGGCGGGCAAATTCGATGAGGCTGGAAGGATCGCGGAGCACCTGCTCTCACAACGCCACACGGCTGGTGCATTGTTTCTGAAGTTCGTGGTCGAGTTAGAAGGCTTCGAGGATCTGGCGGCTGCGCAAACGGCCGTCAGGCAATTTACCTCGGCGGAACTGTTGTCGGATAGTCCGGCGATGGCCGCCGCTATCATAGCCATCTACAGCCGCGAACCCGACGAGGCAATCCGGGTGCTGAATGCGTTGCCTCACGAGTATCTCGCTACGTTTAACTATAATGGACCCAAAAGGGCTTTGTCGGGCTTCGCGCACGAGCGGGCGGGTCGCGCCGAAGCGGCCCATGCCGAATGGCGGATTGCGTTGCAACAGGTTCAGGAACGCCTGAAGGAAAAACCAAACGACTTGGCTCTGCTCAGCATCGAGGCGGAGCTGCTGGCATGCCTAGGCGACACGGAGGAGGCGGGACGCACACTCCAGCTCTTTCAGAGCCTAACTGGACCCGATGCCAATTCGGACTGGGCCTACCTTTCTGGGGAAGGACCAACCTTATTGCGGATAGGTCGGAAGGAGGAGGTCTTAGCCAAGCTCACTTCAGCATTGAATACACGAGTCAAACACTCCGTGTTCCTGCATCCCTATGTCCGCTTTGACCCGGAATACGATCCCCTACGCGGCGACCCTCGTTTCGAGAAGCTGCTCCGCGACACGTTGCCGCCGGGCGCGAAGCCGTTCGATGAGTCCGCTGCCAAACCCGCACCTGCGCCGGAGTTGGGTCGGTGAGGGGTTGGACCCAGCCGGAACCCATCCACTCCTGCATCCCGGCAATCACCTCCCAAGTTCCCCGGATCCCTGGCCGCCATCAGCAAGGGCCCACAGAACCCCCGGGAGCCGGATGGTTGAATGCTAGGGCGTTCCCGAATCACTCTGCCGTGTCCAGAAAAGGGTGGGAACAAACACTGAGCGAGTTAATCCCACTTGGCGCATGAAACTGATCCCGCGCAGAGAGCTGCCCGAGCCATTGTGGCGAAGGCTAAAAAAATTAACCGCTCGCGGGATAAAACCCGCAGGTGGCCTCTGCGCGGGCGACCGCCGAAAGATGATCGGCTTATTCTCACCGCGATATTTTATGTGCTGCGAACTGGTATCCCGTGGCGCGACCTACCAGAGCAGTTTGGCCCGTGGAGTTCGGTCTACTCGCGGTTTCGTCGATGGTGTGCTACAGGGCTCTTTGCCCGGATGCTTGCGATGGTCGCTGCGAGAGCCACAGGTCAACTGCGGCATATAGATTGCTCGCACATCAAATTGCATCAGGACGGTGCGAACCCGTGCGGCGGCCAAGCTGCCCAAGCGATCGGTCGCACTAAAGGTGGAATCAATACGAAGCTTGCCGCGATCGTTGAGGGAGGTGGACGAGCCGTGGCGCTCGGCCTAGCAGAGGGCCAACGTCACGATCTTTACGCAGTCGAGCCGCTCTTGCCCTGCTTGCGCCACCGCCGCGCTGTCGCCGATAAAGGTTTTGATGCCGACACGTTTCGGGCGCGCCTGTGCAGACAACGTACGCGGGTCTGTATCCCGGCGAAGCGCTCTCGCCGTTGGCCAGTGGCATTTCACCGCGGCTACTACCGAAGGCGCCATAAAGTCGAAAACTTCTTCTGCCGTCTCAAACGCTACCGGCGCCTCAGCACCCGATACGAGAAACTCGCCATCACGTTTCTTGCTTTCGTTCAGCTCGCGGCAGTCGTCGATTGGCTCATTTGTTGATTTTGCAAACACTCCCTAGAACAAGGGCGTCGGAGTGCTTTTCCTCGTCGAGCGTAAAGAGCCTCCCCATCTGCGGCTGCACGCCCATCATCTCGAAGAGGCCCGCGGTGACCTTCGGCGCCCCGCACCGGATCGGCGCCTTCCCGGGCTCGGCAAGGCTGCCGGTCCAGCCTCCGTAGTATGCGGCCGCGCCGGCGAAGGAGGTGTTCTGGTCGCGTATGTCGATGAAGTCGCCCGGCGACTGGGCCATGAACGCCTGGTGCGGGCTCGACGCCCAGATCTGCACGAGCCGGTCCGCATCGCGGTACGGCAGCGACTGCAGGAGCATCCGGTTGAGGACCGTGAAGGCCGTCGTGTTTACGCCGATGCCAAGCGCGAGCGTGGCCAGCGCGAACACGGTGAACCCCGGGCTCCTGGCGAGATGGCGGAGGGCGCGCTTCACGGCGGCTTTGGCCTACGGGCTCAATCGGGTGCCCCCCGAGGGGGGGGGCGGGTGCGGCCCGCGCAGGGCGGGCGGGCCTCGGGCCTGGCAGGGGCGGTTGCCATGCGGACACCAAAAAGGGCTTTGGATTCGCCAAAGCGCAAGCCGGAGATTGGGCCTCTCTCCCGATGAAAACCCACCGCAAGAAGTTCTGGTTCGAGGTGCCGGCGCGCCGGCAGCTCATCAACATCACCGGCGAGGTGGAGGAGGCGCTGCGGGAGAGCGGGATCAGGGAGGGCCTGTGCCTCGTGGATGCGACGCACATTTAATCACTAAATCGCGTTGATGCTCCGCTGCGCTGAAGGTGAAGGAAGCTGCGCTACGGCCCAGGCTTAGCGGCAACCAGCCCTCCTCACGCATGCGTCTTGTCTCCCCAATCCAGGGCCGCGGCCCGGGCGATCGGTGAGTATCAGGTAAGCGTCGCGAGAGCCTCTTTGCTAAAACCTCTCAGTTCGGAGGAACGTCCTTCGTGGATTTTCCGAGCCCACCACGGGTCGGCGAGCAGCGGGCGGCCGACGGCCACCAAGTCAAAATCTCCCCTGTCAAAACGACGGAGGAGTTCATCCAAGGAGCTGGGCGTTGCGGCTTCTCCCCGGAAGGCTGCCAAAAAGTCTCCTGAAAGCCCAACTGAACCCACCGTGATGGTCCGTTTTCCCGTCAGCTTCTTGGCCCATCCGGCAAAGTTCAAATCAGAGCCGGCAAACTCGCGGTCCCAGAATCGGCGCTGCGAACAATGGAAGAGGTCAACTCCCGCTTCCGCCAGTGGAACCAGCCAAGTCTCCATCTCTTGAGGCGTGGTCGCGAGCTTTGCGGTGTAATCTTGGAGCTTCCACTGCGAGATACGAAGAATGATCGCAAAGTCCGCGCCGACGGCTTTGCGAACGGCACGAATTAGTTCTGCCGCGAATCGGGTCCTTTCGACCAAAGTTTGGCCTCCGTAACCATCGGCACGCCGGTTGGTGGGGTGCCAAAAGAACTGGTCGATCAAGTAGCCATGCGCTCCATGAATCTCGACCGCGTCAAACCTCAGGGCTTTTGCATCCGTTGCCGCTTGGGCAAACGCCCGGATCGTCTCGGTGATATCGTTTCCCGTCATGGTGACACCGCCGATTTTCCCCGGCGCCACATAGCCCGATGGGCCTTCAAACGGAGCGGGTGGCAGCCAGCCGGAAGCCTTGGGCGCCACCACACCCATATGCCAGAGTTGCGGGGCCATGGCGCCACCAACGGCGTGCACCTTCTCAATCACTGCCTTCCAACCCGCAAGTGGCTTCTCGGCATAAAAGCGAGGAATGTTTGGGTCATTGGAAGAAGCTGGTCGATTGACGACAGTGCCCTCGGACACGATCAGGCCGACTCCTCCTTCAACGCGGCGCGCATAATAGTCCGCCACAGCCGAAGTCGGCACGCCTCCCGGAGAAAACGAGCGGGTCATGGGGGCCATGACGATCCGGTTCTTGAGTTCAAGGGACTTCAACCGAAAGGGCTGAAAGAGTTGATGAGGAGTCATGTTCAATTTTGCGCCAAACGGTTCCGGCCGGCGTTTTTCCGCAATGCCTATCTCACGAAAAGTCGGGTAGTCATTGTAGCCGCCCACATTTTGAAGTACTTTAGAGGCGAGACACTGAAACCACAGAGCCACTCTCGGGAAAAAACAAAGATGAAATACAAAACCCTCGGCAATACTGGACTTCTCGTATCGACCGCCTGCCTCGGCACCATGACCTTCGGTGGCGGCAAGGACTTCTGGAAGGTCGTCGGCACCGTCGACCAGGCGGGAGCCGACGAGCTCATCAAGGCCGCCATCGAAGCCGGCGTCAATTTCTTCGACACGGCCGACGTCTACTCCGAAGGCGAAAGCGAAAAGATCCTGGGTCAATCCCTCAAGAATCTCAACATCGCCCGCAAGGACATCGTTCTCGCGACTAAGGTCTTCGGCCGCGTCGGCCCGGGCCGCAATGACGTGGGCGCCTCGCGCGGGCACATCATGGACGCCGTCGAGACGAGCCTTCGCCGCCTCCAGACGGACCACATCGACGTCTATCAGATTCACGGCAGCGACTCCGTCACTCCGATCGAGGAGACGCTCCGGGCTCTTGATACCCTCGTCACTCAGGGCAAAGTCCGCTACATCGGCTGCTCCAACTGGCAGGCCTGGAAGATAGCGAAGGCACTGGGGATCTCCGAGATCAGGAATCTCGCCAGATTTGATACCCTGCAGGCCTACTATTCCATTGCCGGCCGCGACCTCGAGCGCGAGCTCGTCCCTTTCCTCGAAGCCGAAAAAATCGGCCTGCTCGTTTGGAGTCCGCTGGCTGGAGGACTGCTCTCCGGCAAGTTCAGCCGCGAGAACCAGAAGCCGAAAGGCTCCCGCCGCTCCGAGTTCGACTTTCCCATCGTCGACAAGGAACGCACGTGGAAGATACTCGAGGCCATGGTTCCAATCGCCAAGGCCCATGACTGCAGCCCAGCCCGCATTTCCCTCGCGTGGCTGCTGGCGAAGCCCGTCGTCACCTCGGTCATTATCGGAGCAAAGCGCCTCGACCAGCTTCAGGACAACCTTGCCGCCGTGGAACTCAAGCTCGCCGAAAACGAGATCAGGCAACTCGACGAGGTCAGCGCCCTGCCGCCCGAATACCCCGGTTGGATGATCCCGTTCCAGAGCTCCAACCGGTTGGAACCCGTTGCCCGCCCCCCAACCGCGCACCTAACCAAGGTATAGGCACATTTGTCCCTTCACCGCCCCGGTTGCCTGCCGCGAAGAGGGAATTCATTCTCGAACCACAGCGGGCGGGCGGCTCCCGGCGTGTTGATGGATCGCTGCGCCCAGCCACGCGATGGTTTGGCCCAGATCATTCATGTTTCGTGAAGCCTCGTCGTCCTTGGCCACGTCGCCCTTGTCCAAACCAAAACCGAGGTTCCAGTACGTGGATCCCGGCACGATGACGCCGGACATGAGGAACATGTGGTTTATCGTGTCAAAGGCGTGTGTGCCGCCGCCGCGTCTGACCGCAACCACGGCGGCTCCGGTTTTTCCACGGAACAATCCGCCGTTGGCCACCGCAACCAGACCGGCACGATCCAGCAGCGCGCAGCTTCCTCGCTGACGTTTGGTCCGGTACGCGGCTCCCCGATCACTGGCGTGTTCACTGTGTGTCGTCTAGCCCTCAATACCGCTGATTCGAAACGACGCCGGTTCTCGTCGTGCCCTCGGACAACCGCATCGACCGCATCAACTACGTTGAAGCCCAAGGCTTCGGCTTTCCTGCGCAATGAGGCTTCCTGTTCCGGCAAATGCAGTCGTTGCCCTGGCGACGACTCGCGCACCCAAAGGACTACTGAATGGCCAGGATACTGTCGTGCTAATTCCTCTGCGTGGTAGAGGTAGCGGCTTGGCGGTGGGGTAGGGGCGTTAGAGTTGCCATAACGTGCGAGTATCCGATACCGCGAGGACCCATACCTTTCCTGCCCAACAAGGGCTTTATTCGCCGATGATCTTTACGAGCACCCGCTTGCGGCGCAGTCCGTCAAACTCACCGTAGAAGATTTGTTCCCAGGGTCCGAAGTCGAGTTTCCCGTCAGTCACCGCGACGACGACCTCACGACCCATGATCGTGCGCTTCAGGTGGGCGTCGGCATTATCCTCACCCCGGTTGTGTGCATACTGACTATGAGGTTTCTCGGGTGCCAACTTTTCGAGCCACTTTTCGAAATCAGCATGCAGCCCAGACTCGTCATCATTGATGAAGACGGATGCACTGATGTGCATCGCGTTAATGAGGCAAAGCCCCTCGCCAATTTTGCTTTCAGCCAATGCCGCTTCAACTTGCGGCGTGATGTTGATAAAGGCTCTGCGTGTTGGCACTTCAAACCACAGCTCTTTGCGGAACGATTTCATGGCTCTATCCTACCTTAAGTACCTGAATACGTTCAACCGCGCCGTTCCCCAAAGTGGGGAGAACACCATTAAGTTGAAAGGCGACATAACTAAATATGCTTGGTGAACACTTTGCACCAATCCTTCGTTAGCGGACGAGGCGAAAGCGGCACCGCTCATGTTGATTCGATAACGGTTCCTTTCGAAACAGCAGCCGCTGAACGCACGGGCCTTATGAGTGCCTATTCCCCTTGAAAAGGCGGAACAGGAAAACCAGCGACGGGAGCAATACAAGCGCACCGGCCGCCAGCGCTAGGACAAGCAAGCGCAACGTCGCTTCCGGTGCGCGGGCGTTCGCGACCGTTACGTCCGATGCGACCAGATACGGGTATTGCGCCAGGCTCCATCCAACGAAGATGAGCGGCACCTCGCACGCGGCAGCCATTCGCGCCACAGCAAACCGCCGGCACCACAAGGCCGCGAGCGCAACGACGGCGCAGAGGCACGTGGCCCCGAGCAGCAGGGGCGCCCACAAACGCGTCAAACCCTGAAAGAGTTCCGGCGCGCCGTGCCGGGCCGTGAGAAAAACGACACCAGCAACCGGCACGAGAGCCACGCTAGACCAGATAGCCCGCAGCCGGAAATCACTCTGCAGATCGGGCTGGTCCTTCGAGTCGAGAGTCAGGTAGGTGGCCGCCAAAAACGCAAAGTGTCCAAGCGCGAACACGCCGCAGGCGATCGCGAACAGCGTCAACCAGCCTGCAAAACCCCCCGTGGTCACCTGATCGTTTGCGACGCTCAACTACCTCGACGGACGGATTCTGAGCACCACTACGCCGCGACACACGCACTCCGAGTGGCTCGCCTTCCTCAAAAAAATCCATCGTCAGGCGCCCGCAGGGCTGACGCTGCATCTGATCGTCGACAACTACGCTACGCACAAGCATGCCGCCGTCCGCGCTTGGCTGGAGAAGCATCCGCGCATTCAGGTCCACTTTACCCCGACCGGTTCCTCCTGGCTCAACCTCGTCGAGCGCTTCTTTCGCCAACTCACCGACAACGTCGTCCGTGAAGGCACCTTTGCGAGCGTCAACGAACTGGTCGCAGCGATCAACGTCCACCTCGAGCACTACAACCTCAAGCCCACGCCCTATCGCTGGAAAGCCGAAGGCACCGCAATCCTTGAAAAGATCCAGCGCGCACGGCTGGCGCAGGCTAATGCCGCTTTGTAACGCCATTAGAGAAACGCTGCACTAGCGGAATGTGGCGCCCCTGCGAGGAAATCCGCCTCGACGATGAGGCCGGCGAGCGGATCGTGAAGCGCATCGAAGCCGGCAGGTGAGGATTTGGCGGACGCACCGATGGAATGGACGCCCAGATTCCAGCCTCGAGCCGTGGTGGGGGTTCACCCCATAGCGAAGCCACCTCCGTCGGAGCAATCTGAATGTTCGCACCCGAGCAGATCGCGGTGCAACAGATTTCTCGAACACGCTGCCAAGCGGACGTCGCAACGAACAAAAACGGAAAATTGAAAAGCAATAGAACATGAAAAACAAAACGCATCCCAACCTAGGCATCCGTTCAAGCCTCGCCTTGGCCCTAGCCCTAACCATCTGTGCTCCAGTTCCAGCGCAATCGGCCGAGCCTGCGGCGGAGAAGACCACGATGGCGGACAAAATGGCGGAACACGGCCAAGCAATGAAGGAGCAGAAAATGAACAAAAACGGAGTGATTACGAACGGCTATGTGCAAGATATCGAAAGTCTCGCCATCAAAAATGACGATTTTCGCCGGGTGCTTTACACGGCAAAAAACTGCCAGCTCGTCCTCATGGCGCTAAAACCCAAGGAGGAGATTGGGGCGGAAGTTCACCAAGCCGACCAGTTCTTTCGCGTCGAGGAGGGTTCCGGTGAGGTGATCATCGCTGGCGTTCGGACGGCGATTCGAGCGGGCTTTGCCGTAGTTGTCCCGGGTGGGACGGAACACAATATCATCAACACCGGCAGTGTTTCACTAAAGCTCTATACGCTCTATGCGCCCCCGAATCATCGGGACGGCGTCGTCCACCATACCCGCGCCGAGGCGGAGGCTGACAACGAGCACTTCGACGGCAAAACGACGGAATAAAACAAACTATGGGTACCAATTAAAAAATATTAAAAAGGAATCCGCATGAAAGCACTCGTTTATGAAGGTCCTCGCGACGTAGTCGTCAAAAATGTTCCGGACGCGAAAATCGAACGGCCCACCGATGTGTTGGTGAAGATCACGAGCACCAACATCTGTGGCTCCGACCTGCACATGTACGAAGGCCGCACCGACATGGAGAAAGGCAGAGTCCTCGGCCACGAGAATCTCGGCCAGGTCGTGGAGGTGGGCGAAGCCGTGGACCGGATCAAGGTCGGCGACTGGGTTTGTCTTCCTTTCAATGTCTCTTGCGGCTTCTGCAAAAATTGTGAACGCGGTCTTACTGGGTTTTGTCTTACTACCAATCCCGGAATGGCCGGTGCGGCCTACGGTTTCGCCGGCATGGGGCCTTACAGCGGAGGACAGGCCGAATACCTTCGCGTTCCCTACGCCGACTTCAACTGCCTCAAGCTCCCTGACGATGCACAGGATAAAGAGAACGACTACGTGATGTTGTCCGACATTTTCCCCACCGGCTGGCACGCCACCGAACTGGCCGGCGTAAAACCCGGGGAGTCCGTCGTCATTTACGGATGCGGGCCGGTCGGGCTGATGGCCGCTCATTCAGCCATGATTAAAGGCGCCAGCAAAGTAATCATCGTTGATCTCCATCCTGACCGGCTTGCGTTGGCGGAACAAATCGGCGCCATCGCGATTGACTATTCAAAAGGGTCGGCGGTTGAGCAAATCCTGGAACTCACGGACGGGGAAGGCGCCGACCGGGGCTGCGAATGCGTCGGCTACCAATGCCACGATCCAAGCGGCCATGAGGTGCCGAACGCCACCATGAATGATCTTGTGAAATCGGTTCGTGCCACCGGCGGCATCGGCGTGGTGGGCGTCTTCATTCCTGAAGATCCCGGAAGCCGCGACAAGCTGGCGAAGAAAGGTGAGATCGTATTCGACTTCGGCCTCTTTTGGGTCAAGGGCCAGCACATCGCGACCGGGCAGGCGAACGTCAAAGCCTACAACCATTATCTGCGCGACCTCATCCATGCTGATCGCGCCAAGCCATCGTGGATCGTCTCGCATGAGCTGGCGCTGGACGAGGCACCGGAGGCTTACAAACACTTCGACGCGCGGGACAACGGCTGGACCAAAGTCATCCTGCATCCCGCCGGCATGCAGAAGAATCCAAAGCGGCAAAGCACTCAAAAGAAGGCCGTTCGCAAGGAAGCGGTGCACGCTCACTCACCCGCGTAACGTCAATGAAGGAGCGGCGCGGCAAAAAGCAATTTCCTATCAGTTTAATATTATGAGCGAAAAACAATTTACCCCGGATCAGGCAAAAACAATCGGTGAACAATTGGGCATCCGGTGGGATAACTTTGATGTTTCACAATTCCGCGCCGGCCTGGGTGTTGAATTAGAGCATGGCACGTGAATCACACGACCGACGTTTCCCACGATGACCCGCTGATGACCGGAGAAATCGCGTTGGCGCACTTGACTGAATTTCCTGATTACTACACCCGGCTGGCAAAGATGAAGACTGAGGCCAAAAAGTTCTGGGATTCAAAAAAACACCAGTAATCGAGCAGGCCATCACATGAACACGATCACCACCAAAGACGGGACGCAGATCTATTACAAGGACTGGGGCGCGGGACAGCCCGTCGTATTCAGTCACGGATGGCCGTTGAGTTCGGACAGTTGGGAGGCTCAAATGCTCTTCTTGGCGTCCAGCGGTTATCGCTGCATCGCCCATGACCGTCGCGGCCATGGCCGGTCAAGCCAACCATGGAGTGGCAACGAGATGGACACCTATGCCGACGACCTCGCAACCCTCATGGACACGTTGGACCTGAAGGACGCCGTCCTAATCGGCTTTTCAGCTGGCGGCGGCGAAGTTGCCCGCTACATTGGCCGCCACGGCTCGAAACGGGTGGCCAAGGCCGCGCTAATCGCCGCCGTCCCGCCGCTGATGCTGAAAACGGCGGCGAATCCCGACGGCGCGCCGATTGAGGTGTTTGACAAGATCCGCCTCGACTCCATCGCCGACCGCTCGCAGCTCTACAAGGATCTTGCCAGCGGCCCGTTCTTTGGGGCCAACCGGCCCGGTGCCAAGGTCTCGCAGGGCATGATCGACTCGTTCTGGCTTCAAGGGATGCAGGCCGGTCACAAGAACACGTTCGATTGCATCAAGGCGTTCTCCGAAACGGATTTCACCGAAGACCTCAAGAAGTTCAACGTACCGACGCTGGTCGTTCACGGCGACGACGACCAGATCGTGCCGATCGGCGCTGCGGCTCTCCGCTCATCGAAGTTGGTCAGGAACGCGACCCTGAAGATTTACGCGGGCGCACCGCACGGCCTCGCCGCCACGCACAAAGACCGGCTCAATGCCGACCTGCTGGCATTCCTCAGGACCTGAGGTCGCTTGGCTGGCGGAGCGGTTTGGAGAACACACTCGTCAAACGCCCAAATGCTCACGATACAAGAAAAAGGCCCCATGAAATCAATCGCTATTTTCGGGGCGGGTATATCCGGATTAAGTGCCGCCCATGAATTAATTCGTTTAGGCCATAGCGTTTCCGTGTATGAAAGCACCGATCAGCCAGGTGGCTTTTTCAGGAGTTCCCGCCTCCATAAGGACAACATGCCTACGGAGTATTCGTGGCACGGCATGGGGCCCTGGTATCATAATGCTTTTGATATAATGAAGCACATTCCATTTAATGAAAAAGGAACCATCTATGATTTGGCGCTCTCGCGCCCACTTGATTTCGGGATCTTCCCGGACACCGATAAAGCTCATTTTTACGATGGATTCAAAAGCATTTCCAAAATGTTTGGCATGGATAAATGGGAATTCCTCAAATGGGGCTACCTAATGCTGAAAACCTGGACTTCTGACAACAGAAGTAAGATTGAATACGATAAGATTAATGCGGCGCAGGCTTGGAAGCCTTTGCTAGAAGGCAAAGCTTATCGGGCATGGCGTTCTTGTTTTGGTCCTTGGATTGGAGCGGATTGGCCTAAGGTTTCCTTACGAACTGCCGGTGATTTCTTCCGAAAACAACTGACGTCAAAGCCGCCCCACCAACATAAAGCGGACCATGATGGCCCCGCGTGGACGCAAGGCGCCGGAATCGGCTGGCTGCTATTCAAAGGCCCGAGTAGTGAATACTGGTTTAACCCTTGGGTTAAATACCTAAGGGAGAAAGGCGTGAACTTTTATTGGGAGAAACCTCTGGCGAGACTAGAGTTTGACGGGACCCATATTATTTCCGCTTTTTGTGCCGCGGAAAGAATTCAAGCCGACGCTTATATTCTAGCGATCAATCCCTTCACTACAGCGGAGATTTTAAGCATGGACCCTGAACTTGAGCGACAGGAACAGCTAAAGCTGTTTAAACCCTTGGTTCAAGGCGGCCCCCACACCCAAGTCTCTTTCCGACTGGCATTTTCCGATGTGATTAGATTTCCCCGCGTGCGCACAGCGGTCGTGGTAAGTGATTCCGAATTTAACCTGACCCTTTTTGCCGAAGAGCAGGTCTGGGACAAAGGGGTGGATTTGGGGGAAAACATTAAGTCTCTTTGGACGGGCACTTCCTGCATCAGTGGCATCCCGGGAAGAATCTACCAAAAAGCAGTCAATAATTGCACAAAAAAAGAATTTATCGAGGAGATTAAAGCTCAGATATATAGCTGTGGAGCCCTGAACGAACTAATCAGAGCAGCCAATAATGGCAGAGAATTGAAAGACTTTCCGATTATAGACATTGAAGTCTGGCATGAGTGGAAGTTCTCCAATGATGGAATCAAGCCCCTGCAACCGAAATGGGTCAATTCAACCAATACCGAAGCATATTTACCCTCTCAGGTAACGCCGGTTTCGAATCTATTGTTGGCTGGCGCCCACACGAAGACGCAAGCTCAAGTATGGAGTATTGAAGGCGCCGTCGAAAGCGGCCGCAGAGCCGCAAAGGCGATTGACAGTCGAGTGGTGGTTTTAGACCAATATAGGCCACGATGGATTAGGATTGCGACCAAATTGGATAATTGGCTATATGCAATCAGAGCCCCCCAGATCGTTGATCTGTTTCTGTGGCTCCTACTCATCTCAAGTGGGGGCCTTTTTTATGTATGTGTGTCGCATTGAGCGTTGCCACATCGAACTCATTCCTAAACATGCCTCATGCCCACTGAGCCGACCAGTGTCGTTGGTGGAACACCTCGAGCGACCAAGTTCTCACTGGCGGCGAACTACGATCCGGAACTGGTTCCGGCGCTTGCCAGCTACCCGGTCGACGAAGTTTACGGCAAGTTTCCCACCGACGGTATCAGCAGTGGCCGTCCTCGCTACTTGGCGACGCCGGTCTCGAAAGAAGATCTGCGGCGTTACATCCGCCTGCTCGACCGTCATGGCATTGCGTTCAATTATCTTCTGAACGGCGCCTGTTTCGGCAACCACGAATGGACCCGCCTTTGGCAGAAACGGGTCACGGCACTGCTAGCCAAGCTGGGCGAAATGGGCGTGCGCCGGGTCACCGTCTCCACCCCTTTTCTGCTGGAACTGGTCAAGCGCCGTTTTCCTGAATTCAAGGTGAGAGTCGGGATTTATGCCCAGGTGGACACGCCCCGGCGCGCCCGCTTCTGGGAAGAACTCGGGGCAGATGCGATCGTGCTGGAAAGCTTTTCGATCAACCGGAACTTCCGCCGTCTGGCGGCCATCCGCCGGGCGGTTCGTTGCGACCTGGAACTGATCGCGAACCACGTCTGCCTCATGAACTGTCCGATGCAGAGTTATCATCAGAACGGTTTCGCCCATGCGTCTGACGACACCGGCACGCTTTTCATCGACTACTGCTTCCTGCGCTGTTCGCGGACGCGCTTAAACGATCCATCGCAGTTCATCAAGTCGGCTTGGATTCGGCCGGAGGACCTCGCCGTCTATGAAGCGATGGGGTATACGACCTTCAAGCTGCTCGAACGCGGAATTCCGTCGGCGGAACTGCTGCGGCGCGTGAAAGCCTACAGCGAGCGGCGGTTTGATGGCAATCTGGCCGGACTGTTGCTGTCGT
>PLXS01000008.1 GCA_003151515.1 Opitutaceae bacterium
GTATCCTTTGGGGTGTCCCTTGAGATGAGCACGTGGTAAAACGATGTGTTACATGCTGCGCCATCAAATCTACGGGACTTTTCGGCCACACAGATTTCACAGAAAAAACCCCAGAATCCGTGAAATGGTTTGTAACCCGTTGACCATCAAATCAGGATCCGAACGTCCCGAACGTAGCGCTCTACCAGGCTAAGCTACGCCCCGACATTTTCGCGAAATGCGAGTAGGCGCGTCCGCAGAGCGTGCCGCAAGCAGAAAAGACGGGATTCACCGGAGGAACAGGTTCTGGCAAGTCTCGACAGCGCGACAACAGCAGCTCTGCGAAAGGCCCTACCTTTGCTGCTGCCGTAAGATGGTCACTTTCGCAAGTAAGCCTGAAGGTCATCGTGATTCCCGGAAAATACGAAAGTAAGAGTTCCAGGGCCGGCCTTGAAAAGCAGCCGCAGATCTAATCCAACGCGACATTCGAACAGGTTCCTTCCAAGCCGCCGAATGCCTACCCCGGTATATGAATGTGGCTGTCCGAAGGACCCGGCCGCTTCTTGCATGACAAGAGCCACTTGCTGGAGGTCAGCGTCCGACCGGCGGCTCAACGACCTCAAAAACGACCTTGCAGTCTCGACCCTCATCCCCGCAATTCGCGCCAATCTCCCTTGAATTCCTTAACTGTCTTCGCTCGCCGTTCGGCCTTAATCTTTGCATCGATGCATTCCTCAGCCTCCTGGACCTGTAACGGGGATAATCCATATTCCTGGTAGGCATAGTCAGCTGCTTGGACATTCACCTTTCGCAGGGCGATGATATCTGACCCGACGATGACACCCACCTCCTCTCCATTTGCTGCAAGCTTCAGCCAGTGGCCAAGATTTTGGCGGGCGTCAGTGATCGTGAGTGTCTTCATAATGTCATTAAAAACACAGCATAAAGTGCGTCAAGTGTCATCGGCCGCTACTGCTCGCTATTTGTTAGGCGAATTCGAGATGGGGGCGATTTCACATGCGAAAGGTCGAAGACCGTGAAATCTAGCGCAAGTCGTTGACAATCAACTCAAACGTAGTACGTCCCGAACGTAGCGCTCTACCAGGCTAGCTACGCCCCAATCAATGTTGCGAAAATCCAGTAGGGCGGAGGGCGGAGCCCTCCGCATGCAGAAAGGTTCCGGGGCGGACCTGCACTCTGCGCAATGAGGGCTTTATGGACGCTCATCCCGGCATGAGCGAGCCAGGCGCCATTGGCCGGTCACTCCAGGTTCATGCCAGTCCTCGCCGCGACTAGGGCGCAGACTTCCGGCACATATATCCGCGTTCCCGCAGGAAGCGCCGAGGATATGCCCGCAAAGCTGCTCGCATGCTGCGAGGCTAGGGCGCGGCTGACCTTGCCCTCGCCGGCGTTGTAGGCCGCTATCGCCAGGGGCCAGCTGCCGAAGCGCTCCTTCAGGGTCCGCAGGAGCCGCGCCGCCGCGTGCGCCGACTTGGCGGGGTCGGTGCGCTCGTCCGGCAGAAAGGTGCTCAACCCCAACCCCTTCGCAGTCGCCGCCTTGAGCTGGTAGAGCCCCCGGGCGCCGGATGGGTTGCGCGCGTTCGGATTGAGCGACGACTCGACCTCGGCCAGCCAGGCCAGCTCCGGCGGCGCGCCCTCTTCGGTGAACGCGGCGCGCAGGACGGGCATGAGCGCGGCGGCGTTGGCTGGCGGCGGGCGATGCTCGAATCGGCGCCGCCATAGGTCGTAGTAGGGCATGGCCGGGGCGGTCGTCCCCGGCGCGGGGATCGCTTTCGGAAGCGGCGCGTGCGCCGTCTCGGTGCCTGCGATTATTCGCGCAACATCCAGCTCGTCGAGGCGGGCGGCCAGCCAATCCGCGTAATCGGCGCTGCCGGGTGAGGCCCTGAGAACGGCGAGCAGATCGCGCGCCTGAGGCTCGTATTTCGCCAGCTCCTCGAAAGAGTCCCCGTCAAGGGCGGCCTGCAGCGCTGCGGAGAAGGCCTCGAATTTCTCGCGCGAGGGGAACTCGTACTGCTGCTTCACCTCTGGCGGGGCGAACGTGTCGAAGAGCTGCTTTGCGGCCTCATATGTGTCGCCGTCATCCGCCGGAGCCGGCTGGACGGGCGCCTGCGGGCTTGGCCCATCGGCGACGAGGCTTGGCAGCGCGCCGAGCAGAAGAGCGAGGCATCCGGCAGAGCGCAGGGTGCCGCAGAGGTTGGGGCCGTGGGTTCGCGGGTGACGCCGCACACCCCTCTCATTGCCGAACCGGCCTGATTTGGCAACCCGCTCCGGTCGGAACCGGGGCAGGGGCTCGCCGCTGGCCGACCTAACACCGTCTTCAGCCGCCGGTGGAACGACTCGAATGCATGGTCGATGATCAAGTTGGCCTCCTTGGGGGATCAAGGCGCGCCTTGTGGCAGAGGAACGCGCCTCGCCGGGGCGGCGGCCGCCCCCCCCCCAGGCAGGGACCGGCCGTGGGGGCACTGGACGCGCCCAGAATGCGCCAGTAGGCACACCGGCGCAGAAGTCGAACTTCACCGTACCACATGCAATTGTGGTTATGCCCCTCTTGTGGTACCGAAATCCCTCGTATGAGGGCCAATTCGGCCGATTTTGAGGGGGTATTCCTTCGGACCCGGCAGGTTCATTCGGGCCCCGGGTCCCCCCTTGGGCGGAGGGCACGGGGCGGTGAGCTTAAGATACTGTAAACAAGAACCTTAAGTGGCCGCGGCGCCCTGATTCCAGGGTCCGATGGCCGTCCGCAAGCTCCTCCGGAAAAGGACCCGGACCAAAAGCAACCGGCGCCCTTTGAGGGGCGCCGGCTTTGCCTTCCTGGAAGATTTAGCTCGCCTTGGGCGGCGGCGGTGGCGGCGGCTTTGCCATGGCGCTCTGGTCGGCCCGGGTGGCGATCATCTCGACCGTCCTCTGGATCTCGAGTTCAGCGTTTTGGCGCGCAACCTGGGTAAGCTCCACCTTCTTCTCCAGCTCAAAGTCCTCGCGGGTGAGCGCGTCCTTCTGCTTGTGGAGGCTGTCGAGCTCGATCGTCAGATCGGAAGCCTGCTTGGCGTAGGACTCAGCCATGGAGTTGGCCCGATCCGTGTCATCCTGGATCCGGCGCATGTCCGCGTCGTACCTATCCTGCTTGTCCTTGGCTGTCTTCGCGTCCTCGGCCGTGCGCTCCGCATTTCGGCGCTCCGCATCCTCGCGCGCCTTCGCCTCGGCCATGTGCTTCTTCTGCTCCGCGTCCGCCTTAACCCGGGCCACCTCCTCGAGGCGCGCCTTCTCCTTCGCCTCCCACCCAGCCTTGCTGTCGAAGTAGAAGAACAGGAAGACCGCGATCATCACGGTCGGGGCCAGTACATAAAGCCATTTTTTCATAGGTTAGCCTATTTGGGAAGTGACTAGGTTATTTCTTTTCGGCCGCGGCGAGCGCAGCGGCCTTGGCCGCGGCGGCATCCGCCACCTCGATCTTCTTCACCACGTCATCCAAGCGGGCCACGTTCTCGTTGGCCTTCACGACAAAGGTCTGCAGGAACGCCCCCTGCTCGATCGCCTCCTTCTTCTCGGCCTCGAGCTTGGTCAGCTCGTCCTTCGCCTCCTTGACGTCCTTTGTGAGCTTGTCGACCTGCCGCTCGAGCCTCTGGGACTCCTGGTCCGCCTTGTCGCGCGCCAGAATCGCGTTCTCCTTGTCGTCCTTCATCTTGCGATCCTTGGCCTCACGGTCGATGCGCTCCTGCTTGCGCTGCTTCTGGGCCTCGATGGCGTCCTTGATGGCGGCCTCGCGCATGACGGCCTCGACCTGGAGCTTGTCTAGCCGCCTCTGCCTCTCGGCGGCGACGATCTTGGCCTGCTTGGCGTCGTACTCCTTGCTGAAGTTCCAATAGTAGGCGAAGAACACCGCGATCGCGATGATCGGCACTACCCAATAGATTTTGGATTTGATCATAGTTGGTACCGCTAAGTCTTAGGATGAACTTCCGCCCTTCTTCTCGTCCCTGGTCCTGATGGCATCCTCGATCGCGTTCTTCAGGATGAGGAGCTGATGCTCGGGCTTGGCTCCTCCGGCCGTGGCGGCCTCAATAGCCTTGTCGATGGCGACCTTGGCGTCGTCGTACTGCTGGAGCTCGTAGGCCTGGTAGGCCGTCGCCATAAGCAGGTAGCTCCTTTGCGATTTTCCAAGGCCACCCTTTTCCTCGGCGAGCTTGTAGTACTTCAGGGCCTCCTCGCCCTTCTCGAGCGTGGCGTATATGCCGCCAATCTTCAGGTAGAGGTCGCCCTTGCTGGGGTAGTGCTTGACCGCGGACTTCAGGACATCGATTGCCGTGAAGTCTTGGTTGATCTGCTGGTATGAGGCCGAGAGAAGCTCCCAGCGGTCGAGCTCGGAGTCTATCGTTCCATCCTCGAGGCCTGCCCGAAGGACGTCCGCAGCGGTGCCGAACTGGCCCATCTCATAGTAGAGGGTGAAGCGCAGGTAGTTGTTCCTGGGATCCTTCATGTAGCCAAGCGCCTGCGCGTGCTCGAGAGTGTTCAGGGCCCGGATGTTGTACTTGCGCGACTCCTTGACATCCTTTATGCTATTCTGGGCCAAGACGATATAGAAGGTGACCAGGTCTTGCCAGTATGTCTTGTTCTTCGGGTTCTTCGCGAGCATCAGCTCCAGTATCTTCGCGGCGTCGTTGTAGTCCTGGGCTTGCTGGAGTGTCGCCAGAAGGAAGACGTACGTGGTCTCCTTGGGCCTGGCCGACAGATGAAGCGTCATCTCGATCTGATCGCGGGCCCGCTTCATGAGCTCCGGGTCCGGATGCTTCTCGTCCTTGGCCACGGCCTCCGAGTAGAGCAGGCGGGAATAGTACTCGGAGATGTCGGAGTTCAGCTTCGGGGAAAGCGAGATCCAGCGCTGGATGGCCGCAATGCTCTTGTCGTAGTTTGCGAGCTGAGTCTCATGGTCCGTCTTCATGCCCTCGGCCTGCTGGTAGTAGAGCTGCGACAGGAAGTAGAGCATGTCGAGCGTCTGCTGCCTCGTGTAGAAGTGGTGCCTGTCGGAGATCGCGAGCGACTGCTCAAGGGGGGCCAGCGCATCGACGTACTTGTTGGCCATCGTCAGTATCTTGGCCTTGGTCTCGAGCAGGTAGCACTGGTCGAAGGTGTCCGGAGCCGCGTCCGTCATCAGGGTGTCGATCAGCTTGATGGCGCCGGTCCAGTCCTTGTCGTCGAGCAGCGGCTTGAGCTTGGCAAGTCCGTCGCCGACTGCGTCGGAAAGCGAGGCCGACTCCTTGATCTCGTCTCCCTCGGCTCGCAGGGTCGCCGGCGCGGCGAATAGCAGCGCCATCACGCCCAGGGCAAGGCAGACTGCGGGGATTCGGTAATGGGCCGTTCGCATGGGGCTACTGGTCTTGGTCAAGGGTGAAGACGATCGGAACCTGCATGTGCGTGAAGACGGCGTGGCCGTTCTTTCGGCCGGCGCGAAACTTCCACTTGCTTACGGCCTGGACGGCCGCCGCCTCGAATTCGCGCTGCGACGAGTGGACGGCGTAGGCGTTCCTCACGTCGCCGTTCGTGTCGACGATGAAGTCGACCAGGACCTCGCCCGAGATTCCGGCGCGCCTCATCTCAAAGGGGTACTGGGGCCTGGCCTGGAACCGCGCCGAGGGCACCTGGTCGAGCTTCGATATGTCGAACACCTCGATGCCCTGAAGCGGATTGCGGTTCTCCGGGATCTTGACGATGTTCTTGGAGAGGGCCGAGAGGTCCGGAGGCGGAGGCTCGATCTGCTGCACGAACGACTCGGGCGTAACCACCTGCGGCACGTCGCTCTGCATCGGGGGCGTGATCTCCTGGGGCACCTGCTGCTGCTGGTCCTCGGTAACGTCCGGCTCGTCCGGCTCGAGCTTGGGCATCTCTATCTTTATCGTCTGCTCGTCCTCCTTGACCTTGGGCTTCGGCTTGTAGTGGGTGATGTTCCCACCCCAGGCCACGAGAAACTCGAGGGCGATCGTGAAGACGAATCCGATGATTAGGTCGCGGCGCATGGGCTCAGTTGGGTTATCTGCGTGCGATTATTTCCCTGTGGGACGCACCTGCGTCTCGATGGAAACCTGCTCGATGCCGGCCTTGCGGACCTGGTCGAGGGCGTAGGCGGTCGCGCCGAAACGGGCCTTGTTGTCGCCGGCTATCAGCACGCGCGGCAGCTGCACCTGCGTCCTGTACGAGTGCAGGCGCGGCTCCAGCTCGTTCTGCCCGATCGGCTCCTTGTTCCAGTAGTACGTGCCCTGGTCGGACACCTGGAGCGTCACCATGTCGTCGTCCGGCTTCTGCGGTGTGCCGGAGGCGACGGGAAGCTGCACCGGCAGCGACTGGATGCGGCTCAGCGACAGCGTGAATAGTACGAAGGTCGCGAGAAGGAAGAAGATGACGTCGATCAGCGGTATGATCTCGATACGCGCCTTCTTCTTGCCCTCGTCGCCTCTGGAACTTCCTCCTCCGGCCATTGTATTTTAGGGGTCTAGAGTTTCTGAACTTACTACGAGGTGCTGGCCGGCGGCTTGACCTTGGTTTCGATCAGGACCTTCTGGATCCCGGCCTTTCTGACCTCGTCGAACACGTAGATGGCGGACGCGAAGGTCGCTTCTGCATCCCCGTTGATGAGGATGCGGGCGTCGTCGGGGTGCTCGATGTGAAAGGTCTTAAGCCGGGTCAGGAACTCGTCGAGAGTGACCGGGTCCTTGTCCCAGGCGAGGGTGCCCTCCTCGGTGACCGTGATCGTCGCGGTGCCGGCGGGATCACGCGGCTCACCCGTCTCCGACTCTGGAAGATTGACGCGCAGCCCCTGCGACTTGTTCAGCGAGAGCGTGAACAGCACGAACGTCGCAAGCAGGAAGAAGATGACGTCGATCAGAGGGATGATCTCGATTCGCGCCCTCTTCTTGCCTCCGCTGCTGCCTCCTCCACTAGATCCAGCCATGGTGAAAACGGCTTTTGGCCGGATTAATGTGCGCTCGTCTCGGCCTTCTTCATCAGGATCTCAAGCGCGTGCGACGCGTCGGCGATCTCCTGCTTCATCTGCTCGGTGCGGGCGTTCATGATGTTGTAGGGGAACAGACAGATGATCGCGATGAACAGACCGGTCATCGTGGCGATCAGCGCCTCGGCGACACCACCCGTGATCTGGCCGGCTGCGGCGCCGATGTCGCCGGTGCCCAGGCTGCCGAAGGTCCTCATCATTCCGGTCACCGTTCCGAGGAGCCCGAGGAGCGGGGCAGCCGTGATGCAGGTGTCGAGCGTGGCCATGCCCTGCTGGTAGCGCGCCAGCTCTTGGCTGGCGGCGCGGAAGAACGCGGGCGTGATCGAGTCGAGATGCGTCAGGCTGTAGGTCACGATGCGCGCCACGGTGTCGTTGCTCTTCTTGCCGACCGTAAGGGCGCCGTTGATGTCACCCTTCTCGACCGACTCGAGCATCCGGCTCACGACCTCGGGCTCGCTGCGCCTGTTCTCGTTAATGATGAAAAGGAACCGCTCCACGATGACGGTGATACCGACCGTGAGAACGATCAGAATGGGCCACATGACGGGCCCGCCGCTGGCGAACAACTCCATCGGCGTCTTGTTCAGGAGGAACACGAAGGCTAGGCTATGGGTGATCATGGTTGGATTCTAGATTCGTTCTGGTTTGGATTCCTTAAGGGGTCTGGATGCTGGCTCGCGGGGTGGACGTGAAAAATCCTCGCGGCTAGGAAACTTGCAGGAACTGTGCCGCTTCATGCGCCGTCATCCCGTCGGCATACGAAATACCGGTAGTGCAGCTGGCGGGGAAAGTGGGTAAGATGCTCAGCAAGGAAATCGGATGAGTGTTCATCGAAACCTCAGTGTCAACCTACAATTCTCGGGGCACACCATAAATCCTTTTTGCTGCCGTGCGCAACTATTCTGCGCACTCAAATCGCGGCATGCAAAGCCCCTGCTGCGACCTCGGAAAAGGGTCGGCGCTGGAGCTGGTCCCCGCGCACGGGCGGGGGCGGACTGGCGATCCGCCCCGGCGCTACGATCCCCTGATTAATGGCTGCCCGGCTAGGAGTCGAACCTAGACAAAACGAGTCAGAGTCGTTTGTGCTACCATTACACCACCAGGCAGTGGGATTACTTGCGAGAATGGAGCCGGCTGTCGGGGTCGAACCGACGACCCTCGGTTTACAAAACCGATGCTCTACCACTGAGCTAAGCCGGCCCTGGGATCAGGGGGTTTTGGCCTTTGATTGTGAAATAACGCCGGGGAGGCTGGTGGCTCCCCGGGGACTCGAACCCCGAACCTACTGATTAAGAGTCAGCTGCTCTACCATTGAGCTAGGAAGCCTTCAACCTAAGAAGTCAAAAGCTCAGAATCCGCCCCAGCAAGTCAACTCGAATTCGGTGCGCGGGATGAAACGCTCGGGCGCGTGGTCAGGGGACATGCTTTTGTTTAAACTAAGCGGTGCTTCGGCGAGAGCCGCGCGGCCAATGCAATCCCGACACGAATGGGCGTGTTGGGGAGTCAGATCGGCAGCGCGCGAGCCAGAACGTTGGCCGATGCAACCCAATCCTCCAAGCAAGGCGCGCCGGACGGCCGCCGTCAGCAGGCGCGCGGCCCAAAGCCTTTAGCGGGCCTAATACTCCACGTGGGCCCGGACGCCATAGATCGGGACCGGCCCGCGGTCTCGGTTGTAGCCCGGGTGCACCACGTATTGAAGATCCGGGGAAATCGAGAGCCATTTCATGATTTGGGAACTGTAGTAGATCTCCACAATCTCCTCGGGCCCGTACCGAAGCGCGCCATCGCCGAGGATGAGTCCCTCGGTGCCTCCGGCGGCCAGATAGGCCTGGTGAGCGGGCACGATGGCGTTGATCACAGCCGCAACGCCCAGGGTGTCGTTTTTGCGCCCCCATTGCGCGCCGCTGGAGCTCAAGCCCGCCGCAACAGACCGGTCTATTTCCGTGAACGCGAAGGATTCCGTGCGCCCGTCGTCCCAGCTTAGGCGGGCGAAGGCCCCAAGGCTTGCGGTGAGCTGCTGGTCCCAGCTGAGGCCGAAGCCCACCTTGGAGCGGTAGGCCCGGGAGCTCGACAGGCCGGTGGCGATGTCCGGGCTCGCCAGCGTGTCGGCATAGCTTCCCATGTGCGCCTGGTTCCAGAACACGAAGGGTCTGAGCGTGCCCGTGAGGCCGCCCGCCGAGTAGCGCTTGTCGAACTGCAGGATCTGCCCATGCGCGTCCAGCAGGTGATAGTCGAGGCGGGCCCCGTTCGGCACGGTGGGCTCCATGAAGATTCCGTAGTGCAGCATCCAGTTCTTCGTGTTCCATTCGGCCACGAAGCCCGCAGTGTATCCGACCACGTCCGCCGGGTAGTCCCAAGCGCCGCTCTCGATGATGGCCCAATTCATGAACTGCGTCCTGGAATCGTGGCTGTAGGTGTTGCCGTCGAAGAAGTCGCTCGCCGAGAACTTGCCCAGGGAAAGCGTGAGGCGGTCCTCGTCGTAGGAGCGCGCGACTTGGTTCTGGTCGTCCTCCACAGGAGCCTTGTCGCCGCCAAGCTCGATCGTCTGCCGAATGAAAAGCCGGGATGTGCTGTAATGCAGATTGGGAAACGCGGCCTTCGCGCCCTCGCCGTTGGGGAAGCCTGCGATCCCGACGGTGTTGGCCAGCGCGTGTCCCTGCAGAAGCTCGGGGTTGTAGTAGATCTCCGTCTCCGGAAAGAGCCTGATGCCGGCGAATACCGAAAATGAGAACGTCCGGTCGGACTCGGCTGCCGCAGTGAAGCTGTTTGCGCCCTCGTAGGGCGACGGGAACGACGGGTGCGCCTGGTCGATCCACGTGGCCTGCTCGTGGAGGGACCAGGTTGCAGACTCGGGCGGCGCCGGGTCGGCGCGGCACGCGGGGGCGAGGAGCCAAGCGCACGCCGCCACGGCGGCGGCGGGGACGCGCAGGCGGCCGCGGCGCCTGTCCGCTGGCGCGTGGCCCGCGTTACTCATGGGTCGGTGCGGCGACATCAGGCAGCATGTGGAATTCGGTATTTTGATTAGTCAAAGAGAAATTCACTTGTTATCAAAATAACTTCTGGACCACCCGCCCCGGATGATGGAATCCTCCATATCGGCGGGCCGGGAACCAGCAAAATGCGGTGACGTTTGCGTTAAGCGACCGGCAGGCGCGCCGGGGGCGCGGACGGCGCCCCGCGCGGGGCCGCGCAGGCGGGGCTTTTTCCCCTTGCCAAGGCTTCCGCCGCTCTGTGTGTTTGACCGCTCTCCTCATGCAAAAGACCAAGAAGTCCATCGCCAAGCGCTTCAAGCTGACCGCGCGCGGCAAGCTCGTTCGCCGCACCCCCGGTTTCCGGCACCTGCTGGCGGCCAAGGGCACCAAGCAGAAGCGCCGGGCGAGCAGGGACAAGCTCGTCGACCCGGGCCACGCGAAGCCCCTGCTTCGCGCCCTGCCGTTCGGCCTCTGAGCGGTCGAGGCGGCTACCCAATCCAATCTCCGCCTGGCGGGTGAAACCATAAGCCGACCCGCCGGCGACATAACCCAAAGGAACACAAGAACATGGCTCGTGCAACAAACTCACCCGCGTCGCGCAAGCGCCGCAAGAAGGTGCTGAAATACGCCAAGGGCTATTTCGGCAACAAGTCGAAGCTCTTCCGCTACGCGAAGGAGGCCGTCCAGCACGCCTGGCAGTACGCCTACCGCGACCGCAAGAAGAAGAAGGGCGAATGGCGCTCCCTGTGGATTGTGCGCCTGAACGCCGCCTGCCGGTCCGCCGGCATGAGCTACAGCCGGTTCGTCGAGGGGCTCAAGGCCTCCGGAATCGAGCTCGACCGCAAGGTCCTCGCCGACATCGCCGTGCGCGATGAGGCCGCGTTCGGCGCGCTGGTCGAGCAGGCCCGCGAGGCGCTGAAAGCCAAGGCTGCCAAGAAATCCTGATTTTTGCCGGAAGATTGGAGATGCAAGAGCAACTCTCCACGCTTCTCGCCAAGGCGTCCGCGGAGCTTAATGAGGTGAAGGGCCGCCCCGAGCTCGAGGCGGCGAAGGCCCGCCTTGTGGGCCCGAACGGGGCCTTCACGGCGCTCATGAGGCAGATGGGCAGCGTGGCGAAGGAGCAGCGCCCGGCCCTGGGCAAGCTCATCAACGAGTCGAAGGCGCGCCTGCAGGAGCTCCTGGACGCGAGGCTGCGCGCGATCGAGGAGGCGGAGCTTTCGGCGCAGCTCGGGCCCCCGGTCGACCCGACGCTCCCGCCTGTGGAGCCGGGACCCGGGACGTACCACCCGCTGACGCTCGTCAGGGAGGAGCTCTGCAGGATCCTGCGCAAGGTCGGCTTCACCGTTGCCGACGGCCCGGAGGTGGAGACCGAGTTCTACTGCTTCGACGCGCTCAACACGCCGCCGGACCACCCCGCGAGGAACGCCCAGGACACGTTCTACTTCCCGCCGGGGGCGCGCTTCGAGAACGTCTCGAAGCACCGCAGCGACGAGCGCTACCTGCTGCGCACGCACACGTCCTCGGTGCAGGTGCGCACCATGCTCAAGGGCCAGCCCCCGATCCGCATCGTCTCGCCGGGCAGGGTGTACCGCAGGGACACGACGGACGCCTCCCACAGCGCCAACTTCCACCAGATCGAGTGCCTCTACGTCGACCGCAACGTCACCGTGCGCGACCTCAAGGCCCTCCTGGACTACCTCTTCGAGGCCCTTCTCGGGCCCGGCACGAAGACGCGCTTCCGCCCCCACTACTTTGGCTACACCGAGCCGAGCTTCGAGGTGGACCTGTCCGCGCGCCACCTGCCCAAGGTGAACAAGGACTGGATCGAGATCGGCGGCTGCGGCATCGTGGACCCCGAGGTGTTCAAGGCGGTGGGCTACGACCCGCAGATTTGGACAGGGTACGCGTTCGGCATGGGCATCGAGCGCCTCGCGATGACGCTCTACGGCATCGATGACATCAGGGTGTTCTACCAGAACGACCTGAGGCTGCTCAGGCAGTTCACCTGGGGCTCGTAGGCGAGTGGCACCGAACGGATGAAGATCTCGCTCAACTGGATCAGCGACTACGTCGCCCTGGATGCTCCCGTGGAGGAAATCACGCGCGCCGTCACCTTCCTGGGCTTCGAGGTGGAGCGCGTGGCGACCCACGGGGCGCCGCCGCTCGAGCACGTTATCGTGGGCGAGGTCCTGACTCGCGAACGCCACCCCAACGCGGACCGGCTGTCGGTGTGCACCGTGGACATCGGGCCCGCGGGCGGGGTGCGCACGATCGTCTGCGGCGCCCAGAACTACAAGGTGGGCGACCGCGTGGCGGTGGCGCTTCCCGGGGCCGTCCTGCCGGGCGGCTTCAGGATAACGCAGTCGAAGATACGCGGGCAGCTCTCCGACGGCATGATGTGCTCGGGCAGGGAGCTGGGGATCGGCGAGGACCAGAGCGGGCTATTGATACTCGACGGCAGGCCGGCGCTCGGCGCCGGGATAAACGGCGTGCTTCCGCCGGGCGACACGATCTTCGACATCGAGGTGACCCCCAACCGCCCGGACTGCCTCTGCCACATCGGCGTAGCCCGCGAGCTCGCCGCGTGGTTCAAGAAGGGCCTCGCCTATCCGCAGGAGCGCTTCCGCGGCGAGGCCGGGGCCGCCCGCTCGGACCTCTTCACGTCGGTCGAGGTGGAAACCCCGGCGGACTGCCCGCTCTACACGGCCCACGTCCTCACCGGGGTGAAGATCGGCCCCAGCCCCGCCTGGATGCAGGAGCGCCTGCGCGCCGCGGGCCTTCGCCCGATCAACAACGTGGTGGACGCCGGCAACTACGTCATGCTCGAGTACGGCCAGCCCCTGCACGCCTTCGACGCGCGCAAGATCTCCGGCGGGCGGATCATCGTGCGGCGCGCGCGCGACGGCGAGAGGATCACCACGCTCGACGGCAAGGAGAGGACGCTTTCGAGCCGCACGCTGGTCATCGCCGACACCGCCAAGGCGCTCGTCGTGGCCGGCGTGATGGGCGGCGAGAACTCGGGCATCGACGACTCGACGACGACGATCGTGCTCGAGTGCGCGATCTTCAACGCGTCGTCGATCCGCTGGACCTCGCGCTCCCTGGGACTCGCGTCCGACTCGTCCTACCGCTACGAGCGGGGGGTCGACCCGCACACGGCCAGGGAGGCCTCGTGGCGGGCCATCGACCTGATCATGGAGATCGCGGGCGGCTCGGTCGTCGGCCCGGTCTGCGTGGTCGGCGGGGACGTGCCCTGGGAGAGGGAGATCACGGTCTCCTCCGGGTTCGTCTGCGAGCGGCTGGGCTTCGAGATTCCGGCCGCAGAGATGCGGGCCGCGCTCGAGTCCCTGGAGCTCAACGTGACGCGCGAGGACACCGCCGCGGGCGGCGACGTTGCCTGGACCGTCGCAATCCCGAGCTGGCGAGACGACCTCGACCGGCCGATCGACCTTGTCGAGGAGATCCTGAGGATCCACGGGACCGAGCGCATCCCCCACGCGCGCGTCAC
The DNA here is from genome assembly GCA_003151515.1 of Opitutaceae bacterium. Classification (GTDB taxonomy): domain Bacteria; phylum Verrucomicrobiota; class Verrucomicrobiia; order Opitutales; family Opitutaceae; genus Palsa-1447. Next base: position 13,481 of record PLXS01000008.1, read on the forward strand.
CTCGGCGGGGCTTGCCGCCGAGGACGACCCGGTCGTCGCCTTCAACAGGCGCGCCACCTCCTACCTGGTGGGCCATGACTTCAACGAGTGCGTGAATCTGACCCTGCGCCCGGCCTCGGAACTGGACACCTGGGTGTCGCAGGCCGCCGCCGCCGAGCTTGCGCTCGCCAACCCCTTCGTGGAGGACCAGTCGCACCTTCGCCCGACGCTCATCATGGGCCTGCTGGACACGCTCCTGCTGAACCAGTCGCGGGGCACGCCGGCCTCGAGGCTCTTCGAGGTGGGCCGCGTCTTCGTCGAGCACATCGGGCGCAACTACGAGTGCGCCGCGGTGTCCTTCGTCGTGGGCCGCGACGCGGTGCGCAGGTGGAAGCGCCGGGACCCGGACGACTTCTATTCGGTCAAGCACCACGTCGCGGCCCTGGCGGCCGAGGCCGGGGTCGACCTGGCGGTGGAGCGGATCGAGGCTGTCGCCGGGCCAGGCTTCGGCTGGCAGCCCGGCCACTCGTTCACCGCGGGCTCGGTCGGCACGGGCTGGGTGGCGCGCTTCGGGCTCGTCAACCTGGCGATGCTCAAGGCGCGCGGGATCGACGGCCCGGTCCTGGCCGGCTACTTCACGGTGCTCCCGGAGAGGCTGCAGGCGAGGGGCCAGCGGCCGCGCTTCAGGGAGTTCAGCCTTTTCCCGGCGGCCCTGCGCGACCTTGCGCTCGTGGTCGACAAGTCGGCCCTGGCCGGGGACGTGCGCGCCGCGGTTGCCGCCGTGGCGGCGTCGGCCGCCGGCGCGGCGTTCTCGGCCGAGAGCGTCGAGGTGTTCGACGTCTACGAGGGCAAGGGCCTGCCCGAGGGCAAGAAGAGCCTCGCCTTCTCGCTCGTCTTCAGGTCGCCCGCCCGGACCCTGACCGACGAGGAGGTGAACGGCGCGCTAAGGAGGATCCGGGACGAGGTCGCGAGGACCACGCCCTACCAGGTGCGGAGCTGAGCCTATGCCCGGGCCCGACCTCAAGCTCGACCACGTCGCCAGCCTCGCGCGGATCGCGCTCACCGCCGACGAGAAGGCCCGCTTTGCGAGCCAGCTTGGCGAGGTGCTCTCGTACATAGCGCAGCTCAACGAGGTGGACGTCTCCGGGGTGGAGCCGACGGCGCACGCGTTCCCCGTGGTTAACGTCTGGGCGGCCGACGTCCCGCAGCCCGGGCTCTCGGTCGAGGACGCGCTGCGCAACGCGCCGCAGGTGCGCGACAACATGTTTGTCGTCCCCAGGGTCGTCGAATGACGCGCCCCTGGACCGAAGCCGTGCCTGCAGACACCAGACAACTCTCGATTGGCGAGCTCTCCGCCAGGATGGAGGCCGGGAGCCTCTCCGCCGTCGAGCTCATGCAGGAGCTCGTGGCCCGCACGAAGGCCGTGGAGGGCCGCGTGCGCGCCTTCAACTCCTTCGACGAGGCGGACGCCCTGGCCCAGGCGCGCGCCTCCGACGAGCGCCGCGCGGGCGCGAGGAGGCTGGGCCGGGGCGCGGTCCGCCCGCTCGAGGGCATCCCGGTGGGGATAAAGGACGTCATCTCCGTGGCCGGACAGCCGCTCACGGCCTCCAGCCGCATGCTTGAGAACTTCGTTTCGCCCTACGACGCGACGGTCACCGAGAGGCTGAAGGACGCCGGGGCCGTCTGCTGGGGCAGGCTCAACCTGGACGAGTTCGCCATGGGTTCTTCGACCGAGAACTCGGCCTTCGGGGCGACCTCCAACCCGTGGGACCTGGAGCGGGTCCCGGGCGGCTCGTCCGGCGGGAGCGCCGCGGCGGTCGCGGCGGGCGAGGCGGTTGCGGCGCTTGGCTCCGACACGGGCGGCTCCATCCGCCAGCCCGCGGCGCTCTGCAGCGTCGTGGGGCTCAAGCCCACCTACGGGCGGGTCTCGCGCTACGGGCTGATCGCGTTCGCCTCCTCGCTCGACCAGATCGGGCCCTTCGCCCGCAGCGTCAGGGACGCCGCGGTGCTCCTGGGCGCCATCGCGGGCCACGACCCCAGGGACTCGACGTCGGTGCGCCTGGAGGTTCCCGACTACGCCAGGGGGGTCGACGAGCTCGCGAAGTCCGGGCGCAAGTGGAGGCTCGGCATCCCCAAGGAGTACTTCGGCGAGGGCCTGGATCCCGAGGTTGGCGCGGCCGTGGAGGAGGCGATCGGCGAGTACCGCAGGATGGGGTGCGAGGTGCGCGAGGTGTCGCTGCCGCACACGAAGTACGCCATTGCGACGTACTACATCATCGCGACCGCGGAGTGCTCGTCGAACCTGGCGCGCTTCGACGGGGTGAGGTACGGGCACCGCTCCAGGGAGGCCACCGACGCGCTCGATATCTACTTCAAGTCCCGGGCCGAGGGCTTCGGCCAAGAGGTCAAGCGCAGGATCATCCTCGGGACCTACGTGCTCTCGAGCGGCTACTACGACGCGTACTACCTGAGGGCGCAGAAGGTGCGCACGCTGATCCGCGGCGACTTCCTGCAGGCCTACCGCGAGGTGGACGCGATCGTCACGCCGACGTCGCCCACGCCGGCGTTCCGCAAGGGAGAGAAGGCGGCGGACCCGCTGGCGATGTACCTGAACGACATCTACACGATCGGGGTGAACCTCGCGGGGCTGCCCGGCATGAGCGTCCCCTGCGGATTCACCAAGGCCGGGCTTCCGGTCGGCCTTCAGATCATCGGGCAGCCCTTCAAGGAGACGGAGCTCCTCGCGATCGGCGCCGCGTACGAGGAGCGCACGCAATGGCACGGCCGCGTCCCGCCCCTATGAACTACGAGGCCGTCATAGGGCTCGAGGTGCACGTCCAGATCAAGACGCGCTCGAAGATGTTCACGCGGGCGGCGACGGGCTACGGCGAGCCGGCGAACACCCTCACAGACCCCGTCGTGCTCGCCCTGCCGGGGACGCTGCCGGTCATGAACAAGGAGGCCATCGACCAGATCATCAAGGCCGGCCTCCTGCTCGGCTGCGAGATCGCGCCCGTCTGTAAGTGGGATCGCAAGAACTACTTCTACCCGGACTCCCCCAAGAACTACCAGATCTCCCAGTACGACCAGCCGATCTGCCGGGGCGGCGCGGTCGAGATCGAGCTTCCCGGCCCGGCGCGCAACGTCATGGGGGAGCACCAGACGATAGCGCTGACGCGCATCCACCTGGAGGAGGACGTCGGCAAGCTGAACCACGGCGAGGGGGTCTCCCTCGTCGACTTCAACCGCGCCGGCACGCCGCTCATGGAGATCGTCTCGGAGCCGGTCATACGCACGGCGGACGAGGCATTCGCGTACCTGACCGCCCTCAAGACGGTCATGATGTACGGTGCCATCTCGGACTGCGACATGGAGAAGGGCCAGCTGCGCTGCGACGCGAACATCTCGATCCGGCCCGAGGGCTCATCCGGGCTCGGCACGAAGGTGGAGCTCAAGAACCTGAACTCATTCTCCTTTGTGCGCGACGGGATAGCCCACGAGATCAGGCGCCAGGTCGCGGTGGCGCAGTCCGGCGGCACGATCGTCCAGGAGACGCGCGACTACGACGGGCAGACGGGTGAATCGCGCTCCCTGCGCTCGAAGGAGATGGCCCACGACTACCGCTACTTCCCCGACCCGGACCTCATGCCCGTGGAGGTTGGCGAGGAGTGGAAGGCCCGGTTGCGCTCCGCGTGCCCTGAGCTGCCCTTCGACAGGCAGCGCAGGCTCCAGAGGGATTACGGCGTTCCGTACACGATCACCTCGGTGCTGGTGCCCGACCGGGAGCTCGGGGACTTCTTCGAGGAGGCCGCGCGCCTCTGCGGCAAGGCGCAGGCCGCGGGCAACTGGATTGCGAACGACCTGCTGCGCGAGCTGGGGGCCTCCAAGGCCGCGCTCGCCGACTCCAAGGTGAGGCCTGCCCACGTGGCGGCCCTAGTCAGGCTTGTGGACTCCGGCGCCATCCTCAGCAATGCGGCCAAGGAGGTGTTCGCCGAGATGTTCCGAACCGGCGAGGCTCCCGAGGCGGTGGTCGCGAGGACGGGGCTGGGCGCCCAGAGCGACCCCGGCGAACTCGAGCGCTGGTGCCGCGAGGCGATCGCGGCCAACCCCAAGTCGGCCGCGGACTTCAAGGCAGGCAAGGAGAGCGCGATAAACGCCTTCAAGGGGCCGGTCATGCGCGCGGCAAAGGGCAAGGCCGACCCAAAGCGCGTCGACGAGACGCTCCGGCGGCTGCTGGCGGGCTAGGGGGGCCGGCGCAAACCGCCCGCGCCGCTTGCCTGCGGCGCGCCACCTCGTATGCTCGCGTCATGACAAGACGCGAAGCGATAAAGGTTATCGGTGGCGCCGCCCTCCTGGGCCTCGGCGCCATGTCGGGTGGTCGTGCGGTGGCCGCGGCAGTGCCCGCGGGCGCCGGTTCAACGAGGCAGCCCTTCGAGCTTCCCAAGCTCGGCTATTCCTACGCGGCGCTGGAGCCGCACGTGGACGCGCTGACGATGGAGATTCACTACAGCAAGCACCACGCCGCCTACATCAAGAACGCCAACAAGGCCCTCGAGGGTCACGGCGAGCTGGCGGGCATGAGCGCCGAGGACATCCTGTGCGGTCTCGAATCGATAGCGGAGCCGCTGCGAACGGCGCTTCGCAACAACGTGGGCGGCCACGTTAACCACTCCTTCTGGTGGAAGATAATCTCCCCCAAGGGCGGCGGGGAGCCGTCGGGCGAGCTTGCCGACGCCGTCAACCGGCAGTTCGGCTCCTTCGATGCGATGAAGACCGAGTTTAGCGGCGCCGCGATGAAGCGGTTCGGAAGCGGGTGGGCGTGGCTGAGCGCGAAGGGGGGCAAGCTCCTCGTCCACTCGACACCCAACCAGGATTCGCCCTTGAGCGAGGGCGCGGTCCCGGTCGTCGGGATCGACGTCTGGGAGCACGCGTACTACCTCAAGCACCAGAACCGGCGCGCCGACTACGTTGACGCCTTCTGGACCGTGGTCGACTGGGACCAGGCGCAGCGAAACTACGCCGCGGCCTCCGGTGCCTAGCGCCCCGGGACCGCGCGTTTGCGCCCTAGCTGGTGGGGACGGTGGGCACCGCCGCCTCGGCCTGCGCCCTGCGCGCGACGGGAGACCTGCCGAAAAACTCGACGATGTGCCCGACCTCGCTGAAGCCCTGCGCGCGCAGCGTGTCCTCGACCAGCTGCACCGCCCTGCGCAATTCATTCGCGCTAGCGGCGTCGAGCTCCTCGACCTTGTTCGTCTGCTTGCAGACGATGTGGTAGCGGTTCGGGTCACCCAAGTTGATTTCGTAGAGGCTCGTCCCGTTGATCAGGAACGCGCGGCGCACCAGCCCGATCGACTCGAACGCGGCCATGCAGCGGTACACGGTGACGATGTCGCAGGCGTTCGAGCCCAAGTCCCCGTGGAGGGCGTCGATGCTCGTCGGGCGCCCCGCTTTTATCATCGCGGCAAGGATGGCGACTCGGGGCTGCGTGATCCTCAGCCCGGCCTCTCTGAGCTTGGAACATGCCAGCTCGACAGGCGTCTCGTTCTTCACCCCTGCAATCGGGTGGTTGGTTTGGGTGGAAGCGATCATTGTGTTTCCGGAAAACTAGTACGGAATTACACTGATTGGCGAGAGCAGAAGCGATTCTTTTGCAACTCACCTGCCTTGACGCAGATAGAATGCATTTGCAGGGCGCAGTTGCGTGGCGTAGACGCACTCGCAAACTCTGGCTTGAAGCATGCAAGACTCTGATTTTCCCAGAATTGTCGCCCAGATCTGCAAGGAGGACGCGCGTTACGATCGCAAGGCCTATGACTTTGTCAGGATCGGCCTCGATCACACCGTCAAGGAGATCCGCAAGAAGGAGGGCGCCCGTTCGGGGCGCGCAAGGCACGTATCAGGTCCGGAACTCCTGGACGGGCTGCGCTCGTTCGCGCTCGAGCAGTACGGGCCGCTCTCCAAGACGGTGCTCAACTCCTGGGGCGTGCACGCCTGCAAGGACTTCGGCGAAATCGTGTTTAACCTCATCGAATATAACGCCTTCAGCAAGACCGAGAGCGACCGGCGCGAGGACTTTGCGGATCTTTACGACTTTGACGAGGTGTTCGTGAGGCCTTTTCAGCCCGCCAAGCGCCCAAGCGGCGCCTCCGAGGCGGTCGGTTCGGCCTAGGCCGCAGGAAGGCCGCACCTAGATGCCTAAGCCCCCGCCCCAGCGCTCGGAGCGCGCCCTTCTGGACGCGTTCTGGCGCGAGCCCGTCGACAGGACCGTTCTCGCGAACGGCCTGACGCTCCTCGTCAAGCCCGACAGCTCGGTTGCGCTCGCGTCCGTGCAGGTCTGGGTGCGCACGGGAAGCATCCACGAGGGCGCTCACCTCGGAGCGGGCCTCTCGCATTTCCTCGAGCACATGCTCTTCAAGGGGACGGCGCGTAGGACGGGCCGGGACATATCGGCGACGGTCCAGGCGAGCGGCGGATACATCAACGCCTACACGACGTTCGACCGCACCGTCTACTACATCGACGTTCCGAGCGAGCACCTCGAGATCGCCGTCGACGTCCTCGCGGACGCCGTCCTGAACTCCACGCTCCCGGCCGTCGAGGTCGAGCGCGAGAAGGAGGTCATCCTTCGCGAGATCGCGATGACCCGCGACGAGCCGGAGAGCCGCCTCTGGGACGCCCTCTTCGCCACGGCCTACAGGGAGCACCCCTACCGCCAGCCCGTGATCGGGCACAGGGACGTGTTCGCGGCCGTGGACCGCGCGGCGCTCCTCGGCTACTACAGGGAGCGCTACGTTCCGAACAACATGGTGGTGGTGATCGCGGGGGATGTTTCCGTCGAGGGCGCCCGGGAGGCCGTCGCACGGCATTTCGGGGCGGCCCCGCGCTCGAGTCTCGCGCCGGTGCTCGTGCCCGAGGAGCCGGCCCAGCTCGCGCCGCGGGCGCTGCACCGCGTCGAGAAGGTGGAGGTGGCCCGCTGCGTGCTCGCGTGGCCGATCCCGGGCCTCGCCGACCCGTCGGCCCCGGTGCTGGATCTGCTCGCTGTCGTGCTCGGGGGCGGCGACAGCTCCGTCCTCTGGCAGCAGATCCGCGAGAAGCGCAGGCTCGTTCACTCGATCGACGCCTCGAGCTGGAACCCGGGGTCAAGCGGGCTCTTCTGCGTCACGTTCACCTGCGACGCCGGCAAGCGCGAGGAGGCGGAAGGCGCGATCCTGGAGGTCATCTCGTCGCTCGCGAAGGCCCGGAGCTTCACGCCGCGCCAAGTCCGCAAGGCCTACCGCCAGGCGGTCGTCGGCGAGATAAACACGTGCAAGACCATGAGCGGACAGGCCTCCCGCCTGGGCATCGCCGAGGTCGTCGTCGGCGACCTGGACTTCAGCGCCACATACTTCGACCGCCTCGCCCGCGTCGGCCCGGCCGACCTGGCGAGGGCCCTGCGCCAGTACCTCGTGGCCGGCCGGCTCGTCTCGGTGTCCCTTGAGCCCGAGGCGCCTGCGGCGCCGGCCGCGGCGCGCGCCAAGCGCGCCGCTCCCGCGGGCCGCGCGGACTTCGAGGAGGTGCGCCTTTCCAACGGCGCGCGGCTCGTCTTTCAGGTGGACCGGCGCCTTCCAAACCTGCACCTTCGCCTCCTGACGCACGGCGGCCCAGTCTGCGAGGCCGCTACGCGCAGGGGCAGCTCGGCCCTCCTCGCGACGCTCCTTGCCAAGGACACCCGCCGGCGCAGCGCGGCGCAGGTGGCGGCCCGCATCGAGGAGGCCGGCGGCGCCTTCACGTCGTTCTCGGGCGAGAACACGCTGGGGCTCGGCGTCGAGGTGCTGCCCGGCGACGCGGACCTGGCGCTCGGGCTCATGGCTGAGGCGGCGCTCGAGCCGGCATTCAGGGCTTCTACGCTCAAGACCGAGCAGGAGGTCCAGCTCGCGGCGCTGCGCGAGGAGAACGACGACGTGGTCTCGTGCGCCCGCCGGCTGCTTCGCAGGAGGTTCTTCGGGGCGCACCCGATGGCGATAAGCTCCCTGGGTGACGCGGGCGGCGTGAGCGCGACCGCGGCGGCGGACCTCGCCGAACTCTGGGGCCGCCTCCTGGTCGGTCCCGCGGCGGTGCTCGCGGTGGCGGGCGACTTCGAGCCGAAGAGGTTCGTCCCGCGCCTGAGCGAGTTCCTGGGCAGGATACCCCGGGGCAAGCCGGCCGGCGCGGGCCCCGCCTTTGGGGGCCCGGCGGAGCGCGGCGAGTTTGTCGAGAGGCAGCCCCGCGAGCAGGCGATCGTCATGCAGGGTTTTCCGGGGCCGCTCCTCGACGCCCCCGACTTCTACGCGGCGGAGGTCGCCGACGAGCTCTTCAGCGGCATGGCCTCCAGGCTGTTCGAGCGCGTGCGCGACCAGAAGAGCCTCGCGTACTTCGTGCGCTCCGGCCGGATAACCGGCCGAAGCGCCGCCATGTTCTACTTCATCGCCGGGACGCAGCCGGGCAGGGAGGCGGAGGTCCTCTCGGAGCTCGGCGCCGAGATCGCGCGCGTCGCGGCGGGCGAGGTCTCCGCGGAGGAGCTCCGGCGCTGCCAGGCCCGCCTCAAGGCGGGCCAGCGCAAGGCGCTTCAGACCAACTCCGCAAGGGCCATGCAGGCCGCGATCGACGTCCTTCAGGGCCGACCGCTCGACCACTGGAAGCGCTACGACTCCCTGGTCGACGCCGTGACGCCGGGCGATCTTGCCGCGTTCGCCTCGGCGCGGCTCAGGGCCGACTTGAGGACCCAGCTGGTCGTCAGGCCCTAGCGCGGGCCCGCCGGCTTGCGCTCCGCCGCGCCCCCGCTCCACATGAGCTTGGTGCGCATGACCGAGAAGTGCGAGTAGCCCTTGGGCTGCACCAGCGGCAGGCGCACCCTGGCTACGGAGATGCGGATCGGCTCGTCCGCGCCGGCCGTGAGATTGCCGCGGCCGTCGACGCCGACGAGCACCCGCGTCCCCTTCGTGCGGTTGTGGACCCGCAGGCGCACGGAGTCGCGGAAGATGATGGAGCGGTTGGAGAGCGTGTGCGGGCAGATCGGCGTCAGCGCGATCACATTGGCGGCGGGGTGGAGGATCGGGCCTCCGGCCGACATGTTGTACGCGGTCGAGCCCGTGGCCGTCGCGAAGATGAGCCCGTCGCAGAGGTAGTCCGTCACGAGCTCCCCGTCCGCGAAGACCTCCAGGTTGACGAGGCGGGCGTTGAGCTCGTCCTTGATCAGGATGTCGTTGAGGGCGAGGTGCGCGGGCCCCGAGCCGACCGAGCACGAGAGCATGGCGCGGTTGTCGACCCGGAAGGCGCCCTTCAGGAGCTCGGTGAACTCGGCGCGTGCTTCCTCGGGCGTGAAGATTGTCAGGAAGCCAAGGCTGCCGCGGTTGACGCCGATGATCGGCACCTGGTCGACGGCGGCCTCTCGCGCGGCCTCAAGGAGGGTCCCGTCGCCGCCGATGACGCAGCACGCGTCGCAGCCGCGCAGGAAGCCGCGCGGCAGGGGGAAGCGCGTCGTGCGCTTCATGCGCACCCCCTTCGCCCGCGCCGTCGCCACGAGCTCGCGCGCGAGGCCGACGGCGCCCGGTTTGCCGGAGTTGATCAGGAATGCGAGCGAGCGGATGGGTTTCATGGGGCCGCGCGCGCGTCGGCGCGACTTCGGGAAATCCTACCTAGGTCCTCCGGAGGCACAACAGGAATTCCCGGTTGCCGTCCGCTCCCTCGATCGGGGAGTCGATGGATCCCTCGAGGCGCGCGCCGGGCAGGTTCGAAAGGGCGAAGGCGGTGACCGAGGCCAGGGCGGCCGCGCGCACGGCGGGGTCCCTGATGACCCCTCGGCCCCTGTCGGCGTGCTCCTTGCCCGCCTCGAACTGGGGCTTGACCAGGGCCACGAGGACGGCGCCAGGCGCCGCGAGCGCCCAGACGGCCGGAAGCACCGACCTAAGCGATATGAACGACAGGTCCATCACGATGGCGTCGAAGCGGGCGCGCGGCAGGTCGGACTCCTTCAGGCTCCTTGCGTTTAGCCTCTCAATGTTGGTGACGCGCGGATGCGCCCGGAGCCGCGCGTGGAGCTGGGCGCGGCCGACGTCGACGCAGACGACGTCGGCCGCTCCGGCCTGCAGCGCGCAGTCCGTGAAGCCGCCGGTCGAGGCGCCGACGTCCAGGACGTGGGCGCCCCCGAGGTCGATTCGGAAGTGCTCAAGGGCCGCGGCCAGCTTCTCGCCGCCTCGGCTCACGAACCTCGGCGGGCTCGACACCGACAGCTCGCACTCCTGCGCCAGCTCGCGCCCGGGCTTGTCCAGGCGCTGCGTTCCGCAGAAGACGCGGCCGGCCATGACAAGGGCCCTGGCCTGGGTCTTCGAGGCGGCGAGGCCGCGGGCGACGAGGAGGTCGTCGAGGCGGCGCCTCATTGCAGCGTCGCCGCGAAGGCGGCGAAGTCCGCGAAGACCGGGACCGTGCCGTCCGCGACCTCGGGCAGCGTGTCCGGGCTGACCCTGCCGGTGCGCACGGCGGCGGCGCGGATGCCGGCGGCGAGCCCGGCGCGGATGTCCGCGGCCGAGTCGCCGACCATCCAGCACCGCCCGGGGTCGAGGGAGCGCTCGGCCAGCGTCTCCAGGATGAACCTGGGAGAGGGCTTCCTGTAGGCCGGGGGTTCGTCCGGTCCCTCCGGTGCGACGCACATCCCGTCGAACGCCGGGGCGGGCAGCCCGAGCATCTCCTCCATCCGGGCGTTCACCCGCCGGGTGTCCTCGATCGAGTGAAGGCCGCGGCCGATGCCCGACTGGTTGGTGAAGAGGAACAGGCCGTACCCCAGGGAGCGGGCGCGCTTGAGGCCCGCGGCGGCGCCGGCGATCAGTTCGACGCCCTGCGGGTCGGCGAGGTAGACCTTGTCAACGATGAGCGTGCCGTCGCGGTCGAGGAAGAGGGCGCGGTTCACGATGCATGCGAGACGCGCGCGAGGAGCTCGTCGGGCCCCACGGTCGCGGTCCCCAGCTTGGCGACCACGACTCCGGCCGCGGCGTTCGCAAAGTGGGCTGACTCCTCGAGGCCAGCCCCGCAGGCCAGGGCGAGGACGAGGGCGGCCAGCGCGGTGTCGCCGGCGCCCGACACGTCGTAGACCTCACGGGCCGCCGTCGGGATCGTCTTAACGACCCTTCCGGAGGCGCTTAGGAGCATCCCGTCCTCGCCCAGCGTCACGACGACGTGCTTCGTCCCGAAGCGCTCGTGAAGCCGCGCGCACACGGCGGCTGCGGGGAAGGGCGCCCCCGGCGCGGGCTCGATCCCGGCGAGCTGAAGCGCCTCCCTCTTGTTTGGCGTGATGAGGTCGATGCCCTGGAAGCTCAGGGGATGCTTGGGCTTAGGGTCCAGGGCGATGAACGCCCCTCGCGCCTTCGCCATCGCGGTCAGCCTGGAGACGAGCCCGTCGGTGAGCAGGCCCTTGGCATAGTCCGAGAAGACGACCGCGTCGCACGAGCGGATCGCGCGGTCGAGCAGCCGCGCCGCCGCCGAAGGGTCGACCGCGTAGGATGACGGGCCCGACTCGCGGTCGAGCCGGCAGAGCTGCTGGTGCTGCACCATGACGCGTGTCTTGACGATGGTCGCGCCCCGGCCCGGGGACTGGATCGCCTCGACCCCGAGCGCGCGCACGATGCCGCGCAGGCGGGCCCCGTCTGCGTCCTTGCCGATGTGCCCGAAGAGCAAGCAGCGGGAGCCGAGGCAGGCGATGTTGGCCGCGACGTTGGCCGCCCCGCCCGCCGTCCAGGTGTCCCGGGCTATGTCGACCACGGGCACGGGCGCCTCCGGGGAGATCCGCGTCGCGTCCCCCCAGATGTAGTGGTCGAGCATCACGTCGCCGACGACCAGGACGCGCAGGCGCGCAATGCGCCTGAGAATGGCCCTGGCCTTTGAGAGGGAGATCGACATGGGCGAGCGCGGCCGGCCGCGCCTAGCGCAGCTCCCACTCGTAGTGGAAGCGCGAGAGCATGCGCGGGGCGCCCGGCGTCACCTGGACCACGTCCTCGATGCGGCAGCCGCCGAGGCCGGGGTAGTAGAGGCCGGGCTCGACCGTTACGACCGTGCCGTTCTTGAGAGGGGTGTGGGTGGTCGCGTTCATCCGGGGCGGCTCGTGGATCTCGAGGCCGACGCCGTGGCCGGTCCCGTGGAAGAAGCCCACCGAGCCCCTGGCCAGGCGCCTCGTCTTGAAGCCCCGGGCGGCGAACGTCTCCTCGACCTTGCGGTGGACGGCGCTGCCGGGGACGCCCGCCTTCACGGTGCGAAGCGCCGCAAGCTGGGCCGCCCTCACCGCCGCCACGAGGGAGCGCTGGGACTCGCTCGCGCGGCCGCGCAGGAAGGTGCGCGTCATGTCGCCAAAGTACCCGGTCGCCGTCACGCGCGGGAAGACGTCGACGATGATGAGCTCGTCGGGGCGCAGCGGGCCCGACCCCTGCTCGTGGGGGTCGCAGGCCTGGTCGCCGCCCGCGACGATGGTCGACATCGACACCGAGCCCGCCTCGATGCAGGCGGTCTCGACCGCGGCCCTCAGGCGCTCGCTCGTGAGGGTGCCGCCCTGGTGGACGAGTCGGCCCCGCCGGGGGCGCGACGCGCGAAGCACCCGCTCCGCAGCCGCGATCCCCGCGGCGCTGCAGCGGTTGCCCTCGCGGATGGCCCGGGCCTCGTCCTCCGTCTTGGTCTCCCTCTCGGGGAAGAGCATGCCGTCGGCGATCTCAAGGCGCACGCCCAGGCCCCTGAGCTCGAGGTACAGGGAGGCCGGAAAATCGGCGGGGACCGTGAGGGTGCGCGCCCTCAGCTCGCGCGCGACCAGGGCGATCACGGTGGCGGCCCCGGGCCTGCGCCTTGGCCATGCGCGCCCCGCCCGCTCGGCGCAGGCCTCGAGCCGAAGGATGACGTCGAAGTCCGAAGTCCTCCTGACGCGGCCGAACTCGAGGGCGCTCACCACGGCGACCTTCCTGCCGCGCACGCCCAGGGCGACGAAGGGGTCGTGCATCTCCACACGGCCGAAGTAGAGGACGTCGGCGCTCTTGGCCGTGTCCGAATATAGGAGGACGTCGCGTTGTGCTTTATTGGCCATGGTGCAGACTAGGGTTGTCTAACGTTTAGCCGGCCAATTAACCTTGGAACCCGTGAAAAATGCAAATCCGGTTTATTCATGGCGGCGGGCGGCCGTGGCGGCGCTCGCCGTGTGCGCGCTGGCCGGCTGCGGCTCCGGCAAGCCCCCGGAGCAGCCGCTAAAGACCGTCTGGGACCACTTCACGGTCAGCGTGGGCGGGCACCCGGCGAGCCTGCAGGTTGCCATTCTGGAGCCCGAGCAGGCGCGCGGCCTCATGCAGCGCCCAGACCTCGGCAAGGACGAGGGTATGATCTTCGTCTACCCCGTGCCGCAGCGCCAGGGCTACTGGATGCGCAACACGCCCGAGCCGCTGGACATCGCGTACCTGGACCACGACGGGATGATCCTGGAGATCTACCCCCTGCTCCCGTTCGACGAGAGGGCCGTCACGTCGCGCAGCGACCGCATCCAGTACGTTGTGGAGATGCCGCGCGGGTGGTTCGAGGCGAACGCGGTGCGGCCGGGCGCGCGCATCGACAAGGCCGCCGCCTCCGAGGCCGTCAAGGCGCGCGGATTCGACCCCTCGAAGTTCGGCTTCGGCCCGGGCGCCGGGCGCTAGCCCCCTGGGATCTCGTTGTCCGTGCGCAGGACGAGGACGGGGGTCTTCGTCTTCACCCAGAGCTCCGCCTCCCTGAAGAACTTTCCGGGCACGTTCTCGACCGCCTCGCCGACCGTCTTCGCGGGGTAGAGGCGGCCCTTCTTGGAGGCGTTGTAGTCGTAGGCACCCCGGAATATCCGGTCGAGCGCCGTCGCGGGGCTCTCGCTCTCCGGGATCTGCACAACCCAGCCGGCGAATTCGCCCTTGGGCAGGCGCCCCTGCGGGTCGCTCGCGAGGATGACGAACTGCTTCTTGACCGGCGGCGGCGCGTCGGCCTCGCCGGGATCGGGCTGCACGGCCAGGTTCATCTCCTCCACCACCCGGCGAAGGACCGCGGGGTCGATGTGGTTTTTCTTCAGGATCTCGGCGACCTTGTTGACGTCTATTTTGGGCATGGAAGGGGGGCCTAGGCTTGCTCGCGCATCCTCTTTATCTCCTCGAACTGCTTTGGGGAGAGAAGGCGCCGGGGCACGCGCCGGCCGGCCTCGCCCATGAGCTGCTCCCAGTCCGACTCCGTGGGGGTGTGCGCGAGCCATGTGCTGTGGTGGCCCTGCTTGCGGAGCCACTTGAGGCTGCCGCCGTGCACGACGGCCCTGACCTGGAACTTCCCGAGCTCGGGGTCGCGCACCCACCATCCGAACACCGTGCTCATGAGAGGGGGAATTCGGCCACCTGCGGCCCGGGATGAAAGGCGCCGTCCCTGCGCACGACCCGGCGCACGAGCAGCGTCGCGGCGCCGACCTCGGCGACCATGGCGCCGAAGGGCCTGCAGAACGAGCCGGTGTTGATGACGATGATCCCGGAGGGCATCCGCCAGACGCCCGGCCGGTGCGTGTGCCCGATGATGATGAAGGAGGCCCTGGGCCTGTGCCTCGTTGCGAGCGCCGCGGCCCGCCCGGGCGCCTCGCTCCACGCCCGCAGGATCTTGAATAGGCGATCAGGCGGCCAGACCGTGTCGCCCGCCAGGCGCATCGCGTAGCGAAAGGGGTCGTGCTCGGACTGGTGGCGCTGGTGGATCGAGGCCGCGGCCGAGCGGAAGGCGTCGAGGCGACCCTCAAGGCGCGAGCTGCCGTCTCCGGGAAGGGCCGCGAGGGCCTGTATCACCTTCTGGCGCATGATCTTGGCCTCGTTTGACCAGGGCACAATGCTCTCAAAGAGCACGTCGCCGTGGGTCACCAACACCCGGCCGGATGCAAGCTCCAACGAATGCTGCCGCGTGATGTCCGGGTCGTGGTTTCCCGTGAGGAGCGTGACGGGCGTCCCGCACGAGCCGAAGAAGTCGAGCATGTCGCGCCGGATCTGGGCCGTGCGCCTGTCGTCCTTGCCCGGGCGCGTGTCCATCGTGTCGCCGTTGAAGACGAGCATGGAGACCCCGTCCGCCAGCGGGCGCAGCGCGCCCAGCGAGCGCACGCGGCTCGCCTGCTCGGCAAAATGCACGTCGGATACGATGCGGATCGGCAGCGCGACCACTCAGTTGTCCCCTGAGGACGGCCGCGAGCCGGGCATCCCGGCCGGGAACGCGCCGTTCATCATGGCTCCCATGTCGAACTTGCGCCATCCCTCCGGCGGGGCGAAGAGCGAGTCGGGCAGGCTCGTCTTCTCCACCGAGGTGACCTCGAACTTGAAGGTGCCCTTGGAGCTCTTGGTCACGACGCGCATCGGGAAGAAGTTGTGCCCCTTGAGGGCGGACTCCCACGAGCTGGGCGCCTGCGCCGCCCGCCCCATCGGCCCGCCCGCCGGCGGGAGCCCCATGAACGTTCCGAGCTCGTCCGTGATCCATATCTCCGAGGTGCCGTCGGCCCCGGTGACGATGTACTTCGTGCACACGTAGCCGAGGATGGTCTCCTTGACGCCCGTCTCCTTAAGCGTGGACTGCGACGCGGCGGGCGCCCCCTGCTGCGCCATCTGGCCGGTCTGCGGCATCTGGCCGGGCTGCTCCAGCGGATGGACCATGTACATGCGCTGCTGGGGCATGAGGATGATCATCTGCTTGTTTTTGGTGTCTCGGATCATGGCCATCGAGCCGCGCGCCGATTCGATGTCGAAGCGCGCCAGGCCCTCCTTGACGCTCACGTTGAGCGTCTGGGGGCCCTGGGCGGATGGGGACGTCATGCTAATGCCGATCTTTCCCTCGAATGTGTCTGCAAGAAGCGCGCAGGGCAGGGCGAGCGCGCAGATGGTCGCAAGCGCAGGAGTTAATTTCATGGCGGGGCGATTATCGGATTGCCGCCTGCCGGTGCAATGAAAGAAGCCCAAGGGCGTGAATTACAGGCACGCGTTCCATGCAGGCAACCACGCCGACGCCCTCAAGCACGCCCTCCTGGTGCGCCTGGCCAGGGCCATGCAGAGGAAGGAGGGTGGGTTCCTTTTCGTGGACACCCACGCCGGGCGCGGCCGCTACGACCTGGAGATGGCCGGCGTCGGCGACTCAAGGGCCCGGCAGCCGGAGTGGCCGTCGGGCATCGGTCGGCTGTGGGAGGCGAAGGCCGCACCGGCCGAGGTTGCCGAGTATGTCGCCCTGGTGCGCGCCTTCGACCGGCGGTGCGGCAACCTGGGCGCGGCCCCCCGGTTCTATCCCGGCTCGCCGCGGATAGCGGGCGCGCTCGCAAGGCCCCAGGACCGCCTGGAGCTCTGGGAGAGGCACCCGGCCGATGCAGCGGCGCTCGCCGCGGAATTCCGCCGCGAGCGCAGGGTCTCTGTCCACGCCGCGGACGGCTACGGGGCGCTCAGGGCGTGCCTGCCGCCCAGGGAGAGGCGCGCCCTGGTTCTCGTCGACCCCCCGTACGAGTCGCCGCAGGAGTGGTCCTCGGTCACCGCGGCGCTGGAGGAGGGGCTGCGTCGCCTGCCCTCGGCCACGCTAGCCGCCTGGTACCCGCTGACGGACAGGGCGGGGGCCGAAGGCCTCCTCGCCTCGGCAAGGGGCCTGCGGGCGCCCTCCCTCGCGGTGGAGCTTGTCATTGACCCCGCCGCCCAGGGAATGCGCGGCAGCGGGATGCTGGTCGTCAACCCCCCGTGGAAGTTCGCCGGGGAGGCGGAGTCGGTCGCGCGCTACCTGGCCTCGGAGCTCCCCGTTGCGAGGGAGGCCATAAGCTCGGTGCGGTGGATCGTGTCGGAGTAGGCGAGCTGCGGGCGCGCCGGATTAACCGTGAGAGGCGGCGGTCTGAACACGGGCCGGTCCCACCGGGCGTCCTCTCGCGGGACGGCCCGTGCGGCCACTTCGCGGATGATCGGCGGCGCGTGGAAGAGTTGGTCCTGCGGTGTCATGGTACTGCATCTGACAGCGCTTCGGCCACAAGGTGCCATTCCGATCCGAAAAAAGTTCGGCCGGGCGCGAACCCGGCGCCCGCACGCCGCGACCGCCGCCATGGGGTTGGCGGAGGGGCCGCGCGCGGGCGCACGGGACAGGAGTTCAGGCGACGCGCCCGAGGCGGTTGGCGGGGGCCAGGTAGCCCTGGCCCTTGGGCACCGTCAGCTTCAGCACGCCGTCGTGGATCTCGGCCTGCATCTGGGAGTAGTCGAATCCCAGGCCGAGACGCAGCCGCAGGCGGTAATCGCGCTGCGACGCCTCGAGGTTGAGGGCCTGCCAGTTCACGCGCACAAAGCGCGTCTTGTTCGCCGTGACGAGCAGGTCGGGCCCCCGGGCCTCGATCTCCACCCCCGAGGCCCCCACGCCGGGAACGTAGACGACGATGGAGACGGCGTCCGGCAGCTCACGGCAGTCGTAGCTCGGCTGGCGGTACATGGCGTCGGACGCCTCGTTCGCTCTGCGGCTGCGGCTGGATGGGCTCATGGCGTGGTTTCTCGTGTTCATGGTGGAAATGGCGGCTGCCCCGCGGGGCTTCTTGGCCTCCGGGCTCCGTGTGCTTTCTAAACGTTCTTCCTGGTTGGGAGGGTTTAGACCTCGGAGCCCGCGCTGGCCGTTTTGTTCCAATTGCGAATGGAGACAAGACGCGTCATGGCGCAGCCAAATCGGACGGCCTTCGTAAGCGAAGAGCCGGCCAGGCCGGTATGAAGCTTGTGCGTCTGTGCCATTGGAACGGTGCGTGAATATGCACAATGCATGCGGTGTGCCAAGTCATTATTGTGTCATTTTTGGGGGCCCTGTGCGCGGTTGCCAGGGTGGGGCGCGAGCGGGCAGGATCGCGCCATGAACGCCCCGTCCGACTCCACCGCCACCGTGTCGCAGCTCAAGGAGCGCGTGCTCGCGTTCGCGCGCGAGCGCGACTGGGAGCAGTTCCACGCGCCCAAGAACCTGAGCATGGCGCTGGCGGCCGAGGCGGCCGAGCTGATGGAGCACTTCCTCTGGGCGAGCCCGGAGGAGTCGCGCAAGGTCGCTATGGACCCGGCCAAGCGGGCCCAGATCGCCGAGGAGCTTGCCGACGTCGTGATCTACTCGCTCGAATTCGCGAACGCCACGGGCCTCGACCTCACGGAGGCGATAGGCGCCAAGATGGAGGCCAACGCCCGAAAGTACCCGGTCGACAAGGCGAAGGGGCGCTCCGCAAAGTACACCGAGCTCTAGGCGGCGCCCCCGTCAGGGCTTGCCGCCAAAGCTCGCGTAGTCGTCCAGGTCGAGCAGGTCGAACAGGCTCGAGACGTCATCGCGCTTGGGGCCGCTCTTGCGGATGGACTCCGAGAACCAAGCGTGCCCGTCGGCGCCGCCGGGAGCGCGCGTCGAGAGCCATGCGGACCAAGCCGCGACCTCGCACGGCAGGCGCCTGGACTTCCTGCGCACCCAGGCGAGCATCTGCGAGTCGCTTCGGCCGCGCCGCGCCTCGGCCAGAAGCGCCTTGGCGCTTATGCGCGTGAACGCGAAGAAGTGCTTGTCCATGGGGCAGTCGTAATGGTACTCGCCGATTTTTCCGGCGAGCGTCGCGCGCGCCTTGTCAAGCAGGCGGGGGAGGTGGACGTAGCCCCCCAGCTGGATGCGGGGGCTGCGGGGCGGATGCTGCGTGAGGTTTGGGGCGGATAGTTTGATCATGGGTCCTTTTAAGGGACCCATGGTGGCAGCTGTGGCCGGCGCGCGCAACCCAATCAGCTCGCCGGCCGGAAGACCTTCATCACGGCCTCGTTCGTCTCGAGCCTCGGCCCGCCGATGAGGTCGATGCAGTAGGGGATGGCGGGGAACACGGCCCCGAGGTTCTCGCGTATCGCCTTGGGGCGGCCGGGGAGGTTGACGACCAGGGTGCGGCCGCGCACCCCCGCGGCCTGGCGCGAGAGGATCGCGGTCGGGACGAACGCCAGCGAGGCGGAGCGCATGAGCTCCCCGAAGCCCGGAAGCATCTTCTCGCAGACCGCGGCCGTGGCCTCGGGCGTCACGTCGCGCGCTGAGGGGCCCGTGCCGCCGGTCGTGACGACGAGGCAGCAGCGCGCCTGGTCGGCCATGCGGCGAAGCTCCGCCTCGATGCTCGCCTGCTCGTCAGGCACCACCTTGTAATCGATGTCGAACGGGGTTGCCAGCCACTCGCGGAGCAGGGCGACGCAGGCCCTGCCCGGGGTGTCCTCGTAGAGGCCGGCGCTCGCCCGGTCGGAGACGTTGATCACCCCGATCCTCGCCGCGCCGGCGGCGCTCGCCTGCCGGGGCTGCGCGCCCGGTTCCGGCGTTTGCCGGCCGCTCACCGGGCGGCCACCCTGGCGCTCGACACCGCCGCAAGCATGGCCGTGAAGTCGTCGCCCTTCTCGTCGTCGGTCAGCAGGGTGACGCCCGCGGAGACCTCGTCGTTGAATCTGACGATACCCGAGGCGACACCCTTGAAGTCGCCCTTCTTCGGCGCGGCGCCGACGAGCCTGGCGTCGGTGAAGAAGCAGTAGGCCCCGTAGGCGCTTCCCGACATGTTGAAGTGCTTGAGGATCTTCTTCTTCTCGACCGACTGCTCGATGAAGTTGTCGGCCGCCATGAGGGTCTTCTCGTCGACGTCCTCCTTGGACACCGCAGCGTCCTTCTCGGTGAAGAGGACGGTCAGCACCCCCTGGGCGTTCACGTCGCCCTCGGGGATGAGCTGCAGGGTGACCCCCACGTCGGCCTGCTTGGCGGAGGTGAGCCTCCAGCCCTTGGGAACGGCGATCGAAAGGGTCCCATGGGGCCCGAGGTCGATCGTGTCTGCGAAGACCGGCGCGCCGGCGACGAGGAGCGAGAGGAGGGCGGTTAGTATCTTCATGGGCTTGGGCTGCCCCTTCGCGCGCGATTGCGCCGCGGGGCGCGGCTTGGCAATAGCCAATCGGCGCGGCGTGTGGCAAGAAGCGATTCTTCGGGCGGCCCCTAGCCCGCGGCGAGGCCCGAGTCCCGCCACGGCTCCACGAGCGACTCGGGCGACCGCCCGCGCCCCCTGAGCTCGCGAAGGCTAAGGGCGTCGTGGCGTTTGGCCAGGCGCAGGCCCGCGTCGTCGGCCATGAGCGGGCAGTGGTGGAACGCCGGAGCGGCAACGCCCAGCGCCCTGTAGAGCAGCAGCTGGCGGAAGGTCGAGCGCACCAGGTCGGCGCCGCGCACCACCTCGGTTATCCCCATCGCGGCGTCGTCCACGGCGCAGGCCAGCTGGTAGCTCGGGCAGTCGTCCTTGCGCCACACGGGGAAGTCCCCGAAGTGCCTGCCGGCGACGGCGCTCTGGCGGCCGAGGCGGGTGTCCACGAAGGAGAGCTCCTCCCCGTCGGGAACGCGAAGCCTCCAGTTGACGTCCGTTTTCTCGCCGAGCGGCGGCAGCGGGGCCGCGGGGTCCGGGCGCAATGCCGGCGGGTACACGGGCTCGTCGTCCTCGCCGCCCTCGTGCGGGGCCCCGGCGGCCTCCACAACGTCGCGGCGGGTGTGCGCGCACGGGTAGATGAGGCGCGCCGCGTGGAGGCGCTTGAGGGCCCTCCTGTAGAGCGCCCGGCGCTGGCTCTGGCGGTACGGGGCGTGCGGGCCCCCCACGTCGGGGCCCTCCTCCCAGCGAAGCCCCAGCCAGCGCAGGTCCTCGATCATGGCGTCCGCGAAGTCGAGGCGGTAGCGCGAGGCGTCGAGGTCGTCGCTTCGCAGGACGAGGACGCCCCCGGCGGCGCGCGCCCGCTCCGAGGCTATCCAGAACGTGCGGGCATGGCCCAGGTGCAGGTAGCCCGTGGGCGAGGGCGCGAGCCGGCCCCTGTATCCGGCGCGCGGGCTCGAGGATTTTTGTTCATTTTGGGCCAACGGGCCTCATCGTGGCCCTTTACCCAGCCATGGCAAAGCTCCTGTGCGTTTACTGCGGCTCCTCCCGCGACCTCGACCCCAAGTACTACTGGGCGGCCGAGGAGGTGGGCCGCTCGATGGTCGCGCGCGGCTGGGGCCTGGTCTACGGGGGCGGCAACGTGGGGATGATGGGCTCGCTAGCCAAGTCCGTTAAGGCGGCCGGCGGCCTAGTCGTGGGCGTGATCCCGGACTTCATGAGGAGCCGCGAGCTGGCCTACCACGAGTCCGACGAGCTCATCACGGTCGCCTCGATGCGCGAGCGCAAGCGCATCATGGAGGAGCGGGCCTCGGCGTTCCTCGCCATGGCCGGGGGGATAGGCACCCTGGAGGAGCTGGCCGAGATCATGACCCTGCGCTACATCAACCGCACGGACAAGCGGGTCGTCGTCTACAACCAGGACGGCTACTACGACGACCTGATCCGGTTCTTCGGTCGCATGACGCGCGAGCGCTTTAAGTCGCCCGGGCTGAGCGACCTCTACGCGGTGGCCGCGAGCGAGCCGGAGATCTGGCCGCTGCTTGACGGGCCGAGCGTCTTCGAGGCCGACGCGATTTGGCGCGGCGGGCCCTAGCCGGCCTATGCATCGCTCGGCCGTCCTTTCGCTGCTTAGGGCCCACGCGGGGCGCGGGCTCGGGCCCGAGGAGGCGGCCGCAGTCAGGGAGACCGTCGCCCTGGTCGAGGCGAACCCGCAGTGCCTCCTTAGGACGTGCATGCCGGGACACCTGACGGGCTCAGCCTGGATCCTGAGCCCGGACCGGCGCCTCACCCTGCTAACGCTCCACCGCAAGCTCGGCAAGTGGCTGCAGCTGGGCGGGCACGCGGACGGGCAGGGGGACCTGCTCTCGGTCGCCATGCGGGAGGCTAGGGAGGAGAGCGGCCTAGGCCGCATCCGCGCCGTTCAAGCGGCGATCTTCGACGTGGACAGGCACTGGATACCGCCGCACGGGGGCGAGCCGGGCCACTGGCACCACGACCTGCGCTTCATGCTCGAGGCCGACCCGGCCGAGCCCCTCTCGGTGTCGGACGAGTCGAGGGCGCTCGCCTGGGTCGAGGTGGCCGCCGTCCCCTCCCTGAACGGCGAGGAGTCCATGGCGAGGATGGTGAGGAAGACCCAGCCCCTGGCGCGCTCAGCGCGCGCCTGAGCGCCAGAGGTAGACCAGCTCCGTGCGGGCGACCCAGCCGGTCTCCCCGTTCGGGAACGAGAGCCTCACCCAGCCTATGAAGGACTTGTCGGCGACGGCCGCGCTTCCCGCCGGCAAAGGCGTCGTCTTCTGCGACACGTCGGCCTCCGTCGGGACGGAGCGAAGCGTGCCGGAGCGCCACACGATGACGGCGCGGTCGTTGGCCGCTATGCCGTAGGCCCGGTGCGCGGCGAGGCACGCCGCCCAGGCGAGGAGCGAGAGGCAGAGGGCGGCGACGGCGCCCGGAAGCGCCCAGCGCCGCCCGGCGAGCCCGTAGGCCGCGGCGAGGAGAAGGCCCAGGGAGACCGCCGCCGCGGCGGCGGCCCCGGCGCCCTTGCGCTGCCAGCCGCCGGGCGAGTCGAGCCTGGCCAGGGCCTCAAGGGGGCCCTGCTGCAGGAGCGCCTCGACGGGCTCGGGCACGAAGCCCGCCTTGTCGCAGGAAAGAGCGAGCTGGCGGCGCACCGAGGGGTTCGACGGGTTCTGAACGAAGGCGGCCGAAGCCTGCGCAGCCGATTCGCCCCAGCGGTCCTGCTGCGCGAGGGCGAGGGAGAGGTTGTGGCGCGCCGACCAGTCGAGGGGATCGGCGGAGGCCGCCGCGCCCCAGGCGTCCGCGGCAGCCGCGAAGTTCCCGGCCAGGTAGGTGGACTGCGCGTCGGCGCCCCGAATGGCGGCCGGGAGGGCGGCCGCGGCCGCCAGAAAGAGAAACGGAAGGAGGTTTCGGGGAAGCAGGAGGCTGGAGAGCGCGAACCTGGGAAGAGCCTTTGCGTCCAGCGCCGCCTGGGCCCGCCCGATCCAGTCCGCGGGCAGCGCCGCCCCGGCGCCGTAGAGGAAGCGGTCGGCCTCGGCCCAGAGCCCCGACCACTGGGGGTCCGCGATGCAGGAGGCCGGCGGAGCGGCGTGCGCCACTCCCCAGAGCAGCGCCGTGTCGCGCTGCCAGGCGAGGAGCAGCGCCGCCTCGTCGCGCGAGGGCGCGGACCTAAGCGCATCAACGGTTGCGGCAAGCCTCGCGCGAGCCTCGCGCCTGGCCCGGAGTGGGTCGGTCGCCCTGGCGCGCCCGAGGGCCAAAACCGCCCAGAAGAGGGCGAGCAGGGCGAAGGGCAACGCGCACGCGAGCGCGATCGTCCGAAGCCGCACCGGGCCGGGTGCCGCCCCGGACGGCGGCACCGGGTCGCCCAGACCCGGGGCGGGCGCCTCCGGCGCCTGCGCCCGGACCGTCGGAGCCTCGCTGCTGATCTTGGGAACGCCCAGGGCGGGGGCGAGCGGGCCGGGCCCCTGGCCCCCGATGGGGGCCGCCTCCTCCACGGTAACAGCGCCCCCGGGCGCCGTGATCGTGCGGTAGCTGCCGCTCCTGGGGTCGAAGTAGATGAAGTCCAGGGAGGGAAGGCTGTACGTGCCGGCGCGGGTGCCTATGAGGACCACGTCCTCGGTGAGGCTGCTGTCAAAGAGCTTTCCGGGGGCTTGCGTGCGCTTCGGCTTGGGCTGGATGACCTGGAAGTCGTCGGAGACCTCCCGCGAGGGCAGCCCGCGAAACTCCGGCCAGTTGCCCGAGCCCGAAAGCTCAATCGTCCACGTGATGGGCTCGCCCGCCTTCACGTGGGTGGGCACCACCTTGGAGGCGATCCGGAAGTCGCCCACAGCGCCCGTGTACCACTGCGGGGCGGGGGGCAGGGGCCGCACGTTGATCGCCACGGGGGTGTCGGGAACGGCAAACTGCTGGTACTGCCTCTGCTGGAAGAAGCCGAAGCCGGTGACCCCGACGCTCAGGTTGACGAGCTGGCTGGTCGGGTTGAGGCGCACGCGCCCGGGATCGGGCGCCAGGGCGCGCGTGCGGTAGGTCAGGCCGGTCTTGAGCCCGTTTTCGTCCGTGTTGAAGGGCTCCGGCTGGGACCAGTCCTCGACCACGAGCGGCGTGGGGTCCCAATCGAACACGCCGCGCCCCCAGCTCGGGCTGTAGCCCGCGCCGACCTCGATCGTATATTTCAGGTCGAAGACCTCGCCGGCCCAGACGCTGCCGGAGGAGGGCTCGAGGCGGCCCGACGCGGCCTCGCCCAGGGAGATTCCCGAGGAGCCGACGGTCGCCCCTGCCGGCGCGAAGTGGGCCGCCGCGACCGTGAGCTTGCCCTTGTTGGTGGCGATCGTGAACGAGGGTATGTCTACCGGCTGCTGCCTGTTCAGCAGGGCGGCGAACGTGACCGAGACGCTGCGGGTGAAGGTGCCCTGAATGAGGGACATGTTCGTCGACTGGCCCTGGTACTGCAGGGTGAGGCCGTCGACCTTGGGAGGCGCCGGCGTGTCGTCGGGCGTGCAATCGTCAAAGATGAGCTCGAGCTGCGAGACCTCGCCGACGGGCAGCGACCCCCCGGGGGGATCCCAGCGCACCGACTGGGCCCGCGCGGCGCCGGCGAGGCACGCTGAGAGAACGAGGGCGCAGGGCAGGGTGAGGCGCATGCGTGTCACCAGTTCTTGCCGTTGTTGACGGGCGTCGGCGTCGGTTCGCCGCGGCGCAGCAGGCCGAACAGCTCCGCCGGGGAGTCCTGGCTGCGCAGCTGCTCGAGCTTCGCAAGGGGCACGGCAAGCTGCGGATTCCTGCGCGCGGGGTCGCTTTCCTGGTCCTTCTTCGCGCCCCCGACCCTCTGCATCGCCCGCTCGCCCTCGTCCTTGGGAGTGGGCGTCGGCGCCCCGCCCATGTTCCCGAAGGCGCTCTGGGGGTTCATCCTCGCGGAGTCCTGGCGCTGCTGCTGGGGCTGCGATCCCTGCTGCGGATTGCCCTGCTGCTGGCTCGAGTCCTGGCGCTGCTGCTGATTCTGCTGCTGATTCTGTTGCTGGTTCTGATCTTGGTTCTGTTGTTGATTCTGCTGCTGTTGCTGCTGCTGGTCCTGCTGCTTCTTCTCTTCGGGGTTCTCGAGGAGCTTTCTGAGCTCGGTGCGCAGGCGCTCCCAGTCTGCGGCCTTGGGGTCCGCCCGCGAGCCAAGGTCCACCGCGGCGAGGGCGTCGCGAACGGGTCCCTCCGGCACCTTCTGTCCGGCGCTGCCCACGTGCTGGCCCCAGGAAACCGTCTCGCTCGCCATCTGCGCCCAGTCGACGGCGCTGCGGCTCTCCTGCGCCGAGAGGCGGCCGACGATCTTGGATAGGGATGCCGCCGGGTCGCGGGACTCCTCGGCCCTGAGGGGTCCGGCGACGGCACACAGGGCGAGCGCCGCAAGGCACGCCGCCGCCGCGGTGCCGGCCCGCGCAAGGCGCGGGGCGGCAAGGCGGACCTCGCGCGCCCTGGGCCTCACGGGAAACTCTAGCCAGAAGCTCGCTGCGAGGCAGATCAGGGCCTGGGCGAGCGCCCACTGGTAGCGCTCCACCCGGCGCACCGTGTTGTGCTCGACGAAGCGCCCCTTGCGGCCGGCGTCGACGGTGGAGGCGAGCAGGGCGGGCAGGTCGACCCACTCGCTGGCGTCGCGGTAGGCCCCGTGCGTCGCCCCCGCCAGGTCCCGCAGCGTCGCGCTCTCAAGCCTCGAGAGCACGACCGCGCCCTTCTCGTCCTTCATGAAGGCGCCCTCCCCGTCGGGGATCATCCCGCCCGATGCCGTGCCGACGCCGAGACCGATGACCCGTATCCCGCGCTTCTCCAGCTCGGGGATTCGCTCGCGCCAGCCCTCGTCCGTCGCCTCGCCGTCGCTCAGGATGATGAGGTAGCGGTCCGCCGCCGCGCTGTCCCCGAAGGCCTCGATGGCGGCGTCGATGAGCTGCGCGTAGTTCGTGCCCCCCTCGGGCAGGAAGTCGGGCCCCAGCGCGGGGAGGAACTCGCGCAGGATCTCGTAGTCGGCGCTGGCGGGCGACTGCAGGAAGGCGGTCCCCGAAAAGACGATCAGGCCAACGCGCTCGCCGCGCAGGCGGTCGAGCAGCGACTGGATGAGGAGCTTCGCGCGCTCCAGCCGGTTGGGCTTGATGTCGGCTGTGAGCATCGAGCGCGACAGGTCGAGCGCGATGACGATCTCGCGCGACTGGTCGAAGACGGGCTCGTCGAGGCGCCCCCACTGGGGCCGCGCCAGGGCGACGACGCCCAGGGCAAGCCCCGCGCACAGGAGGATGCGCCTGCGCGCGAGCGGCGCCGGCGCCGCGTCCTGCGGGTAGAGGCTCACGGTCCGCAGTCCCGCCTCGGCCCGCAGGATCTTAGGGTGCTCGACGCCGGATGAGCGCCTGCGCCGCGTGAGCTCCCAGGCGAGGAGCGCGGCGGGGAAGGCGAGGAGCCACAGGAGGTGGGGCAGGGCGAACGTCATCGGGGTCGCGAGAGCCACGCGCCGGCGCAGAAGACGGCGAGGCCCGGGGCCGCCAGCCATCCGAAGAGCTCCGTCGTCAGCAGGTAGCTCTTGGCCTGGAACTCGATCTTCTGGCTCGAGTCGATCGCGTGGAAGGCGCCCTCGATCGTGCCGGTGTCGGCGGCCCTGAAGAACTGTCCGCCCGTCGTCTCGGCGATGGAGCGCAGGGCATCCTCGTCCAGGTCCGCCGCGATCCTGCGGTAGCCGATCTTCTTGCCGGTGTCGTCGAACACCGGGAACGGCACGAGCCCGTCCTTGCCGGCGCCGATCGTGTAGATCGGTATGCCGCGCGCCTTGGCGAGCTGGGCCGACTGCATGGGCGCCAGGGCCCCCATGTTGTTCGCGCCGTCCGTCAGGAGCACGATGAAGGCGCCCTTGCGCTTGCCGCCGGATTCCCGGGCCGCCTGGTCGAGCCTCGTGAGGGCGACCCCGAGGGCGTCCCCGATCGCCGTCCCATCCTGGATCAGCCCGATCTTCACCCGCTCGAGCTGGCGCGCGAGCCAGGCGTGGTTCGTCGTCAGCGGTGCGAGGGTGTAGGCCTTGGCGGAGAACAGGACGACGCCTATGCGGTCCGAGGGCCTGCGCTCGATGAACGCCTGGATGACGGGCTTGATGGCCTGCAGCCGGTTCAGGCGCTCGCCGCCCTTCTCGTAGTCCTCGCTCAGCATCGAGCCCGACAGGTCGATCGCGAGGACGATGTCGTAGCCGCGCGAGCGCACCTCGCGCTTGTCCTCGACCCTCTGGGGCCGGGCCAGGGCGCACACCAGGAGGGCCAGCCCGGCGGCGGCCAGGGCCGCCGCCCAGCCCGGCGAGGCGGCCACGCTCGCGCGGTGCCACGCCGAGGCGAACGGCACGAGGAGCACGGGCACGCGCGAGCGCCCGCGAAGCCACATCGCGAGAGGCAGCAGGCCCAGGGCCAGAAGCCAGAGCGGGTCGGCGAGCCGCAGGTTCGAAGCGGCTAGGGGAAGGGCTAGGAGGTGCGGCGCGCTCATGGTGACCCTCGCTTACACCTGCACGCGCTGGCCGCCCGCGCGCATCCGGGCGTGGAAGAAGCGCACGAGGGCGTCGAAGCGGTCGTCCTCCGTGCTGGCGACGAGCCGGCTCAGCGGGTCCGGGAAGAGCCCCGTCCACGCGGACTCGCGCCGCGAGCGCCAGTCGGCGTGGGCGGCGCGGTCGGCGGCGTTTCCCTCGAGCGTCACCAGGCGCCCCGCGAAAGGGTCGTAGGCCGAGATGCGGCCCTCGGTGGGCAGCGCGCGCTCCCAGGGGTCGTCCACCCGGAAACCCATGGTCTGGTAGCGGCGCCTGATCACCGCCCAGCCGTCCGGCTCCTGCCGCGGGGGGAAGTCCCCGAGCCAGATGAGGACGCTGTGCTTGGGGGCCGCCCGGGCGATGAACCGCCACGGGATCTGCGGGGCGGGGGAGCCCGGCTGGGGGGCCGCATGCCCGATCAGCGTCGAGGCTGCGTGCAGGACCGCGCCGCGGCCCCGCACCGGCTCGCGGAAAACCGGTCCCTCGGGCAGGGCGTGGACGTAGCCCACGCGGTCGCCGTTGACGGCCCCGAGCAGCATGACGAGCCCGGCAAGCTCGAGCAGGGCCTCGCGCTTGCTCTGGGCGCCCGAGCCGAAGTTGAGCGTCGGGGAGTCCTCGAGCACGAGCAGCAGCGTCACCTCGCGCTCCTCGACGAACTTCTTGCGGTACGGCTCGCCCAGGCGCGCGGTGACGTTCCAGTCGATGTCGCGCACGTCGTCGCCGAACTCGTACCTGACCACCTGGTCGAACTCGATGCCCCTGCCCCTGAAGGTCGAGCGGTACTGCCCGCTCAGGATGTTCTCGACGGCGTGGCGCACGCGCCACTCAAGCTGCCTGAGCAGCGCCAGCGGGTTGCGGGCCTGGTTTGTCGCGATGGCCATCAAACGGTCGGGACGGGCGTCGCGGACACGACCTCGGAGACGATCGAATCCGGGGTTATCTCCTGCGCCTCGGCCTCGTAGGTGAGCCCGAGGCGGTGGCGCAGGACGTCCGGCGCCAGCTCCTGCACGAGGGCGGGGGAGAGGTAGTCCGCCCCCCGCAGCCAGGCGAGGGCGCGGCCCGCCTGGTAGAGGGCCAGCGAGGCGCGCGGTGAGGCCCCGAAGCTCACCCGGCGTGCGGAGGCGTCGGGGTTGTCCGCCAGGGCGCGCGTCGCGCGCACCAGCGAAAGGATGTAGCTCTGCACGAGCGGGGCGACGTGGATGCGGTCGACCTCGGAGCGCAGGGCGAGCAGCTCGGGGCCGCTCGACACCGCCGCAAGCGTCGGCTGCTGGGTCACCTGGCCCCAGCGCTGCATCATCGAGGCCTCCTCGGCCGCGCTCGGGTAGCCCACCAGCAGCTTGAAGAGGAAGCGGTCGGTCTGCGCCTCCGGGAGCGGGTAGGTGCCCTCTTGCTCGATGGGGTTCTGGGTCGCCATCACGAAGAACGGGATCGGCAGGGTGTGGGTCTTGCCCCCGATCGTGACCTGGCGCTCCTGCATGGCCTCGAGGAGGGCGCTCTGGACCTTGGCCGGGGCGCGGTTGATCTCGTCGGCGAGGAGCAGGTTCGCGAAGATGGGGCCGTGGTGCGGGGTGAACTCCCCGGTCTTCGGCTGGAAGACCATGGTGCCCACGACGTCGCTCGGGAGCAGGTCCGGCGTGAACTGGATCCGCTCGAACTGCACTCCGAGGGCCGTGGCGAGCGACCTGACGAGGAGCGTCTTGGCGAGCCCGGGCATGCCCTCGAGCAGCACGTGGCCGCTGGCCAGGAGCGCCACGAGGAGGCGCTCGACGGCCGCGTCCTGCCCGATGACGGCCTTGCCGATTTCATCTCGGAGTTTCTTGGACCAAGCGGGACCTGTGGACATGTGGGGATTGAGGGAGTTGGCGCTGTTGCTGGAGGGTATTCTGGGGATGAGGCTAGAAGGGACGTGACCGCCGCGGCGAGAAAAGTGTTCCTATTTTTGTAGGGGCTTTACCGGGTCGCCCACCCGCAGGACGCCGGATTTGGCCTCATGGACGAGGTTCTGGCCGAAGTTGACATGCGACGGCTCCCGGGGGTCCCTGCGGTAGCCCGCCAGGGTGCGAAGAGGCTCGACGCCCCTCTCGCCGGTCTCCTGGTCGGTGGTCGTTATGGCGCAGCGGCTGCAGGGCCCGGCCCCCCGGAAGGGGATCCCGCCGATCCGCAGCCTCTTCCAGGTGTCCTCCTCGTAGGGCAGGCACCCGGAAACGACGAGGTTCGGCCGGAAGCGGCTCATGGGAACGGCGCCGGAGCCCAGCCGGCCGTTCAGGTCGGCGAGGGACGCCTCGCTTGTCAGCAGGAACGGGTAGGCGTCGGCGAACGCCACGGTGTCGCCCCCGTCAGGGGCCGCTCCCTTGGCCGACCTCCTGAAGGCGGGGCCGATCCTCACCAGCCGGCAGGGTGCGCCGATGGCGCCGCCAAGCCACTCGCAGGGTGCGCGCCCGCAGTCCTCGGCCTGCAGGCCCTCGCTCTTCCAGATGGACACGCTCACCAGGGGCGCCTTGGCGTCGGGCTCGCGCCCGACCCGAAGCTCCGCGAAGCCCGCGCATCGCAGCACGAGGCTGTCGCCCTCCAGGAAGGCGCCGACACGGGCCATGCGCGGATGCGTCCTCTGGGTCATGAAGACCCCCGCAGGGTCGACCACCATGAAGCGGCGGTCGCCGACGATCCCGTCCCGGTCTACCCGGGCGGACTGCACCGAAAGGGCGCGAAGCGACTTGACCGGGTGAAGGTGCAGCGCGGCTAGGTGCATCCGGGCCGGGCCCTTTAGACCCTCTTGGCGACCTCGCGCACGTCCACTTCGATCCGATCCGGCGCCTCGAGCTCCTTCGCCCCCCTCGCGCCGAGCTCGGCAAACCTGCGGGCGCCCGGCAGCAGGGTCTGCTCGAACGAACCGATGGCCGAGTTGAACCCCTTGACGGCGCTCGACAGGCCCTTAGAGACGGCTGCGAGGTGCTCGGAGAAGACGGAAATCCTGTCGTACAGCTCCCGGCCGAGCCTGCTCACCTCCTCGGCGCTCTTCGATACGGCCTCCTGCCTCCACCCGTAGGCCACGGCCTTGAGGAGCGCCACGAGCGTCATCGGGGTGGCTAGAAGCACCTTCTGGGCGATGGCCCTGTCCATGATCATGGGATCCGACTCGATCGCCGCGGAGAGGAAGGAATCGCCCGGCAGGAAGAGGACGACGAACTCCGGGGACAGGGCGCCGAGCTTCGCCCAGTAGTCCTTGCGGGAGAGCTTCTCCACGTGCCCCCGCACCTTGGCGGCGTGCTCCTTGAGCTTCTCCGCCCTGAGCGCCGGGTCGGTCTCGACCGCGGCCTCGCGGTACGCGTCCGTGGGGGCCTTCGCGTCGACGACGATGCGGATGTTGCCCGGCAGGGAGACGACGAGGTCGGGCCTGCTGAATCCCTCCTCGTCGGAGAAGACCTGCTGCTCCGAGAAGTCGCAGTGCTCGGTCATGTCCGCGAGCTCGACGACCCGCCTGAGCTGGACCTCGCCCCAGGTGCCGGCCGTGCGCGTCGAGCCTAGGGCGGTCGAGAGCTTCGTCGTCTCCGCAGTCATGCGAACCTGCACCGAGTTTAGCGACTCGAGCTGGCGGCCGAGCTCGCCGTAGGCGCGCTCGCGCTTCTGCTCGAGCTCGGCGATCTTGGTGTCGACCTTCTCCAGGGACTCGCGCAGCGGCTTCACCAGGGCGTCTATCGCCTGCTGGCGCACGACCAGGTCGCCCGAGGACTTGTCGTGGAGCTGCTCGAAGGACTGCTTGGCAAGCTTCAGGAAATCGTCGCTGTTCGCGCGAAGCGCCGAGGCCGAGAGCTCCGCGAACTCGGCGCGCAGCCGCTCGTGCGCGGAGCGCAGCTCGGCGACGCGGGCCTCCGCCCCGGCCCTTTCGGCGGCGAGCTCCGAAGCGAGCCGCGAGCTGGCACCCGTCAGCTCCGAGGCCGCGGCGCGGGCCGCGGCCAGCTCGGCCGTGAGGCGCTCGTTCTCCGCCTGCGCCGAGCGCAGCCGCTCCCTCGCGCCGGCGGCCTGGGCGAAGGCGAGGATCCACGCGAGCGTGGCTCCAGCAATCAGGAATATGACGGGGACAAGGAGGCTCACGCGAGGAGGTTTGACAGCGGGGGGCGCCATCTGCAAACACACATCATGTTCCAGCCACATCCGTGGGAGGGAGCTTCGGCGTAATGGCCACCGAACCGTCTCCGGGTCACGACGGGCCCCCCAAGGCTCCGCGGGTGCTTGTCGTCGACGACGAATACGGGCCAAGGGAGTCGATAGCCTACACGCTCGCCACGTCGTTCTCCGTGGAGACGGCCGAGAGGGCCGCCGAGGCGCTCAAGAAGATCAGGGACCAGAACTACCACGTGGTGGTGCTCGACATCCGGATGCCCGAGATGGACGGGATCAAGGCCCTCGAGGAGCTCAGGAAGATAGACCCCTACGTCTCGGTCATCATCCTCACGGGCTACGGCATGCTCTCGACGGCCCAGCAGGCGATCCTCGGGGGGGCGAACCAGTACATGCGAAAGCCGCCGGATGTCGGCGAGCTGATCGACGCGGTGCGCCACCAGGCCGAGGCGGCGCAGCTGCGCCGCCAGCAGGCGAAGATGTCTAGCGACGCCATTGCGCTCAACTACGCCTTGAAGAAGGAGATCGAGGCGAACCAGCCCCAAATCTGGCAGGCGAGGGCCTCGGTCGAGCTCGTCCACGACCTCAACAACCCGCTCACGGTCGTGATCGGCTACTCCGCGCTCATGGTGGAGGAGGCGCGCAAGCTGGCCGAGGAGGAGCCAAACCTCGGCAAGCGCATGGCCGACTACGCCCTTATCGTCGAGAAGGCCGCCGAGTACTGCCACCACCTCTCCGAGAACTGGCGCCAGGCCTCGAAGAAGGTCGCGGAGTTCGCCCTCACCGACCTGGTGGCGATAGCCGAGGAGGTCAGGCAGGTCATCTTCTTCGGGAGCCCGGCGGTGCAGATCACGGGCTCGCGGGAGGCGTGGATCCGCGGCGCCCGCTACGAGCTCATGCGCATATTCCAGAACCTTCTCAAGAACTCGATCGAGGCCGGGGCGGCCCGCGTCGTCGTCGACTTCGCGGCGAAGGCCGATGGCGTCGTCGTGACCGTGAGCGACAACGGGCCCGGGATGGACGACGAGCGCGTGCACCGCGCCATGCACGGCGGCTTCACGAGCAAGGAGTCGGGAACCGGCCTCGGCCTAAGCATCTGCCGGCACCTCACGGGCTCGCACGGCGGGACGTTCGCGCTGGAGTCCCAGCCGGGCGTGGGGACGACCGTGCGGCTAAAGTTCCCCTCAGCCCGGAGCTTGGGCGCCGAGCCAGCTTGATGAGGCGCAGGCGCGTCAAGATAACCGGAATCGGGCCGGTCACCCCCGCAGGAATCGGTCGAGAGTCATTCTGGAATGGCATCCAGCAGCCCGTCAGCCACGTCTCGCTCCTCAAGAGCTTCTACGAGAACTCCGGGGTGTTCACCGGGGCCGAGGTGAAGCAGCTGCGCATGGACGGCCTGGACCTCAAGTTCCAGGCCAAGCGGATGCCGCGGCACACCCAGTTCGCCGTGGTTGGCGCCGACCTGGCCGTGCGCGACGCCGGGCTGAGCTTCCGCGAGGTGGGCGAGAGGCAGTCCGTCGTCATGATAGGCGCCGCCCTCATGGACTTCGGCACCATCAACAAGGCCGTGGAGCTCATCGTGCGCAAGGGAATCGCGAACGCCATACCGTCGTCCCTCTTTATGGCAACGGTGAGCGCGGTCTCGGGTGCCATCGGCGAGCTGATCGGGGGACGCGTGCGCTCGATGGCCCTGCAGTCGGTGTGCTGCTCGGGGCTGGACGCGATCGGACACGGGGCTGACATGGTGGCGCGCGGCGAGGCCGACATCGCGGTGTGCGGCGGCACGGAGGCCCCGCTGCTCTTCCACCCGATGATGGAGCTCAAGCTCGCGGGGCTGACGGCCGGCAACCCTGAGCACCCCGAGCGCCAGTGCCGGCCCTTCGATCTGTGGAGGACGACCGGGGCCATCGGTGAGGGCGCGTGCGTCGTCGTCCTGGAGCCCGAGGAGAGCCCGCGGCCGGGGTACGCATTCGTCACGGGCTACGCCTACGTCTCGGACTCGAGGGGGGAGCTGTGCGGGGGGCTCGCCCGCTCGGCGGAGCTTGCCCTCGCGAACGCGGGCTTGAGGCCCGGGGACGTCGAGTGCATCAGCGCCTGCGGACCGGGCCACCGCGAGGTCGACGCCGCGGAGGCGGCGGCGCTCCAGCGCGTCTTCGGGGCGCGCCTGCCGTCGATCCCGGCCTACTCCATAAAGGGGGCGATCGGCAACCCCCTGGGGGCGGCCCCGGCCATCCAGGTGGGATGCGCGGCCCTGGGGTTGCGCGACGGGGTGCTGCCACCGACGGTCAACTGGCAGTACCCGGACCCGGCCTGCCCGCTCAACCTGAGCCCGAAGGCGCGCTTCGTGGAGCATAGCGTGACGCTCGTGGACGCCCACGGCATGGCGGGGACCAACGCATGTTTGGTGATCCAAAGATAGGCAACGAGTCACCTCTGTTGGCGGTGGCCGCGGCGGTCGCCGTCGGCTGCATCTCGCTCTGGTCGAACCCCCAGAGGAGGACGAACCAGCGCTTCTTCCTGGTCTCTCTGCACGTGTCGCTGTGGCTGGTGCTGCTCTACTTCGCCCTGGGCGGCAAGGGGGACGCCTCGTGGCTGCGCGTGACGGCCGCGGTCGGCGCGACGATCTTCATCCCGCTGTGGCTCCTCAAGGAGTCGATCCTGGACGAGAACGAGACGCTCGCCCGAGCCCTGCTGCGCGCCCGCTACTGGCTTGCCGCCACGGCGGCCCTGGTCGCGATCTGCTACACGCGCTTCTTCATCCCGCCGGAGTCGACCTCGCAGGCGCCCGTGTTCGGCGCGGGCTACTACGTCTTCATCGCCGGCATCGTCCTCACCTACCTCATCCTGAGCATCGAGGTCACGGCGCAGCTCCGCGAGCAGTCGGGGATCAGCCGCATGGAGCTGCAGATATTCCTGCTCGGCGGGAGCCTCGCCGCGGGCGCCATCCTGCTGCTCATGGTGCTGCGCACGCTCCTCGGCTTCTCGTGGCTCATCCGGCTGCAGCCTGTGGTCATCATCGCCTTCTACGCGACCATGGTGGTCGCGATAACGACCTACCGCATCTTCGACGCGCGCCAGCTGATCCTGTTCTGCGCGAGGAAGCTCGTCGTGATCGCGCTCTTCGGCGGCGTCTTCTACCTCGTCTTCGTCGCCCTCAGGTACCTGCTGCCCGAGCCCCTGGCCTTCTTCGTCGCCACCGGGGTCTCCCTCGGCATCTCGGGCTGGTTCAACCGGCGCTTCCCGGAGAGCATGTTCAGCTCCTACCCGCGCGACATCATCGCCAGGAAGGCGGCCTACGAGGCGGCGCGGCGCGAAACGCACCCCGAGGCGCTCGAGCGCACCTTCCGGTCGATACTCATGCAGTGGTCGCAGTCCGACAACGCCATAATCCTGAGCGGCACCACGGACACGCTCGAGGGGTCGGGCGAGAGCGTCGACCGCAACTCGAGCGAGCTGCGCCTGCTCAAGGAGCTGCGCTGGGTGACGCCCGAGCGCCTCAAGCGCGAGCGCTCGTCGCCCGAGCGCGCCAGGCTCGGGGAGTTCCTCGCCGCGAAGCGCCTGAGCGCGGCCGTGTTCGAGGAGGGCCCCATGATGGCCCTGATCGTCGGGATCGGCGTTCCGTTCTCGCGCCAGCCGATAACCTACCCGCAGGTGATGCAGCTCGTGGAGCTCGCCTCGATAATCGAGGGCGCGCTGACGCGCTCCCAGCTCTCCGTCAAGGCGCAGCGCGCCGAGCAGCTGGCGACCGTGGGACTCCTGGGGGCGAGCTTCGCCCACGAGATCCGCAATCCGCTGGTGACGATAAAGACCTTCGCACAGCTCCTGCCGGACCACCACGGGGAGGCTGAGTTCAGGAACAAGTTCTTCCGCCTGATCGTGGACGAGATCGAG
Organism: Opitutaceae bacterium; assembly: GCA_003151515.1. Classification (GTDB taxonomy): domain Bacteria; phylum Verrucomicrobiota; class Verrucomicrobiia; order Opitutales; family Opitutaceae; genus Palsa-1447. The sequence continues at coordinate 48,895 of PLXS01000008.1, forward strand.
CGCATCGACAGGCTGATGCAGCAGCTCATGGACCTGTCCGCGCCGCGGGCGTACAGCTCGGAGGAGCTCGAGCTGCACGCGGTTCTGCGCTCCTCCCTCGAGGTCGCGGGCGGGAGGGCCGCCGACAAGGGCGTTAGGATCATCACCGAGCTCGGGGCCTCCCCCGACAAGGTGCTCACGGATCCCTCGGCGGCAAAGCAAGTCATTCTCAACCTGGCCTTTAACGCGATCAGCGCCGCGGAGGAGATGACCGGCGAGCGCTGGATCAGGGTGGCGACGCGCAACGTCGAAGGCGGCGTCGAGATGGCCGTGAGCGACAGCGGCCCGGGCATATCCCCGGAGATGCGCTCCAAGCTCTTCCAGCCCTTCCAGACCACCAAGTCCTCAGGATTTGGCCTTGGACTTGCGATTTGCAGCGACATTCTATCTGGCCTTGGTACCCCGATAACGGTCGACCCCTCGGTTGAGGGGCAGGGTGCCACGTTCCGAGTAACCTTCCCATGCCCTCGATCATAGTCCTGCTGACCGCGGACGCCGCGCTCGCCGACTCCTGGGAGCGCCAGCTTCCGGCGGGCAAGACCGTGCTCAGGAGCGGATCGCCCGCGCTCACCGGGGAGCCGTCCGAGCTTGCGGCGGCCGTGGTGCTCGACGCCGCCGCCGAGAGGCAGCTGCCGCGCAGCCTCGAGCGCTGCCCGACGATCTTCGTCGGCGAGCCCGGCAGCCAGCCCTTCGAGCAGGCACGGCTCTCGGGCAAGGCGAGGGTGTACCTCTCCTACGAGGAGAGCGCGATCCGCCTCAGGGACTTCGTGCCGCTCGTCGAGGAGATTGCCGAGAAGCAGTCGATGCTTAGCCTGCTCATGGGACGCATCATGAGGGCCGAGACGGCGAAGGCCTCCGCGACGGCGCTGCCGTTCGTCGCGGCCGACTCCCCGGAGCTCTGGGATTTCCTGGGCGCCGCCATCGAGAACGTGGACAACCGCGAGCGCCTGATCACCGAGTTCAGGCGCGCCGCGCGCCAGCTCTTCCGCGCCTCGCACGTCATCTTCTTCTTCAGGGAGGGGGACGCCTTCAGGGCCGAGCAGGGCCAGCTTTCCCTGGCGGCCGACGACCCCCTGGTGGGATTTTTCGAGCGCCAGCCGGCGATCGTCGACGGACCAACGTGGGAGGGGGCGGCCGACCCGAGGGCCGAGCTCGCGGTGCGCAACCGCCTCACCCTCTGGGGAGCCAGGATGTTCGTTCCCGTGCACGAGAACGGGCGCCTGATTGGGCTGATTGCGATCGGCGTGCGCGACGACGGGCAGGCATTCGACGACAAGGACAGGGCCCGGGCCGTCTGCTTCGCCCGGCTGCTCAGACAGTTCATAGTCAAGTCGGCCTTCGTCGGCAGCCTGAGCGCCTCCTCGCAGTCGCGCAGCCTGGGCGAGAAGTACCTGCCAAGGACGCTTATTCTCGGCCCGGGGGAGGGGGCCCCCGCGGACGCGCCCGTGGTGGTTCGCGACTTGGTCGGAAGGGTGGCGCGCGCGCGGGAGACCCTGCGGGTCTCCCCGTCGGAGGGGCAGCCGCACCGCGCGAGCGCGGGCGTGATCGCCGAGACGGGCGGCACCTGGGCCGTCTGGGAGGAGGCGGGCGCGGACGTGCGCGACGCGGTCACCAGGCAGCGCCAGGAGCGCAGCGAGCTCCTGCGAGAGCTTGGCCTCACCCTCGCCCACGAGTTCGGAAACGCCCTAGTGTCGCTCTCGCTCCTTCGCCAGCTCAGGGCGGATCAGGCCATCCCGGCGACGCTGCTTGACACCCTACGCTCGGAGATCGCCAGGCTCGAGTCCGTCAACCGCGTGGTGGGGCTCATGCAGAACCTGCACGAGACGGCGCCGAGCTTCGTCGACATCCGCGAGCTGGCCCGCGCGGTCGGGCACCAGCGCGGGATCAAGGTGAAGGTGAAGCCCGAGCCTGTCATGCTGACGATCGCGCGCAGCCTCGTCGAATTCGCGCTGCGCGTCCTGATAGAGACGGTCTCCGAGAACCGGCCGGAGGGCGTCGCTCAGGCGCTCACGCTGCAGGTGCGCTCGAGCGGGTCCGGGCCCGACCTGACCGCCCTGATCTCCATCGAGGGCCAGGGCCTCGAGCTCGAGGGCATCATACCGGAGCCCGTCGCCAACGCGGTTCCAAACCAGGGCAGGCTGGGGGTGCTCCTCGCCAAGGAGATCCTGCGCATGCACAACGGCGACATCCACGGCGGGCCGGGGATGGACGGCCCGGAGATCCTGGTGTCGCTGCGGGGGCTCTAGGGGCGGCCCCGCGCGGAGGATCGGGCGCGCATGCAAGACCTTGACAAGATCCTGGCGGCGTGGGCCGCGCCCGAGGCCTCGGTCAGCGGCCTGACGCTCTTCGGCTCGCGGGCCCGCGGCGGCGCGGACTCGGCCTCCGACTGGGATTTCCAGGTGATCACGTCGCGGCCGGCGATGTTCCGGGACGCGCAGTGGGCCCGGTCGCTGCCCGGCGCCGCGCTGCGCCTGTACGCGCCGCGCATGACCCGGTTCGGCGGCGTGCCCAAGGTCAACCTGGTTCTGGATGGGGCCGAGGCCGACCTTGTCATCATCCCGGCGGGGCCGCTGAGGCTTGCGAGGCTCATGGTCGCCCTGGGGCTGCACCGGCCGGAGGGGCCTCTGCGCCGCCGGCTGCGCGACCTCGCGGTCGCGGTTCGCCCCGGCTGGAGGTTCCTGAAGGGTGGGCGCAGGTGGGGGGCATTCTACGACCGAGTCGTCGCCGAGGTGGACGACCCGCGCCTGGGCGACCAGGAGATCCGGCGCCTTGGGGACACCTTCGTCTACGACTACCTCTGGACGCTCAGGAAGATAAGCCGCGGCGAACTTGTTGCGGCCCAGCGCGCGCTCCAGCGCGAGCTGGCCGAGGCGAACCTCAGGCTTGTCCACGAGCTCAGGCTTAGGAGGGGCGAGCCCTCCTTCCCGGAGGGCCGCCGCGCCGAACAGCTCATGGGCGCCGAGGCGGGCCGCTTTGGCGTCAGCGCCCGGTGCGACGGGCGCGAACTCGCCCAGGAGGCCGGCCGCTGCCGCGACGTCTTTCGCGGGCTCATGGAATCCCTTGTCGGCGGCTCCTGGCGGTGGCCGGCCGATGTTTCGTGAGCGGCGCCCAGTGGCGCGCGGATTGCGCAACTTGCTGGCGGGGTTGCGGGCCGCGATGCCGCTCTTGTCTTTGCGGAAAAGAGGCTCACGGTAGGAGCTTTTAACCCTACGACATGCCCCACGAATTAGAGTTCGACGAGGAGAACAGGAAGTTCGACAAGGCACTTCTCGAAGCGAGAAAGATGCTTGCGAATCGGGTCGAGGGCGAGCCGTTCAATGAGTTCAACGTTCGCGGCAAGCTCTACGACCTGGCTCACCAGCTGGCCCCCGAGGCCCGCCGCGGAGAGATAGACACGATCAAGGAGTGGCTCGTGCCCAAGCGGGGCGAGAGGTCGCTCGACGTGGCCGCTGGGAGCGGGTTCCTGACCAAGTACCTGCTCGCATGGACGTCGGTGCCTCCGGTGGCGATCGACCCCAGCTACTCGCAGCTTGCGGCGCTGCGCCGAAACGCGCCCGAGACAATCGTGGTGCACGCCTATCCCGACAACGCCCGGGCGTTGAAGGGCTTCAAGGACGGCCACTTCGACTTCGCAAGCAGCCTGGGTGGGATCCACCACGTCGCCAGCCAGCGCGCCATGTTCACGAACGTGGCGCGGGTCCTGAGGAAGGGAGGCCGCTTCGTCTTCGCCGACGTGTGCAGCGACACCTTGGTCTCGCGCCACTTCGACGAGGTGGTCGCCAGGAAGTGCCTGACCGGGCACACGGCGACGTGGCTCAGCCCCGCGCGGATATCGGAGCTCGTGAAGGGCCTTCCGCTCGTCGCCAAGCGTGTCGAGGTCATCACCCTGTACATGCGCTTCAGCTCCGAGAGGCAGATGTATCTTTTCTTCAAGGGACTCCACGCGTACGACCTCTCGCAGGAGGAGGTCCTGCGCGATCTGGGCGGCGTGCTCGGGCTCTCGAGCGTGGGCGGCGAGGTGCACCTGAACTGGCCGCTGCTCTTCGTGAGCCTGGAGAAGGTCTAGGCCCGCCGCCTCAACGCCCCGCCTTGAAGAGCTCGGCGATCACGTCCTCGAGGGGGACGTCCTCGATCGTGATGTCGGCGACCGACCCCGCGGCCAACACCTCCTGGGCGACCGACACCACGTCGTCGCTTGAGACGCGCAGCGTGAAAATGCCGTCGGCGCCGCGGCTCGTCTCGCCGTACTTAGAGCGCCAGCCCTCGGCGAAGGCCCCCCCGTCCTTCGGCACGAAGCGAACGATGCGCTTGCGGCTGCCGGAGCCCGACTCAAGCCGCGCCAGGGCGCCGTCGTAGATCTTTCTCCCCTTGTCGATCACGATGACCCTCTCGCAGAGCTCCTTGATGTCGGCCATGTAGTGGCTCGTGAGCAGGATCGTGACCCCGTGCCTCCTGTTGAAGTCGCGCAGGAAAAGGCGCACGGCCCTCTGGGACACGACGTCGAGGCCGATCGTAGGCTCGTCGAGGAAGAGGACCTGCGGCCGGTGCAGTAGGGCGGCGATGAGCTCCATCTTCATGCGCTCGCCGAGCGAGAGCTCGCGGACCATGACGTTGAGCTTGTCGGACACCCCGAGCATCGCGACGAGCTCGTCCAGGGTCCGCCTGTAGCCTTCCGCCTCCAGGCCGTAGATCGCCTTGAGCAGCGTGAAGGACTCGATGGCCGGCAGGTCCCACCACAGCTGGTTCTTCTGGCCCAGTACCAGGGCGAATATCCTGCGGTAGGCGTTCTCCCTCTTCGTGGGGTCGAATCCCGCGACGCGGGCTCTGCCCGAGGTCGGGAATATGAGGCCTGAGAGCATCTTGAGTGTCGTCGTCTTGCCCGCGCCGTTAGGCCCCAGGAAGCCGACGAACTCGCCTGCCTTGATCGAAAAGGTGACGTCGCGGGCCGCCGCTGTCTCGTCGTAGGTGCGGCTGAAGAGCCCCTTGACGCCGCCCCAGAAGCCGGGCTGCTTGCGGTAGGTCCTGAAGATCCTAGTCAGGTTCTCGACTTCGATCATGGCGGCTGGCAACGAAGCACAAAAGGACCGTCAAATCGAACCCAGCTTGGAAAAGTCGAGGATGGTGTGGCTGATGAAGCCGGCTTCGAGCGCGGCCCGGTCCGTGAGGGGGCTCTTCGGGGACTGGTCGTCGCCCAGGCGGAAGACGAGCCGGTGGGTGCCGTCGGCGTCGCGCGGGCTGAAGAGCCCGGGAAGGATGACCCTCGCAGGCACCGTGCGGCGCATCTCGGTGTCGGCGCGGCACGGGTAGGGGAAGTTGAGGTTGTGGACGACGAAACTCATGGGCGGCGTCTGCTTGGCGAAAAGGGGGGCCAGGCGCGCGGCGTGGGCCGCCGACACCCGCAGCAGGCCGATGACGTCGGGGTCGTGCGCGGCGGCGGGGTCCTTGATCGCCTCGTAGCGCTCGACGGGGACGCTCTGCGAGACCGCGATGCCGGGGATGCCGTGCAGCGCCCCCTCGCAGGCGCCCGCCACCGTGCCGCTTCCCAGGATGAAGCCGAGGCTGGCGTTGAGGCCGATGTTGATCCCGCTGATGACCGCCTCGGGCGGGTCGGCCAGGAGGTGGCCGATGGCGATGTTTATGCAGTCGCTCGGCGTCCCGTCGACCGCCCACGTCGCGCAGCCGAGGCCCTTCTCGACCCGCGCGGAGTGCACGGAGCGCCCGCGCGACTTCGACGCCCCCGTCCAGCTCTGCTCGACCTTCGGGGCGGCCACGAAGGTCTCATGGCCCGCGGCGATGAGCGCGCGGACCAGCTCGTGGAGAAAGACGGACTCGATGCCGTCGTCGTTCGTTACAAGCAGCCTCACCCTTTAGGTCTGGGCTGGAGCGGCCTCCGGCGAGGCCTTCTGGGCCTCGAGTTCCTGCATGGCGGCCTTCCTGGACAGGCGCACCTTGCCGCTGCGCTCGTCGATGCCGATGCATTTCACGGTGATCATCTCGCCCATCTTGACTACGTCCTCGGTGCGGCGCACTCGGAAGTCGGCGAGCTCGGATATGTGCACCAGGCCCTCCTTGCCGGGCGTGCACTCGACGAAGCAGCCGAAGTCCTTGATGCCCGTGACCCGCCCCGTGTAGAGCTTGCCCACCTCGATCGGGGCGCCGCCGCCACCGCCGGGGCCGCCCGCGCCGCCGCACAGCCCGTCGACTTCCTGGATGGCGCGCGCCATCGCCTCGGCGTTGTTCGAGTAGATGAACACCTTGCCCGAGTCGTCCTCGGCGATGTCGATCTGGGCGCCCGTGGTCTCGGTGATGCGCCTGATCGTCTTGCCGCCGGGCCCGATTAGCAGGCCGATCTTCTCGGGGTCGATCTGGATCGTCTGGATGCGCGGCGCGTATTTGCTCAGGTCGGCCCTGGGCGCGGGCATGACGGCCAGCATCTTCCTCAGGACCTCGATGCGGGCGTCGCGAGCCTGCAGGATGGCCACCTTTGCGATCTCGATCGGAAGGCCGTTGATCTTGAGGTCGAGCTGGAATCCCGTGATCCCCTTGGTGGTGCCGGCGACCTTGAAGTCCATGTCACCGAAGTGGTCCTCTTCGCCGATGATGTCGGTGATCGTGACCCACTTCGAGATTGAGCCGTCCGGCGCGTTCTCGGTCATCAGGCCGCACGAGATGCCCGCGACGGGCGCAATGATGGGGACGCCGGCGTCCATGAGCGAGAGGCAGCCGCCGCAGACCGACGCCATGGACGTCGAGCCGTTGGAAGCCATGATCTCGGAAACGACGCGAATCGAGTAGGGGAATGCGTCCTCGGGCGGCAGCACGGGCACGAGCGAGCGCTCGGCAAGCGCGCCGTGGCCGATCTCGCGGCGGCCCGGGGCGCCGAAGCGCCCGGTCTCGCCCACCGAGAACGGCGGGAAGTTGTAGTGCAGCATGAAGCTCTTCGAGGTCACGCCGCCCGTCAGGCCGTCCATGTCCTGGGCCTCCTTGGTGGGGCCGAGGGTGGTGATGACCAGCGCCTGGGTGTCGCCGCGCTCGAAAAGGGCGCTGCCGTGGACCATCGGCAGCACGCCGGCGTCGCACGAAATCTGGCGAAGCGTCTTGGCGTCGCGGCCGTCGGAGCGCACCCCGCGCTCGAGGACAGTCTTGCGGTAGGCCTTGTACTGGAGGTCCTCGAACACGACGGCCAGGTCGACGTCCGAGAACTTGCCCTCGCCGAGCTCGGCGGCAAGCGCAGCCTTGGCCTCGTCCTTGATCGCCTTGACGTTGGCGGAGCGCACAGCCTTCTCCTTGCCGAATATAGCGTCGGAGATCTTCGGGCCGGCGATGCGCTCGATGATGGCCCTGGCCTCGGAAGAGGCGCCGACGAGCGGGAACGTGGCCTTCGGCTTTCCGGCCAGAGCCACCAGTTCCTTGATGGCCTTGATAATCGGCTGGATCGCCTTGTGGGCGAACTCAAGGGCCTCGATGAACTTCTCCTCGGGCAGCTGGTCGGCGCTTCCCTCGATCATCAGCATGTCCTTCTCGTTGCCGACGTAGATCAGGTCGAGCGACGAGGAGAACATCTGCTCGATCGTGGGGTTGGCGACAAACTGGCCGTCGATCAGCCCGACGCGGGACGCGGCGATGGGGCCGTTCCACGGGATGTCCGATATCGCGAGGGCGGCGCTTGCCCCGTTGACCATGGAGATGTCGGACTCGTTCTTCTGGTCGGCCGACAGGAGGATGCCGATGACCTGGACCTCATTCAGGAAGCCCTCGGGGAAGAGGGGGCGGCAGGGGCGGTCGCAGAGGCGCGACGTGAGGATCTCCTTCTCGGTGGGGCGACCCTCGCGCTTGAAGTAGCCGCCGGGGAAGCGGCCCGCCGCGTGGTACTTCTCTCGGTAGTCGACCGTCAGGGGGAAGAAGTCCTGGCCCGGCTTCGCGGCCGCCGCGACCGTCGCGGCGACAAAGACGTTGGTCTCACCTATGGCCACGTTGACCGCGCCGTTGGCGAGCTTTCCGATGGAACCGGTTGAGAACGTGATCCCGTATTCCGGGACCGTGACTGTGTGTTTCTGCTTCATGACTTTGATTTCTTTCTTTTTTGGTAAGCTTTTCGCCCCGGCTCGCTTGGAACGGCGGATGGGGCGGCTGAGTGGGGGATAGGCGCCCGGCGCGCAGGCCGGTCGGCTTTCGTCGGACTCACTCTGATCCCGAGAGATTTCCGTTTGGCGCCCCGGCGCCCTGGGCGTTGCCTGGCGGCAAACGGAAATGTCCCGGTACTTGGGTGAGCGTCTTAAAGACAACGGGCGATCCGCGGATCGGATCGCCCGTTTGCGAAAGGTCTATTTGCGCAGATTGAGCTTCTGCAGCAATTCGTTGTACTTCGGTAGGTTGTGTGTCTTTAGATAGTCGAGGAGCTTGCGGCGCCTGCTGGCCATCTGCAGCAGTCCCCGGCGGGAGTGGAAATCCTTCCGGTGCGTGCGAAGGTGCTCTGTCAGGTGGTTTATGCGCGCGGTCAGGAGCGCGATCTGCACCTCGCTTGATCCGGTGTCCTTATCGTGGGTCTTGTACTCTGCTATGATCTCAGGCTTAGCGACTGTAGGCATTTTGGTTTAGTTGTGTTGCACGACTGAAGAAGGCCCCTTGGGAGGACCCCGTGCCACCCGCTCCGCCAGGGATTGCCCTGGCCTTGCCGGCGGCACCGTTCCAGCGCGGCGGGATGCCGCACCAGTCGCGGTGGGAGCCCCAACTGGCGGGATCCCACTAACGCAAGGGGATAACTTCTAAAACCGCGCAACGCGGCGCAAGCCCAAACTTGGGCAGCCGGCTCACCCTTGCGAGAGGTGCAACTGCTTGATTGACGAGCACCCCGGCACCTTGCGGATGCGCTCGATGATCTCATCGCGGTTGAGGAAGAGCTCGTTTCTGACCACGGCATGCGTCGCATGCACGACAAGGCGGCCCCGCTCGTCAATGCGCACCGCGTTGGAATAGGCGGCGTTTGCCGGCCCGACGATCTGCGCCCAGCGGTCCCGGATCGACTGCTCCACGGTCTCGCGCCCAATGCCGTGCTTCATGCGCAGGGCCTCGACAAGGTCCGCCACCGGCTGGGCGGCGCGGCGCCGGCTGCGCGCCGGGTCCTCGGAGGGAATGCGCCTCAGGGACGCGATAAGGTCCTCAGCGGGCCTGCTGAATCTGTGGGGCTCTTGCATCGGGCTCGACCCAGGGATGGCTGTCCCACGGCCTCGACGCAAACCTAAGCGCCCTCCAGACCCAGCCCCTCGGCACCCGCGAGAACAGGCAGCGCCTGAAGCTTATGCAGCGCACAAGGTCGGCCGGACCCGCGCCGAAACGGCTCAGGTAGCAGCGCGCATTGCCCAGGGTGAAAAAGCGCGCGAGCGCCCGGCCGACGCGGGGGCTTGCGGGGAACTGCTCCCTGGCGATCCGAAGCCTGAGCAGGTGCGAGAGCCGCAGCATCCGGCACCACGTCCTTTCGGTCCACTGGCCCGGGGCGACCCTGTAGAACGCGCCCGTCGCACGCACGACCTCCACGCGGCCGGCGCAGGCGAGGCGGTACCAGAACTCGTAGTCGGCGATGGGGCCCCAGCGCTCGTCGAACCCCCCGAGGCGGATCGCGAGGTCGCGGCGCATGAGCACGCCCGGGAACGGGGTCATCGAGCTCTTGAGGAAGAGCCGCGGCTCGTATTGCAGCGACGCCGGCGTCCCCTTGGGCCGGCGCGCGGCCGGCACGACGGCGCCCCTGGAGGTCCTCATGCAGACCGCCCCGGCCGCGCCCTCCAGGCGCGGAACGACGCATTCAAAGTACCAGGGGTAGAGCGCATCGTCCTCGTGAAGGATCATGACCCACTTGCCTGCGGCCTCTTTGAGGCAGCGGTTCCAGTTGCCCACGGCGCCCAGCGGCCTCGGGTTGCGCAGGTAACGGCAGTGCGGGCCCCCGAGGCGCTGCGCGACGGCGCGGGTCTCCCCAAGGCCGCCGTCGTCGCAGACGATGACTTCAAGGGGCACCGCGACGGTCTGCTCCACGATGCTTGAGAGCGCCTGCGCCAGGAGGTGGGGCCGGTCAAAGGCCGGAATCACGATCGATATGAGCGGCGCCCCAATCTGGGGAAAGCTGCGGCCCGCGTGTGGAACCGCCTCTCCGGGTCGGGGCGCGAAGCAGCGCATGGATTGTTCGCATGACGGCTCGACTCCCGAAAGGTTTCAGAGCGAAGGCACATTGTTGGCGGGCCACCGTCGCGGCCCGGCGCCCGCCCGGGGGCGCCAGGCAGATGGCGACCCAGCCAAGGTCAGCCCCTGTCCCGGTAGTCTTTGCTCCCAAGCGTCTTGCGCACATCCGCGAACACCCGGTCAACCGTGACCTGCCTGACGCAGAAGGTGCGGTAGGAGTCGCCGGGCACGCAGGCGTCAGGGGCCACGCACGGCGCGCACGGCTGGGACGGAATGACCTGCGTGTGGCCTTCGCCGTGGGGCCTGAAGAGCACGGGATTCTGCGAGCCGTAGAGCGCAATGACCGGGGTTCTCACGGCGGCCGCGACGTGCATGGGCCCGCTGTCGTGGCACAGGAGGGCGGAGCTCACGCGGGCCAGGGCGGCAAAGCGCGAAAGCGAGGGAGGGTCGTCCACGGCCAGCACATGGGTGTGCGCAAGGCCTCTGATCTCCGAGAGCAGGCGGCGCTCGCCCGGGCCTCCCACCAGCACGACCTGGGCCCCCAGGTCGTCCTGGACGCGGTCGCAGACCGCCGCGAAGCGCTCCATGGGCCAGATCCTGGCGGGGCTGCGGCTTCCGGGATGGACGAGGAGCACGCGCCCCCGGGCCCCGACAAAACGCCTCCAGTAGGCCATGTCGGCCTCGCGCGGCACGAGGCGCACCTCGCGCCCCGCCACGGGGACCGCGAGGGGCTCCAGGGCCTTGAGGTAGTACTCCGTGATGGGCCGGGCCTCGTGCTGCTCGCCCGGATCGTACACGGCGTGGGTGTACATGCTGCGAAGCTTCAGGGGGTGATCCCCGTGGTGGAGCGCCACCCGGAAGGCGGCGCCGCTCGCCCGAGCCACAAGAGCCGTCTTCTCGGTGTTGTCGATGTCGATGACATGGGTGAAGCCCGCGCGCCTGAGGCGCCTCAGGAAGCCCGGCCACTCCAGGCGGCGGGCCGGCAGGGCGAGCACGGAGTCGACGTCGGGGTTGAGGGCCAGGATCTCGCCATAGGGTTTCTCGACCAGCGCCGTGACGCGCGCGGCCGGCCAGTGCGCCTTCAGGCTGCGAAGGAGCGAGCCGAGCAGGACGATGTCGCCGAGGTAGCGGCGCCGGATGACGAGGATGTTCGGGGTGTGCTGCATGGGGCGGCCGTCGGGCGCAATGCAATCGCACGCCGGCGTGCGCCCGCAACGCAATTGGAGCGGGGGCGGATGCGCCCCCAGGCCTTCGCCTGCCGGGCCCTGAGTCAGCGCTTCGGGCCCAGGATGCGCGAGATCACGCCGCGCCGGCGCTCGGGCAGGGGCGCCCGCTCGATCTTCGCGGCGCCGCTGCCGAAGCAATGCACAAGCGAGGGGTCGGCGACGCGCTCGAAGGCCTCGCGGAACCTGTCCCTGCCCGCGCCCTCGACGAGGAAGCACAGCTTGGCGCGGGTGTACTCGGGGTCGGTGACCATGCGCGGGAAGCCGATGAAAGTCATCGGTATGTCGTGGGAGACGAGGGTGTGGACAAGCTCGTGGAACATCTCGGCTAGGACCGCCCTCTGTGCCGAGGGCTGCGCCGTGCCCCACAGGCCCCCGGGCACGCTGGCGTTCGAGCCGCCCACGTCGATGCGACTTGCGGCCGCGTCGTCGAGGTTGCGCACCGGGATGTAAGCATGGTCGATCACGAAGCGCCCGGTGGCGAGCGCGGCGGCGAGCCTCGTGCACAGGGCCGGGTTCTTGACGATGTAGGGGGTCTCATCGTCGAGCAGGTTGTGCTCGAGGCCCGCGTTGCAGTTCTTGAAGTACTTCCTGTCGCGATTGCGCCCGTTTATGCCCGTGTCGAGCCCGAGCTCGGTCAGCAGCTGCACGAGGAAAGTTGTCCCCGAGCGGCCCGTTCCGGAGATGATGACCTTGTGGGCGGGGGGTGCGGCGGCTTTCGCGGGCATGCCGCAGCGATATGACGCTGCCGCCCGGGAAAGGTGTCGCGCTTTCTATGTAGCTCCGGCCCGCTGGCGGTCGTAGAGGGACTGGTAGAGCGGATTGGACGCGTACAGCTGGGCGTGGTTGCCGCGCGCGACGATGGAGCCCTGGTCGAAGACCAGGATCATGGTGGCGTCCCGAATCGTGCTGAAGCGGTGGGCGATGATGATGACCGTCTTGCCGACGACCAGCTTTCTCAGGGCGTCTTGGATCATCTGCTCGCTCTGGGAGTCGAGGGCGCTTGTCGCCTCGTCCAGGATGAGGATCGGGGCGCCCCTAAGGAATGCCCGCGCCACGGCCAGGCGCTGCTTCTGGCCCCCCGACAGACGCGTGCCGCGCTCGCCGACGACCGTGTCGTAACCCTGGGGGAAGGCGCGGATGAACTCGTCGGCGTGCGCGTCGACGGCCGCGGCCATGACCTGGTCGCGCGTGGCGTCGAGCCTTCCCAGCAGGAGGTTGTTGTACACCGTGTCGTTGAAGAGCACCGGATCCTGGGAGACGAGCGCTATGTTCCTTCGCAGGTCCGCGAGCCTCATGGCGCGCACGTCGAGCGAGTCGATCGAGACCGTCCCGCTGTCGACGTCGAAGAAGCGCGGCACCATGTTGGCGAAGGTGGTCTTGCCCGCGCCGCTTGGGCCGACCAGCGCGCAGACGGTGCCCGCTGGAATGTCGACCGTCACGGCCCGCAGGACCGGCTCCTGCGGCTTGTACGCGAACTCGACGTCGCTGAAGGAGATGTCGCCCTGCAGCCGCCCGACCGCCGCCGGCTTGGCCGGGTCGCGGATCGTCACGGGCTCGTTGAAGACGGTCTCGAGTCGGGTGAGGGCCGCCTCGCCCCTCTTGATGTCGCTGTTGAGCGCCCCGAGCTTCTTGACGGGCTCGTAGCTCATGTAGAGAGCCGTGATGATCGTCAGGAAGGGGGTCAGCTGGACGCCCGCATGGTAGGCGTAGACGAACACGACGGCGATGCCGAAGGCCGATATGACCTCGATGGCGGGGGTCAGGGCCTGGTAGTACTTGGCCACCTTGAGCTGGACCCGGATGAGCGCCCCCGTCTCAGCCGCGAAGGCCCGCACCTGGCGCTCCTCCAGGCCGAAGGCCCTCACCTCCTTGGCCGCGCTCAGGTTCTCGGCGAGGGAGTTTGTCACCGATCCCATCTGCGTCTGCATCTGGTGGGCACGCTTGACCAGCTTCCTGCCGACGTAGCGCACGGGAAAGACGCACAGGGGCACCACCGCAAGGCAGACCACCATGAGGGCGGTGCTCTTCTCCTTCGAGGCGAGGTAGATCACGTAGCCCAGGGCCGAAAGCAGGGTCGCGGGCTGCTTCATCCCGTCGCTCGCCAGGGCGACCATCGTTGCCTGCAGCTGGTTTGCGTCGGCGAGGCCGCGGGAGATCAGGTCGCCGGTCGTCTGGCGCTGGATGAACGAGAGCGGCAGGACCTGGAGCTTGCGGAAATAGTCGAGGCGCAGGGCCTCGAGAATGCGCACGCCGGCGACCTGGAACAGGTAGCTGCTCGCGTATCCCGCGGCCCCGCGCACCGTGAACACGATCGGGAGCCACATCACCACGGCGAAGATCTGCCAGGCGCTGAGCGCAGTCCTCTCCGCGGTGAAGATGCGCGGGAAGACGTACTTCACCATGAGCGGCAGGCCCGCGCCGCTTGTCACGCCCTGGATGATCCCGGCGGCTATCGCCGACACGAGGACCACGCGGACGGGTTTGAGGTAGCCTAGGTAGGGCCGGTAGCGGCGGAGCATGGAATGGGGGCTGCCCAGTTCAATCCTTGGAGGCCCTGACATCAAGGGCGTCGCGCAGGCCGTCGCCCAGGAAATTGAGGGAGAAAAGGGTGACGGAGAAGGCGGCCCCCGGGAACACGAGGAGCCACCAGTACTCCTCCATCCTCTCCGAGCCGTCGTTGATCAGTACGCCCCAGGAGCTCATGGGCAGCTGCACGCCCAGGCCGAGGAAGCTCAGGAAGGCCTCGAGCATCATGACCGAGGGAATCGTCAGGGTCGTGTAGACGATGATTGGACCTATGGCGTTGGGTATCAGGTGCTTGAAGATTATCCTTCGCCGCCCGAGGCCCAGGGCGCGGGCGGCCTCTATGAATTCCATTCTCTTGATCGACAGCACCTGGCCGCGAACGATGCGCGCCATCGTGAGCCACTCGACGGCCCCGATCGCGAAGAAGAGAAGGAAGATGTTCCTGCCGAAGAAGACCATGAGCAGGATGACGAAGATGGCGAAGGGCAGGGCGTAGAGGATGTCGACCATGCGCATCATGGCGGCGTCGACCTTGCCCCCGACAAAGCCCGCGACGGCGCCGTAGGTGACGCCAATGACGAGGGCGACGAAGGTGGCGACAAGCCCGACGGTGATCGAGATTCGCCCGCCGTAGAGCACGCGCGCGAGCAGGTCGCGCCCAAGCGTGTCGGTGCCAAGCCAGTGCGCCCAGGAGGGCGGCGTGGCGCCGAGGTCAAGGTTCTGCTCCCGGTAGGACTGGGAGAAGAACGGGCCGGCCGCGCACGCGACGCCCAGGAGCAGCAGCACGACCGCCCCGGCAAGTGCCATGCGGTTGTTGCGAAGCCTCTGCCAGGCGTCGCTCCAGGGGGAATGCCCGCGCTCCAGGTCTCGCTCTTCCTGGTTCATTCGAAACGAAGCTTCGGGTTCATCCACACCAGCACGATGTCGACCACGAGGTTCATCGCTATGATGAACGCCGCGTAGACGATCACGGTTCCCAAAACGAGCGTGTAGTCCCGGTTGAGCGCCGAGTTGACGAACTCGCGGCCGATCCCGGGAATCTGGAAGATGGTCTCGATGACGAAGGAGCCCGTGACGACGCCCGCGATGGCGGGGCCGAGGAACGAGACGACCGGGGTCAGCCCGCCCCTTAGGGCGTGCCTGAGGACGACCCTCGTCTCGCTCGCCCCCTTGGCCCTGGCGGTGCGGATGAAGTCCTGGTTCAGGATCTCGAGCATTCCGCCGCGCGTCAGGCGGGCGACGTAGGCCGCGTACACGCAGCCCAGCGTGACGCTCGGAAGGACCCGGTCGATCGGCGCGTACCACCCCGAGGCGTTGAAGAGCCCGAACTGGATCGCCAGAAGGAGGATGAGCAGCGGCCCGAGGACGAAGGTCGGGATGCAGATGCCCACCATCGCGGCCGACGAGCAGGCGTAGTCGACCCACGTGTTGCGCCGCACCGCAGCAAGGATGCCCATCGGCAGGCCGATCCCGAGCGCGACCGCGAGCGACCACATCCCGAGCTCGGCCGACACCGGCAGCTTGTCGGCGATGATCTCGTTCACGGAGCGGGTGGGGTACTTGAACGAAGGGCCGAGGTCGCCGCGCAGGATGCTCGAGCAGTAGTCGAGGTACTGGCGGTACAGGGGCTTGTTGAGGCCGTAGTGAGCCTCGAGGTTGCGCATGATCTCGGGCGTCACGGCGCGCTCGGCCGTGAACGGTCCCCCGGGGACAAAGCGGATCATGAAGAAGGTCACCGTGATGATGACCCAGATCACAGGAAGCGTCTGGATGAGCCTCTGGGCGACGAACCGGATCATGAAAGCGTCGGAAGGGGCTCCCTTACGGGACCTGGGCCGCCATCATCGCGTCGCGCCTCGACTTGAACTCGCAGCCGGGCTTCCACTCGGGCCAGGCGTCGCCCTGGGCCACCTGCAGGCCGATCTGGAAGAGCAGGTCCGCGTCGAGGGCTGCGCCGTAGAGGTCCCACCACGGCTTTATCTTGTCGGTGACCTTGTGGTAGTCGTGCGCGACGTAATCGTCGCGGCGCATGCGCCCGTATCCGCCGGGCTCGCCCAGGACGCGCAGGCCCGCCTTGGTGTAGAAGGCGGGCACGCCGACCTTCGCGAACTCGAAGTGGTCCGAGCGGTAGAACGTGCCCTTCTCGGGGTCGGTTTCCGGCACGAGGGTGCGTCCGGTGCTCTGCAGGATCGCGGCGGCGACGTCGTCCAGGGTCGAGTTGCCGTAGCCCACGACCTCAATGTCGACGGTGGGACCGGCGAGCTGCATGACGTCAATGTTTATGTCGGCGAGCGTCTTCGCGAGCGGGTAGAGCGGGTGGCCGGCGTAGTACTCCGAGCCGAGCAGGCCCTGCTCCTCGCCGGTGACGAACAGGAAAAGGATGCCGCGGCGCGGGCGCTCCTCGGCGGGCAGCCGCGCGAACCGGCGCGCGATCTCAAGGACCCCGGCGCAGCCCGAGGCGTTGTCCGCGGCGCCGTTGTAGATCTGGTCCCCCTTAAGGCGCGGGTTGCGCCCCAGGTGGTCCCAGTGCGCCGTGTAGACGACGTACTCGTCCTTGACCTTGGGGTCGCTGCCCTCGAGCCGCGCGATGACGTTCTGGGAGTCGAGCGTGCGGATCTTGTTCGCTACGGAGAAGCTCGCCCTCATCTTCATGTCAACCGGGCGGAAGTCCTTGCTGACGGCCGCCTCCTTCAGGGCGGCGAAGTCGTAGCCCGCCGCGGAGAAGAGGCTCTTCGCGTAGTCGAGCGTCACCCAGCCCTCGACCGACACGCGGCTGGCGTCGCCGTCCGGCGTCACGAGCGAGAAGTTCTCGCGGCCCCGGCTGCCCGCGACGACGGCGAAGGGGTAGCCGGCGGGGCCGGTCTCGTGGACGATGATGCACGCGGCCGCTCCCTTGGCCGACGCCTCCTCGTACTTGTACGTCCAGCGCCCGTAGTAGGTCATGGCCTTGCCCTTGAACATCGTGTCGTCGAGCTTGGTGGGGTTCTTCGGGTCGCGCACCGGCGGGTCGTTGATCAGCATGATGACGGTCTTGCCGCGCACATCGACGCCCTTGAAGTCGTCCCAGCCGTACTCGGGGGCCACGACCCCGTAGCCCACGAAAACCACGTCACTGTCCCTGACGTCCACCTGCGCCGCCACGTGGCTCGACACCGCAATGTAGTCGTTTATCCAGGCGGGCGTCATCGTCCTTCCCCCCACCTCGAACGAGGCCTTCGTCTCGGAGACGATGCCCACCATCGGGACCTTCTGCAGGTAGGAGCCGTCGGGGTTGCCCGGAAGCAGCCCGAGGACCTTGCACTCGCCCGTCAGGTAGTCGACGCTCAGCTTCTCGCCCGCCGTGCCCGGCAAGCGGCCCTCGAACCCGTCCGAGGAAAGCACCCGGATGTGCTCCATCATCCTGTTCGCGGCCTCCAGGTTCGTGCCCTGCCCGGGGACCTGGGCTGTGGCCGCGGCGCCTGCGGCCAGGATCGGCGCCCATGCAAGGATCATTCGCATCGCGCAAGTGTTCGCCATCCGGCCAAAATGGCAATCCCGCCCTCCGGCAGCGCGCCTATTTGCGCGCGATGAGCCGCAGCATCGGCCACCACCAGACGATCTTGCCCTCCTCGACGCCGAGGCGCAGCGCGCGCCTGACGCCCTCGGGCGCCTCGCTCACCGCGGCGCGCACGCGCTCGCGGTTCTCCGCCGGGGTGGCCGCGGTCTCGAAGTACCAGTGCAGGTCCGGCTGCTTCTTGCGGAAGAGGGCGCTCGAGACGAGGTGAAGCCCGTGCCGCGAGACCAGCTCCTCCCAGGAGGCGCGCGAGAGGAAGCGGCCGTGGCTCGGGTCCCGCCAGGTCTCGACGCGGTGCAGCCACTCCTCGGTCTCGGGGTCGGCGTCGGGGACGCTCCCGTCGATGAGCAGGAAGTGGCCGCCGGGAGCGAGGACCCGCGCGGCCTCGGCGACGAAGCGCTCCGGCGAGCTGAAGTGGTGCGGCGCGACCCTCGCCGCGACGAGGCCGAAAGTCGCGTCGGCGAACGGAATCTTCTCGGCCGGGAAGAGGGCCGTCTCGAGCTCGAATCCCTCCTCGCGAAGGAGGGTGCCGGCGTTGTCCAGCATGCGCTGCGAGATGTCGCCAGCCGTCACCCGCCAGCCCCTGCGGGCGAGGCAGAGCGCGGTGTGGCCCCCGCCCGTCGCGACGTCGAGCGCCCTGGCCCCGTGCGGGGCGGGCACGGCCTTGAGCGCCTCCTTGACATCGGAGGTGTCCGCAAGGATGTGCGACCTGCCGTAGCGATCGCTCTGGCGGTTGAATTGCGTGGCGGCCGCCGTCTGGGCGGCGTCCAAGTTTGACTGTCTGCGGGGCGCCATGGCATCCTTATAGACAACTGAGGCGAGTGCGGCGATGCCTATCTACGAATATTACTGCCCGGACAACCACCGGATCTACCAGTTCTACGCGAGGAGCCTGGCCCAGGGCTCGGTCGTGCCCCCGTGCCCGGACAACCCGGCCTTGCGGATGCAGAGGATCCTGTCGCCGTTCTCGGTCGCGGCGCGGGGCGGGCGCGAGGCCGGCGAAGGTGGCGGTGCGGGCGAGGCGTCCGGCCCCGGCCCTGACGACAGCCGGATGGATGCCGCCCTGGGCCAGATGGAGCGCGAGTTCGCCGGCGTCGACGAGAACGACCCCAAGGCCATGGGGCGGATGATGCGCCGCATGGCCGAGATAACCGGGGAGCCGATCGAAGGGCAGATGGAGGAGGCGGTGCGCAGGCTCGAGGAGGGGGCGGATCCCGAGGCGCTTGACGAGGAGCTTGGCGGCGAGGCCGCCGATCCGGGGCGGGAGGGCCCCCTTGCGGGGGAGCGCAGCGGCGCCGGACGGGGGCGCCGCCCAAGGGTCGCGCCGCAGCGCGACCCCAGGCTCTACGACTACCCGTGAGCGCCCCTAGCGAAGAGCGCGCCGCCAGGATTGAAGCCGCCAAGCGCGCGGTGTCGGCCGAAACCGCGTTCCTGCACCGGGAGTTCGGGCGGGTCGAGAGCCGCTGGAAGGGCGACGGAACGCGGGTGACGGCCGCCGACATCGCGATCTCGGAGAACATAGGGCGGGCGCTCCTATCACGCTTCCCGGCGGACCAGTTTTTCAGCGAGGAGCTCCAGGACCGCGGCTCGCCCATCGCCGTGGCGTCGCGATTCTGCTGGGTGCTCGATCCGATCGACGGCACGAACAACTTCGCGCTCGGGATACCCTACTGCGCGATCTCGCTCGCCCTTGTCGAGGAGGGGGAGCCGGTCTACGGCGTCGTCTACGACCTGAGCCGGCGCGTGCTGATGCACGGAGGCCCGGGCGTCGGCATGTTCGACGGGGAGCGGCGGGCGCGCGTGACCTCCGAGGCGCCCAACCCGGAGATGCTGATCGGCTTTCACAGCCCGAACGACAAGGCGCTTGTGCCGGCCGCCGACGCCGTGCTCTCGAACTTCAAGATCCGGGGGCTCGGCAGCGCGACGCTCCACCTGGCGTACGTGGCGGCGGGCCTCCTGGGCGGGGCCGTGGACTTCAACGTGAAGATCTGGGACCTGGCCGCCGCGATCGCCATGTGCAAAGCGGCGGCCGGCGAGGTTCGCTTCCTAAACGGCGAGCAGCTGCCGATCAGGTCCTTCGACCTGAACATGCGAAAAATAATGTACGTCGCGGGCCCGCCGGCCGTCGCCGAGCGCCTCCTTGCGCTCCTGTCCGCCCGCCTAGGGCCCTAGACCAGGTACTGTTGCAGGGGCACGGGGTCCAGGACCTTGGCCGCCGGCAAACGCGAGGCCAGCTGCTCGGCGAACCAGGCCCTCGCAGGCGGGTCCCCGTGGGTGAGGACGATGCTGCGGGCGCCGGTCTGCACCGCGAACTGCAGGAGCTCGTCCCGGTCGGCGTGGCCGCTCAGCTCGAAGCGCTCCACGCGGGCCTTGATCTTCGTCTTCACGTGCGCGGTCTCGAAGAGGAACGTGTCGCCGGGCTTCGCCGCCAGGAGCCGGCCGCCGGGCGTGTCCGGGTCGCAGTAGCCGACGAAGCCCACGGTGTTGCCCGCGTGGCCGACGAGGCCCGAGGCCAGGGTGTAGCTCGGGGTGCGCTCGACCAGCATCCCGGAGCTGATGACGTAGAGCGCATTCTGGCGCGGGTCCTCGCCGGGCTTCAGGTTTCGTGGGAGCGGGCGGACCTTCAGGTCCTTGACGATCGAGCGGTTGAACTGGATGTGCTTGGTCTTGTGGCTGATCTCGTCGAAGTAGTCGACCAGGTCCATGCCGAGGCCGGAGCCGTAGATGGGGCAGTCGACCAGACGCCTGAACTTTCGGGCGTCGTGGAGGATCGCCAGCACCTCCTGCATCCTGCCGAGGGCGAACACGGGGATCAGGAACGAGCCGCCCTTCTGGATCGTGTCGTTTATCGACTCGACCAGGCGGATCATCTCGGCCGAGCGGGTCTTCTGGGGCTGGCGCAGGGTCGAGCCGCGCGTCGTCTCGGTGACCAGGGTGTCGAAGTGGCCGGCGGGGAAGCGCGCGCCCGGCAGGGTGCGCTGGTTCTCGAAAAGGACGTCTCCGGTGAAGAAGATCGCGCGGTGCCTGTGGCGTATCTCGAGCCCGGCCGCGCCGGCCACATGGCCCGCGGGGTGCAGGATGACCTCGATCTCGTCCCGGCCGCCGCGGAACTTTTTCGCGTGGCCGAAGGGGACCCCGGTCAGGCGCTTGGCGATCCGGTCGACCTCCTCGTGCGTGAAGAGCGGGTAGTCCAATATGTTCTCGTCCTCGCGCTGGCGCATCATGACGCTCGCGGAGTTGTGCAGCATGCGCTCGATCAGCATGCGGCTCGAGGTCGTCATGATGACCGGGGCCGCGGGATGCTCGCGCATGGTGATCGGCAGGCTGCCGATATGGTCGAGGTGGCAGTGCGTGATGACGATCAGGTCGATCGTCTTGCCCCGCAGAGGCGCGTGGTCCGGCGCGGCCTTGCGGCCCGCCTTCTTGGGGTGCAGCCCCGAGTCCACAAGGATGTTGAGGTCACCGAGCTGGATGAACAGCGAGTTGGCGCCTATGCCGCCGTCGCGGTTCAGGTCAATGAGCTTCATTCTTTCGGGGTCATTATTGGGCGGGGGGCCGGCCCAGTTCAAGCGCGGCCGGCGCGGCGGGCGCCCCGAGACGTCTCACTCGCGCGGGACGACGAGCTCGAACGGGGCGAGCAGCACGTGCACCTTGGCGCCGTTCTCGTCGGCGCCGTGGAAGCAGCCGAGCACGCGGGCGTTGCACCCGGTGATGTGGTGGCTGTTGTATGAGAACTCCTCGCCCGGCGCCAGCCGGGGCGTCTCCCCGACTATCTTGTCGCCCTCTATCACCTGGCGCGTGCCATCCTCGTACTCGATCACCCACTTCCTGCCGAGCAGCGTGACGGTCTTGTCCGAGCCGTTGCAGATGGTTATGTAGTAGACGTACACGTGCGGCTTGTCCTGCGGCAGGCTGATGCCCCCGTGGTGATGGACGAGCTTGTCCAGGCGGGCGGTGAGTCCAGGCAGTTCCCGTGACGGGACACAATTCACAACAACAAGGAGATCGGCATTCCCCTTGGCCGCAAGCGGCTTTCCGCTTGAAGAAGACCGGGCGCGGGCGCACAAACGCCTCCTCATGCCCAAAAAGCTCGCGCTTCTCTCGGTAAGCGACAAGTCCGGCCTCGCCGACTTTGCGAGGGCGCTCGTGAAGGAGCACGGCTACACGCTGATCTCGACCGGGGGGACCGCCCGGGCCCTGGCCGATGCCGGCCTTGCGGTGACCGAAGTCGGCCAGCACACCGGGTTCCCGGAGATCATGGACGGCAGGGTTAAGACCCTGCACCCCAAGGTGCACGGGGGGCTCCTGTGCCGGCGCGACAGGCCGGAGCACCTCGCGCAGGCCGCCGCCAACGGGATCGAGCTTATCGACCTCGTGGTCGTCAACCTCTATCCCTTCGAGCAGACCGTGGCCCGGCCCGGCGTGGAGCTCGAGGAGGCGATCGAGAACATCGACATCGGGGGCCCCTCCATGCTGCGAAGCGCCGCCAAGAACCACGCGAGCGTCACCGTTGTGTGCGAACCGGGCGACTACCCGACCGTCCTCGAGGCGATGCGGGGAGGCCCGCAGGCCCTGGCGGAGCTTCGCCGCGGGCTCGCCCTCAAGGTCTTCCAGAAGACCGCGGCGTACGACGCGGCGATCAGCCGCTACCTCGAGTCCCGGGAGCTCGCGCCCGACCTCGACGCCCTCGGCGGCTTCCCGCAGGCCCTCGCGCTGTCGTGGCGGCGGGCGCAGCTGCTGCGCTACGGCGAGAACCCGCACCAGAAGGCCGCGCTCTACGGCTCGTTCCACGACCACTTCGAGCAGCTCCAAGGCAAAGAGCTGAGCTACAACAACATCCTGGACATCACGTCGGCGACGTACCTGATCGGGGAGTTCGAGCGCCCGACGGTCGCGATTCTAAAGCACACGAACCCGTGCGGGGTCGCGAGCGCCGAGACGCTCGAGGAGGCGTGGGCCGGGGCGTACGCGACGGACCGGCAGGCGCCGTTCGGGGGCATCATCATCGTCAACCGGACGATGGACGGCGCCCTGGCCGCGCAGATAGCCGAGATCTTCACCGAGGTGATAATCGCCCCGAGGTTCAGCCCGGAGGCGATGGCCGCGCTCGGCCGCAAGAAGAACCTGCGCCTGATGACCGCCAAGGGCGGCATCGGGGCCGACGCTCTCCAGGAGCTGCGCTCGGTCGTCGGCGGCGTCCTCGTGCAGGACCGGGACCGCACGCTCGGCGACCCGGCGCAGTTCCGAGTCGTCACCAAGCGCCAGCCCTCGCGGGACGAGTGGGACTCGATGCTCTTCGGCTGGAAGGTTTGCAAGCACGTGAAATCGAACGCCATCGTCTACTGCCGCGGGGAGAGAACGCTGGGGATCGGCGCCGGCCAGATGGCCAGGGTCGACAGCTCGCGGATCGCAGTCTGGAAGGCCGGCGAGGCCGGCCTGGACCTCAAGGGGTCGGTCGTTGTCAGCGAGGCCCTGTTTCCGTTTGCCGACGGGCTGGTCGCCGCCGCGCAGGCGGGCGCCACGGCGGCAATCCAGCCCGGGGGCTCGGTGCGCGACGAGGAGGTCGTCAGGGCCGCCGACGAGCGCGGCATGGCGATGGTCTTCACGGGCATCCGCCACTTCCGGCACTGAACGGGCGCCGGCGCGCCCGTTCGGGATTGGCATGTGCCGCGCCACAGGGCAACTTGGCGGCATGTTCGATCCCGTTGAAAAGCTAAAGGAATTCATCCGCCACCCCAGCGTCTCCACGGACTCGAAATTCGGGGAGGGGATGCGCGGGGCGCAGAAGTTCGTCGCCGACTTGCTGGGATCGCTGGGCTTCAAGGTCGAGGTCGTGAAGACCGAGGTCCACCCGATCATCCTGGCGAGCCGGGGAGGCGACCCGTCGTGGCCCCACGTCGTCATCTACGGCCACTACGACGTCCAGCCGGCGGAGCCCCTGGCGCTGTGGAAGACGCCGCCCTTCGAGCCCACGGTCATCGGCAACAGGATCTACGGGCGCGGCGCCGCGGACAACAAGGGTCCGCTCATGGCCAACATCACCGCGGTCGGGCAGCTGCTCGAGCAGGACCCAAAGCTGCCCCTGCGCATCACGTTCCTCATCGAGGGCGAGGAGGAGATGGGAAGCCCCAGCTTCCCGGCGTTTTTGGCCTCCTACGCCGACCGCCTTAGGAGCGCGGACCTGGTCTACCTGTGCGACACGGCGCTTCCGAGCGAGAAGCAGGTTGTCATCACGTGCGGCCTCCGAGGGCTGGCGCTCTTCGACCTGCACGTGACGGGGGCCCGCGTCGACCTGCACTCCGGCCTGCACGGCGGGGTCCTTCGCAACCCGATCCAGGCCCTGGCCGAGATATGCGCGTCGCTTCACACGCCGGACGGGCGCGTCAACGTCCCGGGCTTCTACGACGGCGTTCTCGACGTGGAGCCCTGGGAGAGGGCTGAGCTGGCGAAGCTGGAAGGCGACGGCAAGGCGTACATGGACTTCCTGGGCATCGACGCCTTCTACACTCCGCCCGGGTTCTCCCCGTTCGAGGCGGTGCGGTTTCAGCCGACCCTGGAGTTCAACGGGATCGGGGGCGGCTACCAGGGGGAGGGGACGAAGACGGTCATCCCCAGCAAGGCGTTCGCCAAGATCAGCTGCCGGCTCGTGCCGAACCAGGAGCCCCGGCGTATCAAGGCGATCGTCCAGGATGCGATCCGCTCCAGGGCCCCGAAGGGGGTGAAGATCGAGTTTGTCGACCAGCACCAGGGCGACCCCTACGTGGTCGTGCCGCCGGGCCGGCCGAACACGCCGAAGGACCAGTCGCCGGTGCTGGCCCGGGCCTTCCGCGCCGCCGAGGCCGCGGTCACGCAGGTCTGGGGCCGCCCGCCGCTGTTCCTGCGCGAGGGCGGCAGCGTCCCGATCATCCCCGACATAAAGCGCACGACGGGGCTCGACTCGGTCATGCTCGGGCTGTTTCTGCCCGAGGACAACCTTCACGCGCCCAACGAGGGCTTCAATCTCGACGTCATGAAGAGGGGCGTCGAGACCACCAAGCGTATCCTAAAGAGAATTACGATTTCTTGAGGACGATCAGCTCGTCGCGGCGGTCCTTGGACATCGTCGCCTCGTCGGCGTTCTTCTTCGCCTCCTCGCTGCCCTTGGAGAGCGTCTCAATCTTGTCCGCCGATACCCCGAGCGAGATCAGGTACTTCTTGGCCTCGCTCGCGCGCCGGTCGCCCAGGCCGAGGTTGTACTCGGCGGTGCCGCGCCAGTCGCAGTGGCCCTCGAGGAGGAGCCGGTGCTGCGGGTTCTTTTCGAGGTATTCCTTTGCGGCCTGGAGCTTCGCGCGCTCGGCGGTCTTCACGTTGGAGCGGTCAAAGTCGAAGTAGACCGGCTGCAAGAGCCCGCGGATTGTGTTCGCGTCCTCGATGATGTTGGAGTCGCGCGCCTGCAGCGTGGTGTCCGGCGCCGTTTGGACCTCCGACGGCGTTAGGGCGCCGGCATTGCCCGTTCCGGGCCCGAGCGCCGTCTCGTTCGGCTCGGGCCGAACCGGCTTCTTGGCGCAGCCGGCAAAAACGGCTGCGGAGGCGGCAACTATGATGCAGAGCGACTTGGAGGCTAGTTTCATGAGAGGGTATAAAGAGTTACGGACGAAACACCATTTTTGGCAACTTCCGGGGCTCCGCAAGGATTTAAGCGGGCATTCAAGCGCCGCCTTCGCCAAGGAGGCCCTGCTCGATCGCGTGGCGCGTGAGGCTCGCCACATCGTGTATGTTCAACTTGCGCATCAGGTTCGTGCGGTGGTTGTCGACCGTCTTGGCGCTTATCGAGAGCTTGTCGGCGATCTCCTTGGTGCTGTTGCCCTCCGCGACGAGCTTGAGGACCTCCCGCTCGCGCTCCGTCAGGAAGTCCGGCGAGCCCCTGGACTCGGGATTGGCAACCACGTTACGAAGCACGCTCGCTATCCCCGGGCCGAAGTAGGTGCCCCCCATGGCGATGGTCGAAAGGCCCTTCTTGAAGTCGAGGAAGCCGGCTGTCTTCTCGACGAATCCGTGCGCGCCGGCCTCGAGCATCTCGCGCACGATCACCGGGTTCTCGTGTCCCGAGAAGACAAGGACCCGGATCTTGGGAAGGCGTTTGACGAGCCTGCGCAGCAGGTCGACGCCGTTCAGGCTGGGAAGCTTGGCGTCGAGGATCACGACGTCGGGCTTGAGGTCCAGGCACATCTGCAGGCCCTCCTGGCCGTCGCCGCTCTGGCCCACGAGCTTGAAATTCTTATCCGGCGCAAGGATCTCCGCCAGCATCTCGCGGATGGCTGTTTGGTCCTCGATTATGACGAGTCGATGCATGGTTGGCGTTGAAGATGGTGGGCTGGCTGGGATTCGAACCCAGAACCAACGACTTAAAAGGACGCTGCTCTACCGTTGAGCTACCAGCCCGATGTTCCCTAAGGACTTCCCGGGAGGCTTGGGCAGATTCCGCTGGTTTTCGAGACATGAATCGAACCGGTGCCCCGGCATGGCGGCCTCCTTGCGGCGTGCCGGCCCGCGATCCTCGCAGGATGAGATTTCCTAAAGAACGTGTAGTGCGGGTTCTACGGTCGATGCGGCGCAAGCGGCAAGTTCAATCCGGCGCGTTGCGCCGGCCCTCGGGCGCCCGGCGGGCGCGATCGCCTCACGAGGCGGCGGCCTTCGCCGTGATCCGCGCGAAGTTCTCCTCGATCGCGTCCATGTAGCCGTTCTGGCGCGACCCGACCGGCCTAGCGAGGAAGCGGTAGACCGCCTGAAAGTCGTTATCGAGCTTGGGCTTCACGAAGCCGTGCCAGAATGCGGGCGTCTTGGCCACAAGCTCCTCCTCGGACTTGAAGAGCCGCCTTTCGGGCGGGATGTTCGCGAAGACGTCCGACTCATGGAACTCGCTGAAGAGCTCGCCCAACTTGTCGGGGTAATGCGGGTCCGCGAGCTGGCCCACGTAGTCGGCTGTCGCAAGCGCGCATCCGACGATGCGGCTCACCGGGTCCCGGAAGCGCAGGCGGCTTACCTCCGCGTGGGGGCCGGTGCAGTTGATGGCCGACATCACGTTCTCGATCTCGATCTCGCTGACTCCCACCTGGGGAAGGTACGACGCGGCGAAGGCGCAGCTCCTCAGGATGTGGCAGAACGTGTACTTTGCTCCCGTGCCCTCCGTGTCGCATCGCAGCTTCATGTACCCGGTGTCGTGCATGAGCACGCCGGCGACCGCCAGTTCGAAGTCCCGCACCTCGATGCGCTGGTCGCCCCGGGCGGAGTTCATCCCCTCGAGCAGGACAACCATGCACGTTGTCGCCATCAGCGTGTGGCGAAGGTTGTGGTAGCGCAGGTCGATCGCGGAGTAGGCGGCGTTGCGGCCGGCAAACAGGTCGTCGATGTCGGCAAAGACCCTCCTTAGCCAGGCGTCGCTGCAGCCGGGATAAAGGGCTGCGAACCTGGCCCGCACGAAACCTTCAACAGCAGGGGTGCTGTCGAAATCGACATCAGGCGGCATCTCGATCCTAAGAGCAGTTACGGCGCGCGGTGTTCGCAAGTTCAAATGTTGCGGATGCTTCGCATCCACCTGGCTTGCAGGTTTCGAGGAGCCTTTGCCGCCTTCGCGTGTCAACTCCTTGGATGCGAGGGGTCCTGCCTGGCCGGCTGGTAGCATTGACCCTGTCCGGGTAGCCGGTTTCCTTGGGTGCTAATTCCGTAATTCATTGGGAACAATTCAAAAATATGCTCGTCAGAGCATGGAAGACCGTATGTCCACCAAAGCTCAGGAAGTGGCCCTGGACCGCATTCTTGTCGACCGATTCAAGAATGGGGATGCCTCTGCATTTGACGAAATGGTGTCGCGGTACTGGGACCGCATTTTCTCGATGACCAACCAGCTCCTGCGCAATGCCCAGGATGCAGAAGAGGTTACGCAGGATGCATTTATAAGGGCCCACAAGGGTCTCGCCAATTTCCGCGGCGAGTCTGCGTTTTCCACATGGCTCTACCAGATCGCGACCAACCTCGCCCGAAACCGGTACTGGTACTGGTGGAGGAGAAAGCGCGACAAGTCCGTATCTTTGGACGCCCCTCTGGGGCCAGACAACACCACAACACTAGCCGAAGTGCTCCCTGCCGAGGTCGAGACGCCCGGCGACGTCACGGTTACCCGTGAATTCGTCACGCGAATCGGAACCGGCATGGAGCGCCTGGGCGCCAAGCACCGCGAGATCCTCGTCTTGCGCAACGTCAAGAACCTGTCCTATGAGGAGATTGCCAATATCCTGGGAATCTCCGTGGGAACCGTAAAGAGCCGCATAGCCAGAGCGCGCGAGAGCCTCCGCTCAAAGCTAGGCGATGAATTCAAATGAACGACCGCGAATTTATTGAACTGCTGAACCTCTACATAGACCACGAGATCAGCCCCGAGGACGCCGTGCGCCTCGAGGCGGAGGTCATGGGCAGGCCCGACCGGCGCGAGGTCTACAACCAGTACTGCAGGATGCAGAAGGCGTGCTCGATGCTCACCGGGCATTTTGCGGACTCGCCGGACGCGACGGCGCGGGAGGCTTCGGGCAGCCGCTGGGTCTTCGGTCCCGCGCTGGCCGGTCTCGCCGCGGCGTGCCTCATCGTCGTCGCCGGGCTGAGGATGGGCGGCTACTTCACGGGGGGCGGCGCCGGACGGGCCGCCGTGCCCACCGCAGCGCCGGCGGTCGCCGCCGCGTCACCCTCGAAGCCGGTCGACGACATGCAGCCCGTGTTCCTGGCCCGCGCCCCCGCCGGCCAGACGGCGCGCGGCGCGTCGGTGCTCGTGTCATACGATCCGCTCAGGCAGGCTCCCCAGTTTAACTGGATCGGGGCCGTGCAGCTTTCGCCGGTCGTGTCCGCTCCAAGCCTGGACATGGGCCTCGGGCCGAGGACCGGCCTGAAGGCGACGATCCTCAGCGACGCCCAGCAGGCCGGCGAGATGGCGGCGTTCCGGTTCCAGCGCTAGCGCGGCCGCTCAGCCGAGGGCCCGCTTGATGAGGGTCTCGGTGCTCGCCGCGGCGCCGAGCGACAGCGACGCGCGCCGGACGGCCTCGTCGGCGTCCGACACCTTGTAGCCCAGGGCCACCAGGGCGGCGACGGCGTCGGCCTGCGGCGTGTGCGCCATCGCGGCGCCCCCCGGCTGGAGGGCCTGCGCGCCGTCGCCGGACCCGCCGACGCGGGTCTTCAGCTCGACGACGAGGCGCTCGGCGGTCTTGCGGCCGATTCCAGGGCACTTGGAGAGGGTGGCAATGTCGCCCGAGCGTATCGCGGCCAGAAGCAGCGGGAGCGAGAGCCGGCTCATGATCGAAAGCGCGACCTTGGGGCCGATGCCCGTCACGTTGTCGATCATCAGCTTGAAGAAATCGCGCTCTTCGGCCGTCGCGAAGCCGTAGAGGGTCTGGGAGTCCTCCCTGTAGACCGCGAGCGTGTGGAGCCGCACGGCCGAGCCAACGGGCGGCAGGCGCTCCGCCGTCGTTACGGGAACGTTGACCTCGTAACCCAGTCCGCCAGCCTCGACGACCGCGCGGACGAGCCCCGACTCGCTCAGGATGCCCTGGATCGAGGTGATCATGCGGCCGCCCTCACGTCAGGCCGAGCACGTCCTGCATGTCGTAGACCCCGGGCTTTTGGGCCACGACCCACTGCGCCGCGCGCAGCGCGCCCCGGGCGAAGATCGCCCGGTCGCCCGCCCTGTGCGCTAGCTCGATCCGCTCACCCGTCCCCGCGAAGATGACCGTATGGTCGCCCACGACGTCCCCTCCGCGGATCGCGTGGACCCCCACCTCGGAGCGCTTGCGCTCGCCCGTGATGCCCTGGCGCCCGTGCCTGGCCGCGGCCGCTCCGAGCTTGCGCTCCTCGAGGATGATCTCAAGGAGGCGCTCCGCGGTGCCGCTTGGCGCGTCCTTCTTGAGGCGGTGGTGCATCTCCACGATCTCGGCGTCGTAGTCCTCGCCGAGGACGCGCGCGGCTCGCCTGGTCAGGGCGAAGAGGAGGTTCACCCCGACCGAGAAGTTGCCCGCCCAGACGCACGGGACGCGCGCCGCGAGCTTCAGGAGCTCCGCCTTCTCGGCCGGGGCGTGGCCCGTCGTGCCGAGGACCACGGGCTTGGAGTTCGCGGCCGCGGCCTCAAGGAGGGCGCGCGTGGCCGCATGCGAGCTGAAGTCGACGACGACGTCGCATGCGCCGATCGAGCCCGGGAGGTCGTCGCCCTGGTCGATCGCCGCGCACACCGTCACCCCGAATTCGGGGGCGATCGAGGCGAGGGCGTGGCCCATCCTGCCCTTCGAGCCGTTCAGGAGTACCTTGAGAGCCATGGCGCTAGCGGCGGCGGCGCAGGGCGGCCGCGGCCTTTCGGAGGATGGCGCGGTTCGCGGGCGACATCTCGCAAAGGGGCAGGCGCACCTGCTCGCTCGAAATGATGCCGGCGTCCGCCAGGGCCGCCTTGATCGGCGCCGGACTCGGCTCGATGAACAGCGCCTTGAAGAGCGGGTAGAGCCTGCGGTGCTCGCGCGAGGCGCCGGCCAGGTCGTTCTGCTGCGCCAGGTGCACCATCCGGGCGACGTCGGCAGGCACAAGGTTTGAGGCGACGCTGATCACGCCCTCGGCGCCCGAGGCCATGAAGGCGAGGGTGAGCGAGTCGTCGCCCGAAAGGACGGTGATGGCGTCGCCCATGGCCTGCTTCATCTGGTCCACGCGGTCGACGGATCCCCCCGCCTCCTTGATCCAGCGCACGTTCGAATGGCGGGCGCGCAGCCGCTCGAGGAGGGGCACGCCGATCTCCACGCCGCAGCGCGAGGGGATGGAGTACAGGATGATGGGGAGCCTCGTCGACTCGGCGATGGCGCTGTAGTGCCGGAAGAGCCCCTCCTGGCTCGGCTTGTTGTAGTACGGCGCGACGACCAGGACGGCGTCGGCGCCGGCCTCGTCCGCGAGGCGGGTGTACTCGAGGGCCTCGGCCGTCGAGTTCGAGCCCGTGCCGGCGATCACCGGGACGCGGCCCCGCGCGAACTCCACAGTCGCGCGCACGACATCCATGTGCTCGTCGTGGGTCAGGGTGGGGGACTCGCCGGTCGTGCCGACCGGCACGATGCCGTCAATGCCGCCCCGTATCTGGTGCTCCACCAGTTTCTTGAGATCCGCGTACGAGACATCCTTCCCTTGGAAGGGCGTTGCGAGGGCGGTCATCGCGCCTGTGAGGGTGCGTGTCTTCATGGGCTCGGTATGGCGGGGCAGGGCAAAGATGCCTTGCCGATTAAAGCAGGCCAAGGTACAAACCCCGGAGCAACGCTATTTTGTCCATGAACGAGGTCACCCCCCACACGGAAATCTTCAACGACCTGCTGAAGCTGGCGGTCGAGAGCAGCGCTAGCGACATAGTCATCAAGGCGAACAAGCCCGGATACGTGCGCATCTCGAACAGGCTCAAGCCCGTGGACATGGACCCGATTACGAACCAGGAGGCCCAGGCGTTCGCCGACGAGCACGTGCCCGAGATCTTCAGGAAGCGCTGGGATGAGCTGGGGCAGATCGACTTTGCCTACGCGGCGGACGGCGTGGGCCGCTTCCGCGTGAACGCCTTCCACCAGCGCGGGCTCGTCAGTCTTGTGTTCCGGCACATCAAGAGCCGGGTGCCCAACTTCGATGACCTCGGGCTGCAGGCCGAGCCGCTCCTCAAGCTGGCCAACTCGAAGGACGGCATCCTTCTCGTGTGCGGGGCGACGGGCTCCGGCAAGAGTTCCACGATGGCGGCCATGCTCAACTGGATAAACCAGAACATGGACAAGCACATCGTCACGATCGAGGACCCGATCGAGTACACCTTCCAGGACGACAAGTCCGTGTTCCAGCAGCGCGAGATCGGCCTGGACGTCCCGACCTTCGAGCTGGCGATAAAGTCGGTGCTGCGCCAGAACCCCGACATCATACTCATCGGCGAGATGCGCGACCGCGAGACCTTCGAGACCGCGATCGCCGCGGCCGAGACCGGCCACCTGGTGTTCTCCACCATGCACGCGGCGACCGTGGCGCAGTCCCTGACGCGCCTCTTCGAGTTCTTCCCCCCGGAGCAGATGGCGCAGGCGCGCAGGCAGATCGCAGGCTCCATCCGCGGCTTCATCTGCCAGAAGCTTATCCCGAGCCTGGAGGGGGGAGGGCGGGTCCCGAGCAACGAGGTGCTCAACACCGACTCCACGATCAGGAACCTCATCCTCGAGGGGCACTTCGACAAGATCACCCAGTTGCTCGAGGGCGGCCTGGATGGCAACAGCTACTCGTTCAACAAGGACCTGTACCGGCTGATCAAGGCGGGGCGCATAAGCAAGGCCGACGGCGTGCGGTTCTCGCCTAACCCCCAGCAGCTCGAGATGAACCTGAAGGGGATCTTCATCAAGAGTTAGGGGGCGCGGGCCCCAAAGAATGCCGATGCGCTTTGGGTGCGCTCTTCCCCTTGTTCTCGCTCTCGCGGTTGCGAGGGCGGGCGACGCGTCGGAGGCGGCGCCGGATTCCATCTCATCGGCGAAGAAGGACCTGGCGGCCGTAAAGGCTCTGGGCACCCCGGCGGAAAGCCCCGTCGCAAGCCTCCCGTCGGTCGACATGAAGGCCGTGGGCCCCGGGCCGGGGGGGGTGCGCATCGACGCGCCGGCGCCCCTGCCCGCCGATGACGAGGCGACGGCCGACCCGTCAAAGAGGAAGGAGAAGGGGGCCACCGGAAATTGGCTCGTGGACGCGATGGACAAGAAGACGGACAAGGAGCGCTCGGCTTCGGGACGCGACGCCCTGTCGAAGGTCGACAGGGATCTGGCCCTTCGAAACGGCGAGCGCGCCGCCACCCGCGAGGAGCTTGAGTCCCCGGGGGCGCCGGAATCCGCGGGGCGCGCCGGCCCCAAGGAGAGCAATGCCTCGGTCTACAACCCGTTGGACGCATTCATGGCGGGCTGGGTTTCGGCCCGCGACCGGGAGCTGCTCCTGCCGGCAAGGGGCGATGGAGCCGCGGGCGGCGAGTTCGCCAGGGCGCGTCCGGGCAGCCCCCAGGACGGCGGGCCAGCGCTGGGGGACTTCACGATCGAAGGGCTCCTGTCGACCGGGGAGCTCGGCATCGCGGCCGAGGCGAGGGCCGAGTCCAATCCTTACCTCTCGTCGGCGGATCTGGCGGAGGCGCCATCCCCGAGGATGTTCTCGGGCCCGGAGGCGTCCGGGCCGGTTGGCCCAGAGGGGCGCGCCGCCCCGGCCTGGTTCGGCTCGGAGGCGGGCGCGCTGGATGCTCCCAGGACCTTCGTCCCGGACTTCGCCCACCCGTCCGACGACGACAAGTACTTCAAGCAGATGAAGAAATTCTAGGAGTGCGCCGGGCGCATTCGGGGAGGGGTGGAGGGTCCCGGCGCCAGTCAATTGTCTTGGATTCGCCCCGTTCGGGGGATTGCCTAGCCGGTTCCACTACGGCGTTGGCACTCCTATGGGCGCGGCCCATCTTCGTGCAGGCTCGTGTTTATTCGATGGAAAGCGGGGACCGACATTCAATCTCTGCGGCGCTCGGCAGGAAATACCTCTCGGCCTATCAGAGGTCTCGGTCGCGCTTCTGGAATACCTCGTTTCTCGACCATCAGACGGACCTGAGAAAGCACTAGGCCACGTCTTGCCGGGTCGACCAGCCCATGGGCCGCAGGAAGGCTTTGGACGAGGCTGCCGAGCTGTCGAAGCAGGCGTCAGCATACGAGGAATCACTGCCGAGCGAGAACCGGGAGCCGTGGGCCGAACTTTGGACGCGTGCAAGACCTTCCCGGAGCGTGGCAGAAACGCGGCCGCAATTCGGGCAGACTTTTTGGGAAAGTTTCTCGTAGAATCCGCGAAACGCTCGAATGACTGCGGCTTCGGTGATCCTCACGGGATCATTAGCGCACGCTGCACCGCCTGAAGAAGCCGGGAGGCATCGCAGGGCTTTACCACGATCTCCGAGATGCCCAGCGCGTCAAGTTCCTCGCGAGGGAAGGCCTTATCGAGTCCGCTCATCGCTACCACTTTCACCTTCGGTTCGAGGATGCGTAGCGCTCGAATAAGCTGCGCGCCGTTCATTATTGGCATCATCATGTCCGTAAGGACGAGCTTCACGGCATCGCGATGTTGGACAAACATTTGCAGCCCCTCCACTCCGTCCTTGCCAATGAGGACACTGTACCGACGTGCCTCCAATACGTGCTTGATAGCCTCGCGGATCGGAGCTTCATCATCCACGAGCAGGACAAGTTCCCCATTGCCGAACGGCACGGACGCCGCGGTTTCCACGGTTTTGACCTGCGGTTCGTCGGTGACGGGCAGGTAGACCTTGAAGTTACTTCCTTTCGCGGGCTTGCTATCAACCGTCATAAAGCCGCCGTGATTCGTGACGATGCCAAGCGATGTCGATAGCCCAAGGCCGGTCCCTTGCCCAATATCTTTAGTCGTGAAGAAGGGCTCGAAGATGCGGTCAATGATCTCCTTCGGGATGCCGTTCCCGGTGTCGGCCACCGTCATTACAACATAGCGGCCGGGCTTCGCCATGGGGCTCAGCTTTGCGTGCTCTTCGGTCAAACGGATGTTTGCAGCGGTTAGCGAAAGCTTGCCCCCGTTCCGCATGGCGTCGCGGGCATTCACGCACAGGTTCATCAAGACCTGGTGGATCTGGGTCGTGTTGCCCTTGATGACCCAGAGGTCTTCGGGCATCGTCGTTTTGACCTCGATATCACGCGGGAATGTCTCCCGGATCATATCCAGCATATCATTTATCAGGCGCCGCATCTCCACGTTCCCCGTTGTGCCCTCGCGCCCGCGGCTGAATTTCATCAGCTGCCGGATGATCGCAGCTCCTCGCTCCGCTCCCTTTTCGATGATGGTGACAATGCCCTGGTCACGTGGATCGGTGAGCTTGGATCTCAGCAGACTGGCGCCCATGAGCATCGGCGCCAGGATGTTGTTCAAGTCGTGCGCGATTCCGCCGGCCAGCAGTCCGATGCTCTC
The DNA here is from genome assembly GCA_003151515.1 of Opitutaceae bacterium. Classification (GTDB taxonomy): domain Bacteria; phylum Verrucomicrobiota; class Verrucomicrobiia; order Opitutales; family Opitutaceae; genus Palsa-1447. The sequence goes on from PLXS01000008.1 coordinate 83,413, forward strand.
CACCCGCTGGGCTCGCAGGGCCTGTTCCTCTAGCCGCTTCTGCTCCGTTATGTCCTCAAGCATCGCAATGGCAAAGCGCGCCGTGCCCACGGGCTCAAGTACCATAGAAACGGTGAGCCGTCCGTTGACCACTTCGCCGTCCTTGCGCACGTAACGCTTTTCGATCTGGTAGCGCTCGCGTTTGCCCTGCAACAACTCGCCATACAACTCCAGGTCCGCTTGAGCATCGCCGGGATAGCTGAATTCCTTGAAGTGCATGTTCTGCAGCTCTTTCTCGGAATAGCCCAAGATCTGCTGAACCGGATGATTGCATCGAATCGGGCGCCCGTCGGGGTCAACCAGGGCGATGCCAATTGGGGCATTTTCAAATATGATGCGGAACTCAGATTCGCTTCTGCGTAGGGCCTCCTCGGCATTCTTCAACTCGGTGATGTCATGGTTGATGCCGACCAATCCGGTAATGCGTCCCTGCGCGTCGCGCAGGGGCATTTTTGTGCTGGACGACCAAGTGACGTGACCGTCGGGCCACGTTCCCTTCTCCTCGACGCCGATCATCGGCTCGCCGGTGTCCATGATCCGCTGCTCGTCGGAGTAATACCTTCGTGCCTGTTCCTCGGAAAAGATGTCAAAGTCGGTCTTGCCGATCGCCTCGGCGGCATTGTGGAACCCGAAACCCAGCGCCGCGGCTCGGTTCACGCGGATGAAGCGACTCTGTCGGTCCTTGAAGAAGATGTGGTCTGGTATCGTGTTGCCTAAGTCCGTGAAGAGCGCCTGCTCGCTCCGTAGCGCGGCTTCGCCGAGGCGGCGCTCCGTGATGTCGCGGATATTGCACTGGATCACCTTGTGGCCGTTCACGAGATAGACATTGCTGACGAATTCCACGTCGATCCGGCGCCCATCGGAGGTTACCAGCGGCTTGTCGTCGTAGCGAATGTATCCCTTCTGCTGCAATTCTGTGAAGCTGGCATGGCTCGCGAAAATATCTTTGAAGAATCCCAGCTCCCAGACCTCTTTCCCGAGGAATTTCTCGCGTGAAATGCCCAATCTTTCGACCAAGAATGGGTTCACATCGACCACCATCCCCGTTTCGGCGTCGAGGATCAGGATGCCGTCTTTCGCCGATTCGAAGAGCCGGCGATAGCGCAGCTCCGAAGCGATTAGATCCGACCCCATTTGCTTGTGGTCTCGACGCACGGCGGCCTCTTCCAACTCACGCTTCACCACGGGAGCGAGGCGCGCCAGCTTGCCCTTCATCAAGTAGTCGTGAGCGCCGGCTTTCATAGCTGCCACCGCCACCTCTTCACCAATCGTGCCGGATACGATGATCGTCGGCAAATCCAGCCCAAGGCAACGGAGCAATTTTATGGCGGTCGGGCCGTCAAAATGCGGCAGATGGTAGTCGCAGATGACGACGTCCCACGGCTGCCGGCCAAGCGCTGCGCGCATGGTCTCTTCAGTCTCGACGCGCTCCCACGTCACGTCGTAGCCACCGTCGCGCAGCTGGCGCACCGCCAGCAGCGCATCGTCTTCGGTATCCTCGACCACCAGCACTCGCAGTGGGGCGCTCATTTCATGGCGTGCCCTTGTGCTCGGGCGGCGGCTCGTTGAGAAGCAGCCAATACATGCCGAGCTGGTGAGCGGCTTCGCTGAATTGCTCAAAATCCACTGGCTTGCGGATGTAACTGTTGGCAGCCAGGTCGTAGCTGGCCACGACGTCGTGCTCCTCTTGTGAGCTGGTGAGCACGACGACGGGCTGGCGCTTGGACCGCTGGTCCGCCCGAATGCGGCGCAGCACCTCGAGGCCATCGACCTTGGGGAGCTTTAGATCGAGCAGGACGACGGCCGGATGGTCGCTCAAATCGCGGCCGGCATAGGCACCGGTACCAAACAAATAGTCCAGCGCCGCCGCTCCGTCGGATACCACCTCGACCCTATTGGCAATGTTGCACTTCTTGAACGCGTGCAAAGTGAGTTTTACGTCGTCCGGGTTGTCTTCCACAAGAAGAATGGTCTTGTTTTTCATGGTTGTTGGGCTGTTTTGGGCAACGTGAAGTGAAACGTGGCGCCAAGGTTTTCGCGGCCCTCGGCCCACACGCGGCCGCCGTGGCGGTGAACGATGCGCTGAACATTGGCCAAGCCGATGCCGCTACCCGGAAAATCCTGCGCGGCGTGCAGCCGCTGGAAGACGCCGAAAAGCTTGTCGGCATAGGCCATGTCAAAGCCGACGCCGTTGTCGCGGATGAAGAACGCCGGCCCGCTCTCTGTCTCTGCCGATCCGAACTCTATGAGAGCGTTCTTCTGCGGACCGGTGAATTTCCACGCGTTCCCCAGCAGGTTTTCCAGCGCCACGCGGAGCAAATCCGGATCGCCTAAGGCAACAAGATCGGGCGCGATCACCCATCGCACCGACCGAGCCGGCTCGGCCTGCTGCAGCTCCGTGGCTATCTCCCTTGCCAGCGCCGTGAGATCCACCATGACGCTCTTCATCTCGTTGCGCGTGGAGCGGGACAGCTTGAGCAGATCGTCGATAAGCTGGCCCATGCGCTGTGTCGCCCTGCGGACTCGGGCCAGATTATCCCTGCCTTCGGCGTCCAGCTTGTCCTTGTAATCGTCCAGCAATATCTTGCTGAAGCTGTCGATGCTGCGCAGAGGCGTTCGCAGGTCGTGCGAGACCGAATAGGAGAACGCCTCAAGTTCCTTGTTCGCCGCCTCGAGCTCCGCGGTGCGCTCGCGGACGCGTCGTTCGAGACCGGAGTTCAATCGTTGGATTTCCTCCTCCGCCAGCTTCAAGTCATGTATATCGGTGCAGGTGCCAAACCACTTGATCGTTGTCCCGGTTGCGTCCCTCAGCGGGGCGCCACGAACGAGCCACCAACGATAGACCCCGTCTGCCCGCCGCAGGCGTGCTTCGACCGAATAGATGCTGCCCTGCAGTATCGCTTGCTGCCAAGCGTCCCAAGTTCTCTTCCAGTCGTCAGGATGGAAGGGGACATTCCAGGCGTGGCCGCGACTCGCCTCCAACGTCATCCCCGTGTATTCCACCCACCGTTGATTGAAGAAGAGGTTCCAACCATCGGCCCGGGTGACCCAGACGATCTGCGGTACCGTCTCGGTCAGGATTCTAAATGACTTTTCGCTTTCCTCCAGCGCCTCTTCAGCCTGCTTGCGTAAGGTGACATCGCGCGCTGCGGCGAACACACCGATAACATTGCCACTTTCGTCGCGGTAGACCGCCGCGTTGTAGACGACCGAGATGACGTGGCCATCCCGATGGCGCAGCTGCAATGAATAATCGCGCACCAGTCCGTCTCGAGACGCCTGTTTGTAGCCCGCGCGCGCCAACTCCGGCTCAACGAAGTAATCCGAAAAATCCGTTCCGAGCAGCTCTGAACGTGGCCGCCCTGTGGCAACCTCGGCGGCCGTGTTCACATCCGAGATATTTCCGTCCAGGCCGATGGTGACCAACGGATCGAGACTGGCCTCGATCAGGCTTCGGTTATACGCGCTTACATGCCGCAGCGCATCCTCCATCATCTTACGCTCGCTAAGGTCGCGGGTCACCTTTGAAAAGCCGCGCACCGCGCCGTCCTTGTCGCGCAGCGCTGTGATGATGACGTTGGCCCAAAATGGGCTTCCATTCTTTCGCACGCGCCAGCCCTCATCCTCGGCGCGCCCGTTCTTTGCCGCGGCCTTCAGAAGACTTTCCGGCTGGCCGCGCTGAGAGGCCTCGGCAGGGTAGAAGACGGAGAAGCTCCTGCCGATAATCTCCTCGGCACGGTATCCCTTGATGCGCTCCGCTCCCATGTTCCAACTGACCACATTGCCCATAGGATCGAGCATTATAATTGCGTAGTCCTTCACACTTTCCACCAACAGGCGGAAACTGTCCTCGTCGCCCAGCACCGTTGCCTCAGAGGTTTGGTACTTCGACAACGGGTCGAATTGCATTGGAACGACAGTCATCGCAAGTACCCCAAGGTTGGGTTGACCGACAGCGTAGCCCATGTGCCGTTCACCCGGTATGGGGTCTTAAAGGGAGGGTCATTAGATTGAAAACCGCTGCTGCAAGGCTTATGAGCCGCGGCGCGGCAAGGCCGTCTAACAGTCGTGAGAACTGGCGCAGAACCTCAGGAAGATGAACGGTTAATCTCTCTCGCGGGCTTTGCCGAGGACACGAACCGTCGATCAGAGGTGGATGATACGCAGGCGGAAGAGTCTAATGTCTTGGGGTCCCTAGTCGGTCGAACAGCCCGCATGGAGCCTTGGATCCGCGGAGACGTGGCTGCTGACCGCCCGCATTCCGTTTATCCGGGTCTTCTGGCCGAGGGGGCCTCAGAACCCGCGATTTGGCCGTAACCTGAGTTCAGCGCGAGCGGGGTACGGTACTCGTGTGGACAGCGGAAACTAGAGCCGCTCGGATGGCGCCAAGGGAAGGCCTGATGATGAGCCCCCACTCGTCGGCAGCCTGGGGATGCCAGGGTGGCACTTACAGAGTGGGCTTGCACCGCAGCACGCGCCGGATCAATTCTTCCGTTCCCGCAGCCGCAATCCAGACATTTTGGCAGGATGGACGGCAGGCAGGATTACTGCACTGCTGCTGCACTTGATCATTTCTAACTCCTAAACACCTCTATATAATCATGTTGGCACTTCTATTCGCGGGACAGGGCGCACAAAAGGTCGGCATGGGCAGGTCGCTGCACGAGTCGAGCGCGGCGGCGCGCGCCCTCTACGACGAGGCGGCGCGTGTCCTCGGATGGGACCTTGCGAAGGTCAGCTTTGAGGGGCCCGAGGAGGAGCTCACCCAGACGCGGGTGTGCCAGCCTGCGCTTTACGTGCACGGCCTGGCGCTCATGGGGGCCCTGCGGGAGAGGGGCGCTCTTCCCGAGGTGGGGATTGCCCTAGGCCTTAGCCTGGGCGAGGTCACGGCCTGCGCGGCGGCGGGCGTGTTCGACTTCGCGACGGGACTGCGCATCGTCGCCGAGCGCGGCCGCCTGATGCAGGTCGCATGCGAGAAGAGCGCCGGCGGGATGGCCGCGATCATCGGCGAGTCACGCAAGACCGTCCGGGAGCTCTGCCGCGAATTCGGAATCGAGGCTGCGAATTTCAACGCACCTGGCCAGATCATCATCTCGGGCGAGCGCGCACGCGTCATGGACGCGGTCGCCGCGGCCAAGAACAGGGGCATGAAGAAGGCGATGGCGCTCAATGTCGCCGGGGCCTACCATAGCCGGCTCATGGAGCCCGCCCGGGCGGCGTTCGAGGGGTTCCTCGCCGGGATAACCTTCGCGCCGCCGCATTTCCAGGTCTTCAGCAACACGACGGGCGGCGCCGTGTCGGCCCCGGACGAGATCAAGGCGGCGCTCGTTCGCCAGGTGGTCTCGCCGGTCCTCTGGGAGGACTGCATGCGCGCCGCGGCCGCGGCGGGGGCGACGCAGTTCTGGGAACTCGGCCCGGGCGCGGTGCTCGCGGGGCTCGCGCGCCGCACTGAGAAATCATGGGCCGTCCGCAGCTTCGCGGAGTTCGCGGACATTACCGGCTGAGGGCCCGCGTCGCCGACTGATGATGGAAGCGCCTAACACACGCAATTTCTGCATCATCGCGCACGTGGACCACGGCAAGACCACGCTCTCCGACCGGTTGCTGCAGGAGACGCACACGGTGTCGGACCGGCTCCTTACCGAGCAGTACCTGGACTCGATGGACCTTGAGAAGGAGAGGGGGATCACGATCAAGTCGCACCCGGTCACGATGGACTACCGGGCGAAGGACGGAAAGAAGTACAAGCTCAACCTGATGGACACGCCCGGGCACGTGGACTTCTCCTATGAGGTGTCCCGCAGCCTGGCGGCCTGCGAGGGGGCCGTGCTCCTGGTCGACGCCTCCCAGGGCGTCGAGGCCCAGACGGTCGCAAACGCCCACCTGGCGATGAACCAGAAGCTCAAGATCATACCGGTCATCAACAAGATAGACCTGCCGAGCGCCAACCTTGACCTGTGCCTGAGCCAGCTGGAGGACATCCTCACCATACCGTCCGAGGAGGTCATCCTTGCCAGCGGCAAGTCCGGCATCGGGATTGTGGACATCCTTGAGGCGGTGGTCGCCCGTGTGCCCCCGCCTCGCTGGACCGACTACCCCCAGACGCGCTCGCTTGTCTTCGACTCGATCTACGACTCCTACCGGGGCGTGATCGCGTACGCGCGGGTGTTCTCCGGCAGCCTCAGGGCCGGGGACGTGATGCAGCTCATGAGCACGGGCCAGAAGTCCGAGATCAAGGAGGTTGGCGTCTTCACCCCCAAGATGCAGAAGCGAGATGTGCTGGGGGCGGGGGACGTGGGCTACGTGGTGTCGAACATCAAGGACCCGAGCGAGATCAAGACGGGCGACACCATCACCCTGGCGTCGAAGCCCGCGAGCGACATGCTGCCCGGCTACAAGGAGGTGCGCCCGATGGTATTCTGCGGGCTGTATCCGATCGAGAGCTCCGACTACGAGAAGCTCAAGGCGGCGCTCGGCAGGCTGCGGCTGAACGACTCCGCGTTCGTCTACGCCCAGGAGAGCTCGGTCGCCCTCGGCTTCGGGTTCCGGTGCGGCTTCCTCGGGCTGCTCCACATGGAGATCATCCAGGAGCGGATCCGGCGCGAGCACGAGGTCGAGATCATCTCGACGTACCCGAGCGTGGTCTACCGGGTCGTCAAGCACGGCGGCGAGACGATCGAGGTGGACAACCCCGTCAACCTGCCCGACGCGGGCGTCATCGAGCAGATCATGGAGCCCACGCTCAAGGCCTCGTTGCACATCCCGAACGGCTCCATGGGGGACATGCTGGCGCTCATCATGGAGAAGCGCGGCGTCGTGGATCACACGCAGACGCTCGACGCGACGCGGGTGATGCTGTGCTGCGTGCTGCCGCTCAACGAGATCCTCGTCGACTTCAACGACAGGCTCAAGAGCGTCACCCATGGGTACGGCTCGATGGACTACGAGCTGGGCGAGTACCGGCCGGCCGACCTGGTGAAGATGGAGATCCTCGTCAACGGGGACCCGGTGGACGCCTTCGCCAGCATCGTGCACAGGGACAAGGCCGAATCGCGCGGCCGGGACCTCTGCGAGAAGCTCTCGGAGATCATCCCGCCCCAGATGTTCCGCATCGCGATCCAGGCGGCGATCGGCGGAAAGATCATCGCGAGGGAGAGCGTGCGCGAGATGCGCAAGGACGTGACCGCGAAGTGCTACGGCGGCGACATCTCGCGCAAGCGCAAGCTGCTCGACAAGCAGAAGGAGGGTAAGCAGAAAATGAAGCAGATCGGCAAGGTGTCGATCCCCCCGGACACCTTCATCAAGGTGCTGAGGAACAGCTAGGAAACCCGCGCAAGCGGCCACCCACCACACCCACTCCATGTTCGGATTCCTCGACTCGCAGCACAGGAAGATGCGCGACAACGCCGCCAACTGGCTCGAGCTCGCCGACAAGGTCTGGAGCTACAGGCGCGACAGGCTGGCGGCCGCGGAGTCGAACGCGCTCGTCGAGCGCCGAGCGGAGCTGCGCCGGCTGCTGCGGGAGAAGGCGGACGCAGCCAGGATGAAGCTGGCCATCGAGTCGCTCGAGGGAGCGCTGTCGCGCTGCGGGGGGGCCATCTACCCGAAGAGCGCGCTGGTCGAGAACGTCGAGTTCTTCCTCGTGGCGGCGATCGTGATACTCGGCATACGCACGTACTTCGTGCAGCCCTTCAAGATCCCGACCAACTCCATGTGGCCGAGCTACTACGGGATGACCGCGCAGAACCTGCCCCCGGGCGCGCCCGCGCCCGGCGCGCTGGGCCAAGCCTTCAGGTTCGTGGCCTTCGGGGCCCAGCGCTACTCGGCATGGGCGCCCGCGGACGGCGAGGTGTCCGTGCCGCTCTTCGTGCGGGGCGAGACGGTCACGGTCGCCTACACGCTGAGGAGCGGCAGGACGTGGCTTGTCCTTCCCGCCAAGCTCAAGGAGTACACCTTCTACGTCGACGGGAAGCCGGCGACGGTCAGGGTCCCCGCCGACTTCAGCGAGTTTGACGACATCGTCCTTGGCACCTTCTTTCCGGACCGGGCGGCCTTAAGCGAGCAAATCAGGCGCGCCCGGGCGGCGGGGCAGACCGAGATTGTGCGCATCCAGCTCGACGAGGGCCGCGCCGACACCTACGAGGCCGAGCGGGTGCCCCTCGGGCGCAGCGTCAGGACCGGGGAGGCGATCGTGCGCTTCGACATACTCGCGGGCGACCAGCTCTTCGTCGACCGGGTGAGCTACAACTTCGTCAGGCCGACGGTGGGGCAGGGGTTCGTGTTCAGGACGGACCACATTCCCGACATCGAGCGGGCCTACGGCGCGCAGTATTTCATCAAGCGGCTGATTGGGACGCCCGGAGACCGGGTCGAGATTAGGGAGCCGATGGTCCTTCGCAACGGGGCGCCGATCACCGGATCCGACGCGTTCGCCAAGAACGCGAGGCGCGAGGGCCCCTACAGGGGATACGCGAACGCATCCCGCGACGACCCGCGCTACTCGCAGCTGTTCCCCGGCGAGACGATCACGGTGCCCGAGCGGGGGTACCTTGCGCTGGGCGACAACTCCCACAACAGCTTCGACGGCCGCTTCTGGGGCTTCGTGCCGGAGAAGGACGTCGTCGGGCGCCCGCTCTTCATCTATTTTCCGTTCACGAGGCGCTGGGGCACGGCAAGGTGATGCCCGTCAACCGCTTGCGCCTCGTTCCGCCTTTGCTTTGCGCGCCTTGACGGGATGCGAGCACGAAGTGTAGCTGTTTGCTACGCCTAAGAAATTGCCTGTCGCGGGCAGCGCCTGCCGGGCCCATGCCAACAGACACCCCACAACGCCCCGAAGCGCACCCGCCCGAATCTGACGGGCTTTACGGCAGGCGCACATTTGTGCAGCTCTCGCTGCAGGGCGCGCTGACCCTTGCGCTCGGGGCGGCAATGCCCGTGCGGCTTGCCGCGGCAGCGGCGACGCCCCCAAAGGGCCACGCGGAGAGCACGCGCCAGATGGCGGCCCTCCTAAGGAAGATCGTCCGCGAATCCGACCCGCTTCTCAACCCGTACCGCTGCTCGGAGCAGGTGGCGCTGCTCCGCCCCCTGGTCGCCCAGGCCAAGACAATGCAGGAGGCCTTCAACCTGAGGACCCGCCTTGCCGAGCAGCTGCTGGACGCCGCCATGCCCGAGGAGGCGCTCGCCGAATACGAGGGGATCGAGAAGATGGTGTCCGAGAACAGCCTCCCGCTAGGGGAGAACGAGAGGTAGGAGATCCGCGTCAGGAAGGGGGTATGCTCCCTGCGCATCGGCGAGCAGGAGAACTGCTGCGCCAACCACAACCGCGACTCATGCATCTTCCCGATCCACGGGCTGGGCATCCACACGAGGCCCAGGGGCTCGCGCGGGGCGATCGCCCTCTTCGGCGAACAGCTTGAAAGGCATCCGGGCGACCTGCGCGCGCGCTGGCTGCTCAACATCTGCTACATGACGCTTGGCGAGTATCCGGCGAAGGTGCCCGAGAAGTGGCTGCTCGACCCCAAGCTCTTCGCCTCGGATTATGACATCGGGCACTTCACGGACATGGCGGGCGAGCTCGGCCTGGACCTGGACGGGCCGGCGGGTGGCGTCGTCCTCGAGGACTTCGACAACGACGGGTTCATCGACCTGATGGTCTCGTCGTGGGCCCTCGACGGGCAGCTGCGCTACTTCCACAACAACGGGAACGGCACGTTCAGCGAGCGCACCGAGGAGGCGGGCCTCACGGGGCTCGTGGGCGGGATCAACCTGAATTCGTGCGACTACAACAACGACGGCCTGGCCGACGTGCTGGTCATGAGGGGGGCATGGATATACAAGGAGGGGCACTACCCCTTCTCGCTCCTGCGCAACAACGGGGACGGCACCTTCACGGACGTGACGGTCGAGGCGGGGCTGCTGCGCTTCAAGCCGACGTCGACCGCCGTCTGGTGGGACTACAACAACGACGGCCTGATCGACCTGTTCGCGGGAGCCGAGGCCTCGCCGGGCGACCCGGTCAGGTGCGACCTGTACCGCAACAACGGTGACGGCACCTTCACGGAATGCTCGGCGCAGCACGGTCTGGACATCGTGGAATTCGTCAAGGGGGCCCACAGCGCGGACTTCAACAACGACGGGCGCCCCGACCTGCTCGTCTCGAGGATGAGCGGACCGCCGCTCCTGTTCCGCAACGACGGCCCTGCGGGCGCCGACACCTCCCCGAAGGCGCCGTGGAGGTTCACGGAGGTCGCGCAGGACTCGGGGATCACGAGGCCGATGAAGAGCTTCCCGTGCTGGTTCTTCGACTTCGACAACGACGGATGGGAGGACATCTTCATCAGCGGCTACGAAATCCAGGACGTCGGCGACGTCGCCGCGAACTACCTCGGCCTTCCGAATGCGGGCCAGTTGGCCAGGCTCTACAGGAACAACCGCGACGGGACGTTCTCCGACGTCAGCAGGGAGTATGGGGTGAACAAGCAGCTGCGCTCGATGGGCGCCAACTTCGGGGACATCGACAACGACGGGTGGCTCGACATCTACGCGGGAACCGGCGACCCGGACCTCTCGACGCTCGTGCCGAACCGCATGTTCCGCAACGACGAGGGGAGGTGCTTCCAGGACGTGACGACCTCGGGCAGCTTCGGGCAGCTGCAGAAGGGCCACGGGATCGGCTTTGCGGACATGAACAACGACGGCACCCAGGACATCTACTCGGTCATCGGCGGCGCGGCCCAGGGCGACCACTTCCCACACCAGTTTTTAGCCAATCCCGGCCACGGCAACAACTGGATCAAGCTCAAGCTCGAGGGCGTTCAGACCAACCGCGCCGGCTTCGGCGCCAGGATAAAGGTGGTGGCGCGGACGCAGACGGGCGAGCGCGAGATCCACCGGGTCGTGGGCACCGGCGGAAGCTTTGGCGCGTCCTGCCACCGCCAGGAGATAGGCCTCGGCAGGGCCCTCGCGATTCGCAGGGTGGAGATATACTGGCCGGTATCGAAGGCGACCCAGGTCCTTGCGAACCTGGAGATGAACAAGCTTTACCACGTGCGCGAGGGAGCGGACTCAGCCGAGCCCGTTGAGCTTAGGAGTTTCAAATGGCCAACGATGACTTGACGCTACGAACCCCCGCCTGCGGGCGGGCGCGCGGCGCCTCCGGAGCGCCGGGATGGGGCGGCGCCGCCGCGCTCGCGCTGGTCCTCGCGCTTGCGGGCGCGCTCCGGGCCGGCCAGGAGCCGACGGCGGACGCGACGGCCCCGGAGGCGGCGCCGGCCTATCCGCTGACCGCGTTCTCGGGCCTGGGATCCTCGTTCGCGCTGAGCAACCACCTGACGGAGCTCAACTGGAGCGACGAACAGGTGGCGGCATTCATCGCGGGCCTGAAGGCCGCCTTCGCGGGCAGGCCGTACCCGTTCGACAACGACGCCCAGAACCTGAGCTTCGAGATGGGCAAGCGGGTGCGCCAGTTGGGCGCCCAGGAGCGGGTGCGCGCGTTCAACGTGCCGGGCAACCTTGAGAAGTACATGCAGTCGACGGGCAGGCGCCTGAAACTCGACGTCTCCGATAGCGGGCTCTGGTTTTCGATCAGGACCGTCGGAAGGGGCGACAGGCCGGGCCTCGCGGACACGATCGTCATCAGCTGCTCCGCCCAGGCGGCCGACTTGAGGACAAAGCTGCCTGATCTCTCGTCCACCCACTACAAGGTCAAGGTGGCCGAGCTGCTCCCCGGCCTCAAGGAGGGCGTGCAGATGATGGCCGTGGGCAGCGAAGGGACGTTCCTCGTCGCGCCGAAGCTCTCCTTCGGAGACGGCGCGTGGCCTTCGGGCGTCGAGAAGGGCGCGCCCATCCTCTTCCAGGTCGCGCTCGAGGACGTCGTAAGGGACGAGGCGGCGAAGCCCTAAGCGGCCGGGCGGGCGACGCCTGGCCCCCGGGACCTAGAACCTGTGGGCCACCTTTGCGCCGAACGTGCGCGGCGCGCCCGGCATGCCGCTGTTGACGCCAGGAACGATGAGCTCGTAGTAGCCCGCGTTGGCCAGGTTTTCCCCGAAGACAAGCAGCGACCACGGCCCGGCCTCGTAGCCCCAGCGCAGAGCGAGGAGGCCGTAGGCGTCCTGCGTGTACATCGAGGTTCCCAACTCGTCGAAGTAGGTCCTGCCGGTCGCTGTCGCCTCTCCCTCGGCATACCAGTGTCCCCCGGGCCTTAGCGTGACGACCAGGCTCGCATTGTACGCCGGGGCATTGGGCGCCTCGTGCCCCGACTCGTTGAGGCCGGTGAGGGGGGCGTTGAACTCATCGAGCAGGACACGGGTCCAGCCGGCCGTCAGGCGGATCGTCCAATGGGCAGAGGGCTTCCAGCGCGCCTGGGCCTCGGCCCCGAGCGAGTGGGCCCTCGGCGCGTTCGCGACGAAGTAGTCCGTGGCGCTGAACGAGCGCTCGATCTGGAGATTGCCGATGGCCGTGTAGAACGCCGTCACGGAGAGGCTCGCGGATTGGCCGGCGTCCGTGCGGGTCCAGCCGGCCGAGTACTGCGTGGAGCGCTCCGGCGCGAAGGGGATGAGCGCGGGATTGTCCGTGAATGAGGAGAATCCGCCGGGGCGGATGCCCTCCGCGGCTGCCACCTCCAGGCTGTCGTTTGGGCCGACCCTCCAGTCGGCCCCAAGCTTGGGCAGAAGGACGCCGTACCTGTCGGAGCCGTCGAAGGCGAGCCCGGGGACGGGCACCTGCTCGAGGCGGTCAAAATCCTTTGCGCCGGCCTCGGCCCTCAAGCCCGCCGTGAGCGAAAGGCCCTCGAGCGGCTCGGCCGTTGCCTCGCCGAAGACCGCGGCCGTGCGCTCCGCCTCCGCGAAGCTTGATCCCTCGATGGGGAAGAGGTTCGGGATGGCCCGTAACACGAAGTTGTCCGTGGTTCCCCTCGAAAGCCAGGCGCCCGCCTCGGCCCGGACGGCGCCCCGGGGGTCGCTCTGCAGCCGCAGCTCCTCGTTCCAGCGCTTCTGGCCCTGATCGACCAGGTTTGTGAGCGGCGGCGGAATCACCAGGAAGCTGCTGTAGGGATCCATGCGCCAGTCGGTGAAGCTCGTGACCGCCGTTAGCCTCGCGGATCCCGGCAGGGGCAGGGAGCCCTTGAGCGCCGCGCCGAAACTGTCCAGGTCGGTGACCCCCTCCATGGCCCGGCTGACGCTGTACAAGGGGCCCCCCAGGGGCACGACGGGCTGCGCGCCATCGCGGCTTCGGGTGTCCAGGAGCTCAAGCGACACCTCCGCGCCGCTCCAGGGTCGCAGGCGCAGGCGGGCGAACGCGTCCACGTTGTCCTGGTCGCCGACGCTGATGCCAAGCTGCTGGTTCTGCACGTAGCCGCTTCGCGCGTCGTACTCCGCGCAGACCGTCGCGTCGGCGCCGCCATGAGGGTCGGTGCTCACGGCGAGGGCCGCGAACCTCGAGTCGAAGCTGCCGGCGCCGGCCACGGCCTGCCCGCCGGCCCGGGCGGCCTCGTCCGGGTTGAAGACCACGACGGCGCCGTCGGTCGCGCGGCCGAACTGGGTGCCGCGCGGCCCTAGGAAGACGTTCGCGGAGCCGAAGCCGAAGAGCCCCTCGGGATAGGTGAAGCTGCTGGGAAGGGGGATGTCGGCGAAATAGACGGTCACGGCCGGATCGCCGAAGTACGGCGTGTTCGCCAGGCCGCGGGCGGCGAACAGGGCGCCGTATCCGCCCGAGCCGCTCTCGGAGATGTGGAGGTTTGGAACGGCCCCGTTGAGCGCCGCCCACGCCGTCGACAGAGGCTCGAAGTCCGGCTGAACGTCGGCGAGCGTGGCGCCGGCTGAGGCCGTCCCGGGACTCGCCCCGACGACCAGGACGGCCGGATTCTGGACGATCTCCTCCTCGGTTGCCTGGGCGCGGGAGCCGGCGGCGCAGCCGAGCAGGGCGAAGGCGCACAGGGCGGCCCGGAGCGCGGCGGCCGGGTCCTGACTCCTGCGAACGCATCGTGGGCGCGCCTTCATGTCTTTTAAGTATTTGAAAGACTTGTGGACGCGAAATACAGGTCGATCTTTGCCATGAAGCTGAATTGCAAAGTCTGCTGCGCAGCCACCTCACTCATGCTGGCCGCCGCCTGGGTGCGCGCCGAGCCCGCGGCCCTCAGCGTCTCGGGCAACCAGCTCATCGACGCCTCGGGCGCACCGGCGAGGCTTCGCGGGGTCAACTGCGCCGGGATGGAGTTCTCGAGCACGGGCGAGGGGAGGATAGCGGAGACGGTCCGCGTCGCGCTGGCCGAATGGCACGCGAATCTGATCCGCCTGCCCCTGTCGCAGGACCGCTGGTTCGGGAAGGCCCCCGACCAGGCCGACGGCGGCGAGGCGTACCGAGCCATTGTCCGGCGGCTTGTCGACCTCTGCGCGGCCCACGACGCGCACATCCTGCTCGACCTTCACTGGTCGGACGCCGGCGTCTGGGGCAGGAACATCGGCCAGCACGACCTCCCCGATGCCAACAGCATCATGTTCTGGAAGGCGCTGGCGGGCGAGTACCGCGGGAACCCCGCCGCGCTCTTCGACCTCTACAACGAGCCGACGCGCATAACCTGGGACGAATGGCAGAACGGAGGGCCGGTGACCGAGGTCGACGAGAAGACGAAGGAGACGCTCGCCTACCAGGGCGTCGGCCTGCAGGCCGTTCTGGACGCCATACGCTCGAGCGGGGCCCGCAACGTGGTGGTGGCCGGGGGCATCAACTGGGCCTACGACCTGGGCGGCGTGCTCCAGGGCCACCGGCTCTCGGATCCGCGCGGCGCGGGTGTGGTCTATGCGGTGCACCCGTACCCGCACGAATTCAAGGGCTTCGGGCGCGAGACGATAGCCCAGTGGGAGGCGCGCATGGAGGCGTTCGGCAAGAGCCTGCCCTTCATCGTCAGCGAATTCGGCTCCCGGGAGGCGATGTGGCCGTTCCCGAAGGGCTCGCAGTACAGCGACGAGCGCTGGAACCGCGAGATCCTTGGGGTCCTCGCGGCGCACGGATGGAATTGGACGGCCTGGGATTTCCACCCGTCGGCGTGGCCCTGCCTCGTCTCGGACTGGAGCTACACGCCGACCCCGGAGTTCGGCGTCTGGGTGAAGCAGGCCCTTTCCGGAAACGCCCGCCCGTAGGGCCATGCGGCGCCCGCCGCCCGGCGGCCGCCCTAGACCTCGATGACGGCGCGAATCACCCCGTCGCCGGCGGACTGGTGCAGCCGGAATCCCACCCGGCGGGCGACGCTCTTCATGGCCACGTTGTCCGGAAGGATCTCACCCGTAACAACCGAAAGGTGCTCGTCGCGGCCGACGCGAACGACCAGGCGCAGCAGCATCGATCCCAGGCCGCGGCCCTGCCAGCGGTCGTCGACCAGCACGGCGAACTCGCCTGAATTCGTCCCCGGCTGCTTCACGAGCCGGCCCACGCCGATGATCTCGCGCTCGCCCGACCTCGGGTCCGTGTGCTCCGCCACCAGGGCCATCTCGCGGTCGTAGTCTATGAAGCAGAGTCTCGCCAGGCGCTCGTGCGCGATGCGCTGCTCGAGCTTCAGGAACGAGAAATAGCGGTTGTAGACAGAGTCCTCGGACAGGTGGTGGTGCAGGCGCACCATGAGGGGCTCGTCCTCGGCCCGGATGGGACGGATCGTGACCGGCGTGCCGTCCTTGAGCGTCTCGGACCTCACGTAATGGAAGGGGTAGGGGCGGATGGACGGGCGCGGCAGCTGCTGCTCCTTGACCGACGGGTCATGCAGCACGATGCGGGCGTCCAGGGCGATCATCTGCTCGCTGGAGACGAGCAGCGGGTTGATGTCGATCTCCTTGATGCGCGGATGCTCGGCCACGAGCTGGCTGAAGCGCACGAGCAGCAGCTCGAGGGCCCGGATGTCCGCCGGCAATCTTCCGCGGACCCCGAGGAGTGCGGCGTGGATCTTGGTCTGCTCGATGGCGAGGCGCGCCAGGTTGGCGGTGAGCGGCGGCAGCGCCAGGGCCCGGTCCCTGAAGACGTTGACGAGCTCGCCGCCGGCGCCGAAGACGATCACGGGGCCGAAGTTGGGGTCCACGCTGCTTCCCAGCAGCAGCTCGTAGCCCGTGCGCGACGCCATGCGCTGCACGGTGACGCCAAGGAAGTGGCGCTTGCCCGCCTTCTCGGCCACGGACTTCTCGATCGCCCTCCAGGCAGCGCGGACGCCGGCGCGCGACCCCACGTCAAGGTGCACGCCGCCCACCTCGGTCTTGTGCGCCAGGCTCTCGGAGTGCAGCTTCACGGCGACCGGGTAGCCCATCCGCTCCGCCGCCGCGACGGCGGCCTTCTCGCTCAGCGCCAGGCTCGTTTCCACAGTCGGCAGGTCGTACGCCGCGATCACCTGCTTGGCCTCGTACTCGCTAAGGAGGGTGCGGCCGGCGCGCTGCGCCAACCGGATAACATCGGCGGCGCGCTTGCGCGCTCCTTCCCCCCCCGTCGAGAAGGCGGAGAGCGCCGGCGTCTCGTAGAGCGAGTGCAGGTTCGAGCTGCGCTGCCACATGTAGCAGAACGCGCGCGCCGCCGTGTCCGGGTACTCGAAGACCGGGATGCCGCACTCGGCGAGGACACGCCGTCCGCCGTCCACCTCGGCCCCGCCCATCCAGCTGGCGAGCACGGGCTTGCGGTGGATGTTCGCGAAGGGCCGCAGCGCCTCGGCGGTCGTCGTCGCGTTGGTGAGGGCCTGCGGCGTGAGGACGACAAGCACGCCGTCGCTCTCGGGGTCGGCGACGGCGACCTCGACCGCCTTCGCAAAGCGCGCCTCGTCCGCGTCGCCCTGGATGTCGATCGGGTTGCCGTGACTCCATGCCTTGGGCAGGAAGCCGTCGAGTGCGGCGACGCTCGCCGAGGTGAGCTGGGCGAGGCGCCCGCCGCGCGCGACAAGCGTGTCGGCGGCCAGCGCGCCCGGCCCGCCCGCGTTCGTTACGATGCAAAGGCGCGGGCCCCGTGGGACGGGCTGCTTGCCGACCAGCTCGGCCAGCTCAAAAAGGTCCTCGATGGTGTCGACGCGAAGGACGCCGACCCTGCGGAAGGCGGCGTCAAGCACCTCGTCGCTCTCGGCCATCGCCCCCGTGTGCGACACGACGGCGGTCGCCGCCGCCTCGGTGCGACCGACCTTGATGACGATGATGGGCTTCGTGAACGACACCTCCCGGGCCGCCGACAGGAACGAGCGGGCGTCGCCTATCGACTCCATGTAGATCACGATGCTGTGCGTGTTCGGGTCGCTGCCGAAGTGGTCGATCAAGTCGCCCCAGCCGAGATCCAGCATGGAGCCGACCGAGACAAAGGCGCTGAAGCCGAGTTTCTTGCGGAAGCTCCACCCGAGGATTGCAGTGCAAAGCGCCCCGCTCTGGCTGATGAAGGCGATGTTCCCGGGCTGGGGAAGGGCGCCCGCGAACGTGGCGTTCAGGTGCGCATGCGGCGCCATGAGCCCCAGGCAGTTGGGGCCGAGGATGCGCACGCCGCCGCGCGCCGCCTCCTCCTTGATCTGGCGCTCGAGCTCCGAGCCCTCGGAGCCGCTCTCGCGGAAGCCCGCCGAGAGGATGACCGCGCCCCTGACACCGGCCTGCCCGCATTCCCTGACAATGCCGGGCACCGTCGGGGCCGGCGTCGCGATGACGGCCAGGTCGATCGGGGCGGGGGCCGCTTCCACGGAGGGGAACGCCTGCATGCCCAGGATAGTCTCGTGGTTCGGGTTGATGGGATGGAGGCTTCCTCCGAAGGAGCGAAGGTTCTCAAGGACGCTGCGGCCGACGCTGCCCTCCTTGTCGGTCGCTCCGATGACGGCGATCGAGCGCGGGGCGAAGAGGAAGTCGAGGGTGCGCGCGGAGCCCCTGTGCGGGTCCAGGATGCCTGCGTGTGATTTCATGGTCTAGGGTGTGGGCCGTCTCAGCCCCGGCCGCTTCTGCCTCGTGCTTTGATTATGGGCATTTGCTTCGGGCGGGCAATCCCTCAGAGGGGGCGGGGCGCCCCCTGCACGAAATGCACACTAAAGCGCAATGCCTGCGGAGCCGGGAAGCGCCCCCATAAGATAATATACTTACCTTGATTATTTCCGGGAAAGAAGGCGACGGGCGCCGCTGCACTCGGCGCGGGCGATGAGACCCGCGTCGATCCACGTCCTTTCGGTCAACGGGGGCACCTCGAGCGCCAGGTTCGCCCTCTTCGAGCTGGGCGCCCGCGAGCGCATGGCAGTCTTCGTGGACTGCGGGGGGATCGGGCTCGCGACGGGCCGCTTCCGCGCCAACGACGAGGCCGGACGCGTGCTTTGCGACACGGCAGGCGTGTTCCCGGACCACGAGTCCGCGGCCCGCAGGGCGGTGGACTGGCTGCGCGCCTGCGTGCCGGACCTGCGCGTGGATGTGCTCGGCCACCGGTTCGTGCACGGAGGGCGCCGCTTCGCGGAGCCCGTCCTCATCACTCCGGAGCTGGAGGATGAGCTGTTCACCCTGATCCAGCTCGAGCCCGGCCACCTGGAGCCCGACGTGCGTCTCGCCCGCGCCATGGCGGAGCTTTTCCCGCGCGTGGCAGGGGTCGCGTGCTTCGACACCGCCTTCCACAGGACGATGCCGGCGGTCGCGCAGATGCATCCCCTGCCGCGGGAGCTCTTCGACCAGGGCGTCGTGCGCTTCGGGTCGCACGGGCTCTCGCTGGAGTACATCATGTCGCGGCTCGCGGCCGATTCCGGGGCGAACGCCGCCCACGAGCGCGTGGTCATCGCGCATCTCGGCTGCACGGCCAGCATGACGGCCGTGCGCCACGGCGCGAGCGTCGACACGACGGCGGGCTACATGCCGAACGGTGGCCTGATGATGGCCACGCGCAGCGGCGACCTAAGCCCGGGAGTCCTGCTGCACCTGCTCATCGGCAAGGACATGCCGGCCCTCGACGTCAACAGGATGGTGAACTTCCAATCGGGCCTGCTTGGCGTGTCGCGCGTCAGCCGCGACATGCAGGAGCTACTCAAGTCGGCCGACACCAATCCTCACGCGGCCGAGGCTGTCGCCCTCTTCTGCTACACGGCGAGGAAGCACCTGGGCTCCCTGGCGGCGGTCCTTGGGGGCCTCGACACGCTGGTCTTCACGGGAGGCATCGGCGCCAACGCCCCCGCGGTGAGGCGGGGCATCTGCGAGCAGATGGAGCACCTTGGAATCAGGCTGGAGGCGGGGCGAAACAGGCAGAACGGCGCCGTCATCTCGCCGGAGGGAAGCCCTGTCACGGTGCGCGTCGTGCCGGCGAACGAGGAGCTGGTGGTCGCCCGGGCGGCCGCCAGGGTCGCCAGCGAGAGCCTGTTCAAGGACTAGCGGCGGTGCCCGTCAGGCCCTGCGGGGTGGCGTACGCGGCGCGGCCTCCCGGCAGAACCGGGTCCACGGGATCGCGCGCAGGCGGTCCAGGGATATTGGCTTCCCCGTGGCCTCGCAGATACCGTAGGTTCCATTGCGAATCCTCTGCAGGGCGGCCTCCACCTCGGCGATGGAGTTTTCCTCCATGCCCAGCTCGGCAAAAAGGATGTCGCGCTCGCTCCTGTCGGCCGCGGTGTCGGAGGGGTCCTTGTGGGCCTCGGCCAGGGACTCGCTCACCTCGCGCCGGTGGGCGTCGCGGTCGCCGATCAGCCGGCCGTTAAGGCGCATCAGCGCGCGGTAGTGCCACCGCCAGCGCGGATCGATCTTCACGGACGGGTCGCTGCTCTCTTCGCCGCTCATGGCTAGTTGAGGAATTCGGGCCGGTGGCGATGGGGATCCTCGGCGGGCCCTTCCGGATACCCTACGACCAGTGGGAAGACGGCCGTGTACTGCACCGGGATCCCGAGCTCCGCCTTGATCTCGTCCAGGTCAAGCCACGGCTGCGCGAAGCCGATGGGGCAGGTGCCCAGGCCCATGTCGAAGGCCGAGAGCATCAGGTTCTGCGCGGCAAGGTAGCACGCGCCGACCGCAAATCGGTCGTGGTTCGGCTTGGCGTAGACGACCACAAGGGTCGTGGCGTCGTGGAAGATGTTGTAGCCGGGCTTGGTGAGGATCTCCCGCATGCGAACGTCGGGGTCAGCCGAACCCGGGCTGAAGGATTCCTGGAAATACAGCTTGGCGCGCTCCGAGAAGTCCTGGAGGCGCTCCCTTCCCTTGAAGACGGCGAACGCCCACGACTGCGAGTTCATGGCGCTCGGAGCCTGGGCGGCGGCCTCGGCGAGGGCAGCGATCACCTCCCGCGGCACGTCTCGGTTCGTGAAATGCCTAATGGCCCGGCGTCCGTATATGGCGTTCATCAGTTCCATGGGAGCGAATGGGCTATTCTGGGTTTTGGGGCGATTCTCGGGGTGTGCTCCCGGTACTGGGAGCGGCGGCAGCCGGTGCCGTACTCACTGGGACATGTTAGCATTGGATCGGTTCGACTGCTCCGCAGGACTTGCGCAACGCTGGGCATTTCTTGGTCGCGGAGGCGCGAAAGCGAATGGAGGTCAGGCTCTCCCGGGTCGGCGGCGCGGGCGGCCCCTAGCGCCGGCGCGGCCTCTTCCTCTGAGCCGGCACGATGACGACGGGGCAGGGGGCCCGCTTGAGAACGCCGCCCGTCGTGCTTCCAATCAGCAGGTCGTAGAAGCCCGTGTGGCCGTGCGAGCCCATGACAATGTAGTCGGCCTTCCACTTCTCGGCCTCCGAGGCGATCATCCGCGACGAGGAGGCGCCGGTCACCTGTGCGGTCGTTGCCAGCAGGTCCTGGGCCTCCACGCGGCTCCTTATCTTCTCAAGGCGGGCGGTCGCCGCCTGGCCCATAGTCTCCATGACGGGAAGGACGAAGGAGCCCATGAGGCCGTAATCGGCGACGACCGCCGGGGGCTGAAGGACATGCATGATCACAAGGCGCGAGCCTGTCGGGACCGCGAGGGCGATCGCAGCACCGACGACCGAGTTCGTCACAGGGGAGAAGTCCACCGGGACAAGGATGGTGCTCATGGTGCCATAGGTTACTTCCTGCCCCGGCGCCCGGCTGCGCGAATCTTGCCAATTGCGGTGCAACGTTTGGCCCGGCTGGCGGCCGCCGGGCATCAGGCTTGCGGGATGTCCAAGGCGGGGCCGTCCCGCGGGGGAGCGAAGGGGCGATGCGGATCAGGCCGCGCAGGTCATGCGGGCGGGCTCGGCGACCCCGGCGCGCTTGCGGTGCAGGGCGTCGCGGAAGTTCGAAGGGGTCTCGCCGGCGAAATGCCTGAAGACGCGGTTGAACTGCGAGAGCGACTGGAAGCCCGCGTCGTAGGCCGCCTCGCTTATGCGCTTGTGCGGATCGAGGAGCATGCGCTTGACCGTCTCAACCCGCAGCCGGGCAAGGTATTCGGTAAAAGTGAGGCCCATCTCCTTCTTAAACATCTTGCAGAAGTAGTAGATGCTCATGCCTGCGGCGCGCGCCACCTCCCCAAGGGTGATCTCCTCGGCAAGGTGCTCCGCTATGAATGCGCGGGCCTTGGTAATGGTCTGCGACTCGGCGGCGTTCTCGCTCACCATGATCTGGTTGCCGAGGCTCGAGAGGTGCTGCGCAAAGATGCTGATCAGGTGGACGGAGGACTCATAGCGCTGGCGCACGACCACCTGCGAGCGGAAGTACGCCTCCTTAAGCGCTTTCGCGTCGGTCGTGACTCCCCAGCTGCGGACCCGCTTCAGGATGATGCTGAAGTGCGAGTTGGACGGCCTGCGCATGAGGACCTGCCCGGTCTGCAGGAAGGCGACCACCCGCTCGCCGATCCGCACCGGGACGGCCGTATCGCTCAGGCCCGCGAAGCACTCGAGCGTGGCGGCCTTCTCCGAGGCGTGCACCTCGATCCTCTCCTGCAGCTCCAGGCATGCCGCGCAGCTCTTGTTCTGGGAGGCCATGAGCTGGCATAAGGGATTCGCGTGCCTCGAGCCGTGAAGGGGCGTCTGGAACGATCCGACGGCGCGAAGCGCCAGGGGAAGCCCGGTCGCCGCCTCGAATGACCGCTGGTAATCGCGATAGATCTCCGATTTCTGGAGGCAGGCCGCGAGGTCGCGGTCCGCCCGTTCCCCGCCTTTTACTCCTACAACTCCTACCCGCGTCATAGTGGAGGCTTGCATGATGCTGCAGCTTACACGTTCGGCGGCGACCTGGGAATCGGTGGCGCGTAGTTACTTCGCTAAGGGAATTCCTTAGGGTATAGGTGCTCCGGCAGGTTCCCGCCGGGCGGACAGTCCGGGCAATGGCAGCCCCTTTGGGCCCTCGGTCACTGCGTCGGCTGAGGCGGCGGCCGCTCCCGGCATTCCGACTTCAGGCTTCTCTGCTGGGTGAATCGCCTCATCGTTTCTTCGCTCCGGGCCTCGCCCTCACGACGACAACCGGGCATTTCGAGCGCTTCAGGACGCCGCTTGTCGTGCTGCCGACCAGCAGGTCATAGATGCCGGAGTGTCCGTGTGATCCCAGGACGATGTATTTCGCCGCGTGCTTTCTCGCCTGCTTGAGGATCTCGAACGCTGGGAAGCCGTCGACCTGCAGGGTCTTCACGCGGACCTGCCGGTACTGGAGGTATTCCTTCCATTTCTTGAGGCGGCGCGCTCCCGCCACCCTCATGGCGTCGAGAAGGGGTACCAGCTCGGTGAAATAACCGTCCGGGCTGCCGGCCATGCCTGGCGGGTTGACGACGTGCAGAAGGACGATCCGGCCGGCCGGCCGGCCCCGGGTCATGGATATGGCCTGGGCGACCACGGCCTTCGTCACCGGCGAAAAGTCGGTTGCAGCCAGAATGGTGTCCATGGTGACAAGGCTACCCCAGGGGTGGCGCCCTTGCTGTGCGCAATTTGCAAAAGAGTGCGCGTCGCTTGCGTCCGGCAGCGGTATCGTGCCAGATTCATGGCGCTGAGCGCCTCCTGAAAACCGTAATCCGCGGGAAGACCGATCCGGCACTACTGCAGCCCTTGAAAAACGAGCGATACGAGAGCCCTGTCGCATTCATCTGCGCGGCGGCCGTGCTCATCGCGAGCCTCGCCCTTGTGGCCTCGGCCGCCGCAGGGGAGACGAGGCTGGCCGCCATAGCGCTCGGGGCGGCGGCAAACCTGGGATTCCTGGCGTGGATATTCCGGCGCACCTCGCGCCATGCCAGGGAGCGGGCGGCCGCCTCTGCCGATGCCGAAAGGCACCGGCAGGGCTTCGCGATCGCCAACTCGATCATCGAGGCGACCGACGATGCGATCATCACGAAGGACCTGAAGGGCGTGATCCAGGGCTGGAATCGCGGGGCCGAGAGGATCTTCGGGTACAGCGCAGCCGAGGCCATCGGCAATAACATCATGCTGATCGTCCCGGAGGACCGCGCCGAGGAGGCGAACGGGATCGCCGAGCGCACCCTGCGCGGCGAGTCGGTCGGGCAGTATGAGTCGGTGCGCCGTCGCAGGAGCGGCGAGCTCATCGACGTCCTTGTCGGCGTGGCCCCGATTCGGGACCTGCAGGGAAGGGTGATCGGGGCCTGCAAGACCGCGAGGGACATCTCCCAGCAGAAGCGCATCGGCAGGGAGATGGCTGCGACCCTCACGGAGCTCAAGGACGTCAGGGCGGCGCTGGACGAGCACTCGATCGTGGCGATCACGGATGCGGCCGGCTTGATAACCTTCGCGAACGACAGGTTCTGCGACATCTCGAAGTACTCGCGCGAGGAGCTGATCGGGCGCGACCACCGCATCATCAACTCCCGCTACCACTCGAAGGAGTTCTTCAGGGACCTTTGGTCGACGATCGGCCGCGGCCACGTGTGGCGCGGGGAGATACGCAACCGCGCCAAGGACGGATCCTACTACTGGGTCGACACCACGATCTTCCCTCGGCTCGGCGCGGGGGGCAAGCCGACCCAGTACATCGCGATCCGCACCGACATCACGCAGCGGAAGGCGAACGAGCTCGAGTTGCTGCGCACGGCCTCGGAGCTCTCGGAGAAGAACAAGGAGATGGAGACGATCGTGTACACCGTGTCCCATGACCTGAGGTCGCCGCTCGTGAACATCCAGGGATTCGGGCGCCAGCTCAACCGCTCGTGCGAGCGCATGCGCGCCCTGGTGTCCGGGGCCGGAGACAACGCCGTGCGGGAGGCGGACCTGAGGGAGGCCGTCGAGTCGACGATACCGCAGGCCCTTCGCTTCATCAACGCCAGCACGAACAAGATAGACCTCCTGCTCGCAGGGCTGCTGCGCTACTCGCGCCTGGGAAGGGTGGCCCTGAGCATCGTCCCGCTTGAGATGAACTCGCTGCTCGCCGAGATCGTGGCCGCCACCAAGTTCCAGCTGAACGAGGCCAAGGCCGAGATCAGGATCGGGCAGCTCCCGAGCTGCCTGGGCGACAGCGTGCACACGAGCCAGGTCTTCGCGAACCTGATAGACAACGCCCTGAAATACCGGGACCCCGGGCGGCCGCTGCGCATCGAGGTCAGCGGGTGGACCGAGGGCGACCAGGCCGTGTACACGGTCTCCGACAACGGCATAGGGATCGCCCCGGACCACCAGGCCAAGATCTTCGAGATCTTCCACCGCCTCAACCCCGACACCCAGAATGGGGAGGGCCTCGGGCTCACCATCGCGCAGCGGGTGCTCGAGCGCCAGAACGGAAAGATCTGGGTTGAGAGCGACGAGGGATCCGGATCCAATTTCCATATATCGCTACCGATGACGGCCAACGCCATGGCGCCGAAGCAATGAACCAGATGCCGGAGATCCTCATTGTCGACGACGACGAGGGCCATGCGATCCTTGTGCGCGAGAACCTGATCGCGGCGGGTTTGAACAATCCGATCCGGCACTTCACCGACGGCCAGGCGGCGCTCGACTTCTTCTTCGGGCCGAGCGCCGCGAAGCGCACCGATCCCGGGCAGGCCTACCTCGTCCTCCTCGACGTGCGGATGCCCAAGGTCGAGGGGGTCGAGGTCCTTCGCCGCCTCAAGGCGGACCCGGAGCTGCGCAAGATGCCTATTGTCATACTCACCACGACCGACGACGCCCGGGAGGTCGAACGCTGCCACCAGCTCGGCTGCAACGTGTACATCCAGAAGCCGGTCGACTACGACAAGTTTGCGGAGGCCATCAGGCGCCTCGGCCTGTTCATCACGCTGATGATGCTCCCGCCGGTCAACGGGCGCTGAGCGGGCGACACATGCCAGCGCCGCATCCCACCGAGCACATCCTGATCGTCGACGACGACGACGGGATGCTCATCCTGATGGCGGAGGCGCTGCGCGCCGAGCATTACGCCGTCGCCACCGCCCATTCGGGATCCGCTGCGCTTGAGGCCATGGGGCGGCAGGTGCCGGACCTCATGCTCCTGGACCTCAAGATGCAGGACATGGACGGAACGACCCTGATCAAGCGGCTGAAGGAGCGCAACCTGCGCGTCCCGTTCATCGTCGTCACGGGCAGGGGGGACGAGAAGGTCGCAGTCGAGACGATGAAGGAGGGGGCGCTTGACTACGTCATGAAGGACACGGGCCTGCTCGACCTGCTGCCCTCGGTGATCAAGCGCGCGCTCAGCGGCGTCGAGCGCGACCGGGCGCTCGCCGGCGCCCAGGCCGACAGCCGCAGGCTCGAGAGCGAGATCGTCGCCATAAGCGAGAAGGAGCGGCACAACATCGGCGCGGACCTCCACGACGGACTGGGCCAGCAGCTGACCGCGGTCGAGCTGATCTGCACGGGCCTGAAGGAGGACATCGCGGAGCTGCGGCCGGACCTGAGGGAGCGGGTCGAGCAGATGGGCAGGATGCTGCGGGAGGCGGTCGCGCAGACCCGGGTCCTGTCCCGGGGCCTGGTTCCGGTGAGGGACGACCCGGACGCGCTGCGCACGGCCCTGGCCGAGCTCACCGAGAGGATCAATTCCCTGAGGCGCATCCGCTGCCGGCTGGAGTGCCCGGCGACGGTGGCGGCCCTCGAGCCCACGGTGGCGGGCCACCTCTACAGGATCGCCCAGGAGGCCGTGAACAACGCCGTGAAGCACTCCAAGACGACGGAGATTGTGGTGCGCTTCCGCGACACCAAGGACGGCCCCTGGCTCCAGATCTCGGACAACGGCTGCGGCATGCCCAAGACGGACGAGCGAAACCCGGGCCTTGGGCTACGGATGATGCAGCACAGGGCCCGTGTGATCGGGGCCACGCTGACCGTGTCCTCGAAGAAGGCCGCCGGAGTGACGGTAACCTGCGCGTTTGCGCCCAGGGAATGAAGGCCCGGGCGAAGAAGCACGCTTCCCAGGGTCCGGCGGAGGCGCCGGCCGTGCGAGCGGCCCCGGCCCCTCGAAAGAAGATCCTCCTCGTCGACGACCACCCGATGATGCGGGCGGGGCTCGCGCAGCTCATAAACCGGCAGCCCGACCTCGAGGTCTGCGGCGAGGCTGGGGATCCGGCGGCGGCCAGCAGGGAGCTTGCCCGGATACAGCCCGACCTGGTGCTCTCCGACATCAGCATGCCGGGCAGAAGCGGCCTTGAGTTCATCAAGGACCTGCTCGCCCAGAACCCGAGCATGCTGATCCTGGTGGTGTCGATGCACGACGAGGTCGTGTACGCCGAGCGGGCGCTGAGGGCGGGCGCGCGCGGCTACGTGATGAAGGAGGCCGGCGGCGAGAACCTGCTCGCCGCCATCCGGCAGGTCCTCTCGGGGCAGGTCTACCTGAGCCCGAAGATGTCGGCGAAGATTCTGGACGACCTCTCCGCCAGGCGTCCCCGCGGCTCGGCCTCGCCGATCGAGAGGCTCAGCGACCGCGAGTTTGAGATCTTCCAGCTCGTTGGCCTTGGCAAGAGCACGAAGGACATCGCGGTGCAGCTGCACCTCAGCCCGAAGACGGTCGACGTCCACCGCGGTCACATCAAGGAGAAGCTTCAGATGCCTGATTCGACAGCCCTCGTCCGGTACGCGATCCGCTGGGTGGAGACCCAGACCTGACCGCGGCTTTAAGGCTAGATTCCCGGCGCGAATGGCGGCATTCATGGGGGTGCCTGCCCGGCCCGCCTTAGGCGGGCCGTTCGGGGCGCCCCGAACCCCCCCATAGCCGTGCGAGCGAACTCACGCATCCTTTCCCTGGGAGGCCTAGCGGCCGGGCTGCTTGTGCTCGCCGGCGCTAACGCCGGGGCGCAGGAGTTCGTCCCGGCCGGCAAGTCCCTGCCAGAGAGGCCCGGACTGCCCATGGCCTACGTAGGCGGGGAGCGCCTTCCCATTGTCGCCTTCGACGGACACAGCCCGGTCGTCGTCGTAAACGGGGCGAGAAAGACGAGGCGCGACGTCCCGGTCTCGATCGTGCCGGGCGCGAGCTTCGGCGACGGATTTGTCGCCATAAAGGAGGCCGAGGCCACCGGAGAGCAGATGACCTATGACATCTACGGCTCGAAATCCACGCGATCGTTCACGGCGTTTGACGCAACGCTGACGGCGGACCGCGACATGGATGACGTGTACCTGCTGCTGCTCGTCTTCCCGGACCTTGGCGGCGTCTACGACTCGGCGCCCAAGGTGGCCATTGTCGGCACGGGTGTCGGCCGCCTCGAGGCGCCCAGGGGAAAGAAGGTTTCCGCGGACTTTCCCCCGATGAATTCGAAGGAGAGGCTCTATTGGACAGCGCTCGTCTTCAGCGGGCCCTCGGCGGTCCGCAGCACGAGGGGAAACGGGGTCCTCGACACTCTTTTTGACGCCGTGGACCACGTGGGGCTCGGGAGGGTGATCGCGGAGCGCTCCTCGGGCGGCCATCCCCCGATGGTCTACCGGCATTTCCCCCTCAAGTTTGGTGACGACCTGAAGGGCAGGCTGGCCGGCCAGACCGTGAACCTGCGCATTCGGGTCTCGCCGGACGGCACGTTCGACTACCTGGACACGACGGGCGGCGTGGACCCCGCCCTCGCGGCCGAGGCGGCGGCGCAGTTGCGCCAATGGCTGTTCATCCCGAGGATAAAGGACGGCGCCGCCGACGAGGGCACAATCGTGCTGCCGGTCAAGTTCTGATCTGGCGCCCGCGCCACATTTTCCCATGAAAACCGAAACTCCATACCCCGCGACCGCTCCCCAAACCCCGTGGCTAGGAGCCTTGGCGCTCCTCGCGGCCCTTGCCGTCTCCGTCCAGCAGGCGCCAGGCGCGAACACGGGCTATGCGTCGCCGCTCTCGGGCCTTGCGGAGCCCCGGGAGGGTGTCGCGATGCACGAGGGATCGTGGGACCGCAAGCACCAGAACGACGACGCCCTGCACGTCAAGGCGGGCGAGACCGTGACGCTCTTCTCCCACGCCGGCGCCGGATGCATCCACCGGTTCTGGGTGACCATAGCGCCGCGGGAGGACGCCGCGATCCTGAGCCAGGCCATCTTGCGCATGTACTGGGACGGGGACGAATACCCCAGCGTCGAGTGCCCCATCGGCGCGTTCTTCGGCGTGGGCTTCGGCGAGCAGAAGGACTACATCTCGATGCCGCTGGACGAGACGTCGGGAGGATACAACTGCTACTGGCCGATGCCGTTTCACCGGTCGGCGCGCTGGACGCTGACGAATGGCGCCGCCAAGCCGATCGACTCGTTCTACTACAACATCGACTACACTGCCCTGGACTCTGTCCCGCAGGACACGCGCTGCTTCCACGCGCAGTTCAGGCGGGAGAACCCGACGGCGCCCGGTAGGAACTACACGATCCTAGACACTATCGGGGAGGGCCACTACGTCGGGACGGCGCTGTTCATGGCCGGCAGGGGAGGGCTGTATTTCCTTGAGGGCAACGAGATGGTCTACGTCGACGGCGCGGCCACGCCGTCGATCGAGGGCACGGGCACGGAGGACTACTTCTGCTCGGGATGGTACTTCGACAGGGGCACCTATTCCGCGCCCTACCACGGCGTGATAATCAAGGACGAGAAGCGCTCGCGCATCTCCGCTTACCGATGGCACATCGAGGACGCGATCCCCTTCAGGAAGTCGATTCGCTTCACGATCGAGCATGGTACGGGAAACGCGGTCACGGCCGACTACTCATCGGTCGCCTACTACTACCTCGCCGGCCCGTCGCCGGCGCCGAACCCGCTCCCGAAGGACCTCATGCCCTCCAACCTCGCTCCGGTCGCGACGCTGAACATCCCCGGGGCAATCGAGGCAGAGGGGCTGGTCTCCACGGCAAGGGCGACCGCAGGGGGCTTCTGGGCGCAGGACATGGGGCCGTGGGAGTACGGGGAGGGATGGTCGGGCAAGGGCGCCCTGTTCTGGTACGTAGACAACGCCGGACCTGAGTTGATGCTGCAGGTGCCCGTCTCTGCGAGGGGCGTCTACGATGTGGTGGCGCGAGTTGCGACCGGCCCGAGTTTCGGCGTGGTCCAATTCGGCCTGGGCGGAAATCCGCTGGGCGGCCCCGTGGACCTCTACGCGGCGGTCATGGCACCTAAAGATGTCGCGCTCGGGCGCACCGCACTGGTCGCGGGAAACAATCCCATCGCCGTGAAGATAATTTCAAAGAACCCCAGCGCCCTTGGCTACAATGTGGGGATTGATGCCTTCATACTTAGGTGAGGGCGTTAATCTTCTCTAATTATGCGTAAGAAACGCTGTGCATCACGACGCCAGCAGCCCCTAATTTTGAGGCGGAGCATTGTTGCGTATGATCTTAACAATGAGTAAGTAAATATACGCAGTAAACCCCATCGTAATTACTTTGCATCAGAAGTTATTCTTAAAGAAAGTGGGTCTTCAGCCTTGGTCGATTTACCGATCAAGGCAGCAATAGAATACACAAGGTACCCAAAATGAATATCACTAAACAGCATACCAAGGGCTTCACCCTTGTTGAAATCATGATCGTCGTCGTCATCATCGGCCTACTGGCCGCCATGGCGATTCCCGCCTTCCAGAAGGTGCGCACGAACTCGCAGGACAAGGCCGTCCTGAACAACGCCCGCCAGCTCTCGGCAGGCGCCGACCAGTACTACCTCGAGAACGGTGTCTCGACGGTGACGCTGTCGGACCTCCTCGGGCCCACGTCCTACGTCAAGGCGCTCAACACGGTCGCCAACGAGACGTACCCGACGACCTTCACGCAGGGGATCACGATCACGATCACAAGCGTGGCCGGGGTTCGCACGATCACCTACGCGCCGTAGCAATCGGCCAGGTCATTCCTAAAGGGGCCGCCCGTTTGTCGGGCGGCCCTTTGCTTTTGCAGGGCAGCGGCTGCAGCCGGCCGCGGCTCACGCTAAGACAGTGGAGGGTGCGCTCTCTGCGCGCATGGCTGGCGCGCCACATGGACAACCGGGGGGTTGGATGGCGCTTCAAATGTTCGCTTGAGGCGCTTGACAAAAAACACAGGATTTATTTAACCAGATGGTTAAATACGAGCAGCGCCATGCGAAAACCGTCCGACAGACTCAGTGCGACCCTTGCAGCGCTCGCCGACCCCACGAGGCGCGCTATCCTGACGCGGCTCGCCGGCGGCGAGGCCGATGTCGGTGCGCTCGCGAGGCCCTTCAACATGAGCCTTCCGGCCGTTTCCAAGCACCTGAAGGTTCTCGAGCGCAGCGGGCTCATCGCTCGCAGCCGTAGGGCCCAATGGCGTCCGTGCCGCCTGCAGGCCAAGCCGCTAAGGGAGGTGTCCGACTGGGTCGGCGATTACAGGCGGTTCTGGGAGGAGAGCTTTGACAGGCTCGACGAATACCTAGGAGAGCTTCAACGCGGAGGGAAAAAACATGGGAGCAAAAGGTAACACGACCAAGGCGGCCGCGAAATGGGATCTCGTCCTTAAGAGGACGTTCAAGGCGCCGCGCCACCTAGTCTTCGCCGCCTGGGTCGACGCGAGGCGCTTCGGCGCCTGGTGGGGCCCGCGGGGATTCTCGAACAGGATCCACAAGTTTGACGCCAGGCCCGGAGGGGAGATCCGGTTGGACATGTGCGGGCCCGAAGGCTCGGTGTACCCGATGTCGGGCAGCTTCAGGGAGATTGTCGTCCCGGAGCGGATCGTGCTGGCGACCGCGGCACTGGACGGCGCGGGCAAACCGCTGTTCGAGGTCCTGAACACGGCGCAGTTTGCGGACCACCCCGAAGGAACCGAGCTCACGCTGACACTGCGGGTGGGCAAGACGACGGAATCGGCGGGCCAGTACCTCAAGGGAATGAAGGAAGGCTGGACCATGAGCCTAGAGCGCCTCGAGGAACTCCTAGGTGGTGGGACAGGGGGGGGCGGGGGAGAGCCGGGGGCCGACGACAGGCAGTTCGCGGTTTCCCGCGTATTCGAGGCCCCGAGGGAGCTCGTCTGGGAGGCGATGACCGACCCCAGGCACGTGGCAAAATGGTGGGGACCGCGCGGATTCACGACGAAGATAGAGGAGATGGATGTCAGGCAGGGCGGAGCCTGGATTCACGTCATGCGCGGGCCGGACGGCACGGAGTACCCGAACAGGAGCGTCTTCACGGAGGTGCAACGGCTCGAACGGATCGCCTACTCGCACGGCGGCGGCAGGAAGAACGCCCCGGATGATGTCCACTTCACCGCGACGTGGAGCTTCGACGCGCTTGCCGAGAACAGGACAAGGCTCACGGTCAGAATGCAGTTCGCCACGGCGGCAGACAAAGCCAAGATCGTGTCCGAGTACGGCGCCATCGAGGGCGCCAAGCAGACTCTTGAGCGGCTTTCCGAGCTTCTACCCCTCATTAACGCGCACCCGGATTATGTGATTACCCGCATCTTTGACGCACGCCGCGACTCGGTGTTCAGCGCATGGACGGACGCGGCACAGGTCGCGAAATGGTTCGGCCCTAAGGGTTGCACCGTCCGGGTGGCCCGGTTTGAAGCTAAGCCAGGCGGGATGGCGCACTTGTGCATGCGGATGCCCGACGGACGCGAGATGTGGGGCAAATGGGTGTTCCGGGAGATCGCCGCTCCGGAGCGGATCGTTTACGTCAACTGCTTCTCCGACGAGAAGGGGGGGCTGACCAAGCATCCGATGAACCCGACGTGGCCGCTCGAGCTTCTTACGACCGTGACCCTGGAGGATCTTGTCGAAAGGACCCGGCTGACGCTGCGTTGGTCGCCCCTCCACCCGACGGAGGACGAGCAGCGCACCTTCGACTTGGGCCACGGATCGATGTCCATGGGCTGGACGGGGACGCTGGAGCAGCTCGACAGGCACCTTTCCGGCCGCCGCTAAGCCCGCAGACGCCGATGGCCTGAGGGCGCGGCCTCAATCCCTGACCTCCTAACAGCCAGGGGATTCGGCCTGATTGAATCCAGAACGTTCGACCTCAACGGGCCGCCGCGCTTGCGCCGCTCGAAAGAGCTGTACTCGCCGCATCGCAGTGCATGTCTTTCATCTCGGACTTCTCCCAAATGTCGATGCCGTTGCGTAAGCTTTTGCAGGCAGGCGGGGCCGCCCTGGCGGTGATGGCGGTTGTCCTGATTTTCTTCTGCCCGCGCTTTTACCTCTGGCAGGCGTTGGGAAACAAACAGGGAGGGGTTTACCCCGAAGTTGGCCGCGCGCAGGTCGTCCTGGCGCAGCTTCGCAACCCGTACGTCATCGTGCTTGGCGACACGCACCAGGTGGTCCAATGGCGGCTCTTCTTCCCTTCGCTGGGTCATCTCCTGCGCATGCCTCCAGGCGTATTTCTGGCGCTTCCGTGGGCGGGGGCCTGGCTCTGCCTCGGATGGGTGTTCGCCTGCGCCCGCTCGCGCACCGGAAGCGCCTGGGGGGCGGCGGCGGTGACGCTTCTCATGGCGACACTCTCGTGGTTCTTTGTCGCGACCGGCTGGCTGAGCTACAACGACGGCTGGCTAGTGCTGGCGCTGTGCCTGTATGCCTTTTCCCCAAGCCAGGTGGCGAGGATCGCCGTCTGCCTCGTCACCCCGTGGGTGGACGAGCGCTTCGTCTTCCAGCTCCCGCTCCTGGCCGTGCTGCGGCACTCGGTCCTCGCCAGGCCACTTGGGCAATGGCGCGTGACGCTGAGGGAGTTCGGCTATGAGCTGCTCGCGGTCGGCCCATACGTCCTCATGCGCAGCTACCTGCTGGCGGCCGGCATGGATGCCTCGGGCAGGGAGCACATTGCACGGCACCTTGGCAACCGGGACCCGGCGCAGATCATCCGCGGCCTCTGGGAGGGATTGCGAATGGGATGGGTCACAATGCTCCTGGGAGCCGCGGCGATTCGGGAGAGAATGCGGTCATTGGCGGCGGTGGCTGGGCTGGCGGCGGCCGCCCTTCTGGCAAACGTGCTCCTTGCACACGACATCAGCCGGGTCACCTCCGTATTGGCGCCCTTGGTTCTCGCGGCATGCCTGGCGATGGCCGCCAGGCAAGGTCGCTGGGGCCTGCGCGCAGTTGGCGCCCTGGCGGTCTGCAACCTGCTGCTTCCCGCCTCCGACGTCATTGAGAACGCCGGAGGGGGGCCGATAGCCCCGGTCTGGCGCGCATGGAGGGAGGGGCGCAGAATGGAGCAGGCGATGGTCGACGCCAGCGAGGGAAACAAGGCCTACCGGGCCGGCGACTACGCGGCTGCGGTCAGGCTCCTGTCCGCGGCGCTTGCGTCGGAGAGCGACTTTGCTGACGCCAGGCGCGGCCTTGCCTGGTCGTATTTCTATCAGGGGCAGTTTGGCTCGTCCCTCAAGGAAGCGACGGTCGTGACGGACAGCGAGGCGGTGCGGCCGGAGGACTGGCTGCTGCGCGGCCTGTGCGAGGCCAAGGTCAACCGCGTCGCGGATGCGCGCAGGAGCCTCGGCAGGGTGCTGGAGATGGGCCATTCCGTCGACGTCCAAGCCAGGGACGTGGCCAAGAAGGTGCTTTCTCAACTCCCCCGCACGCCGTGACCCCAAGGGATTTGAGGCGGAGATAGCGGGTTTGGGCCGTTCGCCGGTCGTACGGGATTGGCCCGGCATTTGCGCTCGGCCGGATACCCAGCGCTCAAGCCCAATTCTGCCGATGAAAGCAGTTAAGATTCTGGTCGCCATTGCATTGGCGCAGTTGGCGTCAGCTGGGTCTCAAGCCCAGGCGCCCGCCACGATTGGGGACTCGTTCCTGAGCCTCAGCATCGACGTATCCAACGTAGGTCTGACTGGATCATGCCTGATCTACTTCGGGGCGGACGGCACCTTCATGCAGCTGTCGCTGATTCTCGGCAACGCCTCTGCCGGTGGCACAGTGTATTCCCCGTCGAGCACCGGCACCTACACCTACACGCCCAGCACCTCCGACCCGAACCAGGCGAGCATCGTCCTCACCCTGGCGCAACCGACTTCGTCCGTGGTGGGCTATTTCATGACGGTGGAGTACGCGGCGGCAACGACCGGTGCAATGACCTTTGCTCCCCAAAGCCAGTACGGGCCCATGTACTATGCCCAGGGAACGTTTTCGCAGCTGGTTCATGCCGAGAATGATTTCCTGACCAACGTCAGCAACCGGGTGACGCTGCGGCCGTCCGACACGGCAATCTCTGGGTTTGTCGTCCAGGGAGGCGGCAATCGGCTCGTCCTTGTTCGCGCGGTCGGGCCGACGCTCGCGCAGTTCGGCGTCAATCCCGTCTCCAAGAACCCACAGCTGGGGATTTTCCAGGGCACGGGGGCGACGCAGATCGCCACCGGGCAGATATGGGATTCCGGCGCCTCCGTCACGATGGGGTATGACGCCCAGGCGATGAGCTGGGTATTCTCGAAGGCCGGGGCGTTCCCACTTGGCGCCGGTTCAAACGATGTCGCATTCTTCAGCGTTCTGAGCCCCGGGGTCTACACGGCGCAGACATTCGACGCGACGATGGCGGCTGCCGGGGGTTCAGCGCTTACCGAGGTCTATATCCTTCCGTATTCGGGCTAGCAAGCGGGCGCCACGGCATCGCTCCCCGGGGGGAATCGGGCAAGCTTCCGGTCAGGGCAGCGCGAGCAGCCTCGCCTTGGCCGCCTGAAACTCCTCGCTGTTAAGGACGCCATGGTCCCTAAGGTCCCTTAGCGTCTCCAGCCCCTGCACAAAGCCGACTGTGGCTGCCCGGCTGGCGGTTCGGACGACCGTCGGCGGCGGCAGCCGCGGGTTGCCCAGG
The DNA here is from genome assembly GCA_003151515.1 of Opitutaceae bacterium. Lineage (GTDB taxonomy): Bacteria > Verrucomicrobiota > Verrucomicrobiia > Opitutales > Opitutaceae > Palsa-1447. The sequence continues at coordinate 118,459 of PLXS01000008.1, forward strand.
TTAAAGGCCGGTTTTGGAAAGCCGGGTTGGCCGGGAACCGCCCGGGTGACGGGCCGGTTGTACAGGTCGTAGAGCTCCGCATAGCTGCCGAATGATTCGATCTTGCCGCCAACCAAGCGGATGATGTACGGGCGCTCGGTGCGGTAGGAGTCCACATGATACGGAAGCTCGAGGTAATAGATCATGTACTCCGCGTTCGCCTCCGCACTGGTGCTGTCGGGAGTGCCCAGGATGGATAGCACCTGCGCCTTGGCCATGCCGACCCGAATGTCTTTGAGGGATGCGGAGGTGACGGGTGGTGCGAATTCGTTGAGTCCCGTGTAGGTTAAGGCTCCTCGAACAGGGCTTGGGCCCGCCGACGATTGACATCCGGCGAGAAGCACCCCGAGGAGCGGGGCTAAGATCAGGATGCCCTTGGGAATCATCCAGTTGGGTGGAATCCCTTGGCGTCTCAGGCGGGTGTCGGGGCAGGGCGCGGCCTCGGGATCGACACTAGGGCTGGGAAAGCAGCTTCGCCTTTGCCTTCTGAAACTCCTCTTCGGTGAGTACACCCTGGTCCTTCAGGGCCTTCAGCTTTTGCAGCTCGGCTACGAGGTCGACCTTGGTCCCCGTGCTGTCGGCCCTGACAACTGTCGGTGGCGGCAACTGTGGGTTACCCAGATTGTAGACAGGCTGCGGAAAATCGGGCTGGCCGGGAAGCGCACTGGTGACGGGCCTGTTGTACAGGTCAAAGAGCTGGGCAAAGCGCCCGAATGACTCGACCTTACCGTTGACCAGCCGGATCATGTAAGGCTGGTCGCGGCCGTAGCCGGAATCGCTTTCCAGGTAATAGGTCATGTACTCCACATTGGCCTGCGCGCTCGTGCTGTCGGGCGTTCCGAGGATTGAATGCACCTCGGCCTTGCTCATCCCGATGCGAATATCATTGAGCTTCTCCGACGTTTGGCATCCGGCGAGAAGGACGCCGGCGAGCAGGGCGAAGGCTAGGGCGATCTTGGGTTTCATGGGCTGGGGGATTGGCCTCGCGGATGTGAGGAGAACGCTGGCGAAGGGGTTTCGCCATATATAAGAGAGACGCGCTTTGGCCGATAAAGATGCGGTAATGTCGATATCGCGCCGAACGCGTTCCTTTCGGACAGAATGCTATCGTCGAGGTTGACTGATATGCAGTCGAGATGAATCCGACAATCCTTTGAGGCACTCAGCCGCAAAGCCGCCAACCGACGAGACATTGCGCGCTTGTAACCTTTCCTCAGGGGCCACATCAATTCGCTTCTCGGAACCCGGACAGTTGCCTGGAACCTAAGCGCGCATCCGGCGGCACGGAACACCGGAACCCCCATGAGATATACCCCAAAGATAGGGATGGCAGGGCTCATTGTCACTGCAGTGATGAGCGCTTCTTCCTATGCGCCGGCGGCCGATAGTATGCGCCCGAGAGCGATTGGGAGCGCGATGGATATATCGGTGGGCGGATTCAGCCACACCGACAAGGATATCGAGGCCCGACTCGATCTGCTCAGGAGCCTGGGTGTCACCAGCATACAAACGTACATCTACTGGAACAAGGTGGAGAAGGCGCCCGGCGTGGTCGACTGGTCGGAATACGATGCAGACGCATTGTTGTTCAAGAAGCATGGCCTCAAATGGGTGCCATTTGTGATTGTCGGACCGTGGTATGTTACGCCTGAGTTTGTCCGCCGGGATCCGAAGATTGTCATGTTGCGCTGTCTTGAGCACGACCGCGATTCGGGCATTCCGTCAATCTGGTGCATTAGGCTCAGAGACTACATCCGCGATTACCTTCGGGAATTCTCGGACCATTACATGCCGATGGGGGTCATTGAGTCCGTCAACGTCGGCATCTCTGGGGACTACGGCGAAGCAATCTACTCGGTCTGGGGCAACTGGCCGGGCAAATACCACTCGCACCCGGGATATTGGTGCGGTGACGCCTTGGCGGTAGCGGATTTCCGGCGATCAGTGATCGAGCGCTATCCGGGCGGTGTCGGATCCCTTAACCGCGCATGGAAGACAAACTTCGCCTCCTTCGATGAGGTTCGTCCGTTCCTACCAGCGAATGCGCCCTCTGAGCATGCATGGCAGGAGCTGCTGCAATGGTACAGGGGCTCAATGGCTTCCTATGCTGGATTCTTCATGAAGACAGCCCGCGCGGCCTTTCCTGGAACCGACGTGTACTTGTGCACGGGAGGCGACATGGCTCCTGAGCACGGCTCGGACTTCAGCGCCGATGCCAAGCTTGCCGCGGAGTTCGGGTGCGGGATGCGAATTACCAACGAGGCAAGCTCGTATCCCATGAATGTCCGGCTCACGCGCCTGGTTGGCTCATCCTGCCGCTTCTACGGCGCCTATTTCGGGCATGAACCGGCATCGGTGGTGACGCCGGAAGGCATGCTGGGCCGTCTTTTCAACGCGGTGTCATCCGGCGCCCGACAGCTGTTCCTTTACAACTCCGCCGATCTAATTGCCGAGAGTAACGGCAAGCAAGTCGCAGGGGCCGCTGGGCGCTACGTACAGGCCAACGCGGGCCTGCTGAAGGTTACAAGTCCCCGAATAGACACGGCCATCTATCATCCCAATCCTTCAGTAGACCAGGCGCGGGTGCACCTGGAGCCGGGGCAGCTTGCCTCCAGCTATTTCGGAGACCTCGCGAGCCAGATGCGTCGGTTTGTGGACTTTGATTTTGTGGATGACCGTCTTATCCGCGACGGGGCCTTGAAGGGGAAATCGGTGCTGATCATAGCCGCCGCCGAAGTAATGGATAGCGCCACGGCTGCTCGGGTTGAGCAGTGGGTTCGGGAAGGGGGCGCCCTCTTCATCCTTGGAAGCAGGCCCACTGATTGGGACGGTTCCACGGCGACCTTTGACGCACTCGCGGGCCTCACGTTGCAATCGGACGAGGTCCAGGGAATCGCCGAACTCCTCGTGAAGGAACCGCAGACACTGCCATCAATCGCCAGCCTTCACGACGTCTACATCACGCGTGGGTTCACCGAACTCGGTGCAGATTGTGAACCGCTGCTGTCCATGGTGTACGCCCCAAAGGTTGCGGCGGCATGGAGGCGCCGGATCGGCTCCGGAGAGATCTTTGCGTATTACGGGCCCATGGATTTAAGGCAGGCGGAACAGGATTGGATGGTGGTTCAGAAGCTGCCCCTGCGGTTTGTGAAGGACGGAATCCGTGCCTGCGTCTCCGACGGCGTTCTGAAAAAGGAGCCCGCGACCCTAAACCTGTCATCCAACGACATCTACAAGGTGCAGACAGATTCTGGCTTGCTCATCTTGAACCTGGGAGGATCGAGCCAGAAGGTCGAGGTGGCGGGGCAGACTGCTGAGGTTCCGGCGTTGTCCATCGTAAGCCGTTGAAGGCTCTCGGCCCTAATGCGGGCGGCGCGCCGCTGGGACGGGACAGCACTTCTTCTTATGTCGGGTTCCTAAGTCGCCGGCGCAGACGCCAAAGGCACAGGAATGCTGTGAGGGTGGGTGACCTGGCCGGTGTTTGCTGCGATGACTGCGCGTACGGCCATTGAGAAGCAACTGGGTTAGATTCGGAGGCCCGCACCAAAGGTGCGGGCCTCTTTCTTGTAGATGCCAGTTGGGGCAAGCCATGAGACTGGCGACGAGCTGGTGTGCGTGCCGAAGAGATCCTGGGTTACTTTGAGAACAATCCCTCGAATATCGGCGTTAGCGATCCGTCGTGTCTGCGAACAGCGAAGCTGTCGGCGTATTCCCAGACCGCCCATCCCCAGTTTCGACTTTCAGCATTTGAGCGAATGGTGGCGATCCAACGCCGCTTTGATGCCGCATCGGCCGGCTCGTAGACTCCGAATTCTCCGACATATACCTCAATCTTTGGGGCGTGATTCGCTAGCCACGCCGAAACGCTGGCAAACGTCGCCTCGACCTGGGCGGCCGTTATCGCATCGCCAGGGTGAACATGGAAGTTTTGATAGGCCTTTTCGAATCCGCTGGCGTCCGGCACAGCGCCCGGAAACGTGACCGGAGGAAGGCCGTTAAGGCCGGCCCACGGGGCTCCTTGGTGCGTGAAAATTATCGGCTCGTAGAAGTGGAGTGTCAGCGCGATGTTTGGATCGTCCGGGAGCACGACATCCTCAATCGTGTGAAAGCTGCTCCACTTGTTTGAGGTCACGTACACGATCCGAGTGGGATTGCTCTCCCGAATGGCTGAGAGCATGCGGGCCATGAAAGGGTTGAGCAGCTTGTTGTCCGCGGCTACGGGCTCATTCAGGATCTCGAACCGGAGGTAGGGTCCCTCGCCGGCGAAATGCCGGGCCATGAGCCTCCAGCTATTGGCAGCGGCATTCTGGATGTCCGGGTCCGTGTACGCGCGGCTGTCGCCGCCCACTGTGTTAAAATCAGCCCCCGGCAGAAAGTGGGCGTCGAGCACGACGCCTATCCCGCGCGCCTTGGCCCAACCGATGACGTTGGCAATCGGCTTGATCTTCGCCTCGTCAAGCGAGCCATCGGTCTTCAGGCAAAGGCGAAAGTCCACGGGCAGGCGGACGTGGTCAAACCCATGCTTGGATATCCAGTCCACATCGCTCTCGTTGAACCACGGAGCCGCGTAGGTCATCTCGCCGGAATTCTGCGAGAGCCAAAGCGCTATGTTGACGCCCCGCTTGAATGTGTAGGAGGGCTCCGCCGCGGTGTCGGCTGGCGAATTCATGGCCGCCAGAGTGAGGCCGATAAAAGGCAGAATCAGTTTTCGAATGACAGGATGATTTTTCATTGTCCGTTGGGGTGGGTTATGGGCGGTTAGCAAAATACTGCGCGTCAGGCACGATATGAGAGTGTTTTTCGCGAGTAACTAAGCAATTTCGGCTGCGGTCACCGGGCGTCTGACGTCGAAGAGACGCTCCAGACGAGATGGATTGATAGCGGTCTCCGGAAAGCCAACGATCTAAAAGAGCGCTCTTGCGGGCCAGCTTTCAGGCGGACGGCGTAGCAGCAAAGAACGCCAAGACTGACGTTGTCCCGTTGCATTAGTCGGTTGTGCCATACCTCTCGTGGCATTTGGAGCATCGGGTGGCGTGCTCGCGGTATGATCTCGATGCAAGGTTTCATTCGTGGTAAATGAGCCCATAGGGCGTCTCCATAATCAAATCATCCTCATGAAACTCCTAGCACGCTCGCTAATGACGCTGTTCGTAGCCGTCGGGCTGGCTTCACAGGGCCATGGCCAGGCAACGGCTCCTCAGTCATTTCCTCCATGTTTAATTCAATATGGATTTATGGGCACTTCGACTTACGTGACCTGGTCGCTTGTCTTGTATAACGCCGATCAAACATATGTCGAAATCAATTCTTTTTGGAAAGGCGCATTTGAAAGTGGGACATATGCGACGTCCTCCGGAACGTACACTTATACTCTCGATCCAGAGGATCCCACTCATGCGACGATCAGTTACCTGCCTCCGAGGAGGGGCGGTACGGCTGCTGATCAGCTGTATTTTATTTCAACAGCAACAGGGTTCCAAATTTCTCTTTCAAATTTAATAACAACGTTGCCACAAAGGGAATTTAGAATGTATCCTAGGCAGGTTAGCGACGGGGCCGTCAACATTTCGAGTCGCTATCAGTTGGCGTCCGGAGGCGCCGCCACCAGCGGTTTTGTCATTGAGTCGGGCGGGCCTCGGTTTGTGCTGATTCGGGCGGTCGGTGGCAGTCTGAAGAACTTTGGCGTGTCCTCGACGGCGTCGAGTCCATCGTTCAGCGTTTACGATTCCACGAAATTTCTTTGGGGCACTTCGACAAAATGGAGTTCAGACCCCAATCTGGTGAACGGCTATGACACGATCTTCGCCCTTGCTGGGGCCTTCCCGCTCAATTCTGGGTCCGACGAAGGGGTGCTACTTGTCCCTTTGAATCCGGGTGCCTATACGGCTGTTTTTCAGGCGGGGAGCGCCGGCTCGATCCTTTGCGAGGTGTACATCCTGTCGTTTGAAAGCGTAGGGCAGATGTCCTGGATTGATGGCATATGAACGATTTTCCCAGCCAATCTGTGACTTAGTTAGTCTTTATCCGACGCTTCGCATCTTGTCTGAGAATTGGTGGGCCCGATCACGTCCGAACTGACGACGCTTACCTCGTTACCTGCTGACCCTTAAGCCATTGTAACTGTTGCAATGTTGCAACGCCACACGGGCTTCTATTTGCCCGGTGGATGGTCGCATAAGAAGTCGTATATTGTGGCCATCGTGCCGTTCAGGGTTTTGAGCTGTCCCTCTATCCCTGCGGTGTGCTCCATAATCACGCCAATACTAGCCGAGGAGCCTTTGGGAATGGTGTCTCTGATCTCTTCGAGCGCAGTAAAAAGCTTGTCGAATTTCTCGTTGATTTCGTTGTCGGTCATGGTGATGGCGACGGGTTCTGGGGGTCCTGCTGTTCGCCGCTCAGGCACTAGCGCGGTTGGCAGGTCCTACAAGCTCGAAGAGCGCGTAAAATTACGGTGTGAGTTGGCCGGGCCGGTGGCTGCGTATCAGCTTGGGGTGTCCAAGCGCACCTTTTACCGGATGGTGATGGTTGGTGATTTTCCGTCTCCGGTTAAGGTTTCGGGTTCCAGCCGGTATCTTTGGGCGGACCTTTTTGCGGTTTAAGGCTCGGGTGGAGCGCACGCGGGATTCTCTCGATTCAGAGCGGCGAGATTCGTCTGTCTTTGTCCAATGAGTGGCGCATTCGGCAAGGGGCGGCGGAAACAGCGGGAATTGCGGGGGCCGGCGTTGTTGGCTTCGGTGGTCCTGTCGTTTGGGGATTTTCGGGAGGTTGTGGATTCGTACTTGGACCGGGTAAGGGTCTTTGAGGGTGTCTCGTTTAGTTTTGCTGAGAGTTTGCGGGATGAATGCTTCAAATGCTGCGGCACCCTGGACGATGGTTCGTGTTTCATGGTGTATCGCACACCAGAAAATGATGCTTTCGCGCTTTTGGTCGGGGATTGTCTGCCGGACTTGGTGTTGCTGCTGCTGGTTGAGGGTCGGTCAAGGGGCGTTCCGTTGGAGCGGATTCTGGCCCCGGAGCCGCAGGGGGAGGCGGCTCCGGGTCTGAATTGATTTCTAGCGAATGGCGTCTTGGCCCGGGACGCGATGCCTTCGCCGTTTGAAAGCAATTCGGCGGATGCGGAGCGCGGCAACAACGCGCGGAGCAGATGGAACGCGAGCGATTCAGCAGACGGCGGCGGATCGACGCCGGCCCGCGAAACGATGGACGGGGAGCGTAGCCTACGCGTCGGACGGTGGTCCGTCCTGTCCCGCGATTGTCAAGAAAGCCCCGGAGTCGTCAGGAAAAGCGGCCCGGAGGCTTCCTTTGAGGCGAATGGGTGAAAACCGGGATGCCCTCCGGGCACGAATGCCCTAAAAACGCGGTTGTTAGGGGAGTCGAGAAATTTAGGCATATGCCTAATTTCAGCCGGGGTGAAAAGTGCATTAATGCCCATCTTGCTTGCGTCTTAGAACGCACAATATACATTATGTTAAGTACGGAAAAGGGCCGATTCCACCCTCGCCCTGCTCCGCTGAACATGGCGAAATCCTCGGAATTCATCGAGAGACTCTTTAACGGATACGGAGATTACGGCCGGGCGGACACCGGGGATTTCCTGGCTCATTTGCTCCACCAAGAGTTGATGCCAGTTGGCTCCGTCGGGGAGTTTTTCATCGGTAGCGGTCGCAATCAGTTCAAATAGCCGTTCGAGTGCTCCGTAAAAGCCGTCAAGATTCAGAGCGACCCCATCGAGGTATAAATCGTCGCCGGTGCGGTTCGCTTGCGCCCAACCATCATTGATCCGACGAACCAACCGCTCAATCTCTGGAATTTCGGCGCGAATGCGACCGGCTAGACGTAAGAATTATTCATTCACACCGGCACGCTTTCCGCCTCAATCGCTTTTCTCAGATGGACGGGAGCTGTCTTGGCGTCGATTACATCGATTTCAAATTCGGCGCTCAATCCCGTGACTGCGGCAACAGCTCGATAGAATAGGTCCGCCGAGACACCCCAAACGGCCAAGTCGATATTAGACCGCCGAGTGAATAGTTTGGGATAAACGATTGATCCAAACGCAGATACCTTGGTCGCCCCAAATTTATCATGCAGAAGGCAACCCGCTTCTCGGGCAACCAACAATGCCCGGCGCCTACGGTCCGAGGTTGTTGGATTCGCACGCCGTGGCGCCGGGTGATATCCTTTCCATCCGGTATCGCGTAAGTCTAAGGCAGTCTTGCCTGTTGCGGTGATCATTTGCGTCGTCTCCTGCGCGCTTTTACTTGGTAAAACATCAAGCTGTCACCCCTATTGGTAAAATCGAATCGCCACTGGATACGGCAGGCACATGCGTCTTCTGATTCCACGTTCCTTTCAAACTGAAGTTACTGTCGGCAGTCGAGCCGTTGACTATCCCCTACCCCGTTTTCCGTAAGATCGTCTACTCCGTTCGAGTTTTTAGACACCGCGCGCCTTTCCCTCGACTTGCACAGGTCGGTTAAAGTCTCTGAGATCAAGTAACCGCCAGGGCCTCCGGGAGCATCTTCAGCGCAGGTCCCAATTACACAATAAGATATGCCTTACACTCTTCGCTCGGAAAGTCCGGCAACGCCAAACGCCTCAATCTCAAGACGTAGGTTCTTGAGCAGAATCGCAATGCTCGCCGCGGTAGCCCCAGTAAAGTTCTCCACCAGCGCACCGGTGGCGCCCGACGCGCCAAAGCGATTCGCCGGCACGCAATTCTCCCCTTGGTCACCGGGCTCGTTGGACATACACCACATTTCCACGGGACGGGGAAACTCCACCCTTGTGATTTGTCCGGACGGGACAACGGTGATGGTCGATGCTGGAGCGATCTATTCTCCGCTGAAATACACGATCGCGCCAAAGCCCGACGGCACGAGGAGACCCGGAGAATGGATTTCCAGATACGCCGCGCGTCATATGGTTCCTACGGGAAGCAATCGGATCGATTTTCTGATGCTCACCCACTTCCATCTCGATCACATCGGCGAGTTTACTCCGGAGCTGCCTTGGTCCGCGAACGGCGCCTATCGCCTGACAGGGGCCATGGATGTGGCGGAAGCCATTCCTATTCAAAGAGTCATTGATCGCGGATTCCCACATTACTCCTACCCTCAATCCATAACCGATCCGACGCTGCGCAATTATATTGACTACATTCGCTTCAGATCGCAACACGCACAGCCGGTTGAAAAATTTCGCGCAGGATCGGCGGAGCAAATCGTCCTCGTCTTCGCGCCTGAAAAATACACAGATTTCAAGGTCCGCAATCTCGCGGTCAACGGCGAGGTTTGGACGGGAAATGGAGACGAAGCACGGCCTTGTTTTCCCCCGATTGCCACGCTCGGGCCGCGCAGTTTTCCAACGGAGAACATGTGCTGCGCGGCCATCCGCCTGCAGTATGGGCGCTTTTCGTATTATACCGGCGGCGACTTGGAATGCGATACGGGATACGAGAATGTCTTATGGCGAGACATCGAGAGCCCCGTCGCACGGGCGGCGGGCCGCGTCACCGTTGCGGTAACCGATCATCATGGCTATGTGAACGCGGTTGGACCGGCGTTTGTGCGGGCGCTTCGTCCGCGGGCTTTCATCAATTTCGGATGGGACTCCGCCCATCCGACCATACCGGCGATGGCAAACATGCTCAGCCGCGAACTCTATCCTGACGAACGCGAGATTTATGCAACGGCCGTCAAACCGGAAAATCTGATCGTTACACGTGCTTTGGAAAAGCTGAAGAGTTCGAACGGACATGTCGTGATTCGTGTCCCGCCTGGCGGCGAACACTTTAGTGTCGTTATCCTCGACAATTCCGATGAATCGGACTGGGTCATCGGAGAATTTGGCCCGTTTGCCAGCGCCTGAGATAAGGCATGGTCCCAAATTCCCGCGACGGGACTAGTCGGGACGCGCCACCGCCCGCCGAGCCATTTCCAATCCCCGCTGCGCTTGGATATCGCCTGGGTTGATTCTCAGAGCTTGCGCGAATTGTTCTGCCGCTTCGACCGCCCGGCCGCCGCGATAGAGAGCGACCGCCAGGTTGCGGTGGATTTCGGCGACGTAGGGGGCGATCCGCAACGCCTCTTGATATTGGGCGATCGCTTCGGCCGTCTGCCCCTGGCCAAGCAGAGCGTTGCCGAGATCGTTGTGGGCGTCCGCCAGATCGGGGGCGATCCGCAACGCCTCCCGGTATTGGTCGATCGCTTCCGCAATCAGCTGCTTCCGCTCCAGCGCGGTGCCGAGGCCGCAATGCGCCTCCGCACTGCCAGGGTTAAGCCGCAGTCCCTCCTGGTATTGCGCGATTGCCGCGTCATCTTGATGTTCCTGAAAGAGGATGTTTCCCAGATTGATGTGCGGTTCGGCCAAGGTCGGCTTGAGCCGAAGCGCCTCCCGGTATTCGGCGGCGGCCTCCCGCATTCGTTCGTCCCGCTCGAGGACGCTTCCTAGCCCATTGTTCGCCTCCGCAAACCCGGGTTCGAGGCGCAACGCCTGCCGATATTGGTCGATCGCCTCTGCGGTTCGGCCGGTTCGGTTGAAGGCGTTGCCTAGGTTGTTGTGGGCCTGGGCATTGTCGAGATTCAGCAACAAAGCCGCTTCATACTCGGCAATGGCCTCCGGCAGGCGGCCGGCGGCGGCCAGCGAAATTCCGAGGTTGTTGTGGGCGAGCCACGCCCCCGGATTGAGTTTCAGGATGGCGCGGTAAAGTGTCGCTTCATCCCGGTAGGCTCCAGTCTGCCGCCAAGTGAGCACAGCACAGGCGCCCAGGATCGCCACTGCTGCCGCCCACGGCGTAAAGCCAGCTTGACCGCACCACTTTCCCCAGACCGCCGCCGCGACGGCGGCGAGCGGCAAAATTGCCAAGTAGGCCCAATGATCGGCCACGTAGGAAAAGAGGAAACCGTAAACATTGAAAAAGCCGAGGACTGGCGCAAGCGCGGCGATCAGCAGCAAAAGCGCAGCCAGCGGAGCGCGGGTGCGCCGCCGCGCTGTCCAGCAGGCCGCGGCCAGCGCCAGAACGCCGCAGAGGAAAAGGTACTGCCACCAGACGCCCGGCTCGACCTGCCAGCGCGGATAAATGAAAATCAAGGGGTGCGGCCACAGAAATTTCCCGAGGTAGAACCAGATCACCCGGCCGGCCAGGAGGAATCTCCCCGCGAAAGCGAGGGTGAAAGCTGCGCCCTCCGCTCCAACAAATTCTTTCTCCACCCAGGCACTAAATAGGCCAGATGCCGCTGCCAGACAGAACCACGGAGCCAAGGGCAGGACATCGCGGCGCCAGTCCAAACGGCCCCGCTTCCACCATAGGATGATGAGAAGCGTCGCCGGCAGGGTGGCCGTGACCGTCTTGGTCAAGAGCGCGAGCACAAACAGGACCGACGCTCCGAGATAAGAGAGTGGACGGCGGACGCCCGGCGAAGCGGGATTGACGTCCTGGATTTCGTTCCCAGCTTCGAAGTGCAGATAGGCGAGCGCCGCCGCCAGGTAGAAAACGGTCGACAGGGTATTTTTCTGTTCCGAGATCCATGCCACCGACTCCACGCACACCGGATGAAGAGCGAAAATCAACCCCCCGAACAACGCCGCGTCAAAAGGCGGCGCCGGCCCGCTGGCCCCGCCAAGTTCAACCGGCGAGCCAAGAGGGCCTGCGCTGCCCCATAAACGCCGGAGGATGACAACAAACAGGCACGCCGAAATCGCGTGCAGCAGGATATTGACGCCATGATAGCCCGCCGCCGCGTTGCCCCATAGCCGATGCTCCAGCCAAAATGCGCTGTGCAGTGCGGGATAATACTGCTCGGTGGCTCCGACCTCGAACCAGATCCGCCCCAGGCCGCTTCCCGATTGCAGATCGGAACGGGTGACATAATCACTGTCATTCCAGACAAACCCGCATTGCATCACCGGCAGATAAGCTGCCAGCACCACGGCGAAAACCGGCAGAACGAGTGCTATCGTTCCACCGCGCCATGTTGCTGCGGCTCGTTCCGGCGGAAGGGGGCGTCGAGACATGGAATCAAGCAACACCCCCCCCGCGCGCTAGTGGCAAGGCGCAATTCGCTCAGAGATGTATCGTCATTGCCAATCGAACCGCTAAACCGGGAAAGGGGCACACGGAATTGCGGCTCGCCGGTTGCCACCAGAATCTTTGGTTCAACACATTGTCGACATTTAGATTGAAGAGGATGTTACGCCACCTATAGCTGCCGCCGGCGTTGGCCGCAGTCCAAGCTGCTATATAGTAACCGACTTGGTCGGGGACGCCGAGGGAGGTGAAGCCCAGGTTCGGCGCGTTCTCACCCGCCACGGTGCCGTTGTGTTGCACCCCCACGAATACGCTCGCATCTTTTAGGGGGCCTTCGGTGAAGTGATAGTTGAGCAGGAGATTGGACATGTTGTCGGGAATATTGCGCACTCGGCGGTCGGCCGCATCGCGGAACCTCATATTTGTATAACTCAAGATCACCGTAAGATTCTGGGTGATTCCCCCGGAGATGTTGAGCTCCTCGCCGTGGTTGGTCTCGTCCTCATAAAGAGTGGCGATGGTCGACTGGCCCGTGTTGAACAGCGGATTGGTGATCGCGATGTTGTTTTCGGAGATCTGGAAATGGTCGGCGGTGATAGTAAGGCGCTTATTGAAGAATTCGGCCTTGATGCCGTATTCATATTGCTTGCCGGCCTGCCACAAGGGGCTCTGCCCGGCGATGGACGCGTTGGTCGTGAATGAAGAATAGGCGGAAACATTCGGCAAGACTTTGTAGAGAATTCCGGCCATGTACTCGTCGTGCCACGGATTGACTTTGGGCACCGCCGGGATGAGGGTATTGCCGAAGGTGGCGTCGGTGGGGGCGGCGGTTCCGCCGACGTGCCCGACATCGGGCACATTGACGCCGTTGAACTTATAGTCGTTCACTTCCGCCCAGCTCCGGGAGTAGGAGCCGGTCAAGATCAGGCGGTCGTTGAACATACCCGCCTGGATTAGGCCGTAACCTTGAAGGTACCACCCGTTCTCCGGGAGATTGGCGGAAAAGGTCGTGTAGTCGGAAAACGGTGGGTGAACCGGGTTATAAGGGGTGTAACTTGCCCCGTCGGATTGGCCCAATATGTCCGCCTTGGGCATGTTCGGATCATGAACCGCCCATTCGGTTATTTCGAACTGGTCGTACTCCCAGCCAAGCAGGGGCTTGAAAGAGATGCCGCCCACATTAAAATTGCCGGCATAGTCGTTCTGCACCTGGATTTCCCGGGCCATGCAGTGATTGTAGTTGCCGACTTCGGCAAGGGCTGCGGGGTTGAGTGGGGCAACCGAGGTCTCCACGCCGGTGACTTGGTTCCACGTTTCCACCGGGGCGGCGCTGGGATAGGCGTTGTCCGCGGTGTAGTTGTCCCACATTACCTGCGCGGCGAGGCGCATGTTGATCCGCGAGCTCAAGGCGGCAGTCAGCTCTGCCTCCACGATGTTATTCCTGTCATATTGGTGGCTCCAGGTGGGGATGCCATTCCAGCCATCGTACGTATACCCCGGTTGGGGTGAGAATGGCAGGATGGCTCCGCCGACCGAGTTGGGAGAGGACACTTCCTCGCCCTCGTCGCCAACCGAAGACGCTTCGCCGGTGGGAAGGGAGGCCTCGCCGATGTACTTGAACGTGACCTTGGCAGTGTCGGAGAACTTATAAGTGAATTCCACGGCAGCCGAGTCCGTTTTCACGGATCCCGGCATATAAGCCCGATACTCCTGGTAGTCGGCGATAACGCGGTAAGCCCAGTGCTTGCCATCGCCAATAGGAATAGGCCCCGTTGAATCGATGCCTACGCCTCCGGCGTAATAGTTGCCGTATTGCATCGAGATATCGGTGCTGGCCGTGAAGAGCGGAGACTTGGTGGCGATATTCATCGAGCCGCCGGGCGAGCCCGTTGGTGCAAGAATCGCGTCCGGTCCCATCACCATCTCCGCATGGTCGATCAACAGCGGATCCACGTTGGTGTGAGGGCCCGCGCCGCTCGGCTGCAAATACTGCGAAAAATTATCGACCAACCTGCCACCCAAGCTTTCGAAGCCCCGAAAGTCCATGCGGTCGCCGATCCCTCCCGGGCCTGCACCGCGGCCCCAACTCATGCCGGCAAAATACGTCACGTCATCGATCATCGCAGTAGTGCCTAAATCCTCAATCAATGCGGGCGTGATGACATTGACCGTCAGCGGCGAGTCCATAATGCTGGTGGCGATGCGCGCGACAGAAGCGGCTTCGTCGGCACTATACTGATTGGCCTTGGTGCCTGTTACCTCGAATGCGGGCAGCTGAACCGCCTTTTCTTTATCGGAAGTTCCAGAGGAAGTAGTCGAAGCGGGCGGATTCTGGGGCGGAGCCACTTGACCGTAACTGGCGACGGAAAGGACGGCCGCGAGAGAGACGAATAATGTGCGGGAAACCTTCATGGAGTTGGGTTAGGTTGGGTTTACTTCCCCCGGCCACCTTAGCGGCGGTTGGAGGGTCGGTGTGATGTAAACGTTTACAGCGTGTATTAGAGAATCTTCGTGTAAAGATTAAAAAATTAATGCAGCCTTCTTGGGCGTTGGGTGGAGCTTTTCTGGCTGGAGGTATACATGGGATTTTGGGATTATGGGGTAACGGTTATCG
>PLXS01000036.1 GCA_003151515.1 Opitutaceae bacterium
CGGATGCGGGAAATCCGCCCGTCCGGTTCGATGAGGGAGAGCACCTGCGTGCCATCCACTCTACACAGTTAGCAATACGTTTCAGAAAGAAACCATAAACATGAATAAGTGGAACATGCTTAAAAGCAACCATCTATGTAATAAATGTTTATCAAAAAGCGAATCGTAAACTCTCAGGTGTTGAACCTGAAGAGGGCGACGTCGCCGTCCTGGAAGACGTACTCCTTGCCCTCGAGCCGGTATTTGCCGGCTTCGCGCGCCGCGGCGACACTCCCCAGGCGGGCGAGCTCGGCGTAGGAGACGACCTCGGCCTTGATGAAGCCCCTCTCAAAGTCGGTGTGGATGACGCCGGCCGCCTGCGGCGCCTTCCAGCCCTTCCTCACCGTCCAGGCGCGCACCTCCTTCTCGCTCGCCGTGAAGAAGGTCAAGAGGCCCAGCAGCTCGTAGGTCGCCTGGATGAGCGCGGAGACGCCCGAGTCGTCGACCCCGAGGTCCTTCAGGAATTCCTTGGCCTCTTGCGGCGACAGGTCCACCAGCTCGGCCTCGATCCGCGCGCTGATCGGCACATAGGCCGCGTCGTGGTGCGCGCGCACGAACTCGGCGACCTTCTGGACAAAGGGGTTCGTCTCGGCGTTTGCGAGGTCGGCCTCGGCGACGTTGCAGGCGTAGATGACGGGCTTCGCCGTCAGGAGCTGGAAGAGGCGCATGAGCCTCGCCTCGTCCTCGTGCACCGGCAGGATGTTCGCGGGCCTGTTCGCGTTCAGGTGCGGCAGGAGCCTCTCCAGGAGCGCCATCTCGGCATGGGCCTCCTTGTCGCCGCTCTTCGCCTTCTTCTGGCTCTTGTCGATCCTCTTCTGGACGGCATCTAGGTCCGCCAGGGCAAGCTCGGTGTTCACGACGTCGATGTCGCGCACCGGGTCCACCGAGCCCATGGTGTGGACGACGTCGGGGTCCTCGAAGCAGCGCACGACGTGCACGATGGCGTCGACCTCCCGGATGTTGGCGAGGAACTGGTTGCCCAGGCCCTCGCCCTTGCTGGCCCCGGCCACGAGGCCCGCGATGTCGACGAACTCCACCGCGGCCGGGATGACGACGGTGGTCTTAGCAATCGCCTGGAGGACCGCGAGGCGCGCGTCGGGAACCGTCACGACCCCGACGTTGGGGTCAATCGTGCAGAAGGGATAGTTGGCCGCCTCGGCCTTGCGCGAGCGCGTCAGGGCGTTGAAGAGGGTGGACTTGCCCACGTTGGGCAGCCCGACGATGCCGGCGGTAAGCATGGAGGGTTCACGTTCGACGCCGCCTTGGCCCCGGTCAATGGCAAAGCCCGCCCGAGGGCCGGCGGGCGCCTCCGCCTAGTCCCTCGCCCCGGCGGCGGGGGTCGGCGCGGGCACCGGCGCGGCGTGGCCCGCGCGGCCGCCGTCGTCCTGGCCCTCCTGGATAGAGGCGGTCTTGAGCCTTTGGCGCGCGCCGTCCATCTCGAGCGCCAGGGCGGCAAGCCTCGCCCGCTGCCTGGCATGGAGATCGGCCAGGTGGGCCGCGGGGGCGTGGTCGCCGGCCATCGGGCCCCGCAGGTCGGCCCTGCCCAGGGACTTCTCGAGCACCGAGCGCTCGAATTCGAGGCGGCCCAGCCTCAGGGCAAAGCCGTCGAGGAGAACGTGCCGGATGTCGCTTCCGTTCACCTGCGCCGTGACGGCGCCGTCCGCCGCTGCCTCGGAGAGGCCGCGGGCGAGCGTGCGAAGGCGCATCTCCCCAAGGGCCTCGTCAAAGTCCCGGGCGAGGCGGGGGCCCATCTGGGCGCGGGCCTGCTCCCTCCACTCGGCGAGGGCGCCGGGGCTGGCCGCGCTCACCCTGAGCGCCAGGGGCTCCGGGCCGCCGCAGCCCTGGGCGGCCAGCGCGGCGGCCACGCCGATGACGCGCAGAAGACGTTGCGCGGGGAGGGGATTGCGGGCGGCGCCGGCTGCTCTCATCTCGCTCCCTTCCAGACGGCCTCGAGGAACGCGTCCGTGCCGTAGGGGACCCCGGCGCCGGCCGCCGCGGACACGATCCCCCATTCCTCGGGCACGGGCGGAGGCGACTGGCGGTCGCCGGCGGGGCTGCCCGGGTCGCCGCCGGCTATGCTGGCCACGATCGCGAAGGCGGCGGGCCCCTCCAGCGCGTCCGCGGGCGCGACCGCCTCAAGCAGAGCCCGGAGCGGTGCAAGCTCCGCCGATCCGCCGGCCCTCCGGGACGAGACGAGCCAGACGCGCGAGCGCCGGCCCGGCTGGAGCTCAACGACGACCGAGAGCGTCTCGGGCGCCGTGACCCCGACGAAGAAGTGGCGCGCGACCTGGCGCAGGCGCTCGATGTAGGCGCCGAACGCACCGCTGTCCGGAAGGCGCCGCAGAAGCACCTGCGGGGTCTGGTACACCGCGATGTGGTCCACCTTGAATCCGTCCGCGGGAGCCTGCGCGCCGAAGGTGAACTCCTGCGCGGCCGTCGAGGCGACGGGGCTGCCGCCCAGCGTCGCGGGCGAGAACCGCCACCGCCCCATCGCGTCCATGGCGGCGGCGGCCAGCCGGGCGCCGGTGGCCTTGAGGATCACCGGGTCGCGCACAAGCCCCTCCGTGTCCACGATGTACGCGGCGAGCACGTAACCCTCCAGGGCCTCGCCCGAGGGGCCGGAGGCCGTGCGCGGCAGCTCGCCCGCCGTGGGCCTGGGGCCCGCGTATCCCTGCGCCGCCCCCGTGTCCACGATCGCGTAGCGCCCGCCGTAGGCGGCCTTGATCGCGCGGTCCAGGGTCAGGCTCCCGTCGCCGCCTATGTCGTTGTACACGACGGGCCTCGGGGGCTCCTGCCCGGGGGCCAGGCAGGAGAGGAGGGTGGAGCAGAGGAGGGCTCTGGTCAGGGCGTTCAACGTCTTGGGGGCCTAGGCGGCCGCGGGACCCAACCCGTATGCACGGAGAGCGCGCATCTGCAACGATTGTGTGGCGCGCGCGGCAGCGCGCGGGCCCGCGCCGGCCGTAGGCGCTTGACAAGGATTGCGCGCGCCGGTGGTATTTGCCCCTTTTCCAAGTCGTACGCATCCAATAGATCCGCTCTCATGGCACTCAAGATCCGCCTCTCCCGCATCGGCGCAAAAAACCAGCCGCACTACCGCATCGTCGTCGCCGAGACCCGCTCCCGCCGCGATGGCGACGCCGTTGAGACGCTCGGCACCTACGACCCGCGCACCAAGGGCAAGCAGGTCAACCTGCGCCTCGACCGCGTCGACTACTGGATCTCGAAGGGCGCCAAGCCCTCGGACACCCTTCACTCGATGATCAAACGGGCCCGCCGCGCAGTGTCCTCCGCGCCGGCTCCCGCTGCGGCGCCGGCGACGCAGAGCGCCCCGGCGGCCGCCAGCTGAAGGCGGCGCGTCCCCAAAAGGGAGAGGGGGGCACGATGCCCCGGATCGACGTCCTGACGCTATTTCCCCGGATGCTCGACGGCTTCCTCGCCGAGAGCATCCTCGGCAAGGGCCTGCAGAAGGATCTCCTGTCGGTCACGGTCCACGACCTGCGCCGCTGGACGACCGACAAGCACCGCACCGCCGACGACCGGCCCTTCGGGGGCGGCGCCGGCATGGTCATGAAGCCCGAGCCCGTGTTTGCCGCGATGGAGGAGCTCCAGAGCGAGGGCTGCAGGCGCATCTACCTGACGCCGGACGGGGCGCCCTTCACCTCGGCGGTCGCCTCGGCGCTCTCCCGGGAGCGCCACCTGATCCTGCTCAGCGGCCACTACGAGGGGATCGACCAGAGGATCCGCGAGCG
Source organism: Opitutaceae bacterium (assembly GCA_003151515.1). Classification (GTDB taxonomy): domain Bacteria; phylum Verrucomicrobiota; class Verrucomicrobiia; order Opitutales; family Opitutaceae; genus Palsa-1447. Next base: position 3,789 of record PLXS01000036.1, read on the forward strand.
CGTGATAGACCTGGAGCTTAGCATAGGCGACTATGTGCTCACGAACGGCACCCTCGCCGCCGCCGTCGTCATCGACGCCCTCTGCCGCTTCATCCCCGGGGTCCTGGGCGAGGAAAATTCGTTGACGCACGAATCTTTCACCGGCAAGTTGCTCGACTTTCCTCAATACACGCGTCCCGCCGAGTTTCGGGGCATGTCCGTGCCGCAAGTCCTGCTTTCCGGCAACCATGCCGAGATTGAAAAGTGGCGAGCTGCGCGTGCGTTGGAAAAGACCCGGATCGTCCGTCCAGATCTGCTTAAGTAACTTTCAATCAAATACAAACAGGGGAACAGCCATGAATCCGATCATCAAGGAAATCACCGCGAGCCAGGTGAAGAGCAACATCCCGCCCTTCAAGGTCGGCGACGGGGTGCGCGTGCACACGAAGGTGAGGGAGGGTGACAAGGAGCGCATCCAGATTTTCTCAGGGATCGTGATCGCCCGCAAGGGCTCAGGCATCCACGAGACGTTCACGGTGCGGCGCATCAGCTACGGCGAGGGCGTCGAGCGCGTGTTCCCGGTGAACTCCCCGAACATCGAGGCCATCGAGGTCGAGCTCGATTCCGAGCCGATGAAGGCCCGCCTCTACTACCTGCGCAACCGAACGGGCAAGGCCGCCGTCGCCGTCAACGTCAAGACCAAGCGCGCCGAGGCCGCCCCGGCAGCGACCTGAGGCCCCGGCGCCGGGAGATTTCCGTCCGTTTATTCTTTCCCGGGCGATTTGACGTACCTAGGAGTTGCCGGGACATTTCCCGATGCCTCTGCAAACCGACATCCTCGCTAGGGCCGCGAACGAGGCCCGCGGACTGGCTATTGACGCGGTCCACGCCTGCTCCTCCGGCCACCTGGGCCTGCCGCTCGGCTGCGCCGAGATGGGCGCCGTGCTCTTCGGGCACGCCCTCTCGATAAACCCCGCCCAGCCGCGCTGGCTGAACCGCGACCGCTTCGTCCTGTCGGCCGGCCACGGCAGCATGTTCCTGTACGCCTGGCTGCACATGTCCGGGTTCGACCTGCCGATCGAGCAGGTCGCCAAGTTCCGCAGCCTGCACAGCATGACCCCCGGCCACCCCGAGTTCCGCGAGACCCCGGGCGTGGAGGCGACGACCGGCCCCCTGGGCCAGGGCGTCGGCAACGCCGTCGGCATGGCGGTCGCGGGCCAGATGGCGGCGGCACGCTTCAACACGCCCGAGCACGCGATCTTCGACCACCACGTCGTGTGCCTGGCGGGCGACGGCTGCATGCAGGAGGGCGTGGCCATGGAGGCCGTCGAGTTCGCGGGCCACCAGAAGCTCGACAACCTGATCCTCATCTACGACTCGAACCTCGTCACCCTGGACGCGATGGCCGAGAAGACCCAGAGCGAGAACACGGCGGCGCGCTTCAAGGCGATCGGCTGGGACGCGCAGTTCGTGGACGGGCACGACATGGCCGCGTTCCTGAAGGCCTTCAACCGGGCGAAGAGGGCGAAGAGCGGCCGGCCGCAGTTCATCATGGCAAGGACCGTGATCGCCAAGGGGATCCCGGAGGTCGAGGGGACCCAGAAGGGCCACGGGGAGGGCGGCGCCAAGTTCGCCGACTCGGCCCGCGCCGGGCTCGGCCTGCCCCCCGACAAGCACTTCTACGTGAGCGACGAGGTGCGGGCGTACTTCCAGGGCCACAAGCGCCGCCTGGCCCGCGCCGCCAAGCGCTGGGAGAAGGCCTTCAAGGCCTGGCGCGCGGCCAATCCCGAGAAGGCGGCGCTCCTCGACTCGGCGCCGTCGAAGCCGAGCGCCGCGCACCTGCTCTCGAAGATCCCGCTCTTTGCGCCCGACGCCAAGCTCGGCGGGACGCGCGCGGCCGGCAGGGACGTATTGCAGCCGATCGCGGCCGAGCTGCCGCTCCTCATAGGGGGCAGCGCCGACCTGTACGGGTCCACGCTCAACTACATCGCCGCGGACCGCGACTTCGACCCGTCCAACCGCTCCGGCCGCAACATCCGCTTCGGCATCCGCGAGCACGGCATGGCGGCCATCGCCAACGGGATCGCCTATGACGGGCTCTTCAGGCCGTCGGTCTCGACGTTTCTCGTCTTCGCGGACTACGCGAGGGGGGCGATGCGCCTGGCCGCGCTCTCCAGGCTGCCCGTCCTGTACATCTTCACGCACGACTCCATCGGCGTGGGGGAGGACGGCCCGACCCACCAGCCGGTGGAGACCCTCTCGGCGCTGCGCCTGATCCCGCACCTGGACGTCATCAGGCCCGCGGACCCGGAGGAGACCGCCGCAGCGTTCGCCGCGGCGCTCGAGCGCACGGACGGGCCGACGCTGATCGCGCTCTCGCGCCAGGGCGTGCCGGCCCTAAACGACATTCCCGCGCACCTGCGCAGGGCCGGGGTCCTCAAGGGCGCCTACGTCGCCGTGCAGGAGACGGCGCCCCTGCAGGCGATTCTGCTCTCGACGGGCAGCGAGCTGTCGATCGCCATCGCGGCGGCCGCGACCCTGGGGCCGGGTACCCGCGTCGTGTCGGTCCCGTCCTTCGAGATCTTCGACCGCCAGGACGCAGAGTACCGCGAGGCGATCCTGCCGTCGGCATGCAGGCGAAGGGTCGCCGTGGAGGCGGGGGTCACCGGGCTTTGGCGCAAATACGTCGGCCTCGACGGAGCGGTGGTTGGCCTGGCTAGGTTTGGCCTAAGTGCTCCGTCCCCAGTGGTTTACAAAGAGCTTGGGATCACGGCGGAGGCGGTCGTGGCAGCGGTGCGCTCGCTGGCGGGCTAGGCTCAATACTGTTCACTTAAGGATTGACGCCGATGGAGTGGTCGGTGAGGCTGCGGCATGGCGCGAGCAGCCAAGCGGATCACCAATGGACTCCGGATTGCGGAGGCCTTGAGTGTGGGCGTACTCGGGCGGGCATATCCGCGCTCGAGGATTCGGGCGATTCTCACCGCTGCGGACCGGCAGAGTGAGCGGCAGCGAGATCTGCCGATGGATGTGATGGTTTATTACGTCATCGCGCTGGGCTTGTATTTGCCGGCCGCCTATCAGGAGGTGCTGCGCTGCCTGGTAGAGGGTCTGGGCTGGCTCGAGGGTACAGAGCCCGTGCGGGTGGCCGGTAAGTCGGGCATTGCCAAGGCCCGCCAGCGTCTTGGTGCCGGGCCGCTGGTGAGCTTGTATGGCCAGTGCGGGCCCCGGGCTGCCCCTGGTGCTCCCGGTGCGTTTTTCGCCGGCTACCGGCTAGTTTCAGTCGACGGCAGTACGCTTGCGGTGGCTGATACGCGGGACAACTGGCAGGGGTTGGGCCGGCCGGGCGGCGGCCGTGGCAAGGCTGCGTTTCCCGCTCTGCGGTTCTCGGCCTTGGTGGAGACCGGCACCCATCTGATTTTTGCTGCCGAGATGGACGGGGTCGCGGTCACGGAGGTCGCCCTGGCCGCGCGGCTCCTGCCGCGGGTGGACGGCTCGATGCTCATCCTCGCGGACCGGCTCTACGCCAGCTTCGCCTTCCTGGCGGCAGTGGCCGACACCGGCGCTAGGTTCCTGGCCCGGATTCGCAAGGACGTGGTGCTGCCGGTGCTGGAGCGGCTGACCGACGGCAGCTATCGCAGCCGGATGACGGACCGCAGTCGCCGACCCCTGCGCCGCGACACGCTCCCGGTACGGGTCATCAATTACCGCATCGCTCCTGGCCACGAGACCTTCCGCCTGGTTACCAATCTCATGGATCCTGTCGTCGCGCCCGCCGCCACGCTGGCCGCCCTTTACCCGCAGCGCTGGGAGCACGAGGGCGTTTACGACGAGTTCAAGACCCACTTGCGGGGCGCCCAGGTGGTCCTGCGCAGCAAAACCCCGGAGCTGGTGCGCCAGGAGTTCTTCGGACTCTGCTTAGCGCATCATGCCGTGCGCAGCCTCATGCTCGAGGCCGCCGACCATGACACCCTCGACCCCGACCAGCTTTCCTTTACTCATGCCGTCCGCGTCGTTCGTCGCAAACTGGCGGGTCCGCCAGTTTTCCCCCCCTCGGCTCCGTCGCCATCACCATCGCCGGCTGATTGAAGAGTTGGCCGCCGGCCGCGTCAGCTCGAGCCGCGGACGACGCGTCCCCCGCGGCGTCAAACGCAAGATGTCCAACTACCCTCTGCGCCCACGCCGCCCTCTGCCCACCCTCCGACCAAGCTTCCGAATCGTGCTTATCCAGCTTCGCCCTTAAGTGAACAGTATTGGGGCTAGGCCGGCGCGCCTGGGGCGCAATTCGGGGCGGCCGTTTGCATTTGCCGCTTGATAAGGCGATGATTAGCCACCTAATTACCTGGCCTTCGCCAAAAGCCGGGGCCAAACCCACTTCGCCATGCCAATGCTCATGATCAAGGACCTGCCGCGCTACGAGTGCCTGCTCGAGGCCATGCAGCGATACCCGGACCTGGACCCGTCCGCCTGCGAGGCGTACCTGAACCTGCTCAGGGCGGGCGACGAGGCCTACCGCAGGAGCGAGGTGTTCTTCAACGAGCACGGCATGACCCCGGGCCGCTTCACGGTCCTCATGCTGCTCTACGACAAGCTCGCGGGCGTCACGCTGGAACAGACGCCGGCCGAGCTCGCGGAAAAGGCCGGGGTCGCCAGGGCGACGATCACCGGGCTCGTGGACACGCTCGAGCGCGACGGGCTCGTGACGCGAAAGCACGACTCGGGCGACCGGCGCATGATGCTCATCCACCTGACGGCGAAGGGACAGGCCGCCCTGGAGGCGATGCTCCCCGGCCGCTTCAAGCAGATGGCGGCGCAGATGGCGCCCTTGAGCGAGCACGAGCGAAAGGCGCTCGTTCGCATCCTCAACAAGGTCGCGGGCCAGCAGGCCCCGGCCGCGGCCGACTCCCGCGCCACGCTGGCGCAGGGCGCGGCCTAGGCCGCGCCGCGAGGCTTGCCGCCCAACCGACACTCATGACCAAGAAAACACTCTTCACCGCCGCCGGGCTCCTCGCGGTCCTGGGCGCCATCGCCATCGTCAAGGCAATCCAGATTAAGACGCTTGTCAGCGCGAAGGCGCCGGTCCCGCGCGAGGCGGTTACGACCGCCCCCGTCATGCGGGAGCGCTGGCAGCAGACGCTCTCGTCCGTCGGCTCGCTCAGCGCCGTGCAGGGCGTGACCGTGGCCGCCGAGCTCGACGGCAAGGTCGTGGGGATCGAGTTCGAGTCGGGCCGCGAGGTGCGCGCCGGCGACGTGCTCGTGCGCCAGAACACGGAGGTCGAGGAGGCCCAGCTGCGCTCGGCCGAGGCGAGCGTCGACCTGGCACGCATCAACCTGCAGAGGACGCGCGAGCTCTTCGCGAAGGCCACGGTGTCGCAGTCCCAGCTCGATAGCGACGCCGCCGCCGAGAAGCAGGCCATCGCGTCGGAGGACAACATCCGCGCCACGATCGCGAAGAAGAACATCCGCGCCCCGTTCTCCGGGCGCCTCGGCATCCGCCTGGTGAACCTCGGCCAGAACCTGAAGGCGGGCGACGCCGTCGTCTCCCTGCAGGCCCTCAACCCGATATACGTGGACTTCTACCTTCCCCAGGAGGACCTGTCGCAGCTTGCGGTCGGTCTTCCCGTCCAGGTGGCGGTCGACGCCTTCCCGAGCGAGCAGATCGCGGGCAGGGTGACCGCCATCAACCCCGATGTCGACTCCTCGACGCGAAACGTGCGCGTCCAGGCGACCGTCGACAACGGCAACGCGCACCTGAGGCCGGGGATGTACGTCAACGTGGCGGTCGAGCTGCCGCTCGTGGACACGGTCCTGACGATCCCGGCGACGGCGGTCCTCTACGCGCCGTTCGGCGACACGGTCTACGTCGTGAACGAGCAGAAGGACGAGGCCACGGGGGAGAAGGTGCTCGTCGTGCGCCAGCAGATCGTGCGGCTGGGCGTGCACCGGGGCGACTTCGTCGCGGTGACGTCGGGCCTCGGCGAGGGCGACGTCGTCGTGACCTCGGGCGTCTTCAGGCTGCGGCCGGGGGGCGCCGTCACGGTGAACAACCCGATGGCCCCGGACGCCAAGCTGGCCCCGAGGCCGAGCGACTCCTGAAGAGCCCGGCGCCCGAACCGTGAAGTTCACCGACCTCTTCATCAAGCGCCCCGTCCTGGCGCTTGTCGTCAACCTCGTGATACTGATCGCGGGGGTGCAGGCCTACCGCACGCTCAACGTGCGCCAGTACCCCTTGAGCGAGAACGCCTCGGTCACGGTTACGACGGTCTACGTCGGGGCGAGCGCCGACCTGGTGCGCGGGTTCATCACGACGCCGCTAGAGCGCTCGATCGCGGCCGCCGACGGCATCGACTACCTCTCCTCGACGAGCGTCCAGGGCCTCTCGACCATCACGGCCAGGCTCAAGCTCAACTACGACCCGATCAAGGCGCTCGCTGACATCGGCGCCAAGGTCGACCAGGTGCGAAGCAACCTTCCGGCCGAGGCGCAGGTCCCGGCGATCAACGTGCAGTCCGCGGACTCGCAGTTCGCGTCGGCCTACCTGAGCTTCACCTCCGAGACGCTGCGCCAGAACGAGATCACGGACTACCTGGTGCGCGTCGTTCAGCCCAGGCTCTCGGCGATCCCCGGGGTGCAGCGGGCCGACATCCTGGGCGGGCGCACGTTCGCGATGCGCATCTGGCTCAAGCCGGACCGCCTGGCGGCGTTCAACCTGAGCCCGTCGCAGGTGAGCGCCGCGCTGGCCGCGAACAACCACTTGAGCGCGCTCGGCAACACCAAGGGCAACCTGGTGCAGGTCGCCCTGACCGCGAACACCGACCTGCGCTCGGTAGGGGAGTTCAGGAACCTGGTCCTGCGCCAGCAGGGAAACGCGATCGTGCGGGTAAGCGACGTGGCGGACGTCGAGCTCGGCGCCGAGGACTACGAGAGCGACGCCCGGTTCTCGGGCGAGACCGCGGTGGGCATGGGCATATTCGTCATGCCCACGGCCAACTCCCTGGACGTCATCCGCGCCGTGCGCGCGGAGATGGCGTCCATAAGGAAGGACCTGCCGGGGGGGATGCAGGGGAAGGTCGCGTACGACGCCACGGCCTACATCGACGACGCGATCCACGACGTCTTCCACACGCTCGGCGACACGCTCCTCATCGTCGTCGTCGTCATCTTCCTCTTCCTGGGGTCGCTGCGCTCGGTGCTGATCCCGATCGTGGCGATTCCGCTCTCCCTGGTGGGCGCCATCTTCCTGATGCAGCTCTTCGGGTTCACGATAAACCTGCTGACGCTGCTCGCAATCGTGCTTTCGGTGGGCCTCGTGGTCGACGACGCGATCGTCGTCGTCGAGAACGTCGAGAGGCACCTCGCAGAGGGCCTCAAGCCCTTCGACGCGGCGATCGTCGGGGCACGCGAGCTCGTGGGCCCGATCATCGCGATGACCGTCACCCTCGCCGCCGTGTACGCCCCGATCGGGCTGCAGGGGGGCCTGACGGGCGCGCTCTTCCGCGAGTTCGCCTTCACGCTCGCCGGCGCCGTGACGATCTCGGGCTTCGTGGCGCTCACGCTCTCGCCGATGATGTCGTCCAGGCTGCTCAAGCCCGGCGACGAGGAGCACGGCTTCGCGGGCGTCGTCGCCCACGCCTTCGAGAGGATCAAGCGCGCCTACTCGCGCCTGCTTGACCTGACGCTCAGGAACCGGGGCTACGTCTACGCGATCTGGGCCGTCATCAGCCTGGCGGGCGTGGCGATGATCCGCCAGTCACCCGCGGAGCTCGCGCCGGCCGAGGACCAGGGGGTAACCTTCGGCATAGGGACCGTGAGCTCGGACGCGACGCTCGACCAGAACATGGCCTACGCGAGGGACGTCGAAAAGGCCTTCTCCAGCGACCCGGACACGGACTTCGTCTTCCAGATCACGACCCCGAACTCGATGTTCGGCGGCCTGGTCGCGAAACCCTGGGGGGTGCGCAGGCGCCCGATAAAGACGATCCTGGCGCAGATGCAGCCGAAGGTCTCGGCGATCCCGGGGGTGCAGATGCAGCTCGTGCTGCCGCCGGCGCTCCCGGGCGGCGGGACGTTCCCGATCGAGGTGGTCCTCACCTCGACGGCCGACCCCGAGGAGATCCTCTCCTTCGCGCACCAGCTCGCCGACAAGGTGATGGAGAGCAAGCGGTTCTTCTTCCCGCCGCTCATCGACGTCAAGTTCGACGCGCCCCAGGCGGAGGTCGTCCTCGACCGGGACAAGGTGGCGTCTCTCGGGCTCAACCTGCAGCAGGTCGGCGACGACCTCTCGGCCGCGCTCGGGGGCAACTACATCAACTGGTTCAACATCGCGGGGCGCAGCTACAAGGTGATCCCGCAGGTGAAGAGGGTCGACCGGCTGAACCCCGAACAGCTCAAGAGCATCTACGTGACGGGCCCGGGCGGCGGCCTGATCCCGCTCAGCACGATCGCGACCATCCGCACGAGCACGATCCCGCGCTCGCTCAACAAATTCCAGCAGCTCAACTCGGTGACCATAAGCGGCGTTGCGGGCATGCCGCTCGACGACGCGCTCAAGCTCTTCGAGGACGAGGGCGCGAAGATCCTGCCCAAGGGCTACAACATCGACTACACGGGCGAGTCGCGCCAGCTGCGCAAGGAGGGCGGAAGCGCCAAGTTCTGGACCACCATGGGGCTCGCGGTGATCCTCATCTTCCTCGTCCTGGCGGCGCAGTTCAACAGCTTCCGCGACCCCCTGGTGATCCTCGGGGGCTCCGTCCCGCTGGCCACCTTCGGCTCGGCGATATTCATGTTCCTGAAGTTCCCCAACCCGAACATGCCGTTCTGGACGGACGGCTGGACGACGACCTTCAACATCTACTCGCAGGTCGGCCTCGTGACCCTGGTGGGCCTGATCGCCAAGAACGGCATCCTCATCGTCGAGTTCGCGAACAAGCTCCAGCTCGCGGGCAAGTCGAAGATGGACGCCGTGCACGAGGCGACCCTGACCCGGCTCCGCCCCATCCTGATGACGAGCGTCGCCACGGTCGCGGGCCACTTCCCCCTCACCCTGGTGACGGGGGCCGGCGCCGCGGCCAGGAACTCGATAGGCCTGGTCCTGGTCGGGGGCATGTCCATCGGGACCTTCTTTACGCTCGTAGTGCTGCCATCTGTCTACATTTTGGTCGCCAAGGACCACGCGAAAGCGAGGGCATTGGCCGCGGCGCAAGCGGGGGTAAACCTTCAACCGGCGCACGTATGAAACGACACCTTCTCGCAATCCTAGCGCTGGCTCCGGCCAGCGCGGCCTTCGCCGACGCGGGCGCCGCCCAGGCCGCGGTCCCGTCGCCCCTCGACCTGCGCGCCGCCATCGGGTACGCCTTGGAGCACAACTACGCGATCCTGCAGGCGCGCGAGGCGATCCGCCTGCAGGAGGGCGTCGTCATCCAGGTCAGCAGCCAGGCGATCCCCAACCTGGGCGCGCTCGGCGAATGGGCGAGGAACGAGGCCTCCATCTCGAGCATCTACCCCCCGGCGACGAGCCTGTGGACCGTCCAGCTCAAGGCCACGCAGACCCTCTACGCGGGCGGCGGGGTCCAGTCGGCGATCAAGGGCGCAAAGCTGACGCGCGACGCCGCGGCGCTCGACCTGCAGACCGTGATCGACACGGCGCTCCTCGATGTGCGAACCAAGTTCTACAACGTCGTGCTCGCGCGCGACAAGATACGCGTCGAGGAGGAGAACGTGAAGCTCTACGAGCACCAGCTCGAGGACACGAAGAACCAGTTCGAGTCGGGCTCGGTCTCCAACTTCGAGGTCCTGCGCGCCAAGGTCTTCCTCGCGAACGCCCAGCCGAACCTGATCACCGCGCGCAACACCTACCGGATTGCGATCGAGCAGCTTCGCCAGTCCCTCGGGACGCCGGGCTTGGCCGTGTTCCCGGAGGTCGTGGGCGACCTCAACTCCGAGCCGGCCGAATTCGACGCCTCGGCGGCGGTCGCCTCGGCCCACGAGCACCGTCCGGAGCTGCGACGGCTGGACAAGCTGGAGTCAGCCGCGGCTGAGTCGGTCAAGACGGCGAGATCGACCTTCTATCCCAACCTGCAGGCCTTCGGCAACTACCAGTGGGACGGCTTCACGTTCGCGAACCCGGCCTACGGCAGCCCCAACGTGAACGGATGGACGTTCGGCCTGCAGTCGAGCTGGTCCATCTTCGACGGGCGCCTGACCGAAGGCAAGGTCCGCCAGGCCAAGTCGCAGCTCGAGCAGGCGCGCCTGTCCAAGGCGGCCGAGGAGCTCGAGGTCGACCTCGAGGTGCGCCAGGCGCTCTCCTCGCTGCAGGAGTCGGGCGAGTTGGTCACGGCCTCGCGCCAGACGGTCGAGCAGGCGGCCGAGGCGCTGCGCCTCGCCGAGGCGAGGTACCACGCGGGCTCGGCGACGCAGCTCGACGTCCTCACCACCCAGGTGGCGTTCACGCAGTCCAAGACCGACCAGCTCACGGCCAACTACAATTACCTGGTCGCCCTCGCGAACGTGAGGAAGTCCATAGGGCTGAGCGACGCGCTCGTCGTCCCCTAGAGAATCGGGCGCCCCGGCGCGGCGGGGCCCGGGCGAATCCGAATCATGAGAGCCAAGCGCATCCTGCTCGCATCGGCGGCCGCCGCCGCGGCCGCAGCGGCGCTTGCCGTGGGCGCGGCCTTTGTCCCCGCCGTGCAGACCTGGGCCGCCCGCAGGGCGCTCTCGTCGCACGCGCCCGGCGCCACGCTCGGGCGCCTCTCCGTGGGGCTTAGCCGGATGAGCGCCGAGGGGCTGCGCCTGGAATGGGGCGGCGCCGTCCTCGAGGTCCCCAGGGTCGACGCCGAGCTCGGCGTCTTCTCGGCCCTGGCCGGCCGGGGCTTTCTGGTCAGGAACATGACGGCGAAGGGCTGGACCCTCGACCTGACGCGGCCGGGGGCCGCGGCCGCGCCTGCCCAGCCGGGGGAGGGCCGCGGCGCCGGCGGGGCGCGCGCCGCGCAGGCCATCGGCGCCGTCCTGGCCGCGTTCA
>PLXS01000026.1 GCA_003151515.1 Opitutaceae bacterium
CGAAGGGCTGGACCCTCGACCTGACGCGGCCGGGGGCCGCGGCCGCGCCTGCCCAGCCGGGGGAGGGCCGCGGCGCCGGCGGGGCGCGCGCCGCGCAGGCCATCGGCGCCGTCCTGGCCGCGTTCAACGTCCCCGAGGACCTCTCCCTGGACGGAGTGGATCTCGAGGGGAGAGTCGTCCTCCCGGACGAGGAGGGACGGCCCATCGGCAGGGCCCATGTGAAGCTCGCCGGCGGCGGCCTGGCGGCCGGCCGCGGCGGGCGCTTCGCCTGCGACGCCGACATCGCGCTCGACGACCCGGAGGCGCCGGTCTCGTCCGTCGCGGTCCGCGGCACGCTCGAGGCCACCATGGACCCGGCCGGCACGTTCGCGCGGGCCGGCCTCAAGGTCGATGCGACGGCCCGCGGGCCGCAGTTTCCGGGAGGAATAGGGCTCTCGTGCACCGCGTCCGCCGCGAGGGACGCGGGGCGCACGACCTACTCGCTCGCGCTCACGCGGGGGGCGGAGCGCGTCGCCGCGGCCGACGCCGTGAGCCCGGACGGCTCCCGCAGGCTCTACGGCGCCTGGAGCGTCGACCTGCGCGACACGGACCTCGCCCCGTTCGCTCTCGGGCGCAGGCTGCCCGCGTTCCACCTGGCCGGGGCGGGCGACTACGACGTCGACGCCGTGTCGGGCGACGTGCACGCGTCGGGCAAGGCCAGCGCCAGCGCCGCCCGGCTGGGCGCCGTCGCTGCGGCGCTGGCCCCCCTGGGCCGCGTGGACCTCTCGGTCGACTTTGACCTGGCCCGCAAGGGAGAGCTGCTTCGAGTCGAGCGCCTGGACACGAGCATAGCCGGCTCCGCGCCGGTCGCGTCCGTGCGCGCGCTCCAGGCCTTCGAGCTCAACCTCGCGTCCGGCGAGCTCAGGGTCGCCCGGCCCTCGGACGACATCGTCGGGATCTCGGTCGGCGGGATGCCGCTACTGTGGCTCGCTGGCTTTCTGCCCCACCTGACGCTCGCGGGGGGCGACGCCCGCGGAGAATTCGTGATGCGCGCGGAGAGCGGGCGCCTGGCGCTTCGCACCAAGGCGCCGCTCGCCGCCTCGGGCGTCTCGGTCTCGCGGGGCGGCCGCGCCCTTTTTTCGGGCCTCGATGTGTCCGCCTTCATCCTCGCTGACTACTCGCTGCAGGGCTGGCAGGCCCAGCTGGCGCCGCTCACGGTGCGAAGCGACGGCGTGCGGATGCTTTCCGTCGAGGCCATGCTGGGCCGGCTATCCGGGCCGGGGCAGGCGCTGAAGAGCGCGGGCTCGTGGAGCGCATCCGTGCCGCAGCTGCTCTCGCAGCCCGCGCTCAGCGCGCTGCCGCGCCTGGGCGGGGGTGACGCCACCGGCAGCTTCGAGGCGAGCCTCGGGCAGACGAGCGAGGCCCGCATCAAGGTGTCCCTGCAGTCGCTATCGGCCGGGTCCGAGCAGCCCGTCGCGCTCCCGTCGCTCAGCTCGGACATCAGGGTCGACTTCCATCAGGGCGGCTGGTGGGAATTCAGCGTGCCGGTGCGCCTGGGCTCCGGCCCGGGGGCGTCGAACCTGGCTCTTTCAGGGACGGTGGCGCCGCGCGACGGGTGGTCCTTCGACGCCACGCTCGCGGTCGACAAGCTCGCGCAGGCCGACCTGGCGGTGTTTGCGGTGCTCCCGCCGGGCCCGGCCGGGTCCGGCGCGGGCGCCCCGGCGGCCGCGCCGGACCAAAGGCCCTTCTGGCCCGCGGTCCGCGGCCGACTGGCCTTCGTCATCGGGGAGGCTGACGTGCAGGGGGCCGACCTTCACAACGTGAGGGGCACGCTCACGATCCGCCCGGAGTCGCTCCATCTCGACTCGGGCATGGCGTCGGTCGGCGAGGCGAGCGCCTTCCGCGCCGAGGGCGACCTTGTTTACTCGGCCGGCGCCGAGAAGCCCTACGCCCTGAGGGCGGCGGTCTCGGCGGACAACCTCGAATCGGCGCCGCTGTTCCTGGCGGTCGACCCGTCCAGGGCCCCCGAGATCGACGGCCGCTTCGACCTCTCGGGCCACGTGAGCGGCTCCGGCTCCGGCGTTGCCGAGATCCTCTCGACGGCCCAGGGCGACTGCGCCCTCGCCAGCAAGGACGGCGTGTTCCGGCTGCTGCAGGTGGAGGCCCCGGACGCGGCGAAGCAGACCACCTCGAAGATCGTCGAGGCCATCGACTCGGTGGCATCGCTCTTCGGAAAGAGGGCCGAGAAGATCGCCGAGGCGATGGGCGAGTCCGTGAAGGGCCTCTCGGACATACACTACGACCAGCTCAAGCTGTCCCTGGCGCGGGGCGCGGACCTTGACGTGGTCGTAAGCGAGCTGGCGCTCACCGCGCCCGAGGAGAGGATCACCGGGACGGGCCGCATAACCTATGCTGCGGGTTTGCCCGTCGCATCGCAGCCCCTTTCGGTCGACTTGGACGTGGGGGTGCGAGGGGCCCTCGCCAAGTTCATGGGCATGGTGGGCCTCCTATCGGACGGCCAGGACGAGCTGGGCTACACCCACCTCTACGAGCCGGTGCAGCTTCGCGGCGCGCTCAGCAGGATAGACCGCAGCCAGCTTCGCCAGATGCTGGTCCAGGCGCCCCTAAGAAAGGGGGGCGGTTTGTTTGACAAACTGCTCGGCAGGTGACCAGCGTTGGTGGAGTGACCGAGTCAGAGACGCCCCGATTACCCCGGGCGCCAGCCAACCCGGGTGAAGGACCCCAGCCCGCGAGGGCAGGGATCGGCGCGCGCGGGCCCACGCGATGAGGAGAAGGTCCACCATGCCGCCCTGGATCGAGGCGCCGGCCGCCGTCGTCGCGCGCCTGCTCTACCGCGTGCGCGTCCTGGGGGTCGGGCACGTTCCTGCGCGGGGCGGCGCGGTGCTGATCGCCAACCACCTCTCCTACGTGGACGCGGCCGTCCTGCAGCTGGCGTGCCCGAGACCGATCCGGTTCGTGGCCTACGGGGGGCCGGGCACGAACGCGCTGCTTCGCCTCATCTTCAGGCTGGCGGGCGCGATCGTCATCGCGCCGCGCCAGCCGTCGCGCTGGCTGAGAAGCTCCATCGCCGCCCTGAACCGGGGCGAGCTGATCTGCGTCTTTCCCGAGGGCGGCATCTCGCGCACGGGCCAGCTCATGGGGCTTCGCAGGGGCTTCGAGCTCATGGCGAGGCGCGCCCGCGTGCCCGTCGTCCCGGTGGCCATCGACGGGCTTTGGGGCTCGGTCTTCTCCTTCGCGGGCAATAGGTACATCTGGAAGTCGCCCCGGCTTATGCCGACGCCCGTGTGCATCGCCTTCGGCGAGGCGATCCCCTACGAGAAGGCCACCGCGAAGTCGGCCCGCAAGGCCCTGATGGAGCTCTGGCTCGTGGCCTTTGCGGAGAGGCCCGTCCTGCGCCGCCACATCGGCCGCGAGGTCGTGCGCGCCCTGGCCGGCCGGCCGGGGTCGGTCGCCATCATCGACCGCACCAGCGGCAGGCGCGTCGTGACCGCGGCCCAGCTTGTCGCCGCCTCGGCGGCCCTTTCCCGCAGGATCAGGGCCACGGTGCCGGAGAGGCGCGTGGGCATCGTCCTGCCGCCCGGCGCCGGGGCCGCGATAGCCAACCTCGCCGTCATGTGCGCCGGGAAGGTTCCCGTGAACCTCAACTTCACGGCGGGCAGGGCGGCCGCGGAGGCGAGCATCAGCGCCTCGGGCATAGGGACCGTGATCACCGCGGACGCGATGAAGGCGCGCGTCGCCGACTTCCCCTGGCCGGAGCGCACGGTCGACATCACGGCGGAGCTTCGCGCGTGCGGGGGCAAGCGCGCCATGCTCCCCTGGCTCGCGGCCGCCTGGCTCCTGCCGAACCAGTGGGTGGCGAGCCTGATCGGGGTGCCCTCGCACGGGGACAACGACGAGGCGGCGCTCCTCTTCACGAGCGGGAGCGCGGGCAACCCAAAGGGGGTCGTGCTCTCGCACAGGAACCTGCTCGCGAACTGCGCGCAGGTCTCCTCGATGTCGATCCTCCCGAGCACGGTCACGATGCTCGGCTGCCTGCCGGTGTTCCACAGCTTCGGATTCACCTTCACGATGTGGTACCCGCTGCTGCGGGGCTGCCTCCTTGTGACGACGCCAAGCCCGCTCGACACCCGGGCGATCGTCGACTGCATCCGGGAGGAGGCCGTCACCGTGCTGATCGGCGCCCCCACCTTCATCCGGCCGCTCCTGAAGAAGGCGGTCCCGTCCGACCTGCGCTCGCTCTACCTCGTGGTCACGGGGGCCGAGAAGCTCACCGACGACCTGCGGAAGAGCTTCAAGGAGAAGTTCAACGTCGAGATCCTGCAGGGCTACGGCCTGACGGAGACCTCGCCGGTGGCCAACGTCAACCAGCCGCACCCCCCGGTGACGACCGAGGCGGCCGACGAGCAGATCGGGCACAAGGCGGGCACCGTGGGGCGGCTCCTGCCGGGCATGTCGGCGCGCGTCGTGGATCCCGAGACGGGCGTCGAGGTTGCCGACGGCGAGACGGGGGTCCTCTGCCTGAAGGGGCCCAACGTGTTCACGCGCTACCTCGGCGACGAGGCGCAGGAGGGCACCACCTTCCGCGACGGCTGGTTTGTCACCTGGGACCTTGCCCGCATCGACGAGGACGGATTCGTGGTCGTCGACGGCAGGCTGGCGCGCTTCTCGAAGATCGGCGGCGAGATGGTGCCCCACGGGACGATCGAGCAGAAGATTAGCGAGCTCTTCGGGATCGACCCGGGCGAGCACCAGTCGGTCGTGGTCGTGGGTGTCCCCGACGAGTCCAGGGGCGAGTACCTGGTCGCCCTGACGACGGTCGACCTGCCGGCCGGCGCCGTGCGGGCGCGCCTCTCCGAGGCGGGCCTTCCCAACCTCTGGATTCCGCGCACGATCGTGCGCGTCCCGGCCATACCCCTGCTGGGCACCGGCAAGCTCGACCTGGCCGCGTGCAGGCGGCTCGCCGAGGAGGCCCGCGGCAAGTAGGGTGGGGCCCATGCGCCAGGGCGGAATCATCGACGCTCACATCCACGCCTACCCGCCGGAGGTCGCAGCCGATCCCGCGGGGTGGGGCCGGGCCCGCGGGGAGCCCGGCTGGACCGAGTGCGTCGCCCCCGAGCGCCGCCGCTCCATCCAGGGATGGGCCGACACGGCGAGGCTCATGGCCGACATGGACCGCGCCGGGGTCGAGCGATGCGTGATGCTTGGCTGGTACTGGCAGCGCCAGGAGACGTGCGAGCTGCAGAACCGCTGGTACGGCGACTGGGCCCGCGGCAGCGCCGGCAGGCTCCTCGCGTTCGCCTCCGTGCAGCCCAGGGACGGGCGCGGGGCCGTCGACGAGCTCGAGCGGGCGCTTGACAGCGGCTTCTGCGGCGTGGGCGAGGTCTTCCCGCAGGCGCAGGGCTTCACGATCGACGACCCCTGGTGGCGGCGCATCGTCGAGGTGGCCCAGGAGAGGGGCGTGCCTGTCACGCTGCACGCGACCGACCCAGGGGCGGCCCCGGCCGCGGGCCCCAAGACCCCCCTGGATGGGTACCTGCGGCTTGCGCGCGAGCACCCCCGGGCGACCTTCATCCTCGCGCACTGGGGCGGGGGCATGGCGTTTCGGGGGCCTCCGGCGGGCGCCGGGCCTCTGCCCGACAACGTCTACTTCGACACCGCGGCCTCGCCGCTCCTCTATCCGGCGGCCGTGTTCCGGCAGGCCGTGGACCTCGTGGGCGCAGGCCGGATCCTCTACGGCTCGGATTATCCCCTGCTGCTGCACCCGAAGCGCACCCGGGAGCCCGCGTTCTCGGGTTTCCTTGAGGAGGTGGCGGCATCGGGCCTGGGCGAGGCCGAGCTTCGCCAGGTCCTCGGGGAGAACATCCGCAGGCTCCTGGCGCCCGGTCTTGCGCGCGGGCCCGGGCGCATGTAGGGGGTCTGAGCAGCCCCTCGTCACATTATGAAGACCATCAACCCTAGAATACTGACCGCAATGGGCCTGGCAGCGCTTGGATCGCTGTGCGCACGGGCCCAGGTGCAGCCGCCCCCGAGGCTGATCAACGTGTCTGGATCCGCCGAGATCAAGGTCGCGCCGGACGAGGTGGACCTGAGCGTGGGCGTCGTGACCCGCAACGAGAGCCTGGACATCGCGAGGAAGGAGAACGACGAGCGCGTCTCCAGGACTCTCGCGTTCCTCGCCCAGAACGGGGTCAAGGCGAAGGACATCAAGACCGATTACATCTCAATCGAGCCGGTGTACCTGCGCGGCAGCAGGGGCGACGCGCTTCCCGCGATGAATCCGGCCTACTACAACGTGCGCAAGGGAATCGGGATCAGGGTCGCCGACGTCCGCGGCTTCGACGCCCTGTACTCCGGCCTGATCGACAGCGGGGTGAACGAAGTCACCGGCGTCGACTTCCGCACGACGGAGCTGCGAAAGTCCAAGGACCAGGCCAGGGCCATGGCGATCCGCGCCGCCAAGGACAAGGCCGAGGCGATGGCCGCCGAGCTCGGCGTCAAGGTCGGCAAGCCATGGAGCATCAACGTCAATGACTGGAGCGGGTTCGGCTACCGCGTGGGCGCGAACGCGTCCCAGAACCTCGCGCAGGCCGCGGCCGGGGTGGCCGGCGACGAGGGCCCGAGCTTCTCGGCGGGGGAGATCAGCGTGACGGCCAATGTCAGCGTCTCGTTCCTGATCGAATGAAGGCGAGGCGGGAGTCGAAGGACCGGGCGCCCGGGTCCGTTGCGCCGACTGCAGGCGCAGCGACCGCGAAATCCGCCCTAGCGGGCCAATGGGACGTTGGAGCAAGCGCAGCCTGACTCAGGCCATCGATCGATCAAACGTAATACGGCATGCAAACTGTGACCCTATCGCCAAGGTTCCAGGTCGTCATCCCTCGGCGCGTGCGCGAGTCCATGGGCCTGCGCTCGGCAGAGAAGGCGCACGTCACCTCATTCCGCAACCGCATCGAGATCATTCCATTGCGGGATGTCCGGAAGCTTCGCGGATACCTTAGAGGAATCGACGGCGCCTTCCAGCGAGAGGACGGCCGCGTATGAATGGCGTCGATTCCTCGGCGTGGTTGGCGTACTTCGCAGGCGAAAGAAACTCTGGGTTTTTCGCCGAGGCGATCGAGGACACCGAGCGGCTAATTGTCCCGGTGATCTGCCTCCGCGAGGTGTTCAAGGTGGTGCTGAGCGAGGAGGGAGAGGACGATGCCCTCCAGGCTGTCTCTGCGATGCAACAGGGCTTCGTCGTGGACCTGGATGGTGATCTTGCTCTCGAGGCAGCCTGGATCGGGCACGAAGAGAAATTGGCATTTGCGGACTCCGTGGTCCATGCGGTTGCAACGAGGCACGGCGCGACAATCTGGACCCAGGATGAGCACCTTTCGGGTAGGGACAACGTGCGGTACAAAGCCAAATCAAAGAAACCCTAAACAATCGACGGCCCCGGCGTCCGCGTTCGTCACGCCTCCTGCGCAGCTGGAGTCCAGGCGGATTGGGCCGCGGGTCGCCTCAAGGATGAACCATTCCAAGGCCACCAGAGAGCTGCGCCGGCGCCTCGGGCCGCGCGTCGTTCGCACGGGCGCGGCCGAGAGGGCCGCCGTCTCGTTCGACGGAAGCAAGATCGCGTTCGAACCCGCGGCCGCGGTGTTCCCGCGCAGCCGCTCGGACATCGCGGCGCTCCTCGCCCTGGCGAACAGGAGGCGCGTCCCCGTGACCGTGCGCGGGGCGGGCTCGAGCCTCACGGGCTCGGCGTCGCCGGCCCGTGGCGGCTGGGTCCTGGACCTGCACGAGTGGGACTCGGTGAGGGTGGACGCGCTCGCGGGCCTCGCCCGGGCGGAGGCCGGGGCGACCATCGCGCGGATAGAGTCCGCCGCGGCAAGGAGGGGCTGGTTCTACCCGCCCGACCCCTCGTCCAAGAAGTACTGCACGATCGGGGGAAACATCGCCTGCAACGCCGGGGGCATGCACGGGGGCAAGTACGGGGTCACGCGCGACTACGTGCTCGCCCTCAAGGGATTCCTGCCGACGGGCGAGTGGGTGGAGTGGGGCACGGACACCAAGAAGTTCTCGGCGGGCTTCAACCTGCGCGACCTGTGGATCGGCAGCGAGGGGATGCTCGGGGTCGTCACCGACGCGACGCTCAGGCTCATCCCCATGCCCGAGTCGCGCTGGACGCTCCTCGTCTCCTTCAGGAGCGAGGCCGACGCGTTCCGCGCGGTGCTCGCGCTCTTCGCCATGCGCGTGCAGCCCGCCATCTGCGAGTTCCTGGACCGCTTCTCGGTGGACTGCGCCGAGAGGGCGGCCGGAAGGGCCGTCTTCAAGGGCCAGGCCGGCCGCCCCGTCGTGCTGCTCGAGCTGGCCGGCGCCGAGGACGAGGTGCGCCGCCAGAGGAGGGTCCTCTCGGCGTGGGCCGGGCTCCACGGTCTCGCCCACAGGGCCGCCAGAAACCGCGCCGAGGCGGAGGCGCTCTGGGAGGTGAGGCGGGCGTGCTCGGGCGCCATGTTCAAGCTCGGCGACTCCAAGTTGAACGAGGACGTCGTCGTGCCGATGCGCCGCTACGCGGCCTTCGCGAGGTTCCTCGAGCGCCTGCGGAAGCGCTCGGGCCTGGCGATCCCCACCTTCGGGCACCTGGGCGACGGGAACCTGCACGTGAACATCATGTACCACGGGGCCGTGCCCTCGGAGCGCCGGGCGGCGAAGGCGGCGGTCGGCGCCCTCATGCGTGAGGTCGTCTCCCTCGGCGGCTCGATCTCGGGCGAGCACGGCATCGGGCTCGCGAAGAGCCCCTTCCTGCGCCTGCAGCACCCGCCGGCCGCGGTGCGCGCCATGATGGCGGTCAAGCGGGCCCTCGATCCGCGCGGAATACTCAACCCGGGCAAGATGTTCAAGGTGTTCAGGGTCTGGGAGAGCAAGCGCGTCGACGTGCGCCTACCCTGGGACCACGCGTGAGCGCGCCTTTTGCGTTTGCCCGCGATAGCGGGGCCCTCTCCAATCGGAGCGCCACATGTATCTCAAGGCGCTAAAGCTGCACGGCTTCAAGTCCTTCGCCGACCCGACAACGCTTCTCTTCGAGCCCGGCGTGACCGCGATCGTGGGACCCAACGGCTGCGGCAAGTCCAACATCGCCGACGCGATCCGGTGGGTCCTGGGAGAGCAGAGCCCGAAGGCGCTTCGCGGGGGCAAGATGCAGGACGTCATCTTCGAGGGCGTGGAGACGCGCCGCGCCGCCCAGCTCTGCGAGGTTTCGCTCCTTCTGACCGAGTGCGAGAAGCAGCTGGGCACCGAATACCACGAGGTGGAGATCGCGCGGCGCGTCTACCGCGACGGCCTGGGCGAGTACCTCTTCAACGGACAGCCGTGCAGGCTCAAGGACATTCAGAAGTTGTTCATGGACACGGGCGTGGGCAGGACAAGCTACTCGATAATGGCCCAGGGCCAGATCGACCAGGTCCTCTCGTCGAAGCCCGAGGAGAGGCGCGCCGTCTTCGAGGAGGCGGCCGGGATAACCCGGTACAAGAGCCAGCGCAGGGAGGCCCTGGGGAAGCTCGCGCTCACCGACCAGAACCTGGCGCGCGTGTCGGATGTCGTGACCGAGGTGGGCCGCCAGATCGGGAGCCTGAAGCGGCAGGCCTCCAAGGCGATGCGCTACCGGCGCCTCGGCCACCGCCACAGGCACCTGAGCCTCGCCTGGAGCGCCCAGCAGCACGGAAGGTTGACCGGGGCGGTCGCCGCCCTCGAGGCGACGCTGGCGGGGCTGCGGGCCGAGGCCGAGCGCCGCCGCGACGCCCTCGAGGGGCAGCAGGCCTCGCTCGAGGCCCGCAAGGGCGAGCGCAGCAGGCTCAACCAGCGCGCGCAGGACGCCCAGCAGGCCGTCTACGACCTTCGCTCCCAGAGGGAGCACGCCGAGAACGAGGCCAACCTCGCCCGCACGAAGCGCTCCGGCCTCGCCGAGAGGCTCGAGGTCGCCCGCGACACGCTGGGCGAGCTCGAGATGCAGCTTCGCGAGGTGTCGGCCCAGGTCGACACGGGCGCCCAGGACAAGCAGATGCAGCTGGGCCTGCTCGGGACGAGCGACGCCGTCTACCAGCAGCACAACCGCGAGCTCGCCGTCGCGGAGGGCGAGCTTAGCCGGCTCGAGCGCGAGCTCCAGCAGGCGAAGTTCGAGCTTTTGCAGTTTGACAGCGCCGTCGCGAGGCTGAGGACCGAGGCCTCGGGCCACGAGGTCGACCAGAAGACGAGCCTGCACCGGCACGAGGCCCTTGCGGGCGAGCACAGGCAGGCCTCGGAGCAGGCGGCCGGCGCGGCCGCCGCGGCCGCCGAGACCAAGGCGCGCGCCGACGAGGCGCTCGCCTCCAGGGCCCAGGCGGGCGACGCGGCGTCGCAGGCCCAGGAGGCCGTCGCCGCCGCGACCCGGGAGTTCAGGGAGGCCCAGCGCAGGCTCCAGGAGACCGACCGCCAGCTCGCCCAGCGCGGGGCGCGCCTGAGGCTCCTGCAGCAGCTGCAGGAGCGCTGGGAGGGCTTCGGCGAGGGGGCGAAGGCCGTTCTCCAGGGCAGGCTCTCGGCGGCGCTCGGCGGCTCGCGCGCGACCCCGGTCTCCCAGGGCATGGAGGTCAGGGCCGAGTTCGGGCGGGCCGTCGAGGCCCTCCTGGGGTCGGCGGCGGAGGCGATCCAGGTGAGCGACCTGGCGACGGCGCGCCGGATATTCGAGCAGCTTGAGCAGGAGCAGATTGGGTCCGTCATCCTGCGGGTCGCGGAGTTCGGCGACGGCGCCTCCGCGCAGCCGGACCTGCCGGCCGGGCTCGCGCCGGCGACCTCGGCGCTCTCCCGCATAGACGAGGGCCACCCGGCCCGCGCGATCCTGGCCTCGTGCTACATCGCCGACGACCTGGGGGCGTTCCTCGAGTACTGGCGCTCCAACCCGCAGTTCCCGTTCCTCGCCGTGGCGACCAGGAAGGGCGAGACGGTCGACCGGCGCGGGCTCGTCTCGGGCGGCCACTCGAGCCCGATGCGCCACTCAAACAGCATCGTGCAGCGAGACATCGACCTGCGCGAGACCGCGAAGGCCCTCGGCGACGACCAGCGCCAGCACGACGAGCTGCGCGTGCTCGCCGAGTCCCTCGGCGCCAGGATAGCGGCCGCCGAGCAGGCGCTCGAGGAGCGCCGGGCCGCGCTCATGAACGGCACGCAGGCCGTCGCCGCCGCCCAGGCGGAGGAGCGCAGCGCGCGCAAGGCGGCCGACGAAGCGGCCGCCAGGGAGGCCCGCATGCAGCAGGAGCTCGCGTCGCTCGAGGAGTCCAGGCGCGAGGCGCAGGCGCGCTGGGAAAAGGCGAGGGAGGGGCTCGCCGAGAGCGAGTCCGCGGCCGCGAACCAGCGCCGGCGCATCGAGGACCTCGAGGCCCGGCTCGCGGCGGCGCGCGCGCAGCGCGACGCCAGGCGCGACTCGCTCGCGCAGGCGAGGCTCGAGCTCGCCGAGCAGAGGCAGAAGGTCGAGGTCATCGACCGCGGCCTGGGCGAGATGGAGCGGCGCCGCGGGCAGATCGGCGAGCTGCTCGTGCTGCGCCAGCAGGAGATCGAGGCCTGGACGGCCCAGATCGCGGAGCTTGAGAGGGAGGACGAGGAGCAGCGCTCGAGCGCGGTGCGGATAGGCGAGACGCTCGCCGTCGCCCAGGGGCAGGTCGAGCGGATCCGCGCGGACCTTGTCGGGGTGGAGGGGGAGATCGGCACCCTCGAGGAGGCGCAGGCGGCGGTGCGGCGCGAGTCCGACGCGGCCCACGAGGAGCTGAGCGCGCACGAGGTGCGGCTAGCCGAGGAGCGCCAGCGGACGGCCTTCCTCGCCGAGGAGGTGGCGCGGGAGTTCCAGGCGGACGTGGCCGCGGTAAAATGGAGGGAGACGCTCTGGCACGCCGACGACGAGCCCCCGGGGCTGCGCCCGCAGGACCTTGACGAGGAGGAGGAGCCGGAGGCGGTCGTGCGCCGCCCGAGGCGGCGGCGGCCGGAGAACCCGAGCGAGGCCGAC
The DNA here is from genome assembly GCA_003151515.1 of Opitutaceae bacterium. Lineage (GTDB taxonomy): Bacteria > Verrucomicrobiota > Verrucomicrobiia > Opitutales > Opitutaceae > Palsa-1447. The sequence continues at coordinate 12,005 of PLXS01000026.1, forward strand.
CTCCTCGCCCTCGACGCGACCGACTGGGACGCCGTCAAGGCCGAGATCGATGCCCTGCGCCAGAAGATGGGCAGCATGGGCGCCGTCAACCTGGTCGCCATCGAGGAGTACTCGGAGCTCAAGCAGCGCCACGACTTCCTGCGCGCCCAGAGCGACGACCTGGGCAAGGCGAAGGCCGAGCTGATCGCCGCCATTGACGAGATCAACCAGACCTCCCAGAGGCAGTTCGAGGTGACCTTCGAGCAGATCCGCAAGAACTTCGAGTACACCTTCCACACGCTCTTCGGGGGCGGAAGGGCCTCGATAGAGCTCGTGCAGGCCGAGGACGTCCTGGAGAGCGGCATCGAGATCGTCGCACAGCCCCCCGGCACCAGGGTCAAGGGGATCTCGCTGCTGTCGGGCGGCCAGCGCACCCTGACGGCCGTGGCGCTCCTGTTCGCCCTCTACCTCGTCAAGCCGTCGCCCTTCTGCCTGCTGGACGAGCTGGACGCCTCCCTTGACGAGTCGAACATCGGGCGCTTCACGGAGCTCTTGAGGAAGTTCGTCAAGGACTCGCAGTTCATCATCATCACCCACAACAAGCGCACGGTGGCCGCGGCCAATGCGATCTACGGGGTGACGATGGAGGAGCGGGGGGTCTCCAAGACCGTGTCAATGCGCTTCAACCACGAGCGCGGCGAGGCCGAGGCGCGCCAGCCGGCGACGGTCGCCGACGCGGTCCGCGCCGCCCTGCCGGGCGCGCCCGCGCCCGTCGCAACCGGGGCCTAGACCCCGCTCCCAAGGCGATGGCAAAATGGCTCCTGGTCGACGGGTTCAACCTCGCCTACCGCTGCTTCTTCGCGATCCCTGAGCTGGCGCGCTCCGACGGGTTCCCGACGAACGCGCTGCACGGGTGGGTGAAGTCGCTCTGGCGCCTGTCCGACCAGGAGAGGCCCGACCGCTCGCTCGTCTTCTTCGACCTGGGCGGGGCCCAGGACAGGCTGGCCCTGCTGCCCGAGTACAAGGCGCACCGCGAGGAGATGCCCGAGGCGCTGGGCAAGCAGATTCCCGTCATCAAGGCGCTCACGCGCGCCATGGGCCTCGGTGGCGTCGAGCAGGACGGGGTCGAGAGCGACGACCTCCTCGCCTCCTTCGCCTGGTCGCTCGCCGCAAGGGGGGACGACGTCCTGATCGTCAGCTCCGACAAGGACTTCGCGCAGATCGTGGGCGAGAGGATCCGCATGCTCTTGCCGCCCCCGACCGCCAACCCGAAGCTCGGCTGGCGCACGATGGACCCGGCGGCGGTGGCCGAGAAGTTCGGGGTTCCCCCGCGGCTCATTGCGGAGTACCTGGCGATCGTCGGCGACTCCTCGGACAACATTCCCGGCATCGCCGGGGTGGGGCCGAAGACGGCGTCCAAGTGGCTGGGTGAGCACGGGAGCCTGGAGGGGGTCATCGCCGCGGCGGATCGCCTGGCGCCCGAGCGATTCCGCCCCCTTGTGGCCGCCTCCGCGGACCTCCTGAGGCGCAACCTCAAGCTGACGACCCTCAGCCTCGGGCTTGCGCCCCCGGCGCTCGAGCAGGGAGGCGTGCGCGCCCAGGAGCTCTACGGCATCCTCGAGTCGATGGAGATGCGCTCCGCCCTCGCGGAGGCCCGGGAGCGCTACGGCCAACCCGGGCTGTTCTAAAGGCCCTTCTTCGAGGCCTTCTTCGGGTCGAAGATGTAGCCTATGCCGTGGACCGTCCGGAAGTCCGAAAGGTCGAGCCCCTTGCGCTTGAAGAGCTCGCGCACCTTGACGATGTACTGGTCGAGGGAGCGGCTGCGCACGTCCGCGTGCTGCCCCCACACCGAGTGGATCAGCGCCTTGCGCGTGATCACCTCGCCCGGGTGCTCGCTCAGGTAGGAGAGGATCCCCAGCTCCTTGCGCCCGAGCGCCTCGACGTCGGGGCCCGGGAACTCGATCTCGAGGCGCACGGGAATCACGCGGGCGCCGCAGAAGGCGAACGGCTCGTCGTTCACCCGGACGTTCTTCGTCAGGTTCAGGTCCTCCTTGTAGTCGGCCCTGCGCAGGACGGCGCGGATGCGCGCCACGAGCTCGGCGTAGCTGAACGGCTTGGTGATGTAGTCGTCGGCGCCCAGGTCGAAGCCGTGCACCTTGCTGGCCTCCTCGACGTTGGCCGTCAGGAAGATCACCGGCACGTTGATGTTCTCCGACTTCATGTCGGTGTACAGGGCGAAGCCCGGCTGGTCCGGCAGCGTGAGGTCCAGGAGCACCAGGTTGGCGAAGTTGCGCTGCAGGAACTTCATCGCGTGGGCGGCCCGGTTGCAGACCTGCACGCGCATCTCCGCGCGCTCCAGGTACTGGGCGATCAGATTGGCGAGCTCAGGCTCGTCCTCGACCACGACGATCAGGGGCTTGGGGGTGGACCGCGGCGGCGCTGGATCAACCATATCCGATTGCAGCGGTTTTTATATCCCCGAGGGTGACATGTCAACCAGCGTGCACCCCCGGAGCATTTTGCTTGAACGGCCGGTTGGGCGGGCGACGCTAGGGGTCGCGTGCCTGAAACCAAACCCATACTCATGCTCGGGCTGCCCAAGGGCAGCCTCGAGGAATCCACCCGCAGCCTCTTTGCAAAGGCCGGCTGGAAGATCACCGTCAATCCGCGCTCCTACAGGCCGTCCATCGACGACCCGGAGCTCGACGGCCGCTTCGTGCGCGCCCAGGAGGTGAGCCGCTACGTCGAGCACGGGTTCTTCGACTGCGGGCTGACGGGCCTCGACTGGATCCAGGAGAACGGCTCCGACGTCGTCGAGGTGTGCGACCTGATCTACAGCAGGGCGTCGACCGCCAAGTCGCGCTGGGTGCTCTGCGTGCCGGAGGATTCGCCCATCCGCTCCCCCGCGGACCTCAAGGGCAAGAGGGTGGCGACCGAGCTCGTCCAGACCGTCAAGCGCTACTTCGCGGCGAAGAAGATCCCGGTCGAGGTGGAATTCTCGTGGGGGGCGACGGAGGTGAAGGTGCCGGACCTCGTGGACGCCATCGTGGACATCACGGAGACGGGCTCGTCGCTGCGCGCGAACAAGCTGCGCATCGTAGACACCCTCCTTGAGACGAACACGAAGCTCATCGCCAACAAGAAGGCGTGGGCGAACCCGGTCAAGCGCAGGAAGATCGAGACCCTGGCGCTGCTCATCCGCGGCGCGCTCGAGGCCGAGTCGAAGGTGGGGCTCAAGATGAACGCCCCCAAGAAGAAGCTCGAGGGGATCCTCTCCGCGGTGCCGGCGCTTCGAAACCCGACGGTGTCGCCCCTGAGCAACCCGGACTGGGTCGCCCTGGAGACGATCATTGACGAGAACGTAGTCAGGGAGATCCTGCCCAAACTCAAGGCGCTCGGGGCCGAGGGCATCGTCGAGTATCCCCTGAACAAGGTCGTCTACTGACGATGGGAAAGGTCGTCCTCGGCCTCCTCCAGCACGCCTGCGCCGCCGACCCGGCGGCGAACCTGCAGACCGCGCTCTCGATGGCCGAGAGCGCCGCGCGGCGCGGCGCCAACATCATCTGCACGCAGGAGCTCTTCCGCTCGCAGTACTTCTGCCAGAGCGAGGACCACCGCAACTTCGCGCTGGCGGAGCGCATCCCCGGCCCGACGACGGAGGCCTTCCAGGCCCTGGCGAGGAGGCACGGGGTCGTGGTGGTCGCGTCGCTCTTCGAGAGGAGGGCGAGCGGGCTCTACCACAACAGCGCCGCGGTCATCGACGCGGACGGGTCCCTCGCCGGCGTCTACCGCAAGATGCACATCCCGGACGACCCCCTCTACTACGAGAAGTTCTACTTCACGCCGGGCGACACGGGGTTTCGGGCGTGGAAGACGCGCTTCGGCAGGATAGGGGTCCTCATCTGCTGGGACCAGTGGTACCCCGAGGCGGCGCGGCTGACGGCGCTGCACGGAGCCGAGATACTCCTGTACCCGACCGCGATCGGATGGCACCCGCGCGAGAAGGCGCGCCTGGGAAGGCTTCAGCACGACTCCTGGGAGACCGTCCAGCGCGCGCACGCGATCACCAACGGCTGCTTCGTCGCCGTCTGCAACCGCATCGGCAGGGAGAGGCCGGCCGGCGGCCGGGGGATCGAGTTCTGGGGCCAGAGCTTCGTCGCCGGCACGAGCGGGCAGGTGCTTGCGAGGGCTTCGGCCGCGAGGAAGGAGGTGGTGCTGGTGAAGGTCGACCTGGCGCAGGTCGACGCGACGCGCACGCACTGGCCCTTCCTGCGGGACCGGCGCATCGACGCCTACTCCGAGCTCTCGAAGCGCTTCCGCGACTAGCGCGGATCCTGACCATGGCCGAGGCGATCCAGACCCCCGCGGCGCTCGGATTTCGGATGCCCGCGGAGTGGGAGCGCCAGGAGGCCGTCTGGCTCTCCTGGCCGCACAGGCGCGCGACGTGGCCCGGATGCTTCGAGCGCATTCCGGCGAAGTTCGCGGAGATAGCCGCGCTCATCAGCCGGCGCGAGAGGGTGAGGATCAATGTCTCGGCGGCCAGGCGCTCCCGCGCCCGCTCGCTGGTCGTCGCGGCGGGCGCCGACATGGCAAACGTCGAGTTCTACGAGCACCCGACGAACGACGCCTGGTGCCGCGACCACGGGCCCATCTTCGTGCGCAGCGACGCGACGGGCGAGGTCGCGGTGACGGACTGGAAATTCAACGCCTGGGGGGAGAAGTACAGCCCGTTCGACCTGGACAATCGGATCCCGGGGCGGGTCGCCCGCGCGCTTGGAATGCGCCGCTTCGGGAACGCGATGGTGCTCGAGGGCGGCTCGATCGACGTCAACGGCGCCGGCCTGCTCATCACGACCGAGGCGTGCCTGCTCAACACGAACCGCAACCCCCGGCTGAGCCGGGCGCGGATCGAGGCGAACCTGCGCGGCGCCCTGGGCGTGAAGGGCGTCCTCTGGCTTGGCGAGGGCATCGCGGGGGACGACACCGACGGGCACGTCGACGACCTGACGCGTTTCTTCGGCGCGGACGGCCTCCTCACCGCGGTGGAACCCGACGGGCGCGACGCGAACCACCGGGCGCTCGCGCAGAACCTGGAGCGCCTCCGGTCCATGCGCACGCCCTCGGGCGCGAGGTTTCGGATCGCCGAGCTGGTGATGCCAAAGCCGTGCGTGCACCGGGGGCAGCGGCTGCCGGCCAGCTATTCCAACTTTCTTATTATCAACGGGGCCGTGCTGGTGCCGGCCTTCAGGCAGCCGCGCCGCGACGCTGCCGCGGCCGAGGTCCTCTGCTCGTGCTTCCCCGGCCGCGAAATTGTTCCCGTAGATTGCTTGGAACTGGTGGCGGGACTGGGCACTCTACACTGCATCTCCCAGCAGCAACCCGCCTCCAGCCCATGAGAATCCCAACAGCCGCCGCAATCTGCTGCGCCGCCCTGCTCCTCGCGGGCTGCGAATCCGACGACTCCGACCTCATGCACAGGGTGCTCAACGCACGCGAGGCGCCCAAGTCGCGGGTGTTCCAGGCCGACACCCGCGCCGTCTACGAGGCCGCGCGCGCCGCAGCCGACGAGATGGGCTACCGGTTCGTGCGCGGCGGGCCGGCCGAGGGCCGGCTCGAGGCGCTAAGCGGGATATCGGGCGGCGACGAGGCCGGCAGCTCGAGGCAGCTCTCCTTGAAGGTGCGCATCGCCCCCGCCGAGGAGTCCGGCTCCGAGGTGACGGTTTCCTTCACCGAGATCATCGAGGAGACGTCGGCCAGCCTGCCGGCCATGGCGACCGAGGCGCCGCTTAAGGATACGCCGCTCTATGAGGTTTTCTTCCGCAACCTCCAGCAGGCCCTGAACGCGGCTGCGGCCCCCAAGTAGTCACTTATAGCGTTGGTAATAACGGTCTTGAGGTATTTTCGGCGGCCCGGGTCCGCGCGGCAGGCCGGCCGCGAGCCGGCCGGCAGGGGCTTTTCCGCAGAATTTGTGCTTGCCGAATCGGCGCCGCGGATGGGACGCTGACCGTTCGCGGCATTTTTTATCGGTCAGGACGGCGCCGCCGCGATGCTCCCGCCGGCCCTGAGTTCAAGCCAACAGTCAACCCGAGGCCGCAAGGCCCACCGCGGGTGGTCGGATCGTTGCGGAGCAGGCGAGCCCGTCCGCCCGTTTCCGCATATGAGTTCAGTAATGCAAGATCTGCTCGCCCAGTCCTCCTTCGACAAGCTCAAGGAGGGCGCGATAGTCCCGGGCACCATCACCGAAGTCCGCCAGAACGAGGTCGTTGTCGACATCGGTGGCAAGTCTGAGGGGGTCATCCCCGCCGGAGAGTTCATCGACATCGGCGAGCTCCAGATTGGCTCCACGATCGAGGTCCTGGTCGAGAAGCTCGAGGACCGCGACGGCAGCCCCATACTTTCCTTCGACAAGGCCGAGCAGAAGAAGAATTGGGACAACATCCTCACCCGCTTCCCCGAGGGCTCCGTCGCGACGGGCCGCGTGAAGGCCAAGGTGAAGGGCGGCCTGATCATCTCCATCGGCGTCGACGCGTTCATGCCGGCCTCGCACATCGACGTGCAGCCGCCCAAGAACCTCGACCAGTACGTGGGGCAGACCTACGACTTCAAGGTCCTCAAGATCAACCTGGAGAGGAAGAACATCGTGCTTTCGCGCCGCGAGCTGATCGAGCAGCAGCGCACCGAGAAGCGCCGCGCGCTCCTCGACTCGATCCAGCCCGGCCAGTTCCGCAAGGGCATCGTCAAGAACATCACCGACTTCGGCGCGTTCATCGACCTGGACGGCATGGACGGCCTGCTGCACATCACCGACATGAGCTGGGGGCGGATCTCCCACCCGAGCGAGATGCTCAAGCAGGGCGAGGAGGTCGAGGTCATGATCATCGAGGTCAACCGCGAGAAGGAGCGGGTTTCGCTGGGCCTGAAGCAGACCACGAAGAACCCCTGGGACGAGATCGACCGCAAGTTCCCCGTCGGAGCCAAGGTCCGCGGCAAGGTCGTCAACCTCGTGCCCTACGGCGCCTTCGTCGAGATCGAGCCGGGCGTCGAGGGCCTGGTGCACATCACCGAGATGTCCTGGACCAAGCGCATCACGAAGCCCTCCGAGCTGCTCAAGGTCGGCCAGGAGCTGGACGCCGTCGTCCTCGGCATACAGAAGGAGGAGCAGAAGATCTCCCTCGGGCTGCGCCAGCTCGAGCCCAACCCGTGGGACATGGTCCGCCACAACTACCCGATCGGGGCCCGCGTCCGCGGCAAGGTGCGCAACATGACCACCTACGGCGCCTTCATCGAGCTCGAGGAGGGCATCGACGGCATGGTGCACGTCTCCGACCTGAGCTGGACGCGCAAGGTGAACCACCCCTCGGAGGTCCTCAAGAAGGGCGACGAGGTGGACGCCATTGTGCTCGACATCGACCCTCAGCAGCAGCGCATCAGCCTCGGCATGAAGCAGCTTGCGACCGACCCCTGGTCGGACATCGACAGCTTCTTCAAGATCGGCGACGTCGTCGAGGGCACCGTCACCAAGGTCACCTCCTTCGGCGCCTTCGTGGAGCTCAAGGACGGCATCGACGGCCTCGTGCACATCTCCCAGATCAGCGAGGAGCGCATCGAAAAGGTTAAGGACATCCTCAAGCCGGAGCAGAAGGTCACGGCGCGCGTCATCAAGATCGACAGGGACGAGCGCAGGCTCGGGCTCTCGATCAAGGCCGCGAACTACAGCACGGACCAGCTGGCCGCGGAGACCGCGTCCTACGAGGCCCTCAACCGCAGCGCGAGCAACGACATGATGAACCTCGGCGACATTCTCGACGAGGCCTCCAAGAAGGGCGAGTAGCCCCGCCCTCCCGCCTTCAGGCGGAGGCCTGCTTCCTGGCCTTCGCCTCGATGAACTCGCGGATGACCGTCATGCGCTTGCGCTGGCGCTCCTCCTGCTCGACCTCGTCGGCGGTGCGCACGGCCTCGTTCTTGGCCAGCGCCCGGCGCATCTTTCCCAGCGCGATGTACTCGAGCTGGCGGATGCGCTCGCGCGTGACATTGAAGCGCCGGCCGACCTCCTCGAGCGTGAGCTCGCTGTGGCCGTCGAGCCCGAAGCGCATGCGTATGATGTCCGCCTCGCGCTTGTCGAGGGAGTCCACCATCGAGTGCAGGTCCAGGCTCTGGTTCTTCTCGCGCAGGTTCTCGAAGGGGCTCGCGGCGTTCTCGTCGCCCACGATCTCGCCGAACGTTGCCGAGTCGCCGTCTTCGCCCACGGGCGCGTCCAGTGAGGCCGGCCGCACGCTCACGGACTTGAGGTGGGCCACCTTCGCGGTCGGGATCTGCAGCTCCATCGCGAGCTCCTCGTCCGTGGGCTCCCTGCCCAGGCGCTCCGAGATCTGCATCGCGGTCTTTCTCATGCGCGAGATCTTGTCGACCAGGTGGACGGGCAGGCGGATCGTCTTGGACTGGTTCGCGAGGGCCCGCTTTATCGACTGCTTGATCCACCAGGCGGCGTACGTGGAGAGCTTGCCCCCCTTGCGCGGGTCGAAGCGCTCGACGGCCTTCACGAGCCCGATGTTGCCCTCGCTGATGAGGTCAAGCAGCGGCAGCCCGAAGTCCTTGTAGTCCATCGCGATCTTAACGACCAGGCGCAGGTTGGCCTTGATCATGTGCTCGCGGGCGGCCATGTCGCCGCGCCGGATGCGCCTGGCCAGGCTAACTTCCTCATCGATGGTCAGAAGCGCGGTCTTGCCAATCTCCTGCAGGTAGATCTGGAGGTTGCTGCGCTCCAGGGGGGGCGCCAGCGGCTCGGCCGGCTCGGGCTTCTCGAGGAAGGACGGCGGGCTCGCCATGTCCGCCGAGCTGCCCATGGGCCGGGCCTGGTCGGCCTCAGCGGTGTCCGCTTCCTCCATGGGCCTGCTGGCCCGCATTTTCGTGCGCATTGTGAGTCTTCTTATTTGAGTATCGAAAGGCTGAGTTGTTCCCCCGTACCTAGCCTAAACCGTTCCCAGATGTAATACGCAGGCCTCCCCGGGAAGATTCGGTTTTTACACATTAAATCCGGGTTATTTTGGCACACCAGGCCCCTTTCGGGGCGCAATATGGCGCTCGGGCCCCGGTTCAGAACCGGGAGGCGATCTCGACCGCCTTAAAGAGCGCCCCGGCCTTGTTGACCGTCTCCATGTACTCCGCCGAGGGCTCGGAATCGGCCACGACGCCTCCGCCGGCCTGGATGTAGACGCGCCCGTCCCGCACGAGGGCGGTTCGAAGGGTGATGCACGAGTCCAGGTTGCCGTCGTAGCCGAAGTACCCCAGGGCGCCCGCGTAAAAGCCGCGCTGGACGGGCTCCTTCTCCGCTATGATCTGCATCGCTCTCACCTTCGGCGCGCCGCTCACGGTCCCCGCCGGGAAGGTCGCGCGCATGAGGTCGAAGGCGTTGCGGGCGGGGTCGATCACGCCCTCGACCTGGGAGACGATGTGCATGACGTGCGAATAGCGCTCGACGAACATGTACTCGGGCACGTGGATCGAGCCGAACGTGCAGACGCGCCCGATGTCGTTGCGCGCGAGGTCGACCAGCATCAGGTGCTCGGCGCGCTCCTTCTCGTCGCCGAGGAGCTCCTTCTCGAGCGCGAGGTCCTCCTCGTGCGTGGCGCCGCGCCTTCGCGTCCCCGCGATCGGGCGGATCTCGACAAGGCCCTCCGTCAGGCGCACGTGCACCTCGGGCGACGCCCCGACGAGCGCGTAGTCGCCGGTGTCCAGGATGAACGTGTAGGGCGAGGGGTTCACGGTGCGAAGCGCCCGGTAGAGGTCGAGCGGCGTCCTGGAGAACGGCCGGGTGAAGCGCTGCGACGGGACGACCTGGATGATGTCGCCCGCCCGGATGTACTCCTTGACGCTCTCGACCAGGCTCTCGTACTCGGCCCTCGTGAAGTTGCCCTGGGGCACCTCGACGGCCGCGGGCGCCACGAGCGGCGCCGGGGCGAGGGAGCTCGGCTCCTTAAGGATGCTGAAGAGCGCCTGCAGTTCCGCGCAGGCCGCTCCGTACGCAGCCTCCGCGCCCCCCTCGGGCACGTGCGCGTTCACGCACAGCCTCAGGGTCTGCTTCGCGCGGTCGAAGATCAGCAGCGAGTCCGACATCATGAAGTAGACGAGGGGCAGCGCGAGCTCGTCCCTGGGGGCGGCGGGGACCGTGGGCTCGATCCGCGTCACGTACTCGTAGCTTATGTACCCCACGGCGCCCCCGGTGAAGCGCGGCATGCCCGGAAGGCTGACCGGCCGGAACTCCTTGACCTCCGCCTCCACGATCGAGAGCGGGTCGCGGGGCGTGGGCACGGTCCTCGGGGCTTGGCCGGCCTCCCGGATCACCGTCACCTGGGGGCCGCAGGCGAAGGTCTTTCGGGGGCGGCAGCCGATGAAGCTGTAGCGCGAGAGGCGCTCGCCGCCCTCGACGGACTCCAGGAGGTAGGCCGGGCCGTGGGCGCGCAGCTTCGCGTAGGCCGAGACCGGCGTCTCGAAGTCCGCCATCAGGTCCGCGTAGACCGGCACCAGGTTTCCCTTCCCGCAGAGCGCCAGGAAGTCCTTCTTGGACGGGTGGATGTCCATGGTCACTCCACCGTGACCGACTTCGCCAGGTTGCGGGGCTTGTCGACGTCGCAACCCCTCTCCACCGCTATGTAGTAGCTCAGCAGCTGGACGGGGATGGTCGCAATGATGGGCAGGACCGCCTCGTGGCAGTCGGGGATCGTGATCAGCTCGTCGGCCAGGCCGGCGGGCAGCTCGCAGCCCTCGGTCGCGATCGCGATCACCGGGCCCTTGCGCGCCTTTATCTCCTGCATGCTCGAGACGATCTTGTTGAATATCTCGCCCCTCGGGGCGAAGAACACGCTCGGGCACCCCTCGCCGACGAGCGCGATCGGGCCGTGCTTCATCTCGGCTGCCGGGTACCCCTCCGCGTGGATGTAGGAGATCTCCTTGAGCTTGAGCGCGCCCTCGAGCGCTATCGGGAAGAGGGAGAGTCGCCCCAGGAAAAGGAAGTCCGAGTGCTGGGCGTAGCGCTTGGCGACCGCCCGGATGTGCGGCGCCTGCGCGAGGGCCCGCCGCACGAGGTCCGGCGCGGACTTGAGCGCGCCGACGTAGTCGGCGCCGTCGTTGAAGCTCATGTCGCGCATCCTGGCGACGTAGAGGGCCATCATGGAGGCGAGCAGGAGCTGGGAGGTGAAGGCCTTGGTCGAGGCGACCCCCACCTCGGGGCCCACGTGCTGGTAGATGCCCCCGTCGGCCTCGCGCGCTATCGACGAGCCGACGACGTTGCTGATCGCGAGGACGCGGAAGCCCTTGCGCTTCGCCTCGCGCAGCGCCGCCAGGGTGTCGATCGTCTCCCCGGACTGGCTGATCACGAAGAAGAGGGTCTGGGGGTCCAGGGGCGCGTTGCGGTACCGGAACTCCGAGGCGTAGTCGGCCTCGACCGGGACGCGGGCGAAGCGCTCGAACAGGTGCTCGGCGACGAGGCACGCGTGCCACGCGCTGCCGCAGGCGCAGAACAGGAAGCGGTCGATCTGGCGGAACTCGGCCGGCGTCATGTTGAGGCCGCCGAAGAGGGCCGTGCTCGAGTCCTCGGAGAATCGCCCGCGCATCGTGTTCTCGAGGGCCTGCGGCTGCTCGAAGATCTCCTTCTCCATGAAGTGCGCGTAGCCGTCCATGGACGCGACCTCGACCGACCAGTCTATCCTGTCGACGACCGGCGAGACGTCCAGCTGGCCGAGCGTGCTGATCGCGAAGCCCTTGGCCGAGATGTGCACGAGCTCCCCGTCCTTGAGGTAGACCACGTTGCGGGTCTGGCTCACGATCGCCGACGCGTCGCTGGCGACGATGAACTCGCCGTCGCCGACGCCGAGGATGAGGGGGGAGGCCTTGCGGGCGGCCACGATCTCGCCGGGGAAGTCCACGCACAGGACCGCGATCCCGTAGGTCCCCTCCACGTGGCGCAGGGCCTTTCGAACGCTCTCGAGGAACGGCTCCTGCCCGTTGCGCCCGGCGGACTCCTTGCCGTAGTGGTACGCTATCAGGTTGCACAGCACCTCCGTGTCCGTCTCGGAGCGGAACGTGAAGCCCTTGCCCAGGAGGAACGCCTTGATCTGGCTGTAGTTCTCGATGACCCCGTTGTGGATCAGGGCGAACTTGCCGTCGCTCGAGAGGTGGGGGTGGGCGTTTATGTCGCTCACGCCGCCGTGCGTCGCCCAGCGCGTGTGGCCGATGCCCACCGTCCCGGCCAGGCTCACCTTGGACGCCGCCTTGATCAGCTCCTCGACGCGGCCCGCCTTCTTCACCACCGTGATGGCGCTCCCCTGGATCATGGCGATCCCGGCGGAGTCATAGCCCCGGTACTCGAGGCGCTTGAGCCCCTCGAGGATGATGCTGGCCGCGTTACGGCCGCCTACGTAGCCTACGATTCCGCACATGGGTGTTGTTGGTTGCGAATGCCCCCCGCGATGAATTGGCTCGCGAAGAGCCTGTCCACGATAGAAAAGGGAATTGCCATGACCACCCAAAAACGCGTGCTTGCCGTGATCATGGGGGGCGGCCGCGGGACTCGGCTCGCGCCCCTGACGCTCGAGCGCTGCAAGCCGGCCGTGCCCCTCGCCGGCAAGTACCGGCTCGTCGACATACCCATCAGCAACTGCATCAACTCCGAGATCAACCGCATCTTCCTCCTGTCGCAGTTCAACACGGCCTCGCTGCACCGCCACGTCCAGGGCGCCTACCAGTTCGACCCGTTCGGCGGCGGCTTCGTCGACATCCTCTCGGCCGAGCAGACGGAGAAGAGCCTGGACTGGTACCAGGGGACCGCCGACGCCGTTCGGCGCAACCTGATCCACTTCCGCAAGTACCCCCACGACCTGATCCTCATCCTCTCGGGCGACCAGCTCTACCGCATGGACTTTCGGGAGGCGATCGAGCAGCACCTGGCGACCGGGGCCGACGTCACGATATCGGCCAAGCCGTTCCCGGCCGCGGGCGTCGAGGGCCTGGGGCTCATGCGCGTCGGCGACGACCTCTCGATCCAGGAGTTTGTGGAGAAGCCCAAGGACCCGGCCGTGATCGCGAAGCTGGCGCTCGGGCCGGCCCTCGCGGCGAAGCTCGCCGTCAAGACCAGCGAGAAGCAGTGCCTGGCCAACATGGGCATCTACGTCTTCAACCGCGCCGTGCTCGCCGAGGCCCTCGAGAACCCGATGACGGACTTCGGCAGGGAGGTGATCCCGTCCCTGCTCGGCAGAAAGAAGATGTTCGCGCACATCTTCGAAGGCTATTGGGAGGACATCGGCACCGTGCGCGCGTTCTTCGACGCGAACCTCGCCCTCGCGCAGCCGCTGCCGCCGTTCAACTTCTTCGACGCGACGATGCCGGTCTACACGCGCTACGAGTTCCTTCCGGCCTCGAAGTTGAACAAGTGCTCGGTCGACAACGTGATCGTGGCCGACGGCTGCATCCTCACCGACTCGAGGATGAAGCACAGCATCTTCGGCATCCGCTCCTTCCTGGGAGAGGGCTCGGACATCGAGGACACGGTCATCATGGGCGCCGACTACTACGAGACGCCCGAGCAGATCGCCTCGAACGCCGCGCGCGGCAAGCCCAACATCGGCATCGGCCCGGGCTGCTTCGTGCGGCAGGCCATCATCGACAAGAACGCGCGCATCGGGGCCGGCACCAAGCTGACGGCCGCCGGCAAGGCGGACGGCACCTACGTGAACGGGGCGGTCGTCATCCGCGACGGGGTCCTCGTGGTGCCGAAGGGCGCCGTCCTGCCCCCTGGCACCGTGGTCTAGGGCCCGGGGGGCGCCAGGGGCACAGTCCTTCGCTGGCGAAGGTAGAGGCCCGCCGCCACCATGAAGAGGGAGTAGAACGTCCCGCGGCTCAAGCCCAGGATGAGCGAGGCGTCGGGCTCCCTGAAGGCCTCCCCGGCCATGCGCAGGCACCCGTAGAGAACCAGGAACTCCCCGGACAGGCGCCCGGGCCGGGAGCGCACGATGTCGCTCCTCCAGAAGCGCCACTGCATGAACGCGAGCAGGAGCGCGCCCTCAAGCAGGGCCTCGTAGAGCTGCGAGGGGTGGCGCGGGACGAGGGGCAGGGGGCTTCGCGGGAAGATGACGGCCCAGGGCACCTGCGCGGGCCTGCCCCAGAGCTCGCCGTTCACGAAGTTCGCGATCCGCCCGAGAAAGAGCCCCACGGGCGCCGTCGACGCGACCAGGTCCCACAGGTGCAGGAGCGCTATGCGCTCGGCCCTCGAGAACCACGCGATCGCCAGCATGACGCCGACCAGGCCCCCGTGGAACGACATTCCGCCCTCCCAGACGCGCAGGATGGCGAAGGGGTCGCTCGGGAACGTGCGCCAGGCGTCGTAGAGGAGGTACGAGCCGACGCGCCCCCCGGCCACGACGCCGATGACGGCGGCGACCATGAAGTCGGCGATCTTCGCCGTGGACAGGAGCGACCTTCCGGAGGCGGCGTAAAGGTGCAGGAGCCACGCCGACGCGACGAAGCCCGCCGCGTAGGCGAGCCCGTAGTAGCGGATCCCGAACGAGTCCGTGAAGTGGATGAGGAACGGGTCGAGCCGGTCCACCCAGTACGCCAGGACGGGCGTCATACGCGGCGGCTCTTGTCCTGCTTCTGGAGCTTCGCGCGCGCCAGCTCCCGCATGTCGACGGCCACGTCGTCCTTCTCGAAGATCTCGCGGCCGAGCAGGTGCTCGATGATGTCCTCCATGGTGACCACCCCGGATGTCGAGCCGAACTCGTCGACGACGACAAGCATCTTGTTGTGGGTCTTCAGGCACAGCTGCAGGGCGTTCGCGACCGTGGCCGTCTCGGGGGTGAACTGCGCCTCCTGCATGAAGTGCTCGACCAGCGCCGCGTCCTGGTCGAGCGCCTTGGCCTTCAGCAGGTCGCGGCTTCGCACGATGCCGGCGACGTCGTCGATGTTCTTGCCGTAGACGGGCATCCGGCCGAAGGTGAGGGTCGGGTGCTCGGCGAACACGTCGGCGACCGAGGAGGACCTGTTGAGCGCCGTGACGACGGTGCGCGGGGTCATGATCTCGCTCACGCGCACGTTGTCCAGGGAGAGGGCGTTGGCGATGATGCTCGACTCGCTCGAGGTGATCGTCCCCTCCAGCGCCCCGCGCTCGGCAAGCAGCAGGATCTCCTCCTCGGAGCCGTGCAGCTTCGCGGGCGGACCGACGAACGGGCGCACGACGAGCGCGCAGAACCAGGTCACGGGCAGGAGCACCGTGCGCAGCCAGCCGATGGGATAGACGACGATCGGCTGGAGCTGGCGCCGGTGGGTGACGCCGATGTTCTTGGGCAGGACCTCGGAGAAGAGCAGCAGCACCGCCCCGAAGGCGATCGAGATCACGACCAGCGCCTGCCCGCCGTAGAAGTGGACGGCCAGGGCGCCCACGAGCACCGAGCCCAGGCTGTTGGCCGCCGTGTTCATGGTGAGGATGGCCGTGATCGTGGCGTCGATCTCCCTCTTGAGCGTCTCGAGCAGGACGCCCCTGCGCGGGCGCGTCTTCTTGAGCGCCTCGATCTCGGCTATGGTCGTCGAGAGCACGATCGACTCGAAGAGCGAGCACAGGAAGGACGCGCCGATAGTCAGGACGATGACTAGGGGGAGGACGGACCGGATCATGTCCCCGGAAGGCTAGGCCGGGGCGGCCGCCTTTCCGAACACAAAAGAGCCTTGCAGCGGCGCGGGTTTCGGGGGCTACGTATGGCCATGGGCGAACTCAAACGAACCCCCCTGCGCGACTTCCACGCCGCGCACGGGGCGAAGCTCGTCGACTTCGCGGGCTGGGAGATGCCCGTGCAGTACAGGAGCATACTGGAGGAGCACAAGGCGGTGCGGCGCGCCGCGGGCCTGTTCGACGTGAGCCACATGGGCGAGGTGGACGTCCGGGGCCGCGGGGCCGGGGCGTTCCTGAACGCCCTCGTGACGAACGACGTCGCCAAGATGTACCCGGGCAGGGTGCTCTATTCCCCCATGTGCCGGCCGGACGGAGGCGTCGTGGACGACCTGCTCGTGTACATGCGCGGGCCCGACGACTACTTCCTGTGCATCAACGCCGGCAACATCGCCACGGACCTGGAATGGATGCACGCGAGGGCCGCGGGATTCGACGTCACGGTCACGGACCGGTCGGCGGCCTACGCGCTGCTCGCGGTGCAGGGCCCGAGGGCCGCCGCCATCGTCCAATCCATCGCCTCCGTGGGGCTCGGCCCGGTCAAGTACTACCACTTCACGCAGGGCGAGGTGGCCGGCGTGCGCTGCTTGATCAGCCGCACGGGCTACACGGGCGAGGATGGCTTTGAGCTCTACCACGCGGCGAGCGCGGCCGTCCCTCTGGCCGAGGCGGTCCTCGCCGCGGGCGCGCCGCACGGCCTGGAGCTGTGCGGCCTGGGCGCCCGCGACAGCCTGCGCCTGGAGGCCGGATACCCGCTTTACGGGCACGAGCTCTCGGCGACGATCTCGCCCCTGGCGGCCGGCCTCGGCTGGACCGTGAAGCTCGACAAGGGGGTCGACTTCTGCGGGAGCGCGGCCCTTGCGGCCGAGAAGAGGGACGGCCCGGCGCGCCGCGTCGTCTTCTTCAGGACCGGCGACCGCAGGATCGTGCGCCCGGAGACGCCCGTCGCGGGCCCCGCAGGCGCCGCCGTCGGGCGGGTGCTCTCGGGCACGCTCTCGCCGATGCTCTGCGAGGCCATCGGGACGGCGCTCGTGGACTCGGGCGCGGCCGCGGGGCCGCTCGCGGCCGACGTCAGGGGCAGCTCCATCGACTTGCGGCTCGTCAAGCCCCCGTTCGTCGAGCTAAGAAAGTCCCCATGAGCAACGTCCCCTCGGACCTCCGCTACGCAAAATCCCACGAGTGGCTAAAGCCCGCGGCCGACGGCACAGCCACGGTCGGTATAACCGACTACGCGCAGGGGTCGCTCGGCGACATCACCTACGTGCAGCTGCCCAAGGTCGGGGCGGCCTTGAGGGCGGGCGCCTCGTTCGGGGTCGTCGAGTCCGTCAAGGCGGCCTCCGACCTCTACGCGCCGGCGGCAGGCGCCGTGCTCGCGGTCAACTCGGCCCTGGAGGGTGCCCCGGAGACCCTCAACAAGGACCCGTACGGCGCCGGCTGGATCCTCAAGCTAAGGCTGGCGGACCCGCCCGAGGCGGGGGCCCTCATGGACGCCGCCGCGTACGCGAAGCTGACGGCCTAGGGGCCCCGCAAAAGGGGGCGCTAGGCCCCCTTGCGCTCGAGCTTGCGCCGCTCCGTCGCTCTCAGAACGCGCTTGCGCAGCCTCAGGTTCTTCGGCGTAACCTCGACGAACTCGTCGGCCGCGATGTACTCGATCGCGCGCTCGAGCGAGAGCTTCGTCGACGGCGTCAGCTGGATCCCCTTGCCCTCGCCCTGAGAGCGGAAGTTCGTGAGCTGCTTCGCCCTGACGGCGTTCACGGATATGTCCTCGTTTCGGGGGTTCTCCCCGACGATCATCCCCTCGTAGACCTCCTCGCCGGGGCCGACGAAGAGCTTGCCGCGCTCCTGCACGCCCTCGAGCGCATAGGCCGTGGTCATCCCGGCCTCGGTGGCCAGGATGGTGCCCGTCAGGCGCGTCAGCACCTCGCCCGCGTACGGGCCGTACTCCTTGAAGAGGTGGCTCATGACGCCGCGCCCGCTCGTCGCGTTGACGACGTCGATCTCGAACCCGATCAAGCCGCGCGTGGTGATGGTGGCCTCGATCATCGTCGAGTGCGACAGCTTCTCCATGTTGGTCATGATGCCCTTGCGGTTGGCGAGGTTCTGCACGATCGCCCCGACGCACTCGTCGGGGACCTCGATCCACACGGTCTCGAAGGGCTCTAGGCGCTGGCCGTTCTCGTTTCTCTCGATCACGGTCGGCCGCGACACGAGCAGCTCGAACCCCTCGCGGCGCATCGTCTCGACCAGGACCGCGATCTGCATGGCCCCGCGGGCCTTCACCGTGTACACGCCGGCGGTGTCCGTGTCCTCGACATTGATCGAGACGTTGGTCTTCAGCTCCCGGTACAGCCGGTCCTTGAGCTGGCGCGACGTGACGAGCTTTCCCTCTCGCCCGACGAGCGGGCCGTCGTTGACGCAGAACTGCATCTCGAGGGTGGGGGGGTCGATCTGCGTGAAGGGCAGGGCGTGCTGCTCCTCGCTCGCGGCGATCGTGTCGCCGATGTCGATGTCCTCGAAGCCCGAGAGCCCGACGATGTTGCCCGCGGTCCCTGCCTCGGTCTCCACCGTGCCCAGGCCCGTGAACTCGCTCACCTTCGTGATTTTCGCACGGGTCTTTTCGCCGCTCGCGTGGCGGATGACGAAGACCGGGTCGCCAAGCCGCGCGGTGCCGCCCAGGATCTTGCCGACCGCGATCCGCCCCACGTAGTCGCTCCAGTCGATGTTGGAGACAAGCATGTGGAAGGGCTCGTTCGGCTTCGCGAACGGCGGCGGGATGTGGTCGAGGATGGTCTCGAAGAGCGGGGCCATGTCCTTCGGCTCGTCGCCGAGGCGGTACATCATGTAGCCGTCGCGGGCCGACCCGAAGACGACGGGGGCGTCAAACTGCTCCTCAGTTGCATTAAGCTCGAGCAGGAGCTCCTGCACCTTGTCGTACATCTTCTTCGGCTCGGAGTGCTCGCGGTCGATCTTGTTGATCACGATCACGACCTTGAGGCCATGGGCGAGCGCCTTTCTCAGGACGAAGCGCGTCTGGGCCTGCGGCCCGTCGTAGGCGTCAACGAGGAGGAGGACGCCGTCCACCATCCTGAGCGCCCGCTCGACCTCCCCCCCGAAGTCGGCGTGGCCGGGCGTGTCCACGATATTGATGGTCTTGTCCTTCCAGTGGACGGAGGTGTTCTTCGCCTTGATCGTGATGCCCTTCTCCCGTTCCAGGTCCATCGAGTCCATGGCGCGCTCCTCGATCAGCTGGTTGGCGCGGTAGACGCCGCCCTCCTTGAGGAGCTTGTCGACGAGGGTCGTCTTCCCGTGGTCGACGTGGGCTATGATGGCGATGTTGCGGATGTTCTGGTTCATTTCTTGGCGGGTCTCGAAACGTGAAAAAGGGCGCAAACCTGCCATCCGCATACTACGAACGCAAGGGCTATCAGGAAAGACCGTAATGAAGATCGATAAACGCCGAGCGCGGACCGCGAAAAATAGGGATTTCGATTCAAAAGGTTGATGCTGTGCTTTTCGGGCAGCTTCCCGAGTTAGGCCGCCAAGGTTGATCGATCGACGCCAAGGCGGCGCAGCGGGGCTCGTCCGGGGCTATGACGGATGTCGCCATCCGCTCCACGGGAAGCCCCGCACAACGGCACATATCCGGAATCCCATTGACTA
Organism: Opitutaceae bacterium; assembly: GCA_003151515.1. Lineage (GTDB taxonomy): Bacteria > Verrucomicrobiota > Verrucomicrobiia > Opitutales > Opitutaceae > Palsa-1447. The sequence continues at coordinate 31,356 of PLXS01000026.1, forward strand.
ATCTGATTCTCTGATTTTCAGTATTCGCTGAAATGGCTCCCAAACAAATCACCGTCACCGAAGCCGCCCGGAATTTCTCCGAGTTGGTCAGTCGAGTCCACTACCAAGGAGGGACAACGATCCTCGTCAAGGGAGGCAAGCCGATGGTCAAACTCAGCCCTGCCTGTCGCCCCAAGACCGGACGGGAATTGGCCGCGCTCTGGCCGAAGCGCCCGATACTGAGCCCAGATGAGGCTGCGAGCTTCGAGCGCGACATGGCCGATTCCCGCAGCCGCCTTGGACCCTTGCTTTCAAAATGGGAGTGATTTTCGATACATCCATTCTGATTGCCGCAGAGAAACAGCGATTGGACCTCCACGCTTTGTTCGCTGCGCACGAACAGGAAACTTTTTGCATCGCCGCCATCACCGCTGCTGAACTCCTAGCCGGCGTTGAACGCGCTAAACCGGCGGCACGGAAGCAAGCCCGTGCTCGGTTCGTCGAATGGATCTTGGCCCAGGTCGAGACCATCGACTTCGATCTCGCCCTGGCCCGCCAGCACGCGGGCATCTGGGCAACACTGGAAGCAGCAGGGAAGATGATTGGCCCCTACGACCTTCTGATCGCGGCCACCGCGCTCCATTACGATCATCCAGTCGCTACGCTAAACGTGGCTGAATTCCGGCAGGTTCGAGGTCTGCGCCTAATCGACGTGGCCCGGTATCTTCGCTCCGAGGCGACTCCCGGCATTTCGTAAACCCCGAAAGCAACCCCATAAAACGGGTTGACCGCCTCACTGACAAATCCGGCATCAACCCGTTAAATCGAAGACCCGAAAAATATAAGGCCCCGGAACCTTTCGGTTCCGGGGCCAAATATGGGGGTGGGCGCTCGCCACGCGCTCTTTCCCGTCACATACGTTGGGCGCACTCGCTTTCGCGGGCCGTATGCTCCCCGACGCCACTCTTCGCGGCATGCGAAGTTCTCGATCTCATGGCGGGATCGCTCCTACCGTTTCCGGTTGGAGTCTGTCGAGTGAGGCCTCTTCGCCCAGTTCGGACGCCCCCTGCCAGGGGCGGCACGCCGGACGTGGTGCAGACACGCCTACAAGTAGCGGATCTTTCGCGTCGGCACCGTTACCACGGGGACGGCACCGGCTTTTGGCCGATCGTTTGCCCCGCGTTACGGGTCTGACCTCTTAACTCTCAGGCTGCGTTCGCTTTGCAGTTGGGTGACATGGATTTACATACCGCCCAATAGAGGAGGTTTCACGGGCTTTGCCTGGCCCGCTCGCTCCCCGCCGTCACGTCTCCCTTACGCGCCCCGATCTTTTCACGGATCCGGGCCTTCTGGCGGGGTCGTCCCGCCGGGAAACGCAACTGCGTTCTGGTCTGCGCAGTAGCAGCCGTACCCTCTGGGTAACTGCGTCGGCGCACGGTTCGAAACCTCCCGTGCACCTGACTCGGCTCGGACGCGGTTTCTAATCGCGCCTCGCCGCTCAGCTCCTGAGTTCATGTTGCTGACCGGTCATGACACCGGCCAGAGGAGCTGGTGATGGTGCCTGCGAGCGTATCGCTACGCTGAGGGGATAGCGGCACCAGCTGCCGCCGTCCTTTCCCCGGTCGCCCGGGATTATCCCAGCCGTGCTTTCGAAGGGGTTTTCAGACCTTCGCGCTGCGGCTGTTCTATCAAGGAACAACGTGACCTTGTGGCGCCGTTACGAATGGGTGAAGCTTTTCTTATCCACAATCCCCTCACATTGCGGTCCTGTTAATAACCTGAGAGCAATCTAATTCACCGGTTATTCACAATGCGCTAAAGATGCAGCCCAGGGACCTTCCCATCTACGAGCTTGAGCAGGCCATCGCCGCGTCGCTGCGCGGCGCCGGCAGGCTGATCATCCAGGCGCCGACCGGCTCGGGAAAGTCGACGCAGGTGCCGCAGATGCTGCTGCGCCACGGGCTGCTCGGCGCCGGCCAGGCGGTCGTGCTGCAGCCGCGCCGCCTCGCGGCGCGCATGCTCGCGCGCCGGGTCGCGCACGAGGTGGGCTGCGAGCTCGGCGAGGAGGTGGGCTACCAGATCCGGCTTGAGTCGCGCGTGAGCGAGCGCACGCGCATCCGCTTCGTGACCGAGGGGATCCTCCTTCGCCAGATGACGTTCGAGCCGCAGCTTCGCGGGGTGAGCGCCGTGATATTCGACGAGTTCCACGAGCGCCACCTCTATGGGGACATCACGCTCGCGGGGGCGCTCAGGCTGCAGCGCGCGGCCCGGCCCGACCTCAAGATCATCGTCATGTCGGCGACCCTGGACGCCGGGGCCCTGCGCGCGTACCTCGAGCCCTGCGACGTCCTGGCCTCCGAGGGGCGAACATTCCCGGTCACGGTCGAGTACCTCGCGAAGACCCCCGACTTCGAGGCGGAGCCCGTCTGGGACGTCGCCGCCCGCGAATGCGCGCGCCTGGCCGCCTCCACGGGCGGCGACATCCTCGTGTTCATGCCCGGCGCCTACGAGATATCCCGCACGATCCAGGCGATCCAGGGCAGGCGCGAACTCAGGGGCTTCGCGGCGCTGCCCCTGCACGGCGAGCTGCCGGCCGAGGCCCAGGACCGGGCCGTCGAGCCCTCCCAGGGGCGCAAGATCATCGTCTCGACCAACGTCGCCGAGACGTCGCTGACGATCGACGGGGTGACCGCGGTGGTCGACAGCGGGCTTGCGAGGGCCGCGCGCTTCGACCCGGAGCGCGGGATCAACACGCTCTTGATCGAGAAGATCGCGGTCGCGAGCGCCGACCAGCGCGCCGGCAGGGCGGGGCGCACGGCACCCGGCGTGTGCGTCAGGCTCTGGACGCAGCGGGAGCACGCCAGGCGCCCGGCGCACGAGCTGCCGGAGGTGAAGCGCCTCGACCTCTCGGAGGTCGTCCTGACGCTCAAGGCCTCGGGCGTCACCGACACCGGGGCCTTCGAGTGGTTCGAGCGGCCGGATCCCAGGGGGCTCGAGCGCGCGGAGGCGCTGCTTGCGGACCTTGGGGCGCTCGCGGGGCCCGGGGGCCCGATCACCGAGACGGGCCGGCGGATGCTGCGCTTCCCGGTCCACCCGCGCTTCGCCAGGATGTTCCTAGAGGCGCAGCAGAGGGGCTGCGTGCGACCGGTGGCGATGATGGCGGCGCTCACCCAGGGCAGGAACTTCCTGCTCAGGGGCGTGCCCCGCCAGGTCGCCGAGGCGCGCGAGGAGGCGATGGGCGAGGAGAGCGAGAGCGACTTCTTCCTGCTCATGCGCGCCTGGCGCTTCGCCGACCACAGCGGCTACTCCGCCGATGCGTGCCGCCGGCTGGGGATACACGCCCAGGCGGCGCGGCAGGTGGGGCCCCTCTTCGAGCAGTTTGTCGGGATCGCCGCCGCCGAGGGGCTGGACGCGTCCGAGCGCAGGGCGGACGGGCAGCAGGTGCGCAAGTGCGTTCTCGCGGGCTTTCCCGACCACCTCGCCCGCCGGCTGGACAACGCCACCCTGCGCTGCGAGCTCGTGCACGGACGGCGCGGCCTGCTCGCGCGCGAGAGCGCGATCACGGGAGCCAGGCTGCTGGTCGCGGCGGAGATCACGGAGGTCGGGGGACGGGCGGGGGAGGTGAGCGTGCTCCTCAACGTGGCGACCGCCGTCGAGGAGGCGTGGCTCGAGGAGCTCTTCCCGGGCGAGCTCAGGGACGAGCGCAGCGTCACGTACGACACGGACTCGAAGCGGGTCGTCGCCAGGCGCGAGCGCCGGTTCCGCGACCTCGTGCTCGAGTCGAAGTCGGGCTCCGACGACGTGCCCCCGGACAGGGCCGCCGCCCTCCTGGCCCGGGAGGTCATGGAGGGGCGCGTCAGGATCGACGCGTGGGACGAGTCGGCCGAGCAGTGGATCACGCGCGTCAACCGGCTCGCGGAGTGGTTCCCGGAGCTCGAGGTGAACCCGATAGGCGAGTCGGACAGGACGACGCTCCTTGAGCAGGTGTGCTACGGGGAGACCTCGGCGCGCGCTCTCAAGGGCAGGGAGGTCATGGCCGTCCTCAGGGACTGGCTGACTGCAGAGCAGCTGGCGGCGATGGAGGAACTCGTGCCCGAGCGGCTCACCATGGGCAACGGCCGACGCTCGCGCCTCACGTATTCGAAGGACGGGCCGCCGGTCTTGAGCGCGCGCATCCAGGAGCTCTACGGAATCGAGGGCCGGTTCTCGCTCGGGCGCGGCAGGGTGCCCGTGAAGATCGAGGTCCTGGCGCCGAACCAGAGGCCCATCCAGGTGACGGAGGACCTGACGAGCTTCTGGCGCACGATGTACCCCAAGATAAAGGCGGAGCTGTCCAGGCGCTACCCCCGCCACGAGTGGCGCTGAGGGCCGCCCCCTACTGGACGTCCACGGCCCGGGTGAGGATGAGGTTGCGCGAGGACGAGCCGACGGCGATCGTGTAGGCGCCCGGCTCGACGGCCCAGGCGCCCTTGGCCTCGTCGAAGTACTCGAAGGTCTTGCGCGCAAGCACGATCGTCACGGTCGTCGTCTGGTCGGTGGCGAGGCTCACCCGGGTGAAGGCCTTGAGCTCGCGCACCGGCCGGGCGACCTTGGAGCGCACCGGAGGGCTCACGTAGAGCTGGGCGACCTCATCGCCGGCGCGCGACCCGTTGTTTGTCACGTCGAACGACACGGCGTAGCGCCCGTCGTCAGAGCCCTCGACGCGCAGGTCCGCGTAGGCAAACGTCGTGTAGCTCAGGCCGAAGCCGAACGGGAAGAGCGGCTGGACGCCCTTGCTGTCGAACCAGCGGTAGCCGACCAGTATGCCCTCGGCGTAGTCGACCGCCCCCCGGGAGCCCGGGTAGTGGCCGAACGAGCCCGAATCCTCCCTGCGCCGCTCAAAGGTGACGGGCAGCTTGCCGCTCGGGTTCACGCTGCCCATGATGACCTCGGCGACGGCGCGGCCGCCCTCCTGGCCCGGGTACCACGCCTGGACGAGGGCGGGCACCTTGCCGACCCAGTCGGCGCTCGCCACGGAGGCGCCCGAGTTGAGGACGACGATCGTATGCGGGTTCAGGGACGCGGCCTTGCGGATCAGCTCGGGCTGGTCGTTCGGAAGCTCGTAGGTCCTGTCGGCCCCCTCGCCCTCGAGCATCAGGTTGAAGCCGGCGCAGACGACGACGGCGTCGGCGGCCCGGACCCTGGCCTCCTCCTCGTCCGACAGGAGGCGCGGCGCGGCGCCCCATGCGAAATGGACGCCCGCCGGACCCTGGTTGTCGTGGTGGGCCGTCACCTCGATCTCGTAGGTCTTTCCGGCTTCGAGGGACGCCTCGGCGAAGAGCGTGTCATTAGGGTTCGCCCAGCTCGAGATGATGTCCTTGCCGGCCAGCTTCACGTTCACGGACCCGTGGTTCTGCACCATGAAGATGAATCTCCCGGTGGCCGGCGCCCTTATCGAGCCGTTCCACTGCGCCGTGTAGTCGGCGGCGTCGACGCCGGGCGCGGGGGCCTGGCCGCTCCAGTCGTGGTCGATGCGGGTGTCCGTGAGCGTCGCAAAGATCTTCCGGTCGACCCAGTGGGACGTCATGAACTTCAGCTTGAGCGGGCCCTCGAAGGCCGTCGTCGCCAGCAGGCGCCTGAGGAGCGCGGGCCCGGGCCCCGGGATCACGTCTATCTTGACCCTGCCGCCCGCGGCCTTCTGGAGGCCCTCGGCGACGCTCACGGAGTGGAAGGGCTCGACATGGGCGCTGCCGCCCCCGCTCGGGTAGGTCGACCCGTTGGGGCCCAGCACGACGATCGTCTTCAGCTGCTTGGCGTGCAGGGGCAGGGTGCCCCGCTCGTTCTTGAGCAGCACGATGGACTCGCGGGCGATCCGCAGGGCGACGGCGTCGCTCCTCGGGTCGTCCTTGGGCGCGGAAACGGCCTGGTCGCGGTCGAGGAACCCGTTGGCGATCTCCAGGCGAAGGATCCTGCGCACCTTGTCGTCCACGGTCGCCAGGGTGACCTTGCCCGAGTCGATGAGCGGCTTGAGCGACTCGGGGTTCATGTACTTGCCGGAGGGCATCTCCAGGTCGAGCCCCCCGTTGGCGACCCCGAGGGTGTCGTGGGCCGCGCCCCAGTCCGACATGAGGACCCCCTTGAAGCCCCAGTCGCCCTTGAGCACCCTGTTGTTGAGCCAGTCGTCGGCGCTGCAGTAGGTCCCGTTTAGCCGGTTGTAGGCGGACATGGCGGCCCAGGCGCCGCCCTGCTCGACGGCGGCCCGGAAGGCCGGCAGGTAGATCTCACGAAGGGCCCTCTCGCTTACGCGCGCGTCAATCGTGCCGCGCTCCGTCTCCTGGTTGTTGGCCGCGTAGTGCTTGACGGTCGCCGCGACGCCCTGGCTCTGGATGCCGGCCACGATCTGCGTCGCCATGGCGCCCGCCAGCAGCGGGTCCTCGGACAGGTACTCGAAGTTGCGCCCGTTCTCGGGCACCCGGATGATGTTCACGGCCGGCCCGAGCATGATGCCGACCCCGCGGGCGCGGGCGTCCCTGCCCACCGACTCCCCGAATTCCCGGGCGAGCGCCGTGTCCCAGCTCGCCGCCAGCCCCACGGTCGCGGGGTAGGCGGTCGAGGGCCCCCAGTTGCGAACGCCCAGCGGGCCGTCCGCCATGCGCACCGCCGCCAGCCCGAGCCTCGGCACCGCCCTGATGTAGAACTCCTGGTCGCCCCCGAGAAGCGAGAGCTTCTCGTCAAGGGTGAGCCTGGCGAGCAGGTCGTCGACGCGCGCCTCGACGGCGGCCCCGCGGTCCTTGTATGCGGCGGTGTCGGCCGGGGAGGCGAGCGGCGCCGCCAGCAGGGCCAATACGGCCAGCTTATTGATTCGCATAGTCTTGCGCCGCCCTATCGCGGCTTCTTGCCCTTCTTCGTGCGCTCGATGTTGAGGTACGTCTTGTTGAGCATCTGGCTCTCGTACTGCTCGAGAAGGCGCACGCCCTCGCGCGGCTTCACCATGTCCTTGCGCGTCGCGGCGTCGATCTGGGCCTTCATCTTGCGGCACAGGTCCTCCTGCTGGTACTGCACGCCCTCGATCACGTCGGCGATCCGGCTGCCGCTCAAGGCCTCCTCGATGTAGAAGCCGTTCTCCTCGTCATCCTCGAGGAAGACGTGGACCTCGTTCACCCTGCCGAACAGGTTGTGCAGGTCGCCCATGATGTCCTGGTAGGCGCCCGTCAGGAAGATGCCCAGGTAGTAGGGATTGTGGTTTAGCGGGTGCAGCTGGATGTAGTCCTTGACGTCCTGCAGGTCGATGAAGCTGCTGATCTTCCCGTCGCTGTCGCAGGTGATGTCGACCAGGATGGCGTTCACCGTGGGCTTCTCGTTTAGGCGGTGAAGGGGCGAGATGGGGAAGAGCTGCTTCAGGGCCCAGTGGTCGAGGAGGGACTGGAAGACCGAGAAGTTGCAGACATACTGGTCGGCCAGGAGCTTCTGCAGGTCGTGGAGCTCCTCGGGCTGGTAGCCCTGCTTCTGGCCCTCCTTCGCCAGCTGCTCGCAGATCTGCCAGAAGACCTGCTCGGCGGCCGCCCTGTTCTCCAGGTCGAGGTAGCCCAGGTTGAAGAGCGAGAAGCACTCGTCCTTCTTCTGCAGCGCGTCGTGGAACCTCTCGAGGCGCCCGAGCTTGGCCTTGTTCTTGAGCAGGACCTCGAGGTCCATGACCACCTTCTCCTTCTGCTTGGGCTGGTGCTGCTTGCCCAGGGACTCCCGCTTGTTGATGCGCTCGAACACCTCGACGACGAGCATGGAGTGGGGGGCAACGACCGCGCGCCCGGACTCGCTCACGATGTCCGGCTCCGCGACGTCCGCCGAGCGGCAGATCTCGCGCACGTTGAAGACCACGTCGCGGGCGTACTCCTCCATCGAGTAGTTCATCGAGCTCTCGAAATTCGTGCGCGAGCCGTCGTAGTCGATCCCGAGGCCGCCCCCGACGTCGATGTAGCCCATCGGGAAGCCCATCTTGGAGAGCTGGCAGTAGAAGCGCGTGGCCTCGATCACCGCGTTCTTGATCGTGATGATGTTGGGCACCTGGGAGCCTATGTGGAAGTGGAAGAGGCGCAGGCAGGACTTCAGGCCCGCGGCCTTCAGCTTCTCGCACGCGAAGAGGATCTCGGCCGTGTTCAGGCCGAACTTGGCGTTGTCGCCGGTCGAGAGCGCCCAGCGGCCCTCGCCCCGGGTCTGCAGCTTCGCCCGGAGCCCGATCAAGGGCTTAACCCCCGTCTCCGCGGAGATCCGGATGATGTCGTCTATCTCCGAGAGCTGCTCGACGACGAGGATCACGCGCTTGCCGAGCTTGCGGCCGATGAGCGCCAGGCGGATGTAGTCGTGGTCCTTGTAGCCGTTGCAGATGATCATGCGGCTCGAGCCCGCGTACATCGCCAGGGCGATCATGAGCTCGGGCTTGGAGCCGGCCTCCAGGCCGTAGTTGTAGTCCTTGCCGGCCTCCACGATCTCGTCGACCACCTCCCGCAGCTGGTTCACCTTGATCGGGAACACCCCCCGGTACTCGCCCTTGTAGCCCTCCTCCTTGATGGCCTTGATGAAGACCTCGTTCAGCTGGATCACCCGGTGGCGCAGGAGGTCCTGGAAGCGGATCACCAACGGGGCCTTGAGCCCCATCCCGAGGGCCTCGTCGATCACGTCGAGGATGCGTATGCTGCGCCCGTCGGTCAGGGGCTGGATGTTGACGAAGCCCTCCGTGTCGACGGAGAGGTGGCCGGAGCCCCAGCGCTTGAACCCGTAGAGCTCCTCGGATTTTGCTGCCGACCAGGCGGATGAGGATTTGCTTTTCAAGATATCGGGGAGGGCCGGCCACTGAGGGCTTGCCTTCACGAGCGTAGATTCAGTTAGATGCGTGTTTTCTCTTCACAAGAACGCAATCCGAAACCACCAAAATGATAGCCCAAGCAGCAGCCCCGGCGCCCAGCACCTCCTTCCCTCCGTTCATGATAATCGTCTGGCTGCTGTTCATCGGCGGCTTCTACTTCCTGTTCATTGCCCCGCAGAAGAAGAAGCAGAAGCAGCATGAGAAGATGCTCGCCTCTTTGCAAACCGGCGACGAGGTGGTCACCACGGGCGGGATGTTCGGCACCATCACCAACGTTAAGGACGACCGCTTCGTCATCAAGGTCGCCGAGAACACGAAGATCGAGATCGGCAAGGGCTTCATCCAGTCGGTCGCAAGGAAGACGGCCGACGACAAGAAGTAGCCCCTGCAAGCCGGCCCCCGGGGCCGGGCGGCGCCCCCCGGGCGGCGCGCGCAGCGCCGCAGGGCGCGAGCCGCACCCCATTTAACCCACAATCAGACATGTTCAAACGCAACCTCTGGAAGATAGCCTTGAGCGTGATAATCACGGGCTGGGCCGTCTCCGAACTGCTGCCGCTAAGGGACATCCCCTTTCCGCAGTACGTTAGGGACCACGCGACCGCCCGGGTTTCCGAATTCAACGCCCTGCTGAGCCAGGCCGAGGCGTTGAAGGCGTCCGGGGCGGCCCCCAGCACATTCGTGGCCCTCAAGCAGATCGGCAAGGAGAACAAGATAGACCTGAGCCAGTTCTTCCCCGACCTGCGCCTCGAGGACTCGCTCAAGAACGTCGGGAAGCGCAACCAGATCGTCCTGGACGAGCTCCTGCGCCGCTCCAAGCGCAAGCTCAAGCTCGGGCTGGACCTGCAGGGCGGCATCGGCGTCACGCTCGAGGCCGCGCTCGGGCCCAAGGCGGCGCAGAACCTCGACGCGGACACGGCCCGCAGGCAGAAGCTCTCCAAGGCGATCGAGATCATCTCGGCGCGCATCAACTCGATGGGCGTCGTCGAGCCGCTCGTGCGCGCCGTGGGCGAGAACCGCATCGAGGTCCAGATGCCGGGCGTCAACACGAAGGACGACCCCGAGGTGCTCGACGCCATCAAGAAGCCGGCGAGGCTCGACTTCCGCATGATCTACCCGGCGGCGACGCCGCAATCGGCCGCCCCGGGCGACATCCCGCCGGGCTACGAGATCATGACCCTCAGCCACGAGGGGCGCAACGGCGAGCAGACCGCCGAGGAGCTCTTCGTCAAGAGGATACCGGAGATGACGGGCGAGATGATCTCCAACTCGTCGGTCGTCCACGACCTCTACGGCCGCCCGCAGATCACGATGCACTTCACGGGCGAGGGCAAGAAGCGCTTCGCCGAGGTGACGCGCGACATAGCCGAGGCCGGGCACAAGGCCGGCACCCTGGGCCGCCTGGGCATCGTGCTCGACGGGACGCTCTACTCCGCGCCCACGGTCAAGGAGGAGATCGACAGCGACTCCGCCGTCATCGAGGGTCCCTCGATAACCGATCGCGAGGCCCTCGAGACCGCGAACGTCCTCAACAACCCCCTGGACCTGCCGCTCGTCGTCAGGGAGCAGTACGAGGTGAGCCCCTCGCTCGCCGAGGACGCGATATCGAGCGGCGTGCGCGCCTCGGTCATAGCCCTGGCCGCGGTCGCGGCCTTCATGGTCACCTTCTACGTGACCGGTGGCGCCGTCGCGGTCGTGGTCGGCCTCGCGGTCAACCTCTTCATCATCGCGGGCGTGATGTCCAACCTCCAGGCCACCCTCACGCTCCCCGGCCTCGCCGGCATCGTGCTGACGATCGGCATGGCGGTCGACGCCAACATCCTGATCTTCGAGCGCATGCGCGAGGAGCTCGCCGTCGGCAAGTCGCTCTCGAACGCGAACCAGTTCGGCTACTCCAAGGCGCTGATGACGATCGTGGACGCTCACATCGTGCAGCTGATCATCTGCGCGATCATGATCTGGCTCGGCACCGGCCCCATCCGCGGCTTCGGCGTCACGCTCGCGATCGGCGTCCTCTCGACCATGTTCTCGGTGCTGATCACGGTGCACCTGGTGATGGAGCTGCTGATCGACGGCGGCGTGCTAAAGACCATGAACATGCGCCGGCTGATCGGGCCCATCCACGTCGACTTCATCCGCTACGGCGTGCGCGCCTTCGTCGGCTCCTGGATGATCGTGCTGCTGGGATTCGGCGTCGTCCTCTACCAGGGGCACAGGATCTACGGCATCGACTTCCTGGGCGGCGACCAGATCACGGTCCAGTACAAGGAGCGCATCGACGTGGCCAACATACGGCGCGTGGCCGAGCGGGCGAAGATCGACGACATCAACGTCTCGTACGAGAGCGCCCTGGCCGGGGGAGGGCAGCAGCTCAAGGTCGAGACCCCCGAGGGCAAGAGCGGCGTGCTCCTTCGGGCCCTCCAGTCGACCTACCCCCAGGCCGGCCTGGTGAAGATCGGCGAGAACCAGATAGGCGCCTCCATAGGCCAGGAGATCAAGTGGAACGCGGCCCTGGCGATCGGCGTGTCGATGCTCACGATCCTGCTCTACATCGCGTTCCGCTTCGAGTTCGGGTTCGGCGTCGGCGCCATGGTGTCGACGCTCCACGACATCTTCATGACGATCGGCATCTTCGTGCTGACCGGCCACAAGTTCAACGCGCCCATGGTCGCCGCGATCCTCTGCATCGCGGGCTACTCCATCAACGAGACGGTCGTCGTCTTCGACCGCATCCGCGAGGAGTTGAAGATCAACCCGACCGGCTCGCTGCGCGACGTCGTCAACTCCGCGATCAACAAGGTCTTCGCCCGCACGATCATGACCTCGTCGACCACGTTCCTGGCGGCCCTGTCGCTCAACCTCTTCGGCAGCGGCGTCCTCAAGGACATCTCGTTCACCTTCCTCGTCGGCATCTGCACGAGCACCTTCTCGGCCATATTCGTGGCCGCCCAGGTCTTCTACTGGTGGCACAAGGGCGACCGCAAGCACGTCGAGGCCCACTCGGACGTGGCCCCGAAGTACGAGTGGACGGGCTCAAGCAAGGCGTCCCGCTAGGACTCCCCCCTGCGTAAATGCAGTGGATCTACACCCCTGTCCCGGCCGCGGAGGCCGAGGAGCTCAGCCGCCGCGCAGGCGTCGGCCCCGTGGTCGCCGAGCTGCTCGTGCGAAACGGGCACGGCGACCCGGCCCGGGCGCAGGAGTTCCTGAGCCCCGACCTTTCCCGCCTGGAGGACCCGTTCCTCATCAGCAACGTCGTCGCGGCGGCCGCGCGGCTGCGCAAGGCGATCGCCGGGCGCGAGAAGGTGGTCGTGCTGGGCGACTACGACGTCGACGGCGTGAGCAGCACGGCCCTCCTGGTCTCGATCCTCAGGCGCTTCGGGCTCAACCCGTCCTTTGTCGTGCCCAGGCGCTCCGAGGACGGCTACGGGCTGTCGCGCAGCGCCATCGACCGCGCGCTCGAGGGCGGCCGCCCCGATCTCTTCGTGACGCTCGACTGCGGCACGAACTCCCACGACGAGGTCGCGTACCTCGTTGAGCAGGGGATCGACGTCCTGGTCGTCGACCACCACCGCTCGAAGGACCAGACCCTGGCGCAGGGGCTCCTCATCAACCCCCACGTCGACGCGGGCGGCCCCGCGCAGCCGGCCTGGCAGCACCTCTGCACCGTTGGGCTGGTCTTCAAGCTGCTGCACGCGCTCTTGAAGCAGCTGCGCGCCGAGAACCATCCCGTCGCCGCGGGCATAAGGCTCAGGGAGTACCTGGACCTGGTCGCCATGGGGACGATCGCGGACCTGGTGCCGCTGGTGGGCGAGAACCGCATCCTTGCCAAGAACGGCCTTCGCATGCTGCGCGAGACGGCCCGGCCCGGCCTCAGGGCGCTCATGGAGGTGTCGGGGATCCCGGCCGGCCAGGAGATCCAGCCGGTTGACATCTCGTTCCGCCTGGGCCCCAGGATCAACGCCTCGGGCCGCCTGGCCGACGCCGCGCTCTCGGTGGAGCTCCTGCTGAGCGAGGACGAGGCCTTCGCGCGCGCCACGGCCCAGCAGCTCGACGCATTCAACAGGGAGCGGCAGGACATCGAGCGAAAGATTACCGAGGACGCCGAGAGGATGGTCGAGACGCTCTACCTCTCGGACGCGGGCATCGTCCTGTTCAGCGAGGCGTGGCACCCGGGCGTGGTCGGCATCGTGGCCGGCAGGATTTCGCGCCAGTACAACCGGCCCTGCATCGTCCTCGGCAACGAGGGCGACATGGCCAAGGGCTCCGGCCGCAGCGTCGACGGCCTGAACCTCGTGGACATCCTGGCGGGCTGCAACGAGGAGCTCGCCAGCTGGGGCGGGCACCCCATGGCCGTCGGAGTCTCGCTGCCCAAGGCGCATATCGACGGGTTCCGGGCGCACTTCGCGCAGGCCGTGGCCAGGTACGCCGGCGGGGGGATCGCCGACGCGAAGCTTAGCATCTCGGCATGGCTCAAGCCCGAGCAGGTGACCGAGGAGCTCATGGGAGAGCTCGACGTGCTCCATCCCTACGGCCAGGGGAATCCCGAGCCGGTCTTCGGCCTTCGAGGCGTCGTGCTTCGCCGGCGCCCCGAGGTCTTCAAGGCGCGCCATTTCAGGTTCTGGGTCGACGACGGGAGGGGGAGGGGGATCAGCGGCGTCGCCTGGAAGATGGCCGACCGGATTCCTCCGATCGGCGTGCCCTTCGACATGGCCGTGGAGCTCAACTGGAACTTCTTCAATGACCGGCGCATCCTCCAGGTCGAGCTCATCGACTGGAGGAAGGCATCGTAGTCGCCTCGTTTGGCTTCGCCCGGATTCCTTAGACACTTCCAAAGCCAGTGTCTAAGGAGATTTGGTGGGTTAAGCAGCCTTAAGTGGATGGACGTTGGCCTTGATTCTGGCCCCGAGGGTGTTGATCGCGTTGCGCAACTCGTAGGCGAGCTGCACACGCAGCCAGTAACCGGGAGTCAGGCCAAAGTAGGTGCAAAGATGAAGGTCTGTCTCCGCGGTGATGCCACGCTTCTCGTTGACGATTTCATTGACACGCTGGTGTGGAAGCTTCGCGTCTTTGGCCAGGCGGTAGGGTGTGATACCCATCGGGATTAGGAATTCTTCGCGTAGCAGTTCCCCTGGGTGGACATTAAGATGTGTTTTCATGGCTTTAGTGATAGTCGGTGATTTCTACATCGTGGGCATTTTGGCCATCCCATCGGAAGCAAACCCGATACTTGTCGTTGACGCGGATGCTATACTGCCCGGCCCGATCGCCTTTCAAGGCTTCGAGCCGGTTACCCGGTGGTATTCGTAGTTCGTCGAGAGAAGAGGAGGCTTCAAGTTGAGTGAGTTTCCGCAGTGCGGCTTTGAGGATGGAGGGGGGCAGCTCTGGTGGGCGACGGCCCAACCACAGGGCCTCGGACGGCTTCGTGGCAAACGATTGGATCACGGTTCAGGGCGTAAATATGCACGCTCCACATGCATCACGTCAAGCATGATTATGCACGACAAACAGGATGGTAACCCACGGCAAGTGCATACCCCGTTAATGGAGACCGGGTATGCACTTAACCGGACCGGGTCCGTCCCCTATTCGGCGAAAGGATGGCGAAGGCTTGCTCGCAGTTGGGGGCGATGAGCGACGCAATAGTCTCAGCCTAAATCAGCAGTTTGGCCTTCGGCAGTCTTAAGCGAATATGCCTTTATGGCGATTGAGGTGCTCCTTTTGATTGGAGCACAAGCCGCCGATACCCTGCCAAAACCTCAGAAATTCACCTTTGCGGCCTGCATAAGGGAATGCGCCCGCCTGTGGTGGGTGTAGGTTTTGAGCAGCAGGGCGCCCCCGTCGGCGTGGCCGAGCCAGCTTGCCACCGTCGGCACGTCCACGCCCGCCTCCAGGGCCAGGGTGGCAAAGGCGTCCCGGAGGTCGTGATGGGTCAGGGGCTCGATTCCCAGCCTCCGGCAGGCACTGGCCAGGGAGATGCCCGCCTCGGCGACGGCGACGACGCGCGTCGTCGGATCAACATGCGCCGAGCCAAGGGTCTTGAGATTTGCGGCTGCGCGCCGGGCATGGAGCTTTTCAAGGAGCTGCCTCGCAGGAGGCACAAGCGGCACCTCGCGGTCGGCGGCGGCGGTCTTCGTACCGTGGACGTGAAGGATCCCCCGGGCCAGATCCACGTCACCCCAGGTCACTGCGCCCGCCTCCCTGAGCCTTGCCCCCGTATAGGCCAGAAACCGGCAGAAATCGGCCGCGTCGCGGGTTCTCGACCCGGCGCCTCCCCGGAGTTCGATCTCGTCGAAGACGGCGGCTAGCGTCGAGGCCTCGGGCAGCTTGGGCTTCCTCGGGTTGCGCTTCGCCTTCACGCCCCGGCCGAGCAGCGGGTTGGCCACGAGTTGCCCAAGCTCGACCGCGATGTCGAGGAGCGAGCGGATGGCGTCTATGGAATGGTTGATGGTCGAGTACGACCGACCGTTCGTCTTGACGCTCGGCCCCCTGGCCCCCGGCGGCCTCCAGCCCGTGCCGTCGCGCGCGATCCGGTGGCGCCAGTCGATGACCGCGCGCCGCGTGACCAGGGTAGGGGACAGGCTCCCGAAGCCGGCCCAGGTCTTGAGGACAGTATCCATGGCTCCGAGGGCGCCTATCCTGGTCTTTTCGGCGATGTCCGAGCGCTCGTCGATCCTGCGGCGGTAAATCGCGATCAGGTGGGCCATGGTTGCCGCGCCGGCTGCGGCGCGGCCGCCGGACAAGCGCATGCGCTCGATTCGGGCGCGCTCGTCAGCGAGCCTGACCTTGGCGATGGGCCAAACCTGGGTGTGAAGGTCGACCCATCGCCTCCTGCCGCGGACGCTGAAGCGCCCGAAGTAACGGCCCGTGGGCAGGTGTCTCAGGAGATTTTGTACCTTCGTGGGAGCCCAGAGTTTGGTGCGCTTGAGCATCGATAAACAGTTATTAGACATGTCCATAACAACGTATCAACTAAAGTCGAGGTTATTGCCTAATGACCTGCGGTAGAATAACATGAGTTTGAAGCTCAATCGGATAAGGAGCATCGGGACTGCAAAGCGGCTCATTCGAACATGCAGGCTTAGGGAAAGAGAACAGGCCAATGGTATAGCGGCTCACGGATGAGCCCGGGCTTGGGCGCCAGCGTTGTTCCCAAATGTGGTGCTCTTACTGCTTATCACCATTCTTACTGCATGTTGTCTCGAATTTCGATCAGGGCTTTTCTCGTGTTCGATTCGGTCGCCTTGCGCCTCGCAAGGAGGATTATCTGCGGACCATGGCGGAACTCGGGCCCGAACCTCAACGCTCAGGCGACATCGCGCATCGGCTTGGAGTACGATCCGAAAGTATCGCCCCGCTTCACGTCGCGCCGGACCAACGCACCGTCTTCGTCCAATCCTCCTCCGCTTTCCTCACGGTCCTGATAGAGAAGGAGAGGGGACGGCTCTTCTACACGATTTTGGAGCGCAACTTTGAGAAAGCCTGCTACGACCGCACGGCGTCAGTTAGACCACCCCACGACGTCAGTTAAAACTACCCGCGTTTAACGTGGGTTTTTCGAGCAGGCGTTGGTCTGCGTGAGCGTCAGTGGTGCTCAGACCTGTTACGCAGGTCCCACCTTGATCACCGAGCACCAGTACAGACACCTCATGAAGACATTTAATGACAGTGGCAGCATTGGCTGCGCGGCGATGAAGGCGGGTATGGATCGCAAGACGGCGCGAGGCTATCTCAAACGCGGACACGGTCCAAGTACCCAAGACCACCGAGGCATTGGCAGACCCATGTGGATGCGTTTGCTGCCGTCTGGCCGGAGGTAGTTCGATGGCTGGAGGATACGCCCGAGATCGAGGCCGAGGCCCTCTTCGAGCATTATCTCGCTCTGCGGCCGGAGCAGCTGGCGGCCAACGGCCTTCGGACGTTCCAGCGACGGATTACCCGCTGGCGCACACAGTTTGGGCCCCCAAAGGAAGTGTTCTTCCCCCAGGTTCGTGAGCCAGGAGCGAGCGCACAGGTCGATTGGACGCATGCCCACAAGCTCGGCGTCACTCTGGCCGGCGTCGCTTATCCCCATTTGCTGTGCCACACGGTACTTCCTTACTCCAACTGGGAGTGGGCAGTACCTTGCCAGTCGGAGTCGGGCCTTTCGCTCAAGACGGGCCTCCAGGACGCCTTCTGGCGTTTGGGCGGCGTGACGCCACAGGTCCAGACCGACCATAGCTCGACAGCTACCCATCAACTTAAGCGCGGGGCCGCCACGCGTGGCTTCAACGTCGACTATCTCGCTTTGTGCGAGCACCTGGGCACGAGCGCCCATACGATCAACCCGGGCCGGCCCGATGAGAACGGAGACGTCGAGGCGGCTCAGCGCCATCTCAAACGCCGTCTCCTAAACCACCTTATTCTGCGCGGTTCGCGGGACTTCCCCTCACTCGAGGCCTATGCCCTCTTCGTCTGCCAGGTGTGCATCGGCGCCAACGCACAGCGGGCCGTCCGCCTGGCAGAGGAACTGCCGCGTCTAAGGCCCTTGCCGGCACTGCGGTATCCCGACGCCGAAGAGCACACCGTGCGGGTGTCCAGCTACTCAACGGCGCGGATCAAAAATTGTGCCTACTCGGTTCCCGCAAGGCTGATCAACGCGCACCTGCTCGCCCGCGTAAGCGAGACGACGGTCAGTTTCCACCACGCCGGCATCGAGGTTGCGCGTTATCCCCGGGCCCACACCGGTCAAGCCCGCATCGACTACCACCATATCATCGACTCTCTTGTCCGTAAACCCGGTGCATTCGCTCGGTATCTCTACCGCGAGGAGCTTTTCCCCAGGCTCGTGTTCCGCCAGGCCTACGACCAGCTGGTCGGCGCCGCCCCCGCCCACGCAGACCGCCACTACGAGGCCCTCCTGGCCCTTGCAGCGCGCTCCGACGAGTCTCAGGTCGCCTCCGTCCTGGGCGCCCTGCTGCGTGCCGGCGAGGTGCCACAGGCGAGCGCCGTGGAGGCGCAGTTGCAGGCAGCCCTGTCGTCCCCGCGACACCTCGCGGTCTTCGTGCCCGAGCTGCATAGNNCATAGCTACGACCAGCTTGTCCAGCAGGTGGTCGCGTGAGCGCCGCCGCACTGCCGATCCTCATGCGCAGTCTCGGGCTGACCACCATGGCCCGCGAGCATGACGCTGCGCTCGCCAGGGCCGAGGCCGAAGACTGGGCTACCCACGCCTCCTGCGCCACCTGGTTGAGACCGAGGCCAACGAGCGGCTTCGCCGCCGTGTCGAGCGTCTGCTCAAGGCCTCGCGCCTGCCCGCGAGCAAGACCATGGCAAGCGTCGAGCCCGCGCGGCTGCCCGACAAGGTTCGTCGCCAGTTGCCTACGCTCCTCACGGGCGAGTTTATCCGCCGCGGCGACAACCTGCTCTGCTTCGGGTTGCCGGGCCGCGGCAAGACCCTGTTCCTGGCCGCACTCTGCCGCGAGCTCATCCAGCAGCACCAGATGCCGATCCTCTACACGACCGCCCCCCGGATCGTCACCGAGCTCCTCATCGCCAAGCGCGACCTCAAACTCGAGCGACTGATCGTCAGGCTCGAGCGTTTCGACGCCATCGCCATCGACGACCTCGGCTACACCCAGCAGTCCCGCGAGGAGATGGA
>PLXS01000033.1:0-164 GCA_003151515.1 Opitutaceae bacterium
CGCCATCGAGCGCGGCGAGAAGGTCGTTGCGGAGATGCCGATCTACAACACCCACCGCGTTGTCGGGACCATAACGGGGGGCGAGCTGACCAAGAAGTGGGGCGCGTCCGGCCTGCCCGAGGACACCATCCGGATCCTGTTCAAGGGCTCGGCGGGCCAGAGCT
>PLXS01000033.1:169-37963 GCA_003151515.1 Opitutaceae bacterium
CGGCAAGCTCATCATCTATCCCCCGGCCAAGGCCACGTTCGTCTCCGAGGAGAACATCATTGTCGGCAACGTGGCGCTTTACGGGGCCACGAGCGGCGAAGTCTACATCCGCGGCGTCGCTGGCGAGCGTTTCTGCGTCCGCAACAGCGGCGTCAACGCCGTNNCACGGCTGCGAGTACATGACGGGCGGGCGCGTCGTCGTCCTGGGTCCGGCGGGCCGCAATTTCGGCGCCGGCATGTCCGGGGGGATAGCCTACGTGCTCGACGAGAACGGGAGCTTCCCCGCGCGGGTCAACCGCCAGATGGTTGGAATCGGCAAGCTCGAGTCCCCGGGCGAGATCGCCGAGGTGCGCGCGATGATCGAGAAGCACCAGGCGTACACGGGCAGCCTGCGCGCCCGGATGGTGCTCGACGAGTGGGAGCGCATGGTGCCCCTCTTCGTCCGGGTCATGCCGAACGACTACCAGCGCATGCTGGCCTGCATCGAGCGCGCCCACGGCCAGGGGCTGGCCGGCGACGAGGCCGTCATGGCCGCCTTCGAGGAGAACGCCCGTGACCTCTCGCGGGTGGGCGGCAACTGATTCCCGATGGGCTCAACAACGACCCCGCCATAGCACGATGGGCAAACCAACCGGCTTTCTCGAATACCTAAGGGAACTCCCCACGGACTCGCCGCCGCTCCAGCGCGTGGCCAACTGGCAGGAGTTCCACCAGCACATGGGGGAGGACAAGCTGCGCCAGCAGGGGGCGCGCTGCATGGACTGCGGCGTCCCCTTCTGCCACACCGGCACGGTCCTGAGCGGAATGGCGTCGGGCTGCCCGGTCAACAACCTGATCCCCGAGTGGAACGACCTGGTCTTCCGCGGGCTCTGGCGCGAGGCGCTCGAGCGCCTGCACCGCACCAACAATTTCCCCGAGTTCACGGGTCGCGTCTGCCCGGCGCCGTGCGAGGGCTCGTGCGTGCTGGGGATCAACGCCCCCCCGGTCACGATCAAGAACATCGAATGCGCGGTCATCGACCGCGGATGGGAGGAGGGCTGGGTGGTCCCCGAGGCTCCCCTTGTGCGGACCGGAAAAAAGGTCGCGGTCATTGGGTCCGGCCCGGCGGGCCTGTCCGCGGCGGCGCAGCTCAACCGCGCGGGGCACACCGTGACGGTCTTCGAGCGGGCCGACCTCCCGGGCGGGCTGCTCATGTACGGCATTCCCAACATGAAGCTCGACAAGAGGGAGGTCGTGCTTCGGCGCATCAAGCTCATGGAGCAGGAGGGCATCAAGTTCATCTGCAAGGCGAATGTCGGCGAGAACGTCGAGCCCCAGATCTTCCTCAAGGAGTTTGACGCAACGGTCATCTGCACGGGAGCGACGCAGCCGCGCGATCTGCCGGTAGAGGGCCGCAAGCTCTCCGGCGTCCACTTCGCGATGGAGTTCCTCACCGCCAACACCGCGGCGCTGCTTGACGGCGGCTCGGATGCGAGCCCCATCCACGCCCGCGGCAAGGACGTGGTCGTCATCGGCGGCGGCGACACCGGGACCGACTGCGTCGGAACGGCCATGCGCCACGGCTGCCGCAGCCTCGTTCAGATCGAGATCCTGCCCCGGCCGCCGTCGGAGCGCGCCGCCGACAACCCGTGGCCCGAATGGCCCAAGGTTTACAAGATGGACTACGGCCAGGAGGAGGCCGCCGCCCGCTTCGGCGCCGACCCGAGGGTCTATCTCACCACCGTCAAGAAGTTCGGAGGCGATGACCAGGGCCGCGTCAGGGACCTGGTCACCGTGCAGATCAAGTGGGAGAGGAACGAGCAGGGGCAGTTCGTGCCCAGGGAACAGCCCGGCACCGAGAGGACGATTCCGGCGCAGCTCGTGCTGCTCGCCATGGGCTTCCTCGGGCCCGAGCAGGCCCTGCTCAAGGAGATCGGCGTCGCGTGCGACGCCCGCACCAACATCAAGGCCGACTACGAACGGTACTCGACGAGCCTGCCGGCGGTTTTTGCGGCGGGCGACTGCCGCCGCGGCCAGAGCCTTGTCGTCTGGGCGATAAACGAGGGCCGCGGCGCCGCGCGCGAGTGCGACCGCTACCTGATGGGCCAGACGGACCTGCCGTAGAGCGAGGTCGGTCCTTCGGGATCGCGCCGTTGTTTCCCCTAGGCTCGCGCGCCGATGGAGCCGGCCGCAGACGCCCCGGGACTCACTCCACGGAGACAACCCGGTGAAGCACCGGCCCCCCGCGGTCCGAGGTCTGAACCGTGTCGCCCACCCTGCGCCCGATAAGCTGGCGGCCGAGCGGCGAGGCCCCGGTGACCACGATCGCAATGCTGTCCCCGTCCCTAGCCTCGAGCCCCCCGGACTGCGGGCCCACGAGGTACGCCGCCGCCCTCCCGTTGGCCTCGAGTGTCACGAGGGCGTCCATGGCGATGGCGTCGCCCTGACCGAACGCCCTGGGCGCCAGCGCCTTCCAGGCCGCGATCTCCTTCGCGATCTCCGTGGCCATCTGGGCCTGGCCGGCGGCGAGGTACGCGGCGCTCTGGCTGCGCATGTCGTAGCGGTCCTCCGCCCTGCTCTCCTCGTCGGTCGCCTCGTCCCGGGACTCGTGGGCGGCCTCGGTCTGCAGCGCCAGCTCAGCCTCGAGCTGACCGAGGATCGAGCGGATAAGGGCGTTCTTGTCCATGGGGAAAAAATATGGATAGCTCAATTCCCCCCATGCCGTCAAAGCCGATCCCCGGATCAACCGGCGAGGTCCTGACCTGCCTGCCCTCGCCCTACACCGCCCACCCGGCGACCGGGCTGCTGTGGCTGCCCAGGTTCATCGCGAAATGCAGGTACGTGAAGGAGCACGGGGCCCTCCCGGCGAGCTACGCCAAGAACTTCAAGCGCGGGATCGACCGGTTCCTGTGCCTGCACCTCGGGATAGACCCGGCCGCGGTCGAGAGGCTGGTCCTCGAGGCGCCGGACGACGCGGCCGTCGAGCGGGGCCTCTCCCGCCTGCTTCCCGCGGACGTGCGAGCCGCGAAGTGGAACCGGGACCTCGCCCAGAAGGGGATGACCGAGGCCGGCAGGGAGTTCCTCGCCAAGGCTCTGACGGCGATGGGCTGCGCCGACCGGATCGGCGAGATCAAGAGCGTCCCGGACCTGATCGAGCTCGACGAGGGCCGAATCGAATGATCAAGGGCCAGAAAGTCGTCTGCATAAACGACACCTTCAACGAGTTCGTGAGGGCCGTCTACAAGCAGCTGCCCGACAAGGGAAGGACCTACACCGTCAGGGAGGTCTTCCTCGGCCGCGAGAGGATCGTGAACGGCGGGGACTCGGCGACGGTCGGCCTCCTCCTGGATGAGCTGCACAACCCCCCGGATCCCTTCCATGTCGGCAAGCAGGAGCTCGGCTTCTCGTCCGAGAGGTTCGCGCCGCTGGAGGAGCTCCCGCCGGAGGAGGCGGAAGTTTCCGAGGAGGAGGCGGCCGGCTCCCCGAAGACGGGCTACTGGATGAACTAGGGCGCCCGGGCCCCTAATCCCTCACGTGGACGGTCAGCTCGCAGATGGCGGCGGGCTCCGCCTCGGCCTGGCCGGGTCGCACGAGGACGAACTTTAGGGCGCTCCTGCCGGGCTTGAGCGAGTAGAACGACACCGAGGTCGAGGCCCCGCCGCCCTTCGCGTGTGCGGGCTCCCCCATCTGCTCCAGCACCTTCGCGTTGTTCGAGGCGATCTCCCAGGCCAGGCCCGAGCCCGGCTGCGGGCCGGGCAGCACGACGCGCACGGCGCACTCGATTCCGAGCTCGGCGTCCGGCGCCGGCTGGCCCGGCGTCAGGACGAACTCCTGGGTCTGCTTGGGATGGCGCACGGGCGCGCTCTCGCACCCGGCGGCGAACGCGAGTGCGAGGAGGGCCAGCGCCAAGAGGGGGGTTCGGGCGGATGTATTCATCTTGCGTGGGGGTGAGGGGCGTATTCCGGGCGCGCGGGCCTTCCGACCTCGCGCCTTATCGAGTCGAGATTATAGCGGATCAGCTCGCCCATGGACTCGCATTGCAGGTACTCCGGGCGGCCGTAGTGCTGCGCCAGGGACTCCCGGAGGAAATGGACCTTGTCCGGGGGCGAGATCGGGTCGTTCTCCATCTCGTCCAGGAGCCTTCCCAGCCTGGCGGCCGCGATGTCGGCGCGCTGGAGCATGAGGGTCTGCTCCTCGCGCTGGTACTGCATCGCCGTCTCGCGGTGCAGGAGCTTCGCGCAGAAGAGGGCCAGCGGAGCGTTCTCCTTGAAGAACTGCGGCCGGTAGAAGTTGCGCCTCCCGTTGTAGCTCTGCTGGTCGAAGTCCATCGCCCTGATCCTGATCTGGAAGCTCTCGAAGTCCGGCGTCACGACAAAGACGAAGTTGTACGAGCGCATGTCGCCCAGCAGGCGCACGAAGCACCTCTCGTTGAACTTGACGAGCTCCTTCGCGACCCTGATCCCGCTAATGTCGGGCCTGCTCAGCCAGCGGGCGATGAAGATGTCGCCCGGTATCCCGGGGATGTGCTCCTCGATGAGGGTCGTGCCGTGCGTCAGGAAGTTGAGCCGGTTCGGCGACAGCAGGTGCTCGAGCTCGAGGCCGTAGACGCGGGAGGCGTCCGCGCGCTTCACGTAGAAGTAGTCCTGGTTGTCGTTGTAGGCGTTGACGATCCGCACCCTGAACGGGGTCGAATTGCCGAACGTGCAGAAGTCGATCCTGTCGACGTAGAGGTGCTGCACGACGGACATGTCGCCGTCCACCTTGAGGACCGCATACACCTCCTTGAGGGCCTCGTTGAGCAGGCGCATCTCGTTGCCCTCGTAGATCACGGTGTCCCAAAGCGTGGCCCTGCCGTCGTCGTCCGTGAGCGGGATCGCCTCCGAGAAGCCGAGCAGGCGCTCGTACGTGACCGGCAGGTCCCGCTCGCGCTTGTAGGCCTCCAGGTACCCGCGCAGGCCGCCCAAGATGGGGAAAGACGGCTTCTTCTGCGTCGGGGGCGGGTTCTGCTCGCGGGTCTCCGCTTCGGGCATGGCGGCTGCTTTGGGCTTCAGTTGTCCGCCGGGGGCGGCACGGCTCCGCCCCTGGCCGGCGCCGCCCTTGCGCTCAGAAGGGCGGCGGCCTGGTCGATCCGCGCCGCGGCGGCGTCAAGGCAGGAAGCCGCGACGGGGACGTATTCGGCCGCCTCCGCCCAGCGGTGCAGCTCGAGGGCCTCGCGGACGCCGGGCAGCGTCTTGGCTGCGTAGCCCGTGTAGAGGCCTGGGGCGTAGAGCATGTGCCTGTACCAGTCCCTGCCTGGCAGGCCCCGCGGGCTCGTGAGCGCCTGCTCGGTCCCCTGCAGCAGGGCGTTGAGCTGCAGTAGGTTCCCCGCCGGGATGGCAAAGTCGCCCTGCGAGGCCCGGGTGAAGGCGTCGTCGTAGGCCTTGGCGCTCCTCCTCAGGTGCGCCGCCGCCCGCTCGAGCGGCCCGAAGTCCATCCTCGGCACCGCGCCGGGGGGCTCGGGCGCCCTCAGGGCATCCTGCGGGTCGGCGGTCAGCTTGTAGGCCCCCGAATCGATGAGCTCGGCCAGGGCCCTTGCATGCTCGCGCTCGGCCTCGACCAGCTTCTCAACCTGGGACACGTAGTCCGCAGCGGTGTCCGCCAGGTCGCCGAACCTCTGCGGGATGACGTCCGCGTCGGCCGCGCGCAGGACCAGCCGGCCCGCGGTCCGAGCCAGGGCCGCGCAGTACTCGAACTTCGGGTCCCCGAAGCGCACAAAGTGGTCGAACGAGTCGTACGCCGAATGGTAGATGCCGCTGTCCTGGTCCTCGCCGCGGAAGCCGAGGTTGATGCACGAGATCCCGAGGTGCTGCAGGAACGGCGTGTAGTCGGATCCGGAGCCCAGGGCCTCGAGCGGCAGGTCGCCCCCCGCCCGCGCCGCCCTTAGCATCAGGCGCGACTCGGGGTCCTCCGGGTCGCGGCCCGCATCCATGGCGTCGACCATCACCTTGGCGCGAAGCCGCGAGAGGATGCTTGCCCCGGTTTCCGGGTCGGCGACGCCCCCGGCGACCTCGTTCGCAAAATGCTGGTACGCTTGGCTCCCCCCGATGAAGAGCTCGCCGCGCGCGTTGGTGTCCGAGTTGACGTAGAGCACGGCCTTGCGGCGCAGCTCGTCCTCGTGCGTCTCGGCCCACTCCGTGGAGCCCAGCAGCCCGGGCTCCTCCCCGTCCCAGCTCGCGTAGACCAGGGTCCTCTTGGGCGCCCACCCCGCCTTGGCCAGGGACCCGATCGCCTTCGCCTCCGCCATCACCGCAATGTTGCCGGCAAGGGGGTCATAGGCGCCGAACACCCAGCCGTCGTGGTGGTTGCCGCGCAGCACCCACTGGTTCGGGTACTGGGAGCCCCTCATGACGGCGATCACGTCGTAGATCGGCTTCTGCGACCAGTCCGACGACACCGCGAGGTGGACCTTGGCGGGCCCGGGCCCGATGTGGTAGGTGAACGGGAGCGACCCGCGCCAGCTCGGCGGCGCGACGGGGCCCTCGAGCGCCGCCAGGAGCGGCCTCGCGTCCGCGTACGAGATCGGGATCACGGGGATCTTGAGCAGGTCCTTCGCCTCGGAGATGGGGAGCCTCTTGGCGTCCTGCGTCGCCCCAACCCCCGGGGTCAGCGGGTCGCCGGAATACAGGGTGATGTCCGCGACCGAGCCCCTCTGGACGCCGTCCTCGGGCCTGTAGCCCCCCTTGGGGTACGCGTCGCCGGCAAAGTACCCGTCCTCGTGCGGGTCCGAATAGATGATGCAGCCCGCGGCCCCGTGCTCCTGCGCGAGCTTGGGCTTGAGTCCCCGCCACCCGACGCCGTAGCGAACGATCACGATCTTGCCCGCCACGTCGATCCCCCGGCGGGTCAGGTCGGCGTAGTCGGAGGGCATCCCGAAGTTGACGTACACGAGGTCCGCGGTCACGTCGCCGTCGGCGCCGTAGATATTGTAGGGGGGGAGCCCCCCATGGGTGCGCGACGAGGTCCGGTCCCCCTCCACCGGGCCCTCGCTCAGGCGCGCCCTGAAGGCCACGGGGGCCACCATCTCGACCGTCTCGCTCTTCGGAGTCGGGTACAGCACGTAGAAGGTCTCGATGTGCGCGTCCCAGCCCCACTCGGTCAGCAGCCCCAGCATGAAGTCGGCGTTCGCCTTGTCGTGGGGCGAGCCGACCTGGTTCGGCTCCGAGGACATCTGCTCGAGCCACGAGCGCATGTCCGACGGGCTGACCGCGCCGTCAAAGGCCTTTTCCCTGGCAAGCTCGTCCGCGCAGGATGCCGCCCTGAATCCAAGCAGGCTGTCGGGGGTCGCCAGGGAGGCGGGGCAGAGAAGGGCGGCCCAGGCGGCAGCGGCCGTTATTCCTCGAATCGACTTCATGGCGCAAAGAGAAGCCGTTGCGCAATCCGAGGGCAAGCGCCCAAGGCGGCGCCAAATTGGGGTTTGCGGTGGGCGCCGCGCGTGGCATCCTCCCTGTGCGCCCCGCGCAAGCCATGAGCCCACGCCTAGCAGTACTCGTCTCGGCGGCCTCGCTGCTCGCGGCATGCTCCCCCTCGGGCGCCGAGAAGTTCAAGGCGGAGGTCCTCGCCGCCGACAAGGCCTTCAGCGAGGCGTCGAGGCAGCAGGGGATCCAGGCGGCGTTCCTCGGGGTCATAGCGCCGGAGGGCAAGCTCCTGGCCGAGACGCGGCCTGGGGCGGCCGGGGTGAGGACCCTCTTCATGCAGCTTCCCCCCACCGCGACCCTCACGTGGGAGGCGGCGTTCGTCGACGTGAGCTCCTCGGGCGACCTCGGCTACACCTGGGGCCGCTACACCCTGACTCTCCCGAGCGTCGCCAAGGGCAAGCTCCCGTCCGTGCAGATGGGAACCTACGTGACGGTGTGGAGGCGCCAGCCGAGCGGGGCATGGAAGGTCGTCCTGGACGGCGGCAATCCCGACCGGCACTACTAGCCGCGGCGCCCTGCGGGCCTACAGGGCCATCATCGCCATCAGCTCGCCGACGGGCGCGGCGTCCAGCGCCGCCAGGTCCGAGAAGCGGCCGATTATGGCGTCGGCGCGCCCCCGCTCGAAATGGCCCCGGACAGCCGACGCGAACTTGGCGCGCAGCAGCGGAACGCCCTCGGCGCGGCGCCTCCTGTGTCCGACCGGGTACTCGACCGCGACCCGCCGGGTCGACCCGCCCCCGCGGAAGAACACCTGCACGGAGTTGGCGATCGAGCGCTTGGACGGGTCCAGGTAGTCGCGGGTGAAGGCCGCGTTCTCGCTCACCTCCATGCGCGCGCGAAGCGCGTCTATCCTCGGGTCGGCCGCCGCCCCGTCCTCGTAGTCGCCCGCCGAGAGCGACCCCTTGATGAGCCCGACCGCCGTCATGTACTGCAGGCAGTGGTCGCGGTCCGCGGGATTGGCGAGCGGCCCCGATTTGTCGATGATGCGCTTGGCGCTCTCCTGCGTCTCGATGACGACGCGCTCGACCTCCCCCAGCCTGTGCGCCACCTCGGCGTGAAGAGCGACCGCGGCCTCGACGGCCGTCTGGGCGTGGAACTCCGCCGGGTACGATATCTTGAAGAGCACGTTCTCCATGACGTAGCTGCCGAAACCCTGGGCGGGTACGGCGAGCGGCTTGCCCTTGAGGACCACGTCCTGGAAGCCCCAGGTCCAGGTCGTCAGCGCCGCCGGGTAGCCCATCTCGCCCTTGAGGGCCATGAGGGCGTGGCTCACGCCGCGGCTCGTGGCGTCACCCGCGGCCCAGCTCTTGCGCGAACCGGTGTTCGGGGCGTGCCTGTAAGTGCGAAGCGCCCCCCCGTCGATGAACGCGTTCGACAGGGCGTTTATGACCTGCTCTCGGGTGCCGCCGAGCAGGCGGGTCGCGACCGCCGTCGAGGCGACTCGCACGAGGAGCACGTGGTCCAGGCCCACGCGGTTGAAGGCGTTCTCAAGCGCCAGCACCCCCTGGATCTCGTGCGCCTGGATCATCGCGACAAGCACGTCCCTGACCGTCGGCTGCTGGCCTGCCTTCCCCGACCGCCCCAGGTAGTCCGCCACCGCGAGGATCGCCCCCAGGTTGTCCGAGGGGTGGCCCCATTCCGCCGCAAGCCACGTGTCGTTGAAGTCGAGCCAGCGCACCATCGCGCCGATGTTGAAGGCCGCCTGGACCGGATCGAGCTCGTGCGCGGTCCCGGGCACCCTGGCGCCGCAGCCGGGAAGCGTCGCCCCGGGGACCACGGGACCGAGCAGCTTCGTGCACGCCGGGTAGCCCAGCGCCATGAACCCGCATCCCAGGGTGTCCATGAGGCAGAGGCGCGCCGTCTCGACCGCCAGGGGCGCGCGGGCCCGGCCGGGGTCCATCACGTAGTCGGCTATCTGCTGCAGCAGCATGTCCGGCGCGGGCCGGCCCGCCTGGGAGGGGTCGAAGCGGCTCATTCTAGCGGTCCGCCAGGTCTACGAAGGGGCGCGGCGCGGGGCCCGTGTAGGTGGCGCTCGGCCGGATGATCTTCCCGTCCGCCCGCTGCTCGATGACATGGGACGCCCATCCCGCCGTGCGCGCGATTGCGAAGACCGGCGTGAACATGGCCGTCGGAATCCCCAGGGCGCGGAAGGCCGGGGCGCTGTACCAGTCAAGGTTCGGGAACATCCTCTTGGTCTCGCGCATGACGGCCTCTATCCTCTCGCAGATGGCGAAAAGGCCGGGCGATCCCGCCTCCTCGCACAGGTCGCGCGCCACCTCCTTGATGATCGCGCTTCGCGGATCCGAGCTCGTGTAGACGGGGTGCCCGAAGCCGATGATGATCTCGCCGCGGCCCACGCGGGCCCGGATGTCGGCCTCGGCCTCGTCCGCGTCCCTGTAGCGAAGGGCGATCTCGATCGCCACCTCGTTGGCACCCCCATGCTTGGGGCCCCGCAGGGCGCCGATGGCGCCGC
The DNA here is from genome assembly GCA_003151515.1 of Opitutaceae bacterium. GTDB lineage: Bacteria > Verrucomicrobiota > Verrucomicrobiia > Opitutales > Opitutaceae > Palsa-1447. Next base: position 10,076 of record PLXS01000033.1, read on the forward strand.
CGACCGCCGAATGCATATCGGAGCCCGTGCCCGCGATGACGCGCGCGGTGAACGTCGAGGCGTTGAACTCGTGCTCCGCGTAGAGGATGAGCCCGCGGTCGAGGGCCCGCACGTGCGACGCCGGGGCCGGGCCGCCGTGCAGCAGCCTCAGGAAGTGCCCAGCGAGCGACGTCTCCTCGGTCGCCGTGTCGATGCGGCGCCCCTTGCCGGAGTAATGGTGCCAGTAGAGAAGCATCGAGCTGAACGACACCAGGAGGCGGTCGGCAAGAGCCCTCGCCGCGTCGGCCCCGTGCCCGGGGGCCTCCGGCTCGCAGGCCCCGAGCACCGAGCAGCCCGTCCTTAAGACGTCCATCGGGTGCGCGCCCGCCGGAATGAGCTCCAGGGCGTCGCGCACGGCCTTCGGAAGCGCGCTGTGGCCGGCCAGGATTTTCCCGTACTGCGAAAGCCTCGCACGGTCCGGCAGGGTCCCGTGGATCAGCAGATGGGCGACCTCCTCGTAGGTGGCCCGCTTCGCGAGGTCCACGATGTCGTAGCCCCGGTAGTGCAGGTCGTTGCCTGAGTAGCCGACCGTGCAGATCGCGGTGTTTCCCGCGACGACCCCTGAAAGAGCGACGGACTTCTTGCTCAAAGCGCCTCCCCCTCCCCCGCGCCCCGCTGCAGGCCGTCAAGCCTGCGCTCGTACTCCATGTACCCCAGGACGTCGTAGAGCTCGGCGCGCGTCTGCATCCTGCGCACCACCCCCCGCTGCGTCCCCTTGGAGCGGATCGCGCCGTAGACCTCCTCGGCGGCGCGGCTCATCGCGCGGAACGCTCCCAGCGGGTATAGGGCCAGGGCGACCCCGGCGGACCGCAGCTCGGCCAGGGTGAAGAGGGGGGTCTTGCCGAATTCGGTCAGGTTCGCGAGCACCGGGACCCTCCCCAGGGCCTTGGTGAACGCGGCGTACTCGGCGAGGGTCGTCAGCGCCTCGGCGAAGATCATGTCGGCCCCGGCATCCGCGTAGGCGACGGCCCTCTCGATCGCGCGCGCCGCGCCCTCGCCCGCGCGCGCGTCGGTGCGCGCCATGATGACGAATCCCGGATCCGTGCGGGCGTCCGCCGCCGCGTGGATCCGGTCGCACATCTCTGCCGGGCCCACCAGCTGCTTGCCCGGCCGGTGGCCGCACCGCTTCGCCTGGACCTGGTCCTCGAGGTGGCAGCCCGCCGCGCCCGCGCGGGTGAGCTCCTTCACCGTGCGCGCGATCATGAACGCCCCGCCGAAGCCCGTGTCGGCGTCGACGAGCAGCGGCAGGTCCGTCGCCTGCGTGATCCGCCGGACGTCCTCGCAGACATCGTTCAGGGTCGTGATCCCGAGGTCCGGCAGCCCGAAGGACGCGTTGGCGACCCCGGCTCCCGACAGGTAGATCGCGCGGAATCCCGCCCGCTCGGCCAGAAGGGCGCAGTACGCGTTTACCGTGCCGGCGACCTGCAGCGGCCGCTCGGCCTTGACGGCGGCGCGCAGGCGCGCTCCTGGGGTTCGGGTCTTGGTGGGCATGGGCGGCTAGGCGATTCTGCGGACGCCTACCACGTTCGGGACCCCGCCGCGATCATTTCGTGACGACCTCGGAGTCGAACGGCGCCCCGTCGGTGTCGTAGATGCTCATGGTCAGCCTCGCCTCGTCCGCCTCGAGGGTGAGGAATCCGAACGCGGACTCGGCGAACTTCGTGCCCGGGTCGTGCCTGGCGACCTTGCCCAGCGGGGCCCCGCCCCCCCCGCTCATGAAGAAGCGCACGCCGTCATGCGGGTCCATGTGCGCCATCGCGTGCTGGTGCCCGCAGAGGTAGGCGTCGACCCTTCCGCGGATGACGGGCCAGAGGCGCTCCTGCATGTACTTCATGTAGGCCCCGGCCTTCGCGTTGCGCTCGGGCGCGAAGATCGGATGGTGCCCGTACACGATCTTCCAACGCGCGCCGCTCGAGGCGATCTGCCGGTCGAGCCAGGCGACCTGCGCCTCCGAGATCTCGGTTGTGTCCACGACGAAGAACTGGGCGGGGCCGGCGGTGAACGTGTAGTAGGGGGACGGGAACCTCCAGGTCGGGCTCCTGTAGGCAATCTCCGCGGCGGCGCCGTCGTCCGAGTACCATTCGTGGTTGCCGAGCGAGGGGTAGAAGGTGATCCCCAGCGGCCCGTAGAGCGCCTCCCACCAGTCCCGCCACCGCGGGTCGTCCGCCCCCGTCATGCCCGACGGGTAGAAGTTGTCGCCAAAGGTTATCCCGAAGTCGAACGGCGCCGCCTTGCCCATCCTGACGATCGCCGCGGCCACGTCCCTCTGCCCCTGGGTGCCCGAGCCGAAGTCGCCCATACCGACGACCCGGATTGGCCGCCCGGCCGGCAGGGCGGCGAACACCGCTGGAGGCCGCCGCATGAAGCCCGGCATCGACGCGCCGCGCTCGACTATGACCCAGCGCTCGTCGGCGGCGGCGAGCTCGGCCAAGGCGCCCGCGTCACCCGCCTTGCGCGCCTCGGCGATCCTGGCCGTTAGCACCCTGCGCATGAGCTTCACGTCGATGCGCCTGGCGGCGTCAAGGTAGGCCAGCATGAGGTCGGGGTCGGCCGCGGACTTCGCGAGCCCGCGCAGCTCCTGCGCGATTCCGGGCACGTCAGCCCAGAACGGATCGTAGCCCACCACCTTGAGGACCAGGGTGTCCGTTTCCGCGGGCTCGGCCGCCATGCGGCCCAGGACGAACTGCGCGGCCCCGGGCTCCCCAGCCAGGGCGACCATGACCTCCTGCTCCAGGGAGGCCGGCGAGAACGCGAGCATCGCCTTCATCTCCTTCGGGTCCTCGCGCAGCCATTTGCGCGCGGCGTCCCCCACCTCCGCGGGAAGCCTGGCCGCAAGCACGTCGAGGGTTCCCTGCTCGGCCCGGGCCCCGTCGGCCCAGAGGCGGCCTGCGGCGAGCGCGCATGCGGCCAGCGCGCCAAGGAAAACGCGTTTTTTCATGGGCGCATTCTCGTGCCGGGGCTTTCGGACACCAGCAGGAATTCGCCCGCTGCGTGAATTAATCGTGACGAAGCGTGTTGCCGGGGCGGGACCTTCAGTAGTCGTCCATCACGAAGAACATGATCCAGGCGGACATCGAGGTGACCAGGGTGATGGCCCCGATGCCGAACATCGCGGTTATCGGGTTCTGCTGCCAGTACATGAACGCCGCGACGGCGAGGTCGACCGAGCCGACACCGATCAGGAAATCGCGGAGCCTCTTCGAACTCCTCCTTCTCCAGAACCTGATGCGCTTCCAGCCCGACCTCTCCTCGTTGATCCGGTTCTCCAGCAGGATCTCCGCGACGTGGATGGCCTCCTCGTCGTCGGGGCGCGCCACGGGGTTCACGGTGTCGATGGTCTTGAGCTTGAATGCCGGGGAAAGCCCCGGCTCCTGGGTCTCCGGCACCGGCATGGGCGCGTTGGTCCTCCTGCGGACCTTCGCCTTCTCCTCGGCCAGCCGGTTCTGCTCATGGATGAGCTGCACGCTGAGCGCCGTTCCGTCGCCGGGCCGGGAGGGCGGGTCCATCGGGACTATCTCCTTCGGCTTGAGGACAAGGTGCTTCGTTGAGGGCTTCTCGTCTTCCATGGCTGGGGCATGACATTCCGAGCATTTTCCCATCAAAGGGCAATCCGGCCGTTTGGCTGGAATTACTTACCGGCGTGCGGTCTCCCGGCGCCAAGCGCGACTCTTCAAGCACCTAAATCCAAGAGAATTCATTTTGTTGTTGCCGTACTATCTGTTCTAGTATTACTAGTACAGTATGCTCCCGTTCTCGATCGACCTTAAGCCCGGGCTTCCGGTCTCGGAGCAGATCCTGTTTGCGGTCAAGAGATCCGTCGTCGCGGGGCAGATGCGACCGGGCGACAAGTTCCCATCGGTGCGCGCGCTCAGCCAGGAGCTCAAGATCAACCCAAACACGGCCCACAAGGTGATCGCGGCGCTGGTCGAGCAGGGCGTCCTCCTGACGACGCCCGCGGTCGGAAGCATCGTGGGCGGGCCGGTGGCCGGCGGGCCGCGGGAACGCGCCGAGCTCCTCGGCGGTGACCTGGAGCGGATTGTCGTGGAGGCACGAAAGCTCGGCCTCTCGCTTGACGAGATTCAATCGGGCGTGGCCGCGCAATGGCGCCGGCTTGGCGGCAGGCAAACCGGAGAGCACTCAAAATGAATGTCATCGAAACCCACAACCTGACGCGTCGGTTCGGGCGGACCGAGGCGGTGCACGCGCTCGAGCTGGCCGTCCCGACCGGAACCGTGTGCGCCTTGCTGGGCCAGAACGGCGCCGGCAAGACAACCACGATCAAGATGCTCATGAACCTGCTGGTGCCGACCGCCGGCGAGGCGCGAGTGCTTGGCGTCGACTCGCGCCGCCTTGGGCCCAGGCAGTTCGAGCAGGTGGGGTATGTCTCCGAGAACCAGCAGCTGCCCCGCTGGATGACCGTGAGGCAGCTCCTGGACTACTGCCGCCCGTTCTATCCCACATGGGATCGCGCCCTGGAGCGCCAGCTCCTGTCGCAGATGGCACTGCCCGAGGATCGCCGATTGCGGGACCTCTCGCGCGGCATGCTGATGAAGGCTGCGCTTCTCGCGTCGCTCTCGTACCACCCCAGGCTCCTCGTCCTGGACGAGCCGTTCAGCGGGCTGGACCCGCTCGTGCGGGAGGAGCTGGTCAAGGGGATCATCGAGGTCTCCAACACGGGGGACTGGACCGTCCTCGTGTCGTCCCATGACATTGAGGAGGTCGAGCGCATGACGGACCACATCGTGCTGATCGACAGCGGTCGCATGCAGCTCAACGAGCCGACCGAGGCGCTCCAGGCGCGCTTCAGGCGTGTCGAGGTGGACCTCGAGCCCGAATCGGGAATGCCGTCACAGCCCGGCTGGCTCGAGGTCGAGCGCTCCGGGCGACGCCTCTCCCTGGTCGACAGCGCCTACGACCTTGCGGCGTCGCCGGGCCGGTATGGCCAGCTGTTTCCCGGGGCGCCCGTCGCGTTTCACCCCATGACCCTGCGGGAGATCTTCATCACGCTGGCCCGAACAAGCCGGCAGAACGCGAAAGGAGCCGCGGCATGAGACTCACCTGGCACATTGTACGCAAGGACCTGGTCCGCCTTCGCCTTCCGTTGGCCGTCTGGATCCTCGCCTTCCTAGCGGAGTTCGCGGTCGGCATCTGGTTCCTCAACGCAGGCACGATGTCCTACAAGTCCTTCGAGAACATCCAGTCACTCGATATGGTCTTCTTTGGTCTGCGGCTGGCCATTGGCTACCTTCTGGTCGCCGCCCTGGTCCTTGACGACCCGCTCGTCGGCACGACCGCCTTCTGGCCCACGCGCCCCATCTCGGGCTCGCGCCTCATGGGGGCGAAGCTGATCGCGGGCCTCCTGATCTTCGGCCTTCTGCCGATTCTCGTGACGCTGCCCTGGTGGCTTTATTGCGGCTACGGGGTTCACCAGGTCTATGAAGCGGGCCTCGATTCGCTCGGTGTCCAGGTAGTTCCTGTCGCCTTTGGGCTTTTGATCGCAGCCCTGGTCGGCTCTTTTGCACGATTCCTCGCGGGGACGATCTTCGCCGCGGCTGCGATAGCGTTGTTCTTGGCAGCCTTCGTCAAGATGGCCAAGACGCACCTGTTCTTCCACGGCTTGGATGTCATCGTGGACTCATCCGCAGCGTCGGCGGCGCGCCTCTCCATTCTCTACGCGTTCGCGATTGTCGGTTGGGCCGTGGTCGTTGCCCAACAGTTCCTCACCCGCAGGCTGAATCGCTCGCTCGTCCTGCTCTCCTTCACGGCCGCTCTGCTGGGCGTGGATGCGATATGGTGGCCGCTGGCATTCAAGGAGGACTTCTTCCGCACGAGGCCGGCGCCCGCGGATGGCGCCGTCCTGGACGATCGCGTCGCCATCCACCACCTGAAGGGCGCGGCCCTGCACATCGAACAGGATCCCGGAATAGGCTCAGGCACCGTCGTCTTCGGAAACATCCAGGTGGATGGCGCCCCTCCCGAGCTCTTCCTGAGATGCGACGCGCCCGTGTTCGAGTGGCGTTGGCCGGACGGCAGTTCCGCGCACGCGCAAGGCACCTTGGTGGGCACAATCACCCCGACCCCCTACCAATTGCGGACCGCCGTACCCTTCAAGGAAACTCCAGATTCGGTCTGGAAGCAAAGCGCAGTCTACAAGCAGCTGCGCAAGGATGGGAGGCTAGTGACCAGCGACGATCTTGTCATCGGGAATCCCACGAACCGGGTTTGGGATTACTATTTTGAGGTTCCGCGGGCGGTCGGCATTCGGATGCTTTCCGACCCGCCCTCGTGCACCATTGATTTCGGAGGCGACATCATGCGCCCCAGGCTGATGCCCGAGATCCCTCTTGTAACAGGCAATGGCTGGGCCGGCAGTGGTGAAGGCATCCGAATCGCGCGCAAGGAGTGGAACGGCTCAAGGAAGTGGCTGGAAGTCTCCGTCGTGGAACACCGTGCCGCGATGGGCGAATTGTTCAGCCTGTGGTACGGGGGCACCGACCAGTACAATATGTTTTCGTATTCGAATCGGCTGAACAATGAGTCCACCTATTTCGCGATCAACCGGCGCCTGGGGGAATCGGCGTGGCCCGTGTCCTTCTCCAACCTCAACTTCTCCATCCGCATTGCGACGGTTGCCATTGCGTGGCGCTGGTTCGTGTTCATAGGTCCTTCCAATGAGGTAACCGCCTTTCCAGCCTTTGAGAACGGAAAGTGGCCGGGGCCGTCCTACGAGGATTGGTTCTCTGACGTCTCGCTGGGCCGAGCTGTGGAAACCGCCGTTGGCAGGTTTTCAAGGAAGATCACGATCAACCCCTTCCCTGTCGTTCCGGACCAGTTCTCCAAAGCCCCATAGGGCGCATTGCCTCCGCCCGGAGTCAGCCCCTGGGCAACGCGCAAACCCTGCGGTAGAGCTGCTCGTACTTTGTCACGATCGCGTCCGCCGAGAACAGTTCGCGCGCCCGCTTTCGGGCCTCCGCGCCGAGCGAGGCCCTCAGCGCCGGATCCGCAATCAGCTTTTCCACCCCACGGGCGAAGTTGTCGGCGTTTCCCGGGGGGACAAGCAGGCCGGAGCTGCCAGAGACGACAACCTCGGGGATGCCCCCAACGCGGGCCGCGACGCTCGGGCAGCCGAAGGACATGGCCTCCAGGATGCTCAGGCAGAAGCTCTCCATGTCGGACGTGAACAGGCCGATGTCCGCCGCCTGCAGGTAGTCCTCCATCTCGCTCACGTTCTCGCGCACGATGATCCTGTCCTCCAGCTCGAGCCGCCCGACGTCGCCCACGAAGGGTGAAAAGTCGGCGCCCGCGAGGATAAGCAGCTTGAAGGAATTGCGGGGCCGGATGCGCGCCGCGCACTCGAGGAGGAGGTCGATGCGCTTGAAGGGGCGCAGGTTCGACGAGTGCAGCAGCAGCGCCTCGTCACCGATCCCCAGTTCGCGCCGGACCTCCTCCCGGGACCTCCTCGGCTCATGGGGCTCGAAGAAGTTGTGTATCACCTCGATCGGTCTGCGGATGTCCATCAGCTGACGCGTCTCCTGCTCAAGGAAGGCGGACACGGTGGTGACGGCGTCGGAGCGCTCCAGGGCAAACGCTATCGCCGGGCCGTATCCGGCGTCGCGCCCGAGAAGCGTCGTGTCCGTCCCGTGCAGGGTGGTGACGACGCGGGGCCTTGTCTCGGGCGGCAGCATCGACTGGGCGAGGATGGCCGCCGTGGCGTGGGGGACGGCATAATGGACGTGCAGCACGTCGAGCCCGCAGTCGCGGCTTACCTCCGCCATCTTGACCGAGAGGGGCAGCGTGTAGTCGGGGTACTTGAAGAGCCCGTAGCTGCTGATCGCCACCGGGTGGTAGAATATCCCCGGCGCCCCGTGAGGAAGGCGGAACGGCCGCTCATAGCTTATGAAGTGCGCCTCGTGGCCCCGGCGCGCCAGCTCCTCGCCGAGCGCCGAGGCCAGTATGCCGCTGCCTCCGACGGAGGGATAGCACGTGATGCCGATCCTTAGCGCCCGCTCGGTCCCCATGGTCATTGCCGGCGCGCCGGCCGCGCAAGAGGGGCGAGCGAGCCCAGGACGATGGCGTTGCACGGATAGAGCGCCTGGGCGTAGTCCATCCCCGCCGCGAGGCCGAGGACGCGTGCCCGCGCGACCTGCATGTCCACGTAATTGCGGGTGCGAAGCTGAGAGGCGTGGGCCTCCATCGACGCCTTCCAGCACGTGAAGACCTCGCGCGCCGATATGTCGACTAGGAGCGGCGGAACCCCGGGCGGCTCGCATCCGGGACCAACCGCGTAGAACAGAAGCGCGCCGGCCGCATGGGGCCTGAGGCGGCGGAGACCGGCCACGCCCCCGTAGCGCGCCAGCCGGACCGCGTCCCTGACGATGCGGCCAAGCCGCCAATGGTCGGGGTGCTGGTTCTCCTCGAGGGTGGGCGCGAGGACGAACTCGGGGCGCACGCGCCGGATGACGGCCGCGAGCCTGAGGGCATGCGCCGCCTTGACCTCGAGCTTCGCGTCGCCGTCCAGCCGGACGAACTCCAGGGCGGCCCCTAGGACGGAGGCCGCCCGCCTGGCCTCCGCGGTGCGAACGGCCGCCGTCCCGTTGCTGCCCGACTCGCCCCGCGAGCAGACGACCAGGTGCGCGGGTCGGCCGCACAGGACCTCGTTGGCCACGATGCCGCCGCAGCCGAACTCTATGTCGTCGGGGTGGGCGCCGAACGCGAGGAGCGGCGGACGCTCAGGAAGGGATTTCACAGTAGGCTTCATCGGAGCGGTCTATCGGGTCGCGGTTTATAAATGTCACCTCCGGCGCGTCCTCCCGGCGCAGGTAGGCCTGCTCGCCAGCCCCGGCGACATAGTGGGTGCAGTGCACGACGGACTGCATCCAGCGAAGGCGCGTGTCTCGGGTGGGGCTTATCTGCGACTTGTCGAAGGTCACGGGGGGCAGGCTGACGAATGAATCCCCACCTTCGTGAAGTTGCAACGCCCCGCCGGCGAAACGGGCCCGGACGAGCTCGCCCCCGTGCGCGACGTCCACGAAGTACTCTCCAATGTCGCAGGCCGCCCTCCGGAACGCCGCGTCCCCGGAGCGCTCGACGCGGATCCCCGCCAGAAGCCCCATCATGCGGTACATCTCCAGGCAGAAGTCGGCCACGTTGGACGCGCCGACCTGCCTGAATTCCTCGACTAGGCGCGAGTCCACGTAGGCGGGCAGCTGCCGGGCCGTGTTCTCGCGCCATCCCGCCGGCACCCGCTTGGCGAACATCGGGGAGAACTTGCGCTGGAGGCGGTTCTCGAACGCGAAGTTGAGCGTGTGGGGCTTGGAGGTCGCCCTGTGCCTGAGGATGGTGCGCGTCTCCCGGGGATCGTGGTCGCTGTCGTGCAGGAAGAACACGATCTCGCCCCCCAGCTCCGCCTGGAGGCGGCGCGCCGTGAAGACCTTCGCCGCGAGGAACCTCTTCGGGAGGAAGCCGCACGGCTGCTGGCCGAAGCAGATGACGGGGGTACTCATGGCGTCGCCGCCTGCGCGGCCCCGGGCCCGGCAGAGCCCAGCACGGCCTGGATCGCAAGGCTGAGCGCCATGCACGCGGCGCAGCCGATCACGTTGTACCAGAGGTACGAGATGGGGAGCGTGAAGTAGAGGGCGAAGACGAGGGCCTGCGAGGCGAGCGCCGCCCAGAACGCCGCCGTGCCCCCCACCCTCTTCAGGAAGAACGCGACCAGGAAGAGGCCCAGGACCACGCCATAGAACACCGAGCCCAGGATGTTGACGGCCTGGATGAGGTTCTCGGCGAGGTTCGCGAAGAGCGCGAAGCCTATCGCGACCAGGCCCCACATGGCGGTGAACCACTTTGAGGCCGCGACGTAATGCGCGTCGCTCGCCTCGCGCCGCACGACGTGCCTGTAGATGTCGACCGTGGTTGTCGAGCCGAGCGCGTTCAGCTCGCCCGACTTGGACGAGAGGGCCGCGGCGAAGAACGCCGCCACCAGCAGGCCGATAAGCCCGTGCGGCAGCTGATCCAGGATGAACGTGATGAAGACGTAGTCGGCGTCGTTCGCGCTCGCGTGGGCGCCCGTCGAGCGAAGGACGGCCTTCGTCTCGGAGCGCGCGGCCTCGGCGCGCTCCTGCGCGGCGGCGGCGGCCGCCCGGGCCGCCTCCTCGCCCGAATGGTCGCCGGAGCGGCGGGCGCCGACCCAGGCCTCGAGCCCGCGCCGCTCGTCGGCATGCGCGGAGGCGAACTGCGCGTCGAGCGCGCGAAGCCTGCCCCCGGGCCCGCCCCGCGCCTGCAGGGTCCATTCGGCGCGGTTGAAGTACACCGGCGGCCGCTCGAACTGGTAGAAGACGAATATCAGGACCCCGAGCAGCAGGATGAAGAACTGCATGGGGATCTTGAAGACGGCGTTGAACATGAGGCCGAGCCGGCTCTCGCGCAGCGACGTGCCGCTCAGGTAGCGCTGCACCTGCGACTGGTCGGTGCCGAAGTACGAGAGCGCGAGGAACATTCCCCCGAGCACCCCCGACCAGATGGTGTAGCGGCGGTCGACGTCGAGGGAGAAGTCGACGGCCTTCATCTTGTGGAACCCGCCCGCGATCGTGAGCGCGTCCGTCATCGAGAGTCCGGCCGGCAGCCTGTGAAGGAGGACGACGAACGCGGCGACCATCCCCGCGAAGATGACGCCTATCTGGTACTTCTGTGTGACGTTGACGGCCTCGCACCCGCCCCAGACCGTGTAGGCGATGACGATCAGCCCGCTGCAGACGATCGTCGCGTCGAGGCGCCATCCCATAACCGTGGACAGCACGATCGCCGGAGCGTAGATCGTTATCCCCGCGCCCAGCCCGCGCTGGAGCAGGAAGAGTCCTGCCCCGAGCAGCCTGGTCTTGGGGTCGAAGCGGTGCCCCAGGTACTCGTAGGCCGTGTAGACCCTGAGTCTCCTGTAGATCGGCAGGAAGACCGTGGCTACGACGATCAGGGCGAGGGGCGCCCCGAAGTAGTTCTGCACGAAGCCCAGCCCGCTCTCGTAGCCCTGCCCCGGGGTCGAGAGGAACGTGATGGCGCTCGCCTGGGTGGCCATGACCGACAGGCCGATCGTGAGCCAGCGCGTCTCGCCCGCCCCCTTGATGTAGGCGTTCAGGTCCCCCCCCGCCTTCGTCCGCCAGACCCCGTAGCCCGCGATGCCGAGCATCGTCACCACGAGGATCGTGTAATCGAGGCCGCTCACGAGAAGGCCCCGGTGAGAGCCGCGAGGAGCGCGACCCAGGTGGCGAAGGCCGCGAGCACGGCAATGTAGACCCCCCGCCAGGTCCGAAGGCCGGGCAGCCCGGTCGCCTCCTCCTCGTCGCCACTCTTCATCGCCCGAGCGAAACCAGGTTGGCGAACAGGCGGTAGGCCCCCGGGACCCCCGCCGGCAGCTGCCGGAAGAACGACAGCCCGGTGTAGACGAAGTAGCCCCGCCCGTGCCTCGCTACCAGGAGACCGCCCTCGAGCGGCGGCTCGCCCGGGTCGCTGCACGCGAGGAGCGCCGTGAAGTGCCCCGTGTCCCACTTGCTGGCGAAGTCCAGTCCGCGCTCCTGCACCCAGCCTTCGAAGTCGGCCGGGCCGATCCGGTTCGGACCGGTGAATACCGGGTGGTCCGGCACGAGCAGCTTGACCGCGGAGGCCTCGTCGGTGACGCGGAACCTGGGCAGGTCCCGGGATATCTCCAGGTCATAGGGCGCGATCATCGGGGTCTGCAGGCCGCCGGGCGTGTGGTACTGCTCGACCACGGTGCCGCCCGCCTCCGCGTACGCGAAGATCGCGGGAAGGCGCGCGACGAGCTCCTTCCTCGCGTTCAGCGCGCGCACCCCGATCACGACCGCGTCGAGGCCCGAGAGCCCCTCGGGCGTCAGATCGGCCTCGGACAGCTCGACGACATCGTAGCCCATCAGGGCCAGGCTCGCCGCGACGCTGTCCCCGGCCCCCGGGATGTAGCCCACGCGCCTGCCCCGGATCGCCAGGTCGAGGCTCACGGCCTTCATCCGCGCCGGCGGCATGAGCAGCTGCGGCGGGATGTGGCTGAAGCTCAGGAGCACGCGGCCGTTGCCGTAACTCGACCCGTCGATGTCCGCCCGCGCCGCGATTGCATCGCTCGCGGTTCCCGGCGGCGCCGTGACCGTGAACACCGCGCTCGCCCGGTCCCCGACCGCCGCGAGCCGGAACGGCTGCCCGGCCGGCGACGCGCGCCAGCCCGGGGGCGTGACGAGTCTCAGGGTGCCGGCGATGTCCGCCCGCGACGCCTCGACCTCAACCGTCACCTTGCGGCTCGAGCCGGGTGCGAAGAGCCCCACGGGGCCCGCGAAGGAGATGGTCACCGGGGGGATGACGTCCAGGCGGCGGCGGACTTGGCCCCCGTCCGGGCCCGCGGCGACCTTCACGGCCTCGTCGCGGACCACGAGGGTCTGGCCCCCGACCTGGAAGACGTCCTCAACGGGGACGGCGGGCGGGTTCTCGGGCAGGCCTATGAGCGCGGGGTCATCGACCCGGAACATCCCCGCTGTCCCCTCCTCCCGAAGCCAGTAGGGCTGGCTGAGCGGGGTCCCCGCCGGCAGGACGCGGCTTGCGTCCACCGAGGCCGGCTGCCCGGCCCGGAGGTCGGCCGAGACCGAGGTCTCCGGACCGACGCCCGGGTAGCGGACGCCGACCCAGCGAACGGGCACGGACGAGGACAGGGAGGCCGTGTGGCGCATCCGGATCGTCTCGCCCGGGACCATCTCGGCGTCGGCAACCGAGGTCTCCACGCAGAGCCCGAGGCACCCCTGGAGGATGCGGTCGAGCTGGCCGCGCTTCTCGTCAACGACGGGGTCCCCGTCCAGGGCGGCGAGCCGCGCCTTGAGTAACAGGAGCGCCGGCACGCTGGCGGCGGGGTCCGCCGCGTCGAACCGGTCGATGATCTCCCCGGCCAGTCGCCCCACGTCGGGCCCTGCGGGAACGCGGCCCCAGGTCGTGTCGACGCCGTCCATGATGTCCTCCCTGGCCGGCTCGCCGGCCAGCACCGAGAAGGATTCCGTGTGCGGGCCGCTCCCTGCGGAGGCCACAGTGAAGTTGGCGAAGCCCTGCGTGCGGTGCATCGAGCGGCTGCGGGCGGCGAGGACGGCGAAGGAGGCGCCGGTCACCGGGTCCGTGCCGTCGATTCCGAGGTGCAGCGAGCCCGGGGCGGGCGTGGGCGCCCCCCGGAACGCCCCCCAGCTGTTCCATAGGATGCGCCTGGGCTGCCACGGCGCGAGCGTCGCGAGCTGCTCGGGGAAGGCATTGGGGTCGCCCGCGAGGCCGAAGGCCTCGAGCGCCAGCGCCGCGGAGGCCGTGTGGTGGCCGTGCGTGTTGCCCGGCTCGGGCGGGAACCGCGTGATCACGATGTCGGGGCGGAACGTGCGGATCACCCGCACGATGTCGGCGAGCACCTCCTCGCGGTCCCACTTCGTGAGCGTCGCTCGGTAGTCCTTGGAGTAGCCGAAGTCGCGCGCGCGGCTGAAGAACTGGCGGCCCCCGTCCACGCGGCGGGCCGCCAGCAGCTCCTGGGTACGGATGACGCCGAGCTGGTCGCCGAACTCGGGCCCGATGACGTTCTGGCCCCCGTCCCCGCGCGTGAGCGACAGGTAGGCCGTGCGGTAGTACCGGCCCCGGGCGAAGTAGGTGATCAGTTGCGTGTTCTCGTCGTCGGGATGGGCGGCGACGTAGAGCACGCTCCCGAATTCGCGAAAGCCGCGAAGCTCCTGGAGGATCTCCGGGGCGGACGCCGGCGCGGCGCCCGCCCCGGCGGCGCCCGCCAGCGCGAGCGCCGCCAGCGCCAGGGCCCTCATTGACTGCCGACAGGGATGGAGGCTGGCGGAAGGAACTCGGCTCGTCACTTAAGGCTCTCTATCAGCACCTCGTTCAGGTGCGTGTACTCGGTGTTTTCGGGGCCCTTGGCCTGCTTCGCCATGGCAAGCGACTGGTTCGCGGCGGCAAGCGCGCCGGCCTTGTCGCCCTTCTTCGCGAGTATCCTCGCCTTGTGGTAGATGTAGTAGAAGGCGTCGGGCTGCTGCGCGATCGCCGCGTCCATCCACGCCTCCGCCTGGTCGAGGTCGAGGTTGTGGTCCAGGTAGAAGAGCGCCGCCTGCGCGTAGGGCTTCTTTCCCGCGCCCGCCATCACGGCGTCGAGCTTCGGCTTGAGGACCCCGACGACGTCCACCCCGATCTTCACCGGGACGCACGTCTTCTCCCAGGAGAGCTGGAGCGTGGCCGACTCGTCGCGAAGGTCGTTGAAGTCGATCGTGAAGGTCTCGACGGGCTCGGTGAGCCAGGCCGGCTTGACCGTCACGCGCATCGTGTCGTTCTTGGCGTCGTAGGCGTAGGCTCCCCACTGGTTCTGGGCCTTCTGCAGGATGACGGTCCACTCGTCCTTGCCCGGGATCGTAAACAGCTCGTAGGTGCCTGCGTCGACCGGCTTGCCCTCCAGCGTGATGGGCGTGCTGAACGTGATCCGGGTCGCGCTGTTCGCGCCGGTGCGCCAGACCTGCCCGTAGGGGTTGTTGCCTCCGAGCATCACGCGGCCCTTGGCGCTGGGCCTTGAGTAGACGACCTCGATGTCGGTCAGGCCGATGTGCTGCTTCAGGGTCGCCGCCGGGCTCGCCTGCGGGAACTCAAGCCGGGGCGCCGGCAGCCTCAGGGGGGCCGAGAACTGGGTCGACTCCCACATGATCTTAAGCACGCCGCCGCCCTCGCTGTTCTTGTCGATGGCGATCGTCAGCTGGTCGACGGGCGCCGCGAGGGCCTCCCTCTTCAGGTCCACGCGGGCAAGGTCGTGCGCCTCATCGACGGGGACTCCCCACTTGCCGATGCTGGTGCTGATCGCGAGCTTCGAGGCTCCCTTCTCGGAGGGCACGAGGTAGAGCGTGTACGCCCCCGCGAGGACCGTCGCGTCCCCTATGATGAGCGGTTGCTGCGTGACGATGAGCGTCGCCTCGTCCGCGCCCAAGCGGTAGGCGCTGTCCCACGGGACGAGGCTTCCCCATATCTTGCGCACCTCCCCGGTCCGCGGGTCCTTCGAGTATGGCCGGCCGTACGTGATCGTGACCCGGTCGCCCGCGCGCCGGTCGCCAAGCACGGCGCTTGTGGTCTCATGCGGGCTGAGCCGGGTTTGCTGGGCGGCGGCCGGCAGGACGCCTGAGGCCGCGGCTATCATGGCAAGAGCTAGTCTGAGTTGTCTCATTGTTGTCTCCTTGACTCCTGGTTTTCGGGTTTTCCCGTTGCGTCGGGTGGAAGCCCAACCAAGTAGCCGATTCGCGGGAATTCGGCAAGGCCCTCCGTCCGAAACCGCCCGGGGCGCCCCTAGTCGCCTGCGGGAAGGTCGATCCGGCGCCCGGTGCGGGCGGACTCCCGCGCGGCGTCGAGGATCTCGCACACGACCAGGTTGACGGCGAGGCACGACGGCCCCGATGGCCTGATGTCGCGCCGCACGACCGCCGCAAGGTAGCTGAGCGGGTCGCCGTCCGGCGGCGCGGGCTGGGGCGCCGGCAGCGCCACCTCGGGCCCCCTGCCCAGCCTCATCAGCAGCGTGCCGCGGTTGGGCAGCATCAGGGAGCCGCGATTCCCGTATATCTCCATGTCCTTGCGGTCGTATGGCCAGTTCCACGAGGCCTGGATGATGGCCACAGCCATTGGGTACGTGACGACTATCGTCGACTCGTCCTCGACCTTCGGGTACGCGTCGGGCTGGAAGTGCTGCGCCACGCAGAACACCGAGGTCGGCCGCCGCCCGTCCATGATCCAGGTCACCATGTCGGCGCCGTAGCAGCCGAAGTCCATGGTGGCGCCGCCCCCGTTGAGCACGGGGTCCGTGAGCCAGTCGAGGAAGTACTTGGAGCAACCGATGGCCTTCGGGCCCTCGTGGCCGTCATGCACGACAAACTTGCGCAGCTCGCCTATGGCGTCCTTCCCGTGGATCTCACCGTACGCCGCCTGCACGCTCGGGTACCAGGAGGTCTCGTAGTTGACGACGAGCTCGATGTGCCCCTTGGCCGCGGCATCCGCCATCGCGCGGGCGTCCGCGAGGCTCGTCGCTAGCGGCTTCTCCATCATGGCGTCGATCCCGAGCGACGCGCATTTCTCGACGACGGCGCGGTGGTCATACGTCGAGGTGAATATCGCGACCGCCTGCACCTTCGTCTTGGAAACGAGGGCGTCGATGGAGGCGAAGAAGAGGTCGGGCGCAAGGTGGAACTCCCGCTCATAGACCGCGACCAGCTCGGGGTTGGACTCGACGATTCCGACTAGCTGGACGTCCGGGCGGCCCGAGAATCGCGGGATCATGCCCCGGGCGTGGTCGTGGACGAGCCCGACGATCGCCACGCGAACGGGAGCGGCCTCCCGGGACCAGATGGTCGCCGCCGCGAGGAGGAACAGGATGATGGCGATGGGTTTTTTCACGGGAAACGGAGGCCGGTCAGGGGCGGCTGCCGGGCGCGGCGCCAAGAAGCCCCCGGGTGCGCATCCAGTCGGCCGCGCGCTGGGGCCAGGTCGTAACCATGTCCTTTGTCGGGCGCAGGCCGAAGCCGTGGCCCCCGGTCGGGTACAGGTGGAACTCCACGGGAACCTTCGCCTTGCTGAGCTCCGCAGCATAGCCGATCACGGAGTCGGGGGGAACCACGGGGTCGTCCGCGGCCACGACCATGAACGTGGGGGGCGTCCTGCCGGTGACCGCGACGTCCGGGTTGGGGGTCGAGCCGTTCACCGGGCCGAGATATCCCGGGTAGACCAGGACCTGGAAGTCGGGCAGGCAGCTCACGTCGTCGGACGCGTCGACGCGGGGATAGGACCGCGATCCGCTGCCGGCGCTAAGGGCCGCGACCAGCTCGCCTCCCGCGGAGAATCCGAGGGCCCCTATTCGGGCGGGATCGATCCCCCACTCCCTCGCATGCGAGCGCACGATCCCCATGGCGCGCTGGGCGTCCTCGAGCGGCGCTGCGAGCGGCGCTCGCCCCTCGCGCCGCGGGACGCGGTACTTGAGGAGGACGCCGGTCACCCCGACCGAGTTGAGCCATTCGCAGACCTCCGTCCCCTCGAGGTCCATCGCGAGGATGTAGAAGCCGCCCCCGGGGCAGACGAGGACCGCCGTTCCGGTGTTCGTTGCCGCCGGCGCGCGGAAGACCTCGATCGTGGGGTCCGAGACGTTGCCCAGCCGCACGACAGGCCGGCCGGCGATGAGGGCGCCGTCGGCCTTGGTGGTGTCCGCCTCCTTGCCAAGGCCGCCCTTGTCCCCGGGCGCGGCGCCGGGCCAGATCCTTACAGGGTCCGCTCCCAGGCGGACGGCGGGGCCTCTGCGCGGCAAGGGCCGCGCAGAGGCGAATCCAGGCGACCGGCCCTCGCGGCCGGCTAATCATGCGGGGTGCGTGTGCCATGGGGTTGGAAAGCGTGTCCAGGGGCGCCATCAAGCCAATCCCGGGCGCTCGCGTCGGCAAATAAGAACTTGAAAGCGCCCCGGGGGAACACAAGCGTTAACGTCGCGTTAGCCGTTAGAAGCAAATGCCTTCCGCAAAATGACCGGCCCTGACAACCTAGGCGGAGCGGCGCCGCGGCCGTGGTATTGCCCATCGCTCACGCGCCAGATCCTGGTCGGCCTCGTCCTCGGCTGCCTCGCCGGCTGGTGGATCAACGGCCTGCCGGAGGCCGCCAGCGCGCCCTGGAGCGCGCGGTGCGAGCTCGTGCGCGACGTCTTCCTCAACCTCATCAAGCTGATGATCGGCCCGCTCGTGTTCGGAAGCGTTGTCCAGGGGATCGCCGGGACCGGCGACATCAAGAAGGTCGGCCGGGTCGGCGTGAAGACGCTCGTGTACTTCGAGGTGGTGACGACCGCCGCGCTCGCGGTCGGGCTCCTTGTCGTGAACGCGGTGGGCCCAGGCGTCGGCGTGCGCCTCTCGGGCGGCGCCGCGGAGCTGGGCGCGGCGGCGCAGGCGAGGCCCCTCACCCTCCTGCAGACGATCCTGCACGTCTTCCCCGCGAGCTTCACGGACGCCCTGGCCCGAAACGACGTGCTCCAGGTCGTGACGTTCTCCGTGGTCTTCGCGCTGGCGGTGATGGCGGCTGGCGAGGCGGGGCGGCCCGTCCTCGAGTTCTGCTGCTCCCTGACGCAGGTGATGCTCAAGTTCGCGGGCATCGTGATGAAGCTGGCCCCCTTCGGCGTGGGCGCGGCGATCGCGGTCACCGTGGGCCACCAGGGCCTCGGCGCCCTGCGCGGCCTGGGGGCGCTCGTGCTGACGCTCTACCTTGCGCTCGTTGTCTTCGTCGTCGTCGTCCTTGGCGCCGTGATCTGGTTGGCGAGGATCCCACTCAAGCCCTTCTTCCGGGCCGCGCGGCAGCCGTTCACGATTGCGTTCGCGACCGCGAGCAGCGAGGCCGCGCTGCCGAAGGCCTTCGACCTCATGGAGCGCCTGGGCGTTCCGACGGGCATCGTGGGCTTCGTGCTGCCGGCGGGCTACACGTTCAACCTCGACGGCTCCACGCTGTATCTCGCCGTGGCCTCCGTCTTCGTCGCCCAGGCCGCTGAGACGGCGACGGGCGTGCACTTCGGCGCCGCGCAGCAGGTCACGATGATGCTGACCCTCATGCTCACCTCGAAGGGGGTCGCCGCCGTGCCCCGCGCCTCGCTCGTCGTTCTGATCGCGGCCCTCCAGTCGTTCGGCCTGCCGCTCGCGGGCGCCGCGATGATCCTGGGGGTGGACGCCCTCCTGGACATGGCGCGCACGTCGGTGAACGTCCTTGGCAACTGCCTCGCGAGCGTCGTCGTCGCCCGCTGGGAGGGCGAATTCGACGACGCCAAGGCGCGGGCCAACTTCGGCGCGCCGGATTGACCGGGGCGGCGCGCCCGGGCCGCCCGGCGTTGCCAATGAAACCGCCCTGTGGTTGGTTTCCCGGCAAATGACGGACCAGCGCACCCCCGTCCTGCTCTACGACGGCACGTGCGGCCTCTGCAACGGGGTCGTGAGGCTGCTGCTGCGCATCGACAGGAAAGGGCGGCTTCGCTTTGCGCCGCTGCAGAGCTCCCCGGCCCAGGACTACCTGCGCTCGGAGGGCCTGCCGACGGCGGACTTCGACAGCCTGGTGTTCGTCCCGGACTGGGAGCGGCGGGTGCCCGGCGCGCGCCTGCTGCGAACCGACGGGGCGATGGCCGCCTTCGCCGAGGCGGGCGGGGCGGGCCGCGCACTCGCATGGCTTCGGTTCGTGCCCGCGGTGGTTCGCGACGCCGCGTACCGACTGGTCTCGAAGAGCCGCTTCGCCATCTTCGGCGAATACAAGCCTAGGGCGCTCCCCAATCCGGAATGGGAGGGGCGCTTCATAGCCCGCTAGCAGCCCGCGCCCACTATGAAGGTCCCCGGCCTGAGGAGCCCGCACGACAAGGTCGGGGGCATCGTCTACTTCGGGCGCATGCTGGACAAGATCCGCCTCAGGGTGCGGGGCGCCCTGCCGGCCGACTACAACGTCGGCACGAAGGACTGGTACCTATTCGATTCGCGCTGCACGCGGTTTCTTCGGGTGCCGTACTCCAGGCTGAGGGCGAGGACGCTGGCGGGCGGCACCGACCTCGGAATCCTGAGGTGGTGCTTCCGCGCGGGGCGCAAGCCCGGAAAGGAGGACATCGAGATATGGAACACCTTCATGAGGAAGCGCGGGTGGGCGGACGGCACCAGCAAGCTTCTGCGGCGGGCCAGGCGGAAATACGGCCTGCACAGGAGGAAATCCATCGTCACGTGGTTCGACCTTTTCGACGCCGACGAGGGGCGCCCAAGGGCGCGCCGGATATCGCGGCCGCGCCCGTGAGGGGGCCAGCGCCCTACTTGCGCCCGAGCAGGTGCTCCAGCGTGTACAGCTCCAGCCCCTCGTAGTCCCTCTTGCCGCGGTACTCGGCCACGCGGACGCGGTCGAGGGAGCGCGCCTTGTCGACCAGGTCGAGGAAGATCCTGCGGCTTGAGGCCAGGTGCTCGGTCACCGGCACGCCGCGCTGCGTGCGCATCGTCTTGACGTCCAGGCCGACGAATTCGCCGCGCCGTCCGTATCCGCCCTCCTCCAGGACGATGACCTGGTTGAAGGCGCCGCGAAGGTTCACCGACCCGAAGTTCTTGTCCTGGTCGTACTTGAGACCGTTCTGGTCGTTGAGGTGGATGCTGCCCAGCTTGTCGTGGGCGAGGCAGAAGGCCATCTCGTCGCTGGGGTCCAGGTTGGCGAGGAGCGCGTGCGCGCTCTCGATGATCACCTTGACGCGGCTCGGGCTCTCGGAGGCATAGGCAAGGGCGATCGCGTGCCCAGCGGTCGGCACGTAGGCCATGTCCATCGGCTCGTTGGGCTTGGGCTCGATCCACACCTGGATCTCGGGGTCGTAGGCGAGCGTCCTGTTGATCGCCGCAAGGAGGCGCTCATACGCCAGCTTGGCGCTCTTGGCCTCGCGCACGTAGGTGCCCTCGCGCGCGAACCAGAAGCCGATCGTCTTGCAGCCCATCGCGCGTGCGACGTCCACGGCGCGCTGCGTGCGGTCCCAGGCGTACTGTCGGTCGCCGTCGCTGTTGGACGTGAAGGCCCCGTCGATCGTCGCGTCCGGGAACCAGAGTCGGGGCGCGACGAACTCGGGCTGGAGGCCCTCGTCGCGCAGCACCTGTCCGAGCTCCTTCGCCTTGGCCGCCACCTGGGGGGCCGTGAAGCTGTCGATGTCGGGCACGGCGTCGTCGTCATGGAGCTGCACGCCCTCGAAGCCCAGCGAGCGGTAAAGCCCGAACTTCCTGCCATGGGCAAACACGTCCCTGACGTTGGGGCCGAACGGGTCGGCGCCCTCGCTGATGTTCCACGGGCCGAATGAAAAACGGTAGGTCGTGGGTTGGGGGGATAGCTGGGGTTTTTCCATCGGGGTAAGGCGCCAGCCTATCCGAAAAGGCCCGTTCCGGGCGAGCCTTTATCCGCCGCCCGCGGGACCCGGAAGCATCCGCGCGCGCCCCCTTTCAATTGGTGCACAGAGAATCCCTAGAAATGCGCAGCCCGCCACCGCCATCGAAAGGATGATAGAGCACCGCGGGGTGCCAGCATTCCGGCGGGCCCTGGAGCCTGAGCCGCCCCGCGGGAGCACAACTCCTACCACCCCTATCCCAGAAGCCCCAAGGCATCCCGCGGCCGATCCCGGCGCCTCCGGCGGCGCCCCCGGCCGGCAAGGCCCCAAGACCATGAAAGCCCATTCCACCCTCTCGCCCCGGCG
The DNA here is from genome assembly GCA_003151515.1 of Opitutaceae bacterium. Taxonomy (GTDB): domain Bacteria; phylum Verrucomicrobiota; class Verrucomicrobiia; order Opitutales; family Opitutaceae; genus Palsa-1447. The sequence goes on from PLXS01000033.1 coordinate 31,359, forward strand.
CGGCAGAGCGAAAAAACCCGCCGCGAGCCGCGCGCGCACCGGCCTCTACGCCGCGCGAACGCTCCTGCTCGGCAGCGAGAACGCCTTCAGGATCGGGCCCCAGATCAAGGCCCTCGAGGACCAGGGGCTAAAGGTGATCAAGTGCAACCTGGGCGAGCCCGACTTCCCGCTGGCCCCTTACATTGCCGAGGAGGTCAAGCGCCAGATCGACCTCGGCCTGACCCACTACTGCGACCCGCAGGGCATCCTGCCCCTTCGAGAAGCGATCGCGCGCACCGTGTCCGAGCGCCGCGGGATCCAAGTCACCCCCGACCGGGTCGTCGTGTTCCCAGGTGGCAAGCCGCCGATCGGCCTCGCCCAGCAGGTCTACTGCGACCCGGGCGATGAGGTGGTCTACCCGAGCCCCGGGTTCCCGATCTACGAGTCCTTCACCCGGTACCTGGGCGCCAGGCCGAGGCCGCTGCACCTTCGCGAGGAGGCGGCCTTCAGCTTCGGCGGCCGCGAGCTCGCCCCGCTGATCAGCAGCCGAACACGCGTCATCATCCTCAACTTCCCGTCAAACCCCACGGGCGGCGTCGTGACCCGCGAGCAACTCGAGAGCATCGCCGAGGTGATCCTGCGCAAGGCGCCCACCCAGGCCCGCGTCTACTCGGACGAGATCTACGAGGACATCCTCTTCGACGGAAACCGGCACCTTTCCATGGCGTCGATCCCCGGCATGGCCGAGCGCACGATCATCGTGAGCGGCGTGTCCAAGTCCTACGCGTGGACGGGCGGAAGGGTCGGCTGGGCCGTGCTCCCGACCGCCGAGGAGGCGACGGTGTTCAAGAACCTGAACATCAACTACTTCTCCTGCATACCTGCCTACAACCAGATGGGGGCGAGGATCGCCCTCGAGTCGCCGCTGAGCCGCGGGACGATCGAGCGCATGTGCGCATCGTTCCGTGAGAGGCGAGACGTCATGCTCGAGGGGCTCAACGCGATCGACGGCATCCGCTGCCTCAGGCCCGGCGGGGCCTTCTACCTCTTCCCGAACATCGCCGGCATGTGTGCCAACCTGGGGGCCATCGAGGCCCACCGCGGGCTGGCGCCCGCCGACCGGGCCCGCACCAGCCCGTCCACGCTCGTGCAGATGTTCCTGCTGTGGCGTCACCAGGTGGCGACCATGGACCGGCGCTCGTTCGGGCGCATCGGCTCCGACGGCCTGCACTACCTGAGGCTGTCGATCGCCACGGGCCTCGACGACCTGCGCGCCGGCCTCGTGCGCATCCGCGCCGCCGCCGGCGACCGCGCCGGATTCCAGGCGTTCATGGCCGAGGGAAAGCACCTATGGTGAGCGCGGCCTCCAATAGCCGGGCCGGCAGCCGCACACCCGAGGTCGCCTTCGGGCCGCGGCGCGGCGTGTACATCGACGCCGCCGAACTCCAGGCGGAGCACGGCGAGCCGCTCGACAGGGAGACCGTGGCGCATTTCGAGGCGTTCGACCTGGTCTACCGGACCCTCTGCGCCGTGATGTACAACTACGTGCCGCTCTCCGGCCACCCGGGCGGCTCGATATCGTCGGGCCGGTTCGTCGCGCGGCTGCTCTTCGACGCCATGGACTACGACCTCGCGAGCCCCGGCCGCCCCGACGCCGACATCATCTCCTACGCGGCGGGCCACAAGGCGCTCGGACTGTACGCGATGTGGGCGCTTCGCAACGAGGTGGCGCGGATCGCCGCGCCCGATCTCTTGCCCCACGACGAGAAGCTGCAGCTGCGCCTCGAGGACCTGCTCGGCTTCCGCCGCAACCATGGCGCCCGCACCCCCCTCTTCGCGAGGTTCAGGGCCAAGGCCCTGGACGGCCACCCGACGCCGGCGACGCCCTTTGTGCGGCTCTCCACCGGAGCCTCGGGCGTCGGGCTGCCGGCCTCGATCGGGCTGGCCTGGGGCGCCGCCGACCTCTACGGCGAGGGCGCTCCGCGCGTGCACATTGTCGAGGGAGAGGGCGGCCTGACGCCGGGCCGCGTGTCCGAGGCGCTCGCCGCCTGCGGGACCGCGTCGCTCGGCAACGTCATCCTGCACGTCGACTGGAACCAGGCTTCGATCGACTCCAACCGCGTCTGCCGCGACGGGCAGACGCCGGGTGAGTACGTGCAGTGGACGCCGGCCGAGCTGGCCTACCTGCACGACTGGAACGTGATCCTGGTGCCCGACGGCTTCGACTGGCAGCAGATAACGACGGCGCAGAGGGCCGCCCTGTCCCTCGGCAACGGCCAGCCCACCGCCATCGTCTACCGCACCGTCAAGGGCTGGCAGTACGGGATCGAGGGCCGGGCCTCTCACGGGGCCGGCCACCCCCTGTGCTCCACGGGGTTCTACTCCGCCGTGGCGCCCCTCCTGCCCAGGGGTAGGGTCCTGATGCCGTGCTGCGAGGCCCCGAACACCCGCTGCAACGGGGGGGCCGACGCGGCCGTCATCGAACAGTGCTACTGGGAGACGCTAGGCCTCGTGCGCGACGCGCTGCAGGAGCGCCAGCCCGCGGTCGAGGCGCTCGCCTCGAACCTGCGCTCGGCGCGCAGCCGCCTCGACGGCCGCCAGCTCAAGCCGCGGCCGGGCGCACCCCGCATCGGGGCCGTCCGCGAGATCGCGCAGCGGGCGGACGCGTCAGCCCCGCAGGAACTCGCGCTCGCGCCGGGAGGCAAGACGACCCTTCGCGAAGAGCTCGGCAGGGTGCTCAGCTACTATAACCGCGCCAGCGGCGGCGCGATCGCGGTCGCGTCGGCCGACCTCCTCGCTTCCACGAGCGTCAACAAGGTGGCCGACGGCTTCCCGCCCGGCTTCTACAACCGGCGCGGCAACCCCGGGGCGCGGCAGCTGTCGGTCGGCGGCATCTGCGAGGATGCCATGACCGCCATGCTGGCGGGCATTTCAACCTACGGAGGCCACGTGGGCGTGGGCTCGTCCTACGGCGCGTTCATCGCCCCGCTGGGGCACATCGCCGCCAGGCTCCACGCCATCGGAAACCAGGCCCGGGTCGCAGTCGAGGGCGGCGCCTACCGCCCCTTCTTCATCGTCTGCGCGCACGCCGGCCTCATGACAGGCGAGGACGGCCCGACCCACGCCGACCCGCAGGCGCTCCAGCTTCTCCAGGACAACTTCCCTCCGGGGACGATGGTCACGCTCACCCCGTGGGAGCCCCAGGAGATATGGCATCTGGTCAAGGCCGCCCTCGCGCGGGAGCCCGCGATCATCGCGCCCTTCGTCACGCGCCCGGCGGTACCCATACTCGACCGCCAGGCGCTCGGCCTGGCGCCGGCCGGCGCGGCCGCCCAGGGCGCCTACCGGCTGCATGCGGCGCAGGGGCGAAGCCGGGGAACGGTCGTCCTGCAGGGGCCCGGAGTCACGAATGCGTTCGTCACCGTGACGCTGCCGCTGCTCCGGCGCGAGGGGATCGACATCAACGCCTACGCGGTCACCTCGAGCGAGCTCTTCGACCTGCGGCCGCCGCCCGAGCGCGAGAGGATCTTCCCCGAGGCCCACCAGCTCGAGTCAATGGGGGTCACCGACTTCACGATGGCGACCCTGACGCGCTGGGTGCGCTCCGACCGCGGCCGCGCCCACTCGCTCCATCCCTTCCGGCTGGGGCATTTCCTCGGAAGCGGCGCGGGCGCGCAGGTGATGGCCGAGGCGGGCCTCGACGGCGACAGCCAGTTCGAGGCCATTCGCGCCTATGTCCACGGCCGTTGAGCGCATGGCCGGGATTATTCGGCGTTTTCAAGGTTATCTCCGGACAAGTCCACTAGAAGGGCTTCGGGGCCCGGGGCATTGTATCCTTGGTACGGCGCAAGAAGCGCCGGTCCCTGGAATGCACGCCCCCATGACATCCCTATCCCGGTGCGCCCGCCTGCTGGCCGCCCTGTCGATTGCGGCAGCCGGCGCGGTCCACCTGCGCGCCCAGATAGGCACCAACCACCCAGCCACGGGGCCGTATTCCCCGGCGAGCCAGTCGTCCTGGGGGAGCGCGAACTGGCCGCTCGGCGCGACGTTCACGGCCGGCCCCGGCAGCACCCTGGAGGTGGGCGTCTTCTCCGCGAACGCAACGCAGATCGTGCTGGAGATCTACACCCAGGACACCGGTGCGGATGCCCAGTACGACTACCTGATGACCAAGGGGCCGGACAACATCTGGCGGGCCGCCGTTTCGGGCGCGCCCAACCTCACCCTCTACGCGTTCCGGGCCTGGGGGCCCAACTGGACCTACAACAGCGCTTGGGCGAGGGGCAACTCATCGGCGGGATTCGTCTCGGACTGCGACTCCAGCGGCAACCGCTTCAACCCGAACAAGGTCCTCTTCGACCCCTACGCGCGGGAGCTCTCCCACAACACGTGGACCCCGGCCATGGCCGGCAGCAACCAGAACTACAACATGTACACGAGCGGCGGCGCGAACATCTCGTCGACTCAGACCTACGCGGGGCCCCTGGCCACGGGGACCGTCGACTGCCGCAACGTCGACACGGGCCACTGGGCCCCAAAGGCCGTGGCCCTGGTCGACGGCACGTCGACGGGCACCAAGCCCGGCATCGCCGAGAAGGACGCAATCATCTACGAGAGCCACGTGAAGGGGCTGACGGCGCACCCGTCGAGCGCCAGCCTGACGACGCTGCTGAGCAGCTACTCGGGCTTCCAGGACGCCGCAAACATACCCGCCAACCTTCAGGGCACCTACGCGGGCGCGGCCCTCATGGCGGGCTACCTGAAGGACCTCGGGTTCAACACCATCGAGCTCCTGCCCGTGCATGAGACCGACAACGCCGACGACTCCACGACGGCGCCGTCGACGAGCGGCGGTGGGTACTGGGCCTACTTCACCTACGGGTTCTTCGCGCCGGACCGGCGCTACTCGAGCGACCAGACCCTCGGCGGCCCGACCCGGGAGTTCAAGAACATGGTGGCGGCGTTCCACGCCGCCGGGATCCAGGTCTACCTCGATGTGGTCTACAACCACTCCGGCGAGGGGGCCACCTGGGACTCCACGAACGAACAGGCCGAGATCACGTTCTTCCGCGGTCTGGACAATTCCTCCTACTACACGCTGGGCCCGGGTGCGCCCCAGGCTTACACCAACTATACGGGCGTCGGCACGAGCATCAACGGGGGCTCCGCGCCCGTCCAGAGGCTGGTCATCGACTCGCTCAACTACTGGACGAACACGATGGGCATCGACGGCTACCGCTTCGACGAGGCCGCCGAGCTCGGGCGGGACGGCAACTCGGGCTTCTCCAACTCCGCGACCCTGCTGGAGGACATCGCCACCTTCGCCAGCCAAAACAACGTCAAGATCATCGCCGAGCCGTGGGATGGCCAGGACGGGGGCGAGATCGGCAACTTCCCCGCCGGATGGGCTTGCTGGAACGGAAACTACCGGGACTCCATCCGCCAGTACATGACGGGCAATGTGACGGGCTACGGCAGCGGGGCCGGCGACCTGAGCTACGCGAACGCCTTCTTCGGTGACATGACCAAGATGCAGGCCGAGGGGGGGCCCCAGAAGTCCATCAACTACATTGTCTGCCACGACGGTTACAACATGACGGACCTCGTCAGCTATGCCTCGCCGGTCACGGACCTGGTATGGCCCTTCGGCTTCGAACAGAACGGGGGCAACGACAACAACTCCTCCTGGGGCAGCAACCCCACCCTACGCCGGCAGGCGATCAGGGACTTCTGGACCTACCAGATGTTCAGCCGGGGCGTCCCCATGATGATCTGGGGCGACGAGATGGGGCGCACGGTCAACGGGAACAACAACTCCTACAACATCGACTCCGTGGCCACGTGGAACAACTACAACATGCTCGCCACGACGAGCCCCGACGCGATTGCCACGGGGGACCTGACCGGGGGCACGATGCCCTACGACAACAACCTCGGCACCTTCGCGGGTCCCGCGAACACAAACCCCAACTTCGCGTTCCTGCAGCACCTCCTGCACCTGAGGGCCGCCCACCCGGCCCTGCGCCAGGGGGACTTCACGTCGGAGTCCATCACCTTCTCCAACGCCAACGGCACCGGAAGCTTCGTCCCCACGCAGACGGCGAGCGTGGAGATATTCATGAACGGGAGCCAGGTGGGCGACGACGACTTCATCGTCTTAAGCAACATGGCCACCTCGGCCGCGACCTATACGGTGCCCCCGGGGCCGGCCGGCACCCATTGGGCGCAGGTCATAGACACGAGCAACGCCTCCGAGGGCACGTCAAACTTCTGGACAACATTCACCGGCGCCGTTGTCAGCGGGTCCATCTCGGTCGCCGCGCAATCGATCACCGTGCTTGAGACGGTCGCGCCCACGCCGGTGTTCACCCAGCAGCCCATCTCGGTGACGGTCGCCGGCGGCACGGTGGCCCTGAGCGCGGCGGCGAGCAATTCGCCCGCCTACCAGTGGTACTTCAACGGCGTCGCACTTTCGAACGGCACCGAGGTGTCTGGCGCCACCGACGCCATCCTGGTCTTGAGCAATGTCACCTCGGCGCAGGCGGGCAGCTACTACTGCGTGGCGACCAACCCGTCGGGCACGGCGCAGAGCAGCTCGGCGACGCTGACCGTCTCAGCCGCGTCCA
>PLXS01000030.1 GCA_003151515.1 Opitutaceae bacterium
TCGGCATGGCGTTCAGCGTCCCGGGAACCCTGTCGGACCCGGCGCTCACGCTCAACAATGTGACGACGGCAACCACCGTCGTCGTGGCCTCAAACACGGCCTGGGACGGGGACCCGCAGATCGCGACCACCGCCTCCCAGGTGGGCGCCTTCCCATGGGGCCCGTCGAGCCTGGACTCGGCGATCCTGATCACGCTTCCGCCCGGCAACTACACGGCCGGGGTTGCCGGCGCCAGCGGTGACACCGGCGTCTCCCTCGTCGAGGTCTACGAGGTTCCCTAACCCAGCCGCGCTCCCCGGGTGGCGGCGCCTATTCCGCGCGCAGGGAGACGGTCGGGTCCACCTTCGTCGCGCGCCATGCGGGGATCCAGCACGCGAGGAGCGCTATCACCGCGAGCATCACGCCCACGCCGGCGATGACCCACGGATCGTTGCCTGGAACGATCTGCACGAGCCTGTCCAGGGCCATGACGAGCCCGACCGACGCAAGCAGCCCGATGCCCGAGCCGAGGACGGCGAGGATGATGCCGCTTCGCATGAAGAGCCATTGCACGTCCGCCGACCCGGCGCCCAGCGCCATTCGGACGCCGATCTCCTGCGTCCTCTCCGTCGCGACGTTTGCAACGACCCCGTAGATTCCGATCGTGGATAGCAGCAGCCCCAAGAGCGCCATGACGTCCAGCATCCTTTGCACGAGAACGATGCCCGACATGTTGTCTTCCATTGTGTCGCGGGCCGGCGCAAGGATCGTCGCAGCGATGTCCGGCTCCACGTCCGCCAGGGCCTTCCGAGCGCCCTCGACGACCGAATGGGGGTCGGCGCCTGTGCGGACCGAGAAGATCAGGAAGCGAAACGTGTCCTGGAACCAAGGCCGGTAGATCTGGTAGGGCGTCTCGTAGCGCGCGATGCGGATCGAGCCCACGACGTCGTTGACGACGCCCACCACCTCGCTCCAGTCCGGTTTCACGGGATCGGTGCCTCCTATCCTCTTTCCGATGGGATCCTCGCCCGGCCAGAACTTCTCGGCGAGCGACTTGCTGACGATCGCCACATTGGGCGCACCGGGCCTGTCCGATATCGCAAAGTCCCTGCCGCGCAGGACGTGCATCCCGTGCGTTGCGAAGAATCCGGGGGTCACGCGGTTCGTGTACGCAAGGGGCTCAGCCCCCTTTGCCGGTGCCGGCCGCCCCTCAACCGCAAAGGGATCCCCCGCTGGCACGGTGCCTATCGGCGTGCCCGTGGAGATCGCTGCGTCCTGCACGCCGGGCAGATGACGGAGGCCGGAAATGAGCTTCTCGGCGAACACCAGGGTGCGTTTGTCACCGCGCTCGCCGTACTTCGCGTTCGGAAGCTCGATCTCGCCCATCGTCAGGTGGTCCGGATCCCAACCCATCTCATGATTCATGATCCGATGGATCCCGCGAATGAAGTACCCCGCCCCCGTGAGCAGCACCAGGGCGATGGCCAGCTGAGCGACGATGAGCACCTGCCGGAGCCGGTTGCGGGAGCCGCCCGCGGAGGCGCCGCGCCCGCCCTGCTTGAGCGTCGCGTTCACGTCTGCGCGCGATGCGATCCAGGCGGGCACGGTCCCGAATACGGCGCCCGTCGCCGCCGAAGCCACGAAAGCGAACGCAAGGACACGGTAGTCGAGGGGCACGGGCAGGTTGAAGTAGGCGCCCACGTAGTCGTTGGCCCACTTCGCAAACAAGAGGCCCAGCGCGCCGCCGCAGAGCGACAGGAGGATGCTCTCGCTCAGGAGCATCCCCATGACGCGCAGCCGCGACGAGCCAAGGGCCAGGCGGATGGCGATTTCCCGGGAGCGGGCCGTCATGCGCACGAGCTGAAGGTTGGCCAGGTTGACGCACGCGATCATCAGCACGGCCAGCGCCAGATCCATGATCATCCAGATGATGGCGTGGCCGATGTCCCCCTCGGAGTCCGTGAGGAACGGGGCGACCCTGAGGCTCCGCTCGGCGTTCGTCTTGGGGTAGTCGTGCGCGAGCTTCCTCGCGATGGCGCCCATTTCCGCTTGGGCCTGCGCGCGCGTCACGCCCGGCTTCAGCCGCCCGACCACGTTGTACCACGTGCCGTCTCGGTACCCCCTGTTCACCTCCACGGGGTCCAGATGCACGAGGTCGAGCCGGCCCCAGCGCTCGGGGTCGTCCAGCTCCCGCGGGGCCACCCCAATGATTGTCACGGAGGCTCCCTTGAGCCTCAAGGCGCGCCCAAGGACGTGCGGGTCCCCTGCGAAGTTCTTCTGCCAGTATCTGTTGCTAAGCAGCACCACGGGCTCCTGCCGGGCCTGTTCGTCCGACGTGAAGCCGCGGCCCAGCACCGGCGAGATCCCCAGCACCGGAAGGAAGTTCGAGGTGCATTCGAGCACGGTGGCGCGCTCGGCGACCTTGCCCTGGTCCACGAGGCTTGAAGTGTTGTTGATATAGTATGCGGCGAGGCCCTCGAAGACGGTGTTCTGGTCCCTCTCGTCGATGTAGTCGCCCGGGGACTGCCCCACCTCCTGGTCCTTCGACGTGTCGCCCCAGACCATGACGATGCTGCCTGGATCCCGGAAGGGCAGCGACTGCAGCAGGAGGCGGTTGAGCACCGAGAACGCGTTCGCGTTAAGGCCGATCCCGAACGCGAGGGTTACCAGCGATACAATCGTGAATCCCGGGCTCTTGAGCAGCTGCCGGATGGCCTGCCTCATGGGAGGACGATGGGTTGCAGGTGCAAGGGCGCCTGATTGGGCAAGGGGTAGGGAAAGTGCGGGAACCCGCCTAGGTGGATGGCTGCGCGCCACCGTGGTTCAAGCCGAGGTGACGTGAAAGGATGGATTGGCCGGCGCGGCCGAGGGCTCCGGCCCTGCTAGTCCTTGGGCGCGGCGCTCTCCTCGACGACCTGGCCGTCGAACAGGTGCACCGTGCGGTCGGCGTGGCGCGCAAACCGCGCGTCGTGCGTCACCATGATGATTGTCGAGCCCGTGCGGTGCAGGCTCTGGAGGAGGTCCATGACGGCGTCGCCGTTCTTGGAGTCCAAGTTGCCGGTCGGCTCGTCGGCCAGGAGGACGGCGGGGTTGCCGGCGAGCGCCCGCGCGACGGCGACGCGCTGCTGCTGGCCGCCCGAGAGCTGGGACGGGACGTGCTTGGCCCTGTGCCCCATCCCGACCTTCTCGAGGGATTCCTCGACGCGGGCCTTGCGCTCGGCCGCCGGCATGCCGCGGTAGGTGAGCGGCAGCTCGACATTCTCGTAGACCGTCAGGTCGCCGATCAGGTTGAAGGACTGGAAAATGAAACCGATCTCCCGGTTGCGGATGCGCGCCCTGTCGGCCGGCGTGAGGCCCTGGACCGGGCGCCCGTTGAGCGTATAGGTCCCGTCCGTGGGCGTGTCCAGGAGGCCAAGGATCGACAGGAGCGTCGACTTCCCGCAGCCCGAGGGGCCCGCGATCGCGACGTACTCCCCCTTGGTGATCTCAAGGTGGATGCCGGAGAGGGCGTGCGTCTCGACCTCGTCCGTGAGGAAGACCTTGGTGACGTTGTCGAGCTTCAGCAGGGACTGTGGGAGGGCTTGGTTTTCCATTTTGGGTTTGGGCTGACTGAATTCTGTCGTGTGCTGCGGCGGGGGCGCGCCTAGTTGAGCCTGATCCGGTCGTGGCTGTCCCACTGCGACATGTCCGAGAGGATCACGCGGTCGCCGGGCTCGAGGCCCTTGACGATCTCGATCGTGTTCACGGAGCTGCGCCCGAGTTGGACCTGCGTGCGCGTCGCGTACGAGCCGTCCTCGTCCAGCTTGAAGATGCCCGCGACCGTGTGCTCCTGCCCGAAGGCCGGCCTGCCGACGTAGACGACGTCGTTGAGGTGCTCGAGCTCCACCACACCGTCGACGGAGAGGTCGGGCCTGGCGCCGTGGGGCAGCTCGCCCGGGAGGGCGATCTCCACCGTGACCGTGCCGTTCTGGACGGACGGGGCGACGCGGGAGACCTTGCCCGAGGCGATGCCGTTGCGGGTGTCGATGTCCGCGCTCTGGCCGATGAGAACGTCCTTGGCCTGCGTCTCGGCCACCTCGATCTCGGCCTTGAGCCGCGTCGGGTCGGCCACGCGGGCGAGGTTGGTGCCGGGCTGCACCTGCGCCCCAACCTCGACCGGCACGACCTGCAGGATGCCGCGCATGCCCGCGCGCACGTTCAGCGCATCCGCCTCGTTGAGCTTGAGCTTCGCCTGCGCGCCCAGCCTGTCCACCTCGGCCTGCTCCACCGCGAGCTGCGGCACCACGGAATCCTTCGCGAAAGCGTACTTCTTCTGAGCGATCGTGTTCACCTCGTCGGCCTGCTCCGCGGTGACCTTGCTCTTGCGCTGCTCGAGCTCCGAGACGAGGCCGTCCTTGAAGAGCTGGTCGTTGACCTCCGCCTGCAGGTGGGCCTGCTCGTAGCTAGCCCTCGCGTTCGCCGCGTCGGACTCGGACTGCAGCACCGTGCTTTCCACCTGGACCTTGAGGTTGGTTAGCTTGGCCTCCTCCGCCTTGAGCTGAGAGACGGCGTCGATCGCCGCCTGGGTGACGTCGGGGTTGCTCAGGACAAGGATCACGCTGTCGGGCTCAACCTGCGCCCCGGGCAGAAGGTCGATCCGGTCGACGCGCCCCTGGGTGCGCGCCGCGATCCAGCGGATGTCGACAGGGATGAGTGTGCCGGGGCCGCGCACCTGCCGGATCATGGGGCCCCTCTTAACGGTGTCTATCCAAACGAGGCTGCGGTCCACCGTGGGCACCGCGGGCTTGAGCCGCCTTAGCACGACCGTGATTCCGACGAGCACGGCCGCGGCGCAAACCCCCAGGATGATGCGCTTCCTAAGCTTTTCCTTGGCCTGCGATGGGCGTGCGATGTCCATGATTCCTGGCCATTGATTGCACACCCTGTGCCAGTCGACGCTTTGTTTTGTAAGACCCTTTGATACAATGTATAATGACCATACCGCAGACCCCGCCGATGGATGGTTCCTACCGGGAGCGGGAAATCGCCGTCCCAAAAGCGGGAAAGCCGCGGTTGCGCCTGTCAGCGCTTCGGCAGCGGCAGCCGCAGGATCGCGGAGCAGCCGGAGCGGTCGTCGCGGTTGTACAGCCCTATTGAGCCGCCGTGGTTCTCGGCAATCTGCTGGCATAGCGCGAGGCCGATTCCGGAGCCGCCGGGCTTCGTCGTGAAGAACGGCACGAAGAGGTTGGCCGTGTCCCCGATTCCCGTCCCGTTGTCGTCGATGCAGATCTCGGCGTTGGCGCCAGCCGTGCGCCATGAGATCCGCACAACGGGCGTCTGCTGGTCGAGCGATGCCTCGACGGCGTTCTTGACCAGGTTGATCACGGCCTGCTCGAGCTGCGCCTCGTCGGCGACAAGCTCGACCGGCACCCCGGCGTCAACCTCGACCTCGAGGCGCCGCTCCAGGGCCGCGGCCCGGCGCAGCATGGCGGGCAGGTCGAATGGCGCGGACTGCGGCGGGGGCAGCTTCGCGAGGCGCGTGTAGCCCTGCAGGAACTTCTCAAGGCTTTCCGAGCGCGAGGTGATGATGCCGAGTCCCGACTTCATGTCCTCCGCCCAATCGGGGGGCCGCGGCAGGCGATCCATCGAGGTTTCGAGCGTCGCTGCGATCGACTTGATGGGGGCGAGCGAGTTGTTGAGCTCGTGGCCCAGCACGCGCACGAGGCGCTGCCACGCCCTCAGCTGCTCCTCGCGCAGCGGCCTGCTCAAGTCGCCGAAGACGACAAGCTGGTGAGGGCGCCCTCCCTCCCGGAAGGGCAGCCTGCGCATGCCCCAGCGCCCCGAGGCGCGCGGCAGGATGTTGGGGCCCAAGATCCGGTTCGGCTCGCCGTCGAGGCACTCCTCGAGGCCTATCGCCTGCGCCGAGCGCCCGAGCAGGCGCTCGGCGGGCTGGCCGATCAGCACCTGCCCGGCGGGGTTCACTAGGCGCAGGATGCGCTCCGAATCGAACGCGAAGATCGCTACGTCTATCTCCTTGATGACGGCCGAGAGCAGGGCCGTCGCCTCCATGGCCCCGCGCCTCTGGGTCTGCAGGGTGTCGCCCAGGCCGTTTATCTCCGCGAGGACGTCGCCGAGCGGGTCATTGCGGCGCGCGCCGCGCGCCCGGAAGGAGAAGTCCCCCTCCCGCAGGGCAAGCAGCAGGTTCGACATGGTCTGCAGGGGCCTCACCACGCGCTGCTGGGCCGCCGACGCGAATCCGAGCCAGCAGGCAGCCACGAGGAGTGTCACGGTCCCCCGGACCTCCGGGGCGTGCGGGCCGCCCCAGACCCACACCATCGCGAAAACGACCGCGGGCAGGCCCCCCAGCAGGCAGTACAAGAAGACCGCCTTCTCGTGCGGGAGCGCTCTTGTCCGTCTGGCCATGCGGGCAGCTTGGCCTCTGGGGCCCCAAAGCTACAGTCCGTATTTCTCCAGGCGGCGGTAGAAGGCGCTGCGGCTCAGGCCCAGCACCTCGGCGGCCTTGCGCGCGTTGCCGTCGCAGCGCGCCAGCGTCTTCTTGATCAGGAAGGCCTCGACCTCCTCGAGGCTCATGTCGTCAAGGCGCGGCACGGTCGCCGAGGCGTTGAGAGCGAGGTCGACCGCGCGCACGACCTTGCCCTGCGCCATCAGGACGGCCCGCTCGATCGCGTGGTTGAGCTCGCGGACGTTTCCCGGCCAGGCGTATTCGCGCATCGCCTGCATCGCGGCCTCGTCGAACCCGGTGACCGCCTTGCGGTAGCGCTCGACGTGCTGCTTGAGGAAGTGCTGCGCCAGGAGCTCGATATCCTCCCTGCGCTCCCGCAGCGGCGGCAGGTGGATCTGGATCGTGTTCAGGCGGAACAGCAGGTCCTGGCGGAAGCGGCCCGCGGCGACCTCGGCGGCGATGTCGCAGTTCGTGGCGGAGATGAGCCTCACGTTCGCGCGCATCGTGCGCGACGAGCCCACCCTCTCGTACTCCCCGCGCTCGAGGGCCCTTAGGATTTTGGCCTGCTGCCCAGACGGGATGTTGCCGATCTCGTCCATGAAAAGCGTGCCCCCCTCGGCGAGCTCGAAGCGCCCGGCGCGGTCGCCCTTCGCGTCCGTGAAGGCCCCCTTTACGTGCCCGAAGAGCTCGCTCTCGAAGACGCCCTCCGGCAGGCCCCCCATGTTGACCGAGATGAAGGGATGCGCGGCCCTCGGCGACACGGCGTGGATGGACTGGGCGACCAGCCCCTTGCCCGTGCCGTTCTCCCCGGTGATGAGGACGTTCGCCTCGGATGGGCCCACGCGGGCGATGAGCTCCAGGACGGGCCGCATCGAGCCCGACTGCGCGATCAGCGCCGGGCCCTGCTTGCCGCGCAGAAGCTGGTTCTCCTGCTCGAGCCTGCGGTAGGCGCGCACGGCGCCGGCGAGCTCGACCTGGCTGCGCACGATCGCCAGGAGCCGCAGGTTCTCCCATGGCTTTGAGATGAAGTCCTTCGCCCCCCTGCGCATCGCCTCGACCGCGAGCTCGACGTTGGCCCAGGCCGTCATGATGACCACCGGCAGCGTCGGGTCTATGGACTGGAGCCTGCTCAGGAGGTCCAGGCCCTCCGTTCCGCTGGTCGTGTCCCGCGCGTAGTTGAGGTCGACGAGCGCCAGCGAGAAGTCCCGCGCCTCGACGGCCTTCAGCGCGGCGGCCGGGGACTTGACGGCCTCGATCTGGTAGCCCTCGCTCTTCAGCAAAAGGCGCAGCGCTTCGATGATGTCGGCATGGTCGTCGGCGATCAGGATGCGGTGGGCTAGGGCGCCGGGCATGGCTTGGTTCTGGCTTTGCGCCGCGGGCGTGACGAGCGTCAAACGCTCACTCGCTCGCGAGGTTGATGTGGTAGCGCTCGAGGGTCGTTCCGAGCTGCTGGTCGTAGATAGCCACCGCCTGGCGCTCGCTCGCAACCGCGATCGAGACGTTGACCTCCTGGGTCGACACGAACTGCTGCTGCTGCACCACGGCCAGCGTCGTGCTCGTGCCGACGAGCTTCTTCTTCTCCTCGGCCTCGAGCGCCTGCTTCGCCAGGGCGTACGCCTCCCGGTCGGCCACCACCCGCTTCCTCGTCGTGTCGATCTGGCCCGCGGCGTTCGCGACATTGACCGCGATGTCGGCCTCAAGGCGCTTCAGGTCCTCCTCGGACTGCTGGCGCTGGAGCCTGGCGGCCCTCAGGTTGCCGCGGCCGACCGCGAACGCGAGCGGGATGGTCACCTGCAGCCCGGCGGTGTACGAGGGATTGTCGCGCGCCTCGACCATCGCGCGGCTCGCCGAGAGCGTCGAGCCGAGGCCGTTGTAGCCGTAGGCACCGACAAAATCCACCTCGGGCAGGATCCCGTTCCTGGCCGCGACCTCGACCGCGCGGTTCTTCGCGATCCCGAGGCGCGCCTGCAGGTAGTCCGGCCGCAGCGCCAACGCCTTGGACAGGTCCGCCCTCAGGTT
Organism: Opitutaceae bacterium; assembly: GCA_003151515.1. Classification (GTDB taxonomy): domain Bacteria; phylum Verrucomicrobiota; class Verrucomicrobiia; order Opitutales; family Opitutaceae; genus Palsa-1447. The sequence goes on from PLXS01000030.1 coordinate 8,441, forward strand.
GACGGACACCTCGGGGACCTGCATCGCGACAAGGGTGAACAGCGGCTCGTCCTCGAGGAAGACCTCGTCGCCGATCAGCTCCCTGAGCTGGTTCTGGCGGTCGCGGACGGTGCGCTCGGCGACAAGGATCGCCTCCTGCTGCGAGGCGACGTTGAAGCGGGCGGTCGTGACATCGCTCCGCGAGATGGCACCCACCTTGTACTCCTTCTCGTTCGCCTCCAGGAGCGATTGCGCCGCGTCCCGCGACCTGCGCGCCGCGTCCAGCACGTCGTGGGCGAGCTGGAGGTTGCTGTAGGCGAGGACGACGTTGGTGACCGTGTCGATCGCCGACTGCTGGTACTGCAGGTCGGAGATCGCCCGGTTCGCCTTGGCGATGCGGACGTTCTCGAGGTTGGCGCCGAGGCCGAAGCCCTTCAGGAGCGGCTGCGTGACCTGGAACCCGCTAAACGTCAGGTAATTGTTCCCGGGCGCATAGGAGTAGCGGTAGTTCGTGATGCTTGCGGAGATCGAGTACGTGGTCCCGATCGGGGTCTGTCCGCCGAGGCCGAGGCTGTAGATGTCCTGCTTGATGTCGTAAACCTCCGCGAAACCGGGGGTCAGCTGCTCGGGCTGGTCCACCGCGCTGCGATTCGCCACGATCGCGGGGTCGAAACGGCCGCGGGCCACGAGCAGCAGCGCCCTCGAGATGCCGCGGTCGTACGAGACGACCTTCAGGTCCTTGTTGCGGCCGAGCGCGAGCTTGACCGCGTCGTCCAGCGTCAGCGTCGGCCCGCCGGCTTCCTGGGCCGGAGCGAGCGTCGCGGCCGCAAGGACCGCCAGCACGGCTAAGGGGAGGCGTCGTGACATCTATTTGAGCAGCAGACCGTCCGCGAGGCGCAGCACGCGACGGCCGTAGGCTGCGTTGATGTCCGAGTGTGTCACCTGGACGATCGTCACCCCGCCATCGGAGTTCAGCTTCTTGAAGAGCTCCATGATCTCGCGGCCCTGGTCGGAGTGCAGGTTGCCCGTGGGCTCGTCGGCGAGGATCAGTCGGGGCGATGCCACCAGGGCCCTAGCGACGGCGACAAGCTGCTGCTGGCCGCCCGAGAGCTGCGAGGGGTACAGATCCCTCTTCGCAACGATGTGGAACCGGTCAAGGGTGTCGCAGACGATGGTCTGGCGCTGGGCCTTGGGCACGTCCCTGTAGGAAAGCGGGATCTCGAGGTTCTCGTAGACGGTGAGGTCGTCCAGGAGATGGTAGCTCTGGAAGACGAAGCCGATGTTGGCCTTCTGGACCTCGAGGCGCTTCTTCGCGGCAAGCTTCTGGATCTCCGTCTCCCCGAAGCGGTACTCCCCGGTCCAGCCGGAGTCGTGCATCCCGAGGATGTTCAGCAGCGTCGACTTGCCGGAGCCCGACGGCCCCATGACCGACACGAACTCACCCTCCTCGATGTCGATGTTGATGCCCCTGAGCGCATAGAAGGGGCCCCCCTTGAGCGAATACACGCGGTCCACATTTCTTAGCTGAATCATCACCGCTGCCTTTGCATGGCCCGTGCCAGCGGTGTCATTTAGTTATTATATGTTAATATACAACTACTTACAGTATGTCTCCGCGGACCAGGGGATGTCCTTATTATTCAGAAGCGAAACCACGCCGTCCCATTTATGGGACTGAGGTGGCCGATAAATACAGCCATGACACGGCACCCGACAGCATCCGGCGCCCCTGGTAATTGTTTAACTTGCCCAGGTATGATGGCAGGCTTCGGCCATGGCCCAGGGTAGAATTGAACCGGCGGACAGGCTGCGCCTCATCCGAAGGCGCGCGCTCCTCATGATGCTGCTGGGCCTCGCGATCTCGGTCGTCGTGTTCATCACGGCGCCGGCCGATCGCGGCAATCCCCTCGGCTACGACCCCATGGATTCCAAGGCCTACATGCGCCAGCTCGAGCTGTACGGCGGCCAGGAGAACGTGCTTTCGGTCCAGCTCCAGCAGTGGTTTCTCGGGCTCTGGCACGGCCGCACGCTCGCGTACACGCTGCTCTTCATCTTCTTGGTCGCGTCCACACTGTACTGGCTTGTGGCCGGCCGGATGGAACTGCTCAGGCGCGTCGAGGAGGCCGCCAAGGCGGCGCCTGCCGCGGGGAATTAGGACCGCCTCAAAGCGAGGCGGCCCAGCCGGGCCTTCCGCTCAATGCTCGGATTGTCCCGAGGCCTCGATGGCCGGCGGGTTTGGCGGCTGCACCGGGCCCGCCTCGGGCACCCCCGATTTGCCTGCGGGCGACCATTTGGGCTCGCGGGCGACCATGCTTCGCGTTCCCGGGAGCTGCGAGGTGTCCCATCCCCCGCCAAGCGCCATAACCAGGGCGATGTTCGCGTCGACCTCGCGCAGCTCGACCTGAACCAGGGTCTCGCGGCTCGTGAGGACCGTGTTCTGCGCCGTCGCCACGTTGAGCGCGCTGTCAATGCCCGCCTTGTAGCGCGTCAGCGTCAGGGCGAGGTAGCGCTCGGCAGACTTCACGGCGGTGCGCTGCTGCTGCTGCTCCTGCGCGAGGATGCGCTGGCCCGCGAGGTTGTCCTCGACCGCCTGGAACGCCGTGAGGACAGCCTGGCGGTAATTCGCGACGGCCTGGTCGTACTCGGCCTCGGCCTGCTCGTTCGCGGCGCGAAGCGCCCCCGCGGCGAAAAGGGTCCCGCTGAGCTGCGGCCCCACCGACCAGAACCGGCTCGGCCAGTCGAAGAGCTTCGCAAGCTTCGAGGTCTCGAATCCCGCCTCCGCCGCGAGGTTGAGGCTTGGGAAGTACGCGGTGCGCGCATAGCCCACGTTCTGGTTGGCCGCCGCGACCTGCCTCTCGGCCGAGGCGATGTCCGGGCGCCGCTCCAGCAGGTCCGAGGGGATTCCCGCGGGTATCGGCGGCACGGACGAGCTGAACGGGGCCGGGGCGACGGAGACCGCGGCCGGCGGCCGGCCGATGAGCACCGCTATGGCGTGCTCGAGCTGCGCCCGGGTCACGCCAACGTCGGTCGCCTGCGCGATCACGGTGTCGAGCTGGACCTGGGCGGTCGCAATGTCCTCGTCGGAATCGATCCCGCTCTTCGCAAGCGTTTGGGTGAGCGCGAGCGTGTCGCGATAGGACGCCACCGTGTTGGCGAGGATCCTGCGCTGCTCGTCAACCGCGCGAAGCTGGAAGTAGTCGTCGGCGAGCTGCGCCTGGATGCTGAGCGTCGCCGTGGCCAGCTCCGCCGCGGAGGCCTGCGCGGAGAACCTGGCCGCGGCCACCGAGTTTCGGACGCGGCCCCAGAGATCCAGGGTGTATGTCGCCTCGAACGGCAGGTCGTACTCGTTGACGATCGATCCCGGCGGGGCGCCCCCCCCGCCCACGGCCGCGGTCGACGCGTTTCCCGAGGATGAGGAGTACGTCGCCGAGGACCGCGCGCGGGTGACCGAGGGGGACGTCGTCACCGCGGGGAACAGGGCTGCGCGCGCCTCGACGAGGAGCGCGCGGGAGACGCGGTAGTTCGCCTCCGACGACAGGAGTGTCTGGTTCGACACCGACACCTGCTCCTCAAGGGAGTTGAGCACGGGGTCGTTGTACAGCTCCCACCATTTCGGCCGTATCGCGCCGTCGTTCGGCTTCGAGGGCCTGAGGGCGGCCGCGTCGCTGTCGGCCGCGGCGGGGGCCTCCTTGAACGCGGCGGGCACCGCGGCCGGCGGCCTCTCGTACTTGGGCGCAAAGTTGCACGAAGCGCATCCAAGGGCCATGGCGGCCGCCGCCGCGGCGCGGCAGGCCGCAGCCATCTCGGGCAGTCGCGGGATCGGGGATCTCTTCATGCTTGTTTCCTTGAAGGGGGGTTTGTTCATCGGGCCGGGTTCGCCTCCGGCAGCTCGGGCGTCCCCGCCGGCTCCACGGCCACGGCGCCCAAGTGGGTGAGCCGGGACAGCCAGTTGTTGAGCCGGTCCATGTACAGGTAGATGACCGGGGTCGTGAACAGGGTCATGGCCTGGCTGACGATCAGCCCGCCGACGATCGTGATCCCGAGCGGCCTCCTAAGCTCCGCGCCCATCCCCGTCCCCAGGGCCAGGGGAAGCCCGCCCAGAAGCGCCGCCATGGTCGTCATCATGATCGGCCGGAACCGCAGAATCGCCGCTTTGTAGATTGCCTCGCGCGACGACACGTGCTCGCGGCGCTCCACATCGAGCGCGAAGTCGATCATCATGATGGCGTTCTTCTTCACCAGGCCTATCAGCAGGATGATGCCAATGAGCGCGATGAGGCTCATCTCGGTGTGCGTTATAAGGAGCGCAAGCAGGGCGCCCACGCCCGCCGACGGCAGGGTCGAAAGGATCGTCACCGGGTGGATGAAGCTCTCGTAGAGCATGCCCAGCACGATGTAGACCGCGGCGAGCGCCGCCAAGATGAGGATGGGCTCGCTCGAGAGCGACGCCGCGAACGCCTGGGCCGTCCCGCTGAACGCCCCGGTGATCGTGGTCGGCATGCCCAGTTTGCGCTCCATTTGCTCTATGGCGATCTCCGCGTCCCCGAGCGCGATGTTGGGCGCCAGGTTGAACGAGATCGTCACGGAGGGGAACACGCCCGAGTGGTTGACGGCCAGGGCGGCGTTCGTCGCCTGGAAATGCGTGAACGCCGACAGGGGGACCACGCCGCCGCTGCTCGATGAGACGTAGACATTGGAGAGCCCCTCGGGGTTCTGCCAGAACTCCGGGGCCACCTCCATGATGACGTAGTACTGGTTGATGGAGGTGTACTGCGTCGCGATCTCCCTCTCGCCGAAGGCGTCGTAGAGTATGTTGTCGATGGTCTGGGGCGTTATGCCGAGGCGCGACGCCGTCGGGCGGTCGATCACGAGATTGGCCGCGAGGCCGTTGTTCTGCTGGTCGGTGTTGGTGTCGGTGAGCTGGGGGAGCTTGTGCATGGCCTTGAGCAGAACCGGCCCCCAGTGGTTGAGCTCCGCGAGGTTGTCGCTCTGGATCGTGTACTGGTACTGCGCCGCGGACATCCGCCCGCCGATGCGCACGTCCTGGACCGCCTGCATGTAGAGGGTCGCCCCGGGGACGACCGCGAGCTTCGGCCGCAGCCGGTTGATGATCTGGTCGGCCGTGGCCTTCCTCTGGGCCAGCGGCTTGAGCGCGATGAAGACGCGCCCCGTGTTGATCGTCGTGCCGCCGCCCCCCCCGGAGAATCCTATGACCGTGTCGACCCCGGGGTCCTCCTTCACGATCCTGATCAGATCCTTGATCCGCGCGGACATGGCCTGAAACGAGCTGTCCTGGTCGCCGAGGATGTTCCCCGCTATGCGCCCCGTGTCCTGCTGGGGGAAGAAGCCCTTGGGCACGATGATGTAGAGGTAGATGTTGAGCCCCAGGGTCGCGATCGCGATGAAGAGGACGAGGAGCGAGCGCTTCAGGACCCACGTGAGAGAGCGCTGGTAGGCGTGGACCATCGCGTTGAAGGCCCTCTCGTTGAGCTTGTAGATGCGCCCATGGCCCTTCGTGCTGCTCTTGAGCCGCGAGCACATCATCGGCGTGGCCGTCAGGGACGTGGCCAGCGAGACGAGGATGGTCACCGACAGCACCACCGCGAACTCGCGGAAGAGGCGCCCCATGATGCCCCCCATGAGGAGGATCGGGGTGAACACGGCCACGAGCGAGATGCTCATCGAGAGCACGGTCGAGCCGATCTCGGCGGCGCCCTTCATCGCCGCCTCCATAGACGGCATGCCCTGCTCCCTGTAGCGGGTGATGTTCTCCAGGACAACGATCGCGTCGTCGACGACGAACCCCGTCGAGATCGTCAGCGCCATGAGCGAGAGGTTGTCGACGCTGTAGCCGAGGAGGTACATGACGCCCAGGGTGCCGATGAGGGAGACGGGGACCGCGATGCTCGGGATCAGGGTCGCCCGGACCTCCCGCAGGAACACGAAGACCACAAGGACAACGAGCACGACCGAAATCATGAGCGAGCGCTCGACGTCCCTGACGGACGCACGGATCGTCACCGTCTGGTCCATTGCGATCGTCAGGTCGATCTGCTGGTTGATCGCCGCGTGCAGCTGCGGCAGCGCGGAGCGGATGCCGTCGACCGTGTCGATGATGTTGGCGCCCGGCTGGCGGAAGATGATAAGGAGGGCCGCCCTCTTCCCGTTGGCGAGGCCGATCGAGCGCACGGTCTGGACCGAGTCCGTGACGCTTGCGACGTCGGTTAGCCGCACCGGGGCCCCTCCCCTGTAGCTCACGATGATCGGCCGGTAGTCGGCCGCGCGCGTCAGCTGGTCGTCAGCCGCGATCGTCCAGCGCCTGTGCGCGTCGGAGAGGGACCCCTTGGCCTCATTGGCCGTCTGGGCCGCCACCGCGGCACGGACGTCCTCGAGCTGCAGCCCGTAGGCGTTGACCTGCGTCGGGTTGACGTCGATGCGCACCGCCGGGGACGAGCTTCCCCCAACGATGACCTGGCCCACGCCCTGGATCTGTGAGAGGCGCTGCGCAAGCACGGTCGAGGCGGCGTCATAGAGGGCGGGCGGCGGAAGCGAGCCCGACGTCAGGGCGATGATCATGATCGGCGCGTCCGCCGGGTTCACCTTCCGGTAGGTCGGGTTCGCGGGCAGATCCGAGGGCAGGTAGCTTCGCGCCGCGTTTATCGCGGCCTCCACGTCCCGGGCGGCCGCGTCGATGTTCCTGTTAAGGTCGAACTGCAGGGTGACGCTCGTCTGTCCGAGCGTGCTCTGCGCCGTCATCTCCGAGACGCCCGCGATCCTTCCGAAGGCCCTCTCGAGCGGGGTCGCCACCGACGACGCCATGATCTCGGGGCTCGCCCCGGGCAGGGAGGCCTGGACCGAGATCGTCGGGAAGTCCACCTGCGGCAGCGGGGAGACCGGCAGGACGCGGAACGCCACGATGCCGGAGAGGCCGACCGCCACCGTGAGGAGGGTCGTCGCGATCGGCCTGCGGATGAAGGGGGCGGACAGCCTCATGGGTTGCCCTCTGGGGCGGGCGCCATCTCGATCGCCCCGGCGCCCGTCGCGCTCCTGCGGGCCGTCACGCGCGCGGCCAGCCGGTCAAAGAAGAGGTAGATGACCGGCGTGGTGAAGAGGGTCAGCATCTGGCTGAAGATCAGGCCCCCGATGATCGCGATCCCGAGGGGCCTTCGCAGCTCGGCCCCGATCCCGGTCCCCAGCGCCAGCGGAACGGCGCCCAGCATGGCGGCCATCGTCGTCATGAGAATCGGCCGGAAGCGCAGCAGGCACGCCTGGTAGATCGCCTCGTCCGCCGTCTTCTTCTCGCGGCGCTGGGCGTCGAGCGCGAAGTCGATCATCNNATCATCATGATGGCGTTCTTCTGCACGATGCCTATCAGGAGCACGATCCCGATGATCGCGACGACCGTGAGCTCGGAGCCGCAGATCATGAGGGCCAGGAGCGCGCCGACCCCGGCCGAGGGCAGCGTCGAGAGGATCGTTATCGGGTGGATGTAGCTCTCGTAGAGGACCCCGAGGACGATGTAGACCGTGACAATCGCGCTCAAGATCAGGATCGCCTCGTTCGAGAGCGAGCCAACGAACGCCTGCGCGGTGCCCTGGAATGAACCCTGCATCGCCGCCGGCGGGGGATTCTCGGCGATGACCTTCTTGATGGCGGTCACGGCCGCCCCGAGCGAGGCGTCGGGCGCCAGGTTGAAGGAGATCGTTGTCGCCGGGAACTGGCCCATGTGGCTGATGAGCGAGGGCGCCATCCGGTCCTCGCCCCGGGTTATCGCCCCCAGCGGCACCCCACCGCCCGTGCCGGACTTCAGGTAGATGTTGTTCAGCATCTGGGGCGATATCTGGAACGACGGGTCCACCTCGAGGATCACGTGGTACTGGTTGAGCTGCGTGAACACGGTGGACACCTGCCGCTGGCCGAAGCTGTCGTACAAGGTGTCGTCGATGTTCTGCGGCGTGATGCCGAGGCGCGTGGCCGTCGCCCGGTCGAAGTGCAGGTAGAGCTGGCGCCCCTTCGTCTCCAGGTCGCTAGCGACGTCGGCCAGCTGGGGCAGCTTCTTCATGCGGTCGACAAGCTTCACGGCATACGCGGAGAGCTCGCGGGCGTCCGGGTCCTCGAGGCTGTACTGGTACTCCGTCCTGCTGACGATGTCCTCGACGGAGATGTCCTGGACCGGCTGCATGTAGAGGGTGACGCCCGCCACCTTCGCCAGGGACGGCTGGAGCCTGCGGATGACGTCCGAGGCGGAGATGTGCCGCTCCTCGAGGGGCTTCAGGTTGATCTGGATCCTGCCCGCGTTGAGGGTCGTGTTCGTCCCGTCGACCCCGATGAACGACGACAGGCTCTCGACGGCGGGGTCCTTGAGGACCGCCTCGGCGAGCTGCTGCTGGAGCTTCGCCATCTCGGCCATCGACACGTCCTGGTCGGCCTCCGACACGCCCTGGATCTCGCCCGTGTCCTGCACCGGGAAGAATCCCTTCGGGATGACGATGAACAGGAGGAACGTGAGGGCGAGGGTCGCGGCGCCGGCGACCAGGGTGAGGGTCTGGTGGCGCAGCACCCACTGCAGGGCGCGGCTGTAGCCGCGTATGATGGATTCGAACACCTTTTCCGAGGACTTGTAGAAGCGCCCCTGCTCCGAGGGCGCCTGGTGACGCAGCAGGCGCGCGCACAGCATCGGCGTGAGCGTCAGGGAGACGACCGCCGAGATGAGGATCGTGACACTAAGCGTTATCGCGAACTCCCTGAAGAGCCGGCCCGTTATGTCCCCCATGAAGAGCAGCGGAATGAGGACGGCGATGAGCGACACCGTCAGCGACATGATCGTGAAACCGATCTGCTCGGCGCCCTTCAGGGCCGCCGGGAGCGGCTTCTCCCCCTGCTCCACGTAGCGCGAGATGTTCTCGATCATGACGATGGCGTCGTCCACCACGAACCCCGTCGAGATCGTGAGCGCCATCAGCGTCAGGTTGTTCAGGCTGTAGCCCAGGGCATACATGACGGCGAACGTACCGACCAGGGACAGGGGCACCGCCACGCTCGGGATAAGGGTGCCGGCCGCCGTGCGCAGGAAGAGGAAGATGACGGCGACGACGAGCGCGATGCAGATGACGAGCTCGAGCTCGACGTCGTTCACAGACGCGCGCACCGTGACGGTGCGGTCGGACAGGTAGGATATCTTTATCGCGGAGGGTATCGTCGCCCGCAGCTTCGGCAGCAGGGTCTTGATCCGGTCCACGACCTGGATGATGTTCGCGCCCGGCTGCCTCTGGATGTTGACGATTACGGCCGGCGTGCTGTTCATCCACGCCGACTGCTCGACGTTCTCGATGCCGTCGACGACCCGGGCCACGTCCTTGAGCATGATGGGGGCGCCGTTGCGGTAGGCGATGACGATCTTGGAATAGTCCTGGCTGGTGGTGATCTGGTCGTTGGCCCCGATCTGGTAGTCCTTGTGGGGCCCGTCGAAGCTACCCTTGGCGGCGTCCAGGCTCGTCGCCTGAAGCGCCAGGCGGATGTCCTCCATGCTCAGGCCGTAGCCCGCCAGCTGCGTCGGGTTGACCTGCACGCGCACCGCCGGCTTCTGGCCGCCGCTGATCGTGACGGCGCCGACGCCCGGCAGCTGCGAGATCTTCTCGGCCAGGCGCGTGTCGGTGTAGTCCTCGACCTTCGAGAGGGGGATGGAGTCGGACGTGAGCGCCAGGGTGAGCACCGGCGCGTCGGCGGGGTTCACCTTGTTGTATATCGGCGGCGTCGGAAGGTTCGCCGGCAGGTAGGTCTGGGCGGCGTTGATCGCCTCCTGGACCTCCTGCTCCGCCACGTCGATGTTCAGGCTCAGGTTGAACTGCAGGGTGATGATGGATGCCCCCTGCGAGCTGGAGGAGAGCATCTGGTTCAAGCCGGGCACCTCGCCAAGCTGGCGCTCGAGCGGCGCGGTCACGGCCGACGCCACGACGTCCGGATCGGCCCCCGGGTAGAAGGTCACGACCTGCATCGTGGGATAGTCGACCTCGGGGAGCGCAGCGATCGGCAGCTGGTGGAACCCCACGAGCCCCAGCAGCAGGATCGCCGTCATCAGGAGCGACGTGGCGATCGGCCTGAGGATGAACGGCCGGGAGGGATTCATTGAGCGCCGGTTGGGCGGGCGGGCGCGGCGGCCTCGCGCAGCGAGACCTTGGAGCCGGGCTGGAGGCGGTCGAAGCCGTCGGTCACAAGGGTGTCGCCGGCGTTGACGCCGCTCACGGCCGACGTTTCGCCCTCGGCCGCGACCACCTTGACGTCCCGGGGCTGGACCGTGCCGTCGGGCTGCACGACGTACGCGAAACGCTCCATGTCGTTCAGCTGCACGGCCGCCGTCGGCACGAGAACCACGTTGTCGAGCGTCTTGAGCAGCAGGCGCGTGTTCACGAACTGGTTCGGGAAGAGCTCGGACTTCAGGTTCGGGAAGGTCGCCCTCGCCTTCACGGTGCCCGTGGTCGTGTCGATCTGGTTGTCGAGCGTAAGGAGAGTCCCCTCCGCAATCTGCTTGGACTGGGAGCGGTCCAGCGCCAGGACCGTCAGGGCCTTTCCGCCCTTCATCTGCTCCACGATCTCCGCTATGTGGTCCTCCGCCACGGTGAAGATCACGGTGATGGGCTGCAGCTGGGTGACGGTGGCCAGCGGCGTCGTCCCGTTGGCCTGGACGATGTTGCCCGGGTCCACGAGGCGCAGGCCGACCCTGCCGTTTATGGGGGAGGCGATGCGCGTGTAGTCAAAATTGACCTGCGCGGCGTCTACCGCGCCCTGGTCGAGATTCACGATCCCCTCGTTCTCCTCCACGGTCGCCTCGGCCGTGGCGGCCTGCTGCTCCGGGATGGCGTGCTCGGTGAAGGCCTCCTGGTAGCGCTTGAGGTCGATCCGGGAGTTTTTCAGGAGCGCCTGGTCGCGAGCGAGCTGGCCCTTGGCCTGCGCGAGGGCGGCGGCGTAGGGGCGCGGATCGATGACCGCGAGGACGTCGCCTTTCTTCACGATCTGGCCCTCCGTGTAGTCGACCTCCGTGAGTTCGCCGACGACGCGGCTGGTCACAGTGACCGTGTACACGGGCGTCACGGTCCCGATCGCGTCGAGGTAGACGTCGAGCTTGCCCGTCTTCGCCTTGGCCTCGGAAACCGAGACTCCGGCGCCCCCGCGGGCGTCGGCGCCGGAGGAGGACCTGCCGCACCCGCATAGGATCGTGAGCGCGGCCGCAAGGACGGCCGCCGCCGCGAAGCCTGTTGCGCGTTTCTTTTTCCTTACGTCGCGTGCTTGGTGCATCAAATGTGTCTCCTTTTCAATGCCGGTGGGGCCAATGGGTAGGTTCATGGGCTGCAGGATCAGTCCGGGGATCAAGTGTAGGACGGTGGGAGAGTGTTTTGGTTGCGCGAAGACCCCCAGATATGGCTGTTCTTTTGGGGCCCCCGTGTGCCGCCCCGAGGCGTACCCGACGTAAGCCCATGGCGGCCCCTGATTCTTATACTTCTAGCGTCAGGCCTTACAATTACGATATCAGGCCCGGATTGGGGCGCGCCCGAATACGCTTCCCCGCACAAGGGGACCCCGGCCGAGGGCCCCGCGGCGCTGGTCAGGCGTGGACGTGGCCGGGAGGGAACAGTCGCGGGAAGTAGGTGCCCAGGACCTTGGCCGGAAGGGCCAGCCTGACCGGCGATTTTGGCGTCAGGGACTTGAGGAGCCCGGCCTCCACGGCGGCCGCGAGGGCGGTCCGTCCGGTGCGCTCGCCCGCGCCGGCGATCCGGCCCGCGTCGCCGCGCTGGAACTCCCCCCGGTAGAGCGCCTCGCGAAGCAGCAGGAGTATCCGCGCGCCCGTCTCCCCGAAGCCCGCCTCCACGCGCACATAGTGCTCAATCCGCTCGGCGAGCGTGTCGAGTTCGAAGAGGGCGTCCATGAAGCTGATCTGGTCGAGCATGACCTTGAGGACGAATTCGCAGAATTCCCGCAGCGCGCGCTCGCTCAGGTGCCCGTTTCCGTCGCCCGCCGCCGCGGGATCCCGCTCGTGGTCGGCGTTGGCCAGGCGCTCGTAGTATTCCTGGCGGGCAAAGGCCAGCCCTCGGGAAAGCGACCATAGGCCCCCAGCATCAATCCCGAGCTGGCGTATGAGCGTGTCGGAGAAGATGCGCACGACCCGGCCGTTGCCGTCGCGGAAGGGGTGTATCCAGGCGAGGCGGTGGTGGCTCGCGCCGACGGCGACGATCCTCGCCGCGAGCGTTCGCCCCGGAGCCTCGTAGCGCCGCCGGAAATGGCCCATCAGCCCCGGCACGAGCGCGTGCGGAGGGGCGAGGTGCGCCCCCACCCTGACGTCGCGCTCGCGCAGCGCACCCGGCGTGATCGGCACCTGGGCGCCGGTCACCGCCGTCGCGGTGCGCAACGACTCGGGCAGCGCCGAGTAGAACCGCCTGTGGACCTCGCAGAGGAAATCCCCGGAAAAGGGCGAGCCCCCGTATTCGGCGGCCCAGCTCTGGCACGCGAGGTGGGCGAGTGCCAGCTGTTGCAGGTCACGCTTCTTGGGCTCGGTAGAGAAATCGTCGTGGAGCGCCGCCTCGATTTCCGTGACGAGGGTCTGCTGGCCCTCGATCAGGTTGGAGTAGTAGCAGTGCAGAAGCCGCGTTATTCCGGCCAGTTCCTCGCGAAGCTGCGGCCGGAGCTTCGCCTGGAGCTGGCCGGAACGCAGGATGACAGCGCAAGCCCGATCCTCCAGGGCTGCCATGTTCTGCTCGGGAAGGACGGGTTCGATAGAGGTTTCCGTGAGGTCCATTTTGCCGATCCTAATGCCGATCTAACTAGTATATGATATATTGTAAAGCAATTATTTACGTAATATGCCATATGTGGATATCGCTCACATTGCCGATATTCTTGCCGATTGGCAAAGCATCGGGCCAATCAACCTAATTAATTCATTTTCAAATAAATAGATCTGTCTACCGCAGCCTGCGACCGGGGAGAGCTTTGCCAGCTCAAGTCACCATGGATCCTCCGGGAACTGGGCACCAAGGTACTCCGATCCCGCCGTCCAGATGCCTGTTTTCTCCAGCACCGGCATAGTCCCCGCTACCGGTTGCCGCTGTAAGACCACGGCTTGCTACCGCTCGCAGCTGCTCAGTTCCTTTGGATGGAGAAGAAGGGAGAATCGTTCCGAATGTCCCCCACCCTTGATCCGACCAGCGCAAGGCCTCCAGCGGCGTTCCGGCCAATGATCAGGCCATACCGGGAAGGAGTTCCGATTCCATAGCCGGAAACGGCAACGTTCTCGAGCAGCGTGTGTAAAAGCGAAGGATGTCCGTTCCGGTTTGGCGGTGTAACAATTGAAATCCCGTCCGAGAAACTGTCGCGGATATCTACCTGCCGGATGGTCAAGCCGGAGATGCTCCGATGATCGAGGCAGACCTGCAGTGATCCTCGCCAGGCCCAATCGTGGTCGTAACCGCCGCAGCGCAACAGTCGGCAATTCTGGACAACCGTGTCACCGCTGAAGTTGTTGTCGATTTTTAGGGTCTCATCGGATGTAGGGAATGTCGTGCTGATCAGGATGCCGCACCCAGCTGTGATGTCGGTGAATAGGCAGTCCTCGATCCTGTTGCTCTCGCCGCCATAAATGGCCCCGCCGTTCGCGAGGTACGGAAGCTGTCCTGTGCAGCGCCGGATGATGTTATTCCCCGGCTTGTGGCCCTTCCCGACGAATCCCTGGTCGGACGCCGCGGGCCATATTGCAAAGCAGTCGTCGCCCGTACCGCGGGTGCTGCAATTCTCGATGACCGTATCGTAGGTGCCGACGCAAAGGTTTACTCCGTCCGCGAGCAGGTTGCGGTACCTGCAACCCGTGATTCGCAAATTGGACCCGTTGTAAATCCAGGTTCCCGTCTTGGTGTGCTCGATCCAGACGCGGGTGATTGACGAGTCGGCGCAGCCCGCGCCAACAATGCCGTCGTTTGGCTCGCTGTCGTTCCGGTAGCTCAATTTCCCTACGATCGAGAATTCCGCGAGATGGATGTCGCTGCCCTTGAGTTTGAACCTCACCCGACGGGCGGCGTCACTGTACAATTCCGGATCACCGATGAAAGTCGTGTGCCACATTCCCGCGCCCTGGATTGTGGTCGAGGAAAGAAGGACAATGTCATGGGTCAACCTGTATTCCCCGGCCGGGACCCAGACAATTTTCCCCTGACTGCGGGCGGCCGCCACACACCTTAGCAGCGCGTCGGTGTCATCGGTCACTCCATTTCCCGTTGCACCAAAATCAAGCACCGATATCGACGTGGCAGGCGCGGCGAGTGGTGGTGGGGCGGCCTCGAGGTCGACGAGGTCGATCAAGCACGGTAGCGCGTCGGATCCGCCCTTTGCCAGGCGGACGACGTCGCCAGCGGCGATCGCAAGACCTTTCACGCGCACCTCGTCATAAAAGTTGCGCGGCTTTCCGTCAGCGGGATTATTTGTGAACGGGTAGTTCCCGTAGAGCCACGAATAGCGGGAAGTGACCACGAGCGACCTAACGGGCTTCCCGTTGATCGAAAGCTCGATGTTGCTGGTGGCCCCTCCGCCGCCAGGCGCATCGGGGAGGCTGTAGCGAACCACCAGTGCATTTGCGCCCGCCGCCGCCGTGAACTCCACATATTGAGTCGCTTTGAGACTGACGCATTTCTGGCCCGAGGATTCAGTTTCGACCTGGTACGGGTCATACCTTGGTCCAAGCACGGCGCCCGTAGTCCGCATAGCCTCGGCCTCGTACGTGGTCCAGGGAGTGTCCGCGCCGACGTTTGCCTTGAGGCTGTTCGCAAAAACCGCGCAGGCGGCTTGAAGCGCAACGCCCAGCATGAGCACGCGCATCTTCGCGGACAGCGGCCCGCTGAAATCACTTGTGAATGGGCTCATCTTCCAGAAATCCGGCCTAATTGCAGGAGGCGGAAATCCGGTTTGTCGCGGGCTTCGACGGCAAGCGGCGGACGACGTCATACTCAATTGTCTGGGGTATGCCAGGCGCGCAATTCACGCTGACTCCGGCCACAACAAACAACCGCGTGCGCCGATTGTCATGGGATGGGGTGATCGCGACGGCCGACTTTGTAATCCGAATGTGGAATAAGTCCCCCTTGTAGGCCAGCTTGAAGCGGAGGCTGCGCCATTTTGAGAACAGCCGCGGATTTATCGCGACGCGGGTCTCGTCCGCGTGCAAGCCGGCGAAACCGAAAACCGCCGTCATCCATGCGCCGCCGTTGGCGGCAGGGTGCGAGCCGCCCGTGAAGACGTTACCGACGTGCATTTTGTACTTTGCCTCGAGGTCGATCTTCGCGGTCTTTAGGAAGTAAAGGTAGGCAAATTCGAGATTTCCAAACTCCGTGGCCACCATCGCGTAGGCACAGGCGCTGAGACTGGAGCCATGCTCGGTAAACGGTTCATAATACTCCCAGTTCGCCTTCTTTACACCGGTGGAGAAGCGGTCCCTGAACAGGTTCAGCATCATAACCACGTCGGCCTGCTTGATGACTTTCGTTTCCACGGCCAGTCCCTGTGCAGCTCCCAAATACTCGTTGGGGTGAAGCCTCTTGGCCTTGAGCTCTGAAACAGAAGCGTCCCTCAGCCGGCTGTAGCCATCGAACTGCTCGATGACTCCTGTCCTGGCATCCGGTCCGGGCACAAAGAGCAGCTCTGTTCCCTCCACGAACGTGGCCAGCTCCGCTTCAATGCCGATCTTCTTAACCAGGCGGCTAAAGTCGGCGGGATAATGGCGCTTGAGGTAGTCGACGACCGCGTTTGCAATGGCAAAGGTTTCCTTCACCACCATGTTCGTGAACGCATTGTTGTTGACGCGTTCGTGGTATTCGTCGGGTCCGATGACGTCGAGGATTTCGTAGCGTCCCTTGTCCTTCTTGAAGTAGGCGTATGAAACGTAGAACCGTGCGCACTCAAGGATCACCTCGGCGCCCCCCTCAAGAAGAAGACGGTCGTCGCCGGTGATCTTGAAATACTCCCACATTGCGATGGCCACGTCGCCGCTGATATGAACCTGCTTGTCGCGGAAGTGCGTCCGCAGGTCCCGACCCGTGGAGGGGTCGCCGACATTGAAGTAGGAGCAGGCGTCGTCGCCCGTCTCTTGGCTTTCCCATGCGTAAAACGCACCGCGGTAGCCCGGACCCTCGGTCTTGGCCTTACGGCGTGCGCCATCTAGGGTCTTGATTCGGTAGCGCATGAGCTCCACCGCCTTCTCGGGATAGGTGTGTAGGAAAAACGGGAACATGAACATCTCAGTATCCCAGAAGATCGCCCCTTTGTAGACTTGTCCCGACAATGCGCGCGCCGCGATCGAGTTGGTGCTGCTCTCGGTCGGTGCCACCATGAGCAATTGGAATATGCTGTAGCGGAGGGCGCGCTGCGCCTCGTCGTCGCCCTCGACCTCGACGTCGCAACGTTCCCACTTTTTCTCCCACTCCGAGCGATGCTGCGCCAAGCAAGCCTCGTATCCTAGCGCCCTCGCCTTCTCGACTGTCGCCACGGCCGCATCCAACACCGGCCCCTTCACCGGGTCGTTCTCGGTGAAGACGGCAAAATACTTACAGAAGGTGTAGGTTCTTCCCGCCTCGGCTTTGAACTTCACCACGCGGAGATGGCGGCGGTCCCTAACCTCGCGGCTCTCCTTCCCAAACGCCAGATCCACGGCCTCTGCGACCACCACACGCCTGCGCATCTCGTGCGTGACGCCTTGGACCGCGAGCACCGAGCCGCGCAGCTCGGGCCTGAGGTTTACCAAATGGGGTCCATTCAGATCCCAAATATTGTAGTCGATACCGGTGCGAATGGTGACCTGCGCCGCCCGATCGCAGCACACACTGTATTTGATCACGCCCAAGTTTGGCGTCGCCGCGCTGAGAAAGCGGGCGGACGAGATGGTCATCGCGTTGCCCTTGACCTTGAATGTGCTCTCTCGCTCATACAGGGCGCTATCCAAGTGCAGTCGCGCGCTGTGGTGCTTCAGTCTTCTGCCAAGCGCGGAGAGGGTCTCGCCGCCGAGCGCAGCCACCGTGAACCCTCCGTTGGGTGCGTTTACCGGCTCCCGCCACGCATCACCAACCTGGTCATAAATCCCGGCCAGCGTTATCCCCACCTTCTCCCTTGGGCCAAATTCGTCGAGAGTCCCTCGGTAACCCATGTACCCGTTCGCGAGCTGGTACACATTACCATTGCGCATGATGTTTTCGGGCTCGTTGACGAAGGAGTCCGTACTGACGATCCAGGGACCTTTCATGAAATTTCTCTCGCTTTCGCCATGTCCTTCACGAAAAGCATCGCGAAGCCAGCGAGTACCATGACCACTCCGCCCAAGACGAGCGCGTAGATTGCGTGGCCGTGGAACACGGTGCGCAGCAGCAGGCCGAGGCTTGCTGATGCCAGAATCTGCGGAATGACCACGAACAGGTTGAACATGCCCATGTAGACGCCCATCTTTTGGTGCGGCACCGCCGAGCTCAGGATTGCATAGGGCATCGTGAGCAGGCTGGCCCAGGCGATGCCGACTGCGGACATCGAGACCAGCAGCAGCTTGGGATCCCTGAACAGGTACATGGAGATCAGGCCCAGGCCGCCGATGATCAGGCAGATCACATGGGTCCCGACGCGGCCGGTCTTTCTCGCCATATACGGCAGGAAGGGGGCAACCAACGCCGCCACCCCGTTATAGACCGCCATCAATACGCCAACCCAGTTTGCGCCGTCATTGTAGGCAACGGAGCGGGTATCCGTGCTGCCGAAATGATAGGTTGTGACCGCCGAATTCGCATAGATGAACATTGCGAACAGTGCGAACCACGTGAGAACCGTGACCAACGCAAGTTGGGTCATCGTCCTCGGCATGTTCTTCAGGTCGTAGATGATCTCCACCAATCCATCGATTTTCCCCGCCGAAAATCGGAGTGCGGCCAAAAGCTGGAATGCGCCGTAGCCGGCTATGCCAAAGCCCAGAATGTACAGCGCCTTATCCCACTGCAGGGAATGCACGAAATACGCGAACACCGAGCCGGCGACTACGAGTACCGAGCCCTCCGCCAGATAACGCCCAATATTCAGTTCGATCGCCGGGCCCTCCTTGCCAGTTACTTCGCCTGCAACCTGGTTGAATTCCTCCTGCTCGGATGGCGAATACTCTTTCACCGTCAGGATGGTGCGAAGGACAGCCAGCAGATATACGAGGCCGCCGAGGTAGAAAGACCAGCGGACCGTAGGAGGAATCTCGCCCGCGGCCGCGGTGTTGGCCAAATGTAGCCAGCGTGCAAAAATGTACGGCAGCAAGGAGGCGACAACCGAGCTGGCCCCGATGAAGAATGTCTGCACGGCGAAGCCCGTGGTCCGCTGTTCATCCGGCAGCATGTCTCCAATGAACGCGCGAAACGGCTGCATGGTGACATTGATGGACGCGTCCATGACCCATAACATGCCCGCCGCAAACCACAGGCCGGGCGAATTGGGCATGACAAGCAATGAGAACGAGGCGAGAATCGCCCCGAGCAGAAAATAGGGCTTCCGACGCCCCAATCGGTTCCAGGTCTTGTCGCTAAGGTACCCAATAATGGGCTGAATCATCAGGCCTGAAACCGGTGCGGCTATCCATAGGACCGCGATGTCATCAACCTTTGCTCCGAGCGTTTCAAAGATCCGGCTGACGTTGGCATTCTGAAGCGCGAAGCCGAATTGAATGCCCACATAGCCGAAGCTCATGTTCCAGAGCTGCCAGAAGCTTAGGATCGGCTTCCTCTTCACAGATTTCCTTTCCGCCTTGGATCGCCTTGCGGCTGGGCACCGCCACAGCTGCGCCGGGCTTTGACCCATCGGTCAATCTGATCGACGCTGGCCTCGGCCAGGTCCCGCACCACCACATCAGCCCCGTGATCATACAACTCGCCGGCGTTGTTCGATCGGGCGACTCCTATAACAAGCGCAAAACCGCCTGCAATCCCAGCCCAGACGCCCGTCGCGGCGTCCTCCACAACCACGGCCCTTCCGTAGGGAACGCGCATATTGTCGGATGCCGCTGTAAAAATGTCCGGCTCGGGCTTGCCTTTGAGCCCCAGCCTTTCGGAAACGTTGCCATCCACGACCGTGTCGAAGAGGTTTGTGGTCCCGGTGGTGCTTAGAATGGCCGCCCCGTTCTTGCTGGATGTTGCCAGACCCACCTTGATCCCGTGGCGGCGGAGGTTTTTCACTAGGGCGATTGAGGAATCAAAAGTTTTGACGCCATCCTCAAGAAGCCGGTTGAAAAGGCTGTTTTTCTGATTGCCCAATCCGCAGATCGTTTCGCGTCCCGGTGCGTCGCCAGATGACCCAAATTCCAAGCTGATCCCTCGCGAATTCAAGAATGCCTGCACTCCCTTGTAACGGGGCCTCCCATCGACATGGGCGAGATAATCAGCGGAAGTAAATTCCTTGAAAGGCTGACGAAACACGCGTTCGCGGCTTCGGAGGTACGCGTCAAACGTTTTCTTCCAAGCGGCCGCATGCACTGAAGCGGTGTCCGTAATCACCCCGTCCATGTCGAAAATCACTGCGTCGAACTCTGAAATGATATTCAAGGTGATATTCGCGATCTTGGTTCGTCGATTAGCGACGCCCCATCTATGGGCCTTGGAAAGACCTGCCCCGAATGTGGCGCCGCTGTTGTTGCAGGGTTTGATGCCAGGCGAAGCCGAACTTGAAATGTTGGTTTGATTTAGTGTCACGCGACCACGGGAAGACACCCCGTCGACTCCGATTAATGAAAGTCGCCAGCCTTTTGGATCGGCTGGCGACCGGTACTATCCCCGGGATCGTACCTACCTCAGGACTAAGAGATCAGAAACTGAATACGTTCCTGACCGTCCACTTCTCCGTCGGACCGATGCGATAGAACGCAGGTTGTACCACTCCGTTTATCGGTGCCTGATAGCTGACCGGAATCAGATAATTCCCTCTGCCGACGTTTTCGATGTTGAGCTGGATGTTCCATAAGATCTTGTTGGTGATCTTACGGTGATAACCAACCCAAAGGTCGAAGTAGGTCTCACTCCCTTGCATTTCCGGCGCGGCTAGGTTCGGGAGGTATGGAGGCGGAAGCGCGGGATCGCCAGTCGGGGGATAGCCGAGGATCTCAGGGCCAGTATAACGCACGCCACCACCAATGTTAACACCTTTGAGGAAGCCGCGATCGAAGTCATAGTTCGACGTCAGATTGAAGCGCCACTTGGCCATCTGCGACGCCGCAACACCTTGCTGCTGCTGGAGTTCGGCGTAAGCGCCACCTACCGCAGGAAGGCCGTTGTAAGCGATGTAGTAGGCTTGGGCGACGTTAGGAACGCTTGGAGCGATGTCCTGCCCCCAGAACCACTGCTGAGAGCCGCCGGGGCCTTTAACATAGGCCGCCGTCTCCGCCATGAACTTGGTCAAGGCCGCGTCACCGATTTGCGTGATGACCGCATTCGTTTCTGTAGCGTTGAGTGTAACGCGCCAGTTCTTGGTGGGATTGGCGTCGAGCTCAAATTCCCAGCCCTGGGACACGGAGTTTTCGGTAATCGCGAAATTTTGTTCGCCTGGGGTGCCCTGCAACTGGCTTCTCGGGACAAGGCCGGCCTGTACTTGAGCCAGGCTACCCATGCCCCAATTCTTAAAGAAGTTAGGGAAATCAGTGTTAAGCTGGGTCTCCCATGCCCGCGTGGCTGCGGTCGAGGCATTCTGTAGATCCTCCATCGCCTGAGTGTGGTAGTTATTGCCATCGAAGTACCAGCCCGAGCCCTCGCCTCCAACAGCTAGACCAGCCACGCCCCCATCGGGGCCGATGCCCGGATTAGGGGACTGAACAGACGTGGGTCCTGCTTGGAGCGGAGTGGACTGGTCAGTGTGATAATAAAAGACGTTGCCGTAGTACGCCGAGTTGCCAACGAAATTGGCCAGCTCGGCGGCGAAGGCAGTACCGTCGGGGTTCGAACCGTTCGTGATGCCGGTCACATAGCGATTGATCTTGAGGGCCAACTTGCCGTTACGAGTCTCGATCAGAATGCCGCGCTCAATGGTCTTGCCTGCCGGAGGCGCGACGGGATCACCGTTAATGTCGAGGCGGCTTGAGTTCGGCTGGAAATTGGTCGATGTGCTGTAGGCCAGACTGACATCGAAGGGAAGCTTGCTGGCAAGCCCTTTCACGCCAGGGAGTTCCCCGAGGTGAGCCACAAGACTATAGGAGCGGGATTGAACTTCTACACGGCCCTGTTGGCCGTTCGAAAAGTTGACGTCATTGAAGTTTATGCTTTGCGGGTCGTTCGCATCGCCGAGGGTGGCTTGATCAGCATAGCTCGTGTTGATATCTTTGCGCCAGCCATAGATACCCACAAGCGCGTCGTCCAGCCACTTGCCTTCGTAGACCAACGCCTGAGAGGTAGTCACCGAGCGCGTAATGCTATCGGAGGTCGCCAAAAGGTCGCGGTTGACGGAAGGGTCGGCTTCAGAATTGGTAACTGTCAAGGTCTGCTCGCCCGCCCAGCCATTGTAGTACGCAGGGTTGGTAGGGCTCAATGATGAGTTCGCCGGGTTCGGAGTGAAATCGAAGTAATTGATCGGTTGGTTACCGATCGTCGGGTTGCCGGTGACCCTGGGAATATTAGCCCCCGAGAGCGACTTGCCCACCAACGAGGACCCCAGATAAATGACCTGTTGCGATGCTACACTTTCGAAGTTACTACCGCTGTATCCGCCGTCGAGAGTGTCGGCGAGAGCGGTATTTGCGCCGAGATAACCATACTGCTGCCAAGCCATGGTGTCGGTAGTTTGCTTCGCATCTTCCGCCAAGCCGGTCAGGGTTTGGATGCCAAGGATCCTTGCCCACCATGCATTGCTGTCACTCGTGAAGTTATGTGTGACAAAGCCCGTGGCGCGCGAATCTTCGCGATCGCTTGTATATTCGTTATTGGTTGGGTAGTCGCCGTTAACGACATACGGGCGGCCATAGTTCGGATTCGGGCTCGCGGTTGCAAGCGAGGTTCCGTCGTTGTTGGTAGCCATGACGTCAATGTACAAGGGAACGGCACCGCCGAAGGGGTTGATCTGGCCGTCATTGTAGTGCTGTTTGTTGTAAGCAATGTCGAAGCCAACCTGGTCATGGAGGAAGGTTTGCGAGAGATCCGCCGTCGCTGACCAGAAACGTTGCCATTCCGATTTCATGGTGCCGTCGATCAAATTCTTGTAGAAATTGAAGGCCGAAGGATTGGTCAGCGAGGTATCCGTGAAGAGGCCAGCGTTGGCGTAAGGCAGCCCCGCATAGATTGGTTCCTGCGCTGCGCCGTTTATGTTGAGCCAGGAGCCGGGAAACGCGCCATAGAGCGGAACGAGGCCGGTGGTCGTGGCCAAACCAGGCTGAGGCAGGGAGGTGAAGCGGTACGTGCCCGCAGAACCGACGGTGGAACCGTTCTGGATAACATTTAACGGAAAACTGGAATTGCCGAGTTGGCTGTTCGTAAACCACGGGTCGGTATTCGAATTGCCGGCGCGGCCGGCGCCTGCATAACCATTGGCAGCGCTGGCGATGTAACCAGCGGGGAGGCCGGTTGTCCACGAATTCAAACCGTTCAATCCCGCCTGATAAGCTCCAGTATCGGCGGGTGTAAAAAACGGAGTAATTTGGTCCTCCGGAGGAAGCACGCGAGGATTGTCGGAATCGACCTGGCCAGATTCGAAGTTCGCCTTGAAGACGGTATGATTTCCGCCTTTGTTCAGGAAAGCAGGTTCGACGCGGAGTGCACCGGATATGCGCTGGTCCTTCGAATAGGCCGGCTTCTGCTCATATTTTTCGTCGTCGTGCAGGACGTCGAGCCGGAAGGCGACCTGATCAGGCACGATCTGGAAATTGTAATCCAAGCTCTCGCGGGTGCTGCCCCAGCTGCCAAAGCGCAAGTCGAGGTTTCCAGAATTAGTGAATTCCGCATTCTTGGTGCCGGCATTGATGATGCCGGCTGGACTGCCTTCACCAAAGAGAATCGCATTCGGGCCGCGTGAGATATCGATGCGGTCGATATTATATGAGTCCCAGGGGATGTCTGAGACAAAGAAATCGTGGGTATTATCGGCAGCAGCGAGACCGCGGATACGGGTGTCCTCGCTCGGATGGATGGTGTCTTCGGTAAGGAGCGCACTGCTGCTACCGGGACCGGGACTTGCAAAGTTGCCATATACGCCACCCACTTCAGCACCGCCGATGCGTTGGAGCAGCGAGGTGTTGTCGGTCGCTCCGGTGTCCAGGAGGAGCTGCTGCGTGACCACGCTCACGGAACTGCCGATGTCGCGCAGTTGGGTGCTGAGTCGGTTGCCGGCCAGCGTGGTATCCGCATTATAGCTTTCTGAGCCGCTGGTGGCTTTGACTTCGAACGGGGACAGCAAGAGAACTTCTTCTTCCGGGGCAGCCGACGGGTTCGGGACAACCTGCGCGTTGGCGGGCTGGGCGGGCTGGGCGGGACTCGGGGCTGTCTGGGCCTGGATACTCGCGCAGGCGGATATCGCGGCGACCAATACGGCTACAAGCCGTGAATGCCTTGGTGTGTACTTCATAGTTTGGGGTGTAGTTTGGGGTGTAGTTTGGTTGCTAGGGAGAAGGCTGCGCTTCACCTGGGCCGGAATCTCCCATCAGGCGATGGGGTGAATGGGGTCGTTTGCGGGGTAGAGCGATCGCTAGGGGAACCCGATCGCTCAGGCTGGAGCGTGATCAATCCTGGGGGGATGCTTCCGATGGGGATGTTTCTGATATCACTGACTGACGGAAGCGATTTGCTACAAGCCGGGCGCCAATTCGATTCTATCCGTATGCAAACGTTGCGGAGTTACGGTTGCGAGAGAACCAACGACGACGATCCGGGAGGAAAAGGATGCTGCGTTGTCATCCCCAATGGCCAGCGAACGCGGACTTGGCGCGGCGGATTTGCGTCCGAATAGCCGAAAAAACAGGCCGAAGTGGATTGGCTGTAGTAGCCGGAACCGGCGTACACTTCGCTGTTCCTGGTCGAGCCATCCGTCAGTTCGACGGTGATCCTTGCACCCACCCCAGCAGGATTGCCGGCCGGCCCACGCAGCATGATGCTCACGGATTTGCGGCCGGCAACGCCGTTGTTCCGAAAGGCGAGCACATCGTCGTTGTTTCTCGAGACGAGAAAGTCCGGCCAGCCGTCGTGATCAAGATCGAGCACGACGAGCGCTTTCGCGTCACGCGGCGCCACCAAACCGCTCTCGGCGGGAGGCACCGCGGTGAAGTGGCCCTGGCCATCGCCACGCAGCATCTGGCTCAGGCCGCCGTCGAAACGGCCGACGGCGGGAATGGGCGCGAACGAATTCTGCACCGCGTAGATGCCGGCATTGCCGTCGCCAAAAAAATCTCCGGCGACGATCCCCTGCAGCGGGGCGATCTGGGCGATCCGCGGCAGCGGTTCAAAGCGGTAGGTTCCATCGCTTTGGCTGAGGAACACGCCGCTGCGCAGCTCCGTGGCCGCGAAGCGCTGGGCTTTCGCGATCTTATCCTCGCCAAAAATATCCCCCACCGTGGCCCGCGCATAATCGTTGTTGAGGGGGAAATGTTTCAAAATGAACGGTAACACGGCGCCAAGATCGCGGCGCGCGCGCCAGGGATAGATGCGGTCGCCCTCGTAATAGGCTTCGACCAGATTCGAGGAACCGTCGCCGTTGAAGTCACCCGAGTAAATCAGGGCCGGATGCCGCGCATCCGCGTGGTACTGCGTATTCAAACCCAAATTGCCCACCACGTAATCAGGCCGGCCGTCGCCGTTGAAATCCGCCGCCGCGATCGACGTCCACCAGCCGGTGCCCGCCGCGGCAAAGCCCGCCCTTTCTGTCCAGTCCTCGAAGCCTGTGCCGCGATTATTATGGAAATATTTCACGTGGCCCCACTCAAGGGTCAGCAGCAGGTCCGGCCACCCGTCTCCGTCCACATCGCTCCAGAGAGCCGATGTGACCATGCCGACTTCACGCAGCCCGGGAGCCAAAGTGTCGGTGACGTCTTCAAACGTGCCGCCGTGGTTCTTCAGCAGGGCGCTTTGCGGCGCGAACGGGTACTGCCCGGAGCTGATCCGGCCGCCGATAAACACATCCAACCATCCGTCCCGATCGAAGTCCGCGGCCGCGACCGCCCCCGCATTGATCGACAATGGCGGCAAGGCGTCCCCGCCGGCAGGTCGCAAGCCGCCCTGGCCATCGCCAAGGTAGAGACGGGGTTGGTACTCCGACATCCCGGCGGGGAGTGAATTGCCCCCCATGGTGACGAGAACATCGTCGTTGCCGTCGCCATTCGCATCGAAAACCAAGATCGGCCCATTATCGACCGGATTGGCGGAAACTCCCGCAAGGGGAGCGACCTCGAAGTTTGCCCCGCCGATGCGGCGGGCGATTGTCGGCAGATCCTGCGTGGTGCCTCCGATCACAATCGATTCCCGTTCTCCTCCGGCCAGTTTTCCCACCGCCAAGGCCGGACCGCGGCGATTGAAGCGAAACGGCACCAAACGCTGCAACGCCGCTTCATCGACGGTCTCCTCCCGCATGCGCACGGCAAGGCCCAGGTCATGGCTCACCTCCTTAAACGACGTGCGGGGCGCTGAAACCTCCGCCGGCTGGGAAACGGAAGCGGGCGCGGCGGGTCCAGCGGGTTCGGCAATCAGATAACGCTGATCCACCGCCACATTTTCCCAGGCCTGCACGCGGCCACTGGGCCAGGTTACAACGAGACGCTCGATCACCGTATCCTCTCCCAGACCGAATTGGAGCATGGGCTCGCTGCACGAAAGGTAGCCCCGTGCCAGGCCCAGCGTGGACACCTGCACCCCCAGCGCGCTTTCGATTCGAACGGTGGCCCCAATGCCAAAGCGATTCGACGCCGTCCCGCGGAGGTCAAAAATCACCCGATGTCCCGTTTGGCAATCATTCCTCAGGACCGTGGCGCCGGCGTGGTAGTTGCTATAGACGATATCGAGGTCTCCATCCCCATCCAGGTCGCCGTAGGCGGCGCCAAAACTCACTCCCCGTTGATCGAGGCCCCAGTCCGTGCTGACGTCTTCAAACTGGAGGTTCCCGAGATTACGCATGGCAATGTGCTTTTCCGACCGGATCGGACTCCCCGTCATGATTCGAATGGACTCGGACATGCCTTCGGCGCTCATCTGACGTTTCACGACGTCAACGCTAGGATCGTACGGAAATCCATTTGTGACGTGCAGGTCGAGGCGACCATCATTGTCCAAATCCACCAGACGGATCGACCAAGTCCAATCGGTGGCGGCGACTCCCGCCAGGAACGCCGCTTCCTGAAAATAACCCGTTCCCGTATTGATCAGCAGGGCATTTCGAGGAATCTTCGCCACTGTTGTGGCGCCATCCGGCCGTTCGTCGAGGCGCGCCCTGGCATCGGCCATCATACGCTGGTCCTTCTCATGGGTGGCGGAGGCCATGTCGGCGACGATGAAATCGATCAGCCCGTCGTTGTTCACGTCACCGTAATCCGAGCCCATGGAGGAGAAAGCCGTGTGCGGCAACACGCTTCCGGAAACGTCGGTAAACGTTCCATCCCGGTTGTTATGGAAAAGGGAGTCCGGCACGCCGTAGTCGTAGCCAGCGTAAAGATCCGGCCAACCGTCGTTATCATAGTCCCACCAGGTTGCAGAATGACTGCGGGTGCGCAGAACGATGCCCGCCTTGTCGGTGACGTTCAGAAACGTCCCATCGCCCTGATTACGGAACATATACCCTCGCCGCCCGCCACTGTCGCTTTCGTTGGCCAGCATGTTCGTGGCGATGTACACATCGAGCAGCCCGTCGCGGTCGTAGTCGCTGAACGCCGCCATCACCGAGGAAT
Organism: Opitutaceae bacterium; assembly: GCA_003151515.1. GTDB lineage: Bacteria > Verrucomicrobiota > Verrucomicrobiia > Opitutales > Opitutaceae > Palsa-1447. The sequence continues at coordinate 35,301 of PLXS01000030.1, forward strand.
CGACCACGTCCAGGCCGTAGGCATGGGCCATCTCCTTGAAGGTGCCGTCGCCCTGGTTGATATAGAGCAGGTTCGGAGCATTATAGCGACAGACGTAGATATCCAGGAGGCCGTCGTTATTCACATCGGCAAAGGTGGCGCCAAACTTCCAAATCTTCGCCGCGTCACCCTTGTCCCCGACGCCGGCCTTGTCCGTCACGTCCTCGAACTTGAAGTTGCCGAGATTGCGGAAAAGGCGGCATGATTCCGTTTTGCTGACCACGAAAATATCCGGCCTTCCGTCGTTGTCGAAATCCCCGATCGCAACGCCCGTCCCGATGGAGCCGCCGTTGTATTGTTGGAACAGGGCGCCCTTCATCTGTGGATCGGCGTACTGGTTTTCCGTCCGCACGCCAGTGGCTTCGGGTGGAAGCGGGGTGAACATGGTCTTTCCGGGCGGACCGGAGCGCGGATTCAACTTGCGCCCCACCAAAGGCGCGGTCTCAAATGGGACCGGTTTTGTCTGGGGAGTTTCCTGGGCCGCGACCCGAAGCCAGCCGCGCAGGCCGAAGCCCACGGCGGCGGCAGAGGACCGCACGATCATTTCCCGACGATTCATGGGCTGTTTTCTTCCGCGCTGCCTGTCGGCTTCATGTCATACCCCCTACTGCAATCGAAAGCGCAAGGTCGGGGGCATAAGGCTGAGCGCGAGGGCGTGTTCCGCCGGCGGCATGGTCACTCCCAATCCGCGACACAAAACCAGCAGCCGGTAAACGGACCCCGGTGACAGTGAACGGATGCGGTCATCATCGATGGCATTGATACACAGCGCCAATTGTTTCTTGGCGAGCACCGTGACTTTGGCTCGGGCCAAAACCACCGCGAGATCGACGCGGCGGTTCCATGAAATCAAGGGCTGAACTCTCAGCGCCAGGCGTGACTGCAGCACCTTCAGGTCCTTGGCCAATTCGGCATCATCGTGGATGGCGGCTGCCACCTGGGCACGGGCGACCCAGGCGCCGAAATCGGTGGAGAATCGGGTCAGCCCCTCGGCCGCCGACCGGGCCCGACCCAAATCCCCTATTTCGGCAAAATACAGCGCGATATTGCCCAGGGTGGTCGCGTCATCCTGTTCATCGACAACCTCTAAAACCGTCACGGACTGGTCCTCGAAACCCGGGATGGAAGGCAACGGGTAGGCCAGGGGACGCAGCCAGCGTGGAAGAGTCGTGAATTTCAGTTTATCGATGAAGGTTCCTTCGATTTGACCGAAGGCAGCGCGGTCAAAGTCATTGAAGAACGTGTCCCAAGACAGCAGGACGATGTGCGTGATGTTGCGGCGATTCACCATTTCCTTCGCCTCTTCGACGTTCCGGACGCTCATGATGCGAATGGCGGCATCTATGCCGTCTTTGTTTTCATCGCTCACCGAGCCGAGGCCACGGAACGCTCCATAATAACAAAGGGCAGTGGATGCGCTGGGGGGCGAAAGCACGATCACGGTCCCCGGATCGGAATGCTGGCTGATCCAACCCGCAAGATCGCGCAAAATCAGGTCCTGAACCTCTGTTCGGCTAAGGACATCGCCCTGGCTTGGCCGGTCCCAACCCAAAACGTAAATCAACCCGGGAGCGAGCAAAACGACGACGACGCTGATCCAGCCAAGGCGTGCCTTGGGGCCAATCGCCTGGGAGGAAATCCCCGGCGCCACCGCGGCCAGGGTAACCAGCAGCAATGCATCGAAGGTTTGCCACCAGGTGAGCTTAACGCAGGCGAGGGATAGCGCCACCATCACCGGTCCCAGCGTGATCGCAACTGCCGCCCGGGTCGGCTTCGCGATCTGGCGATTCTTCAGAACCCAGATGGCCGGAAGCAGCGCGCCCAGCGGCGCCAGCGTCAGCCACAGCCAGATCGATGGTCCCTGGATTCCTATCCATGCCGCCAGGTTTGGCGCCACGATCCCGCCGCGGAGCCGAGTCAGATGCGAGCCTAGGCTGTCGAGAACGAAAAGATCGACGCCGTGACGGATCAGGAGCGCGGCGGGCACGGCGATCACGACCGCGATGGACAACGAAACCAGGACGAGATTCTTGGGGGACCGGGAGAAGGTCCGGTTTTGAAGCCAAGCGCTTGCCTGGACCAGCAGCTCTCCCGCGCCGAGCCACGCCAGACCCTGGAGCGGGTGGACAAACGACAGTTCCCACGTCCAGAGTTCGGAAGGCGAGTATTCGACCAGTGAGGCCAGCATCGTGGTCGCGGCTCCCGCGCAGGCCCAAGCGCGCCAAGGAAGCAGAGGTGTCGGCCCGTTTGCCGGCGTATTGCCGCGCGGAGCGAGGAGTGGGACGAGGAGACCGCCGCCGGCAATTCCCCACAGGACCGGAAGCTGCACGGAAACTTTGACCCACAATCCCAATCCGCCCGCGATGCCGGCAAGAATGAACCAACGTCGCCTGGCTTCCTCGTTTTCGGGCGCTGCCGCGGCAGCGCAGGAAAGAAGCAGCACGCTCGCCATCGCGAGAGCCTGAGCGAGACCTCGGTCATCAGGCGCGCCCGGCCAAAACCCCGTGATGAAGGGAAAAAGAGAGACCAGGCCGACGGATACGAGAGAGGCAGAAAGCGAACCAAAACACTTCGCGGCGAGAATCGCCGATCCCAATATGATAATTCCCCATAAAAGCGGATCGGCCAAGAGAGCTGCCTTTTCGACCAGCGTCGAGGGGGGCGCTCCTGTAGCTAAATGCTCACACCAGGCGAGGAAACCCAACCACCATCGATAAGGTGAGGGTGTAAGCACGGTCCGGCCGAAAGGCGCATTTTCATAATCGATGTGGCGCACTCTGGCTTCGCCGCGATTCAGCATGCGCTGGGTTTGCGCGAGCCAGTGGTAACTCGCGTCGAGTTGATCGGGTATGGGCAGCGAATTGTTGGGCGTCAGCTCTGCATCGCCTGGAGCGGAACCGGTGACGCCCCCGGTGTGATTCTCAGCGGGGGCTCCGATGGTTGAGAGGTAATCGAGGCGATTGATTCGGGCGGCGGTGTTCCAAATGAGAATGGCGCCGGCCCCCAGCAGGAATGCAATCCAGACCGAGGAGAAATGCCGTCGCGATTTCATTGGGATTGCGGGTTGCCCAAAACAGGCGCATCCAAGGTCGTCGGCAAGCTCTTCCTAGCATCCGGGCTATGCGGACGCGTCTCAGGTCAGCAAGCCACGGCGGATCTGGTGAAGCGTATTCAAGACAGCTCCGCGTGGGACAGCACTCTGATCATCATCACCTATGACGAAAACGGCGGGCGCTGGGAGCGAAGGCGTGGAGAGCCTGGGGTATTGGAGGGGGGGCGGCAGTCTTGGGCTTCTATCTGATCGAGTCTTTTCCTAATGGAATGGCCGGCTGGGAGCTCCGAACCATACATCCACTCTACGGTGTGGCGTGGCTGGGCTTGGGTTTGGCCCTTTCGCTGGTAGCAGAAGCGACCCAACGCGGAATCCGAGCCTGGACGCTTCGCAGCTGGGGCCTAGGGGCGTTCTCGCTCGTGGCTGTTGCGGCGTTGCCCGTCGCGATGTGGAAGCTCGATAGCAAGGGTTTCCTCGCTCCGGAATTCGCTTTCTTGAGGTTGGCGAAGCTACCCGGCAGTGACGTGAGCGCCAGCGTTCTCGCCTGGATGATACACGACGGAATCACGGCAAAGATTTGCGCCACCCTCCTTCCAGCACTTCTGGTCCTGCCGGCTGGATGGCTGATCATGCGGAGGTCGACGACGCCTTGGGGGCGTGCGTCCGTCGCCATCGCCCTGGGTCCGGTGCTGGTTGCCGTCGGGCAGGCCACGTGGCGTGTCGGCGAATGGAGCGCCGCCGACGCATTGTTGCTCGGGTTGCTGGTTGCGACCACCAGTCACTCGTCGCCAGGCCGAGTCGTCGATTATGCTTGGTCCGCAACCGTGGCTGTCGTGCTCGCTCTCGGGATAAGTCAACTTCTGCCTTCAGCGCAAATGGGCACTTTGACCAACGCCGAGTTGCTCGACTTGGTAGAGCGCGACCTGGCCCAATGGATGGCTTAACATGCGCCTTCTGAGCAGGCAGTCGTGCTCGCCCCGCCCAGCGAGACGATGACCCTTTATTATTGAAACTTGCGGGGGCTTGGCACGCCCGCTTGGGAAAACCTCGCAGGAATCCAGGCCGCCATCCGCATCGTCAGCGCCTCCAACCTGGACGAAGCCAAGGGATTGATCGACCGTCGCGGCGTCAGGTTCATAGTGATCCCTTCCTGGGATTCCTATCTGGACGAATATGCCCGGAACGGAATGGGGCAATTGGAGGGTACCTTTATTGCCCGGCTGCACGTTTGGAACATGACCCGTTGGCTGCGGCCGATCGCGTATCACCTGCCGGCCGGGGCCGGCTTGGACGGCCAGTCCGTCACAATCTTCGAGGTTGTCGATGACCAGGACGAAGCACTGGCGCTTTGCCGCTTGGCCCAATATTTCGTGGAAATGAACCGGATGGATCTGGCGGAAGGCGCCGCCCGGGGGCTGCGGCGTTATCCGTCGGATCTTGATTCCTGGATAGCCCGTGCCGAGGTTGCCACTGCGACTGGCAATGAGGAGGCAGCAGCCGGCGCCTTGAAGCTGATCATACCCAGAATCAAGAGCGGCGCCTATCCTCGCCTGCCGCTGGACCGACGGGTGGGGCTCGCGGTTCTGTTGGCGCGCAACAGGCAGACGGACCTTGCACGCGAGCAAACACGCGCCTGCGTCGATCAATTGAACGAGACCGCATTACGGTCGCTCTCAACCGGCTCCCTCTATCGCCTCCTGGTGCTGATCAGGGGTTTCGGCTTAAGGATCGACCAGCCACCAATGCTCGATCTCGCCAGGAATCTTCGTCCCCGGGATTTGCGCGGTCGATTCTGAGGACGGCCACAGCGACCGTGCACACGCGACCTAAACCTCGCAGCCGGTCTTGACTCCCATCGGCGGCCGCAATGTCCCGCCGTCGTGCCAGTGTCCGTGAACTTGAAGGGTACGGGGAAGCTGGGGAATCCCGCGTTCCCCGGCCTGCAGTTTCGAAAACAACATGTCGACCGCGGCGCGGCCAATCTCCTCAGAATGCTGCTTAACCCCGGACCAATCCGAATGAATCCGGGTCACGTCGAGCGAGACAAGGCCGACATCCTTCGGAACATGCTTGCCGCTGCCCGCCAGCCAGGCATCCATGATGTTGGGTTCGTTGCGGAATGTTGAGAGAGTCAGAACGCAGTCGACTTTGTGCTTGTCGACCCAGCTCAAGAATAGGTCGGCGTTCATCTGCGTTGGCAGGAGCGGCGGGATCTGGGCCAACAAAGGCATTGTCACTGAAAGTCCTGCGTAACCGAGGGACCACCGAGCATCGGTTATATTGTCCTGATACTTTTCAATCGCGAGGCCGATGCGGCGGTAGCCGCATTGCGTGATCCTCCTGGCGGCCATTGTCACGGCCTCCGAATGGTCGCTCAAGACGCAATCGAGACGTGGCGATGCGATTTGGTGGCCCACTTGAACAATTGCAAAATCGTTCCATGGAAACGAGATCGCGTGCGGCTCCGTCGGAAATGCCGCCAGGAGAGCGCCGGTAATCCCGCGGGCCGCGAGAATCCCGCCGAGCCGCTGTCCCGTCATCCCACTCGAACAAAGTGTGAACTCTGTGATTCCGTATCCGAATGATTCGGCGCGTTCGCGCGCCGCCTCCCAATTGCTTTGGAGAGTGGGAGTTGCCCGCCATTCATGAGAGTCGGCGACCGGTGTCACGAATGCGATTGTCCCAAGATGATTCTGTGCGTCGCCGCGGCGGGTGGCTCGCATAACCTGACTCACCAGCGCATTGTGCTTGTAACCAACGGCCGTCGCAGCAGCGCAGACCCGCAGCTGCGTTGAATTCGCCATCTTCGCAGCGCCGCTCAGGCAGCGCGATGCAGTGGAAATGGAAACTCCAGCCTTTCTTGCAACAGCTTGGAGTGTGGACGCCGTGCGGGGTGGCACAACGGTGTTCATGTATCTTAGGGTTCCTGATGCGACTGGAACTCGCAGTCAAGTGATCTACGGCGGATTGCCTTCAAGTGGCGGCTCCAATCGGTCATCTCCCGAAAGAGTCAAAAGCACGAGTTATATTGTCGGATAGTCTCCGTCATCGTACACTTCGTTTGTATGCATGTACACTTACGGTGTCGTTCCTTATACTTTCCTTTGTAAGAAAACAACGCCGCGAAATCCTCAGACGTCGAGCTGCGGCCTCTTGGGGTCGGGCCAGTCGAGGTGGTGGAACTTTCCACGGGGCTGGTCGACGCGCTCGTAGGTGTGGGCGCCGAAGTAGTCGCGCTGCGCCTGCAGGAGGTTGGCCGGCAGGCGCGCGCTCCTGTAGCCGTCGTAATAGGCGAGCGAGGCGCTGAAGGTGGGCGCGGGCACGCCGCATTCCGCGGCCAGGGCGATCACCTTCCTCCAGTTGGTCTGCGCCGCCTTGAACGTCCTGTTGAAGTACGGATCGAGGAGGAGGTTCGCCAGGTCCGGCTTGCGCGTGAAGGCCTCGGTGATCTTCTGCAGGAACGCGGCGCGGATGATGCAGCCGCCCCGCCATATCTGGGCAATCTCGCCGAAGTTCAGGTTCCAGCCGTAGTCCTGGGCGCCCGTGCGCATGAGCTGGAATCCCTGCGCGTAGCTGCAGATCTTCGAGCAGTAGAGGGCGTCGTGGATCGCCGCCACCAGCGCCTTCTTAGACCCGCGGTATTTCTTGGAGGGCCCCCTGAGTATCTTCGAGGCGGCGACCCGCTCCTCCTTGACCGCCGAGAGGCACCGGGCGAACACCGCCTCCGCGATGGTCGGCGCCGGCACGCCCATGTCCAGCGCGTTGGTCGATGTCCACTTGCCGGTCCCCTTCTGACCCGCCGCGTCGAGAACGACGTCGACGAACGGCTTGCGGGTGACGGGGTCCCTCTGCCTGAGGATGTCCGCCGTGATCTCGATTAGGAAGCTGTCCAGGATCCCCTTGTTCCATTCCGTGAATACCCCGCTCATCTCCGCGGGCTTCATGCCAAGCAGCCCCTTCATCAGCGCATAGGCCTCGCAGATCATCTGCATGTCGCCGTACTCGATGCCGTTGTGGACCATCTTCACGTAGTGGCCCGCCCCGTTGGAGCCGATGTAGGCCGTGCAGGGCACCCCGCCACTGACGGGCCTGCCTGGCGCGGCGCCCGTGATCGGCTTTCCCGTCGCCGGGTCGACCTTGGCGGCAATGGCCTCCCAGACCGGCTTCAACTCGAGCCAGGCCTGGTAGTCGCCGCCGGGCATGAGCGACGGCCCGAAGCGAGCGCCCTCCTCCCCGCCGGACACGCCGCTGCCGATGAACCTCAGGCCCTTGTCGCTGTAGGCCTTCTCGCGCCTGATCGTGTCCGTCCAGAGCGCATTGCCGCCGTCGATCACGATGTCGCCCTTCTCGAGGCAGGGCGTCAGGCCGTCGATGACCGCGTCCGTCCCCTTTCCGGCCTGCACGAGGAGGATGATCTTCCTCGGCTTCGCGATCGAGGCCACGAGCTCCTTCACGGACTTTGTCCCGACGATCCCTCCCGGCGTGCCCGGGTTTTCCGCCACAAACTTGTCGGTCTTCTCGGTCGTGCGGTTGAATACCGAGATCTGGAAGCCGTGATCGGCTATGTTCAGGGCCAGGTTCTGGCCCATGACCGCGAGGCCAACGAGCCCGATGTCGGAAAATTGCTTAGCCATGGCGCCACGAATCTCCCCGACAAGCGCCCTTAAACCAAGCTGTTTCTGGGCCGGCTACTTCTTGTGCGGCTGGTCCGGCGTCGACGCCTGGTTGGTCTGATAGGCGCCCGCGCTCGGGAAGAACGGGGCGATCTTGTCGAAGAACGGCGTCAAGGCCTTGGGCTCGGTGCGATAGTAGATCCAATTGAAGAACAACAGGCCGCCGCCGATGAAAAGGACGGCGCCCATGACAATCTTGTTCGTCTGCATCACTTTACGCAAGACGAGGACGACGATGATGATCGCGAGGATAGCGATCCCCAGCTTCGCCCAGAATGCCGGCGGGATCTTCTGGAGCTTATCGAGCGTGGTGGCTGCTGCGAAGTATGCGTCTGGAATGCCCATTTTCGTGGCTGTTTTGTAACGATGCCTGGGCTGGGTGTCGAGTTGAAGCACATGCGCGGCGGCGGCGGGTTTTGACCGTCATCTGGTCGTCCCCGCGGCCGGGCCATCCCTCTCTGCGCAGCTGATCCACTCCGAGGCCCCGCCGGCGTAGTGCTCCTTCTTCCAGATGGGCAGGCGCGCCTTCGTCTCGTCGATGATGTAGCGGCAGGCGTCGAACGCGGCGCCCCTGTGGACCGCGGCCACCGCGACCCAGACCGCGACGTCTCCGAGCCCGAGCCGGCCGGTCCGGTGCACGCACTCGGCGCGCAGGATTTCAAAACGCCCCCGGGCCTCCGCGAGGATCCTCTCCCCCTCCTTCTCGGCGAGCGGAACGTAGGCCTCGTACTCGAGCGCCTGCACCGCCCTGCCCTCGTTCAGGTCGCGCACCCGCCCCTCGAAGAACGCGAGCCCCCCGCAGCGCGGGTCGCCGAAGCCCTCGACGAGGGCTGCGGGGGCGATCGGGGAGCCCGTCATCCTGAAGGCCATGGCGAATCAGCCCCCCGCCACCGGCGGAATGAATACAACCGAGTCCCCGTCCCGGATGGCGGCCCCCCAGGGCTCGAACTCGTCGTTGACGGCCACCCGGAGCCGGTCCGCCCGCAGGGTGAAGCCATGGCGCGCCCGCAGCTCCTCGTAGAGCTCGGCCGCCGTCGCCGCCCCGGTCGACACGCGCTCCTCGCCAAGCCCGCGCTGCTCGCGAAGGACGGCGAAGTAGCGCACGTGCAGGCTCTTCTTCACGGGGCTCGGTAGTCCCTCCTGCCGCCCGTCTTTTCGAGGAGGCGCACCTCCCGGACCACGATGCCGCGGCTGACAGCCTTGCCCATGTCGTAGAGGGTGAGGGCGGCGACGCTCGCCCCGGTCAAGGCCTCCATCTCGACGCCCGTGCGCGCCCGCGTGGCCGCCCGGCAGTGGATCTCCACGTCCGCCGAGCCGTCAGGGCGGGGCGGGCAGACCCTGATCTCGACCGTGCAGTCCTCGAGCGGGAGCGGGTGGCACAGCGGGATGAGGTCCGCGGTCCTCTTCGCCCCCATGATGCCGGCCAGGACCGCGGCCTGGAACACCGGGCCCTTGCGGCTGGGGATGTCGCCGTCCTCGAGCCTGCGCGCGAGCGCGGGCGGCAGCGCGACGACCGCCACCGCGTGGGCCGTCCTGCGCGTGACGCGCTTGCCCCCGACGTCGACCATGCGGGGCCGGTTCGACGCGTCGATGTGCGAGAATTCCTTCTTCTTGGCCATCCTTGCCCGAAAGTTGTGCGCTATTTCGCGCCAGTTCAACCGCAGCGTTGCCGGTCGCGGCTTAGGCCCACCGCCAGAAGGGCGCGAGGACGCCCGCGGGAAGGCCGCCCCGGCCGGCCGGCAGCTCGACGAACCCGTCCGTGTCCACGAGCCCGGCCAGGTCGCCCGATGTCCCGAGGGGCTCGGGGCTCGCCAGCAGCTCCGCACGGGGCCCGCTCGAGATCCGCACGGGCATGAGGAGGGACAGCTTCGGGTCGGACGGGCAGTCGGCGGCGAGTGCGGCGGTCAGCGGGGCTCGGGGGGTCATCCCGCTCGCGTGGTTTAGCGCCGGCAGCACGTAGCGGTGCAGGCACGTGTAGGCCGAGACCGGGTTGCCGGGAAGGGCGAACACGGGCGATACCCTGCCGCTCAGACCGAACCAGAAGGGCTTTCCGGGCCGCTGGGCGACGCCCTGGAACACCTTGTGGACGCCCTGGCGCTCGAGCTCGGCCGGAAGGAAGTCGAACTTGCCCTTGGAGATGCCCCCGGTGATGAGCAGCACGTCGTACTCGGCGAGGATGTGCCAGAGCATGTGCTCGATCTCGTGCCTGATGTCGCGCAGGTGGAAGCGGTCGGCCCGCGGGTAGCCGGACTGCATGAGCGCCGCCCGCAGAGAGTAGTCGTTGCTGCGCCGAATCTGGTGCGGCCCCACGAGCGCGTCGACCTCGACCAGCTCGTCCCCGGTCGAGACCACGGCGATCTTCGGCGAGTGCGCCACGTTGAGCGCGGGGTGCCCGCAGGCCGCGGCGACGGCGATCTCCCTGCCCGTCAGGCGCGCGCCCGCGCGCACGATCACCTCGCCGGCCCTGTGGTCCGAGCCGCGCCGGTGGACGTTCATGTGCGCGGCGTCCCCCTCGGGGGCCCGCGCGACCTGCGCCCAGGACCCCTCGCGCGGCGCATCCTCATACGGGATGACGCAGTCGGCGCCTTGCGGAAGGACGGCGCCCGTCATCACCTCGACGCACGCGTCCTCCGCCGGGCCCAGCGTGAGCGGCATCATTCCGGCGGCCTGCGTCGCCTCGACGCGGAAGCGCCTCACGCCCGAGCGCAGCGACGAGGAGCGCACCGCGAAACCGTCCATTGTCACCCTGTCGAAAGGGGGCAGGTCCCGGTCCGCCCGCAGGTCGCCCCTGAGCACGCGCCCGTGCGCCTCGGCGATCGCGCAGTCCTCCTTGTGAAAGAGCGGGATCGTATCGAGGATGAGCGCCAGGGCGTCGCCGGGTGTGAGCACGACGGCGATGATAATACACAATTCGCTGCTCGCGAAATAACGATTTCAGGCTTTTTTTGCCAATCCCATGGCCGCGAACCCCGACACACTAGGCCGCCCCGTGCGCGACCTGCGCGTCTCGGTCACCGACCGGTGCAACTTCCGCTGCCCGTACTGCATGCCCAAGGAGGCCTTCGGGCCCGACCATCCCTTCCTGCCCCCGCACAGGCTGATGACCCAGGAGGAGCTCAAGAGGATCGTCGGGGCATTCGTGGGCCTGGGCGTCCACAAGGTGCGGCTGACGGGCGGCGAGCCGCTGCTGCGCCCGGAGCTGCCCGCCATCATCCGCTCGGTCAAGCACGACCTGAAGGTCGAGGACGTGTCCCTGACCACGAACGGCTGGTTCCTCGCTAGGCAGGCGGCCGCGCTCAGGCAGGCGGGGCTGGACCGGATCAACGTGTCCCTGGACTCGCTTGACGAGGCCACCGGCGGCAGGATGAACGGCCTCGGCTTCAAGGTCTCCCGGATCCTCGAGGGCATTGACGCCGCCGCCGCCGCCGGCCTCCCGGTGAAGGTCAACTGCGTCGTGCAGAGGGGCGTCAACGACGGCGAGATCGTTGCGCTCTGCGAGTACTTCCGGGCGCGGGGGCACGTGCTGCGCTTCATCGAGTACATGGACGTCGGCAACACGAACCACTGGTCCGGCTCGCAGGTCGTCGCGGCCCGCGAGCTCGTGGAGCGCATCTCGGCGGCCTTCCCCCTCGAGCCCCTTGTGCCAGCGTTTCGCGGCGAGGTCGCGGCGCGCTACCGCTACGCCGACGGGGGCGGGGAGATCGGGATCGTCAGCTCGGTCACCGAGCCGTTCTGCAGGGACTGCCACCGCGCCAGGCTCTCGGCGGACGGCAAGCTCTTCACGTGCCTGTTCGCCTCCGCGGGGACCGACATCCTGGGCCTGCTGCGCCGCGGCGCGGACGACGCGGCCCTGGGCGAGCGCATCGCGGGCGTGTGGCGCGCGCGCACCGATCGCTACAGCGAGGAGAGGGCCGCCATCCTCGCCGCCGGGAAGGCGCGCGAGAAGGTCGAGATGAGCTACATCGGGGGCTAGGGCCCGGCGGGCCGCCCCGCTATCCTCGTCAGGATGTCCAGCAGTGCGGCAAAGTCGTCGTCGCGCGTCCTGCTCTCTATCAGGAAGTCGAACTTCGGGGCCTCGCGCAGCTCCGCCTCGGCCGTCGCCATGCGCCGGGCGATCTCCGCCTCGTCGTCCTTGCCCCTCTCGCGCATGCGCGCCATCAGGCGCTCGCGGTCGACCATGATGAATACCGTCGTCAGGGCCCGCGCGAGCAGGGGGTTGCCCGCAGCGATCCTGCGCAGGCTCTCGACCCCCTGGACGTCCACGCTCATGGCCAGGCTCTGCCCCTGACGCAGGGGGCCGAGGACGCTCGCGGCGAGCGTGCCGTAGCGGCGCTCGCCGTGGACCCACGCCCATTCCAGGAACTCGCCGGCGGCAATCCGGGCGTCGAACTGCTCCGGCGTGAAGAAGTGGTAGTGGACTCCGTTCACCTCGCCCTGCCTCGGCGCGCGCGTCGTGCTCGTCACGACGCGCTTGAACCCGATGTCCGCCTCCACCAGCCGGTCGCACAGGGTGCTCTTGCCCGATCCGGCGGGCCCGGCGAGAACAAGCAGGACGGGGTTCCTCGGGTCGGGCCTCGGCGGGTGGCGGGCGCTCATCGCATCGTGAAGGCGACCCCGCAGAGGAGGAGCCCGTAGGCCACGAGGAAGCCGCCCAGGCCCCGGGACCTCGCGCCGCGCGCGAAGAGCCAACCCAGAAAGTCGCGCAGCCTCCAGGGCTGCGCCCCGACCCAGATCGCGAGCGCAATGGCGAGATAGACGAAGCCCACCATGAAAAGCCGCAGCGGCCGGCCGTATTCCATGTAGGCCGCGTCAAGGAACGGCGCAGCCCCGATCAGCACGAGCGCGCAGGCGCCCCGCACGCCGAGGAAGTCCGGCACGCACTTGAACGATAGCACGGCCACGGCCGCGAATCCGATGAACAGGAGCGTGCGGTACTCGCCGAAGTCCGCGTTCGACAGGTGCCAGATGTTGTAGAGGAACCAGGCAGCGGCCGCGCCGAAGACGACGTTGCCGACCGAGGCGGACCTGGGAAAGGCCGCGATCGCCGCCTTCGCCCCCGAATGGTCCAGCAGGAGCGGCGTGCCGAAGAGGACCAGGACGAGCCCGGGGATGAGCGTGGCGGCGAACAGGGACATTCGGGTCTTGGCCCTTAGAGTGACGCGGGGCAGGCCGCGGATTGCAAGCCGGCTCCCGCGGGAACCAGGCTTCCGTAGAGCGTGCTGACGCTGGCGTCCGTGATCGCCACCGCGGCGAGCGACCCCGCGAGCCGCCCCGGGCCCTCAAACACGACGGCGCGGTTTGCGCGCGTCCTGCCCGACAGGCGCATCCCGGTCTTGTCCGGGCCCTCGACAAGCACCTCCTGGACCGCGCCCACAAGGGAGGTGCTGCGCCGCAGCGAGCCCGCGCGCAGGACCTCGAGCAGGGCCTGGTTGCGCCTCTCCCTCACCGCCTCGGGCACCTGGCCCGGCATGGTCGCCGCGGGCGTCCCCGTCCGCACCGAGTACTTGAAGACGTAGGCCATGTCGTAGTCCACCTCCTCGCAGAGCGTCCTTGTCCGCTCGAAGTCCTCGTCGGTCTCGCCGGGGAAGCCGACGATGATGTCCGTCGAGAACGCCATGGCGGGCTGGGCCGCTTTTAGCATGCGCACGATCTCCAGGTAGCGCTCGCGGCTGTAGGGCCGGTTCATCGCGCGAAGGATCGAGTCGCTGCCTGACTGCACGGGAAGGTGCACGTGCTCGCCGAGCTTCGGCAGGCGGGAGAAGGCCTCGGTCAGGTCGCGCCTGAAGCCGCGCGGGTGCGGCGAGGTGAAGCGGATGCGCTCGATGCCCGGGATCTCATGGACGCGCTCCAGCAGCTGGACGAACGGCGAGGCGCCGGCCTCGCGGGGGTGGTCCCTGCGGCCGTAGCTGGTGACGATCTGCCCGAGGAGGGTCACCTCGCGCACGCCCCGGCCCGCGAGCTCCTCGCACTCGCGCACGATGTCTTCCATCGGCCGGGAGCGCTCGTCGCCCCGGGTCCTGGGCACGATGCAGAAGGTGCAGTTCATGTCGCAGCCCTGCTGGATCGAGACGAAGGCGCAGACCCGGCGCCCGGGGCCCTCCATGTGGTCGCGGATCGTGTTCTGCGAGCCCTCCTCGGACCCGGTCTCCACGATCGCCTCGGCGATCGGGATGCCCGCCTCCCGTGCGGCGCGAAGGTTGTCGAGGTAGTCGGGGACCCGGTGGAACTTCTGGGTTCCGACGATCAGATCCACGTCGGGCAGCCGCTCGAGGAGGTCGGCGCCGCGGTTCTGCGCCATGCATCCCAGGATGCCGAGCACGAAGTCGGGTTCGCGCCGCTTGCGCGCGGCCGCGTACCCGGCCTTGCCGATGGCCTTCTGCTCGGCGGCGTCGCGCACGCTGCACGTGTTGAGCAGGAGGATGTCGCAGTCGTCCTCGCTCGGGACGATCCGGTATCCGCGGGCGCGAAGCATCGCCGCGACGGCCTCGCTGTCGCGCTCGTTCATCTGGCACCCGTAAGTCTTGATGTGGACCCGGTTCATCGGCGGGAGGGGCTACGTAATAGCGTGCCAAAAAGACGGTCAAACGGATTACTGGGTATGCACTTTACTCAACCAACCACAACCTGTAGTGGTATGGCGTGGCAGGCGATTACCCGGATTCGCTGAAGGAATTGGAGTCTCGCTTTGCGAGTGAAGAGGCATGTCGGGAGTACCTGTTTAGGCTGCGATGGGCCGATGGGTTTAGGTGTCCAAGGTGCGGGCACAGACAAGCTTGGAGCATGAAGCGGGGCCTGTGGCTCTGCCAGGGGTGTCGCCGGCAGGTATCGGTCACATCGGGAACGATTTTCCAAGACAGCCGACTTTCGTTGCTGACCTGGTTTTGTGCGATTTGGCACGTCACCAGCCAGAGGCACGGAGTAAGTGCGGTCGATCTGCAACGCGAGCTCAGCCTGGGCAGTTATAGGACGGCCTGGACTCTGTTGCACAAGTTGCGGCGTGCGATGGTGCGCCCAGGCCGGGACCGTCTCGACGGTGTCGTCGAGGTGGATGAGACCTACTGGGGCGGTGGCGAAGTGGGTGTTAAAGGCCGACTTACGTGCAAGGAGATCCTCGTTATGGTTGCCGCTGAGGTGGACGGCAAAGGGATCGGAAGAATACGCCTGCGCACCGCCGACGAGCTGACCAAGGCCAGTGCGAAGGCGTTTGTCACGGATATGATCGAGCCAGGCAGCACGATCCGAACCGATGGGCTGATCGTCTATGAGAACATCCCGAACTATGCACATGATCGGTCGGTGCGGGGAACCAATCCAAGGGCGGCAGCGGTACTGCTGCCAAGGGCCCATCGTGTGGCGTCCTTGTTGAAACGCTGGTTGCTGGGAACCCATCAGGGTGCGATTGGGCACAAGCAGCTCGGCCATTACCTCGACGAATTTGTGCTCCGATTTAACCGCCGAACGTCCGCTTCGCGCGGAAAGCTATTTTACCGCCTCGTTCAACAGGCTGTCGCGATGCCGCCGACCCCGTTTGACGCAATCCGCGGCCACAACCCCTAGTGGTCGGTTGAGTAAAGTGCATACCCAGTAACGGATTTGCCCCGGAGGCGGCCGGGCGGGAGGCTCCGGCACCCCCCTTGGGGGGACCGCCATGGACGCCTCAGCCGTGATCTCCCGCCTGCGCTCGCTCGGAAGCAGCCGCAACGTCGCCGGCCAGCGCCGCTTCGGCATCACCCCCCGGACGCTCCATCTGGGGGTGCCCATTCCCGAGCTGCGCCGCATCGCCCGCTCCCACCCCAACGACCACCCCCTGGCCCTCGCCCTCTGGTCGGCCAACATCCACGAGGCCAGGATACTTGCGGCCTACGTGGACGACCCCGCGCTCGTCACGGAGCGCCAGATGGACGCCTGGGCCCGCGGATTCGACTCGTGGGACGTCTGCGACCAGGTGTGCTCGAACCTGTTCGACCGCACGCCCCACGCCGTCGCAAGGGCGGCGGCCTGGAGCGCGAGGCGCCCCGAGTTCGTCAAGCGCGCCGGCTTCGCCATGATGGCCTGCCTCGCCGTCCACCGGAGGGACCTTCCGGACCGGGTCTTCCTTGGGTTCCTGCCGATCATCCGGCGGGAGGCGCATGACGGGCGAAACTTCGTCATGAAGGCGGCCAACTGGGCGCTTAGGCAGATTGGCAAGCGCAACGGCCGGCTGCGCAGGGCGGCCGTGGCCGAGGCCCTCCGGATCGCCCGGCTGGGCGCCCCGTCCGCCCGCTGGATAGCCTCGGACGCCCTCCGGGAGCTCGGAAAATGACGGCGGCAAGCCAATTCTGATCGCAACCCGCGCCGCGGTCGCTTTGCTCCAATACATGGGATTCTTTGACCGATTCGCCGGCAAGCAGCCCACTCCCGCCGCAGGTGACGCGGGCGCGACCCCGCCCGCGGGCCCCGCCGAGCCCTCCGTGTCGGGCGTGGCGCCGCGGCTCGTCGCCGCGCGGGAGAGGCTCGACGCCAAGGACCTTGCGGGGGCCCTGGCCATCTATGAGGAGGTTCTCTCGGTCGCGGGGGACCGCGCCGACGTCCTCGTCATCGTCTCGGGGGACCTCGGCTCGACGGGGAACATATCCCAGATCATCGAGCTTGTGGCCCCGCGCTACGACGCCCGCCGCCACGGACCCGCGACGGGGATCAACCTCATCCAGGCCTACCTGGCGGTGCGCGACTCGGATGCGGCGCGCCACGTCCTTGACATCCTCTTCTCCCTCGAGAAACCCGAGCTGCAGGAGCGCCTGAACGGATTCTCGAACGCCATCGCGGAGCTGATCCAGCACGGCGACGTGCAGGGGATCCCGGCCGCTCCGGCCTTTGCGGGCGCCCAGGGCGATGACGGGGCCAAGAGGCAGGCCGGCATCGCCCTCGTCACGATCAGCAGGCCCATCTGGTCATACGGCCTCGAGGCGTTCCCTGACGTGCTGCCCAAGAAGGAGGGCAAGCTGCGCCGGGTCGCCTTCGCGCAGCTCGCCCTACCCGGCGCCTACGGCGACATCGCCGCGGCGATGAGGCAGCCCGAGGACGAGCTCGGCCGATTCTCCCGCGGGATCCCCCTTTGGCTCGCCGAGACGTTCTTCTTTTCGCCGCTCTATTCGTCCGTCGCGGCGCTCGGCAACTACAACGAGTCGGACGGCTCCAGGCGTCCGGTCATATTCCCGGCGGAATGGACGGTCGAGAACCTGAAGAAGCTCGTGGAGACCACGGCGGACGGGCTCGACTACATCTTCACCGGAACGCTCAAGCGCGAGGGCGAGGAGTTCGTCCTCGGCCTGCGGGTCTGGGAGGTGAAGAAGTTCCGCGAGCGCAAGCAGATCACCGCCCGCTGGACCGCGGCCACGGCCGACTCGGAGCTGACGAAGCTGCACGAGTACGTCAGGGCGTTCATGGAATGGTCGCCCTACCCGGCCGGCGCGGCGTTGCCCTATTCCGCCCCGCCGTCGCCGGTCGCCTGGATCGACGCCCTCGCCGCGCTGCTCGGCCTGTTCCTGGTCGATAAGGGCCTCCTTCCCAAGGAGCAGCTTCCCGGCCTTTCGAGCGTGTTCGACGCGTTCGCGCCGCACGCATTCAGCCCGCCCTCGTCCTCCCTCGCCTGGATCATGCTTCGCTCGAGGGCCGCGTCGCTCGGGCTCCAGCCGAGCCTGGCCGAGGTTCTCCTGAGCTCCCACCCCGCCGTCGCGCGGGCGCGCACCCTCATCGCCTCCTGAAGGGGCGGGGCCGAGATCTGGACCGGCCGGCATGCACCGTCTCACCACCGACCTTCGCATCCGTGCGACCAGGCCCATTCCGGCCCCCTCGGTGATCGAGGGGGAGTACCCCCTTGACGACGCGGGCGCCGCCCGCATCGCGGCGTCCCGAAGGGACATCGCCGCGATCATGGCGGGGCGCGACGAGCGCGTCTTCGTCGTCGTCGGCCCGTGCTCGATTCACGACGTCGCAGCCGCCGAGGAGTACGCAGCGCTCCTCAAGGCCGCCGCGGACAGGCACGCGGGCAGGCTCGTCGTCGCCATGCGCGTGTACTTCGAGAAGCCGCGCACAGTCGTAGGCTGGAAGGGCCTGATCAACGACCCGGACCTGGACGAGACCTTCCAGACGGCCAAGGGCCTGCGCCTCGCCAGGAAGCTCATGTCGGATGTAACGGCGATGGGCCTCGCCATCGCGACGGAGTTCCTGGACGCCACGCTCGGCCAGTACTACGCGGACCTCGTGAGCTGGGGGGCGATCGGCGCGCGCACCGTGGAGAGCCAGATCCACCGCGAGCTCGCGTCGGGGCTCTCGATGCCGGTCGGCTTCAAGAACCGGACGGACGGCGACGTCAAGGTGGCGGTCGACGCCGTCCGGTCGGCGCGCCACCCGCACTGGTTTCCGTCGCTTTCCCGCGACGGGTCGCCCGCCTGCCTCCAGACGACGGGCAACGAGGACACCCACATCGTGCTGCGCGGGGGCGGCCCCGGCGGGGGCAACTACTCGGCCCAGGCCGTCCGCGCCGCGGTCGAGTCCCTGGCGGCGTGCGCGCTGCCGCCATTCGTCATGGTGGACTGCAGCCACGCGAACAGCGGGAAGGATCCGGAGCGCCAGGTCGCCGTGGCGGCCGATCTCGCCTCGCGCATTGCGGCCGGCGAACGCTCCGTCGCCGCCGTCATGATCGAGAGCAACCTTGTCGGCGGATCTCAGGACTACAAGGCTCGCCCCCTGGTGTACGGCAGGAGCGTGACGGACCCGTGCCTGTCCTGGGAGAAGACGGCACCCGTGCTCTCCGCCCTCGCGGACGCCGTCGACCTGCGCCGGTCGCGGGCCTAAAAAGGGCCCGCGCTTTCAGGCGGCCGGGGGCACGCCGGGGGCTGCTGGCGGGGCCTCCTGGGCGGCGGGCGGCGGGGCAGGCGCCTGCTGCGCCTGCGCGGCGGGCTCCCCTTCCGGCTCGTCCTTCTTCTTCGGCCGCCCCTTGCGGTGCCTGCCAGAGTGCTCCCCGTCTCCCGAAGCGTACTTGGAGACCTTGGCGTTGAGCCAGAGCTCCCCCTTGCTGTTGCGGTTGAGCCAGAAGATCTCCCCGGCATGCTCGACGAAGACGGGCTTCTCCCGGGCCTTCTCCGGGATGTGCAGGCCGCAGGCCGAGAGGGCCCCCAGGAGCTCCTCGGGCGACTTGCCGAGCTCCGAGGCCAGGCGCTCGATAGTGGCCGCAACGCCCCCGGTCCTCGTCTCCCTGAGGAGCAGCCGCACCGCGGCCAGCACGTTTCCAGGCACCGGTGCGTTCGGATCGGCGGGGGCCGGCTCGGCCGACGGCGCAGGCTGGGCCCCGGCGGCCTCCTCCGCGCGCTTCTCGCGGGCGTTGATCCAGGTGGCCCCGCGGCTGTCCTTGCTCAGCCACCAGGATTCCTCGCCGACCTGCGCGAACACCGGCGGCTCGCCGGGCGCCGCGGCTGCGGAAAGGCCCATGGCCGTGAAAGCGTCGATGAGCGCGGCCTCGCTGCACTTGAGGGCGCGGGACAGGAAGCTCATGCTGCCCGAGCCGCCGGGCTCGTGGCGGTTGCGCCTCATCAGGGGGCGGATGCGCTCAAGGAGCGCCGGCCCCTCAGGGAGCGGGCCCGCCGGGGCCGAAGGCTCCTGCCCGACCCCGTGCTTCCTTTGCCTCTTCTCCTCGGCCTGGCCCCCGGGCTCCTCGGGCTTCGCGGCCTCCTCGGGTTTCGCGGCCTCCTCGGCCCTGACCGGCGCCGCCCTGACGGTGCGGAACACCGGGCGGGTCTTCTCCTTCGTGTTGACCCAGAGCTCCCCGCGTCGGTTCACGTTCACCCAGTAGAGGTCCCCGTCGTAGTCGACGTACTTGATCTCAGCGTCCTCGTCCTCGGGAATCTCGAGACCGCATTCCTTGAGGGCGCCGATGACCTCGGCCTCCGAGAGGTCCCACTTCTTGGCGAGGTAGTCCACCCCCGCCGAGTAGCCCGGGCCCCTCTGGTTCCTGCGAAGGTGCGGGCGCATCGCCTCGAAGAAGGTCGGAAGCGCATCCTCGTCTCCGAGTTTGTCCCAGTCGTCCTCGGCCGCGTCCGTGTCGGGGGCGTCGGGGTCCGAGTCCCTCTCGGTGTCGCGCAGGCTCCTGAGGCCGTCGTGCTCGCGGCTGTCGCCCTGGGGCTGCTGGGCTTCGGCCTCGGGTCCGCCTGCCGCGCCGCCCGCCGCCTGCGCCGCGGTGGCGCTGCGAAACTTCGCCTCGAACTCCTCGCGCAGCTTGTCGGCCTCGACCTTGGCCGCCGCCGCCGCGGCGTCCCCGAGCGTCCAGTCGCGCTGGGTCGGCCTCCGGGCGAGACCGGAGAAGGCCAGGGGATTGTCCGGCTGCCCCCGAAACTCGATGATCTCCCACTCCTCCGACCCGAGTTGATTTAGAAATGACTCCAGGAGCGCGGGCGAGGCGAAGCCTCCCTTGCCGCTCGAGATTACCTTGTATTCCCAGACTGCCATAATTTGTTGCGAGGATTAGACATCCTAAATGCGGGTCCCGATGCCGAGACTAATCTTGTACGCAAACTGAGATTCCCGCCACCGGCAGGTTGATTAGTCCCCGTGAAAGTGCCCAAATCCCGGCCCGCATGCCACGCCTAGACCAGCTCCTTGCCAGCCTTGGCTACGGGTCCCGCCGCGAGGTGCGGGACTGGATCGGGGCGGGCCGGGTCTCGGTCGGGGGCAGGCCCGCGACGGATCCCGGCGCGCGGGTCGAGCCCGGCTCCGTGCTGGTTGACGGCGGGCCCCTGGACCATCCCGGCGGGCTCCTCATCCTTCTGAACAAGCCGGCGGGCCTCGTTTGCTCGCACGGCACCGCCGAGGGGCCGAGCGTCTACGGGCTGCTGCCGGAGCGCTGGCGCCGGCGCAATCCACCCGTGACCACGGTGGGGCGCCTCGACAAGGAGACGACCGGCCTGCTCCTGCTGACCGACCAGAGCGCCCTCGTCCACCGGCTGACCTCGCCCAGGCACAAGGTTCCCAAGGCGTACCGCGCCACCCTGGACCGCGAGCCCCCGGCCGAGGCTGAGGAGATTCTTGCAGGGGGCCGCCTCGTGCTCCCGGGGGAGGGCAAGCCGTGCGCCCCGGCAACGCTTCGACGTTTGGGCCCCCTTGAGATGGAGCTCGTGATCACCGAGGGACGCTTCCATCAGGTGCGCCGGATGTTTGGCGCCCTTGGGTGCGTGGTTCTAGGCCTCCACCGCGTGCGATTCGGCGACCTGGAGCTTGGAAGTCTCTTTGTCGGAGAATGGATGGAATTATCCATCAATACCTTCGACAAGACGTAGGCCCAGGAATGTCGGGGCGGCCGGTACGGGAGGCCTGTGACAAAATCGGCGGGCGGCGCTTGCAATCCAAGATGATTAGCTGCCTAATTACCCCTTTATTCATGACGACCAAAGTCCATTTCAAGGGCGCCGATGTACCCGTGGAGGCGCCAACATCCGCGTCCAGGGCACCCTCGCGCAAGGCCGCAATCGGAGTCCTCGCCGCCGTCGTTCTGGCCGTCGGCGCATTCTACGGGATAAGGCGCGGGCAGTACTTCATGGTCCACGAGGAGACCGATGACGCGCAGGTCGAGGGCCACATCAGCCCCGTCCTGCCGAGGGTCTCGGGCTACGTCGCCAAGGTGCTTGCCGACGACAACGAGAGGGTCGGCGCCGGCCAGGCCCTCGTCGAGATCGACCCGAGGGAGCTCGACCTGAGGGTCGCGGCGGCGCAGGCCGCGCTTCGCAATTCGGCCGCCGAGCGCGCGACCGCGGACGCGTCCCTCGCCAGCGCAAAGGCGGCCGCGGCCACGGCCGCCGCGAACGTCCAGACGGCCCTCGTGCGCCAGCGCAAGGCGGCGCGCGACCTCGAGCGCGACGCAAGGCTTTTCAGCACGGGCGCCATCACGGACAGCCAGCTCAGCGACACCCAGGCGGCCGCGGACACCGCGGCCGCGGTGCTTGAGTCGACGCGCCGCGAGGCGGAGGCCTCCGACGCGGCGGTCGGCGTCGCCGCGGCCAGGGTGGCCGCGGCGCAGACAAACATCGCCGAGCGCTCATCGGACCTCGACCTTGCGAGGCTGCAGCGCTCCTACGCCACGGTGACCGCGCCCATCGCGGGACTCGTTTCCCGCAAGAGCGTGGAGCCCGGCCAGTATGTCCAGGCGGGCCAGACCCTCGTTTCGATCGCCTCGGAGACCGACGTGTGGGTCGTCGCGAACTTCAAGGAGACCCAGATGGCCCGCATGAGGCCCGGCCAGCAGGTCGAGTTCGAGGCCGACAACTACCGCGGGTACGCCTTCCACGGGAAGGTCGATTCCATCTCCGGGGCGACCGGCGCGCGCTTCGCGCTCCTGCCCCCCGACAATTCGACCGGGAACTTCGTCAAGGTCACCCAGCGCATCCCGGTCAAGATCGTGCTCACGCAGGCGCCCGACGCCGACCACCCGCTTCGCCCCGGGGTGAGCGTCGACGCCATCGTCAGCGTCGCCGAGTAGCGCGCCGGCGACCCGCCGCCCCTCCTCCATGGCCGAGCACGGACTGCGCAAGCTAGTGATCACCTTCACGGTGATCACCGCGGCGATCATCGAGCTGATCGACACGTCGATCGTGAACGTGGCGCTCAACGACATGAGCGGGAACCTCGGCGCGACGCTCGAGGACGTGGCCTGGGTCATCACCTCCTACGCGATCGCCAACGTGATCATCATCCCGATGACGAGCTTCCTGGCCGCCCGCTTCGGCAGGAGGAACTACTACATCGGCTCCATTCTCCTCTTCACGGCGGCCTCGGTCGCCTGCGGCAACGCGCACAGCATCTGGGAGCTCGTCTCGTTCCGCTTCATCCAGGGCCTCGGGGGCGGCGCGCTCCTGTCAACCTCCCAGGCCATCCTCTTCGAGACCTTCTCCGTGGCGCAGCGCGGCTTCGCGGCTTCTCTCTTCGCGGTCGGCATCTTCGTCGGGCCGACGATGGGCCCGACGCTCGGGGGGTGGATCATCGACCAGTATTCCTGGCCGTGGATATTCTACATCAACCTGCCGATCGGCCTGCTGGCCGCGTTCCTGTCGTACCTCTACGTGAAGGAGCCCGCCCACGCGAGGAGCGCCGAGACGATCGACTGGCTTGGCATCGCGCTGCTCGTCGCGGGCCTGGGCGCGCTCCAGACGGTCCTCGAGCGAGGCGAGACCGAGGACTGGTTCTCGACGCGCTACATCGTCGCCCTGACCGCGGTGGCCGCCTCCTCCCTCCTTCTGTTCGTCGTCAGAGAGCTCACGACCGAGCATCCCGTCGTGGACCTGCGCGTGCTAAGGAGCGGCAAGCTGGCCATCGCGGCCTGCCTCACGTTCGTGCTGGGGTTCGCCCTCTTCGCGACGGTCTTTATCGTCCCGGTATACACGCAGCGCCTGCTCGGCTACACGGCCCTGGAGACCGGCAAGCTTTTCATCCCGGGCGCGGTGGTCGCGGTGGTGTTCCTGCCGATGATGGGGCGCCTCCTCGTCAAGGGGTTCCCTCCGCAGGTGATGGTCGTCGCGGGCTTCGCCATTGTGGCCCTCTTCGCGCTGCAGCTTTCCGGGCTGGACCTGGAGGCCCAGTCGGGAAACTTCTTCTGGCCCATCATCCTGCGCGCCATCGGCCTTAGTCTCATCACGATCCCGCTCACGCAGCTGGCCGTGTCCGGGCTGCATCCCCACGACATCCCCCAGGGCGTCGCGCTCAACAACATGATGCGCCAGATGGGCGGCTCCTTCGGCGTGGCGTTCATAAACACCTTCCTGGACCACCGCTACGCGGCGCACAGGATGAGCCTCGTCACCCGGCTCGTGCCCGGGGATGCGGCGACCGACGGGAGGATCGCGGCGCTCACCCGCGCGATGCTCGCCCACGGCTCCAGTGCCTGGGAGGCGCCCAGGCGCGCCATGGGGCTCCTGGACCTGGTCGTCCAGCGCCAGGCGGGCCTTCTCAGTTATCTCGACGCCTTTCGTTTTGTCGGGTTCCTTTCCCTTGTGTGCGCCCCCCTGATCCTGTTCGTCGGGCGCACCCGCCCGCTATCAAAGACCGCGCTCGCAGCGACCGCCGACTCCCACTGATCCCGCACGCATGAAGGCCCTCTCCATGAAAAGAACCGCCGCAACCCTACTGGCCCTGGCCGCCCTTGGCGCGTCAGCGCCCGCAGACGGGCAGGACCCGGCGCCCATGACCCTCTCGCAGGCCATCTCCACGGTGATCGAGCGCTACCCGTCGATCGACGCCGCGAAGGCCGCCGTGGACGCCGCCCGGGCCCGCACGATGCAGTCGAACGCGGACCGCCTGCCCCAGGTGAGCGGCAACGCCAACTACCTCTACAATTCGCTTCGGCCCTACGTGGCGTTCGCCATTCCCGGGCTCCCCCCGGGGGCCATCTACGAGAACGTCCAGGACTCGTACGTCGCGAGCGTGACCGCGAGGCAACTCCTCACGGACTTCGGACGGACCGACAAGCTGGTCGAGATGGCGCGCTCCGGCCAGATCACCGCCGAGGACGCGCTCGAGGACACGAGGCACCAGCTCGGCTACCAGACGATCCAGTCCTTCTACGGGGTCATCCTCCTGCGCAGCTCGTCCGACGTCGCCAGGGAGGAGATCAGCGCGCTTGAGGAGGCCCTGCGCATCGCCGAGCGCAAGTTCGCCGCGGGAACCGCGACCAAGTTCGACGTGCTTACGACCCAGGTGCGCCTTTCCAACGCCCACAACCACCTGACCGACACCCTCGCCTCGCTCGAGAAGGAGGAGAACGGGCTGCGCCAGCTCCTGGGCATGGACGTCGCGGCCCCGCTCGCCGTCACGGGCGACTTCGACGCCGGCGCGCTCGCGATCCCCGAGTCGGTGGCGATCTCGGACGGGCTGATGAACCGCCCGGAGATGAAGCTCGCCAAGGACGCCGAGCAGACGGCCCGCCTGAGGCTGGATGCTGCGGACCGGGGCAACAGGCCGACGCTCGACGCGCAGGTCTCGGCGGGCCTTGAGAACGGGATCGTCCCCAGCCTCTACGACAACAAGGGCTACCTGACGGCCGGCCTCGCGCTTGAGGTGCCGATATTCACGGGGAGGCGGGTCACGGGCGACCGCCTCGAGGCCGGCGCCGGGGTCCGCTCAGCCAAGGCCCGCGAGCTCGAGCTCACCCAGGCCATCACGGCGGACGTCGCCAACGCCTACGCCGACCTGAACGCGGCAAAGGCCAGGCTCGCGAGCGCCGACACCCTTGTCGCCCAGGCGAGCGAGGCCCTGGCCCTGGCCCAGACCCGCTACGCCAACGGCGTCATAACGAACTTCGAGCTCCTCGACGCCCAGAGCTCCATGCGGGCGGCCGAGCTCACGCGCCTGCAGGCGCGCTACGACTGCGTCCTCGCGCGCCAAGCCGTCGCGCGCGCCGCCGGCGTCGCCCCCCAGCCCTAAGGGGCCGGGACGGGCGCGGTTGACGAGGGGCGCACCGTCTGCTGTCTTTTCGCCATGTACACCATCATCGGTGGCGACGGCAAGGAGTACGGTCCAGTGTCCGCCGAGCAGGTTCGCGGCTGGATCGCGGGCGGGCGGGCCAACTTGAAGACGAGGGTCAAGGCCCTCGGTAGCGATGAATGGAAGAGCGTGGAGGACTTCCCCGAATTGACGGCCGCGGCGGCCACGGTGTCGGCGTCCTCGGCCCCGGCGCGCAATCTGGACATCCTGAGCTGCTACGAGCGCAGCTGGACGCTTCTGAAGGCCAACTTCTGGCCGCTGGTCGGCGTGAACCTGCTTGTGGTGGTGATGCTGCTCCTGATAGGGGCGACCCACTTCGGGGCAATCCTCATGGGGTCCCTGCTAGGCGGCGTCATCGTCGCCGGCCAGTACTACTTCTTCCTGCTAAGGGTCCGCGGGCAGCCCGCGACGCTGAAGGACGCCTTCGCCGGGTTCACCAAAGCCTTCGTGCAGCTGCTGGTGGCGGACATCCTGCTCTCCCTCTTCTACACGCTCGGGCTCATCTGCCTCGTGCTTCCCGGCATCTACCTGGTGGTCGCCTACTCCTTCACCTACGTCCTTGCGGCCGACAAGGGCCTCGGTTTCTGGGAGGCGATGGAGACGAGCCGCAGGGTGGCCACCGGCCAGTGGTGGCGGGTCTTCGGCCTGATGCTCCTCGGTATTCCGTTCGCGCTCCTCGGCATCGCCGCGCTCGGCGTCGGCCTCCTGGTCACGTGGCCCCTGATAACCGGGGCGTTCGTCTACGCCTACGAGGACCTGTTCAACGCGAAGCCGGCCGCCCCCGTCACCCCTTCTTCTCCCTGAACAGAAGCGAGTCGAGGGCGATCCTGCCCGGGCCGAACACGAAGACGATCACGGCGGCGAACAGGAACGGCGTCGCCGAGGTGAACTTGTCGGTGTCCGAGAATATGGCGTGCAGGGAATCCTTCTCGGCCGTCGCGTAGGCGACGCACATCACGCAGACGAGCGCGGGCGAGGCGAAGCGCGAGAGCAGGCCCAGCGCGAGGAGGGTCCCGCAGCCCAGCTCGGTGCACGAGGCCATCCCGGCGTTTAGCTTCGGGGCCGGGATGCCGAGCGAGTCGAAATACCCCGCGACCTGGCCCAAGCGGTGCAGCTTCCCCCAGCCCGTCTGCATGAACTGCCATCCCCAGTAGACGCGTACGATCAGCAGGAACGGGCATCTGAGCCATGAGCCGGCCGTCGCCAGGAGGCCGTTTAGCTTGGAGATGAAGGCAAAGAGCATGTTTTTTCTTGGGGTGATTGCCGTCCGTGGACCTGGCTAGGATGCGCGGGCGCCGCTTTTATTCCCGGGGGCGCAGAACCAGCCAAGAGCCATCCAGACCTTGAACCAACGGCGCACGCGCCCGGGCGTGGCCGCCGGCCCGCCCGCCACGACGGCCCTCGACAGCGTTTCGCCCCGGGCGAGCGCCGATAGAATCCGGAACGCCGCGGGATCGAGCCTCTTGTAGAAGAGCCTGTCGTTGAGCCTGTGCACGGCGACCAGGGTGCGGGCCGGCCGGGGAAGCGCCGCCCGGCGGGCCGGGCGGTGGAAGGCGGCCTCGACCGGCGTGTTGCTCGCCTCCGAGCGCAGCGCGTCGCGCCGCTTGACGCGGATCAGGTACGTGTCGACCGGATAGCGCAGGTCGAGGAGCGTCACGTAGGGCTGCAGCCCGAGCCTCAGTCGCGCCGGGGGCGCGGACGCAAGGTGCGCCGCCGCCATGACCTCGCGCGCCTCGCCGTCGAAGGCCACCGTCTGCGCCCATTCAAAGCGGGCGATCTCCGCGGCAAGCGCGGTCCTGGGCGCCGTCAGGCGCGGGTTCTCGCGGATGAACCGCTCAAGGCGCGAGCACAGGTCCCGCAGCGTGAAGGAGCGCGACGGGCACCTCTCAAGGTAGGCCTGCGCGAGCCTGTCGAACGCCCGGTCCCCGAGCGCGGACACGAGGCCCGGGCAGTCGTCGCGGATCGCGTCGAAGAGCCTGAACCAGTACATCCTGTTGTAGAGCTGGAGGCGCTCCACCGAGGTGAGCCTGTCGTTCGGCTTCACGAACTCGGCGGCCACCGTCTCCATCGGCCGGCCGTCGATCCAGAGCGGCTGCAGCCGGTCGTCCGCGGTGAGGGGCCGCAGCACGGCCGCGGCCATCATCCGCTGGAATTTCCTCAGGTCGGAGGTGGAGGCGATGCGCCTGGGCGCGTGCCTGGGCGGCGGTTTCACACCGCGGCCCTCTTTGCGCCGTCAATGAACTCGTTCGCCTTGAGGGCCTCGTTGTGCACCTCGTCGAACGAGGGGATCTTGTCGTCCCACTCCAGAAGGGTCGCCGTTACGCCGCACAGGCGCGTGGCGTGCGCGTAGAGCTTCCAGACGGGGTCGAGTACCGGGTGGTCGTGCGTGTCCAGGATGTACTTCTCGAACTTGGTGTGGCCGGCGACGTGCATCTGCCCGACGCGGTGGTGCGGGATGTTGTTCACGTAGTCGTACGGGTCGAAGCCGTGGTTCTTGGACGAGACGTAGATGTTGTTTACGTCCAGCAGAATCCCGCAGTCCGCGAGCTCGACCACCTCGGTGAGGAATTCCCATTCGGTCATCTCGGAGGCGTGGAACTCGACGTAGCTGCTCACGTTCTCCACGCACACGGGCACCTCCACGTAGTCGCGCACCTGGCGGATCTTCTCGGCGGTGCGCCGGGCGGCGGCGAACGTGTACGGCATCGGCAGCAGGTCGTGCGTGTACGTCCCGTCGACGCTGCCCCAGCACAGGTGGTCCGACAGCCAGGGGGTCTTCGTGCGCCTTGCCAGGCCCTTCAGCCTCCTCAGGTGGGTCCTGTCGGGCCTGTCCGCCGAGCCGAAGTACATCGAGACCCCGTGCTGCACGACGCGGTACTGCTCGAGGATCTGGTCGAGGAGCGCGAGCGGGCGGCCGCCCTCAACCATGAAGTTCTCGGAGATGATCTCAAACCAGTCGACGACCGGCTTCTTCGAGAGGATGTGCGAGTAGTGGGGGACGCGAAGGCCTATGCCTATGCCGTAGCTGGTCTGCCCGTTGAATCGGTTGGCTGGCATAAAGAAAAACGCGGCCGGTCTTCACCCGGCCGCGTTGCTTCCAAGCACAGATCAGGCGAAGACGACGCTGCTCGGGGTCGGCGTGGGGCTCGTGTTCGTGCTGCAGCCGCCCTTGCCCTTGCAGGAGTTCTGGCCCTTGCAGCCGTTGTCTCCGGACTTGCACCCGCCCGTGCCCTTGCAGGAGTTCTGGCCCTTGCAGTCGTGCTTGCCCGCGTCCTTCGAAGCGTCCTTCGAGGAATCGCCGCTTCCTGCCTGGTCGTGGGCGAATGCGCGCGCGGCCGTGGATCCTGCGTAGAGCCCGGCCATGGCCGCGGCGGTGACGATCAAGCGTGTCGTTTTGTTCATATGTAACTGTTGTTTTTGGTTCTCCGGGAAACCGGGGCGGGTCCGCACCATGCGGGCCCGTCGGTACGGGGTATGAGCTGTCGATATGGGCATTATTCCTCCGGCTAATGAAAATTCAACCGGAATGGGTGCGCGCCACCCGAAAGTCACAGCTCACATGACCCGGTCGACCATCGCCGCGCCAGTCTCGAACGCCGCGAGGTTGGACAGGAAGTGGCGCACCAGCTCGGCGGCCTCGTCCCGGCGGCCCCCGGCCATGTGCGGGGTGATGAAGCAGTTGGGGGCCGACCAGAGCGGGTGGCCGGGAGGCAGGGGCTCCGGCGTCGTCACGTCCAGATGCGCCGC
Organism: Opitutaceae bacterium; assembly: GCA_003151515.1. Taxonomy (GTDB): domain Bacteria; phylum Verrucomicrobiota; class Verrucomicrobiia; order Opitutales; family Opitutaceae; genus Palsa-1447. Next base: position 64,314 of record PLXS01000030.1, read on the forward strand.
GCCAAGCCTGCCCGCAGCCAGGGCCTCGATGAGCGCCTCCTGGTCGACCGTCGCGCCCCTGCCGACGTTGTAGAAGCGGGCCCCGGGCTTCATGCAGGATATCCTGCGGGCGTTCACGTAGTTGCGGGTCTCCTCGTTCTCCGGGAGGACATCGACGACGTGGTCGGCCTCCTCAAGGACCTGGGACAGCTTCCCCTCCGGGACGACGTGCACGCCGGGCTCGCTGCGGATGCTGCGCCGCACGGCGTAGATGCGCGCCGAAAAGGGCCCGAGCAGCTGCGCCAGGCGCCGGCCGATCGCCCCGAAGCCCAGCATCACCACGGTGGACCCGGCAAGCAGGCGCGCCTCGGAGCGCCGCTCGGCCTGCGGCCATCCCCGGTCCCCGAGCTGCGTGCCGTACGAGGGGAGAAGGCGGCGGCCGTCGGCAAGCATCATCGCAAGCACGTGCTCGGCGCACGCGTCGGCATAGACCTGCGAGGCGTTGGTGAAGGCGATCCCGCGGGATCGGACCGCCTCGCGGAACGCGTCGTTGTCGTAGCGCGTGTAGCCCGCGGTCGAGACCTCGATCCATCGAAGGCTCGGGCTCGCGAGGCAGTCGGCGGGGGCGGGCTGGCCGAACGCGACGTCAGCCGAGGCGAGCGCCGGGTCCCTGCGCCCGTGGGCGAGGACGGACGGCTGCCTCTCCTGCGCGAGGACGAGCGTGTGCGCCCCGACGCCCTGCCCGAGGAGCCGCATGGCCGCGGGGCCAAAGTCCCCGTTGCACCAGATCGTCACTTGCCGATGGCGTTTACCACGATGCGGTGGGGGTCCGCCGCGTTGCCCAGGGTGACGGCGTAGCCGTTCATGTTGAGGTACCTGACCCTGCCGCCCCACGAGACGCGCGCCTCGACGTTGAGCCCGTGGCGCAGGAGTTCGTCCTCGGCCAGGTACTCGACACGGAAGGCGACGGGCGATGCGCCCGGCTTGGTGATGGTCTGCGAGCCGAGCACGCGAAGCGGGGTGTCTCCCCTCTGGGGCACCACGATGCGAACGGCGACCACCGCGCCGGCGGGCAGCAGGGCGTCGCCCAGGTCGACGGTGCCTATGAGGACCCGCGAGGGGTCCCCCTCGGGGGTCGTGTCCAAGTGGCCGCAGCCCGCGAGGGCGGCGGCCGCAACGGCGGCAAGGATGGCAAGTGTCGGCTTCACGGGAGGAATTCCGTCGTCATGGCCTGGTCCACAGTGAGCCCGCCTTTCTGCAGGATGCCAAGCTCCTCGAGCTGGCGGATCTGCAGGGCGATGCGCTCGCGGGTTATCCTGCCGACCATGGAGTCGTCAGAGGCGCCGCGACCGACGACCAGCTTCTCCTTGATGATCAGGTCGCGGCAGAACTTCATGAATTCGTCGGTGTTGTTGGGGTTCGCGCTCTTCATGAGCGCGTTGCCCGGCGAGGGGTCGCCCTCGATGTAGTCCTTCCACCCGCGTATGTAGGCGGCCATGAACGCGCGCAGGTGGCCGGCGTTGCGGTTCGCCCATGGGCGGTTGGCCACGAGCGTCGCGTACGCGTCGAACCCGGCGTCCCACTCGAAGAGGAATTTCGGGGGCTTCCCGCCGCCCTTGACGATGTAGTAGGGCTCCGCGGTGTAGTAGCCCTGCTGGATGAAGTTCGGGTTGGCGATGAAGTTGGCGACCTCGAAGTTCTGGGGGATGGTGTTGAACTCGATGTGGTACTTCCTCTTCAGGTAGGGGATGAAGGCCCACTCGGGCCGCGCCATGATGGTCTTGCCGTTCAAGTCCTCGAAGCGCTTCACGGGATTGTCGGCGTGGAGCATGAGCACCGTCGGGTCGTTCTGGTATACGGCCCCGATCATGACGACGGGCAGCCGCTGCGCGATGGCTATCAGCGTGTTCGTGCTGTCGGTCTGCCCGATGTCGGCCTTGTCCGTGACCACCTTCTGCATCACGAACGCGTTGGCCCCACCCTGGACGAGGTCCACGTCGAGGCCCGCCTCCCTGAAGTAGCCCTTGGCGAGCGCCTGGTAGAGGCCCCCGTGCTCGGGCTCCGCGACCCAGTCCAGCTGGACCGTGACCCTGAACGGCTGCGCGGCGCCGGCAGGGGCCTCGGGGGCCCTGCGGGAGCAGCCCGCGGCCGCGAGGGCCGCGGCGCACCCAAGGGCAATCATTCGCTGGGCTTTCATCCTTCGGCACATCGGTAGCGCGGCCGCGCGCCGCCCGCAACTGCGCAGTGCTCGCCCGCGGGGCGGGGTTTGTGCTAGGCAACGCTCTCATGAGAACCTTATCCGCCGCCATCGCCGCGCTGGGGCTGCTCGCCGGCCCCGGCGCCGCACGCGCCCTGGACCTGCACGATTCGAGGTCCTCCCCGTTCGACCTGGCATTCACCGGGCGCCTCTCCGGCGTCCCGGCCGGCCAGACCCGGTACGCGGCCTGGTCCGAAATCCGGGCCCTGCCCACCTCGAAGGTCACTCTCAACGGGGAGTTCACGAGCGGCGACCAGGTCCTGACGGTGGTCTTCCTGGGCGACCTTCTGAAGGCCCTGCCTGCCTCGGCGGGCACGGATGCCCTGCTCGCGACCTGCGGGGATGGGTATGCCTCTGTTTACACGCTCGACTTCATCGCGCAGTACCGGCCCTTCCTAGTCCTTGAGATTAACGGAAAGGGGCCCAAGGACTGGCCCCCCCCGGGCCTCGACTACAACCCCGGGCCCTACGTGATCACCGTCTCGTCCGCGCTCGCGCCGGCGGCTGCGAAGTACCGCGACATCGAGCACAAGAAGCCGTGGGGGGTCGCCGCGATCGAGCTGGCAAACTACGCGGAGCGCTACCGGGGCATATACACCGGCCCCAGGGCCAGCCTTTCCGCGGCCGCGCGCGACGGGCGCGACATCTGGGTTAATTCCTGCGCCTGCTGCCACGCGGGGCCCCCGGGAAGCTTCGGGGGCACGAAGGCGGACCGGCCGTTCCAGGTGATCGCGGCCTACGCGGGCTACGACCGGCCCTTCTTCATGAAGTACGTGCGCAAGCCCAAGTCGCTCGTCCCCTGCGCCAAGATGGAGCCCCACCCGGATTATTCGGACGCGGAGCTCTCGAACCTGATCGAATTCATAACCGCCGACGAGCGGTGACAGACCGGGGCGGCCATGAAAAGGGCGGGCCCCCGCGAAGGCCCGCCCCTCAACGGCAAGAATCGCCGCGCCAGATCAGAAGTGCATCCTGAACGTGATTGATGCCGAGACCGGCGGACGGACATAAACGACGTCGTTTCCGGCAAAGCTCACGTCGATCGGATCAAGGACGCGCTGGTTGGTCATGTTCTCGATGTTCAGGCGCACGTCCCACCTCCTGCTGGGCGTGTAGGTGATGTAGCCGTCCAGCTCGTATTCGCTCGGGATGTGCAGCACCCCCTCGTCGTCGGCGTTCTGGTGCCCGATGAAGTTCGGTCCGATGCCGATGCCAATGCCGTGGCCGATCTTGTAATCGACAAACAGGTTTCCCATCACGGCCGGCACGCCGGGGGCCCGGATCTTGCCCGAGGGCGGCGTGTACGCGTAGTTCTGATAGGCGCCGTAGTTCACGGCGCCGATGCCCGTCCCGTAGGTCCCGTCGACCGGGGTCGTCGTCGCATAAAGGTCGAGGTAGTTTCCGGTCTCCTCGAAGAAGGAGCCGTAGGCTGTCGCGTCCTGGTAGGTCATGTTCGCGTTGATCGAGAGGCGCTTAGAGGGCTGGTACACGAGCTCCAGCTCGACGCCATTGGTCTTGACCTCGTTCGGAGGAGCCCCGTGCAGCTGGGGCACGAGCTTCTGCTGCTGGTAGAGCGACAGGCTGCCGTAGAGCGTGTTGTTGAGGAAGCTGCCCTTGTAGCCGACCTCGTAGAGAGTGCTCTTGGTCGACATGTCGGCCTTTAGCTGGTCGATGCCCTCGTAGCCGTTGTCGACACCGCCGAAGTTCGTCTGCCCGCGCACCGCGTCCACCCGGTCATAGGTCGCGTAGAGCGACTGCGTGTCGTTTAGCTTGTAGATGAAGCTGACGAAGTACGAGGGGTCGACCACCGAGGCGACGTAGTTGTAAAGCGCGCCGCGGTCCAGGTAGACCGGGGTCGGCAGGGAGTAATAGCCGTAGTATGTGAGGAACGGATACGGATAGATGCCCTGCGGGTTGTTCGGGTTCTCGCCCGCCACGACCACCGGAGGGTTCGCCGTGTTGGCATTGATCGCGTCCTCGCGGAAGCCGAGGATGGCGGAGAAGGACTTCGTGAACTTCACGTCGTCCTGGATGAACCCGCCCCAGTCGATGAGGGTCGTGTCCTGTATCTCCCCGTACGAGTAGCCGGGGTGCCCGGGGACCTGGAGTCCGGAGCCCCAGGTGTTGTTCTCGAGGGTGTATCCCGGGAAGAGGATATTGTTGTACGGCTGGCTCAGGTCGTAGTACCCGAAGGGCTCCATCGTGTAGTCGTCGCCCGAGCGCACATACTGGTAGCGGTAGTCGACGCCAGCGATAACGTCGTTGACCACCGGCCCGGCGTTGAACTCGCCGTGGTACTCCAGGCGGTCCTGGAGGTAGAGGTTCCTCGGCACCCACTCGTCGTAGCCGTAGTCCTCATACTTGTTCGAGTGCTCGAGGGCCCAGTAGGCGAGGTCGACGATGCTCGAGGTCGAGGTGAGGTCGATGGTCGTCTTGAGCTGCGACTGGAAGAGCTTCGAGCGCGCGGTGTCGTTGGGCCCGACGAGGGCGTCGTACGACGGCAACTTGGTGTACTTGGCCTGGGTCGGATCCACGATCTGGTAGGCGCCGTCGGCGCCTGACGGATAGTTCGTCGCGGGGTTCCCGTCCGTCGGAAGGTAGACGTCATAGCCGTAACCGGCCAGGGCGCCGGTTGTCGGGACGGTCGTCGGCCCGGAGAGGTAGGTGCCGTTCCAGATGCCCTCCTGGGTAACGCGGTTCTCGCCGTTGATCTCATTCGTGCGGGTTGCGAAGCCCTGGAGCCACCATTCGAACTTGACCAAGCGCGACATGCGGTACGTGAGCGCCGTGTACACGTCCTGGGTGTTGTCCTTGGCGTACTGGTAGTACTCGTCGCCGTAGCGCGCGTTGTAGCTCACCCTGAAGGCGAGCTTGTCGTTGATGGGTCCGCCGAAATCCAGCGTGTACTGGGGGTCCCCGTAGGAGTGGCCGCTGGTCCAGGTCCCGAGCGTCACCGAGAAGTCGACGTGCATCGCGTCGAAGTAGGGCTGCTTGGGCACGAAGTTGACGTAGCCGCCGGGGCCGTTGCCCTGCGGCCCGTAGACCGCCGTGCCGGGGCCCTTGACGATGTCCATCGCCTCGACGCCGTTGAACGAGAGCGACGTGCTGTTGCGCGAGAACGGCATCAACTGCCCGTTCACGTAGATCTGGGCCTCGTCTCCGCGGATCTGCGGGACGCCCGGGATGCCGTAGTTCGCCGACGAGTAGACGCCGGGCGAGAATTGGCCGAAATCCATCGCGTTCTTGATGTCGCGGTCCTCCATCCACGCGGAGTTGACGCTCGAGACCGAGCGCGGGATGTCGATGATGTCCCGGTCGTCGCCATAGACACTGTTGATCGGGCGCACCGTCGGCAGGATTTGCTCCGTCACGGGGACGTCGCTCACCGTGTACTTCTCAAGGGTCGTCACCTTCTGGTTCTCCGCGCCCGTTTCCGTCGAGCTTGACGAGGAGACCGCCGAGGCCGACGGCGTCGCCGTTGAGGCGGTGGTGTTGGCGGGCGGGGGCGTTGATGACTGCGCTCGAAGCCCGGTACCGGAAGCTATTGCCGCGAGTAGGAAGGCCGTGACTGCTTGAACCTGTTTCCTGGTTGTTAGTTGCATGAATTTGCCTGGTGTAGGTGTTTGACTGGCGTCGGTTTCAGCAGTGGCCATGCCATGACCCGGTAGACCAAACATTTTCTAATTGTTTGGTATACAAATATTAACAAAATGTTAATGTGCGACCTGCTCAAGCTCCGGGGGAAGCAGGTCGAATCGAGCAAACTTTTCCACCGGGATCAATTGCGGAATGATCTTTAATTGCGCGAGCTCCTCGACCTGGTCCTGCATGCGCTTGCGGGTCATCATCCCCAGTCGTTCGCCGGACTTCGGGTCGCCGCCGACGATCTTGTGCTCGCGCATCGCCTGCATCGAGAAATTGATGAAGTCGTCCGACATGCTCTCGTTGCGCGCGATGATCATCGCCTTTGCCGGGGCGGGGTCCCCGTTCATGAAGTCGTCCCAGCCGCGCAGGGACGCGGCGACGAAGGCCCTGACCGCCTCGGTGTGGTCCTTGAGGAACGCCTGCGTCGTGAAGATGACCCGGTAGGGGTCGTATCCGGATTCGGAAAGCTGGATCGTTCGCGGATGGCCGCCGTTCTTGCGCACGTAGTAGGGCTCGTTCGTCAGAAAACACTGCTGGATGAAGGTCTTGTCCGACATGAACTGAGCGAGCCCGTAGTTGAGCGGGATCTCCCTCAGGTCCAGGTGGTATCGCGCCCTGAGATAATCCATCCAGTAGACCCCGGGAGTCGCCATCACGGTGCGGTGGTTCAGGTCCGCGAAGGTCCTTGCCGGATCGTCGTCATGGAGGAGGAGCGCCTGCGGGTCGTGCTCCATGTATGCGCCCACGATGACGAAGGGCAGGTTCTGGCCCGCATAGACGATGAGGTCGTCGCTGCGCGCCATCGCGATGTCGACCTGCCCGGAGGCCATCAGCTGGGGCACGAGCACGCCCGGCCCGCCGGGCACGATGTCGACGTCGAGCCCCGCCTGCCTGTAGAAGCCCTTCGCGAGCGCCTGGTAGAAGCCGCCGTGCTCGCCCTGGGGGTACCAGTCGGTCTTGAAGCGGATCTTGGTCAGCGCGGCGGCGCCCGCGCCGGCCACGGCCGGGGCCGGTTTGGAGCATCCCGCAAGGCCAGCCAGCAGCGCCGGCAGCATCCATGCGAGGCGCAGGCGGATTGCGTGCGTTCTCATCAGGTGTCGGTCCTGCTGAAGGAATCGTGCCACTTGTGCAGCGCAAGCCAGCTCAGGGCCATGACACCAGCGACGAAGATGAACCCGAGGACGCAGCCCACGGCGGCCGTGGCGAACAGGGCGCCCATCTGGAACTGGGAGCTGTAGATGATCGTCAGGTAGCCCAGCCCGCCCTGCCCGTTCGCCGAGTTGCCGGCGATGTAGTCGCCGACGATCGCGCCTATCGGCGCCAGCGTGGCCCCGATGCGCAGCCCCGTGAAGAAATACGGTTGGGCGGCCGGGACCCGCAAAAGGAATATCTCCTGGAACCTGGTCGCCCTGTACATCCTGAACAGGTCGACGAGGTTGTGGTCGGTCGAGATGAGCCCCTGGGTCGTGTTGACGACCATCGGGAAGAAGCAAATGAGGAACGTGATAATGGTGACGCTCTTCAGGCCCGGGCCGACCCACAGTATCAGGATGGGGGCGATCACGATGATCGGCGTCATCTGCAGGATCATCAGGTACGGGTAGAAGCTCGCGCGCACTAGCGGCGAGAGCGACAGGAACAGCCCCATGGCGAAGCTCAGGAGCACCGCGAATCCGAAGCCGAGGATGGCGCCAGTGCCGGTCTGCAGGGTCGCAAGCCAGAGCGTCGGCCCCTTGTCGAAGAAGGCCCTGAGGACCTCGTGGGGCGTCGGCAGGAGGAAGCGCTGGTCCGGGCTGAGCCCCATGCAGACGGCGTACCATGCGAGGATCATTCCGACCCCGGTCGCAAAGGGGAGCAGGTTCGAGAGTATCCGCCGAAGTGGCGCCTTTGTTCGCGCGCTCATGCCTTGAGGTTCTCCACCGAGCGCAGGATTCCCGACACCTGCGCGACAAGCCTCTGGTAATCCTGGGACTGGCGCGTCTCCGCCGTCCTCGGGTACGGCAGGCCGACTTGGATCTCGTCGTGGACCCGCCCCGGGTTGGCCGCAAGGACGAGGATGCGGTTCGACAGGAAGACGGCCTCGGCGACCGAGTGCGTCACGAAGAACGCGGTCCAGGCGAACTCCTGGCGGATGGCGAGCAGCTCCTCGTTCAGGTGGTCGCGGGTCATCTCGTCGAGGGCGCCGAACGGCTCGTCCAGGAGGAGGATGCTGGGCGAGACGCTCAGGGCGCGGGCGATCGACACGCGCATTTTCTGGCCGCCCGAGAGCTGGCGCGGGTAGAAGTCCCCCCGGTCGGCGAGCCTTACGAGCGAGAGGGCCCGGCGGACGACCTCGGCGCGGCCTGAGGCGTCGGAATGGTGCAGGCGAAGCGGCACCTCGACATTGCGCACTACGTCGAGCCAGGGCAAAAGCGTCGGCTCCTGGAAGACGAAGGCCAGCTTCTCTAGAGCCTTCGAGGGCTCCAGCCCGTCGACCACGATGCTACCCGAGGTGACCGGGTTGAGGCCGCAGATGAGCTTCAGGATGGTCGACTTCCCGCAGCCGCTCGGGCCTATGATGGCCACGAAGTCGCCCCGGGCCGCGGTGAAGCTCACCCTGTCCAGGATGAGCGGCCCGTCGCCGTAGCGCTTGCCGACGTCCCTTAGCTCGACGACCGGCGACTGTTCGTCCCGCGTCATGGCGCTGCGTGCTCGGCTGCGAACGGGTTCACGGGATAGGTCCTCATCTTGCCGGGATTGAGGAGCGAGCCCGGGTCGACCTCCGACTTGAAGGCCCTCTTGTCGGCGATGTTCGGGTGGCGCCCGCCGTCCTCCAGGAAAAACGTGTGTGGATTGGCGATGAAGACGCCTATCTCCTCGCAGAAGGCGATGAGCTCGGCCAGCCGCTCCTCGGACCTGAAGAAGACGAGCGGTATCCCGCCCACTACAACCTCGTCGGGGTTGTTGGCCACGGCGTTGCCCCTCATCATCTTCGCGTTGCCGGCCGTCCACTCCAGGTGGAAGAGGACCTCGCCCGGGAAGCGCCTCCGGATCTCGGCGAACTGCTCCCTGAAGTTGCGGCCGAAGCCCGACTGCACGTAGGTGATCGACGGGTCCATCTTGATCGCCCAGAGGGTGGTGTGATTCCAGGTGTAGTCGGAGATGAACGGGGGCCTGGGCGGATCGGCGAGCGGCATGCGGTGCGCGCACTCGATGCCGGCCGCCGAGGCGTTTGCGACGACCTCGTCCGCCTGGGACCGGTCCACAAGCAAGAACGTGACCGCGTCGCCGGGGCGCAGATACCTGGCCAGGGGCTTGAAGTACGAGGGGATCGGCCACTCGAACTGGGTGACCAGGCGCTTGCGCCAGTCGCCGCGGCGCGAGGCGGCGTCCGTCCAGTCGAGGAGGCGGTCCCAGTCCGGCGAGCTCAAGATCAGCTGCTCGTAGTCGACCTTGGGGGCGAGCCTCATCTCGACCTCGACCATGATCCCCGTGGTCCCGTAGGTGTGCAGCGCCTTCAGGCTCTGCGCCTCCTCCAGGCGCACGAGCCTCGGCTCGCCCTCGCAGGTCATCATCGTGAGCGACTTCACGTTGCCCGGGGCGTTGATCCCCCCCCACGTGATCGAGCCGATGCCGCCCGAGCCGCCGCAGAGGAAGCCCCCCATGGTCGACTTGACCCAAGTCGAGGGCATGCACCGAAGCTCCCAGCCGAGCTTGCGCGCCTCGGCCTCGATGGTGCCCAGCCTCGCGCCCGCCTGGACGCGCGCGACCCCCCCGTCCAATGACAGGATCCGATCCATGCGCGCCATGTCCACGACAACCCCGCCGTAGAGCGGCACGCACTGCCCGTAGTTGCCTGTCCCGGCGCCCCGCGGCACCAGGGGAACCTTCGCCCGGTAGCAGGCCGCCGCCGCCGCCTTGAGCTCGTCGATGCTCCCGGGACGCACAACCACGTCGGCCCTCTTGCCATCGAGCTGGCGCCTGAGGACGGGCGAGTACCAGTAGAAGTCCTTCGACAGGGCCTCGAGGGTCTCGCCGCCGTCGAACACGTTGGCGGCGCCGACGGCGGCTCGCAGGTCGGTTTTCAGGGATTCAAGCCGGTCAGCCATTCGCGTGGTAAGCAAGAATGTTGCCCGCGGCTGGGCCTCCGCAAGCTGTCGTTTCGCCGGGCGCACCCGGGATGGAGTCTTGCCGCCCGCTGAGGCGGCACCTACGTTGCCCGCAAGAGCCCAGCTCCTCCGGAATGCTTCTCATAAAGAGGGCCCGCGTGCCCGTCGCAGTCCTTCCCCCCATTCTCGCACGGCCGGCGCCGGACCCGGCGGAGCCGACCGTGCTCTGCGACATCGCGATCGACGGAGCCCGCATGGCCTCCGTGTCGCGGTCGGGCGGCTCCGGCGCGCCGCAGGGCGCCCGGCAGGCGGACCTGGGCGGGGCGCTGGCGTTTCCCGGTTTCGTGGACGCCCATGTCCACCTTGACAAGGCTCACACTTGGTCGCGCGCGCCGAACCGCAGTGGAACGTTCGCCGAGGCCCTGGAGACGCTCTCGCGCGACAAAGCGAACTGGACGAGGCCGGACCTCATGCGGCGGGCCGGCTTCGCGCTGCGATCCGCCTGGGAGCACGGCACCCGGGCCATCCGCACCCACGTGGACACGTGGCAGCCGCTCGTGGAGACGAGCCACGCCGCCATGCGCGATCTCCGGGACGAGTGGCGCGGGCGAATAGAGCTTCAGACCGTGCCCCTGACCGGGCTCGCCGAGTACTCGGCGGTCGGCGGGGAGGCGATCGCGGACCTCGCGGTGCGCTTCGGGGCCTGCGCGCTCGGGGGCTGGTCGCCCATGTCCGCGGAGCTTCCGCGCCAGCTCGACCGCCTGATGGCGATCGCCGCAGACCGCGGGGTCGGGCTCGACCTGCACGTGGACGAGAACGGCAGGCAGGCCGAGGAGGTGCTGCGCTCGGTCGCCGAGGCCGTGCTGCGAAACCGCTTCCGCCAGCCTGTGGTGTGCGGGCACTGCTGCAGCCTGTCCGTCCAGGCGCCAGAGAGGCAGAGGTCCACGATCGCCCTCGTGAAGGAGGCGGCGATCCGCGTCGTCTCGCTTCCCCTGTGCAACCTCTACCTCCAGGACCGCCGCGAGGCCGGATTTTCCAGGACACCGCAGTGGCGCGGGCTCACCCTCGTGCATGATCTCCTCGACGCGGGAGTTCCCGTGGCCTGCGCAAGCGACAACGTGCGGGACGCGTTCCACGCGTTCGGGGACTTTGACGCGGCCGAGGTCTACGCCCAGAGCGTCAAGCTCGCGCACCTGGACTCGAGGCTCGCGGAGTCCGTGGCCGTCGTCACCACGGCCGCCGCGGACATCGTCGGCCTGCCGCAGATGGGCCGGGTCGCCGCCGGGGCCCCGGCGCACCTCGTGGTCTTCCCGGCCCGCTCGATTGGCGAGCTCCTGAGCCGGCCGGGCTCGCCGCGCCGAATCGTGGACGGGGAGGAAATCCGGAAGGCGCGGCCGCCCGGCTACGACGAGCTCCTCTGAGCGCCCCGGCCTAGCCCCTCACACCCCCAAAAACCATGCAACTGAGACTCTGCAAGATCATCGTCACGGCCCTCTCGTCGCTCTTCCTGCTCGTCGTCGTCTTCAACAACCTGTCCGACCCGAACTCCAACTACCAGTTCGTGCGCCACGTCCTGAGCATGGACACGACCTTCCCCGGCAACGCCGGCATGTACCGCGCGATCCGAACGCCCATAATCCACAAGGTCTTCTACGCTTCGATCATCGGGTGGGAGGCCCTCTCGTGCGTGCTGATTGGCGCCGGGTCGGTGCGCCTTTGGAGGGCCCGCGGCGCCCCTGCCGCGGACTGGAGGAGGGCCAAGGGCCTGGCCTCGCTGGGGCTCACGGCGGGCCTCGTCCAGTGGTACCTCGCATTCATAACCGTCGGCGGCGAGTGGTTCCTCATGTGGCAGTCGCGGGTGTGGAACGGCCAGGAGGCGGCCTTCCGTCTCTTCGCGTTCATGGCCCTGACGCTTCTCTTCCTGAACCAGGCCGACGACTAGGCCAACCGTCCCCCTGCCGGGTGGCGCGGGACCGGCCGAATCCGGGGCCGGCCGCTAGCCGACCCGGTCGAGGACCCAGGGGACCACGGGACTCTGCGGGTCGTTGAAGATTACCTGGATCCCGGCCGTGAGCCCGGAGGCGAGAGGCACGGGGATGGCGAGCGCCGGCAGCCCGGCGAGGCTCGCCGGCGCGGTCAGCGAAAGCATGCGCAGCCGGTTCGCCGGCGTGCAGTCCGCCTTCGCAAGGGCGGCGAACGGGGCCGAAGGCATCGCGAGAAAGTCAAACGAGAGGAAGTACCGGGTCCAGACGAGGATGAGCGAAGCCTGGCTTGACTCGACCGCCGCGACCTGCGCCGGCGAAATGGACCGCGCCCTGTCGATGCGCTCGCGCACGAGCGGGCCGTAGCGCTCGCGCTGCCGGTCGGCCCATTTCTTGTGGAATTTCCACGCCTCGACCCCGGCCAGGACGCCGTAGACCTCGGCCGAGGGCTCGAACCTGTGCACGAGCTCCTCGCTCGTGGCCGCGTCCGCCGGCACCGTGAATGCCGCGGCGGCCTTCCGGCAGGCGGCCGCGACCTCCGGGTCGACTCCCGGCATCTCCAGGTAGCACCCGCGGGGGGCCCTCTCGCTCGTTCGCATGCCGGCGAGCAGGGCCGTCGTGGTGCGCATGTCGCGCGCCGTCCCCGTGAACCACCCCGCGGTGTCGTAGCTTGGCGCCAGGGGCACGGCGTCGGAGATGAGCGGCGAGCGCGGGACCCCCCGGAAGCCGAAAAGGCCGCAGAACGCGGCCGGCACCCTTATGGAGCCGCCCGTGTCGCTGCCGACGGCAAGCGGCACGATGCCGGCGGCGACGGCGGCCGCCGAGCCGCTGCTTGATCCGCCGGACGTGCGCCCGGGGAAGCCCGGGCGCTCGCAGTCCCCGTAATGGGCGTTCTCGCCGGTCAGGCCCCAGGCGAACTCGAACATGTGGGTCTTTCCCGCCAGGACGGCGCCGGCGGCGCCCAGCTCGCGCACGATCCTCGAGCCCATGGCCGGGGCGGGCCGCACCTCCGGGAGGAACGAGGACCCGGCAAATGTCGGCATCCCCTCGGCGTCAAAGAGGTCCTTCGCGAGGTAGGGAACGCCGCGAAGCGGGCCGGCCGGTGCCGCGGCGAACGCCGCCTCGAGGGCCCTCCCCTCCAGGAGCACAGCCAGGGCCGCGCGCCGCTGCGCCGCGCCGAGGCCGGAATCCGCCCGGCGCAGCACCTCGGCCGCCGCGCCTTCGGGAGGCAGTTGCTGCCATTGCTCGAACGTCATTCGCAAGGGATGATTATGCTCCACATTGCCCGGAACGGCAATCCCTTAGGCCGGGTTTCGCCGGCGCCCGCGCGGGCAGCGCCGCCCATGCCGCGGCCATTATTGGACATGTCCAATTAATGCCTTGACTTGGCCCCCCCGCGGGCCATTCCTGCGCCTCCCCCGCACCAACAAGCCCGTGAGCCGCCCCGCAGCAGGCCAGCCACCCATCCAACTTGTCCGCTTCACCCGGCGGATCGAGCGCCAGTGCCGCATCCCCGGCCTGGCGGTGCCGGAATGGGCCGTGTGCGACGCGATCGTGAACGGGGCCCGGGCCGAGGCGCCCCGGCGCGGCCCGCGCGGCGGCAGGGTTTTCCGGTTCGAGAGGACCTACCCGGCGGGACCGGCGCCGCAGGGCCCCATGGGGGGCTTTTGCGGGCGGGTTGCCGTCCTTGGGGAGCTCACGGGCCGCGGCTGCACCGCTCTTCGGCTGCTTTGGCCCGCAAGGGGAGGCAAGAAATCTGGGATGGTCTGGGATTTTTGAATCGCGCCGTTTCAAAATGAATGCGTCAACAGGGGCCCCCCTCAAAGCCATGTCCAAAGCCACTCCCGTCAAAGCCATAGAGACAAAGGCCGCGTCCCAGTCCGCCACGCCGGGCCGGGACAAGAACATCGAGCTCGCCATATCCTCCATCACGAAGCAGTTCGGCGAGGGCTCGATCATGCGCCTTGGGAGCAACACCAAGATGAAGGTCGAGACCCTCTCGACGGGCTCGCTGGCGATCGACCTCGCGCTCGGGGTCGGCGGCCTCCCTCTGGGGCGAATTATCGAGGTCTACGGTCCGGAGTCGTCGGGAAAGACGACCTTCTGCCTGAGCGTGATCGCGGAGTGCCAGCGCAAGGGCGGGCTCGCCGCATTCATAGACGTGGAGCATGCGCTGGACCCGAAGTACGCCCGCGTGGTCGGCGTGAAGCTCGACGACCTGCTCGTCTCCCAGCCGGACAGCGGCGAGGACGCCCTGAACATCACCGAGACGCTCATACGCTCCAACTCGATAGACCTGATCGTCCTTGATTCGGTGGCGGCCCTCATCTCGAAGCAGGAGCTGGACGGCCAGATGGGCGACCAGCAGATGGGCAGCCAGGCGCGGCTCATGTCCCAGGCGATGCGCCGGCTGACCGCGGTCGTCAGCAAGACGAAGTGCGTGTGCGTGTTCACCAACCAGATCCGCGAGAAGATTGGCGTCATGTTTGGCAACCCCGAGACGACGCCGGGCGGCCGCGCCCTCAAGTTCTTCTCGTCGATCCGCATCGACATCCGCCGCAAGGACCAGATCAAGACGCCGGAGGGCCGCGTCGTCGGCAACCGCACCAAGATCAAGGTGGTCAAGAACAAGGTCGCCCCCCCGTTCACGGAGTGCGAGTTCGACATCATGTACGACGAGGGCATCTCGTCGACCGGCTCGCTCCTCGACCTGGGCATCGAGCACAAGATCCTGGAGAAGAAGGGGGCCTGGATAACCTACCAGGGGGACCTCGTCGGCCAGGGCCGCGACGCCGCGAAGCAGGCGCTGCGCGAGAAGCCCGAGCTCGCCGAGAATATAAAGAAGGCGATCCTGGAGAAGGTGAACGTCACGGGCGGAACCGTGGTGACCGGCGATCCCGCGGTCTGACGCGGACGGAAAGCGGGAGGGCCCGGCGGCGACCGCGCGCCGGAGAAGGCTCGCGGGGAGGTATTTCTTGCCTATGAATCCCCGTCGTGAAAAACCTCGCCTCCCCCGTCATCAACCAGCGCGGGAGGGCTGCGCATAGCCCGGACGGCGCCCCGCTGCCCGCAGGCCCCCATCGCATGAATGCCATCCGCACAACCGCAGCAGCGGCCCTCCTCCTCGGGCTCTCCTCGGCGTTCGCGATCGCGGACACCCCGGCGGCCCCGGCCTCGACCCCGATAGCCCCGGTCCCGCCTGGCGTGGCGCTGCGGGCCGCGACCGTCAGGGTCGCCGTTGCCCCCGACCACCGCGACTGGACCTACAGGGTCGGAGAGACCGCGCACTTTAAGGTGACGGTGACGGCGGACAGCGAGCCGATCGACGGCGTCAGCGTGACGTACACGGTCGGCCCCGACATGTTCCCCGGGGAGAAGAGGATCGCGGCGCTCCCGCTCGAGGGCATGACGGTCGACGCCGGCACGATGAGCGAGCCGGGCTTCCTGCGCTGCATCGTGACGGCGCAGGTTGCGGGGCAGAGTTACCGGGGCCTGGCGACGGCCGCCTTCGAGCCGGGGAGGATCGCGCCGACGCAGGTCGAGCCGGCGGACTTTGACGCATTCTGGGCCGCCGCCAAGGCCGAGCTCGCCTCGGTGCCGGTCGACGCCCGCATGACCCTCCTGCCGGACTCGTGCACATCGTCGGTCGACGTCTACCACGTGAGCTTCCGGGTGACCGGCGCGAAGGGCCCGTATTCCTCCCGGATCTTCGGGATCCTCTGCCAGCCGCGGGCGCCCGGGCGCTACCCCGCGGTGCTCAAGGTGCCGGGCGCCGGCGTGCGGCCCTACTTCGGGGACCCCGAGCTGGCGGCGAAGGGCGTCATCGTCCTTGAGATAGGGATCCACGGGATCCCGGTGAACATGGCCAAGGACGTCTACGACGACCTGGCGGCCGGGGCGCTGGGCGGCTACTGGCTGTTCAACTTCGACGACAGGGACCACTTCTACTACCACCGCGTCTACCTGGGCTGCATAAGGGCGAACGACTTCCTCACCTCCCTGCCCAACTGGGACGGCAGGCACCTGGTCGTGATGGGCGCGAGCCAGGGCGGCCAGCTGACGATCGTCACCGCGGCGCTCGACCCGCGCGTGACGGGCCTCGCGGCCACCCACCCGGCGTTCTGCGACGTGTCGGCCGAGCTCCACGGCCGGGCCGGCGGGTGGCCCCACCCCTTCATGCCCCTGGCGGGAGGAGCGCCGTCGCCCCAGGCCACGCCGGCGAAGATCTCGACCGCGTCCTACTATGACACGGTCAACTTCGCCCGGCGCATCCGCGTGCCGGGCTACTACAGCTGGGGATACAACGACGAGACCTGCCCCCCGACCTCCACCTTCGCGGCCTACAACACGGTGACGGCGCCGAAGACGCTCGGGGTGACCCTCGAGCTGGGCCACACCTACACGCCGGAGCAGGGGGCGGCGGCCTCCGCATGGGTGGCGGGCGCCCTCGGCCTCAATCAGCCCTCTCAGTGAGAATCCTTCCCCTCTCCCCCCTTCCCTGGAGATTCCGGGACTGCTCCGGCTCAGCGTGGCTTCCCTCCGTCGTGCCGGGTTGCGTCCACGACGACCTGCGCAGGTCCGGCAGGATACCGGACCCGTTCTGGGGCGTGAACGAGGAGAAGGTGCAGTGGATCGAGGAGCGGGACTGGGAGTACGCGGCCTCCTTTGTCGCCGACGCCGCGCTCCTCGCCGAGGAGGTGGTGGAGCTCGTCGCCGACGGCATGGACACGCTTGCGACCGTGCGGGTGAACGGGCGCGTGGTCGCCCGGACCGAGAACATGTTCATCGCCCACCGCTGGGACATCAGGCGCCTGCTGCGGCGAGGGCCCAACCGCCTGAGCGTGCGCTTCGGGAGCGCGACGCGCTACATCCGCACGCACCGCACGTCCCACCGGCCCAGAGAGTTCAGCGATCCCGTGGGCCGCTGCTGCGTCCTTCGCAAGCAGCAGTGCCAGTTCGGCTGGGACTGGGGCCCGCGCTTCGTGACGGCGGGGATCTGGCGCGACATCCGCATCGAGGCCTGGAGCGTGAACCGCCTCGCGTCGATCGCGGTGGCCCAGGAGCACGGCCGCGGCGGGAGGGTGACGCTGCGCCTCGTCCACGAGCTCGCGCGGCCCGACCCGGGCTCGTCGTGCCTCTGGCGCCTGTCGCTCGGCGCCAGGACGGTCGCCGCCGGCTCCGGCCCGACGATCGAGGTTCCGGCGCCTAGGCTGTGGTGGCCCAACGGGCAGGGCGAGCAGCCCCTCTACTTGCTCGAGGTCGAAGTTGTCGGCTCGGACGGCAAGGCGGCCGGGCGCTGGACCCGGCGCATCGGCCTTCGGACGATCGCTCTGGAGCGCCGCAGGGACGCGTGGGGGGAGTCCTTCCGGTTCGCCGTCAACGGCCGCCCGGTGTTCGCCAAGGGCGCCAACTGGATCCCGGCCAGCAGCTTCGTGGCGGGCCTCGGGCGGGCGCACTACGAGCGCGACCTGCGCAGCGCGGCCGCGGCGCACATGAACATGATCCGCGTCTGGGGCGGCGGGATCTACGAGAGCGAGGATTTCTACGACCTGTGCGACGAGCTGGGCCTCATGGTCTGGCAGGACTTCATGTTCGCCTGCACGCTCTACCCGGCGGACCCCGCCTTCGTCGCGAGCTCGCGGGCCGAGGCCGAGCACCAGGTCAAGCGCCTGAGGCACCGAGCGTGCCTCGCCCTATGGTGCGGCAACAACGAGGTGTGGGGCAACAACGTCCACGAGCTCATGGACCCGGAGAAGGGGCACCTGCGCGCCGACTATGAGCGGCTCTTCCACCGCGCGCTCCCCCCGGTCGTGGCGGAGCACGGGGGCGGCACACCGTACTGGCCCTCCTCGCCGTGGCGGGGCGACGTGGCGGCCGACCACGCGGCTGGCGAGGCCCGCGGCGACACCCACTACTGGGACGTCTGGCACGCCCGCAACCCGGTGAAGGACTATGAGAAGTGGGCCTTCAGGTTCGTCTCCGAGTTCGGCATGCAGAGCTACAGCTCCAGCGCGACCCAGGCGACGTTCTGCCCGCCAAACGACGGCAACGTCTTCGGCGCCACGATGGAGAACCACCAGAAGAACAAGCTCGGCAACCAGATCATCCTCGACTACGTCGCGCGCCGGTACCGCTTCCCGAAGGACCAGGAGTCGCTCATCTACCTCTCGCAGCTGAACCAGGCCCACTGCATGCAGACGGGCGTGGGCCACTACCGCAGGACCATGCCCCGGTGCATGGGGACCCTCTACTGGCAGCTCAACGACTGCTGGCCCGTCGCCTCCTGGAGCTCCATCGAGTACACCGGCAGGTGGAAGGCCCTCCACCACGTGGCGCGGCGCTTTTTCGCCCCGGCCGTGGTGACCGCGCACGTGCGCGGCGACGAGGTGCAGGGCATCGGCAATTACCGCGTCTCCACCGTGCGCCGCGTGGACATCCACACGAGCTACGACGGCGTGCGCCCGGCCCGGGGCGCCGTGCGCTGGGACCTGATGGACGTGGACGGCCGCAGGATCCTCTCCGGGCGCAGGGCGGTGTCCCTGCGGCCGATGACGAGCGCCCGCGTGAAGGCGCTCGACCTGGCGGCGCCCCTCGCGCGCCATGGCCGCGACCGCCTCTACCTGCGCATCGCCCTCGACGTCGCGGGCAGCCGCGTCAGCGAGGACACCGTCTTTTTGACGGCGCCCCGATTCATCGACCTTCCGAGGCCCGTGACGCGCGTCGGCGTCACGATGGCGTCCCCCACCCGGGCCCTGGTCACCTTCACCTCGCCCGTGTTTCAGCACCGCTTCGCGTTCGACATCCCCGGCAGGCGCTTCGATTGCAGCGACAACCATTTCGAGCTGTACCCAGGCGAGGCGAAGCGGGTCGAGGTCGCCCTCTTTCGCCCGACGACGGCCGCGCGCCTTGGGCGCATGATCACCCACCGGTCGCTCGCGGACACGTACGAGTGAGGGCGCGCGGCAAAATCGTGTCGCGCTAGCGCGGCAACCCGGGAAGCCTCAGGTCCGCGACGCCCAGCCCATGCCTTCAAACGCCGCCCCATCGCACGCCCCGGGCGGGGAGAACGCGCCGGAGCCCTCCTCCCCGGCCGCGTCCGGGCCGGCTGGCGCTCCCCGCTGGGCGGCGCCCGCGCTCCTGGCGCTTCTGGCGGCCTACGGCGTCCTCCTCGCCTTCTACGTCGGCGCCGTGGCCGGGGGTTCCGACAACTCGGGTTATTTCAACGAGGCGCGCCTGCTCGCGCACCTCTCGGTCCACGCCAAGCCCAGGGTTCTCGAGGGGGTGCCCGCCGCAGAAGCCCCCCCGTACCTCTACATCCCCCTAGGGTTCAAGCCGGCGGCCGGCGACCCGTCCCGGATCGTTCCCACGTATCCCCCGGGCCTTCCTCTCCTCCTCGCCCCGGTCGCCCGCATCGTTGGCTGGCGCCACGCCGGCGACGTCGCGCTGGTCCTGCATGCGCTGGCCGGGCTGGCCCTCACCTTCGCCCTCGGCCGCAGGTGCGGCCTTCCCGCCGGCTGGTCGCTGCTCGGGTCCGCCGTGCTGGCCGCAAGCCCCCTTTACCTTTACACGTCGCTCCAGGCGCTCAGCGACGTGCCGGCGACCGCGTGGTCCCTGGCGGCGGTCCTCGCCGCGTGGAAGAGCCGGAAGCGAGCCGGCTGGGCGCTCGCCGCCGGCATCGCTTTCGCGGTGGCCTTCCTTGTCAGGCCCAGCAACTTCATGCTCGCCATCCCGATGGCTGTAGCCTTCGGGCCCTCCGTGCGCCGCTGGCTCTTGTGCGCGGTGGGCGCCCTCCCGGGGATCGCCGCGTGGTTGGCGATCAACCACGCGGCGTACGGGGGCTACCTCCAGAGCGGCTATGGGGCCATCGGCAACGAGTTTCACGGGGCGCTGGTCGGCGCAACCCTCCGGTACTGCGCCAGGTGGCTTCCCAACCTGTTCGGCCCCATCATCATCGCGGCGCCGGCCGTCCTTATCCTGGCGCGGGCGCGGCCCGGGGCGGTCGCCGTGCTCGCGTCGTGGGCGCTCGCCTACCTCTGCTTCTACTCCGCCTACCGGTGGACCCACGAGGACTGGTGGTTCCTGCGCTTCCTGCTGCCGGCCGCGCCCGCCATGATCGTCTCCGGCCTGCTCGTGGTCGCGACGTGCTTCCGGATGCTGCGCGCGAGCATGCCCGGGTCGCTGATGGCCACCCTCGCCGCGATCCTCGTCGTCGCGTGCCTCGGGGCCGAGACCGCGCAGGTCTACACGCTCGAGGCATGGTCGATAGGCCGCGGGGAGCGCAAGTACGAGAGGGCCTGCGACTGGCTGAACGCCAACGTGCCGCGCAATTCGGTCGTGATCGCCAACCAGTTCAGCGGCGCGCTCTTCTATTTCACGGGCTTCACCGTGCTGCGCGCGGACCAGATCGACCCCGCGACGGCCGCCAGGATACTCTCCGCCGCCCGCGCCGGCCGCAGGCCCCTGTACGCCGTGTTCTTCACCTTTGAGGAGCCGCTCCTCTCAAGGGTCCCGTCCCGCTGGGCCGTCGTCACCTCGGTCGACGACGTGCTGATCCAGCGCTGCACGGGGATCGACCACTGAGGGTCTCCGGCCCCCCCCCTCCCCGCAGCACGGGCCCCTCCGCGCTTGAGTCCGCGGCCCCGCGCGCGTTGGTTGGGCCCCGATGGCGCGCCACACGGACACGATCGCGGCACTGGCCACGCCGGCCGGGGTGTCGGCCCTCGCGTTGATTCGTATCACTGGACCGGATACAAAGGCCGTCACCGCGGCGGCGCTGGGCTTCGCCCCCCAGGCCCGCGTCGCCACGCATTGCGACTACGGCGCCATCGACGACGTCGTCGCCACCCTCTACGAGGGCCCCAACTCCTACACGGGCGAGGACTCCCTCGAGATCTCGTGCCACGGCAGCCCGTTCATCGCGCGAAAGATCCTGTCCGACCTCCTCGGGCGCGGGTGCCGGCCGGCGGGGCCCGGGGAGTTCACGCAGAGGGCCTTCCTCAACGGGCGAATGGACCTGAGCCAGGCGGAGGCCGTCATGGACCTGATCAACGCGCGAAGCGACAGGGCCCTCGCGGCGGCCCGCGCCGTCCTTCGGGGCGCCCTCGGCCGCCACCTCGCCGTGCTGATCGACGGGCTCGTCGGCGCGCTCGCCTCCGTCGAGGCGTACATCGACTTTCCCGATGAGGACCTGCCTCCCGAGGACCGGGCGCGGCTCTCGGAGCGCGTGGGCGCGGTCCTCGCCGGCACCGACCGGCTTCTGGCGACCGAGCGCACCGGCGCCCTGCTTCGCCACGGCTTCGCGACGGTGATCCTCGGGGAGACGAACGCCGGCAAGAGCTCCCTGTTGAACCGCATCCTCGGCAACGAGAGGGCGATCGTGAGCCCCGAGCCCGGCACCACACGCGATTTCATCGAGGCCCCCGCGAACGCGGGGCCCCACGCCCTTCGGCTCATCGACACGGCCGGCCTCAACCCGGCCGCAACGGGGATCGAGGCCCTGGGCGTCGAGCGGGCGCTCGAGCAGGCTCGCAGCGCGGACATCCTCCTCGTCGTCGTGGACGCGGGCAGGCCCGCCCCTCCGCTCCCGCCGGCGCTCAGGGGATGTATCACGCCATCGAATACAATCTTCGTCCTGAACAAGGCCGACCTGCTGGGCGGGCGCCCCCCGGCGGCCGCGCCGCCCGCCGGCTTCGCCGCGGTCGCCGTTTCCGCGCTCACCGGGCTCGGGCTGGACGGGCTCATGGCCGAGATCGCGCGCCTGGCCGAGGCGATGCAGGACACCGTCGGCGAGGAGCGGATAGCGATCAACGTGCGCCACGCCCACTACCTCGCGCTCGCTCGCGCATGCCTCGGCTCCGCGCGTGAGAAGGTCGAGGAGAGCGCGCCAGCGGAGCTCCTCGCAAGCGACCTCAGGGGCGCGCTTGATGCCTTCGGCGAGATCTCCGGCAAGGTGGACAACGAGCGGATGCTCGATCAATTATTCGCGTCCTTCTGCATTGGGAAATGACCGGTGCCTTTCGGTTGGGGATGGAGTCCGGTCACCCCCAAGCACGCCCATAATTACTTAAGTACTTGTACACCAATAATAAGTGTTATGACGTGATCGTTTGCGGCGCCGGACATGCCGGCGTCGAGGCGGCGCTCGCGGCCTCCCGCATGGGAGCCTCCACCCTCCTGCTGACTGGCAACATCGACACGATAGCCCAGATGAGCTGCAACCCGGCGATCGGCGGCCAGGCCAAGGGCCAGATCGTCCGGGAGATCGATGCCCTCGGTGGCGAGATGGCGATCAACACCGATTGCACGGGAATCCAATTTAGGCTGCTCAACGAATCCAAGGGCCCGGCAGTCCAGTCGCCCCGGGCCCAATGCGACAAGAAGGCCTACCAGTTCAGGCTGAAGCACACGATCGAGCTCCAGCCGAACCTCACCCTGTTCCAGGCAACGGTGACCAGCCTGCTCTACAAGGATCACGCCGTGATGGGCTGCCGGACCAATTTGGACATAGAGTTCTATGGCCGGTGCATCGTGGTCACGACAGGAACATTCCTGAGGGGCCTGATGCACATCGGACAGAACAAGAACGAAGGAGGTAGGCTCGGCGACTTTAGCTCTAAGACATTATCAGCAAGCCTGATGGAAATCGGCATTGAGCTTAAACGCCTCAAGACAGGCACCCCGCCCCGGGTTCTTGGTCGAAGCCTCGATTTTACCAAGATGATCGAGCAGAAAGGCGACGCAATCCCCACCCTGTTCGCCTTCCATGACACTCGCGACAACGAGCAATTGTTCCACGTGGAACATTCCGGCGAAACCAGGATCGGTTGGCCGCCGGGATCCGCCCAGGTCTCGTGCTGGATGACGCATACGTCATCGAAGACCGCCACGATCGTTAGGTCGAACCTGCACAAGTCCGCCATGTACAGCGGCGAGATCGAAGGTGTCGGCCCAAGGTATTGCCCAAGCATTGAGGACAAGTTCGTCCGATTCGCCGACAAGCCGCGCCACTTGCTTTTCCTTGAGCCCGAAGGTCGGAACACCAACGAATACTACATCAATGGCCTTTCGACCTCGCTGCCTTTCGATGTCCAGCTCGACATGGTCCACAGCATTCCCGGTCTTGAGAACGCCGTTCTGCTGCGCCCGGCTTACGCAGTCGAATACGACTTTGCTCCGCCGACCCAGCTGTATCCGACCCTCGAATCCAAGAAGATCGAGAACCTGTTTCTCGCCGGCCAAATCAATGGAACCTCCGGCTATGAGGAGGCCGCAGGCCAAGGCCTGATCGCTGGGATAAACGCGGCCAACAAGGCTAGGGGAGCAGCACCGATAATCCTGGGCCGCCACGAATCCTATATCGGCGTCCTCATCGACGATCTCGTGACTAAAGGCACAGACGAGCCCTACCGAATGTTCACGAGCAGGGCGGAGCACCGCCTGCTTCTCAACCACGGCAGTGCAGAGCTCAGGCTCATTCACCACGCTGAAAGACACAACTTGTTAACTTCAAGCCGCTTGAATAGAATTCGAGACAAGGCGTCCCGGATCGACAAATGGACAAAAGAACTTGAGTCAAATCGTTACTACGGAGACACTTGGGCAACAATTTTTCGCCGGAAAGGGGTGGACGCCCCGCTTCCGGATGATTTCCTCAAGGAATCTCCACAGGTGCGGGACGAAGTGCTGTATCGCCTTTTCTACCAAGGCTATCTGGAGCGTGAGATGCGCCAGATAGAGAGACTTCAGGATATTGAGAAGATAAGGATTCCCTTGGGGTTTGATTATATGAAGACATCCGGCCTGCGTCGTGAAAGCGCAGTTAAGCTGTCCCATATCAAACCTCTTACGCTCGGACAGGCCAGTCGGATGAGCGGTGTCAACCCAACCGACATCAGCCTGCTGATGGTGGCCATCGAATCGGCAAGGGGAGGGGACCGAAGCCATTGAGGTCCAAGGGTATCGAGAGTTACAAAGCCCTGGTCGCGCAAAGGCGCGAGCAGCTGCGCATCCAGTTCCCGAAGCTGCTTCCGCGTGATGAATCTTTTGTCTGGGAGATTGGGTGCGGCCACGGCCACTTTCTGACGGCCTATGCCGCGGCCCATCCGCAGGAGCCGTGCATCGGCATCGACATATCCCCTGAGCGCGTGGCGCGCGCCGAGCGCAAGCAGGTTCGCGCCGGACTCAGGAACCTGCACTTCATCCTCGCCGACGCCGACGATTTCCTCGCCGCGCTTCCCCGGGGGCGCAGGGCGAGCGCCATCTTCATGCTGTTTCCCGATCCCTGGCCCAAGCGCCGCCACCACAAGAACCGCCTCGTCAAGCCCGAGTTCCTCGCGGCCGCCGCAGCAGCGGCCGAAAAGGGCGCGCCCCTCTACTTCAGGACGGACTACGAGCCCTATTTCGCGGAGGCGCGGCTCCTCGTGGGCGGGGCTCCCGCCTGGAGGCTCCTGCCGCAGACGCTGCTTCCGCTCGAGGAGCCGACCGTCTTCCAGAGGCGGGCGCCCCGCCATTTTACCCTCGTTGCCGCGCGGCGATAGGCTAGAAAATCGGCATGCGCAGGAACGTCGCCATCCTTGTGTTCAACGAGATCGAGGTGCTCGACTTCGCGGGCCCTTTCGAGGTTTTCGCCGTCACCGACCAGCTGCGGGACCGCGCAGCCTTCAGCGTGTCGATCGTCTCCCCCGCCGGCGACGCGGTGCGCGCGCGCAACGGACTCAAAGTCACCCCCGAGCACTCGTTCGCCGACTGCCCGCAGCCCCAGGTCCTCGTCGTTCCGGGAGGATTCGGGACGCGGGCGCTGCTCGGCAATGAGGTAGTTATTAATTGGATACTAGAGAGGTCCCGCGCCTCCGAGGTCACGATGAGCGTCTGCACCGGCTCGCTCCTGCTGGCGCGGGCGGGCCTCCTCGACGGGCTGCGGGCGACCACCCACCACCGGGCCATCGACGAGCTCCGCCGGCTAGCGCCGGCCGCGATCGTCGACCCCGGCGCGCGGTTCCACGACAACGGGCGCATCCTCACGGCCGCCGGAATCTCCGCAGGCATAGACTGCTCGCTCCATCTTGTCGGCCGCCTCCTCGGCGACGATGTCGCGGCCGCCACGGCGGCCTACATGGAGTATGAGCGCAGGGGCTAGTCTCTCCCGCGAGGCCCGCGGCCTGCGCCTCGGCCTTCTCGGGGTATGCGGCTTCAGCCTCACGCTGCCGATGACCCGCATCGCGGTCGCCGAGCTGGACCCGGTCTTCGCCGGGCTCGGCCGCTCGCTTGTTTCAGTAGTCCTGGCCCTGGGGGTCCTCGCGTGGAAGCGCGACCGGTTCCCGGGCGCGCGCCACCTTCCGAGCTTCCTCACGATCGCGCTCGGCGTGATCGTGGGCTTCCCGCTTCTCACCGCTTTCGCGCTGCGCCGGGTTCCGGCCTCGCACGGGGCCGTCGTGATCGCGGTTCTCCCGCTGTTCACGGCGCTCTGCGGCACGCTCAGGGCGCGCGATCGCCCTTCGCCGCTCTTCTGGCTCGCGGCCTTCGTGGGATCCGCAACGGTCATCGCGTTCATCCTGCTGACGGGCGGCCTGCGCCCGACGGCCGCCGACCTGCTCCTGCTTGCGGCGGTCGTCACATGCGCCATGGGCTACGCCGAGGGTGGCAGGCTGTCGCGCGAACTCGGCAGCTGGAGGGTCCTCTGCTGGGCCCTGGTGCTCGCATGCCCGTTCCTGGCCGTTCCGGTGGCCGTCTCCGTCTGGGAGCACGGACTCCATGCGTCGCTCGGGGCGTGGGCTGCATTCGCCTACATGGGCGTGGTCAGCATGTTCCTGGCCTTCTGGGCCTGGTATGAGGGGCTTTCTCTCGGGGGCGTGGCCCGGGTGAGCCAGACGCAGCTCCTCCAGGTCTTCCTGACGCTCGCCGCGGCCCGGTTCATCAACGGAGAGAACATCGCTCCGTCGATGCTGGTCGCCGCCACGGTCGTGGTTGCGTGCGTGGCCGTGGCAAGGAGGGCCCGCATCGGGGTTGCGCGATGAGCGCCGATGCAAAGCCCTCGAGGCTCGCCCTGGTCTCGGCGTTTGGAGCCATCTACGTGATCTGGGGGAGCACGTACCTCGGAATCCGGGTGGCCGTGGAGACGCTGCCCCCGTTCCTGATGGCCGGGGCGCGGTTCGCGATTGCCGGGGTGCTCCTCTTCACGGTCCTCATGCTGCGGGGCGCGGCGTGGCCGACGGCCCGGCAGTGGAGGGACCAGGCAATCGTGGGCATCTTCCTGCTCCTGGGCGGCAACGCCGTGGTCTCGTGGGCGGAGCTTCGGACGCCGTCGGGCATCACCTCGCTGATCCTCGGGTCGGCCCCGCTCATTGTGGTCATTTTCGACTGGCTGCGGCCCGGCGGCCGGCGTCCGTCCCTGGGGTTGGTCTGCGGCGTCTGCGTCGGCATCGCCGGAATCGTGATGCTCGTCGGCCCGGGCTCGATCCCGGCCGGCTACCAGCCCCCGGTCATCGACATCATCGCCCTGCTCCTGGCGAGCGTAAGCTGGTGGATCGGTTCATTCTACAGCAAGCATGCCAGCACGCGGACGCCGCTCATGCTGGCGTCGTCCATGCAGATGATCTGTGGCAGCGCTTGCATGTTGCTGACGGGCTTCGTCTTGGGAGAGGGTGGGGGGTTTCGGGCCTCCTCGGTGACGCCCCAGTCCTGGCTGGCGTTCAGCTATCTGGTCGTCGTCGGCTCGATCATCGCGTTCCCGGTGTACGTCTGGCTTCTTGAGCACAGCACCCCCTCCAAGGTTTCAACCTACGCCTACGTGAACCCCGTGGTCGCCGTCTTTCTGGGGTGGGCCGTCATCGGCGAGCCCCTCAATTTCAGGATAATCCTCGCCGCGTCGGTGATCATCGGCGCCGTCGCAATCATCACGATTGGCAAGGCGAAGGCGCTGGAAAAGCCATGAGTACTTTTAGATGGTTGACGGGGGGAGCGCCCATTGCCTACGACTACACGTTTCAACGCCTCCCGGCTTCACCACGCAGCATGTCAAAGGTCACCAAACTAGCCCTGTTTCTACCGTTCCTGTCGGCCGGGACGACGGCGTTCGCGGCGGAAGGCGGGGGGGTGGAGAAGGCCGCGACGGCGATTTTTAGCATCGGGCCCCTCCCCGTCACCAACAGCATGGTGACGAGCTGGGTTGTGGCCGTGGCGCTCGTCGTTGCCATCCGCTTTGCCGTGAGGCGGCCCAAGCTTATCCCAAACAGGGCCCAGGCCGTGGTCGAGTACCTGGTCCAGGGCATCCTTGACATCATATCCCCCATTGTCGGCGCCAGGGTGGCCAAGCCCGCCTTCCCGCTGCTCATCGGCCTGTTCACCTTCATTCTCATTCAGAACTGGAGCGGCCTGTTCCCCGGGGTCGGCACCGTCTACATGGCCAACCCCAAGACCGGCGATTGGATGGAGCTGATCAGGCCCGGAAACGCGGACATGAACGCCACCGGCGCGCTCGCCATCGTCGCGATCGCGGGCTGGTTCTATCTCATCATGCGCTACGCGGGGCCGGCCTTCGTCCTCAAGGACATCTTTGGCAACAAGGCCGACAAGAGCGAGATCCCCGCCGTCATCTACTATCCGCTCTTCGTGATCTTCTTCCTCGTCGGCATAATCGAGGTCATCTCGATCGCGTTCCGGCCGATTTCGCTGTCGCTGCGGCTTTTCGGAAACATATTTGGCGGCGAGAGCCTCATGCACGCGATAAGCGGCATGGAAAAATGGGGTCTTCCCGCGCCTCTTTACCTCCTCGAGCTCCTCATCGGATTCGTGCAGGCGTTCGTGTTCACGCTTCTCGTGAGCGTCTATATCGGCCTCATCTGCAACCACGGCGACGAGCACGAGTCGCTCAAGGAGTCCGCGCACTGACCCCAACCCTTTCCCGCCGGGACCGTGCAACGCGCGGACGGCGGCAGTCCACCAACCCTAAACACACATCACAATGATCCCAGTTATCGCTGAAATCACGGGCAGCATCCAGGGCGGCCTCGGCTGCCTCGGCGCCGCCATCGGCGTGGGCCTCGTCGGCTTCAAGGCCGCCGAAGCCGTCGGCCGCAATCCCGGCGCTTCCACGAAGATCCTCGTCCAGGGCATCCTGGGCATGGCACTCGCCGAAGCGGTCGCGTTCTACGCGCTCTTCATCAAGTAATCCCCTCCGATCGCCCCGCGCCGGCGCCCGCCGGCGCGGCCCCTTTCACAGGCCACCTCAATGATCCCCCATCTGCTCATCCTAGCCCAGGCGACCGGCGCAGCTGACGCCCACGGCGAGGCAGCCACCGGCGTAACCGCGATCTTCAGGAACTTTGGCATAAGCTGGCCGTTCCTGCTCGCGCAGGTCGTTAACTTCTGCCTCGTCGCCTTCGTCCTCTGGAGGTTCGCGTTCAAGCCGGTGCTTGCGACCCTCGATGAACGCCAGAAGAAGATCGCGGCGGGCCTGCAGTACGCCGACGAGACGAAGGCCAAGCTCGAAGCCATCCAGCAGGAGGGCATCGCGAGCGCCAAGCGGGCCCAAGTCGAGGCCTCGAAGATCATCGAGGAGGCACGCAAGGCGGCCAAGGAATTCCTGGAAAAGCAGGAGCAGGAGAGCGTCGCCAAGGCCAACGACATTCTCACGAAGGCCCAGCAGGTGATCGAGCTCGAGAAGAGGAAGATGCTCGCCGACGCCCGCACGGAGATCGCCCGCCTGGTGGTCTCGATTACGCAGCGCGTGCTCTCCAAGGAGCTTTCCGATGCCGAGCGCAGCCGCTACAACGAGTCCGCCGCCAAGGAGCTCACGGTAATCTAGCGGGAGCCCCGCGAAACCCCGACCATGGCAGCCAACGCAAAGACCGCCCAGCTCCTCGCCCGCCAGCTCTTCAAGATGAGCTTTGCGGACGGCGCGGTATCCGCGGAGCGCGTCGGCGGCGTCCTTGCCTACATCGAGAAGCATCGGCCCGCGAGCCCGATGGTTGTCCTCAAGGCGTACAGCCGCCTCATCGCCGCCGAACTCGCAAGGGGCGAGGCCGTCGTCGAGCACGCCGGCGCGGTGAATGACGCGATGCTCGCGGCCATTGCGGCGGCGATGAGCAGGAGGTACGGCCGCAAGGTCGCCGCGAGGCCGAAGGCCAACGCCGCCCTGCTCGCCGGCTTGCGCGTGCGCGTGGGCGACGACGTGTACGAATCATCCATCGCCAGCCAGCTCGCGGCGCTCGCCCTTTCAATCTGACGCCGCACCCTCCCTCATCCCTTAACAGACCCTCCACGCACATTTCAAGAACCGGCCCATGAGCACCGTCCTCGAACAAATCGAACAGCAGATCGCCCAGCTTTCCAGCAGGACGGTCAAGAAGAACACCGGAAACATCCGTGCGATCGCCGACGGCGTCGCCAAGATCGACGGCCTCTCGGACGTGATGTACAACGAGATGGTGCAGTTCCCCGGCGGCGCGATCGGAATCGCGCTCAACCTCGAGGAGGACGAGGTCGGCTGCGTCATCCTGGGCGACATCTCAAACCTCAAGGAGGGCGATGAGGTCACCACCACCGGAAAGCTTCTCTCCGTTCCCGTCGGCAAGGCGCTTCTCGGCCGCACGGTCGACTCGCTCGGCAATCCCGTGGATGGAAAAGGGCCCATCGACGCCAAGGAGACATACCCCGTCGAGAGGATCGCCCCGGGCGTCGTCGTGCGCAAATCCGTCTCGCAGGCGCTTTTCACCGGAATCATGGCGATCGACTCCATGATCCCGATCGGGCGCGGCCAGCGCGAGCTGATCATCGGCGACCGCGGAACCGGAAAGACCACCATCACGATCGACACGATCATCAACCAGGCGAAGATCAACAAGGTGGGCCTCGCCTCCGGCGACCCGAACTTCCGCCCCGTCTACTCGATCTACGTCGCCATCGGCCAGAAGAACTCGAACATCGTGCGCACGATATCGGCGCTCGAGGCCGCGGGCGCGCTTGAGTTCACGATCATCGTCGCGGCTCCCGCCGCCGACAACCCGGCGAACCTGTACATAGCGCCGTATTCGGGCGCCGCCATGGGCGAATGGTTCATGGAGAACGGAATGGACGCCTTGATCGTCTACGACGACCTCTCCAAGCATGCCGTCGCATACCGCCAGATTTCGCTGATCCTCAAGCGCCCGTCAGGGCGCGAGGCGTACCCGGGCGACGTGTTCTACCTCCACAGCCGGCTTCTCGAGCGCGCCGCGCGCCTCGAGGGGAAGGGCTCGCTGACGGCGCTCCCGATCATCGAGACCCTCGCGGGCGACGTCTCGGCCTACATCTCGACAAACGTCATCTCGATCACGGACGGGCAGATATTCCTCGAGACGGACCTGTTCAACCAGGGCATCCGGCCCGCCATTTCCGTGGGCCTGTCGGTATCCCGCGTGGGCTCGGCCGCCCAGATCAAGGCGACAAAGCAGGTGGGCGGAAAGCTCAAGGGCGAGCTCGCCCAGTTCCGCGAGCTCGCCGCCTTCGCGCAGTTCGGCTCGGACCTCGATGCGAAGACCAAGGCGCAGCTGGACCGCGGCAACCGCATCGTCGAGTTGTTCAAGCAGCCGGCGTACTCGCCGCTGCCGATCGAGCTCCAGGTCGCCGTCCTCTTTGCGATGCAGAAGGGCTTCTTCGAGCCTGTCGAGATCAAGAGGGTCGTCGACGCGGCCTCCTCGCTGAAGAGCTTCTTCACCACGCGCAAGGACCCCCTTCTCTCGGAGATTCGCACCAAGGCGGTTCTCGACAAGGACCTCGAGGCCAAGCTGCAGGCGGCGTGCGAGGAGTGGAAGTCGTCCTACACGGCCTAATCGAACTGGAGCCCGGCACCCCCAACAACGACCCCTTCCGATGGCCAGCACCCGCGACATCCGCCGACGCATAAAGTCGGTTAAGAACACCCGCCAGATAACGAAGGCGATGGAGCTTGTCGCGGCTTCGAAGATGAAGAAGGCGCAGCAGGTGGCCCTCGCGGGCCTGGCCTACGCGAATCTCCTTGCGGACGTCCTGGCGGCGCTCGCAAACAAGATCGACGAGGCCGCCCATCCCTTCCTTGTGCAGCGCGAGTTGAGAACGCGCGGGATTCTGCTCATCACGACGGACAGGGGCCTGTGCGGGTCGCTGAACGCCAACCTGTTCAAGCTCGTCCAGGAAGTTCGCACGCCAGCGAAGTTCTACTCGATCGGCCGCAAGGGGACGCAGTTTCTGGCCCGCTCAAAGAGGGCGATGGTCGCCGACTTCCAGGTCCACGACCGCGTCCCGTTCACCGAGGTCAAGGTGGCCGCGGAGTTCATGGTCAAGGAGTACCTCGAGGGCTCCATCGACACGATCGAGGTCATCTATTCGCGTTTCAAGAACACGATGGTGCAGGTGCCGATCCAGTGGCCGGTCCTGCCGCTTCCCAGCCTGAAGGAATTCCTCGAGCAGCTGGGCAGGGACACGGGCACCGTGCGCGTTCCCCATGCCGACGACCGCGAGGTGCTCTTCGAGCCCAATGCGCCGGAGGTGCTCAGGGCGCTGCTTCCGTACTACGTCAATTACCAGATCCACCAGCTCGCCCTTTCTGCCAAGGCCTCGGAGCACAGCGCCCGCATGGTCGCCATGAAGACCGCGACGGACAACGCGACCGAGCTGCTGGATAAATTGACCCTCGAATACAACAAGGCCCGCCAGGCCTCGATCACCCAGGAGATTCTGGAGATCGCCGCGGCCCAGTACAGCGCGGCCTGACCCCCTCCTTTGCAAAGGCAAACCCTCCCATTACCCGCTTCCATGAACACCGGTAAAATAGTCCAAGTGATCGGCCCCGTGGTCGACGTCCAGTTCGCCGAGCACGCGATCCCGCCGATCTACCAGGCGCTCACGATCGAATTCGAGGTGTCGGGCAAGAAGTCGATTCTCACCCTGGAAATCCAGCAGCACCTTGGCGGAGGGGTCGCGCGCGCCATTGCGATGTCGTCCGTCGAGGGCCTCAAGCGGGGAATGTCGGTCACGGACACCGGCAGCACGATCACCGTTCCGGTCGGGGACGGGGTCCTGGGCCGCATCTTCAATGTGACCGGCGACACCGTTGACGGCCGCGGCCCGGTGAAGTTCGAGAAGAGGTATCCGATACACCGGCCCGCGCCCGCGCTCGTGGATCAGAACACCAAGGCCGAGATCCTCGAAACGGGCATCAAGGTGATCGACCTCATCTGCCCCTTCATCAAGGGCGGCAAGGCGGGGGCCTTCGGCGGAGCCGGGGTGGGAAAGACCGTCGTCATCCTCGAGCTGATCAACAACATCGCCAAGGCGCACGGCGGATTCTCGGTGTTCGCGGGCGTCGGCGAGCGCTCGCGCGAGGGCAACGACCTCTACCACGAGATGTCCGAGGCCGGCGTCATCAACCAGAAGGACCTCTCGAAGTCGAAGGTCGCGCTCGTGTACGGCCAGATGAACGAGCCCCCGGGCGCCCGCATGCGCGTCGGCCTTTCGGCCCTCGCAATGACGGAGTACTTCCGCGACGAGAAGAACCAGGACGTGCTCCTCTTCATAGACAACATCTTCAGGTTCTCACAGGCCGGCTCCGAGGTCTCCGCGCTCCTGGGCCGCTCGCCGTCGGCCGTCGGCTACCAGCCGACGCTCGCGAACGAGATGGGCGTCCTTCAGGAGAGGATCACCTCAACGAACAAGGGCTCCATCACCTCGGTGCAGGCGATCTATGTCCCCGCCGACGATCTCACCGATCCGGCGCCCGCGAACACCTTCGCCCACCTTGACTCAACCATCGTCCTCGAGCGCTCCATAGCCGAGCTCGGGATTTACCCGGCCGTGGACCCGCTGGCCTCGGTCTCGAAGGCCCTGGAGATATCAATCGTCGGCGAGGAGCACTACAACGTGACGCGCGAGCTTCAGCGCGTGCTCCAGCGCTACAAGGACCTTCAGGACATCATCGCGATCCTCGGCCTCGACGAGCTCTCGGCCGAGGACAAGCTCACCGTCTACCGCGCCCGCAAGATCCAGCGCTTCCTTTCCCAGCCGTTTTCCGTGGCCGAGGTCTTCACGGGAACCCCCGGCAAGTACGTCCCCGTCAAGGAAACCATCCGCGGATTCAAGATGATCCTCGACGGCCAGCTCGACGACGTGCCCGAGAGCGACTTCTACATGAAGGGCGGGATCGAGGAGGTCATCGCGGCCTCAAAGAAATAGCCCATGACCCTCACCCTTGAGATCGTCACGCCCGAGGCGCGGGTGTACTCCGACACGGTCGACACGGTCGTCGTGCCGACCGTGGAGGGGGAGATCGGCGTCCTGCCGGGGCACATCCCGCTCGTCGCCCAGCTTGGGGCGGGGGAGCTGCGCGCCACCAAGGGCGGCGTCACCGAGCTGCTCGTGGTGGGCGGCGGATTCGTCCAGGTTTCCGGCGAAAAGGTTTCGATACTGGCCGACAGCGCGATCGAGGAGGAGAAGATCGACCCGAACGCGGTCGCCGACGCCATGCGCAGGGCGGAGGACGCCCTTCGCCGAAAGGACACCTTGTCGCAGGCGGACGTGGAGCGCTTGGAAGCGCTTGTGCGCTTCTCCGTTGCTCAGCTGGGTGTGAAGCAGCGACGCAGGTAGCCCGTTCAGGCTGCTCTGGTTCGGGCCATTGGCCGGTGTGGGATCCGCTGGGAATTCGCGTCCAATTATGGGCGTTTTTGGCCATTTTATAGGGCTTTATGGGCAAGAAACGCCCAATTAAAGGCAAAATCGGCCTATTCTTGGCCCTATACAGATTAGGGTATTTAATGGATATTGGGCTAAGAAATTCTTGAAACTGAGTCTCAGTTTACTTACCTTGCTCGCCACATGTCCGAATCGCCCTTCCATCACCTGATGCCCCTCTGCCAGCTGCCCGCTCGGGCGACGGGCAGGATCTGCGAGCTGACGGGTGACTCGGAATTCTGCCAGCGCATACGCGAGATGGGCTTCGGCGAATCCGTCTACGTGACCAAGATCGCCGGAAACGGCACCATCCTCTGCCAGCTGAACGGCACCCGGATCGGACTGAGCCATGACGCGGCAAGGCAAATCCTGGTTGAGCGGGTCGGCTCGCGGTAGGCGGGCATCGCCATGGCGGCGACGGTGAAGCTGTCCGCGCTCCCCGTGGGCGCCTCCGCGGTCGTCCGCGACATCCAGAAGACGGACTCCTCCTCGGTGCGGCTGAGGGAGATGGGCCTGCTCGTGGGCACCGAGTTGACGCTCGTGAGGTGCGCGCCGCTCGGCGACCCCCTGGAGATCAAGATGCGCGGCTACCACCTGACCCTGCGAAAGAGCGAGGCGTCCCTGGTGACGGTCGAGCCCAAGGAGCCGTGATCCCTACCGCCGCAAGGCCCCCGGGGGTGGCAAAGGCCCCGGTCTACGCGATCGTCGGCAACCCGAACTGCGGAAAGAGCACGCTCTTCAACGCCCTCACGGGCCTCAAGCAGAAGGTCGGCAACTACCCCGGGGTCACGGTCGAGAAGAAGACCGGGACCCTGTACTCGCAGCACGGCCAGCCCATCACGATCATCGACCTTCCCGGCGCGTATTCGCTCGCAGCGCGCTCGCCGGACGAGGCCGTGACGCGCGACGTCCTGCTCGGCCGGCGCGAAGACACGGCGCAGCCGGACCGCGTCCTGTGCATCGTCGACGCGACGAACCTCGAGAGGAACCTCTACCTCGTCCACCAGGTCCTGGACCTCGGCAGGCCTGTCATCCTTATCCTCAACATGATGGACCTGGCGGCTCAGGCGGGGATTTCGATCCGGGTCGCCCGCCTGAGCCAGATGCTCGGCATCCCGGTGATCCCCTGCGAGGCCGTGAACGGCAAAGGGATCATCGAGCTCAAGCTCGCGATAAGCCGCCACGACCTTCCGCTGTCGCGCCACGCGTGGGACATACCGGCCCCGATAGCCCCTGCGGTCGCCGAGCTGCAGGCGTCCCTCGTGTCCAACGGCGGAAAGGCCCCGCTGATCGCGCGCGCCGAGGCGCTGCTCCTGCTCACCGACCAGGACTCCGTGCGCGTCGCCGGGTCAGCCCCCCTGGACGCGAAGACCCAGGAGATCCTGAGGTCATGGCAGTCGCGCTGGGAGGCCCAGGGCGTGGACTGGGCGGGGACGCTCGTCAGCTCGAGGTACGAGGCGATAGGCCGGCTGGCCTCCGAGGTCGCGCAGTCCGCCAAGCCGTCGGCGCAGACGCTCAGTGACCGGATCGACGCCGTGGTCATCCATCCCCTTTGGGGCTGGGTGGTCCTCGCCTTGGTGATGACGCTCCTCTTCTTCAGCATCTTCAAGTTCGCCCAGGCCCCGATGGACTGGATCGGGGACGGCAACGCCGCGCTGGCGGGCTGGATCAGGGGCCTGATGCCCGACGGCGACCTGCGCAACCTCCTCACGGACGGGGTGATCGGGGGCGTGGGCACGATCGTCACGTTCCTTCCGCAGATCCTGATCCTCTTCTTCTTCATCGGGCTGCTCGAGAGCACGGGCTACATGGCCCGGGCCGCGTTCATCATGGACCGGCTGATGGGCCACGTGGGCCTGAACGGAAAGTCGTTCATCCCGCTCTTGAGCTCCTACGCCTGCGCCATCCCGGGGATCATGGCCACCCGCACGATCGAGGACCCCAAGGACCGGCTGGTCACGATCCTCGTGGCGCCGCTCATGAGCTGCTCGGCGAGGCTGCCCGTCTACCTGCTGATGATCGCCGCCCTGTTCCCGGGCCCGACCTACCCCATCGCCGCCAAGGTCGGGATCATGGTGCTCATGTACGCCCTGGGGACGATCGGGGCGTTCGGCTTCGCGTGGCTCTTCAAGCGCACGCTCCTCAGGGGCAAGCCCCCCCTCATGATCATGGAGCTGCCGCCCTACCGCCTGCCGCGGATCAAGGACGTGCTCCTGCAGATGACCGAGCGCGCCGGCCTCTTCCTGAAGAACGCCGGCACCGTGATCCTCGCGATCAGCATCGTCCTGTGGCTCCTGGCCGCATACCCGAAGTCTCCCGCGGGGGCGACGGCGACCGAGCAGCTCGCGCACAGCTTCGCGGGCCGCGCCGGACACCTGCTTGAGCCCGTGATCAAGCCGATCGGATTCGACTGGCATATCGGCATCGGCCTTATCAGCTCCTTCGCCGCGAGGGAGGTTTTCGTGAGCACGATGGGCGTCGTCTTCAGCGCGGAGAGCGGCGGCGAGGACACGACGTCTCTGCGGCACGCCCTGAACGCGGCGCGCTGGCCGGACGGCCGCGTCCTGTTCACGCCGCTCGTCTGCATAACCCTCATGGTCTTCTACGTGTTCGCGATGCAGTGCATGAGCACGATCGCCGTCGTGCGCAGGGAGACCAATTCGTGGCGCTGGCCCCTCTTCCAGACCGCCTACATGACTGGCGCCGCCTGGATTATATGCTTCATTGTGTACCAGTCGGGCACCGCCCTCGGATTCTAGAGCCATGTCCCCAACCCTGCAGACCGCCGTCGCCCTCGCCATCGTCGCCGTGGCGGTCGCGTGGCTCGTCGTCCGCGCGCTCTCGCGCAGGCGCCGGGAGGGGTGCGGGGGCGACTGCGGGTGCCCGTCCTCCGACCTGAAGGAGAAGCTCGCGCGCAAAGCGCGCGACTAGCGAACCCCGAACCTTCGCGTTTGACGAGGGCCGGGGGAGGCAGACGCTTGGGGGAGAGCCCGGCGGCCCAATCGGCCGCCCCACTGCAATGCTTGTCATCCACGACCCCCGCTGCGCCGACTACGGCTTGCTTCCCCATCCGGAGAGGCCGGAGCGCGTGACGGACACCGCCGCCCACCTGCGCAAGGCGTTCCCGTCATGGCAGTGGAGCGCGCAGGCGGAAGGCGCCCCGGACGAGACGCTGCTCCTCGCCCACACCGCGGAGCACCTGGCCCGCCTCGACGTGCCGTGGGACTTCGACGCCGACACGTCGTACCACCCCGATATCGCCCAGCACGCGCGCCGCTCGGTGGGGGCGGCCCTGGCCGCCGCCCGCCACGCGCGCTCCGGCATGGGGCCCGCCTTCGCCCTCATGCGGCCGCCAGGCCACCACGCCACGCAGGACGAGGCCATGGGATTCTGCTACCTGAACCAGGTGGCGATTGCGGCGCTCGCGGCGCGCAGGGACATGGGCGCGCGCAGGGTCGCCATCTGGGACTTCGACGCGCACCACTGCAACGGGACCGAGGCCATCCTGCGGGGCCGCGAGGGCTTCTTGGTCTGCTCGGTCCACCAGAACCCGGGCTACCCCGGGACGGGCCTCGAGGACTCGGGCAACAGCCGCAACTGGCCCGTGCCGCCGGCGGCCCCGCGCGAGCGGCACATGCGGGCGCTTCGCGAGTCGCTGGACGCGGTGGTCTCGTTTCGCCCGGACCTCGTGCTCGTCTCGGCGGGGTTCGACGCCTACGCGCGCGACCCGATAACGGACATGACTCTCGAGGCAGAGGACTTCGCGGCGCTCGGGGGCTGGCTGCGCGAAAGCGGGCTCGCGGCGGCGGCCTCGCTCGAGGGCGGCTACAGCAAGGACCTGCCGAAGCTTGTCGCCGCCTTCCTGGGGGCCTGGGCGGCGCAGCCGGCCTGAAGGCGCGCGAGCTTTTAAGATTCGCCCTTTGCGGCCCCGCGCGTACACGCTTCGCTAGACTCATAGATGATCTCACGCTTCCTGCCGCACCCGGTCCGCCGCCTGCTCGGGGTAAAGACCCAGCATCCCCGGATCTCGGGTTTCCGCCTGGTTGACCAGCCCGGGCAGATCCAGCCGCTGCTGGGCGCGATCGAGCGCGCGGGGGAGGTGGTCATGGACACCGAGGCGGACAACATGTACCGCTTCCGCGTCCGCATCTGCCTGCTGCAGTTCTACCTGGACCGCGAGGTGTACCTCGTGGACGCCCTGGCGCCGGTCAACCTCGACCCGCTCTGGCCGCTCCTGGCCAGGAAACACCTGGTGATGCACGGCAGCGACTTCGACCTGCGCCTCCTCTACGACCTGTGCCGGTTCAAGGCGAAGAGCCTCTTCGACACGATGCTCGCGGCCCAGCTGCTCGGCAGGAGCCGCATCGGGCTCGCCTCGCTGATAGAGGAGAACTTCGGGGTAAAGCTGGACAAGGACGGGCAGAAGGCCAACTGGTCGAAGCGCCCGCTGACGCAGAAGCTGCTCGACTATGCTGCGCTGGACGTCTGGTACCTGCCGGCCCTGAGGGACATCCTGAAGGGTGAGCTCAAGCGGCTGGGGCGCCTCGAGTGGATGGAGCAGCAGTGCCGGGCCCAGATCGAGTCCGGGACCACCGGTTTCGCCCCTCCCGACCCGAACGACTGGCGCATCGGCAAGTCCGAGAGGCTGCGCCCCCGCGGCCTGTGCGCCCTGCACGCCGTCTGGCACTGGCGCCAGGACCAGGCCCTGCGCCTCGACACACCGCCGTTCAAGGTCTGCTCGAACGAGCTGCTCCTGCGGCTCGCCTCCGCGGCGGACGCCGGCGCCTCCGAGGAGGAGGTCCTCTCCAGCGTCAACCTGGGAAAGCGCCACTCCCGCCTCATCGGCTCGCTCGGCGCAGCGGTGCGCTCCGGGATCGAGCACGACCCGCGCACGCTTCCGCGCCGGCCCGGCCGCGACCGCAGCCAAGTGCCCCTGACGCAGGCAGAGATCGAGTTGCTCGACCGCATAAAGGAGGACCGCGACAAGATCGCCTCGAAGATCTCCATCGAGCCGACGCTGATCGCGAACCGCTCCCAGCTTTCACTGATCGCGCGCGAGCCGGGCAAGCTGGGCGAGATTCTCCTGCCGTGGCAGGCCTCTCTGCTTTCCGGCGCCCCGTCGCTCAACGCGTGAACGCCAACATAGCCCGCCATCTCGACCGGATGGCCGCTGCGCAACCCGGGGCGACGGCGCTCAAGGTCGCGCGGGGGAGGTCCCCCTCGGGAGGGATTGACTACCTCTCGCTCACCTTCGCGCAGCTCCTCGAGGAGACCGGCGCCTGGTGCGGGCGGCTCCGGGCCAAGGGCGTGCGCCGCGGCGACCGCGTCCTCGTGGTGGTCCGGCCGGGCCTGCCGCTCGTCGCCTCGGCCTTCGCCCTCTTCAAGGTGGGCGCCGTTCCGGTGATCATCGACCCAGGAATGGGGCTTCGCAGCTTCCTTGCGTGCGTCGAGCGCTCGCGCCCCAGGGCGCTCGTCGGAATCCCGCTGGCGCAGGCCGTATCGAGGGTCTTCAGACGCACCTTCCGCTCGGTCGAGGCCCGCGTCAGCGTGAGCGGCTCGCTCACGGCGCGGCTCGCGGGGCCCGCGCGCGGATCCGAGCCGGCGCAGGCGGAGCCGTCGGACCTGGCGGCGATCCTCTTCACCTCCGGCTCGACCGGCGCCCCGAAGGGCGTGTGCTACGAGCACGGGATGTTCGAGGCCCAGGTCCGCCTCGTGCGCGACACCTACGGGATCGAGCCCGGCGAGGTCGACCTTCCCCTGCTTCCGATCTTCGCCCTCTTCAACCCGGCCCTCGGGATGACGAGCGTCATCCCGGAGATGGACCCGCGCAGCCCAGCCAAGGCCGACCCGGCCAGGATAGTCCAGGCGATCCGCCAGGAAAATGTGACGAATTCCTTCGGCTCGCCGACCCTGTGGCGCAAGGTCGCCGGGTACTGCCGGGAGCATAAGGTCACGCTTCCAAGCCTGCGGCGGGTGCTCTGCGCAGGCGCCCCGGTCCCCGCCGACCTATGGGAGGCGTCCCGATCCTTCCTGACCGGCGGCAGCCTCCACAGCCCTTACGGGGCGACCGAGGCCCTCCCGGTCAGCACGGTCTCGGCCGACGAGATCGAGGCTGGCTCGACGCGGGGCGCCTGCGTCGGGCGGCCCGTCGCGGAAGTCGAGGTGAGGATCATCCCCATCCGCGACACCCCGATCGCCTCGATTGACGCCGCGGGCCGGGTCCCGGCGGGCCAGCCCGGGGAAATCATCGTTCGCGGGCCCGTCGTCACCCGCTCCTACGATGCGCTGCCCGAGGCGACGGCGGCCTCGAAGATCCTGGATCCTGCAGCCCCGGGCGGAGTCTGGCACCGGATGGGGGACTGCGGCCTGGTCGACGCCGACGGAAGGCTCTGGTTTCTCGGCCGCAAGGCCGAGCGGGTCGAGACCGCCGAAGGCACCCTGTTCACCGAGCCGTGCGAGCAGGTGTTCCGGGAGCACCCGAGGGCGCGCCGATGCGCCCTGGTGGGGCTGGGATCCGAGCCGGCCCTAGTCGTCGAGGCTGAGCCGCGCGGCGCGCGCGACGCGCAGGGCCTGGCCTCCGAGCTGGGCGCCCTGGCGCGGCGCTATCCGCACACGGCACGCATCAGGAAGTTCCTCTTCAGGCGCCGCCTTCCCGTCGACGTGCGCCACAACGCCAAGATCCACAGGCTTGCCCTCGCAAGGTGGGCTTCGTCGGCGCGCGTATTCCAGGCCGTGGACGCGGCTCAGCCATGAGCGGCGCGCTCCCAGGAGACCCGTCCCGTGAGCCGGCGCTCGTCACCGGCGGAACGGGCTTTCTGGGCCGCAGGATCGTCGAGCGGCTGCTGGGGCAGGGGCGCCCCGTTTGGGTGGTCGCCCGTAACCCGGCCCCCGACCTTGAGGCGCGCGGCGTGAGGTTCATCCGCGCCGACCTGGAGGACACGGACGCGATCAGGGCCTCCTGCGCGGGCGCGCGCACCGTCTTCCACGTGGCGGCCAAGATCGGCGTATGGGGCCCCTACGGCGACTATTTCCGGGCCAATGTCCTCGGCACGCGGGCGGTCATCGCGGGGTGCAGGGAGCACGGCGTGGCGCGCCTGGTGCACACGAGCACGCCGAGCGTGGTTTACAACGGCCGCGACATCTCGGGGGCCGACGAGTCGCTTCCGCTGACGCGGGCCTGCCCGTGCCCGTACCCCCCGACGAAGGCCGTTGCCGAGGCCGAGGTCCTCGCCGCCAACGGTCCGGGGCTGGCGACGGTGGCGCTTCGCCCCCACCTGATCTGGGGTCCAAAGGATCCCCACCTCGTCCCTGGAATCCTGCGGGCGGCCCGCTCCGGAAGGCTGCGGATCGTCGGCGGAGGAAGGAACCGGGTGTCCATGGTCCACGTCGAGAACGCCGCGGACGCCCATATCGCGGCCGAGCAGGCGCTGCGCAGGCCGGGCGCCGCGGCGGCGGGAAGGGCCTACTTCGTCACGGACGGCGAGCCCGTGGTGCTTTGGGAGTGGGTCAACGCCCTGTTGGCCGCGCTGGGGGAGCCCCCGATCACAAGGAGTATCCCGCTCGGGGCCGCGCACGCGGTCGGCGCGGCATGCGAGGCGGCCTGGTGGCTCCTTCGACTTCGGGGGCAGCCTCCGATGACCCGATTCGTGGCGGCCGAGCTCGCCAGGGACCACTGGTTCGACATCACCGCCGCGCGCCGCGACCTGGGATACGCTCCCAGGGTCTCCCCAAAGGAGGCCATGGCGGAGCTGGTCGCGTCCCTCAGGGTCGCCGCCCGGAGCGCTGCCTGACCGCCTCGAAGAGGGTTATCAGGGCCGCCATCGCCACGTTCAGCGAGTCGGCCTGGCCGGCCATCGGTATGCGCACGGGAAGGTCCGCGTTGCTGAGCCAGAACTCGCTCAGCCCGTACTGCTCGCTGCCCATGATCACGGCCAGCGGCCCGGTAAGGTCGCAGTCCGTGTAGAGCTTCCCTGCGGCGGGGCTCGTCGCGACGATGCGGATCCCGCGCGCGCGAAGCCACGAGAGCACGGCCGGTCCCTCCTCGACGACGCAGGGCACGGAGAAGAGCACGCCGGTCGACGCGCGAACGACGTTCGGGTTGAAGAGGTCCGTCACGGGGTCGCACACGATGACGGCGTGGCACCCCGCGGCATCGGCGCTGCGAAGGATGGTTCCCAGGTTGCCCGGCTTCTCAATCGCCTCCACCACGAGCACGAAGGGCTCCGCGGGAAGGGAGAGCCCCGCCAGGCCGCGCCTCCACTGCGGAGCCACCGCGAGGATCCCATCGGGTCGCTCCCTGTAGGCCACCTTCGCGAACGCCTCCTTCGACAGCTCGAAGAGCCGCGCCCCGGCCGCCTCGGCGGCCGAGAGGAGCGCCGCCTCGTTCTCGCCGAGGAACCAGTCCCGCGAGAAGTAGAGCTCGTCCAGCGCCACCTTCCTCTCTAGAGCCCTCCTCACCTCGCGGTAGCCCTCCACGAGAAACGCCTTCTCCTCGTCCCGGGCGCGCCGCTCGCGCAGGCGCACCAGCCGCTTGAGCCGGGGATTCTGCATGCTGGTGATTTTCTCGACGGGCATCGCCCGATTTGAATTGTTGTTACCGCCCGTGTCCAAAAAGAAAGCATTCAAAGACAGGCCTTTCGCCTACCACCAGGAGGTCGAGCTCTCGATCGCGACGCTCACGAACCTGGGCCTCGGGCTGGGCAGGGTCGCGCTGGGGGAGGGGGAGAAGGGGTGGGTCGTGATGGTCGCCTTCGCCCTGCCGGGGGAGCTCGTGCGGGCGCGCGTCTTCCGAAACCACGCGAACTACTCCGAGGCGGACCTCCTCGAGGTGATCCGGCCGTCGCCCCACCGGGTCCAGCCGCGCTGCGCCCTCTTCGGGACGTGCGGCGGCTGCCAGTACCAGAACCTGCGCTACGAGGAGCAGCTCGAGTGGAAGCGCCGCCAGGTGGCGGAGCTCCTGGAGCACATGGCCGGGCTAGCCTTCGAGGTCCTTCCGGTCATCGGCTCGCCCCGCCCGTTCGGATACCGCTCCAAGATCACGCCCCACTACAACGCGCCGCGGTCCGGCCGCGAGCTCGCCATCGGCTTCCTGCGGCAAGGGACCCGGTTTGACATTGTCGACGTCCCGCGCTGCGAAATCGCAACCGAGCCTATCAACCGGGCGCTCGCGGCGGCGCGCGATGAAGTCCGAAGGCTCGTGGCGGCCGAGGCTCCCGAGCGGGGCGCCACGCTCCTCATCAGGGACGCCGCAGGGCGGGTCACGCTCTCGCACGAGGAGCGGATCATGGAGGAGGTCCCCCTGGGCGGCGCCGGGACGCTGCGGCTCAGCTTCCTCGCCCGGGACTTCTTCCAGAACAACCCGTTCATCCTCCCGGCGTTCGCCGGGTACGTGCGGGACCAGGCGCGCTCGTGCGGCGCGCGCTTCCTCGTCGACGCGTACTGCGGGAGCGGCCTTTTCTCGCTCGCGTGCGCCGGGGTGTTCGAGCGGGTGGCCGGCGTCGAGGTGAGCGAGTCGTCCGTGGCTTTCGCCAGGGAGAATGCCGCGTCAAACTCCATCTCCAACGCATCCTTCATCGCGGGGGACGCCTCGGGCATCTTCCTCGGCCTGGACTTCCCCGGCGCCGACACCGCGGTGGTCATCGACCCTCCCCGCCGGGGCTGCGACGAAGGCTTCCTGCGTCAGCTCTTCCGGTTTCGCCCGCGCGGCGTGGTCTACGTGAGCTGCGACCCGGCGACGCAGATGCGCGACCTCAGGGGCTTCCTCGCCGAGGGCTACCAGGTGCGCGCCGTGCAGCCCTTCGACCTGTTTCCGCAGACGCGCCACCTGGAGTGCGTCATCACGCTGGCGCTCGCCTAGGCTGGCCTTCCCGGGGTTGCCAAGCCGGCCCAGGCCCGGGATATTCGGGGCGATGAGGCCCGCCGCCCCCCCAACCCATAAATGGAGCTTCGTGCCCATGGGCGGCCTGGAGCAGGTGTCGCTCGCGACGGGATCCGACCTGGCGGCGCTGGGCCAGCTGGACCAGAAACTCTGGGTCGCGCTCAGCTGCCCGGTCAAGGGGCTGCAGATAGACGAGCGATCGCTCTCGCTCATCGACTCCGACGGCGACGGCCATGTTCGCCCCCCGGAGGTCATCGCCGCCGTGGCCTGGGCTTGCGCCAGGCTCAGGGACCCCGGACTGATCCTCAAGGGCGCGGACCCGCTTCCAATCGACGCCATAGCGGAGGGCGCCCCGGGGGCCCCTGTCGCCGACGCGGCCCGCTGGATCCTTTCAAGGATGAGCCACGGCTCGGCGGCCATCTCGGCGGCCCAGGCGGCGCAGGCGGCCAAGGCGGCCTCGCTGGGCGCCCTGAAGGGCGACGGCTTGCTGCGGCCCGACGCCGCGCCCGACATGCAGACGCGCGCCCTGATCGCGGAGATAGCCCAGTGCCAGGGCACCGTGACCGAGGCGTCGGTCGAGGCCTTCTACGCGGATCTCGCCTCCTTCAAGGCGTGGTCCGAGGCCGGGAGCCTCGCGGGCGCGGCGCAACTCGGGCCCGCCGCCGCCGAGGCGTTCGCGGCCGTCGCCGCCGTCCGCTCCAAGGTCGCCGACTACTTTGCGCGCACGCAGCTCGCGGCCTTTGACGCCGCGGCCGTTCCCGGCCTCAACCTCCAGGACGCGGACTTCCGCAGGGTTTCCGCGGGCGAGCTCTCCGCTGACTCTCCGTCCCTCGCGGCGTTCCCGCTCGCCCGCGTAGAGGCCGACAAGCCTCTGCCGCTCCTCGCGGGGGTCAACCCCGCGTGGGCCGCGGCCCTAGCCAGGCTGCATGCCGCCGCTGTCGTCCCTCTCCTGGGCCCGTCGAAGATGCAGCTGACGCCGGACGACTGGGCCGCCCTTTTGGAGAAGCTGCGGCCCTACGAGTCGTGGGTGGGCACGAAGCCCGCGTCCGCTGTCGCGAATCTTGGGATCGACCGGATAAACGCCATCCTCGCGGGCGCCGGCCGCAAAACGCTCGCGGACCTCTTCAGCGAGGACAAGGCGCTGGCCCCCAGGGTCGCCGCGCTCGCCGACGTGGAGCGTCTCGCCCTCTTCGCGAGGGACCTCGGCACCATCCTGCGCAACTTCGTCAATTTCTCGGACTTCTATTCGAAGGCGAAGCCCGCCGTGTTCCAAACGGGGGCCCTGTACATGGACGGCCGCACGTTCAGGCTGTGCATACGCGTCGACGACATTGCCGC
The DNA here is from genome assembly GCA_003151515.1 of Opitutaceae bacterium. Classification (GTDB taxonomy): domain Bacteria; phylum Verrucomicrobiota; class Verrucomicrobiia; order Opitutales; family Opitutaceae; genus Palsa-1447. The sequence continues at coordinate 109,158 of PLXS01000030.1, forward strand.
CCACTCGGTGTTCGCCAAGATGAGCCGCGTCTACGTCGCCTACCTCGAGTGCCGAAGGACGGGCGGCGAGACGATGAGGGTCGCCGCGGGCGTCACCCAGGGCGACAGCGACTACCTCTTCGTCGGGAGAAACGGCGTCTTCTACGACCGCAGGGGGCTCGACTGGGACGCCACCGTGGTGAGGATCGTCGAGAGCCCCACCAGCATCAGGCAGTCGTTCCTCGCGCCGTACAAGAAGGTTTCGTCGTTCGTCGGCGACCAGCTTGCGAAGTTTGCCTCCTCGAAGGAGACGGCGGTGCAGGGCGGCCTCGAGGTGGCGGCCGTGGCCCCGGTGACCCAGGCGCCCCCGCAGTCCCAGTCCTTTGACATCGCCAAGTTCGCCGGAATCTTCGCCGCCATCGGCCTCGCGATCGGCGCGATAGGCGGGGCGCTGGCGAGCGTCTTCAGCGGGCTCCTCCACCTGCCCCCTTGGATGTGGCCGGTCGCGGTTGCCGCGGCCCTGCTGATCATCTCCGGGCCCTCGATGCTCCTCGCCGCGCTCAAGCTGCGCCAGAGAAACCTGGGGCCGCTTCTCGAGGGGACGGGCTGGGCGGTGAACGGCCGGGTGAAGATCAACATTCCCCTTGGCGCCGCGCTGACCGACCGCGGCGTTCTCCCGGCGGACTCCGCGCGGCTCACAACGGATCCCTACGAGGACCAGGCCGCGAACCGGCGGCGCATGGTCGCGTACGGGCTCGTCCTGGGGGTGCTTGCGTGGCTCGTCGCGGCCCGCGTCTTCCGCTTCTGGCCGTTCTGAGCCGCAAGGCTCGTCCGTCAGCGGAACTCCATCCACTCCGGCGAGAAGTACCTCTCAACAAGGCCCTCCATCTCGTCCTCACTGAATTCGGGCCAGGGGCGCGCCTCGGCCGGGATCCGGAGCGCCTGCGCGAGGCGCGCGGCAAAGTCCTCGCCGAATTTCTCCCAGTCGGGCGCGGGCGACCCCGCCGCGGGCTTCCAGATGGACCCCTGGAAAAGGAGCCCGCGCTTGTTCCTCTTCTGGGCCCCGCCCGCAATCTTGATCCCGGTGGACGCGTGCACGACGTCGAATATCTCCGCCCTCTCGAAGCAGACTCCCGCCGGGCCGCCAGGCTCGGCTGCGCCCCCTGGATCCGGCACGGCCTTTACGGTGACCGGGACGCCCGCAGCACGGAGCGCCAGCGCCAGCGCCTCGTGGACGGCCCGGTAGCTCTGGGTCGCACGGAGCTCCTCAAGGGGATGCCCCCTCGGAATCACGAGCGCGTAGGTCCAGTCGTCCCGGTGGTCGACGATCCCCCCGCCTGTGGGGCGCCGGCACAGGTCGAACGCCTCGCCGGGGGGCAGCTGGCCCCGCACAAAGGCGATCTTCTGGCTGTAGCCGAAGGTGAACGCCGGTGAGCGCCAGTCGTAGTGCCTGTATCTGGCGTTGCCCTCGCGCGGGTGGCGCTGCAGGAGCATGAAGTCCGCGGCCATGTTCTCCGCGGCGCCTCCCGTCCTCTCCGGCAGGACCTCCAGGATCATAGCGAGCGCACGAGCCAGTCGGCGCGCCAGCTGCGCTCCCGCCTGCTAAGCGCGAGGACGCCCGCCTTCGGAAAATGGTAGAACACGGCCGCGTGGCCCGGCCCTCGGGTCATGATGGAGGCGAGGATCCCGAGGTGCGGCTCGTGCCCCACCAGGGCGATGCTCCTTTTCTCGGAGCCGAGCGCCTCGGCGACGGCAGAGGGGTCGTCCTCCGGCTCGAGCCCCTTCCTTAGGATGATTCGCGCGTGGAGCCCGAGGCCCTGGGCGAGGAGCTCGGCCGTCTCCCTGGACCTCGACAGGGGGCTGTGCCATATCTCCGCGGGCGCGAAGCCTGCCTCCTTGCGCAGGAGTTCGCACGCCCTGACGACCTGCTCGCGCCCCTTCGTGCTCAGCGGCCTCAGGGGGTCCTCCTCGTCGGAGACGGCGTCGGCGTGCCTGATTAGGTAGATCATCGCCCAGGGGCCCCCGTACGCGTCAGGGGGCCAGGCGCTCCACAATCCAGGTGCTCGTCTCGTCGCGGCGGTAGCGGAGCCTGTCGTGGAGCCTGTTGCGGCGCCCCTGCCAGAACTCGACGGACTGCGGGATGATCCTGAATCCGCCCCAGTTGGGCGGCAGAGGGGCCTCGACGCCCGAGTACTTCTTCTCCACGGCCCGCATCGCCTCCTCGAGGACGTCGCGCCCCGAGATGATCGAGCTCTGGGGCGACGCCCAGGCCGCCAGCTGGTTGGCCCTCGGCCGGCTGTGGAAGTAGGCCTCGCTCTCCTCCCTGGGCACCCTGGCCACCGCGCCCTCGACAATCACCTGGCGCTCGAGCGCGACCCAGGGGAACAGGTACGCCGCGTGGGCGTTGCCCTCGAGCTCGCGGCCCTTTCGGCTGTGGTAGTTCGTGTAGAAGACGAACCCGCGGCCGTCGACGGCCTTGAGCAGGACCATGCGCGCCGACGGGCGGCCGTCCTTAGCCGCGGTGGCAAGTACCGCAGCGTTGGGCTCGTGCACCTTCGCCGCCTCGGCCTCCTGGAACCACTTCTCGAACTGGCGGTACGGGTCCTTGGCGACATCCTTCTCGGAAAGCCCCGCAAGCGAGTACTCCTTTCGTAGGTCGGCCAGGGTCATTGCGGGGACGCTGCCGCTGTGCGCACGGGGTGTCAAAATTCAACTTGTCGAGGCGGCGCCGCTAGCGCGTGAGCGCGCGCACGATCGCCGAATGCGCGGGGAATTCCCTCTCGAGCTCCTTCCTCTTGCCGAGCTCAAACTCCCCCTCGCTCCAGGCGGGCGCCATGGTGCATCCGACGAGCGTCCATCCGCGCGCCGCGCCGGGGTGGGCGGCGACTATGCGCGCCCCCTGCCACTCGCCGGCCCTCGCGATCGCCTGGGGCACATGTCCCCCCTCTGGGTCCGGTCCGAGGATCGAGATGAGGCAGGCCTTGGTGCGGGGGTCCAGACGCACGAGCTCCGCCGGATCCCCCGCATGGAAGTGCCACACCTCGTCGCACCGGAGCCTGTGCAGCGCCGAGAAGTCGTTCTCGGTCATGAGGAAAAGGATCGCGGAGCCGGCCGCCCGTCCGTCGGCCACTGAGGCACTTCCTGTCCATGTCCGGGCGAAGAAACCCCCTTCTCCGGGGAGGGGCTCCAGCCCGAACTTCCTGATTAAATGGGCCGCCTCGGCGTTCATGGGCAATGAGATATAGAACCAACCGGGGGTTTGCACGACATTCCGTGCTTCCCGTCAAACGCCCTATTCGCGAAGCTTTCCTGGTGGACCGACTAGACCAATTCATCGAACAGAACACCCCGTCGCTCCTGGGCCGGCTCAAACGCCTCGTCGGCCTGCAGACCGTGAACCCGCCGGGCGAGAACTACGGGACAATCACGGCCCTGCTTGTGCGGGAACTCCGAAACGTCGGCCTCAAGGCCCGCCGGTTCCGGATCCCGCAGCGGCTGCTGAAGTCCAGCCTGCCGCCGGCCCAGCATGCGTTCCCCCGATACAACGTCCTTGGAAAGCTGCGGGCGCCGGGCGCCAGGAGGACCATCCACTTCAACGCCCACTACGACGTGGTTCCGGTCTCCGGGGCGTGGCGCCACGGCAGCCCCTTCAGCGGGGCCGTCGAGAAGGGCCTCATCTATGGCCGCGGGACGGCGGACATGAAGGGCTCGATCGCAAGCCTGCTGACGGCCCTGGACGCCCTCTCGTCCACCGGGACGCGGCCCCTTGTGAACGTCGAGGTCTCGTTCACCGCCGACGAGGAGACGGACTCCTTCCTCGGCGCGCGCTGGCTGGTCGACGAGGCGCCGATCAACCCGGACTACGCCATCGTCATGGAGGGCGCGGAGGGCGACAAGGTCTGCTGTGGCCACAACGGCACTCTCTGGATGGAGGTGGCCGTCATCGGGAAGGCGGCGCACGGATCGACGCCCGAGAAGGGCGTCAACGCCCTCGAGAAGATGGCGGCGCTTGTGCGCGAGCTCGAGTCCTACAAGGCGAGGATCGCCAGGAGGACGTTCGTCACCCCGGAGGGAAAGACCATGCGGCCGACGATCAACGTCGGCGGCGTCTTCGCGTGCGGCCCGGGCGCGAAGATCAACACGGTCCCCGCGCAGGCCTCCTTCTCCATCGACCGGCGCGTTCTCGCGGTCGAGGACCACGCCTCCGCCGAGCGTGACCTGCGCTCCTTCCTCGCCGCCGCCGCGCGGCGCATCCCGGCCTGCAGGATCCGCGTCTCCAAGGTGTCCGAGAACTTCTCCTGCTTCACGAAGCCGAGGCACCCGTTCTTCGGTGCGATGGCCGACTGCGTCAGGCGCGTGCGGGGAAAGCCCACCGTGTTCAGCGTCTCCACGGGCTTCAACGATATCCACTACTTCGCGAAGCACCTCGGCATTCCGACTCTCGGCTACGGCCCGGGGGGCGACGACATCCACGCCGTCAACGAGCGGGCGCGGGTAGGGGACCTCGTGTCCGCCGCCAAGATCTACGCCAGGCTCCTCACGAGCTTCGGCGGCTGAGGCCGCGCGTCAGGGAGAGACGAACCCCTGCCGCACGACGTGGACCGCGATCGCGGCCAGGAGCAGCGAGATAATCTTCGACACCGCCCTCAGGCCCGTCACACCGACCAGGCGCGCGAGCCACTCGCTGGCCACGAACGATAACGCGACGATGGCCAGGTTGGCGGCGAGTGCCAGCAGCGTCATCCAGAGGCCGAGCGACTGAGAGATGACGAGGAGCGTCGTTATCGTCGCCGGGCCCGCGATGAGGGGCATGCCCAGGGGCACGACGCCGAAGTCGTCGGGTAGGCCCCCCTTCTCGACCGTGACGGGAAGCGTCAGGTCGCGCGCCGCGATGATGAAGAGGATTAGTCCGCCCGCGATCTGGAAGTCTCCTTCGCCTATCCTGATCGAGATGAAGATCACCCGCCCGAGGAAGAGGAAGAGGAGCGCCACGGCGCCGCCCGTGAGCGTGGCCTGGGTCGCGATCCGCCGGCGCCTCTCGGGAGTCGCGTCCTTCCCAAGCGCAAGGAATATCGCGGCGAGGCCGACCGGATCGATAGCCACGAAGAGGGGTATGAAGCACTCGAGAAACCTCGTAACCAGGGACATGCGAAGATGATGCCATCTGCCGTGCGAAAGGCAATCCACCTTGCGCCGAAACGGCCCGCGCCGATGATGCTCTGCCCCGTGAAGGACGCCGCGACCGATCTCTACAGTCTCACGCGCCAGGAGCTCGGCTCCCTCCTTGGGTCATGGGGCCTGAGCCCGGTCCACGCCGCCCGGATCTGGAACCGCCTCTACCTGGGCCTCGCCGGCTCGGTGCCCGAGCTGGGCGACCTGCCGGCGCGCGTGCGCTCCCGCCTCTCCTCCGGGGCTCGCATCGGGAGCCTTCCCGTTTCCCTCGAGACGGACTCAAGCGACGGGTTCACCCGCAAGTACCTTCTCTCGCTTGCGGACGGCGAAAGGATCGAGACCGTGCTCATGCGCTTCACGGGGCGCACCACCGCCTGCCTGAGCAGCCAGGCCGGCTGCGCGATGGGATGCGTCTTCTGCGCGACGGGGCAGATGGGGTACCGCAGGCAGCTCTCCGCTGCGGAGATCGTCTCGCAGGCGGTGCACATCGCGAGGGTCCTTCGCTCGTCGGGCGAGCACCGCGGCCTCAGAAACGTGGTCTTCATGGGAATGGGCGAGCCGCTCCACAACTACGACGCGGTCATGAAGGCGGCCGACATCCTTCGCGACCCGAACGGTCTCAGCCTGGGGGCGGGGCGCATCACGCTCAGCACGGTCGGGGTCGTGCCGGGCATCCGGCGCATGGCCGACGAGGCCCGCCCCATCCATCTCGCCGTATCCCTGCACGCGGCGAGCCAGCAGGAGCGCGCAGCCCTCGTGCCCGCCGCCCGCCGGTGGCCTCTCGACGAGCTGATGGAGGCGTGCCGGCACTACTGCTTCACGCTGCGCCGCCGGATCTTCTTCGAGTGGACCCTGATCGAGGAAAAAAACGACTCGGCGGACCACGCGCACGCCGTCGGCCGCCTGATCCATGGCCTGCCCGCCCAGGTGAACCTTATCCCCCTCAACCCCACGTCGGGCTACGGCGGCCGTCCCTCGCACGGCGAGGCCGCGCGCCGCTTCCAGCGCGTCCTGTCGGAGCACTATGGGATCCCGAGCACCATCCGCCAGCGCCGCGGCATAGACATCGCCGCCGGATGCGGGCAGCTGGCCGTTGCCTCCTAGGGCCACCCTAGTCGTAGCGCGCCGCCCGGCCGAGGTAGTTCAGCATCCATATCTCCTTCCAGACCCTGTAGCGGCCCTCGTGGGAGATCTTGCCATGGTCCTCGCGCTCACCCTGGGGGTTGAGGAATCCAAGCTCGGTGTTCACCCGGTCGAGCTCCCTTTGCGCGTTGTTGAGATCGGCCAGGGGCTCGACCGCGAAGGGCGCGAGCGGCTGGCCCATCGAGGAGACCCTGCGCCGGTGCCTGGCCAGCAGCCGGGCGAGCGACCGGCAGCACGGCCGACGGTCGACGTACCAATCCTCCGGGTAGAAGCCGCCGAAGGGGATGTAGAGGTTGTCGGTCACGTACCGCGCCCCGTCGGCCGCCATCGACATGAGCGAGTAGCAGACGTCGATCGCGCCGTTTCCCTGCGGCAGGAAGGTCACCTGGACGCGCAGGAGCGCCCCCTCGTCCTGGTAGATGGACACGCGCAGGTAGATGTCGCCCCCGACCTCGGCCTTGAGCGCCTGGACCTGCTTGAAGCCCTGCGCCCTGAGCCATTCGCGAATCTTAAGGAATCGGGGCTGGACGGGCCACTCCTCACCGCTGCTGTTAATCGAATACCTGGGGAACAGCGGAAAGGGGCTCACGCTTAGCGCCGCGATGGCCAGCCAGTTGTACAGCGTCTCCACCAGGAACCAGATGATGAAGCCGGCGAGCGCCAGCACCCAGAGGGGCCGGTCGATGAGCTCGAAGTCGAGGCAGAGCTTTGCCCCCACGATCGGGAAGACGATCCAGCGCAGCCAGCGGTCGATGATCGCCACGACGGGCGAGCCAAAGCGCTGATGCAGCTGCATCAGGACGAACGAGAGGAGGATCGCTCCGAAGACGAAGTACGGAACCTGCATTTGCGATGATTGCCCCGGCTGGCTCCTTCAGCCTCTTGAGGCTGAAACCGGCTCCGGGGGCTGCTTTGCGGGACAACGCGCTGCCCGTGCGGGTTCCCCTTTGCCGGCGCTATTTGCTGATTCCACCATGATGTTGACTCTTTCTCAACCTATACGGCCGGTCGCGCCCAGGCGCAAGGAAAGTAAGCCCGAAGGCCGTCCGGGCTTCGCGAACTCCATTTCCCGTTTGCCGCTGGCGGCCGCCCCTTTAACGCTCTGCGAAGCCATGGCCACCGCAGAGAAACGCCACGAGGTCCTCGTGATTGACGATGAGGTCCAGATCCGCCGCCTGATGCGAATCACCCTCGAGGCCGGCGGGTTCACCATGCGCGAGAGCGACAGCGGGCGCGGCGGCCTGGGCGAGATCTCCTTCCGCCAGCCGGACGCCGTTGTGCTTGACCTTGGGCTGCCGGACATGTCCGGCGTCGACGTCCTCAAGCGCCTGCGCGAATGGTCCCAAGTTCCGGTGCTGATACTCTCGGTCCTCGGCCACGAGGACGACAAGGTCTCCGCTCTCGACGCGGGGGCCGACGACTACCTCACCAAGCCCTTCAACGGCCGCGAACTCCTTGCCCGCCTGCGCGTCATGCTCCGCCACTCCAGACCGGAGGACGGCATCAGCATCGTGCGCTTCGGCGCGGTGGAGGTCGACCTTTCGCACCGCCAGGTGAGGAGGGCGGGGGAGCCCGTGCCGCTGACCGCCAAGGAATACGCCCTTCTTCGGCTCCTCGTCCTGCACCGCAACAAGGTGCTTACCCACCGCCAGCTCCTGCGCGACGTCTGGGGCCCGACGTCGGACGACCAGACCCACTACCTGCGCGTTTACGTGGACCGCCTGCGGCGCAAACTGGAGAAGGACCCGAAGGCGCCGGCGTTGCTCACGACAGTCCTCGGCGTCGGCTACCGCCTGGTGTGCGAGTAGCCGATTAGCTCTGGCGCATCGGCATGATGACGCAGATGAAGTTGTCCAGCGTCTTGAAGACGCCGGGGCTCACCTCGTCCTTGAGCTCCAGGAACACCTCGTCCTTGGCGAGCGCCCGCAGCGGGTCGATGACGAACGCCGGGTTGAAGGCCACCTGGAGGTCGGGTCCGCTGTAGCCGATCGCCATCGACTCGTGCGCCTCGCCGAAGTCGGGGCTCTGCGCGGTTATCTCAAGGAGGTTGCTCGTCAGCTTGATGCGCACCGAGTTCGACTTCTCGGAGCACACGAGCGCCGCGCGGTGGACGCACTGCAGGAACAGCTCCCGCTCGAGCTTGATGCGCTGGTGCGTCTCCTTCGGGATCACCTGCTGGTAGTTGGGGTAGCTCCCCTCGACGACCTTTGAGTACAGGTAGACGCTGTCAATCAGGCCGCTCGTGTCCTTGTCCGTGCCGATCTGGAACGCGCAGCGCCGGTCGTTGAAGTTGATCTTCACCTTGTCGCCCTTGTCGAGGATCCGGGCGAGCTCGCTCACGGTCTTCGCCGGCAGGATGATCGCGCCGGCACTGGCCGCGGAAACCTCCATCTCCCTTGATATGAGGGCCAGGCGCCTGCCGTCGGTGGCGACGAGCGACAGCCCCCCCTCCTTGAAGTTGAAGTACACCCCGTTGAGCGTGTAGCGCGTCTCGTCCTGCGACTGCGCGTAGGCGACGCTTTTGAGCATCGCGGCAAGGTCTCCCTGCTGCAGCGTGTGGGCCTTCTCGTCCCCGAATTCCGGCAGCGGCGGGAATTCGTCCTTGCTCATCCCCATGATTCGGAACGTCGATCCGCCGGATGAAAGTTTCACCTGGTTGTTCGGCGACGCGTCCACGGCGACGTCGGAATTCGGCAGCTCCCGCACGATGCTTGCCAGGCGCTTGACCGGAAGCGTCACGGAGCCGACCTCCTTCACGTCTGCCTTGATCTTGCAACGTATCCCGAGGTCGAGGTTCGTGGTCGTGAGGGAAAGCAGGTCCTTCTCAGCCTCTATCAGGACGTTGCTCAAAATGGGCATCGTCGCCTTTGATCCCACGACATTCAGGACCTGGGAGAGGCCGTTGGCGAAATGGTCGCGGTTTGTCTTGAATTTCATGTATCCGTGGCTGGGTCCCGTTGAAAGCTGGGACAAACTAACAAAGTCTAATTGAGAGTAGGTTCAATAATGAATTACAGCAGTAGTCGTATAGGAGGCTCGAAACACCAATAACTCGAGCCGGTCGCTCTGGGAAAAGGGAGTTGCAGGCCCGTGAGCAATTGCAGCGGGAATGTGCGTAACAGGGCGGTTATTCGCAGGCCAGACGTTGCTCGGAAGTCGGGCACAGGTTCCCGACACGATTTTCGCATTAGGGAATCACGCGGGCGGAGCGAGACGGGCTCGCTTGGCCGCGCGCACTCGCATCCAGTGGCGGATGAGGCCGAAGAGGATGTAGCCCAGGCACAGACCCATGAACGCAATCTCCCTGAACAGGATGACCAGGCCGATAAGAAGAACCACGACGCCGAGCGTGCGCGGCTTTGTCTGTGTCTGCAGGTCCACGGTCTTGCCGCTCGGGTAGCGAATGCCGCTCATCATGAGCGTGGCAATCAGCGCCATCAGCGGGGGCAAAGCCAGGGCATACCAGTTGAGGGACTTATCCGCGTCGTCCAGCCTGAGCAGAAAGAGGACAAGCGCCGCGACGGTCATGGCGGCTGCCGGAACCGGCAGCCCGATGAAATCCTTGCTGGCCTCCTTTTTGCCGGGGTAGAGCAAGGGATTCGTGATGACGTTGAAACGAGCGAGGCGCATCGCGGCGAGGAGCAGGTAATAGAACCCGAAAATCCCGCCGATCAGCCTGAACCAGGGGAACGCCTGAGACGGTGACAGGATGAGAAAGAACATGAGGAACGCCGGCGCCATGCCGAACGACACAACGTCCGCAAGCGAGTCGAACTCAGCCCCAAAAAGGGACTCCCGGCCTCCCATCCGCGCAAGGCGCCCGTCGAGCAGGTCAAAGACCGCCGCGCCGAAGATGAAATAGACGGCGTACCTGTAATGCTCGCCAGCGGTGGCGTTAAGGTAAAGGCCGTCGCCGGATGACGCCGCGAGCCTGGCATGGATGCAGTTGACGACCGCCATGAAGCCGCAGAGCAAGTTGCCGGCCGTCATCAGGTTAGGCAACAGGTATATGCGGCTCGCGTGGGCCACATTGTACGGGTCCTCACGCGAGGCGAGGTCCGCGTCCTCCTGGGCGTTCTGCGGCCTGCGACGGAAGATCATTTGGTCAGGCTCTCCAGGTATTTCCAGAACTTTGAGTCCTGCTCGACGAGCTGCTGCTCGGACACCGGCAGGCGGTTGCGCAGCAGGAAGTCCTCAAGGGAATTCTTATGCAGGATGTACTTCACGTGGAGGGTGTCGGCGGTGACGTCGAAGTAGAAGCGATGATCGCCAGCGCGCAGGCGGTAGAACGGCTTTCCCTGCCGGTTGAAGCGCCCGAGGGGTTCCCGGGGATGCTCGAGGTCAGAGGCGGTGACGGTGCTGATGGGCTCAACAACAGCAAGCTGCGCCAGCGTCGGGAGCTTGTTCAACTCCCGCATGGCTTGCTCTGAAAATGTAACCTGATACATCGAGCGTTGGGTGTAGACCCCCCCGGAATGCCCGCAACGCTATTTCTTGCAACACGATGGCGGTAGACCCCGTCAACCTGTCCGACATAAGGGCGGCGCGCCGCAGGATCAAAAGCGGGGTGATCCTGACACCGTGCACGGCCTCCATCCCACTGAGCGAGATCACAGGCTCAAGGGTCGCCTGCAAGCTCGACAACTTCCAGAGGACGGGCTCGTTCAAGGAGAGGGGAGCGCGCAACGCGCTCCTCATGCTCTCGCGGGCGAGGAGGAGCCGGGGCGTCGTGGCGGCGTCGGCCGGCAACCACGCGCTGGGCCTCGCCTACCACGGGAAGCTCCTCGGCATCCCGGTCACGGTTGTGATGCCGGAGTTTGCTCCGCTCATCAAGATAACGACATGCCAGCGCCTTGGAGCGAGCGTGATCCTCCACGGGAGCGATTTCACCGAGGCGAGGGCCGAGGCGGACCGGATCGCGGCCACGGGGCCAGCCTACATCCACGGGTTCGACGACCCGCACATCATCGCCGGACAGGGGACGATGGGCCTCGAGATACTGGAGCAGGTCCCGGATGTCGACGCGATCTTATGCCCCGTCGGCGGCGGGGGCCTCCTCGCAGGCATCTGCGTCGGCGTCAAGGCCGTGAGGCCCTCCGTCAAGGTGATAGCCGTGGAGAGCGTCTGCACGGGAAACCTCACCGCGGCGATGCGCGCCGGCCGGCCCGTGCATGTTCGAAGGCGGGCGACCCTTGCCGACGGCCTCGCGACGCTCACCGTCGGCGATAACGCATTCGCGCTCATCCGCCGGCGTGTGGACCAGGTGGTCAGGGTCGAGGAGAAATGGATCTCGCTCGCGATCCTGCGCATGCTCGAGCTCGAGAAGACGGTGGTCGAGGGGGCCGCCGCCGCGCCGCTCGCCGCGCTCATCTCGGGCAAGCTGCGGGGCCTTAAGGGCAAGAGGGTCGCCCTGGTCGTCTGCGGCGGCAACATTGACCCCGCGATCCTCGGGCGCGTGATCGAGAAGGGCCTCGTCCACGACGGGCGCCTGACACGCTTCACGGTGACCATCAGCGACAGGCCGGGCGGGCTTGCGGAGCTCGCTCGCGTGATCGCTTCCTGCGGCGCGAGCATCAACCAGGTGTCCCACGACCGGGCCTTCAGCGGGCCCGACGTCAGCGAGACGCGCGTCGTCTGCACCGTGGAGACGCGGGACCGCGCGCACATATCGATGCTGCACCGGGCGCTCAGGAGGGACGGATTCCGGCCGTGATAGCGAGGCTGCCGGGCCTTGCGGCGTGCGCGCTTGTCCTCGCGGCGGCGCCAGCCAGGGGATCGCCGCCGCGCGATCTCGACATCCCGGTGTTCGAGGGCGGCTACGGCATAGGATTCTACAAGGACGCGGCGCGGCGGTTCGAGGCCCTTCGGCCGGGCGTTCGGGTCCACGTGTACGGGGACCCGAGGATACAGGACCAACTCAGGATCCGGGTGATCGAGGGAAGCCTGCCGGACGCGGCATGGGTGCCCTACCTCCTTTGGCCGGCGCTCATCCGGGCGGGCAAGGTGGTGAACCTGGGCGGGTACCTCTCCGGGCCGAACTGGGAGGGGGACTCCAGGTGGATGGACACGTTTCATCCGGGCTCCCTCGACTCCTGGCGGGTCGGGTCGGGCGTGTACGGGCTTCCTTTCGGCTATTCCTGCTGGAGCATCTTCTACAACCGTGGGCTGTTAAGGGCCCACGGATGGAGGGAACCCCGGACGTGGGACGAGTTCTTTGCGCTCTGCGAGCGCATGCGCGCCCGGGGGATCACTCCGCTTAGCCTGCCCGGGACGCGCTGGCTCTACCCCGACGCCTTCTTCAGGGCAGCGTACCACGGGCTCGCCGGGCCGCGGGGGTGGGCGGCCCTGAATGCGGACGAGCCGGGCTCATGGGACGATCCGATGGTCGTCGAAGGCGCTCGAATCCTGCGCAGGGTGACCACCGAGGACGTCCAGCCGGGGTGGGAGGGGGACACCGCGCAGGGGGCCGAGCTCCTCTTCCTGCAGGGAGGCGCCGCGATGACCGTTTCAGGGTCATGGTTCTTCAACGAGATGGCCGGCAAGATCCCGGAGGGGTTCGACGTGGGCACCATGAACTTCCCGGTGTTCCCCGGAGGGCGGGCGGACCCCTCGGCGATACAGACGGGAAGCGACTGCTTCTTCGTCTTCAAGACCGGCGACGGGGAGCGCGAGCGCCTGACCGTCGACTTCCTGCGATTCCTGACGTCGCGCGACCGGGCCGAGGCCTTCGTGAGGGAGAACGACGCGCCGGTCGCCGTAAAGGGGGTTCCGGCCTCCGCGTACTCGGCGCGGATGAGGGAAACGGCCGCGATGATCGCGGGAGCCAGGGAGGCCTACAACATGCCCCAGGAGATGATGCAGCCGCCGGTGCTGCGGCAGGCCCTCGTGGACGAGACGCGCCGGCTCATGGAGGGAAGGCTGGAGCCGGAGGAGTACGCGCGGCGGCTCGAGGCGGCGGCGGCCGCCGACAGGGCCCGGCTTGCCGATCCCGGGCATGTCGACTACCGGCACACGGCGGCCGCGGCCGCGCTTTTGGCGGCGCTTGCAGCAGTCACGGCGTGGCTTATTGCCGGCAGGCTGAGGGCCGCCCGTCGGCCGGCAGCTTCGAGGCCCGGGCAGGACGAGGGGGGCTTCGGGAGGCTAAGGGGCCCCATGGCCGCGGGCTTTGTCGGCCCGGCGCTGGCGCTGTACGCGGCGGTCATGCTTTTGCCCGCGCTTGTCGCCTTCCTCTGGGCGTTCACGCGCTGGGACGGCATCGGGGCCCGGGCTTGGGCGGGACTCTACAACTTCAAGTCCCTGCTCCTCGAGAGCGACGTCCTGTGGACGGCGCTCGGGAACAACCTCTACCTCATGGTGGTTCCGGCCCTCCTCACGGTGCCGATAGCCCTCCTGCTCGCGGTTCTCATCCACCGCGGGGTGTGGGGCGCCAGCGCCTTCCGCGTGGTGATCCTCTTTCCGAACCTACTGGGCGGAATCGCGGCCATCCTGATCTGGCTTAACGCCTACCAGCCCCACAGCGGGCTTGTTAACGCGACGCTCTCGGGCCTCGGCTCGGCGCTGCACTGGGACTGGCTGCGGTCCTTCGCAAACTACCCGTGGCTGTCGGAGCAGCACCTGTACGCGGCGCTGGTGCCGATCTACGTGTGGGTCGGCTGCGGCTTCAACCTGATCCTGTACCTGGCGGCGATGGAGGGGATAGACCCCCAGCTGTACGAGGCGGCGGAGATCGACGGCGCCCCGGCCTGGATGCAGTTCGCGACGATCACGCTGCCGCTCATCCGCGAGGTGCTGGCGATCTCGGCGGTATTCCTAGTCATCGGGGGGCTCAACGCCTTCGAGATGGTCTGGCTTCTCACGTCGCAGGATCCGTCCGCCTCCTCGCAGACCCTCGGGACGCTCCTGGTGACGACCATGTTCAAGAACATGGACATCGGCCGGGCGTCGGCCCTGGCCGTCATCCTTTTCGCGCTCGTCCTCGCGGCGAGCGCCGCGGCGCTTCGATGGCTCAAGGGGGAGCCGGCGGAGGCATGACGCGCAAACGGACACGCAGGCCCGGGCCATCAAGCCTGCCGCGGCGAGCGGCGCTGCTCGCGCTGCTTGGGTACTCGGCCTGGCTCGTCTTCCCGATGGTCTGGGTCGCATATTCCTCCCTGAAGCAGGACGAGGCCATCTTCCGGCACGCGCTTTCACTTCCGGACCCCGGGGCCCTCGCCACCGCGAACTACGCGCGCGCGTGGAACCAGGGGCACTTCGGGGAGTACTTCCTGAGCTCCGTCCTGGTGACCGGGGCCTCGGTCTGCCTGATCGTCGCCCTGGGCTCGACGGCGGCGTACGCCCTTGCGCGCTTCTCCCACCCGCTCGGGCGCGCCGCATACGGGCTGTTCGTCGCCGGGCTGACGCTGCCGGCGCAGCTTGCGATCGTCCCCCTCTTCTTCGAGCTGCGTACCGCGGGACTGCTGAACTCCCGCCTGGGCCTGGTCCTCGTCTACACGGCGAACGGGCTTCCGTTCGCCGTGTTCGTCCTCGCCGGCTTCTTCAGGTCGCTTCCGCGCTCGCTGCACGAGGCGGCGCTTGTCGACGGGTGCGGGGAATTCTCGGCCTTCTGGAGGGTCCTCCTCCCCCTTGCGCGGCCGGGTATCGTGACGGTGGCGATATTCCAGTTCATCGGGGTCTGGAAGGAGTACTTCTATGCGTTCATGCTTGTCGGGGGCGACACGACGGGGGCAGCGCGCACGCTGCCCCTTGGCCTCGCCAACCTTTCCATCACGGCCGAGTACCGAACGCAGTACGGCATGCTCTTCGCGGGGATCATCATCGTTATGGTGCCCATCCTCCTGGTCTACCTGGCCCTTCAGCGCCAGATCGTGCGCGGGATCGCCGCCGGCGCGCTCAAGGGCTGAGGCTTCCCCCGGCCGGCCGAATACGGGTTGTTATTTCGGAAGGAACCCGGCTTCCTTGCCGTTTTCATATGCTTGGAATGCCAGCCATGGAGAGGTTCCCCCTTTGCGCCTTGATCCTGGCGCCGGCCCTGTGTGTCACCTCGGCCCTTGGGGCATCGTCAACGGCGGCCAGGAGCCGGTTCCCCGGAAGCATAAGGGAGGTCGCCGCGTCGGCCGGGGCCGCGATGGCCCCCGCCGTCTCACGCGTATCGCTGAGGCCCGAGGAGGCGTCGGCCCCCATCGCCTTCGAGGTGGCTCTTCGCATGCGCAACTTCGACGAGCTGCAGCAGCGCATCGCCAGGGGCGAGCAGATCCCCCGCGCCGAGATGGCTGAGCGGTACTTTCCCCTTGCGGCGGATCACGACCGGCTGGTGCAGTGGCTCAGGGGCAAGGGCATCGAGATCCTGAGGACCGACGAGAACCGGGTGGCCGTCTTCGCCAGGGGACCGGTTTCCGTGGTCGCGCAGGCCCTCGACGTCACCTTCGCCCGCGTCATCGGGAGGGACGGAGGGGAATACACCTCAGCGATCACCGCACCGAGCCTGCCCGGGGACGTTTCGCCCGCGGTCCTCGGGATCCACGGCCTTCAGCAGCACATCAGGCAGCGGCCGCTCGCGCTTCCCCGGCAGGTGCGCCCGGACCTGACGGTCACCGTCGGGGGCTATTATCCGAGCCAGATAGCCCAGGCCTACAATGCAAACGGCCTGACGGCCACCGGCAGCGGGCAGACGATTGCCATCTATGCCCTGGGGTACCCGATGAGCAGCGACCTGACGGCCTTCTGGCAGACGGTCGGGGTGTCGCAGTCGCTCTCGAACATCCAGCAGGTCGACGTCGCGGGGGGGCCGGGAGCCTCGCCCGATCCCGAGATAATTGAGGAGGCGACCCTGGACACGGAGTGGGCCAGCGCCCTTGCGCCCGCGGCGACGATCAGAATTTACGCAGCGAACGAGGCCGATCCCGGCGAGAACGACGAGATCCTGCAGCAAATATATGCGGACCTGCCGAGCCAGCCGTCGCTCCATCAGCTATGCATCTGCATCGGGGGCGATGAGGCCGAGGACGAGAGGGACTACCTCATCATCGAGGCGCAATACATGGCCAACCTGGCGAGCGGCGGAGTCTCAGTCTTCGTCGCCTCGGGCGACAACGGGGCCTACGACGACCCGATCAATGCTTCCCTTCTCACGGTTACCACCCCGACATCCGACCCCGACGTGACGGGCGTAGGAGGGACAACCCTCGTCCTCTCGGGCGGCACGGTGACCTCCGAGACGGCCTGGAGCGGCAGCGGCGGCGGGGAGAGCGTCGTGTTCAGCAGGCCGCCCTGGCAGACGGGGATCGGCGTGCCAGCCGGGGTGACGAGGCTCGTCCCCGATGTGGCCGCCGCTGCCGACCCCCAAAATGGCGCTTATATCTACAGCACGGCCGTGGCCAATGGCGCGGCGGTCGTGGGCGGGACAAGCTGGGCCACCCCGGTATGGACCGCGTTCTGCGCGCTCCTGAACCAGGGCCGCAGCACGCCCCTGGGGCTTTTGAACCCCAGAATATACCCGCTTATCGGCTCCAGTGCGTTCCGCGACATCACGAGCGGTGACAACCGCTTTTACAACGCGGGGGTTGGCTACGACATGTGCACTGGCATCGGCGTCCCGGACATGGCGGCGCTCTCCACGGCCTCGCTGAGCGCGACCACCACGGTCAACATTCCGGCGCAGCTCGGCAACGTGTTCACGACCGTCGGACAGCCGGCGACCTTCTTTGTCGTCGCGCAGGGTGCGGCGGATTACTCCTACAGCTGGCAGCGGCTGCCCATCGGCACGTCGACATGGGAGGCCGTGTCGGACAACTCGACGTTCTCGGGCTCGCTCACGGCGACCCTCGTCGTAAACAACACGACGGCCGCGATGTCGGGGGACGAGTACAGGTGCACCGTCACCTCGGGCTCGCAGAGCGCGACCAGCACGCCTCCGGCGACGCTAACGGTGAGCGGATATGGCGTGACCACGATCGCGGGCTGGCCGGGCTCGGTGGGCAGCGCCAACGGGACGGGATGGGAGGCGCGGTTCGCCTATCCGGGCAGCGTGCGCACCGACTCCGCCGGCAATGTCTACGTCGCGGACTCGTACAACAACACGGTGCGCAAAGTGACGCCCAATGGCGTCGCGACGACGGTCGGCGGCGTCGCCGGCAAGAGCGGCAACACGAACGGGCCGGTGGCAACGGCGCTGCTCAACGAGACGGCGGGTGCGGCCGTCGACGCCTCGGGCAACCTCTTCGTCGCCGACAACGGCAATTACGAGATCCGCGAGATCAGCGCCTCGGGCACGGTGACGACGCTGGCCGGGTCTGGGGCCCCTGGCGTGGTCGACGGGGCGGGCACGGCCGCGAGCTTCTTCGACCCCCAGAACCTGGCGATAGACACGGGCGGCAACCTCTATGTCGCGGACGGCATGGGCAACGTCATCCGCAAGGTGACGCCCTCGGGGCAGGTGAGCACGTTCGCCGGGGCCGGGGTGTCCGGCAGGGCGGGGCCTGCCGGCTCGCAGGACGGGACGGGATCCGCGGCCGAATTCAACGACCCGACGGGGATCGCAGTCGACGTGAGGGGGAACCTGTACGTCGCGGACGCGGTGAACGACACGATCCGCATGATCAATCCGGCGGGAGTCGTGACGACGCTTGCGGGTTCGCCCGGGCTCAGCGGGAGCGCGGACGGGTCGGGACCGGCCGCGAGGTTCAGCAACCCTGCGGGCGTCGGTGTCGACGCCGTAGGCAACGTCTACGTGGCCGACAACGGCAACAACACGATCCGCATGATCACGCCCGAGGGGGTCGTGACTACGCTCGCCGGCTCGGCGGGCAGCGAGGAGAACATCGACGGCCTCCCGGGCAACGCGCGGTTCGCGGGCCCCGGGGACGTGACGATCGACAACTCGGGCATCATCTACGTGGCGGACTCGCAGAACATGACCATCCGGCGGATCATCCCCGCCTCGTCGGCGACGCTCGGAATCTCGACGCAGCCGGAGAGCGCGGCGGTCAATCTGGGCTCGATGGTTGTCTTCGCCGTGGGGCCCGCCGGATACGCGCCGTTCAGCTACCAGTGGTACTTCAACGGGGGCGCCGTCATCGGGGCGACGGGGCCCTCCTACACGCTGGACAACGTGCAGACGGCCGATGCGGGCTCCTACACCGTGATTGTCTCCAACGCGTCTGGCTCGGTGACGAGTTCCCCGGCCGTCCTCACCGTCAACGTGCCGGCGGGCGACCCGCAGATCTCGGCGCAGCCGCAGGGGGGAACGCTCACGGCCGGCGGCAGCGTCGGGCTCTCGGTGTCGGTGACAGGCAACGGGCCCTTCAGCTACCAATGGTACGTGAACGGCGGGGCGATCGCGGGCGCCACGGCGCCCACGTACAATGCGACGACGATAGGGAGCTACACGCTCGCGGTCAGCAACGCCGCGGCGACGGTGACCAGCGACGCCGCGGTCGTCACCTCGGGAAGCCGCCTGATCAACATCTCGACGCGGGCCCTCGTCGGGACGGGAGGGAACATCACGATCGCCGGAATCTACATCGACGGGCCGTCGAGCGAATACAAGCAGCTCGTGATCCGCGGCGTCGGGCCCACGCTCTCGCAGTTCAATGTGTCCGGCGCCCTGTCGGCTACGACCATCTCCGTGTTCGACACGAGCGGCAACGTGATCGTCTCCAACACGGGCTGGGGCAACGCCCCGGTCGCGGGCAACTCGAGCGTCGAGGCGGCCTTCGAGCAGGCCACAGCCAACAGCATGAGAGCGGTCGGAGCCTTCGCGCTGCCGGCGGGCAGCGCCGACAGCGCCCTGGTGGCGGACCTGCCGCGGGGCAGCTACACGGTGCAGATGACGGGGGTCGGCGACGCTACCGGCGTCGGGCTCGTCGAGGTCTACGAGGCCAACACGTCGGATCCCGCGGTGATGACGGACATCTCGACGCGCGCCCAGGTGGGAACCGGCTCGAACACACTCATCGCCGGGTTCGTCGTGACCGGCACGCAGCCGGCGACGGTGCTCGTGAGGGGCGACGGCCCGGCGCTCAAGGCGGTTCCCTTCAGCGTCCCTGGGACCCTCGCCCAGCCGGTCGTAAGCGTGTATGACGGCAATTCGATGCTGATCGCGAGCAACCAGGGATGGGCCAACAACCCCAAGGCGGGAGGCTCGACGGTCGCCGCGTCGTTCCGCGCGGCGACGGCGGCGGACTTCAGCTCCGCGGGGGCGTTCCCCCTTGCAAGCGGCTCGCTCGATTCCGCGCTCGTCCTGACGCTGCCTCCTGGGGCCTATTCCGCCTGGATCACGTCCGCGGACGGCACGCTGGGGGTCGCCCTGGCCGAGGTGTACCAACTCGAGCCCTGAGGGGCGGATCCCCGGGCATCCCCATGAACGAGCCTACCCTTGAGCTTATCCGGGAAGCGCACGCGAGGATCCGCGGCCACATCCGCAGGACGCCCGTCCTCACCAGCGGCCGCCTGGACGGGCTCTGCGGAACCCGCCTCTTCTTCAAGTGCGAGAACTTCCAGAAGACCGGGGCCTTCAAGGCGCGCGGGGCCCTGAACGCGGTCCTGTCTCTCCCTGATTCCGAGGCGGCCAGGGGCGTCGCGACGCACTCGTCGGGCAACCACGCGGCCGCGCTCGCCTGGGCAGCGGGGCTGCGGGGAATACCGGCGACCGTCGTCATGCCTCGCACGGCGAGCCCCTTCAAGGTGGCGGCCGTCAAGCGCTACGGGGCAAGGGTCGTGTTCTGCGAGCCGACCCACAAGGCCCGGGAGGAGGCCGCGCAGCGGGTCGTCGCGCAGACGGGGGCGACGCTCGTGCACCCCTTCGACGACCCCAGGGTGATCGCGGGACAGGGGACGGCGGCCCTCGAGCTCCTGGAGGACCTGCCGGACCTTGACGCGGTCGCGTGCCCGGTCGGGGGCGGAGGCCTGCTTTCGGGCACGGCGATAGTCGCCAGGGCCGTCAGGCCCGGGATGCGCGTCCTGGCCGGCGAGCCCGAGGGGGCCGCCGACGCGAGCCTGTCCATGGCGGCGGGGCGGAGGAGCCCCGTGGACAAGCCATCGAGCATCGCCGAAGGACTGCTTGCCACGATCGGCCTGCTGACCTTCCCGATCATTCGGCGAGAGGTCGAGAGAATCGCCACCGTCTCGGACGAGGAGATCCGCGCGGCCGTGCGCCTGCTCCTCGAGGTCATGAAGATCGCAGTCGAGCCGTCGGGGGCCGTGGGCTACGCGGCCGTCGCGTCGGGCAGGCTTTCCGTGTCCGGCGCGCGGGTCGGGGTCATCCTTTCCGGAGGCAACATCGACCTCGACCGCGCGCCCTGGGCCAGGTAGCGCCCCGGGGCGCCCGTTCAGCCCCCGGTGGCCTCGGCGACCAGCGCGGCGACCGCGGCCGGCAGGCTCAGGCCCCGGGCGAGCTCCTGGGCGCGGGGGCTCATCTTGCGCCAGGTCTTCCTAAGGATGTCCACGAACTTCCCCCGGGGATACGCCGAGTGCTGCGCGGCGAAGGCGCTGATCTCGCTCTCGAGGAAAACGAGGACTGCCGCGTCCTCGAGGGCCTGCGTGCCCGGGTTGGTCTTAAGGCCGCTCTTCGAGATCCAGGTCGCCGCGTCGGCCGCCTCGGCCTCGGGCACCCCCGCCTCAAGGAGCAGCGCCCGGGCGCGCCCGGCCTGCCTCGAGTAGAGCGACCGGCGCCAGGCGAGGTAGCCCGCCCGGCCCTCGGGGAACGAGGTCCTCGGCACCTGCCATCGCTCAAGGTGCTGGCAGCGGGCCGCGAGGAGGAGCACGGGCCCGGCCCCGGGGACCATGCGCGAGACCCAGCGCTCCATGCGCTCGGCGTAGGCGAGCTCGGCCGGGAGGCCGTCGGGCGTCCTGCCGGGGTCGGCGCCGTGGGCCGCGTCGATGAGGGCCCGGGCGCGCTGGTAGGCGTCCGGCGCGCTCACGGGCTTCGCCCCTCGAGGATGGAGCGCGCCGTCTCGGCGTCCTCGTCCGCCACCTGCACGCGGATGCCCGGGCTCACCATCCCGCGGTACGTGACCGTCAGCTCGTCCGGCACGAAGGCCGCGATGCCGCAGTCGGCGAGAAGCGAGCGAAGCACCATCGCCTCGTCGGTCGAGGAGCATTCGGCGACGGTGGTCATGGTGGCTTTCCCGGAGGCGGGCTAGTACACCTTCTCCTCGAGGAGGGCGAACAGCTCGGGCTCGCCGATCCTCACCTGCTTCATCGAGTCGCGCTCGCGCAGCGTGAACGTGCCGTCCTTCTCGATGGTCTCGAAGTCTATCGTCACGCACCAGGG
This sequence comes from Opitutaceae bacterium, assembly GCA_003151515.1. GTDB lineage: Bacteria > Verrucomicrobiota > Verrucomicrobiia > Opitutales > Opitutaceae > Palsa-1447. The sequence continues at coordinate 130,720 of PLXS01000030.1, forward strand.
AGTTCCGATCTCGTCCTGGCGCCGGTAGCGCCTGCCGATCGCCCCCGACTCGTCGTAGAAGACCGCGTACTTGCGCTTCAGCGCCCGGTGGAGGGCCTCGGCGCGCGCCACGAGCTCGGGCTTATTCTTGAGGAGCGGGAGCACGGCGACCTTCACCGGCGCGACGCGCGGGCTCAGGCGCAGCACGGTGCGCTTCTCGACGTTGCCCTTGTTGTCCCTCACGTCCTCCTCGGCGTAGCCGGCGCACAGCAGGGCGAGGAAGATCCGGTCGACGCCGACCGCGGGCTCGATGACGTGGGGCACGAACCTCTTCTTTGACGCCTCGTCGAAGATCACCTGGGGGATTCCGCTGAACTTCTCGTGCTGCTTCAGGTCGTAGTCGCCGCGGGCGGCGACGCCCCAGAGCTCCTGCACCCCGAAGGGGTAGCGGAACATGATGTCGGTCGTGCCCCTCGAGTAGAAGGCCAGCTTCTCCTTGGGGTGGTTGTACTCGGAGAGGCGGCCTGCGGGCAGCCCGATGGAAACGAGCCAGTCCTTGCACCAGTCGATCCATTCGCGGTGGCACTTGGCCCAGTCGGCGTCCTCGTGGATGAAGTACTCCATCTCCATCTGCTCGAACTCCCGCGAGCGGAAGACGAAGTTGCGCGGCGTGATCTCGTTGCGGAACGACTTGCCGATCTGCGCTATGCCGAAGGGAAGCTTCACCCGGCCCGTGTCCACCACGGCCTTGAAGTCGGCGAACATGCCCTGCGCGGTCTCCGGGCGCAGGTAGGCGACCGACGACGCGTCGGTCATCGCGCCGACGTTCGTCTGGAACATCATGTTGAAGGAGCGGGGCGCCGTGAGGCTCCCCGGCTCCCCGGTCGCGGGGGAGGGGATGAGGGCTATCTCCTCGGGGGCCGCCTCGGTCATGTCCCGCACGCGGACGGGCTCGAGCTTGCCCTGGATGGACTTCTTGCGCTTGAGGGACTCCGCCGCCTCCTGCAGCTCCTCGGGGGTGCGCTCGCCCTCAAGGGCGCTCACGTAGCCCACGGTCCTGCCGTCGACGACGACGGGCGCGAAGAAAAGCTGGTCGGCGCGGTACCTCTGCTTGCTTGCCCGGCAGTCGACCAGGGGGTCGGTGAAGCCGGCCACGTGGCCCGAGGCCTCCCAGACCTTGGGGTGCATGATGATGGAGGTCTCTATCCCGACAATGTCGTCGCGGCGGTGGACCATGTCGTTCCACCAGCAGTCGCGGATGTTCTTCTTCAGCTCCGCCCCGAGGGGGCCGTAGTCGAAGAACCCGTTTATGCCGCCGTAGATCTCTGAGGACTGGAAAATGAAGCCGCGGCGCTTGCACAGCGACACGAGTGTTTCCATCGAGACTTCCTGCGGGGCGGGTTCGGACATAGCCGCCCAGACATAGACGGCACCCGGGCGGGGTCAATTCCCGCCTTGGTCGAGCCCCCTGCGCCTGACGAGGGCCCCGACGTCCGGTTCGCCCCCCGTTAGCGAGCGGAACATCCCGATGGCCTCCCGGCTGTCGCCGCGCGAGAGGACCGTCGAGCGGAAGAGCTCGCCGTTCTCCCGCGTCAGGCCCCCGTGCGCCTTGAACCACTCGATCGTGTCGGCGACGAGGACGTCGGCCCAGATGTAGGCGTAGTAGTTCGCCGCGTAGCCGCCGGAGAACGAGTGGGAGAAGTAGGTGCTGCGGTATCTGGGCGGCACGGGCGCGAAGTCGACGCCGCACCTATGCAGCGTCGCCGCCTCGAACGCCGCGACGTCGACAGGGATGTCAGCGGGCTTGAGCTCGTGCCACGCCTGGTCGATGAGCGTCGCCTCGAGGTACTCGGCCGTCTCGTATCCCTGGTTGAACTTGGAGGTGGCGAGCATCTTGTCGAGGAGAGCGGACGGAATGGGCTCGCCCGTTTGGTAGTGCCTGGCGTAGTGGCGAACGACCTCGGGCCATTCGGCCCACATCTCGTTCACCTGGGAGGGGTACTCCACGAAGTCGGTGGGGACGGCGGTGCCGCCGAAGAGGGGGTAGCGCACGTTCGAGAAGAGCCCGTGCAGGCCGTGGCCGAACTCGTGGAACAGCGTGACGACCTCGTCGAAGGTGAGGAGCGTGGGCTCGCCCGGGCCGGGCTTCGGGATGTTGTGGTGGTTGCCCACGACCGGCCGGCGGCCGAGGAGCGAGGACTGGGTGACATACTCGTTCATCCACGCGCCGCCCTGCTTCGAAGGACGGGCGTAGAAGTCCTCGAGCAGCAGGCCCAAGGGCTTTGCGTGCGCGTCGAAGACCTCGAACACCCGGACGTCGGGATTGTAGACGGGCAGGTCGTGGCGCTCCCGGAACGTGAGGCCGTAGAGCCTGTTGGCCGCGAAGAAGACGCCGTCCTCGAGGACGCGGTTGAGCTCGAAGTAGGGCCTCAGCTGCGCCTCGTCGACCGAGTACCTGGCCCTGCGGACCTTCTCCGCATAGTAGGCCCAGTCCCATGAGGCGATCTGGAAGCCGCCGTGCTGCGCGTCTACGATGGCCTGCATGTCGGTCGCCTCCCGCCGCGCCTTCGCGATGGCCGGCGCGGCGAGCCGGGAGAGAAGCCCGTTGACTGCGCCGACGGTGCGCGCCGTCTGGTCCTCGACCGTGAAGGCGGCGAAGGTGTCGTAGCCCAGGAGGGCCGCCTGCTCCGCGCGAAGCCTGGCGATCCGGGAGACGACCGCGCGGTTGTCGTAGGGCCCGCCGCGGCTTCCCCTGGCGAGAGAGGCCTCCATGATCCGCTCGCGAAGCGGCCGGTTTTCCAGGTAGACGAGCGGGGGCTGGCCCGTGGTGTTGTCGAGGGCGATCACGTACCCGCCGCCCTTGCGGTCCGCGGCGATCTCCGCCGCGGGCAGGCCCGCGAGATCGGCGGCGTCCGCCGCGGCGACACCGGAGGCGTTGACCTCGTTCAGGACGTTCTGGGTGAAGGTCGACTCGAGGCTCGCAAGTTCCCGGTTCAGCGCCCTCAGGCGCTCCTTGTCAGGCCCCGAGAGCCTCGCGCCCGCGCGCACAAAGTCGCGGTGGTAGCGCTCAAGGAGCCTGAGCGACTCGGCGTCGAGACCCAGCGACGACCGCGCGTCGTAGAGCGCGCCGATCCTCGCGAAGAGGGCCGGGTTCATGTGGATCGCGTCCGCGTGGGCGGCCCGCACGGGCGCCATGTCGGAGTCGATCTTCTGCATGCCCGGGGTGGTGTCCGCCTGGTTCAGGTTGTCGAACACCGCGGAGACGCGCGCCAGCTCCTGGCCGGAGCGCTCCAGGGCGACAATCGTGTTGTCGAAGGTGGGCTTGTCCGGGTCCGACGCGACGGCCTCTACCTCCCTCAGATGGTCCGCCATCGCCTTCTCGAAGGCGGGCACGTAGTCCGCCTCCCGTATCCGGTCGAACGGGGGCATGCCGTAGGGGAGGGGGCTTTCCGGGAGAAGGGGGTTTTCAGTCATGGGGGGCTGGGGCGTTGGAGCCGGCGAGGCCCGGCACAGGGAGGGGACCAGCAGCGCGAGGGCGAGGCCCCCGCGCCGCAGGAAAAGGGTTCTGCACATATCCCAAGACGAGTATCAACCCAGCAATCTTGCAAGACCCTCCCTCATGCCAAGGGGCGCGGAGTCGTAGTGGTCGCGGCCCGGGAACCGCTCGCTCACCACCCTCAGGCCCGAGAAGGGCCTATCGGTGAGCTGCTTCTCGAGAAGCGCGAGGTCGCCCGCCATGGACGGCGTGTCGGCGTCGCCGGCGCACAGATAGAGGCTGGCGTCAAGCCGCGCCTGGCGGTCGCGCAGGCGCGCGGCGAGGCCGAGGATGCTGCGGTTGTCCCACCAGATCGAGGGCGCGCTGGCGAGCGCGGCGCTGAAGAACGGACCGGGCTGGAAGAGCGCGTGAAGGACCAGGAGCGAGCCCAGCGAGTGGCCGGCGATGGCCCTTCGGTCGGTGCGCAGGGGATGGAGCCTGGCGAGTTCGGGCCAGAGCGTGGCGCACAGGTAGCGCAGGAACCGGTCGGCGCCCCCGCTTGAAGGCTCCTCCGGGGAGGCGGTCGGCGTGTAGTCGCGGCCCCGGAAGTTGCCCGGCTTTCCGAATCCGGCGCCGTAGCCCACACCGACCACCAGGGTCGGCCCGATCCTGCCGGACGCCTGGAGGGAGCGCGCCGCCTGGGCCGCCGTGTCGAAGAGGTAATCCCCGTCCATGAGGAGCACCGAGTCCCAGGGGCCGGGGGCCCCCGGGGGCGCGTCGGCATAGATGGCATAGGTGGCGCCGGTTTCCTGCGAGCGGGACTGGAAAGCGGGCCTCGCGCGCGTGGCCGTCGGCTTCATGGGGCGTTCAGGCGGACTCGGCGGCCTGCCCCTCGATTCGGCGGGCCCGCCTGCTCGCGCTCTCGATGTCCGGCAGGAACCAGGTGAGGATGCCTATCAGCGGCAGGTAGCCGCACGCGTTGAAGAGGAACCCGATGCTGCGCAGGTCGGCGATCTTCCCTAGCGCGGCGGAGGCGACGCCGCCCATCCCGAACGCCAGCCCGAAGAAGAGCCCCGATATCATGCCCACCTTGCCGGGGATGAGCTCCTGGGCGTAGACGAGGATCGCGGAGAACGCGGACGCGAGGATGGCGCCGATCAGCACCGAGAGGACCACGGTCGCCCCCAGACCGACGTGGGGAAGCAGGATCGAGAAGGGGGCGACGCCGAGGATCGAGATCCAGATCACGTACTTGCGCCCGAACCTGTCGCCGAGCGGCCCGCCGAGGATGGTCCCGGCCGCGACGGCCGCGAGGAACACGAAGAGCAGGTACTGCGCCCCCTGTATAGAGAGGCCGAAGCGCTGGATGAGGTAGAACGTGTAGTAGTTGGTGATGCTCACCAGGTAGAAGTACTTCGAGAAGATGAGGGAGACCAGGACCGCGAGCGAGAGGGAGACCGTTCCGCGCGACAGGGTCTGCGGCCCGTGGACCGACGGCCGCTTCCTGAAGGAGGGGAGGTTTCGCCGGTACCATCCCCCGACCCGGGTGAGGAGCGCGATCCCGCCGAGCGCCAGGACCCCGAACCAGATTATCGAGGCCTGCCCGTTCGGGACGACGATGAGCGCGGCAAGCAGAGGCCCGAGCGAGCTGCCGAAGTTGCCCCCGACCTGGAACAGTGACTGCGCGAACCCGTGCCGGTTGCCCGCGGCCATGTGGGCCATGCGCGAGGCCTCGGGGTGGAAGATGGCCGAGCCCATTCCGATGATCACCGACGAGACGAGGATCATCGGGTAGCTGGCGGCCCGCGACAGCGACACAAGCCCGGTTAACGTGAAGGCCATCCCCCACGCGAGGGAGTAGGGCCTCGGGTTGCGGTCGGTGTAGGCGCCTATCAGGGGCTGCAGGATGGAGGCCGTCAGCTGGTAGCTGAGCGTGATGAGCCCGATCTGCGTGAAGCTCAGGCCGAAGGGCCCCTTGAGCATGGGGTATATCGCCGGGAGCAGCGCCTGGAGCGTGTCGTTTATCAGGTGGGAGGCGCTGAGCGCCACGAGGACGGCCATCGCCGTCTCTGCCTTCCCCAACGATGACTTGCCCGGGTCGTTGTGCACCCGGACTAGCTATCCCGGTTGCGCAGATCTGCAACCTTGGGAAACGCACCCTAGGCGGTTTCCCGTGGGCCGGGAGGGGAGAGCAGGCCTATGCGTCTGCAGAGGGCGTGGGAGGCGATGAGCCTCGAGAGGCGGCCCATGCGGGTCTGCTCGCGCACGGCGCTGACGACCCAGAAGGTGGCGGTGCGCCGGTACCCCGGCGGCTGCGCGGCCCAGTGGGCCCAGGCCGCGCCGTTGCGGCGGAACTCGCTCGCGAGGTGCCCGGGCAGCTCCTTCGGGCGCCGCTCGAAGGAGTAGATCCCCGTGCGCTTCGCCTCGCGCGACTCGAACGCCTTCAGGCCCGGGGCCTGCATCCTGCCCTCGGCGATCAGCCTGCCCGCGTGGCGGACATTGACGAGGCTCCACGTGCTTCGCGGCCGCCGCGGAGAGAAGCGGATCGTGTAGCCGTGCGCCCCGGCCCCGCGCCGCACGCCGTCTATCCACCCGAAGCAGAGGGCCTCGTCGAGCGCCTCGGGGTAGGTCATGCCGCCCTTGCCGGAAGCTGCGCTGTTGAACCCCACGAGGAGCTCGGTCCTGCGCGAATGGGAGTAGCGAAGCCAGGCGCGGAACCTCGCCGCGCTGGCAAAATGGACGGCCTTCATGCGCGCGGGTACCCGTTGGCCCGGGCCGGCTGGGGGTTGGGCCTCTGCACGACCGGGGGCCGCGTCAGCCCGCAGCGCCTCGCGAAGCGGGCGGCCTCGGCGCGCGAGTGAAGGCCGAGCTTTCGCATGATGTTGAAGCGGTGCTTCTCGACCGTCTCCGGGGAAAGCTGCAGGCGCGCCGCGATCTCCGCGTCCGACAGGGGCTCGCCGACGAGGCTCAGGATCGTCTGCTCGCGGTCCGTCAGCACCTTGTCGAAGGCGTCGGGGTTGCGGGTGTGGGCCCGGCGCGCCTCCATGAAGGGCACCGGGAAGTAGGTCGAGCCCCCCTCGATCGCCGCGATCGCGAGGTTCAGCTCCGCGATCGTGTTGGTCGACTTGTCGATGAAGCCCTGGACGGCCGCCCGTTCGATGCGGCCGAGCGTGTACTCGTCGAAGTAGGCCGAGATCACGAGCGTGCGGATGAGCGCCCTCTTGCGCCGCACGGTGCGCAGCACGTCGAGGCCGTCCATGTCCGGCAGGTGGATGTCGAGGATGAGCAGATCCGGCATCGACGCCGGCACCATGGCGAGCGCCTCGCGGCCCGTGCCCGCCTCCCCGACAACCTCGTGCCCCAGGTCCGCCACGCACGCCTTCCTCAGGATGTCCCTGAAGAGGCGCTCGTCCTCGACAATGGCGATCTTCATTGGGGGGGAAAGTTTGTGGCGGCGGGGCCGGCTTGGAAAGGACTCCCGCTACCGGAATGCCGGTACCGGGTTCCTCCTAATGCGAGTAGAAGAGGCGCTGCAGCTCCATCGGGTCGCGCGTCCGCGTCAGGCCGAGCATGAGCAGGATGCGCGCCTTCTGGGGGTTGAGCTCTACCGCGGCGATGAGGCCGTTCGCGTCGTCGTCCACCTCGACGTTCCTCTCGACGATCCCGCCGCCTGTGCGCGAGCTGCGCACGACGGCGATGCCCGCCTTCGCTGCGGCCGCGGCCGCCGCCAGCGCCGGAGCCGCCAGGTTGCCGTTGCCCACGCCCGCGATCACGATCCCGCGCGCCCCGGCCCGCGCCGCGGCCTCGATGAGCTCCGGCCCCATCCCGGCGTGCGCATAGACGACGTCTACCCTGGGAAGGGCGGCGCGAGGCGGCAGAGAGAAGGTGCCGCCCCGGGTCTGGCGCCGCACGGGCGCCCCGTAGAAGTGGATCCGCCCCGCGCTCACGAGGCCCGCCAGACCGCGCTGGGTGCTGCGAAACGTCCCGATGAGAGTCGTGTTCGTCTTGGAAACCTCGCGGGCGTAGTGGATCTCGTCGTTCGCGACCACGAGCACGCCGCGCCCCCACGCCCGCGGATCCGCCGCCGTTGCCACGGCGTTGTAGAGGTTCATGGGGCCGTCCGCGCTGATGGCGGTCGCCGGCCTCATCGCGCCGACCAGGACGACGGGCTTCGCCCCCTTGAGGACCAGATTGAGGAAATAGGCGGTCTCCTCCATGGTGTCCGTGCCGTGAGTGACGACGACACCGGCGATCGACGGGTTGGCCTGGGCCCGCTGGACCCTTGACGCAACGGCGCGCCAGACGGCCTCCCCCATGTCCTGGCTGCCGATGCTCGCGACCTGCTCGGTCTCGAGGCGCGCGAGCGAGTGGATTCCCGGCGCGGCCGCGACAAGGGCGTCGACGGGCAGGATCGCGGACCGGTACCCCCGGCGCGGGCCGCGGGCCTGCGCCCCGGCGATGGTGCCGCCGGTGGCGAGAACGATGACCCTCGGCCGCTGCGCGGGGTTCGTCCTTCTCGGGCGGGAGCGGGCCATGATCCCCACATTGAGGGGAGCGGGCCCGCGTGTCTATACCTCGCGGGGCCCGGGCGGGTTTCCTGAAGGGATGCGCCGGCCCGCGGTGTTAAGGGACGGCAACGCCAATGAAACCAGGCGCGGAGAACCTGCATTCTTGTCTCGTCGAGCCGCCGGCAATCGGCTCTTGTGCCGCTGTCGGCACAAACCCCGCCGGAGCACCCAGCCCGTGAGACGACTTGCGCACATCCTCTTCGCGACCGGCATGGCGGGTCTGGGGGTCCTAAGCCTGCTGTCGGGCGACTTTGCCATGAACTGGCAGCCGGTTCCCGACTCGCTGCCCCACCGGGCGGCCTTTGCCTATGCCTCGGGCGCCCTACTGCTGGCGGGGGGCCTCGGGATGTGCTTCAGGCGCACGGCGGCTGTCGCGGTGCGTTCCCTGACGGCCTTCCTTTTCCTCTGGCTGCTCGTCCTGCAGCTGCCCCGGGTGGCGGCGCGCCCCTTAGACGAGGGCATGTGGCTCGGCTTCTGCGAGACGACTGTGCTGACCGCCGGCGCGTGGATCCTCTCCTGCTTCTGCGCCGCGGGATCCGGCCCGGGTTCCGCGGACGGGGAGGCCTGGATGCGCGCCGGGCGCGTGGCCTTCGCGGCGGCGCTGCCGCTGATTGGACTCTCCCACTACGTCTATGTCGGCGCCACGGCGTCGATGGTGCCCGCGTGGATCCCGGCGCACGTGTTCTTCGCCTATCTTACCGGCACGGGGCACATCGCCGCCGGGGCGGGCATGCTCCTTGGAATACTCAGGCGGGCGGCGGCCGTGCTCGAGGCGGCGATGATCAGCTGCTTCGTCCTGCTGCTGCACATCCCGGGCGTCTGCGCCGCGCCGGCCAGCCGGCTGCAGTGGACGATGCTGTTCGTGGCCACCGCCCTCATGGCGGCCGGCTGGTCCGCGGCGGCGTCCCTTTTCGCGGACAAGCCGGTCCCGGGGCCGTCCGGGGCCGCGGGCGCGGCTTGACCCCCCGGCGCGTTTGGGGCGTCTTGCAGGAGGATGGCCCCCGCGCTCCTCGTACTCGCCGCCGGAATGGGATCCCGCTACGGCGGCCTAAAGCAGATCGACCCCGTCGGGCCGTCGGGCGAGACGATGCTCGACTACGCGGTCTTTGACGCGATCCGCGCGGGCTTTGGCAGGGCCGTCTTCGTCATCCGCAGGGACTTCGAGGCGGCGTTTGCTTCGGCGGTCACCGCCAAGTACGCGGGGAGAATAGAATGCGCGACCGTTTTCCAGGAGGAGGGGGACCTGCCGGAGGGTGCCGCCCCCGCGGCGGCCAGGCAGAAGCCGTGGGGAACGGGGCACGCCGTGTGGTGCGCCAGGGGCGCGGTCGCGGGCCCCTTCGCGGTCATCAACGCGGACGACTTCTACGGGGCCGGGTCCTACGGCGCCCTCGCGGCGTTCCTGGGCAGGGCGCGCGGGCCCTCCTACGCGATCGTGGGCTTCCGCCTCGCCAACACGCTTTCCGAGTATGGGGCGGTGTCGCGCGGCGTCTGCCGGGAGGAGGGAGGGCGGCTCGCCTCGATAACCGAGGAGACGGCGATCGCGCGGGACGACGTCGGGCCCGGCCGGCGCTTCTCGGGCTCGGAGATGGTCTCCATGAACTGCTGGGGCTTCACGCCGGCGGTCTTCGACGGCCTGGGGGGCCTTCTGGGCGGGTTCCTCGCGCGCAGGGGATCGGACCCGAAGGCGGAGTTCTACCTGCCGGAGGCGGTGTCGGACCTGGTGCGCGCCGGCCGCGCCGGCGTGGAGGTGATCGCCAGCGAGGAGCCGTGGTTCGGCATCACCTACCGCGGGGACCGCGAGAGGGTCGCGGCCGCCGTGGAGGTGCTTGTGGGCCGGGGCGCCTACCCGCGCAGGCTATTCGGCTGAGCGCTGCAGCAGGAGCCTGACGCCCTCGATGGGCGCCTCCGTGACCCGCGAGAGCGGGAAGGGGGCCCGGGCCGCCAGGGCCTGGAAGGCGAAGGGGTGGTTCAGGATGTGCCCGCTCACGCCCGCCCGGAATCCCTCCGGAAGGCTCCCGGGGAAGAGCCGGCTGGAGACGATGATGGCTAGCTTCAGGAGCTCGCCCACGGAGGCGGACACGGCCTCGGCCGCCGCGCGATCCCCCTCCGCCGCGAGGCGAAGGACCTCCGGGGCGAGCGCGGCGACCCCGTTGTTGGTCGCCGGGTCCCCGTAGAAGTGCCCCGCGACGGCCGCCGCCGTCGTGTGGCCGGTGTTCGCGCTCACGATGCGCCCCAGCCCCGACGGGTCGGCCCAGCCCTCCAGCTCAAGAAGAGCCCGGGCTATCGCGCGGCGCCCGAGGTCGTAGCCGCTGCCCTCGTCGCCGAACCTCCAGCCGATTCCGCCGGCGTAGTGGGTGCGTCCGTCCGGGGTGCGGGCGGCGATGAACGAGCCCGTGCCCGCGTGCATCACGAGACCGGGGGACCCCCGCGTCGCGAGCTCGAGGACGGGAAACGAGTCGTCGAGAGCCGACGTGAGCCCGAAGCCGGCGAGGCCCGCGCCGAATTCCCGCCAGAAGGCCCGGCTTCCGGCCATGCAGAGGAGCGTGGACGAGATGACCGCCGAGCCGTGGCCGGCGCGCACCGCCTGGAGAGCCTCGGCGGCGATCTCCCTCGCGCGGGCGGCCCCGACGAGGCTGGGGCTGCACCCGGGACCGGTGTGCCGGGCCGCGACCGCGCCCGAGGGATCCACGAGGATGCACTCGGTCTTCGTCCCGCCCCCGTCGACGCCTATCTTCCAGGCCATGGGATTCCGGGGGGCTCAGGCGAGCTGCCTGCTAAGGCGGCCCCTGTAGCGGGCCGCCAGGGCTCGGTTGTGCTCGATCGCGCCCGGGAGGTTCTGGCTGCGCATCACGGGCAGGGGGTGCCCGTTGGAGCCCAGCCACTCCATGACCGCGAGCATGAGCCAGTTGAGGATGGAGCAGCCGATGAGGGTCGAGGTGGGGCCGGCGCTCATCCCGGCGCCCACCTCCACGACCGCGTCGCCCGGCACGCCGCCGTTGTCGAGCACGTGGTCCGCGACCTCGAAGAGCCTCTTTCCCGACGGGTGCTGAGACGCGGCCGCCGCGGACATCGCCATGCAGGTGAGCGCGACCACGGTGAGGCCCTTCGCGCGGGCGTAGAGGGCAACGTCCACCGGGGAGGCGTTCTTGCCCGAGTTCGAGACCACGATGACGGCCTCCCCGGCCAGCAGCTGGTACTGTCTGTCGTAGCGCGCGACGAGGGCCTCCCCGTACCCGGGCAGGTTCTCGACGAAGCCCCCCGTCGGGTCGATGATGCCGGTGACGCAGACGAGCCCGCCGGCCCGCCCGATGATCTCGCGCGAGACGATCTCGCTGTGGCCGCTTCCGAACGTGTGGACGACGCCTCCGGCTGCGACCGACCGGCCGATGATCGGGGCGAGCCCGGCGATCACGGGCGCGTTCGCGTCCCAGGCCCTGGAGAGCAGGGCGCCGGCGCGCTCGTAGTAGGTTTGGGTTAGCTTTGCCATGGGAAGGGGTGTCAGGCCGCGCCGCGGGGGGCCTCCCACCGGCCGTAGATGCCGCACGGCAGCACCTTGCCGTCCCGGTGTATGGGCAGCCCCACCTCGCCGGCCGCTATGGCCCCGTGCCGGTCGCCGAGCAGCTGGGCGAGGAGGTTCGCGACAACGGTCGGCGAGAGCCGGGCCGTGTAGGCGTTGATGAGGAAGAAGAGGGGCCTGTCCGAGAGCAGCGCGCGGCATTCCTGCAGGAGGTCCCAGAGGTTGTCCTCCAGCCTCCACATCTCCCCTGTGCTCCCCCGCCCGTAGGTCGGGGGGTCCATGACCACCGCGTCGTAGCGGCGGCCCCGCTTCACCTCGCGCCGCACGAAGCGCAGGCAGTCGTCCGCGATGAATCGGATGGGCGAGTCGCGCAGGCCGCACAGGGCGGCGTTCTCCCTGCACCACTTGACCATCCCCTCGGAGGCGTCGACGTGGCACACGGAGGCCCCCGCCCGGGCGGCGGCGCACGTCGCGGCCCCGGTGTAGCCGAAGAGGTTGAGAACGCTGACCTCGCGACCCGCCGAGCGCACAGCCGAGTCGATCCAGTCCCAGTTGACGGCCTGCTCGGGGAACAGCCCCGTGTGCTTGAACGACGTCGGGCGGATCTTGAACGTGAGCCCCAGCGCGTCGTAGCGGATCTCCCAATGCTCGGGCAGCGGCCTTCGGAACTCCCAGCGGCCGCCGCCCGTCTCGCCGCGGTGGTAGAGGCCGTCCCAGTGCTCCCAGCGCGCGCCGGGCTCGGCGCCGGTCCTCGGCCAGAGGACCTGCGGGTCCGGCCGCACGAGGGTGTAGGGGCCCCACCGCTCCTGCTTCATCCCGTCGCCGCAGTCGACCAGCTGGTAGTCGCGCCACCGGTCGGCGACTAGGAGCGGCGGACGTTGGACGGCGATGGGCATCGGGCGGTTCCAGTCCCGAGGCAATCCCCCGCGGCCGCATAAGTAAAGACGCGAGCGGGCGCGCGAGGCCCGCGGCGAACTTCGATTGAACTCGGCGTTTGACTGGAGGTCCGAGAAGGGTTGTCCTTTGCAGCCCATTTGTCTGAAACCAGCGCAAACCTCGTGAACATGACCAAGATACATGCCCTTGCCCGGACGGCCCTCGTCCTGGCGTCCTTTTGCGCGCTGCGCGCCGCCGCCGACGTCGTCGTCACGACGAACGGAGCGCGGATCGTCGGAAAGATAACCTCGATAGGCGACGGGACCATCGTGGTCGCGACCGACTACGCCGGCGAAATAAAGGTGAAGCAGGGCCTCGTCTCATCGATCGAGACCGACCGTCCGGTCGCGGTCAGGCTGGCGAACGGCGAAAGGGTCATCGGCATCGTGACGCCGGCCGACCAGGGCAGGCTCAGGATAGCGGGCTCCAACAGCGAGACCTACGCCACGATGCAGCAGGTTGCGGCGTCGTGGGCCGCGGGCGAGGAGGATCCGCTGATCGTGGCCCAGAGGCGCAAGTGGAGCTACGTCGTCGGCGTCGACATCAACGGCGAGACGGGCACCGACAACCAAGTCGGCACCAACCTCCTGTTCAAGGCGACGCTCAAGGGCCCCGTGGACGACCTGCAGCTGTACACGAACTACAACCGGCAGGTCACGAACGGCGAGAAGTCGGTCGACCAGTTCAAGGCCGGCGTGGACTACGCGGACAATTTCTCCGACGGAAAGTCGTGGTACGTGCGCGACGAGGCGGGATTCGACCGCGTGATGAAGATCACGTTCGAGGACACGGCGGCCTTCGGGTTTGGATACGACTTCACCAAGACCGCGAACCAGCAGCTGACCGGGCGCGTGGGCCTCTCCTACCGCGACTACAGGTACTCGGACGAGGCGGGCACGCCCGCGCTGAGCGCGGTCGGCGGCGACTTGGAGCTGGAGTACATGAGGAAGTTCTGGAGGTCCGAGCTCCACGACAAGGTCACCTTCCTTCCGGACTTCCAGGACACCTCCAACTACGTCATCACCCACGACCTGCACTACTCGGTCCCGCTCACGGCGTCGCTCTGGAAGCTGGGCATGGGGGTCACGAACAGCTACGACAGCAAGCCTGTCGCGGGCGTCAGCAAGATAGAGACGCTCTACTACACGCGCCTTGAGCTGACCTGGAAGCAGAAGTAGGCCGGCATCAGGTCCCGTAGAGTCGGTCGCCGAAGTCGCCCAGTCCGGGCAGGATGTACTTGCGCTCGTTGAGCGCGCGGTCGAGGACGGCCACGTGGATCGAGGCGTCCGGGTGGCGCCTCGAGACCGTCTCGACGCCCTCGGGGGCCGCGATGATGCAGACCAGGCGCGGGGCCGCGCCCCCCGCCTGCTTGACGACGTCGATCGCCTGGGCGGCGGACCCGCCCGTTGCGAGCATGGGGTCGACGACGAAGACCCTCCTTCCCGCAAGGGGCGGCAGCTTCTTGTAATAGCTCCTGGCGACCGCCGTCGCGTGGTCGCGCTCGAGGCCCACGTAGCCCACGCTCACGTCGGGGAACACGTCGAGGAACGGCTGCACCATGGAGACGCCGGCGCGCAGGATGGCCACGACCACGATCGGCTCGTGGGCGAGCACGCGCCCGGTCGTGGCCTCCAGGGGCGTCTCGACCGCCTTGGGCTCCGTCTCCAGGTCGCGCGTGGCGTCGATCGCCAGCATGAGCGTGAGCTGGTAGGCGAGTGTCCTGAACGTGGCGGGCTTGGTGGTCTTGTCGCGCAGGTGCGTCACGACGTGGTCCGCCAGGGGGTGCTTTAGAACGCTGAGCATAGGGGCTAAAGGAGGCTCCTCTGGACCTTGAGCTCGAGGAAGCCCTCGAACTCGCGCCGCAGCGGCTTCTCCTTGCCGCGCAGCGCGGGCATAAGGGAAAGCCAGTTGTAGACCTCCTCGCGCAGGTGCCTGGGCATGACCGGCTCGGTGTCGCGCAGCCGGTCGAACGCCCGGACCACCGAGGCGGCTATGTCGTCGCAGAGCCGCTGCGCGTCGGCGGAGCTGTGCTGGCCCGCGAGGCGGCTCACCTCGTCGATCTTGCGGTGGCGCCTCTTCAGTATCGCCTTGTACGCCCCGAGCCCGTCCAGCGACAGGACGGCGGTGCGCGGATAGTGGTTGGCCATCGGGTTCCACTGCGACGGCTTGCCTCCCGCTCCGCGCCGGTCGCTTCGCAGGATGACAGACGGGATGTCCGCGAACTTGGCCAACATGAACTCGGCGACCGTTCCGCTGTCCAGGTCGGCGCCGTCGAAGTTGAAGAGGGCCAGGTCGCAGCCCACGAGGCTGCGGATGTGGTGGTCGCGAATCGTGCGCGGGGTCGTGCCGCGCGGGTCCAGGTCCTGCGGAAGCACGCAGAGGTATCGGCCGTGCGACTTCTCGTAGATGGCCTCGGCGAGGTAGGCGTTCCCGATGAGGTGCTTGATGTCGAACATCTCCCCGGCGAAGAACACGTTGAGGCTGCGCAGCTTTTTCTTCATGGAGCCCTAAGCCGGAACTAAGCCCGCAAGCGAGGCCCCGGACAATGCAAATCCAAGGCGGGCCCGGCCTTCAGGGCTCTAGCTCGAGCGAATGCTGCGCGGGGCCGGGCAGGAACGGGGTCGGGTCGCCGCGGACCCAGGCCTCGTGCCCGGCCCGGAAATACGGCGAGAGCGGGTTCGCGCACTGGCCTCCGGGCATGTGGAATATGCCCTGGGCCTCGCGCCCCGGCGCGACGTCGAAGCGCTCGCTTGCCCCGAACGACGGCTGCTGCACGCGGGGCATGTTGGAGTCGCCCGGAAGGGGCTCCTCGGGCATCCGCAGCCAGAGCGAGGCCCAGCGGGGCAGGCTCCGCGCGAAGGGGTGCTCGATCCGCGCGGTGTTGCGCCGGCCCCAGGTGGCGTCCGCCGGCTTGAGCCCATCGCTCGCGAGCGACCGCGACACCTCGTCCGCGGCCGCCAGGAAGAGGTCGTCCCAGGTCCCGTAAGAGCGGTCCAGCAGGTTGGCCGGCCTCTTCGCCGCGAGCTCGAGCACCGTGTCCTCGCAGTTCAGCCGCGCCCACGAGAAGTCGGCGCAGATAGCGACGCAGGGCGCGAAGATGGGATCGAGGATGCGGCGCGAGGCGGCCAACCGGAACGCGCGGACGATCCGGTAGCTGGACGAGGCGGGGTCCGCCCGGCCCTCCCAACGCCGCGCCGCCTCCAGGAGCGCGGCGCGCGCCGGCTGCCCGGACAGGGCGCGGGGGCTGAGCGTCGCCAGCAGGAGCGCGTGCCAGGGCTCAAGCAGGAGCGCGCGGTCGTCGAGCTGGACGGAGAGGAGGTCGGCCGGGCCCACGGGTCGGCCGGAGCGCGCGAGCGCGGCGACGTCGTCGCGGATCTGGCGGGCCCGGGCAGCGATGTCGTAGCCGGCGTCACCCAGCAACTCGAGCGACTTCCCGCCGACCGTGCGGTTGTTGGCCGTCCACAGGTATCCCGGGGCCGGGGAGACGATGGCCGGGATCTCCCCCGGGGCCAGATAGCCGTCCCAGCGGCGGTCGCCGAAGCTCCACTTGGCCGGGAGGCGCCCGTCGTATCCCACCCTCCTCGGAAGGAAGCCTGCGATCGTCCAGGCGACGGCGCCCGACGAGTCGGCCACGAGGAAGTTCTGGGCGGGGATCCCCATGGTGTGGGCGATCTCGACCGCCCCGCGCGCGTCCTTCGCTTCCTCGATGTCGATCAGACCCAGGTTGGTCGCCGCGGGATCGTCCTCGGTCCAGTGAAGGACGAACCAGCGCCCCTCGGGCGCCTCCGCGACCACCGGGCCCCAGACGGACCAGCGGAATTCCATGGACACCGGCGACGAGCCGCGGACGGCGACCGTCTCGCGGCGCACCTCGAACTGCGACAGGCCGGTTCCCTTGGGCCCGTGGTAGAGCTCGGGCGCGGGGCCCGGGTCGACACGGATGACGTCCGAGGTGCCCGCATAGGAGTTCGTGAAGCCCCACGCGATCCTCCCTGTGCTCCCGGCGACCAGGCCCGGGTTGCCGGGAAGGGTGACGCCGGTCTCGTCGTGCCCCGGCCAGCGCAGCGTCACCCGGTACCAGATGTTCGGCACGCCGAGATGAAGGTGCATGTCGTTCGCCAGGAGCGCGGGCCCGCCGCCCGCAAGCGCGCCGGCGACGGCGATGCTGTTCGAGCCCGGCGTGCCCGCTTCTCCCCAGGGGTCGCCCTCCCGGGCGGACGCGACCGCGGGCGCCTCCCCGGCCTTCCTCAGGTCCACCTCGGAGGCCGGGGGGATCGGCGCGGGTGCGGCGGAGCTTGAATCCAGGGCGGCGTCGTCCGCCGTCGACAGCGGGGCGAAGAACGCCAGGGAGGCCGGGCCCAGCGCGTCGCGGATGGCGGCGAGCGAGCGCACGTAGCGGCCCGTAGGCTCCTGCAGGTCGAGGGTCATGGCGTACGTGACGAGCAGGCAGTCCTCGGGCTCCCACGCGCGCGGCTCCATGCGCAGGATGGCGTACTCCCACGGCGTGGCGCGCAGCGAGGCAAGGCCGTCGTTGACGCCCTGCGCGTAGGCCTCGACCAGGGCCCTGTGCGCCGGGCTCTCGAGGGCCAGGGCGCGCCGGGCGAGCTGGCGGAAGCCATGCATCCTCGCCTCCCTGTCGAGGCCGATGGCCGGCTTGCCGAAGAGCTCGGCGAGCTCGCCCGCCCCGCGGCGCCGCAGGATGTCCATCTGGAAGAAGCGGTCCTGGGCGTGGAGCCATCCCGTCGCGCGGGCGACGTCCTGGCGGCTCGCGCCCGTGACGGTCACGACGCCCAGCGAGTCGCGCTGGACCCGAACGGGGGAACCGAGGCCCGGGGCGCGCACCGCCCCGTCCAGGACCGGCAGGCTGGCCTCGATGCGGCCGTGAAGCCAGAGGCCGGCCGCGGCGGCGGCAGCCAGCGCGAGCGCCAAGATGAGGCCGGCAGCCGCCAGCAGTCGGCGCGCGGTCATGGCAGGTCGAACGCCTTTCGTATCCGGTCTATTATTACATCCGGCTCGAGCGCCGCGTCGGCGACGAGCGCGTCGGTCGGCGGCTCGAGGGCCTCGAACTGCGAGCGCAGGAGGGCCTCGCCCATGTAGTGGCCGCTGCGGCCCGCGAGCCTGCCGCGGATGAGATCGTAGTCGCCGCGCAGGTAGACAAAGCGGGAGTTTCCCGGGTCGGGCGCGATGACCCGCCGGTAGGCCGCGCTGAGCGCCGAGCACGCGGTCACAACCCTGGAGCCGCGCGCCAGGCGCGTCTCAATGGCGGCGCGAACGGCGTCGAGCCACGGGGCGCGGTCCGCGTCCGTGAGCGCGACTCCCGCCGACATCTTCGCGATGTTGGCCGGTGGGTGGAGGTCGTCGGCCTCCATGAACTCGCAGCCGGCCGCGGCCGCGAGGCCTCGGGCGACGGTCGTCTTGCCGCAGCCGCAGACGCCCATGACGACGATGGATCCGATCGGGTGGGCCTCCCAGGAGCGCGTCGCGCCCGCGGGCCGGCCCTCGTCGACGTCGATCAGCTCGCAGAACGTCTGCACCCGGCCCGGCTCCACGCCGAACTCGCGGCCGCGCTCGACGAGGACGTCGCTGCGGTCGTCCCGCCAGCCGAGCTTCGTCATGAAGCGGTTCCAGGCGACGCACTCCTCGTCCGAGCGGGCCGTGCCGCGCGCATGGGCCCAGGCGAGAATCTCCTCGTCGCAGCCGCCCTCGAGGACGCGGTCGCGCAGCGCGGCGTACGGCACGCCCAGGAAGCGGCAGCACCTGCCGTCGAACAGGGCGGGCCTTGCGTCGCCGAGGTTGGCTGCGTAATCGGCCGGAAGGCCGCCGCGGGCGTGGAGGCGGATCTTGTCCAGCATCCGCCCGAAGACGACGATGCGTCCCACCCTGGCGTGGGGACTCCTGAGTCCTGCTACGCGTGGCATAGTCTGGCGCGCCGCGCCCGCGGGTCTAATCCCTCAGGAGGTAGACCACCGTGATGAGCGCGGCGAAGATGACCGTGGGCGCGACGACCCAGAGGGGATTCACGGGGACATTGTAGTGGTCGAACAGCCATACGACGGCGGCGCACTTGATGATGATGATCACCCAGCAGACCGCAATAACTCGCTCGACCCGCGGATTCCTGGGCGCCCGGCCCGAGACCCGGACGCCGCGGACGAATCCGCGCTCGTATTCGGCCGCGCCGCGCCGGTTGATGAGTCGAACGAGGCCGGCAAGCATGGGCAGCAGCGCCTCCGCGGCCAGGCTATTTGGCCGCCGCCCCCCCGGGCGCCCTTCCGTAGAGCGCGGCCAGCCCGGCGAGGTACGCCGCCGCGCCGCCCTTCGTCAGGCCCTCCAGCTCGCCCGGGGCGAGCCTCCAGCGCCAGTTGCCCTCGGGCTTTCCCGGCGAGTTCAGCCGAGCCTCGGAGCCTAGGCTCAGGAGGTCCTGCATCGGGACGACGGCTATCCGGCTCACGGCGCCGTAGGCCGCGCGTATGAAGTCCCAGCCCGCCTCGCTGCCGCCCACGCGCAGGTAGCGCCGGACGTGGTCCCGCATCGCCTCGCCGGCCGAGGCGTACCATCCCAGCGTGGTGTCGTTGTCGTGCGTGCCCGGGTAGATCACGTTGTTTGGGCGCAGATTGTGCGGCAGGTAAGCGTTATCTGCGTCGCCGCCAAAGGCAAACTGGAGGACCGACATGCCCGGCAGGCCGGTCTGCCTGAGGAGCTCCTCGACCGAGGGCGTGAGCACGCCCAGGTCCTCCGCGATGATCCTCGCGTCGGGGAACGAGGCGCGGATCGCGCGGAAGAACTCCAGCCCCGGCGCCTTGCGCCATTCGCCGGCCCTTGCGTTGGAGGCCGGCAGCGGTATCCGCCAGTACGCGTCGAACCCGCGGAAGTGGTCGATCCGGACGACGTCGTAGGTTGCGAACGCGGCGCGAAGGCGGTCCTTCCACCACGCGAAGCCGTCGGCCACGTGGGCCTCCCACCGGTAGAGGGGGTTTCCCCAGAGCTGGCCGTCCGCCGAGAAGTAGTCCGGGGGCACGCCCGCCACGGCGACCGGCCGCCCGTCGTCGCCGAGCTCGAAAAGCTCCGGGCTCGACCAGACGTCGGCCGAGTCGGCCGCCACGAATATGGGCAGGTCGCCGACGATGGACAACCCGCGCCGGGCCGCCTCCGCGCGGATCCGGCGCCACTGCGAGAAGAACGCGTATTGATAGAATTGATGGGCTTCGACGTCGTCGCGCAGCTGGGCCCGCAGCGGCGCCCTGAGCGCCCGGGGCGAGCGGGCGCCGGCCGGCCACTCCCACCAGGCGCGCCCGCCGAAGTGGTCCTTCAGCGCCCGGAACCACGCGTATGGCTCGAGCCACGAGGACTCGGCGGCCTTGAAGTCTGCGAAGCTCTGGGGGCCCAGGCCGGGCGAGCCGCTTCTGCGGTGGCGCTCGAAGGCCCGGCGAAGGAGCGGCCACTTGAGCCTGTAGAGCGCGCCGAAGTCTACAGGGCCCGCGCCCAGCGCGGCAAGCGGGGCCAGGTCGGCGCCGTCCAAGAGCCCGCCCGAGGCGAGCCCGTGCAGGTCGACCAGATAGGGGTTCCCCGCGAAGGCCGAGAAGCACTGGTAGGGCGAGTCGCCGTAGCCCGTGGGACCGAGGGGGCAGACCTGCCACCATGACATCTCGGCCGCCTTGAGGAAATCGAGGAAGCGAATCGCCGCGCCGTCCAGGGTCCCAATGCCCTGGTCTCCCGGAAGGCTCGTGGGGTGCAGCAGGACGCCCGCTGACCGTGAGGAGAGCCAGTCAAAAAGGGGGGCGCTGGGCGCGGGCGGTCGTTGTTTCATCGGGCCCAATCTGGGCGGGGCGGGCGCCCGGGCGAAGCCCAAAAGAAGAGGCCCCGGCGGGGGTGTGGCTCAAGGCGCCGATCAGGGTGGAAAAGGGAACCCTTTGGGCCCATATTTCGTCTTAGCCAGGGTACGGGGCAAAAACAAAGCAGCAAAACAGGACAAAGCAGCACAAGCCCATGAGAACCTTGAGAATCGCCATTGCCTGCCTGGGATCCGCGGCCGCCCTATCGCTTCAGGCGGCGCCGGCGCCCCAGGCCTCCCGGGTTGAGGTTGTTTTCGACCACCCCGATAAATTCACGGACATCAAGGACGCGTACGTGGCGTCCGACAAGGGGGAGCAGGCCATCCTTGACCAGATCCGGGACTTCATCGTCGACCGGGCGAGCCCGATGGTGCCCGAGGGCTGGAAGTTCAGGATCACGTTCAGCGACATAGACCTCGCCGGCGAGTACGAGCCCTGGAGGGGGCCGCAGTGGGACATGGTGCGCATCATCAAGCCCGTGTACCCCCCGGCCTTCCGCTTCACGTACGCGGTCACGGACCGGGCGGGCAAGGTCGTCAGGCAGGGCAGCGAATTCTTCCGGGACGCGAGCTTCCAGTTCAGGGCGGTGTTCGACCTGTCCGACGGCCTGCGCTACGAGAAGGCCGCGCTGGAGGAATGGCTGCGCAATCACCTGGCGGACCTGAAGGGGGCCTGATTCCGGCCCGGTTTGGGCATCCCTTATTTTGACTTGCGCCCTCCCGGGCGGCTGGTGCATCTTTCCTGGCTTCGTTAGAGATAGCGTTTTGGTGACAGCTTCTGGTGAGTCGTTGGCTGAGCGGTTTGCTCAAGTGATGATTTCGAAACCCGACGGTGGGAACGGACTGGCAGCGGACGGTGGCTCTACGAGCATCACATCATGAGCAATTCCAAACTATACGTTGGAAACCTCTCGTTCAAAACGACTGAAGACGAGCTGCGCACGCACTTCGGCCAGTTCGGATCCGTCACCGACGTTTACGTCGCCATGGACAAGATGACGGGCCGCCCCCGCGGCTTCGCCTTCGTCACCATGGGCACGGCCGAAGAGGCCAAGGCAGCGGCCGAGAAGGTCAACGGAACCGAACTCGGCGGCCGCCAGCTGACGGTCAATGAGGCGCGTCCGAAGGAAGAGCGTCCGGGCGGCGGCTTCGGCGGCGGCGGCGGCGGCGGTCGCGGCTTCGGCGGCGGCGGCGGTGGTCGCGGCTTCGGCGGCGGCGGCGGCGGTGGCGGCGGTCGCAGCGACCGCGGCGAGCGCCGGTACTAAGGCGCACCCGCAGGATCAATTTCAAGGGATGGAGGCTCCCGGCGGGCCTCCATCCCTTTTTTTCTATGCCTGTTGCGGCAATTGAGAGGCACCTGGCGGCGCTTTGCCGGTGCGGGCGCTGCCCTCGGATGCACAAGCCGGTCGTCGTCGGCCGGCCGGTGGACAGCCGCATCATGCTCGTCGGACAGGCGCCCGGAGACAGGGAGCCGCGCCTGGGCAGGCCCTTCGCGTGGACGGCGGGCCGGACGCTCTTTGCTTGGTTTCGCGGGGCCCTGGGCTGGGACGAGGAGCAGGTGCGCGACAGGATCTACTTCGCGGCCGTGTGCCGCTGCTTCCCCGGGAAGCGGTCCGGGGGAGGGGACCGCGTCCCGTCCCCGGAGGAGATCGAGGCCTGCTCGCCGTGGCTGGAGCGCGAATTCGCGCTGCTGCGCACCGAGCTCGTGATCCCCGTGGGCAGGCTTGCGATCACCCGATTCCTCGAGTCGGCGCCGCTGCAGGAGATTGTCGGGCGCAGCTTCCGGGTGAGTCTTGGCGGGCGCGAGGCCGACTGCATACCCCTGCCGCACCCCTCGGGCGCGTCCCCGTGGCACCGCATGGAGCCCGGCCGGACCCTTCTTGTGCGCGGGCTCGACCTCATCGCCGCGCACCCGGCCGCCAGGTCTTGACGCCGGCCGCGGCCCTTGCAGCTTTCCTAGGCATGGCACCCCTCCCGATAGTCGCCGCGCTCTGCCTGCTCGCGGCAGCCCCCATTGTCGCGCACGCCCAGCGCGAAAAGCTCCCCCCGGACGACTACGACATCGTGATGAAGAAGTGGCCGGACGCGAAGATTTCCAACACGGGCATACGCTATGTCGTCAAGAAGCAGGGCAGCGGCGCGCTCCTCATGCCGGGCGACATCGTGATGGTGAACTACACGGGCATGCTCCTCAACGGCAAGGTATTCGACGAGATCCACGACCCGAAGAAGCCATTCACGTTCCGGGTCGCCCGCGGCGAGGTGATCGTCGGCTGGGATCAGATCTTCCAGCTCATGAGGCCCGGCGACAAGTGGCTGATCATCGTCCCGCCTGAACTGGGATATGGCAGGCGGGGCTACGCGCCCACGATCCCCCCCGAAGCCACGCTCGTCTTCGACGTCGAAATCGTCGGGGTTAAAAGGGAGAACTGATCACTTGGACTGTCTGGCCGCATCTGTGTAGGAAAACTTGCTCTTGAACTCCGCCTCGGCTTTGGTCCGGGCCGCGGCGGCGGGGCTTCCCTGGGCCACCAGGTCCGCCGTGCGCTTGTCGATCCACCGGCGCATGAAATCCTTCTCGACGTCCTTCGCTACGTACGGGCTGTCGGGGGGCGGCGTGGGGGCCTTCTTCTTCTTGGAGAAAAGGTGGCAGCCGGCGCTCCCCAAGAGAAGGGCGGCGAGACCAAGCGTGACTAGGCGTTTCATTGTTCGGGGGGTGAGGGTGGGGGGTCCTTGATGGGACCGCCAGTGAATCTTTTTGGTTTCGTGTTTTGTCCAGCAAATCGTTTACCTGCGACCGAATGAGCGAGGAGCCGCAACCGTTACGCCTGAAGCCGCGTCCGCCGTCAGCGGGCGGCGGTCCGCCCGCTTCTCCTCCTCCGGCGCCACAGGGGATGCCGCCGCCACCGCCGCCCGGCGGCGAACAGGGCGGCGATGCGGCGGGGCGCCTGCGCCTGAAACCGCGGCTGAGCCTCACGCCCGAGCCTGCGGAGCCGGCCGCCCCGGCCCCGCCGGAGCCCCCGGCATTCGCCCCACCGGAGCCCGAGGCCGAGGAGTTGCCCAAGTTCAAGCTGCACCCCAAGTTGGCCCCGCTGACGCCTCCACCGCAGCCGGAGCCGATGGAGGGGCTTGCCCCGCTCGAGCCCCCCCCGCCGCCCGCCGCGGCGCATTTTGCGCCGCCACCGCCGCCGCCCGCGTCGGGCCCGCCGTTTCCGGCGTCCATGCCGCCGCCGCCCGAGCTCCCCCCGCCGCCGCCCGTCGCCCCCCCTGGATACTCGGGAGCGAGCTTTTCACCGCCTCCTCCGCCCCCGCACGGGCGCCCGACGTCAACGCTTCCGCCAGTGTCCGTGCTGGCGGCTCCGCCCCCCCTGGGGAGTTCCGTCGAGCCGCCGGCGCCGCCGGGAGCGATCCCAAAACTCTCGCTGTCGACTCCCCACGAGGCGAAGCCGCCTGCGCCCAAGGGCCTCCAGATCCGCGTCGCCGAGAGCGCGCCGAAGCCGGGAGGCAAGCCGCCCGCAAAGGCGCCCAAGCCCGGTGCGGTCTTAAGGAAGCGCCCTACGCTCAGCCCCGTTCAGAAGGCGGGGATCGCCGTCCTCGTGCTGGCGTTCGCGGTCGGAGGCCTCTTCACCTACAGGATCTTCTTCCCGGCCCCCGCGCCCGTCGTTCCGATCAAGGCTCCGCCGATCGCCAAGCCCGTGCACGTGGAGCCCAAGCCCTCGGCAGCCGACATCGCCGCCAAGGTCGCAAGCGCGCCGGGCAAGCTGATAGACAGCGGTCAGAACGCCATCGATGCCAGGCGCCAGGCCGAGCAGGCGAAGGTCGACGCCCTCGCGAACGGGGAGGAGGCGCCGACGCCGACGCCCGTCGCGGTGATGGAGAAGGCCAAGCTTACCAAGGACGTCGAGGTGAACAACGCCCCCATAGTCGCGGCGGCCAGCGCGAGCACCGAGTTCCGGGCCTTCGTCGCCAACGCCAGCATCGGCGGCGTGTTCCAGGGCAAGCCGTCGAAGGCGCTCATCAACGGGAAGGTCACGCGCGAGGGCCAGATGGTCGACTCCGAGCTCGGGATCGCCTTCGACCGCATCGACGCGGACAAGAAGGTGATCTACTTCAAGGACGCCACCGGGGCCGAGGTATCCAAGAATTACTGACGCAAGGCGCGGGCCTCACCAGGTCTCCACCGGCCCGCGCGGGACGGGTATCGACTCGCGCTCGCATACGCCGGCCTCTGGGGCGAGGAACGAGGGAGAGAGCGGCGCCGGCCGGTACCTCGGCAGCAGCTCCCCGGAGGCGTCGCAGAACCCGGCGCGCCACGCTACGTACTCGGCGACGGCGGCCTCGAAGTCGGCCCTCGACGTGATGGAGAGTATGCGCTGCTTGAAGGGCCTCGCCGGGCCGAACCGCCTCGCGTACCATGGCGCCACCTTGCGGAAGAGCCTCGCCCCCCGACCCTCGCCGTAGAACGAGCAGTAGAGCTCGAAGTGCAGCTTGAGGACGCGCATGCGCTCCGCGAACGCCGGCTCCTCGGGCAGCTCGCCCGTCCGCAGGTACCGGTCGGTCCTGCGGAAGATCCAGGGGTCGTAGAACGCGCCGCGCCCGATGCTCACGCCGGCGCACCCGGTCTCCTCGAGCATGTGCCGCGCGGCCTGCGGCGTCGTGACGTCGCCGTTGCCGATCACGGGGATCGAGCGCACGGCCCCGACGACGGAGCGGATGCCCGCCAGGCTCACGCCGCCGCCGAACCCCTGCGCGCGGGTGCGCCCGTGCACGAACACGGCCGCGACGCCCGCGTCCTCGAGGGCGCGCGCCAGGTCGGGAGCCGTGATGTTGTCGGAATCCCAGCCCAGGCGCATCTTGGCGGTCACCGGTATAGACACCGCCGACACCATGCCGCGCACCAGGGCCGCGGTGCCCGCGAGCTCCGCCATCATGGCGGAGCCGCCGCCGATGCGCGTCACCTTCCTGACGGGGCAGCCCATGTTGATGTCGACCGCCTGGGCCCCCAGGTCCTCGCAGATCCTCGCGGCGTCCCTCATCTCGGCCGCCACGCTGCCGAAGAGCTGGATCGCCAGCGGGCGGTCCGCCTCGCACGACTCGACGAGCTTCATCGCGGTCGGGTTGTGCTCGATCAGGGAGCGCGCGTTCACGAGGTCGGTCGTCGCCCACGCGAGCCCCCCGAGCTCGCGCAGCGTCATGCGCATGGGCAGGTTCGTGTAGCCCGCCAGGGGCGAGAGGAAAAGGTTGGAATCCGTCTCGATCTTTCCGATGCGCATACCAGAGTGCGCAGGATGTCGCAGCCACACGCGTCCGCAATCGGCAATTGGTCCGGGGCCTGCTGAAGGGGGAGCCATGCAGGTCAACGCGACTTCGGCCGCCCCGCGCCCGGCCCTTCTCTACGGGCCGGAGGACCGCCTGCCGCTCGCCCCGGCGATCCTCGTCAGCCTGCAGCAGGTGGCGGCGATGGTGGTGGGCGTCGTCACCCCGGCGCTCATCCTGTCGCACGCCCTGGGCTTCGCCCCCGCCGACACCTCCTACCTGGTGAGCATGGCGCTCATCGCCGCCGGGCTGGGGACCTTCCTGCAGACTTCGAAGTTCGGCCCGGTGGGCTCCGGCCTGCTGAGCGTGGCCGGGACGAGCTTCGCCTTCCTGCAGCCGCTGATCGACGCCGGTGCGGCGGGGGGCCTTCCCCTCATGTTCGGCATGTCGCTTGCGTGCGCGCCGACGCTCTTCCTCTTCGTGCCGTTCCTCAACCGGCTGCGTCGCGTGTTCACGCCCCTGGTGTCCGGAATCGTGGTGCTCCTGATCGGTTTGTCGATCATCCCGGAGGCGATGCCGGGCGTCACGGCGCGGGTGCAGCCCAGCGCCCCGGTGTGGGCGGGGGCGGCCGTGGCGGCCGCGGTGATCGCGGTCGTGCTGCTCGCCCAGTCGGTGGGGGGAAACCGCGCGCGGCTCGCGAGCATCCTCCTGGGGGTCCTCGCGGGCTACGCGATATGCGCCCTGCTAGGCTGGCTCCACGTCCCGCGCGGCGCCGGGGCCTCCTCGGTCACGCTCCCGCGCATACTCCCCCACGGCCTCGCCTTCCAGTGGAAGTTCGTGCTGCCGTTCGCGTTCATATACCTGGCGTCGCTGCTCGAGGCGCTGGGGGACATGACCGCCACCTCGCAGCTCTCGGGCCTCGAGACCGAGGGTCCCGCCTACGCGAGGCGGATCCGCGGGGGCGTTCTCTCCGACGCGATCACGTGCGCGGTGTCCGGGATCATCGGCTCGTTCCCAAGCACGACCTACGCGCAGAACAACGGCGTGATTCAGATCACGGGCGTCTCGAGCCGGCACGTGGGAAAGTGGATGGCCCTGATCCTCGTCACCCTGGGGCTCTTCCCGGGGGTGGCGAGCTGGGTGACGGCCATGCCCCAGCCGGTGCTCGGCGGGATGGCCATCCTCCTTTTCGGCCTGGTGTCCGTGGCGGGGCTTCGCCTGATCGCGATCAGCGGGATCAGCCACCGCGACGGGCTGATCGTGGCGCTGTCGCTGGGCATCGGGCTCGGCACCGCCTCCCAGCACGAGTGGGTGGGGACGCTGCACCCGCTGCTGCAGACCTTCCTTGGATCGAGCGTCTCGGCGGGCGGCCTGACGGCGCTCCTGCTAAACCTCGTCCTGCCCGGGCGCCGCGGCCATCCGCACGCCGGGGCCTGAAGGGGGCGCGCGCCTTCAGCCGGCCGCGAGCGCCCGGGCCAGGCGGTTGTGGCGCTCCAGGACGGAAGGGAGGTCCACGGTCAGGAGGCGCCCCTCCTCGACCACGACCCGGCCGTTGATCACGACCCACGAGGAGCGCTCCGGGGAGCAGAAGACGAGCGCGGCCACGGGGTCGTGCAGGGCGCCCGCATGGGCCACGCCGCGCAGGTCGAAGGCGGCGAAGTCCGCGGCCATCCCCGGGGCGAGGCAGCCTATGTCGTCGCGCCCGAGGACGGCCGCCCCGCCGAGCGTCGCGAGCTCCAGGGCCTGCCTCGCCGTCATGGCCGACGGCCCGAGGCCCACGCGCTGCAGCAGCATCGCCTGGCGCGCCTCGCCGAGCATGGACGCGGCGTCGTTCGAGGCGGAGCCGTCGACGCCCAGGCCCACGCGCACGCCCTTCGCGACCATGCGGCCCACCGGGGCGATGCCGGAGCCCAGCCGCATGTTCGAGCAGGGGCAGTGCGCGACCCCGGTGCCCGTGCGCGAGAACAGGTCGATTCCCGCGTCGTCCAGCCTGACGCAGTGCGCGTGCCACACGTCCTGGCCGACCCACCCGAGCTCCTGCGCGTACTCGGCCGGGGTCATCCCGAACCTCTCGCGGCTGTAGGCCACGTCGGTGTCGTTCTCCGCAAGGTGCGTGTGCAGGCGCGCGCCCAGGGCTCGGGCGAGGTTCGCGCTCTCGCGCATCAGGTCCTGGCTGACGGAGAACGGCGAGCACGGGGCGACCGCGATCCTCAGCATGGAGAACCTCGCGGGGTCGTTGTGGGCCTCCACGAGGCGCTGGGTGTCCGCGAGGATGTCCGCCTCCCTCTCGACCAGGCCGTCGGGGGGAAGGCCTCCCTGGCTTCGGCCGACGCTCATCGAGCCCCTGGCCGCGTGGAAGCGCATGCCAATACGCGCGGCGGACTCGAGGCTGTCGTCCAGCCGGCAGCCGTTGGGGTAGAGGTAGAGATGGTCGCTCGAGGTCGTGCAGCCCGAGAGGATGAGCTCCGCCATGGCCGTCAGCGTCGAGACCCGGATCATCTCCGGCGTGAGGCGGGCCCACACCGGGTAGAGCGCCTCGAGCCAGGCGAACAGGCCCGCGTCTTGGGCGGCCGGCAGGGCCCGCGTCAGGCTCTGGAACATGTGGTGGTGCGTGTTGACCAGGCCCGGGACAACGGCGTGGCCGGCGAGGTCGAGCACGCGGTCGGCGGTCGCGGGCAGCTCGGACGACGAGCCGACGGCGACTATACGGTTGCCCTGCGCGAGGAGCCCCCCGCCGCGGATCTCGCGGCGGCGCCCGTCCATCGTCACCAGGACCTCGGCGTTTCGGACGAGGAGCGTCCCGGGTGAGATACCCGCGGGCGTCATAGGGCCCTGACTGCCGCCCTCATCCGGGAGAGGCCCTCGGCAAGGATCGAGCGCGGGCAGCCGAAGTTGATGCGCACGTGGCTCCCGGGGACGGCGCCGAACGGCACGCCGTCGGAGAGGCCGACGCCGTGGTCCTCGAAGTGCTTGGCGGGGTTCGCTAGGCCGAGCCCTGAGACGTCGAGCCAGCCGAGGTACGTCGCCTCGATTGGCGCCTCTATCCGCACACCGGGCAGCTCGCGCGCTACGAAGTCAGCGAGGAAGTCGCGGTTGGCGCGCAGGTAGGCGAGGAGCGCGGCCCTCCACGGCTCGCCCTCGGCGTAGGCGGCCTCGCATGCGGCGTAGCCCAGCGCGTTAACCTCGGCGACGATCCCGGCCGAGGCCCTGGCGAACCTTGCGCGAAGATCGGCGTCCGCGATAACCGCGAACGAGGTCCCGAGTCCCGGAATGTTGAACGTCTTGCTCGGGGCCATGAACGTCAGGGTGCGCGCGCCCGACCCGGGGGCGACGACCGCGAAGGGCTCGTGCGCGGCCCCGGGCTCCAGGAGCAGGTCGCAGTGGATGTCATCCGAGACAAGGACCAGGCCGTGGCGCTCGCAAAAGTCCGCGATCCTGGCCAGCTCGTCGCGCCGCCAGGCCCGGGCGACGGGGTTGTGCGGGTGGCAGAAGAGGAGGATTCGCGAGCGCGGCGTGACCGCGGCCTCGAGGGCGCCCCAGTCGATCTCCCAGCGCCCGGCGCCGGAGTCCAGGGCCAGGGGCACGCCCCTGGGCTGGCGGCCGCCGTGGCGCGGAGCCGTGGTGAACGGCGGGTAGACGGGCGTCAGGCTCAAGACCTCGTCGCCGGCCTCGGCGAACGCCCGGACGGCGACATTGAGCCCGCACACCAGCCCCGGAAGCCACACGAGCCACGACGGGTCGACCTGCCAGCGGTACCGCGAGGCCAGGGCGCCGATCACCGCGTCGGTTGTGGACCTGACGGGCCGGGCGTATCCGAACACCCCGTGGGAGACGCGGCGGCGCAGCGCCTCGACGATGGCCGGAGCCGCCTCGAAGTCCATGTCCGCGACCCACATGGGCAGAACGTCGCGCCCGTCGAACCGCTGCCACTTCTGGGAGTCGGTGCCCCGGCGGTCGGGCGGGGTGTCGAAATTGAACGTCATCGGGCGGCGAGCGAACCACATCGCCCGGATGATTCCGATTGTTTTTTCGGGCGGCCCCCGGCCCGCGCCTCAGGCCCACTCGAAGAGCGGCAGGATACGCATCCCCGGGACCGTGACGATGCCCTTGTCGGTGATGCGGATCTCGGGGATCACGGAGAGGGGTATCAGGTTGAAGCCCATGTATGGCAGGGTGCAGCCCGCGGCGCGCCAGGCCCGCTTGAGGCGGGTCGTCTGCGCCGCGACCACGGTCGCGCGCTTGTCGGACATGAGGCCCGCGACCGGCAGCGCGACCTTCGCGACGACCCTGCCGCGGCGCACCACGCAGACGCCGCCGCGCATGCGCCTGATCTCGTCAATGGCCCTGCGCATGTCCCCCCCGTTCCTGCCCGCGATCACGATGTTGTGGGCGTCGTGCCCAACCGAGCTTGCGACCGCCCCGTCCCTGAGCCCGAAGTCCTTGAGCAGGCCGTGCGCGACCGCCCCCGAGAGCCCGTGGCGCTCGACGACCGTGACGAAGCAAAGCCCGTGGCGCGCGAGGACTTGGTCCCAGCCGTCCGCCGGCCGGGGCGCGATGCGGATGCGCTCGTGCAGCAGGATGATCCCGGGCGCGGCCGCCCGGATCACGTTCGCGGTGACCGGGCGCCCCGGCAGCCGCGGGACGAGGACGGGGTCCTTGGGCAGGCGGACCGTCTGGTATGAGGCCCTTGGATACCTGTAGCGGCGCGAGAGCGCCCTCTCGAGGACGGGCGTCACCCTGCGGTTGCTGACGACAAGCTCGCCGCCGTACCACGTGCACTGTGGCTCGAGCGAGTCGTTCAGGAGGACGATGTCGGCGCGTCGCGCCGGGGCGAGGCCCCCGATATCGCCGTCCATGCCGAAGCGCGTCGCGCCGTGGAGGGAACCCAGGCTCCATGCCACGGCCGGCCGCAGGCCGGCCTTGACGGCGCTGCGCGTGACCCAGTCCATCCCGAACAGAAAGAGGTCGTCGGCGTCGCGGTCGTCCGTGCACACGCACACCCGCTTGGGGCTCGCGCCGAGCTCGGTCACGGCCCTGATCGCCTGCGGAAGGGAGTTCCAGGGCGTCGAGGGGTTGCCGCCGCGAAGGAACACCCAGACGCCGTTCTCGAGGAAGTCGTCGGCTATGGCGCGGTCTATGGCCTCGTGCGTGTCCGAGATCCCGGATGCCGCGCAGGCAGCGACGAATTCGCGGCCGTAGATGTGCCCTGAGACGGGCCGGCCGCGGCGCAGCGCCTGGGCGAGGACCGCGTGGCTGCGGCGGTCGCCCATGGCGACCTGCACGTAGTCCATCTTCTCCCCAAGCGCCACGGCCTCGGGCCACCGGTCGAAGAGCCTACCAATCTTCGACGGGACGAGGTCCCCGCCGGCCGTCTCAAACTTCTTGCTGGTCGCCGGAACCGTGCTCGGCACCGTCAGGAAAATCGATAGGGGCGCCCTTCGCGCGTCCTCGAGCATCCACTCGATGCCCTTCGCGTCGCAGACGTTCCCGATCTCGTGGCTGTCGCAGAAGATGGTCGTCGTCCCGTTCAGAAGCGCGGGCTCGGCGTACGCGCAGGCCGTCATCATGGAGCTTTCAATGTGGATGTGCGGGTCGACGAGGCCCGGGGCGAGGATGCCGCCGCGGGCGTCGAACCTGGCGACCTTCGCGTCCTTTTGGGGCCTGCACGAGCCCGCGGGCTTTATCGCGGCGATCCTGCCGGCCTTCACCCAGATTTCCCGCGAGGCATGGATTCGCTCGGTGTAGGTCGAGAGGACGCGGGCCCCCGTGATCACCAGGTCGGGAAGCTCCCTTCCCATCGCCACGGCAGCCAGCGAGCGGGTCACCTTGTGTAGCGGAGGAACCGAGAAGCGCGTGATGCTCACGCCGACACGCCTATTCCAACCGGTGGCGCCGAGGCGAGAGCATTAACTTGAGGCGATACCGGCCCTTCGCCGGGGAGCTGCGAGGACATGCGGGCAGTGAAGAATGCGCTTGCATTCCTACATTTGTAGGACACGTTGCCTACAGTTGTAGGATGAAGACGCCTAGAATCTCAGGTTCTGAATGGGAGGTGATGAGCGTGGTCTGGGCCGGGGCGCCCATGACGGCCACGGAGGTCTTTGCCAGCCTGAAGGAGGGGCATGGCTGGAAGCAGAAGACGGTGAACACGTTCCTGACGCGCCTCGTCGAGAAGGGCGTCCTGGCCGTCGACAGGAGCGAGAAGGCGTTTGCCTACACGCCGCGGATGAGCCGGGACGAATGCGTCCAGGCGGAGAGCGATTCATTCCTGGGGCGCGTCTTTCACGGGGCGGCCGGCGCCCTCGTCCTGCATTTCTGCGAGCACACCGACCTGAAGCCGGAGGAGATCCGCGAGCTCGAGCAGCTGCTGAAATCGAGAAAGGGCCGCAAGTGAGCCTGCTCGGCGCAGCCTTCGGGTCGGTTGTCGAGTCCTCGTGGCGGCTGTCGTTCCTCATCATCGCCATTCTTGCGCTGCGCGCGCTTCTCAGGCTCAAGGCGCAGCCGGGCGCCTTCTATTGGGCATGGGTTGCGGTGGCCCTCCTGCTCGTGCTGCCAGTCTCCATTCCGGTGAGCTGGAGCCGGTATGGCCTGATCCGGCCGGTGCATCAGGATCTCGGCGCCGTCGCGGTGCGCGCCCCGGCTGCCGAGATGTCGGGCCTTGCCGGGGTGAACCCCGGGGAGCAGCGCGCGCCCGCCCAAGTCCAAGATTCGCGGGCGGCGCAGGCCCGTTCGCGGCCATTCTACGAGCTGCTTCCCGCGCTTTGGATAATGGGCGTCTTCATGTTGGCCGTGATGCGCGTCGCCTCCTATTTCATCTTTGTCAGGAAACTGCGCCTCTCCCGCGCTTCTGCCGCCCCGCTGCCAAAGGCCGTTGCCTCGCGATTGGGCACCGAAGGCCAACGGCTGTCGGTGACCGACGCGGTGGGCACGCCGGGTGTCTTTGGGTTGGTCCGCACAACGATGCTTTTTCCGCCAGGCCTGCTCGAGCGGCTGAGTCCGCAGGAGGCCCGGTTGGTCATCGCCCACGAACTCGGCCACATCCGGCGCAGGGACCTGCTCACGCACGTGCTTATCGACGCGGCACGGATTGTGCACTGGTTCAATCCCCTGGTCTGGATTGCCGCGCTGTATGCGGGGCACGACTGCGAGCTGGCCTGCGACGAGTTCGTGATCAGCCGCCTCGGCCCAAACGAGGCGCACGAGTATGGCGCCACGCTTCTCAAAGTTCTCGGGGCGACGAACCGAATCCCGAGGGTCCCCGTCTTTGTCGGCATCCTTGAGTCAAGACACCACATCAAGAGGAGAATCCAAATGATTGCAGCGAATAGACCCGCCCCGCTAGTCCGCATCCTCGCAGGTGCGGCCCTTCTTTTCCTTCTAATCGGCTTCGGCCTGACGCGCGAGTCAAGGGCCCAGCAGCAGCAACAGGCGCCGACTCCGACCCCCGAATTGAAAACGACGGCGTCCGAAGTGACAACGAAGGCGCCCCCCGGCTGGTGGAAAAACGGCACAAATGCGGCGGATTATGTCGTCGGGATCGATGGAACCGTGACCCACGACGGGCTGCCTAGCGCGTACGTCAGGTCGGTAAAGCCGGAGATAGAGGGGTTCGGCGGCATGATGCAGATGTGCTCCGCGGAAAAGTTTGCCGGGAAGAGGCTCCGATACAGCGCGTGGATGAAGACCGAGGACGCGACCGACCGCGGCGTTCATCTCTGGTTCAGGGTCGATTCGAAGCAGGCGGGGGATATCCTCCAATTCGACAACATGGATGATCGACGGGTAAAAGGGACCACGGATTGGAAGCTCTATTCCCTCGTTCTGGACGTTCCCGCGGACTCGGAGGCCCTCGCCTATGGCGTCTTTGTCCAGGGAACCGGACGCGCATGGGTGAGCAACCTGAAGATCGAGGAGGTCGGCCTGGATGTGCCAAGCACCAACACGTGGGGAAAGGCGCGCAAACTGCCGGACGCGCCCGTCAATCTGGGCTTCTCAAGCGTCGAGAAACCCTGACGTCCCGTCCACGCGGGGTCCGGCGCAGCTCCGCAACGACGCCGGCCCCGTTATGACGGGGGCAGCTCAGGCAACCCGCTATTTCTTCATCGGGACTGACGGGGCTGGCTGGAAAAACATGGACGACATCGGCACAACGTGGGGTTGCATCCGGATCAGGTTATCCTCGTACCACTGGCGCGGCTCCTTGATCGTCGCCTCGTAGACGGGCGTAGCCGGATTCTTGGCGCCGCGCTCCTGAATCCACAGCCGCGGGTTATGATCACCGTCCCTGTCGAACCGGGTCTCGTAGATGCCACCCGGCTTGGCATCGATGACGAATTCGTGTCCAGCGCTACCGGTGCCGTCGTAGTACCGGACAAAGATCTCGTGCAGCCCGGGCTTCAGGATCTGGTCCCTGTTCCAGTTATGGATCTCATCGGCGACGAGCCTGCTGTCGACTGACAGCACGCAGGCGACGGCGCCCAGCGACAAGGTTCCGCCGCCCGTATGCGTCCCGCTGATCCTGGCGTCAGCCCAATGCGGCGCCTCAATTCCACGCTGGGACAGGGCGATCCTTCCGATCTGGGTGCCAAGCCTGGAAAGGGCGTCGGACAGCGTGTCGCCCGCGCCGAGCTGCACCATGGTTCCCAGCGCTTCGCCCGTCTGGGTTGAGACGATCTTCACTGCAAAAACAACCCCGGCATCCGTCCTGTAGATGCGGCCGCACACCAGGTTTGTCGCCCCGGTTGCGTCCCCGGCGCTCCTCGCCTGCGAAGGCGTGAGCGAATCGGACGGCTCCATGGCGCCCAGGCTAAGATTGCGCGCGACTTCCCCGGAGGCTACGACTTCGATGGGTGCGAGCACCGACAGGTCATTCGCGATGAGTGACGCCAGGCGCGAGCCCGATTCCTTCGCGCCGAGGTAATCGTCAACCGCCGCGTCGGCCTTGAGCTTCAAGACCGCGACACGAACCGGGCCGCTCGGAATATCCGCTGCTGCGGACGCCGCGAGCACGGTAATCAGCATGATGAGCGCTGCTTTCATAGGGGTGCGGGGGTTCGGGTGATGGGCTTCGGCCCGGGAATCGGGACGGCCTGGAGCCGGAAGCTCCCGGGCAGGCCGGCGGAGACCTCCTGGGACCAGAAGAAGGCGTCGCCGATCAGCATGACGTGGCCGTTGCGGTCCGTTAGCACGATCGCATCACCGCGCTCCGTCGAGATCGTCTGCCCGCTGAACGTGGCGATCACCCGGTCGCTGGCGCCCTCGCGGATCTCGAGCCAGATAGGATCCGATGTGGCAACGTCAGCCGTGCCCGATACGAGCGTGTGTAGGCCCTCATTGTCCCTGGTGATGGCCCTGAGCCTCCTGGGGAACTTGGCAAGCATCGCACCAAGCAACCGGCCGTCCTTCAGCGACTCGCCAGACAGGGCTGGCTGCGGTCGGCTGATCCAGAGCGATAGCGACAGGATCGCAAATGCCCCTGCAACAGCCGCCAAGGTGGCGATGACAAACCTCGGGCGTCGCGGCTCGTAGCGCCCACTGGAGTCCGACTGAAGGCTTCGGGTGACCCGGCCGGGGAAGGCGTCCCAGTAAGCGTCGGGGTGCTCGGAAACCCGGGACTGCGCTAGAAGTCTGTCAAGGGCATCCCTGTTCATAGTCCCTCCCTGGGCGCGCCCAACATGGCGCCTAGCCGCCTGCGCGCCACGAATAGGCGCCAGGAGAGCGTCTTTTCCGCGCATCCGAGTACATGCGCGGCCTCGGCGTGACTAAGGCCCTCAAGGGCGGTCAGCACGACGGCCGCCCGCAGCTTGGGCGACAGCCGCGCCAGAGCGACGTGGACTCGTTCGCTGGCCGTGTCGTCGCCTGAATCCTGTTTGGCGCAATCCGCCCACGCGCTCTCAGCGTTAGCGCGGCGCACCTCCGACCTCCTCCACCTGATGCACAGGTTTATGGCGATCCTGTAGAGCCAGCTCGAGAACTTGGATTCGCCGCGGAATGTGCCCAGGCTCCTGTAGGCCCGGACGAAGGTCTCGTGGGCAAGGTCCTCGGAATACGCGGGAGAGTCGCACATGCGGTAGGTGAGGGCGTGGATCATGCGTTGATGCCTCCGCACGAGCTCCGCGAACGCCTCCCAATCACCCCCCTTGCTCCGGGCAACCAGGGTGGATTCGTCGGCTTCGCACATGCGGACACCCAATAAGAGCCCTCCGGCGCCGAAATCCTTTGAGATTTCCGCGTGGGCCCTGCGCTTCGCTTCCGGCTCCCCTTGGCTGCTTGCGATGGAAACGGCGTGCATGAGTGGGTGGAATCGCGGCCGCCGACCGGCTGGGCCGCGATGCCCCTTGGCTAGATACCCGGATCCAGGATGCAGGGCAATGCCGTGGGAGGCGAGGGTCCCTAGTTCGGGGCGCCCAGATCGCGGCGCGCGTTCTCCAATGCGGCAGAATTGCGGGAATGCACGCCGCATATGGGCCTTCCATGCTATGCCCTACCCCCTCGCCTTATGAATCAACCCGTTGGATCACGGCCCCCGTCGGGCGGCGATCCCGCACAAGCCTTTGAAAGTATTCTGAAGGGCCAAGCGTGTTTGCGGTGTCTTATCTTCATATAGAGGCCTGACGCGCGACCGCGCCAGGGCCATGGATGGGGGTTGATCATGCTGCAATAAATGAACAGGCAACGCCGCCCGGGATGAACTCCAGGTCCAAGTCTTCTCTCTTTTGGATTTCGATAGCAGCCGCGGTGGCTGCCGTTGCCTCGGCCGCCATGGGCGAAGTCGACGAGAGCATTTCCTCAAAGGTGAGCTCAGATTACGTTAGGACGGTGCTTCCCGATGGTTCGTTCAAGCCAGAGACCTACACCTTTGGAAAAGGCGGCTATTGGAGCAGCCCATTGAATGACACGTCCATCGACAAAATGGACTTCATGGATGTCCTGAGGGCGATTGCGTATCCTCTGGCAAAACGGAATTACGTCCCGTCAAAGGACCCAAAGCAGATCAAGCTGCTGATAATGGTCTACTGGGGAACAACCCATGCGATCGAGAAGGCCTCCGACTCAATGGCATACCAGGACGCATCGAGGACCAATCAGGAATTCAACATGGCCCAGAGCCGGGACAAATGGGCCGCGGAGGAGAGGCAGCACGCGAGTAACAGCGGGGGGGCCAATGCGGCGATCACGAATGGGGTTGTTAATGCAGACGAAGAAATAACGAACCTCTTGGAGTCTGAGTTGATTGTGAATCTGGCCACGATCAAGACCGAGAACGACAAGCGACTGCTCGAGGACAAGAGAATCGCCATGCTGCTGGGCTACGAGTCCTGGTGGAATTCAACCATGAGCGCCCCGGACGCGTCGGTTCTCGGAAAGCGCAGGACGGACATGCTCGATGAACTCGAGCACTACCGCTACTTTGTCGTTTTGATGGCCTACGACTATCAATTGATGGCGAAGGAGAAGAAGCACAAGCTGCTCTGGGAGGCCCGCTTCAGCATCCAGCAGCTGAAGAATCAGTTCAACCGGCAGCTCCCATCAATGGTCCTCGTGGCCTCGCAGTACTTTGGCCGCGACAGCAAGGGCCTGGCCCGCCAGCCGCTCCCGACGGGCAGGGTTGAGGTGAAGCCGCCAACGCTGATCGAACTGATGGGCGACAAGCAGTGAGCGCCAGGCAGGTGACCGCTTCATGTGACTCATCAGCGCTTTCCCGGTGCATCCTGAGGGGCGCCGCCCTCCTGGGCGCACTCCTGCCGGCCGTTGCGCCCGCAGACGACACCGACGCCAGCGGGACCGTGATGCTCGACCCCATCTTCGTCGAAGCCTCTAGCGGAGCCGCCTGGCGCTACTACAGCGCCCCCGGCTACGAGATCATCTCGCACTGCCCCGACAGCTTCAACGAGGCCTACACGAACGCGCTGCGCAAGGCGGCGGCGGCCAGGCTCACACTCCTGCCTGCCGGCTTCTGGGGCGGGCTGGCGACCCCGATGAAGATCGTGCTCTACGACCGCGAGCCCGAACGGGGCAACGGTCTCGGCCTGGCGAGCCCCATCGACCTCGGGTGGGTCGATGGGGGCAGCGCCCTGCCGGACACCGTCATGCTGTCGCACCCGGTGACCGTGGGCGACGGAGACACATTCATCAATTGCGGCAACTATTGGGATCTGAAGTCCGATCCCGGGGACCTGAGCGCCGACCCGGACGGCGCCCTCCTCCTAGAATGCCGCGTGCCAAGGCTTCCGGCTTGGTTCCGCGCGGGGCTCGAGGGCGCGTACGGCCTTTTCGCCAACCGCGTGGTCGCGTCCGACGCCCAGGGTTACACGGTGGTGCTGCGCGCCGCGACCTGGATTTCCCCTGACGAGACAAGTGCGATCCAGGAGGAGGCGAAGCACAACGCCGAATCCGGGGCGAAGCCGCGCGACTACCCCATGATCCCCCTTGGGGACCTCTTCCGGCACGCCATCCATGGCGACCAGGAGGCTCTCTGGGGCTCGGAGGCCGCGCTTCTCGCGCGCTGGGGCCTGTACGCCTCGGGCCGCCGGGATGCGTTTCTCGCCTTCGTCGACGAGGCGACAAGGGAGCCGGCCAGCGAGGCGATGTTCCGAGCGCATATGGGCCTGGGATACGCCGAGGCACTCCGGAGCATCGAGGCCTTCCTTCCGGCCGCCGTGGGCGCGCCAATCCGCGTTCCCATTACCGCGGGGCTCCTGGAGCCCTTCAAGGCCCGTTATGGCGCGCCGCGCGAGGTGGCGCGAATCCTCGGAGACTGGTGCCGCATGGAAGGGCGCGACCTCGGTCCCGAGTATGCGGATTTCCAGCGCGAATGTCTCAAGCAGGCCGACGCGCAGTTCTCGAAGGTGATTGTGCACAGGACGGACGACCCGCTGCTGCAAGCCGCGTATGGCCTCTACGCGCTCCAGGCGGGGGAGGAGGAGAAAGGAGCCATCGCCCTTGAGGAGGCCACGAAGGCCGGAGTGGTCCGCCCGCGCGCCTATGTCGAACTGGCCCGCCTGCACCTCGATAGGGCGCTTCCCTCAGTGCAGCATGGAATAGGCGACCTGAGCGACAACGACTATACGGAGATCCTGGACATCCTCCAGACTGCGCGTCAGCAGATGCCGGCACTCGAGGGCAGCTACACGCTGCTTGCCCGCGTGCTGGAGCACGCTCCGGCGAGGCCCCTCGGAGCCGAGGTCGCCGTCCTCGACAACGCCCTCGCGCTGTTCCCCCAGGATGCCCAGCTCGCCTATGCTGTCGCAACGCTGCATAGACGCATGGGGGAGCTGGAGCGCGCGACCGCCATCATTGGCCGAGCCACGAGATTCTCCGAAACCGAGCAGGCTAGGAGGCTTCTGGCCTCGTTCTCAGGGGCTGCAGGCGCAGGAGCGCATCCGTGATGCCGGGCGCGCTGCGAGATCCCTCTGTCTTGTAAGGAAGCCTGCGGCCGTTCCCGCACGTAAGGCGGGCGGACGCGGCGCCCAAAGGCCGGCGCTACCGCTTCGAACGGCCTAATTCAGGCCTTGATGCCAAACGCTGCAACCGGGCGTGACTCCCGATGCAGCCCACCTGTGCAATACCTTCCCACATCCATGTCGCTACCCGGGAACAAAATGCACACCACCATCCGGATCCGGCAAATTAAGGTGCTGGTATTAGGGGCGTTGTGATTCAAGGCGGCGCGGCACCCTCCATGCAGGGTGGTACCCACTATGAGATATATTCAACTAACCAACCCAGAGACCCGCGGCCTCGCGCCGACCGCCCTTGGCGGCCGCCATGGCGAGCTGGGCCTCGATGACCAGCTCGACTGGCTGTTCGGCACGGCGCTTTCCGGCTTCGCCGGCGTGGCCCGCGGCGGGCAGTTCCCGGTCGACCTGTACCAGGACAAAGACAACACGTACGTCAGGGCCGAGCTGCCCGGCGTTACGCCCGACGCGATCAACGTCGAATTGGTCAACGGCTCGCTCTCCATCCAGGCTTCCCGCAAGGTGAAGTCGGTTGCGGGCGAGGAAGAGGCCTCGTTCAGCCGCCTGGTGAACCTGCCGGATGACGTGCAAGCCGACAAGGTCAGCGCCGCCTACGAGAACGGCGTCCTCACGGTGACGCTTCCCGTCAAGGAAGAGGCGAAGCCGAAGAAGATCAGCATCTCGGTCAACTAAGGGCGGCAGCGGCACTACAAGGAGATAAAACTATGTCACTCATTAGCTCACTCATCCATCCCACAGAGGCCGAGAAACACGTGGCGCAGAGGCCGAGGTACGACATCGAGGAGACCGACAACGCGTTCGGCCTGACGGTGTTCCTGCCGGGCGTCGCCAAGGCGGGGCTCGAGATCACCGACGAAGACGGCGAACTGCACGTCAAGGGCAAGAGGAGCGCGGGCGTGCCCGAGGCCGCCCCGGCCCTCCACCGCGAGACGTCGGACGCCTCCTACGAGCTCGTGCTCTCCCATGACAACACGGTCGACACGGGCAAGATCGTCGCGGAGCTGAAGGACGGGGTTCTCCGCCTTTCGGTACCGAAGGCGGAGTCCGCCAAGCCCCGCAAGATCGCGATCAGCTGAGGTCCCTTTTGGACCAAGACGGGGCCCGGATGCCGGATGCGGCGTCCGGGCCCCTTTTTCTTCGCCCTTCGCGGGGGTGGGCCTCCTTTCTCCCGCCGCGAGCGATTGCGCGGCTGGCCCAGGTTCCGGGATCACGCCCCGTCCCTGCCCTAGGCGGCCGGCCGGGCCGGGGCGGCGAGCGACGCCGCCACTGCTGCGGCGAGCAGGCCTGCGATCACGGCCAGCGAAACACCCGTCGGCACCGCGTACCAGGGCTCGGCGACCATCTTCAGGCCGACGAACAAAAGGACGCCCGCGAGGCCGGCGTCGAGGAACCGCAGGCGCAGCATGGCCGCGCTGACGACGAGGAAGAGCGAGCGCAGGCCGAGGATTGCGAAAAGGTTTGAGAGCACCGCGATCGAGAAGTCGTGGGTCACGGCGACCACGGCGGGCAGGGAGTCGAGGGCGAAGACGAGGTCGGCCGTCTCGAGCACGACGAGGGCGGCCAGCGCCCTGGGCGCATGCCGCGCCGCATACCTGGCGAGGGCGCCGCCCGACAGGTCGAACTTGGGCTTGCCGCCGGCGAGCGCGAGCCGCGCACCGGTTACGAGGACGAGCGCGCCAAAGGCCGGGATCACCCATGCGAACCGCGCGATCGCCGCCAGCCCCGCCGCGATGAAGGCCGTTCGCATGACGGCGGCGCCCGCGAGGCCCCAGAGGAGGAGGCGCCGCTGCGCATGCGCGTCCACGCCGAACTGCCGGAAGACGAGCGCGAACACGAAGACGTTGTCCACGCTCAGGCTGAGCTCGATCAGGTAGGCGGACAGGTACTGCTGCGCCGGCACCGGCCCCCGGCGAAGCCAGACCGCCGCGCCGAAGCCCAGGCCCAGGAGGACGCAGGCCAGGGCGGTGGCCCAGTCGCGCGCGCCAGCGCGCTCGGGCGTCCCTGCTGGCGGTGGGTCTGCGTGGGGCATTCTTTGTCGGCCTCTCTCGGTCCGGCTTGACGTTG
Source organism: Opitutaceae bacterium (assembly GCA_003151515.1). Lineage (GTDB taxonomy): Bacteria > Verrucomicrobiota > Verrucomicrobiia > Opitutales > Opitutaceae > Palsa-1447. Next base: position 171,824 of record PLXS01000030.1, read on the forward strand.
CGCGCCCCGCCGACTTTGGCAATGTCCTGCCGTGGCACCCTTTCCCAACGTTTCCGCCCTCGTCGAGCCCGCGGGGCCGCTGCTTCGCCTCATCGACTGGCTGCAGAAGCGGTTCTTCCCTGAGGCCCTGGACGACGTGACCGCGCGCTGGGTCGCGTGCGCGATCATCATCGTTGTCGCGGTCCTCCTGCGAAGGGTGGTGGCCGCGATCATCTTCTCGCCGCTCAAGAGGGTGTCTAGGAACGCCAGGAACAAGCTGATCGTGCCATCGCTCGAGGCCCCGACGGCGACCCTCCTGATGCTCTGCGGCCTTATCGCGGCCATCTCGGTCGTGCCGCTCTGGGAGACGCTGCCGAACGCCGTCTGGCTCGGCGAGCGGGGGGCGCTGACGGCCGTCGTCCTCTGGGGCGTCGCCTGCGTGGGAGGGGCCATGATAGACAACTTCGCCCAGGGCGCCAGGGTGCGCAGCCTGCAGATCGCCGCCTTCCTGCCGCTCATCAAGAAGACCCTCGCGGCGTTCTTCGCCGTCTTCAGCGTCCTCGTCATCCTCGAGAGCCTCGGCTTCGAGGTTAAGACCTTCCTCACGGGCCTCGGCATAGGCGGCCTCGCGTTCGCCCTCGCGGCCCAGGACACGATCGCGAACATGTTCGGCTCCTTCGTTGTCCTCATGGACCAGCCGTTCTACGTCGGGGAATACATCAGGGTCGCCGGGTTCGAGGGCACCGTGGAGGAGATTGGCCTGCGCTCGACCCGGCTAAGGACGGTGCAGCGCACGCAGGTCGTGATCCCGAACAAGACGGTCGCCTCCGAGGTGATCACGAACCTGACACGCATCCCGCAGAGGCGCGTCGAGATGACGCTCGGGGTGGCCTACGACACGCCGCCCGAGAGGCTCCAGGCCGTCCTCGCGGACGTGCGCGCAATCCTGACGTCGGACGCCGGGGTGCACAAGAGCCAGACCCTGGCGAGCTTCGCCGATTTCTCGGACGCGTCCCTGCGCATCCAGGTGATCTACCACACGGCGGACCCCGACTGGGACGCGCACATGGTCGTCAGGGAGAGGATCAACTTCGCCATCATGCGCGCGTTCGCGGCGCGGGGCGTCTCGTTCGCCTTCCCGAGCTCGGTCATCCACCTGGACAACCCGATCGTGCAGCAGATCATCGGGCAGGCCAAGGGCGGCGCCTAGTAGAGCCGGCGCCGGAAGAGGAAGCCGGCGACTGTCATGTTGACGAGGCCTATCACGGCCATCGGCCAGAACTGGCTGGCCAGCACCCCGAAGGGGGCGCCCTGCAGGAACACCCCGCGGATGATCACGAGGAAATAGCGCATCGGGTTGATCAGGGTCACGTGCTGCATCCACACCGGCATGTTCGCAATCGGCGTCGCGAACCCGGAGAGCATGACGGAGGGGACCATGAAGAGGAACGCGCCCAGGAGCCCCTGCTGCTGCGTCACGGCCACGGAAGAGATCATGAGCCCGACGCTGAGCGCCGAGAAAAGGAAGAGGAAGAGCCCGGCATAAAGGGTCACGAGATCGCCGCGCAGCGGAACCTGGAACCACAGGGTCGCCAGGAGCACGATCGCGGTCGCCTCGCCGAGGCCGATGAGGAGGCCGGGCAGCGTCTTTCCGAGGAGCACCTCGACCGGCCGGTACGGCGTGACTAGAAGCTGGTCAAAGGTGCCCTGCTCCCGCTCGCGGGCGACGGACAGCGCCGTCACGAGAAGGGCCACCAGGAGCGTCAGCAGGCCCAGGATGCCGGGGACCAGGAACCAGCGGCTCTCGAGGTTGGGGTTGAACCACGCGCGCACCTCGAGCTGCGCCGGGGGGGCCGCGCCGCTCCTGCTTAGCCAGTCCGCGTTGAAGTCGGCGGCGATGGTCGAGACGTAGCCCAGAAGGATCGCCGCCGTGTTGGAATTGCGCCCGTCGACGATCACCTGCACCGCCCCGGGGCGGCCCGCGGCCAGCTCGCGGCTGAACTGCGGACCGATGTGCAGAACCATGAGGGCCCGCTGGCTGTCCACGAGCGGGGCCACCTCGGCGTCGCTCGAGGGCGCTGCCACCAGGTGGAAGGCCGCGGCGCCGGTGAAGCGCGCCACCAGGTCGCGCGACGCCAGGCCCGGGTCCTCGTTGTACACGGCGAACGGCACGCGGTTCAGGTCGAACGTCGCCGCGTACCCGAATACGAGCAGCTGAACGAGCGGGGGCACGATGACGACGACCCGGCTTCTCCTGTCCTTGAGGAGGGCAAGGAACTCCTTGATCATCAGTGCGTAGACGCGGCGCCACATGGCAGGGCTTCTAGTCGAGGCGCTTGCGCAGCATGCGCCGGCTGGCGCCCAGGAACAGGATGGCGAACACGGCCAGGGCCGCGGCGTTGGGAAGGATGACCGACCAGACGTTGCCGGCGAGGAAGAGCGTCTGGAGCGATGACACGAAGTAGCGGGCGGGAAGCACGCGCGTTATCGCCTGCACCACGGCAGGCATGCTTCCGATGTCAAAGATGAAGCCGGACAGGAGGAACGCCGGCAGGAAGGTCGCCACGATGGCGACCATGCCGGCCACGAACTGGTTGCGGGCGAGGGTGGATATGAGCAGCCCCATGCCGAGGGCCGCGAGGAGGTAGAGCGCCGACACGCAGGAGAGCACCCACACGGAGCCGAGGAACGGCACGCGGAAGAGCCACAGGCCCATCGCGACGGACAGGGCCATGCTGCCCAGGCCGAGGAGAAAGTAGGGAACGAGCTTGCCGACCAGCACCTCGCCCATCGTCACCGGCGTCACGAGGAGCGCCTCCATGGTCCCGCGCTCCCACTCCCGCGCCATGACGAGGGCCGTGAGCAGGGCGCCAATGAGGGTCATGATTATCGCGATCAGCCCCGGCACGAGGTAGTTGCGGCTGCGCAGCTCGCTGTTGAACCAGACGCGCTGCTCAATGCTGACCGGAACGGCCGCGGAGACACCCGACTCGTCGCCGAGCTCCTCGATCCACTTCTGCCAGACCCCCTGAACGTAGCCGATCACGAGGCGCGCCGTGTTCGCGTCGGTGCCGTTGACGATCAGCTGGATCGGGGCCCCGTCCGGGCGGCGCAGGCGCTTGGAGAAGTCCTGCTGCAGGTGCACGATCGCGTTCACGCTGCGGTCCCGCAGGGCGGCCTCGGCCCGGACCATGTCGCCCATGAACACCGGGGCGAAGTAGCTCGTGCCGCTAAAGCGCCCCGCGAGGCTCGCGGTGTCCGCGTCGGGCTGCTCGATCACCACGGCGACCGGGACGTGCTCCGCGTCGAGGGAGATCCCGTAGCCGAAGATCAGCAGGAGGAACACGGGAAGCAGGAAGGCGATCGCGACGCTGCTCGGGTCCCTCAAGACCTGGTAGAGCTCCTTGCGCAAGAGCCCGCGAAGCCGCATTCCGGACCCGGCATTCATGCGGCCTCGGCCCCCCTCGCGCGCCGCTCGATCAGCCCTATGAACGCATCCTCCATCGAGGGCTCCGGCATGGCCTCGGAGCGCTGGCCGCGCTTGATGGAGGCCGGGTCCCCGATGGTGAGGACCTCGCCGTCGGCCATGATCGCCAGCCGGTCGCAGTACTCGGCCTCCTCCATGAAATGCGTCGTGACGAGGATCGTGACGCCCCCTTCCGCCAGGGCGTTTATCCGGCTCCAGAACTCCCTTCGGGCGATGGGGTCGACCCCCGACGTGGGCTCGTCCAGGAAGAGGATGTCGGGCTCGTGCATGAGCGCGCACGCCATGGCGAGGCGCTGCTTGTGCCCGAGGGAAAGGTCCTGGCTCGTCATGGAGACGTACTCGGCCAGCCCGAACTCGCCCAGGGCCCAGGCGATCCGCCCGTCCTGGCGCCTGCCGAAGAGGTCGTAGGCGCTGCTGAAGAAGCGCAGGTTCTCGAGCACGCTCAGGTTGCCGTAGAGCGAGAACTTCTGGGACATGTAGCCTATGCGGGCCCGCGCCGCCGAGGCCGCGTGCCTCAGGTCGAGGCCGGCCACGCGCAGGGTGCCGGCGGAGGGAGGAAGGAGCCCGCAGAGCATCCGGAAGGTCGTCGACTTGCCGGCGCCGTTGGGCCCCAGGAGCCCGAAGACCTCTCCCTGGGCGACGTCAAACGTCGCGCGGCGCACGGCGTAGAAGTCGCCGAACTTGCGGCTGACGTCGCGCACCTCGATGACCGGGCCAGGGAAGGCGGCGGGACGATGCGGCGTCCCCGCGGCGGGCGCGGCCCGCGCGGGCAGCGGCCCGGCCCCGGCCCGCGCCTCCCCGCGCCCCAGAAGCAGCGCGACAAAGGCGTCCTCGAGCCGCGGCTCCACGGCCTCGGCGGTGGAGCCCGCGAATGCCCGCGCGATCTGCCCGGGGATGTCCGTCGCTCCCTCCCTCGCGACCACCCGGACGCGGTCGGCCTGGATGACGGCGTCAAGGACCCCCGGCACGGCGGATAGGGCCTTCTGGAAGGCGCGCTTTCCGATCGCGGGCGCCCGGGCGGAGAAGGTGCGGCCTCGCAGCGGCTCCCGGAACTCCCCGGGGCGGCCCTTGCCCAGGATCTCCCCCTCGTGCAGGAGCACGATGTCGTCGCAGCGCTCGGCCTCGTCCAGGTAGGCCGTGCTCAGGAGCACCGTCATCGCGTGCTCGCGCACGAGCCGGTAGACGATCTGCCAGAGCTCGCGGCGCGAGACCGGGTCGACGCCGACCGTCGGCTCGTCGAGCAGCAGCAGCTGAGGCGGGCGAACGAGCGTGCAGGCGAGCCCGAGCTTCTGCTTCATACCGCCGGACAGGCGCCCCGCGAGGCGCCCCGTGAAGCGCGCGAGCCCCGTCATGTGCATGAGCTCGCCGTACCGGCCGGCGCGGTCGGCCGCGGCGACCCCCTGGAGGTCGGAGTAGAGGTCGAGGTTTTCCTGGACCGTGAGGTCCTCGTATAGCCCGAAGCGCTGCGGCATGTAGCCGACGCTCGACTGCACGGCCAGCGGGTCCCTCGCGGTGTCGTGGCCCAGGGCCGTGATCTGGCCCTCGTCGGGCACGAGCAGCCCGACCGAGAGGCGCATGAGGGTCGTCTTGCCGGCGCCGTCCGGGCCTATGAGGCCCGTCACCCGGCCGCGGCCCACGCCGAGGCTAACGCCGCGCAGCGCCGTCAGCGTGCGCCCGCCCGACGTGAACTGCTTGCGCACGCCGCGCAGCTCCAGGACCACCTGCGCCGCGGCGTCCGGGCTCACGGCTGGGCCGCTTGGTCGGTGGGCAGCGTCACCACGGCCGGCATGCCGAGGCGAAGCTCGCCCTGCGGGTTGCGCACGAAGACGCGCACCTGATAGACGAGCTTGGTGCGGACCTCCTGGGTCTCGACCGACTTGGGCGTGAACTCCGCGGTCGGGGAGATGTACCCGACCCAGCCCTCGTAGCGCTTGCCCGGGAACCCGTCCGTCGTCACCCAGGCCTTCATGCCCGGGCGCACGCGCGCAAGGTCGGTCTCCGCGACGTAGGCGCGGACCCAGAGGGGGTCGTCGAGGGCGAGGGTGATGACCGGCTTCTGCGGCGAGGCCATGTCGCCGGGCTCGAGGATGCGGTTCTCGACGACGCCGTCGGAGGGTGCGAGGAGGTCCGCGTCGGCCAGGTCCTTCTTTGCGAGATCAAGCTGGGCCTCGTCGGCCTGCAGCGCCGCCCGCGCGGCCGAGACGTCCTCCTCGCGGGGCCCGAGCACCATCAGCGCGTCGGCCTCCTGGGCGGCGGCCTTGCGGGCCCTGGCAACGTCGAGGGCCGCCCGGGCGTCGTCGGAGTCCTGGGCGGTCGACGCCCCCTGGTCGACCAGCTTGAAGACACGCGCGGACGTGAGCTCGGCGTTCCTCAGGTCGGCCGAAGCGGCCTCCAGGTCGGCGTGGGCCTTGCGGATCTCCTCGGGCCGGTTGCCGGCCTCGAACCTGCGAAGAACGTCGCGCTGCGCCGCCATGAGGGCGCTTCGGCTCGCCACCTCGGCCTCTAGGCGGGCCTTGTCCAGCGATGCGAGCAGCTGGCCCTTGCGGACGTGGTCTCCCTCCCCCACAAGGACGGCGGCGATCCGCTCGTTCCCGTAGAACGCGAGCTGGACCTGCCTTATGTCGACGTTGCCGGACATCACGACGTCCCCCGTCGCCGAATGCCGCGCCCGGCCGAACAAGAGCCAGAGGACTGCGGCGAGCACGACGACCGCGGCGACCGCGGCCAAACGAAAGCGCTTCATGCTGCATCCGACTCTGGGCGCGGCGCGACACCTGTCAACGAGACCCGCCTTCCGGCGCGGCCGGCTCTCCACAAGGCAGGCTAATGGGCGATTGAAGCCCGCTATTCGCACCCCGCGCCGCGATGCGCGACCGCGCGGAGCAGGCCGTCCGCCGCGGATTGGAGCGCCAGGTTTTCAATGATCGCGATTTCGCGGGGTTTCCCTTCACTTCGGCGCCGATTCTTCGCCGTTCATCAAACCCGCCAATTCTGTCATTACAACGCACTGATAGCCAGATGTTTGGGAAATACGTAGGCGGGCTCGTTAAACTTGAGAAACCTAAGGGTATCCAGAGACTTTCAATCACTTTGAACAGGACTGCAGCAGGCACCCTACGAAGGATCCGGTCGACGCGGGCAGCGGCAGCGCTCGCCGGTCTTCTTTCGTTTGCACAGCCGGCGCTTGCTCAGGTCGTGACGCTCAACCAGAGCTTCACGGGCACCACGGCTCCGGGCTGGGTGCTGGGCGGGACGGGCTTCACGCCGGTCCTGACAGCCGCCCAAGGCTCGGACCCCGTGGGCAGCGGTTGGCTTCAGCTGACGAGCAACGCGACCAACGAGTCCACGTACGCGTACGACTCGACCGCGTTCTCGTCGGCCAACGCGACGATCACCGCCCAGTTCAACTACGTCAGCTTCAACGGCACCGGCGCCGACGGCCTGACGTTCTTCCTCGCCGACGCGAGCGTGGTTTCGAGCTCGGGCTTCAACCCGGGCGCCTACGGCGGCAGCCTCGGGTACGCGCAGAAGACCGACATAAACGGCCTGTCGGGTGGCTACCTCGGCATCGGCGTCGACGAGTACGGCAACTACTCCAACCCGACCGAGGGCAGGGTGGGCGGACCGGGGTTCGTCCCGAACGCGATCGCGGTGCGCGGCCCTGGCTCGGGCACCTCGGGCTACAACTACCTGGGCGGCACGGGCTCGCTGACGACGCCCCTTTCCTATCCGGGCCAGACGACGCGCCCGTCGGGCTCCCAGGCCGAGACCATCCAGATGGTGCTCACCAGCACGAACCAGCTGACGGTTTCCGTCGAGTTCGGCAACAGCGGCGTCTTCCAGACCGTGTTCACGGCGAATCTGTCGGGGTACACGCGGCCCTCTGACCTCATCATGGGCTTCACGGCCGGCACGGGCTCTCTCACCTCCACCCAGGAGATCCAGGACGTGCTCCTGAGCTCCGTGTCCGCCAACATCTGGACGAACAGCGGCGCGGACAGCAACTGGAACACCGCCAACGACTGGGAGGGTAGCCCCGCCCAGGTCCCGTCGGTCGGCTCCGACGTCCTGCTGAACAACGCCATGGTCGGCACGGCCCAGACGATCAACGTGGGCTCGAACCAGATCATCCGCTCCCTGCAGATCGACGCGCCGTTCAGCTACACGCTCAACAACGGCAGCCTCGAGTTCAACAACGAGGGCGTTACCGGGACCTCGGGCATCATCGTCACCTCCACTAACGGGACGGCGGTGCAGACCATCAACTCCAACCTCCATGCCGACAACGCGATCGTGGTTGAGAACGACACGAGCTCCGCGCTCAACCTGACCGGCACGCTGGCGACGGGCGGCAACGCCGTGAACTTCAACGGGAGCGGCGCCGTGAACGAGTCCGGCGTCGTCTCAGGCACGGGCTCGCTTTACCAAACCGGAACGGGCACGACCAACCTATCGGGGAACAACACCTACTCGGGAGGCACGACGATCACCGCCGGCACGCTGAACGCGAACAGCAACACGGCGCTCGGAGCCGGCGCCGTGGTCCTGGGCGGGGGCACCCTCGCCTCGACCGCCTCGAGCACCATCGCGAACGCCATCGCGCTCGAGGGCAACTCCTCCCTCACCAATATAACGACGAGTGGGACGATGACCCAGACGGGCGGAAGCTACACGCTCAACATGAGCGGTGCCACGCAGTCGGGCAACGTGGCCCTTTCCAACACGAGCACCGGCCAGACGCTGACGGTCAACGTCGCCAGCGGGTCCTCCGCGATCAACGGCATCATCAGCAACGGCGGGACCGGCGCGGGCGGCCTGACGCTGACCGGGGCCGGGACCCTGAGCCTCGGGGGCGTGGACACCTACACGGGCGCGACGACCGTGAGCGGCGGGACCCTCCAGCTGGCGACCAACAACGCCATCAGCTCCTCGTCGGCCGTGGCGCTCAACAACAGCACGCTCAACCTTAACGGCTACTCCGACAAGATCGGGAACCTCTCCTTCAGCAACGGGACGATCAACTTCGGCTCGGGCTCCCCGACGAACACGCTCGTCTTCAGCACCATCTCGTCGGGCACCGGGGTCCTGACGATCAACGGGTGGACGAGCGGCTCGACGACGCTGGCCGCGACCACCTCGGGGATCGCCTCGGCCCTGCTCAACGAGGTCTACTTCGCCGGCAGCGGCTCGGGCTCGGTCGAGTCGGGCATCGCGACCCCCGCCGGCAACGGCGAGGGAAGCGCGTACGTCATCACGCCGAACACCACCTTCATCGTGTGGGACGGCGCCGAGGCCGCGCACAGCCAGAACTGGAGCTACACGCGCACCGGCACAAGCAACTGGGTCGGAAACGGGACGCCCAGTCAGACGGTGGGGAGCACGCAGAAGCTCGACTTCACGGGCACGACGGGCATGACGCCCACGATGAGCGCCAATTACTCCGCCAACGCCATCAAGTTCGACTCGGCCGCGGGGGCCTTCACCATCACGCAGGGCGGAAACACGCTGACGCTCGACGGCTCGGTGCCGAGCATCATCCAGCAGTCGGCGTCCAACCAGGTGATCAGCGGGGGGGCGATCGCGGTCTCCGCCAACAGTGTCGCGGACGTGAGCGGGGCCGGCAGCCTCACCATCAGCTCGACGCTCAGCGGGACCGGCAGCCTGACGAAGCTGAGCGCCGGCACGCTCGCCCTGAGCGGCAACAACAGCGGGTACAGCGGGGCGATCGGGATCGACGCCGGGACGGTCCAGGTCTCAGGAAGCAACAACGTGCTCGGGACCGGCTCCACCGCGGTGCTTTCCGGCGCGACGCTCCAGGTCAACTCCGGCCTCACCCTCGCGAACGCGCTTTCCCTCACCGGCACGGGCGTTGGCGGCGTCGGCGCGCTCGATTCGACGCCCGGAACGGGCAACACGGCGACCCTCTCCGGAGCGGTCACGCTCAGCGGCAACACCACGGTCAACTCGGGCTCGGGCACGCTCGTCCTGAGCGGCGGGATCACCGGCTCGGGCGACAGCCTCACCCTGACGGGCGCGGGCAACATGACCGTCAGCGGCGCCATCGCGACGGGCACGGGCGGGGTGACGCTCAGCGGTACGGGCACGACCACCTTCTCCAGGGCCAACACCTACACGGGCACGACGACCGTCAACTCCGGCACGCTCAACCTCAGCACGACGGCGGTCGACGGAAACCTCACGATCGCCGGCGGCGCGGTCAACGACAACGCCTCGAACCAGATCGCGACGACGAGCACCCTGGCGGTCAACGGCGGCAGCTTCAACCTGGGGGCCCACACGGAGTCGGTCTGGAACCTGAGCGGCATACCCGGGGGCACGCTCGCCCTGGGCACCGGGACGCTGACCGTCGTCGGCACCGGCACCTCGACTTTCGGCGGATCGATCACCGGCTCCGGGACGCTCGCCAACACGAACACGGGCGAGCTCATCCTAACCGGGGCCAGCTCGGGCTTCACGGGGGCCGTCAACCTGAGCAACGGCGTCATCATCGCCGCCGACTCGAACGCGACGGGCACGGCGACCGTCAACGTGTCGAGCTCCGGCAACTTCGAGGTCCAGGGCGGCTCGACCCTGGGCAGCAACTTCGCCCTCTCGACCAACGGGGCCTCGACGGGCAACGGTGCGATCGAGAACCTCTCCGGGAACAACTCGATAACGGGAACCGTGACTCTTTCAGCCAACTCCCGCGTCCAGTCGGACGCCGGGACGCTCACCCTGGGCGGCGCCGTGAGCGCCGGCACCTACACCCTTAACGTCGGCGGCGCGGGCAACACGACGATCAACGGTGCGATCACCGGGGCCGCCGGCAGCTCGCTCGCCAAGGACGGCGCCGGCACCCTGGCGATCGGCGCCTCCAACTCGTCCTTCTCCGGCACCGTGGCGGTCAACGCGGGCACGCTTCAGACGAACATCAACAACGCGTTCAAGAACACGACCGCGGTCACGGTCGCCTCGGGCGCGACGCTGAGCCTCAACGGGACGACGCAATCCCTGGGCACGCTGGCCGACGCCGGCGCCCTCTCGTTCGGGACCAGCTCGACGCTCACCCTGGGCTCCGGGGCAAGCTCGCTCAACGGGACACTCACCGGCTCGGGCACCCTGATCCTCGGCGCGGGCTCGACGCTCACGCTGGGCGCCAGCTTCAGCGACCCGAACCTCAACATCACGCTGGCGGGCGGCACGCTCATGCTCAACGGGACGACGGACACCTTCGGCGCGCTCAACGTGACCTCGAGTTCGATCGTCGACTTCGGCAGCCCGAGCGCGTCGCAGTTCGATGTGAGCGGGGTGACGCTGACCGCGGGCGTGCAGCTTTCCGTGAACCACTGGGCCGACGGGACCGACTACTTCTACAGCACGACGAGCCCCGGCACGCAGGGCCAGGCCCCGATCGACCAGATCGTGTTCACCGGCTATTCGGGCAGTCTAACGCACTGGCAGACGGACCCGAGCGGGCCGCAGGACCTGAACCAGATCACGCCCACGCCCGAGCCCGCGACCTACGGGGCGATCTTCGTCGGCATCTCGTTGGCGGGCATTATCATCCATCGGCGCCGGCGCAGCGCGGCCTGAAGGTCCCTTCGATCGTCACTTGACCGGGTTCGGTGCGTCAGTCTTGTATTGAAACCCCCACGGGGAGATGGCCATGCGCAGTTCGTCCAAGATCCTGATCGCCGCCCTCGCGGCCGCCACCCCGCTGGCAGGCGCGCTGCACGCCGACCTGGCGAAGGCCTCGCCGTTCCTGCCGCCAAACTCACCGCTTGGCGCGGGGGGCGCCGGCGGCCCCTCCGGGCCGGTCGAGCTCCGCGGGATGATGCCAACGGACCAGGGCATCGAGTGCCTGATCTACGACACGGCGAAGAAGACGAGCGTCTGGGTGGGGCTCAACGAGCCCGGGTACGAATTTGTGGTCAAGTCCGTGAACGCAGCGAGCGACACCGCCACCGTCTTCTACCAGGGGCGCAGCATGCAGCTGGAGATGCGCGCGGCCAAGGTGGCATCCGCGGGGACGGCCCAGGCAGGGACGCCGGGCAACCCCGTGGTCGCCCCGGGCGCGGCCGGCCTCCCGTCGGCTGCGGACGAGCAGAAGCGCCTGGACGCCGTGGCGGCCGAGGTCCGGCGCCGGCGCCTCGAGCGCGAGAAGGCCTTTCAGGCCCCCGGCTCGACGCCCCCGCCCGTCCCGCCCGCCCGCTAGGCGCCCGCCCGGCGCAGATATTTCGTGCACCCGGCTTGGGTGCAAATACCGTGGATGCCCTATGGGAATCCCGAACATGGGCGCCGGCTCCGGACACTCCAATGCGGAGCTTGTCCGGCGGCTGTTCGGGCTGGCCTGGCGCTACAGGCTGCGGTGCGTGCGCGTGCTCGGCATCCAGCTCTTGCTCCTCACGATGGGCCTCTTCGGCCTGAGCTTCACCGGCGTCGGCATAGACTACATCCGCCAGATCGTCGGCCACGCGGCGTCGAGCGCTGCGCCCCCCGCGCCGGTCAGGGTCCTACACATGGGCCTGCCCGCGGGCATGCACCCCATGGCGGTCCTCGCTGTCCTGGGGGGCCTGATCCTCCTGCTCTCGGCCATGAGGGCCGTCCTCAACTACGTCTACGCGGTGCAGGTCAACATCCTCGTCCAGCAGAACCTGGTCGTCGACCTGCGGGCCGAGATCTACGACAAGCTCCAGAGGCTCAGCTTCCGCTTCTTCGACGCCAACACGACGGGGTCGATCATAACGCGGGTGACCGGCGACGTGCAGTCGGTGCGCATGTTCGTGGACCAGGTCCTGATCCAGAGCGTCATCATGGCGATCTCGCTCACGGTCTACGCCGTCTACATGGCGAGCCTGAGCCCGGGCCTGACCCTGGCCTGCCTGGCGACGACCCCGGTGCTCTGGGCGCTCGCCGCGCTCTTCTCGCGCAAGATCCAGCCGGAGTACGCCGAGAACCGCAATCTGGTCGAGAGGATGGTGCAGTACCTGGCCGAGAGCGTCCAGGGCGCCGCCGTGGTCAAGGGCTTCGGCCGCGAGGACGAGAACCGGGCGAGGTTCGAGGAGCTCAACAGGAGGGTGCTCACGCAGCAGTACAGCATCTTCTGGTGGGTGAGCCTGTTCTCGCCGACCGCGGGCTTCCTGACGCGCATCAACACGGCGGTGCTCCTGGGCTACGGGGGCTACCTGGTCGCCGCGGGCAGGCTGCCGCTCGGCGCGGGCCTCGTCGTCTTCGCGGGCCTGCTGGACCAGTTCGCCGGGCAGGTGAACAACGTTGCCTCCATCGTCAACTCCGTGCAGCAGTCGCTCATCGGGGCGACGCGCGTGTTCGAGATCCTGGACGCGCCGATCGACGTGCGGTCGCCGCCCGACGCGGTGCGCCGCCCCCGCATGGACGGCGCCGTGCGCCTCGAGAACGTCTCGTTCGAGTACGGGCTTTTGGAGCCCGTCCTGAAGGACATCAACCTTGAGGTGAAGCCGGGCGAGTGCGTGGCCGTCCTGGGCGCCACGGGCTCGGGCAAGAGCGTCCTCATGAGCCTCATCCCGCGCTTCTACGACGTCACCGCCGGCAGGATTCTGGTCGACGGGATCGACGTGCGCCGGCTGCACCTGGACGACCTGCGCCGCAACATCGGCACCGTCTTCCAGGAGAGCTTCCTGTTCTCGAACACGGTCGCCGCGAACATCGCCTTCGGCCACCCCGACGCGACGCAGGCCCAGATCGAGCGGGCCGCCCGGATAGCGGCGGCGCACGACTTCATCATGGCGCTCCCGAAGGGCTACGAGACCGTCCTCGGAGAGAGCGGCAACAGCCTCTCCGGCGGCCAGAGGCAGCGCCTCGCGATCGCCCGGGCGGTCCTGCTCGAGCCCGCGATACTCCTGCTCGACGACCCGACGGCGGCGATCGACAGCTCGACCGAGCACGAGATCTTCGAGGCGCTCGACCGCGCGATCGCCGGCCGCACGACGTTCATCGTGGCCCACCGCCTGAGCACGCTGCGGCGGGCGGACCTGATCATCGTGCTCGAGAACGGGCGGATCGTGCAGCGGGGCACGCACGCCGAGCTGATCAGCGTGCCGGGGCCGTACCTGCACGTGGCGAGCCTGCAGCTGGTCGACGGTCGCGAGCTCCAGGAGCCCGCGGGGAGGGGCAGCCCATGAGCGCGGGCAGGCAGCGCGGCAGCGACCTGCTCCTCGTCCACAGGGTCAGGGACGACGACGAGGACGACGAGCAGTTCAAGCCGCTCGACTGGCGGCTGGCCCTGAGGACCCTGCGGTATGCGCGGCCGGTGAAGCGCAAGCTGGCCGTGCTCCTGTTCCTCACGGCGGCCCGCGCGGCGCAGCTTCCCGCGCTCGTCTGGCTCACGGCCAGCATCATCAAGGGGCCGATCGCCCGCGGCGACCTCCACGGCGTCTACCTGGGGACGCTCACCTTCGCGCTCCTCGCGGCCGTGACCGACGCGATGTTCCACTTCCGCCAGCGCTACGCGCTCGAGATCGGGGAGACCGTGGTCAACGGCATCCGCTCCGACATCTTCGCCAAGATGCAGCGCCAGCCGATGAGCTTCTTCCACAGGATGAAGCTGGGCCGCATCATCAGCCGCGTGACGAGCGACGTTGAGGCGGTGCGCGTCGGCATCCAGGACGTCGTCTTCGTGAGCGCGATCCAGTTCGGGCAGATGATGTTCGCCGCGGTCGTGCTCGCCAGCTACGACTGGAAGATGTTCCTGGTGGTCATCTTCATGGCCCCGGTCCTGTGGCTCGTGAACAACCACTTCCGGATGAAGTTCAGCCGGCTGACGAGGGCGTCCCAGGAGAGCTTCAGCCGTGTCACCGCGACGCTAGCCGAGTCGGTCAACGGGATCCGCGTCACCCAGGGTTTCGTTCGGCAGGACACGAACGCCGGGCTATTCAGGAGCCTGCTTGCGGACCACTCGAAGTACAACATAGCGCTCGCGAGGACCTCCGCGGTGCTCGCCCCCATCCTCGAGCTGAACAGCCAGTTCTTCGTGGCGACGCTCCTCATCGTCGGCGGCTGGCGCATTTTCCACGGCAACATGCAGGCCGACGACCTGATCATGTTCTTCCTGATGTCGAACATCTTCTTCTCGCCGATCACGATCATAGGAAACCAGTACAACCAGGGGCTTCTGGCGATGGCCAGCGCCGAGAGGATCTTCTGGCTGATCGACACGCCCCCCGACTGGGAGGACGCGCCCGGCGCCGCGGCGCTGCCCGACCCGAGGAAGCGGGCGGCCGTGCAGGGGTCGGCGGGGTGCCGCATCGAGTTCCGGGGCGTCTCCTTCGGATACGATCCCGCGAGGCTCGTCCTTCACGACGTCAACTTCACGGCCGAGCCGGGAATGACCGTGGCCCTGGTCGGCCACACCGGCAGCGGGAAATCGTCGGTCATCAACCTGATTTCCAAGTTCTACTTGCCGACGAGCGGCGAGGTCCTGGTCGACGGCCGCGAGATACGCACCATCACGGCGCGCTCGCTGCACCGCCAGATGGGCATGGTCCAACAGCAGAACTTCCTGTTCAGCGGCAGCATCCTGGACAACATCCGGCTCGCGAGGCCGGAGGCGACGCTCGAGGAGGTGAGCGCCGCCGCCGCCCGGCTCGGCTGCCTCGACGCGACGGAGGAGATGCAGGACGGCCTGGAGACCCAGGTGGGCGAGCGCGGGGCGGGCATATCGGTGGGCCAGAGGCAGCTTGTGTGTTTCCTGCGCGCGTTCATCGCGGACCCGAGGGTCGTCATCCTGGACGAGGCGACGAGCGCCATCGACGCGCTCACCGAGGCGCGGATCCAGAGGGCGCTCGCGACCCTGCTGCGGGAGCGCACGAGCTTCATCGTCGCGCACCGCCTGAGCACGATCCGCGGCGCCAGCCTCGTCCTCGTCCTGGACCAGGGCCGCATCATCGAGCGGGGAACACACCCGGAGCTGCTGGCAAAGGGTGGCCACTATGCGGCGCTTTACCGGCAGTTTGTGCAGGTCGACGACCGCCGTTAGCGAGGGAAATCTGGGCGGCCGGGCGAGATTTTTCTCGGAAATAGGACGAATTTCCCTCTAGAAAGGCATTGCGTACAGAGGAAGAAACCCTAAAAAAGACTCAATATGGCAAAAAAATCAGCTCGTAAACCAAACGCCGCGTTCATGAAGCCGGTACAGCCGGATGCCGCCCTTTCCGCCGTCGTCGGCGCGAAGGCGCTCCCGCGCACGGAGCTCACCAAGAAGCTCTGGGACTACATCAAGAAGAACGGCCTCCAGGACAAGAAGGACAAGAAGATGATCAATGCCGACGCCGCACTTAAGGTGGTGTTCAACGGCAAGGGCAAGGTCAGCATGTTCGAGATGACGAAGCTCGTCTCGGGCCACGTTTCCTAAGCAGGATTCGTTTACGGTATTTGCCGCCGCGGTCAACCGGCCGCGGCGGTTCTCTTTTTCCCCGGCGCCCGGGGCTAGAGCCCCAGGGCCGCCTCGATCTGGCGGCATGAGGTACGCAGGATCTCGAGGCGCGCGTGGCGCTTGTTGTTCGCCGCCACCAGGTGCCACGGCGCGTGGCGCGAGCTCGTGAGTGCAAGCATGTCGCCGACGGCGATCTCGTACGACGCCCACTTGCGCCTGTTGCGCCAGTCCTCCGCATGCATCTTGTGGCGCTTGTACGAGGTCTTCTCGCGGTCGCGGAAGCGCCGCAGCTGCTCGTCCTTGCTTATGTGCATCCAGAACTTGAGGACGATCACCCCGTGCTCGGACAGCTCGAGCTCGAACTCGTTGAGCTCGCGGTAGGCCCGCTTCCACTCCGACTCCGTGGCGAAGCCCTCGAGGCGCTCGACGAGCACTCGCCCGTACCAGGAGCGGTCGTAGATCGTGATCATCCCGGTGCGGGGCACGTGCCTCCAGAAGCGCCACAAGTAGTGGTGGGCCTTCTCCTCGTCGGTCGGCTTCGCGACCGGGATGACGCGGAAGTCGCGCGCGTCGATCGCGTCCGCCAGGCGGCGAATGGCCCCGCCCTTGCCGGCGGCGTCCCATCCCTCGAAGACCCAGACGATGGAGCGCCGCTCCTGGCCCGCGGCCCGGACGACGCGGTTGAGCCTGCCGAGCCACTTGTCGCGCTTCTTCTCGTAGTCGGGCTGCGACAGCCTGCTTTCAAGGGGCAGCGAAAGCAGCCGACGCAGCCCCGTGGGCCTCAGGGGAACGACCCTCCTGTGGGGCTTGCCGGCAGTGGCCTTGACCCGCGCCTGGGCGCGCATGTGGATGCGGAATCGCGAAAGGAGGATGTCGGCGACCGCCAGGTTGCGCGCGCGCGCGTCCTCGGCGTCGACCAGGTACCACGGGGCGCCCGGCTGGTGGGTCGCCGCGCGCATGCGGTCGGCGAGGCGCGCCAGGCGGTCATAGTCGCGGTGGCTCTTCCAGTCATCGGGCGCCACGCGCCAGGCCGTGCGGGGATCCGACTCGAGGTCCTGCAGGCGCGCCCTCTGCGCCGACTTGGACAGGCTAAGCCACACCTTGACGATCAGCGCGCCGCTTGCCGCCAGCTGGCCCTCGAACCACGATATCCGGCGCATCATCGCGTCAAACTGCTCGATCTCCCGGGCGGTGCGCGGGTCCTCGTTGATCGCGTCGGTGTGCCACCCGCCGCTGTATATGGCCATGCGCCCGCTGGGAGGCAGCGTCCTCCAGTAGCGCCACATCGCGGGCCGGTCCCGCTCCTCGTCCGTAGGCTCGTGGAAGGCGAACGTCTCGAACCCGCGCGGATCCAGCCAGCCGTTGAGGATGTTGACGACGTCGCCCTTGCCCGAGGCCTCGACGCCCGCGACGACGAGGACGACGGGGAACCGCGCCGACTTGAGCTCGAACTGCATCCTGACGAGCGCGGCGCGGACCTCGGGAAGGCGCGCCTCGTATGATTTCTTCGACAGTTTCCCGCCGTCTGACGATTTCGCCATTGTGCTGGGGTTGGCCCGGAGAGGAGTGGCTTCTGCCGGAGCCGATGTCGAGCCGTCTCCGCCGCCCATTGTGTAAAATAGATGGGCTTCTTTCCTTGGCTAGCGGCGCCCCGGATGGCTTTCTGGGCCATTGGAGCGACCGACCCATGACTGAATCCACCGCATCCGCGCGAAGCCGCGCGATCGCCATGCTGGTGCTGGCGACCCTCTACTGGGGCCTGAGCTTTCCCGTCATCAAGGCGCTCACGACCCTCAACCGGATCCGGTTTCCGGACGGGGGGTCGTGGTTCGTCTCGGCGCAGGCCGTTGCCCCGAGGTTTGTGGCCGCTGTCATCCTGATGCTCGTCTTCCGGGGCCTCCCGGACGGGCTTCCTACCCTGGCCGAGGCGGGTCAGGGCCTGGTGGTGGGCCTCTTCGCGGCGGCCGGCGCCCTCCTGCAAACCGACGGCATGCAGTTCACCGACGCCTCCACTTCCGCGTTCCTGACGCAGTTCTCCGCGATACTCGTGCCCGCATGGATCGCCGTGAGGAACCGGCGCAGCCCGGGGCTCCTCGTCTGGGCGTGCTGCGCGATCGTACTTGTGGGCGTCGCGATCCTGGGGCACTTCGACTGGCGCACCCTGCGCTTCGGGCGCGGCGGATGGGAGACGCTCCTAAGCGCGGCGGCCTACACGGGGCAGATCCTCTGGATAGGTAAGCGAAAGTATGCGGGAAATCGGCCCGAAACCGTCACGCTGATCATGTTCGCGGTGCAGGCGGTCGCATTCTCATGGCTGGCCGTGGAGACGGCGCCCAACCCCCGGGCCCTGATCGCGCCATGGTTCTCGCCTGTGTGGGTCGTGCTGACCCTGGCCCTAACCATCGTGTGCACGATCGGGGCGTTTTCGCTCATGACCAGGTGGCAGCCCCTCATCAGCGAAACGCAGGCGGGGCTCATCTACTGCATCGAGCCCGTGTTCGCCTCGATGTTTGCGCTTTTCCTGCCCGCAATCATCTCAAGGTTCTCGGCAATAGATTATCCGAATGAACGGGCCACCGTCTCTCTGCTGATCGGAGGGGGGCTCGTGACCGTCGCCAATGTGCTCATTCAGATGAAAGCGCCCTCAGGCGAGCCTGTTTCAAACTGATACGGGCTGCCGGTGCTTCGTGAGAAAGTTAAAAACTGCTTTAATATCAATTAAGCTGTTTTAAGGTTGCTAATTTATAGCTTAGACAGTCTAAAGACTGCATAAACAGGAAGATTAGAGCAATCATCCTCGTTGGCCTCGAGCAAAGGTTCGAGGCCCTGAACGCCGCCCGGGATGCCGCGGCAGTGCCGGCGCGTGGCTGGCTCAGGGCCGTGCGCGAGGCGATTGGCGTGCCGCAACACCAGGCCGCCGACAAGGCCTCGGTGACGCGGCAATCCTATGCGCAGCTGGAGGCTTCCGAGGAAAGGGGGGCGATCAGCATTGAATCGCTGAGGCGCGCCGCCGGGGCGTTGGACTGCGAGCTCGTGTACTTCGTCGTCCCCAAGGGGACCAGGGCCGGAACGTACGGCGCTCTTGCCGCCATTCACGATCCGGTGGCCGGGCAACTGCGGGCCACCGAGCATTCGATGTCCCTCGGGGGCGAGGGCCCCGGCAAACGCCGCCAGGATGCGCCGGGGTAGGAGCCGGGCCATGCCGCCGCAAACGGGATTCGCTCAGTCAGGGCATTTGCCGATCAGCGAGCTGGAGAGGTCCCGCCTGATCCCGAGCCTCTCCGCGCGTGAGCAGCTCGAGGAGATCGAGAGGATGAGCATCCATGCGGCCAGGGTGTGGGCGATGCGCGCCGCGGCCTCCGACGAGGAGCAGGCGCTCACCGAGCAATTCTCCCGCGAACTACACAGGCGGATGTTCGCCGGGATATGGCGAGGGGCTGGGCGTTACCGCACGGTCGCGCAGGACACGGGCTGGGATCCGGAAAGGATAGCGGAGGGCATGCGCATGGTGCTCGACGACGCGGAGGGCTGGATGAGGTTTGCGACATACCCGGTCCATGAGGCCGCCGTGCGGCTTCATCATCGAATACGGTGCGTGCGCCCGTGGTCGGACGGGAATGGAAACCATGCGAGGCTCATGGCCGACGTGCTTGTCGCGTCGCGCCGGGAGGAGCCCCTGACATGGGGGCTGCGGACCCTTGCGGGCCAGGCCCCCAAGGCGAGGCAGCGCTACCGCGACGCGACGCACGCGGCGGAACGGGGCGACATGGGGCCGCTGCTCGAGTTTGCCCGCAGCTGACCGGCTAGGCCGGGGGCGTCAGCTCCCGCTGCAGCTTCTCCAGCTCCTCTATCCTCGGGTCTATCTGCTTGAGAACCGCGCGTCGGTTCACGAACCAAGCGCCCCAGAAGCAGAGCGGGACCGCGACAACGAAGTACCCGATGATGAACGCCGCGGTGGCCGGATTCCTCATCAGGTCCATGAAGTAGCCCGGCGGGGCGTGCCTTGCGGCGACGCGCAGGGCCGCGAACACGACGAGTGCCCAGCTCACGCCGAGGGGCGCTAGGTACCACGGGATGATGTTGTAGTGGAGTCGGCGCATGCGGCGAAGCTCGGCAAGCTGCCGGGCGATCCTGGCAGCGATCGGGGCCTCCGGGCCCAGACGGCCCCGGTGGGCTCGTAAGCGCTCCAGGCAGAAAAACACGATGACGCCCAGGGTAAGCGCGATCGCGAGCCCCATCGGCCATCCGTCGGGCCCCATCCTCCGCCAGAAAAGCGCGAGAAACACGCAGACCAGCACGCCCGCCGACGACTCGCTGATGTCCCGGACGAGCAGGGCGCGCCCCATCCTCTGGCGCTTGGCCTCAAAGGTCGCGGCGAGCTGCGCGACGTCCGCGGAGGCGCCGACCGGCGGGGGCTGGCGCTTCCAGATGAATTCCCAGTCATTCCAGTTCATCGGTGGTTCCTTTCATGAGCTCGGCGAGGCGCCTGCGCGCGCGCGTCAGGGCTACGCCCACGTGGTTTTCGGTCATCCCGGTGACCTCGGACATCTCCCGGTAGGAGACCCCGTCCAAAAGGAGAAGGACAAGCGCCCGGTCAAGGGAGGGCATCGCGCGGATGGCCTCATAGAGCTTCTCCAGGATCTCGCGGTCGCCGGCGCTCTTCGCGGGGGACGAGGCCGCCGCTGCGACATCGCCGAAGTCCGCCCGGGACTCGACGTGGCGCCTGCGGCGGCTGTCGTCGCGGCGCCAGGTGAGCGCCGTGTTGAGGCATACCCGGTAGATCCAGGTCGACGGCTTGGACTGGCCCTTGAAGGCGGGCAGCGAAATCCAGAGCTGCAGCAACATCTCCTGCTCGATGTCCTCGGCCTCGGCGGAGCAGTCCGCGAAGGACCTGCCGACCCTGGCGAGAATGCCCCTGTGCTCCCCGAGCCAGGACTTGAAGAGGGATTCGTGGTCGGCAGGCGCTCTCACTCACCCTGATTAGTCGCCGATCGGGGCGCCACCTTACAAGGTTTTGCGCCCGCCGCGGCCGGCGGGCGCTCCCTTGCGGCCTAAAACGTATATGAGGCGCTGCCGAAGAAGCCGCGGCGCATGCCATACTGGGCGGCGTTCACGCCGACCCCCGTCCCACTGCGAAGCTCGTAGGAATTGTCGGTGATGTTCAGCACGTCGATGCGAAGGATCAGCGCGCGGCCGGCGTGCAACTTGAAGCTCTGCTCGGCGCCGACGCTCAGGGTGTAGTACGCGGGCACGGTTCCCCCGTTGGGTATGTTCGTGCCATCGGGCGCGGTGCTGTTCTGCCTTAGGCCGGTGCCGTAGAGCCCGTCGAGGAAAACGCGGGTTGAGTCGCGGGCCTCCTGCCAGCGGTAGGAGGCGCCGAAGGAGGCGGTCAGGGCCTGGTCGTGGTCCAGGAAGATCCAGTGCTCCTTGACGTAGGCCAGGTCCGCGGGGTCGAAGAGGAACTCGGCCGAGTTCCAGTCCTCTCCCTTCGCGACCGAGTGCGCGAGATTGACGTACGTCGAGAAACCCCCGGCGGCGTACGAGCCTGTAAACTCGATGCCGTAAACCTCCCCGCGGGCGTAGTTGAAGGCGGACAGGATGAGCGTCTGCCCGAACAGCCCGTCGTCCAGCTGGTTCTTCGCCTTCTTGTAGTACCCGTCCAGGCCCACCTGCAGGCCCTCGGAGAGCTTCTGGGTCACGCCGGCGTCGAGGTAGTTGGACCGCTCGGACTTGACCGGGTCGTCCTGCGTCACGGGCGACTGGTTGGACGTGCCGTTGAAACGGGTCACGACGCCCGCGGGGACGTTCTCGACGGGCGGCGGCGTGAAGTAGCGCGCGTAGCCGGCATGCAGCGTCGTCGTCTTGGTGGCCTCGTAGATGAAGTTCACGCGGGGGCTTAGCTGTCCCTCGCGGTCAAACGAGGAGTCGTAAAGGTCGCATCGGGCCCCGTAGTTCATCGTGAGGCCGGGCGCGAGCCTCCACTCGTCCTGGATGTAGGCCCCCGCGAAGAGGCCGCGGAGGGACTCGTCCTCCACGATCGGGAACGAAGGGCCGGTGGGGTTGCCGGACGCGTCCACCGGGAACACGGTCGTCGTCGAGTCCGCGGTCACGAACTCGTCGAGGAGGGAGAAGCCGCCGCGAATCGTGTGCGAGCCGCTTGTGGCGTAGCTTCCGTCTCCCTGAAGCCCCACGGAGTAGAGGGTGCGGTCGACGTCGCTGGCGACGCCGTTGAAATAGAGGTCCCCGACGGGGTCGGGCGTGAAGTGCACGCTGCTGGCGCGCGCGAACGCCGAAATCTGGAAGTTCAGGCTTCCAGCGGACTTCTGGTAGGCGACGACGCCGTAGTAGTTCTGCTCGGCCTGGTTCTCGTTCAGGCCCGCGGAATTGAATGTGCCCGGAAGCCACTGATTCCCGTTCGGGGAGGCACCGGCGGGCAGGCCCGGCGTGTCCGGCACCTCAAAGTCGCTGTAGGAGGCGCTGGCCATGAACGAGAGGCGGCTCGTCTCGTCCAGGATGTAGGACAGGTAGGTGAACATCCTGTACTGGTTCGACACGTCGTGGACGGGCGTCACGCTCGGGGTCGGATTCTCGATCCCGACGGCGTTGTGATCGTAGCTGCCGTCCGCGAAGTAGGTCAGCTGCCCCTGGGCGCCGCCGATTTCGAAGCTGGGGCGAAAGGTGTCGAAGCTGCCCCCGTAGAGGGAGAGCTCGCCCTCCTCGCCCTCGGAGCCGCTCTTCGTGCGGATGTCCACGATGCCGGCCGTTCGGAAGCCGTACTGCGCGGGCAGCGAGCCCGTTATGAGCTGCATGCTGCCCACGAACCTCGGGTCGAGCTCGAGCCCGAACCCGGAGATTCCCTCGGGGAGGAGCACGTCGTTGATGCGGTACTGCAGGTTGGCGTGCTCGCCGCGGACGTGCAGGTCGCCGTTTGCCGCCGAGTCCTCGGCCACGCCCGGGGCGGTTAGGAGGACCTGGTTGAAGGGCGCGTTCTCGCCCTGGGGCAGGTTGAGTATCTGCTGCGCGTCGAGAACGAACGACGTGGCGCCAAGGCTGGGGACGATGGCGTCGCGGCTCTGGTCAAGGTGGTCCGTCACGATCACCGGGTCGAGCTGGGTGACGGCGTCGGAAAACGCCGGCTCTGGGGCCCGCTGGGCGTGTACCGCGGCGGCAAGGCCGCCATAAAGGGGAAGGAGGATGAGGAATCTTAGAAAATGCATGTGTTGCGTCTGGATTTCGAGGGCGGCGCCGGTCCGCCGTTGGGGCGGGACCGGGCCGGGCGCCGGGATGCGGCGGGCGCCGGATGCGCGCGCAATCGGGGATTGCGCTGCGAAGCGGCGCCGTGGCGGCCGACGGATGCGCCGCGCGGGCGCATGCCGGCCGACTAGTTCCTGCAGGCGGGCGGGCCCTGTGCGGGCAGCCTGAGGTAGCGCGGGGATTCCGGCGCGATCCGGTCCAGGGAGGCGAGATTGTGCGAGCGAAGCGCCAGCGATGCCGCAACGAGGGCCAGCAGCGCGACCGGCAGGACGGCCCCCTGCGAGAACAGCGTGACGATGCAGCCGTCCTCGTCGTCCGCGGCCGCCTGGCCCTTGGGGTGCCCCGCGCCCTGGTGGGCCGCGGTTGCCACGGCGTGCCCGTGCAGCCGCTCGTGAAGCTCCGGGCTCGCGGCAAGGACCGTCAGGGCCATCAGCAGGCCCGCGGCAAGCGCGGCGACGGCGCGCGCGAGCAGCGTTGGACGGGTATCCAAGGGTCTATGCATCAGGGGCTTCAAGATCGCCAGTTTCGCCCGCCCGTCAACCGGCTGGGTGGCGGTCGCCGACGTTTTCACGCAAGAATGGGTGGAACAGCGGCTTGTGTGTTTTCCGGCATTGGCATCCCCCCGCCGGCTGCCGCGGGTTGGGCAAAACGCACGAATCGCGCTAGCCAAGATTCGACCCGTTTAAGTCAAGGAATGCGCAGTGGTTTGCCGGAAAAGGCCTAGATTACCCCCAGGTTCATTCCGGGGGAATGCCATGAGCGAGATGAAGATCACCCAGCCTCGGGGGCGTGTGTCACGGGGTGGCGGGATTCTGCCGACGGTCCGCCGCGGTGCGGCGGGCCCGGGACCCTGCGGTGACCCGCGGCCGGGGGAGCCCGGCGGCGCGACGGCATGGTTCTCGGACGTGCTCTGCCTGCGACCCGCGGCCCGGCCCGTCGCCGCATGGAGGGCGCGCGCGCTGCGATGGCTGCCGGCGCTCGCAGCCGGCCTCCTCGCCTGGCCCGCGTCCGGAGCCGGGGCGCAGCGCGTTGATTTGATCGACATCAGCGGCCCGATAGGCCCGGCCTCCGCCGAATACCTGTCGCGCGCGACCCGGGTGGCGGGCGCGGACCACGCGCAGTGCCTTGTCGTGCGCCTGGACACGCCGGGGGGCCTCCTTGATTCGATGAAGGACATCGTGCAGGCGATATACGCGTCGCCCGTTCCGGTGGTGGTCTACGTCGCCCCGGAGGGGGCGAGCGCCGGTAGCGCGGGGTGCTTCATCACCCTCGCCGCGGACGTCGCCGCCATGGCGCCCCACGGCAACATCGGCGCGGCCCATCCGGTCGAGCTCGGCGGCCTCGTGCCGGCGCAGACGGACGACGTGATGGCGAAGAAGCTCGAGAGCTACGGCGCGAGCTACATCGAGGCCATCGCCAACAAGCACGAGCGCAACGCCGAGTGGGCGAAGTCCGCGGTGAGGGAGAGCGCCAGCGTCACCTCGGAGAGGGCGCTCGAGCTGAAGGTGATCGACCTCATAGCCCGCGACGTGCCGGACCTCATGGCGAAGATCGACGGGAGGGTCGTCAGGGGGACGCCGCTGGCCACGGCCCGCGCGCAGGTGGCCGTCATCCCGCTTCTCGCCCGCGAGAGGCTCTTCCAGACGCTGTGGCGGCCCGAGGTCATGTTCCTGCTCATGCTGATCGCGGTCTACGGGATCATCGGCGAGCTGAGCAGCCCCGGGGCCGTCCTGCCCGGCGTCGCGGGCGCGATCGCGCTCATCCTGCTCCTGTACATGGCGTCGATCGTCCCGATCAACATCGCGGGCGTGGCGCTGGTCGTCCTGTCGATCATCCTGTTCGTCATAGACGTGTTCGCGCCGACGCACGGCGTGCTGACCTTCGGCGCGATCGCCTCCTTCTTCCTGGGCTCGCTCCTCGTCTTCGACCGCGCGGGCAGCGGCTTCCAGCTGTCGCTGGCCACCGTGGTCCCCGCGACGATCACGACCGCGGTCTTCTTCCTCTTCGTCGTCGGCGCGGGCCTCAGGGCGCAGCGGGCGCCGGTCAGGGCGGGCCCCGAGACCATGATCGGAAGGGTGGTCGAGGCCCAGGCCGACATCGGCCGCGGGGCGGGCAGGGTCCTCGTCGAGGGCGAGATCTGGGCCGCCAGGTCCGACGAGGCGGTCGCGCAGGGGCAGCCGGTGGAAATCGTCGGGATCGACGGGCTCGTTTTGAAGGTAAAACCCAAGAAATAGGAGGCTTTATGGAAACGATGCAAAGGACGCTCGATCTGCTCAAATGGGTCATCCCCGTCGGGATTCTCGCGGCCGCGTTGCTGCCGTCCGCGGTGCGCATACTTCGCGAATACGAGCGCGCCGTGGTATTCAGGCTGGGCAAGCTGCTGCGGGCCAAGGGGCCGGGCATCGTGCTTCTGATCCCGTTCGTCGACCGCATGGTGAGGATGGACCTGCGCGTGGTCACGATCGACGTGCCCAAGCAGGAGGTCATGACGCGAGACAACGTGCCCGTGACGGTCGACGCCGTCGTGTACTTCCGGGTCGTCGACCCCGTCGCGGCCGTGGTGAAGGTCGAGAACTACCTGAAGGCGACCTCCCTCATCGCGCAGACGACGCTTCGGAGCGTGCTGGGCCAGGCCGAGCTCGACGACCTTCTCGCGCGCCGCGACAAGATAAACCAGACGCTGCAGGAGATAGTGGACCGGCACACGGACCCCTGGGGCATCAAGGTCACGGCCGTCGAGGTGCGCGACGTGGTCCTGCCGGAGGGGATGAAGCGCTCCATGGCGAAGCAGGCCGAGAGCGAGCGCGAGCGCCGGGCGAAGGTCATAAACGCCGAGGGCGAGTTCCAGGCGGCCGAGAAGCTCGTGCAGGCGGCCTCCATGATGAGGGAGCAGCCGATCGCCGTGCAGCTGCGATTCCTGCAGACCATGCGCGAGATAGCGAGCGAGCACAACACGACCACCTTCCTGCCGGTCCCGATCGACCTGTTCTCGCCGTTCCAGAAGAAGGGCTAGGGCGGGCCCGCCGCGGCGGGCCCGGGGACTCGGCGCCGGACGCACCTGTCGCGCCTTGCCTAGGGCGGCGCGGGCGCCACGATGCGGGTTGATGAAAGGCGAGTCGTGGACCGCGGGTGCGGCGTCGGGAATGGCCGGCGATTTCAGGTACGCCGCCCGCCGCCTTTGGAAGGACCGGGGATTCACGGCGGTGACGCTGCTCACGCTGGCGCTGTGCATCGGCGCCAACACCGCGATCTTCTCGATGGTGTACGCGCTTGTCTTGAAGCCGCTGCCATTTCCGGCGCCCGGACGGATCGTCCAGATCTTCAATAATTTCCCGAAGGCCGGCCTAAACAGGTTCCCCTGCAACCTGACCCAGTACACGGACTTCAAGGCGAACACCACGGCCTTCGAGTCCATCGGGCTTTGCGGCGTGAACATGGTTATGGTGGGGGAGGAGGGATCCGCCGAGCGTGTCATGGAGGCCGATTGCACGGCGGAGATGTTCGATGTCCTTGGGATCAAGCCGGTGATCGGGCAATTCTTCACGCTCAAGAACTGCCGGCCGGGAGAGGACAAGGTGGCCGTCATCACGCAGTCCTACTGGAAGTCGCACTTCAACATGGACCCGGGCGTGCTCGACAAGCCGATGCGCGTGGACGGCAGCACCTGCCGGATCATCGGCGTGGCGCCGAGCGCGATCGAGGCCTTCAACGCGCAGGTGCGGTTCATCCGGCCGATATCCTGGAAGCCGGACGCGGTCGTCCCTCAGATGCGGTATGCCTGCACGCTGCCGCTGTATGCGCGGCTGAAGCCGGAGGTGTCAGAGGGCAAGGCGCTCGCCGAGGTCGCCGGCCTGGAGCAGCGCTTCTATGATTCAGCCGTGCCCGGATTCAAGGCGTTCCTGGACAGAAGCGGCCACAAGATCTCGGTCGGCCTGGTGCAGGCCGAGCGCGTCGAGCCGATCAAGTCGTCCCTCTACCTCCTTCAGGGAGGCGTCGTCTTTGTCCTCCTGATCGGCTGCGTGAACGTGGCCAACCTGCTCCTCGCGCGCGCGAACGGCCAGCTGGGCGAGCTCGCCATACGGGCCGCATTGGGCGCGGGGCGCGGCGCGATCGCAAGGCTGCTCCTTGCCGAGAGCCTCCTGCTGACGCTCGGCGGAGCGCTCCTGGGCGTCGGGATCGCGTTCGGCGCCGTCCAGGCGATCAACCACTTCACGGCGCGGCTGCTCCCGGACATGCTGCCGATCGCGATCGACCGCGGCGTGCTCTGGTACGCGGTCGGGATCTCGGTCGCGGTGGGCGTACTGATCGGGCTCCTGCCGGTCGTCCACATCCTGCGCACCAACCTGGCGGAGGTGATCCACCGCAGCTCGCGCGGGGCGTCGGGTGGCCGGGGCGTACGCGCCCTGAGCAGCATGCTCGTCATGGGCCAGGTCGCGGTGGCGCTGGTGCTCCTGAGCGGCGCCGGCCTGCTCATCCACAGCTTCGCGAACGCGATCCTTGTGAGCCCCGGGTTTGACCCGCGAAACGTGGTGGTGGGGACCGCGGCCCTGCCGTCCGCCTACAGGGCCAAGGAGAAGGCGGCTGCCCTCCAGCGCCAGCTTGTCCGATCCCTGGGGGAGATACCCGGGGTGGACAACGCCGCGCTGTCCACGGGCGTCCCGTTTGAGGGCGGCCTCGGCGTGCTCGCGCTCACGCTCAAGGACAGCGCGCTTCCGCGCGACACGCCCCAGCCCGGCGCGTTCCTGGTCGGCGTGTCCCTCGAGTATTTTCGCACGCTTCGCATCCCGCTTCTGGAGGGCCGGCTCCTCGACGAAACCGATGTGGCATCCGGGAGGCAGGTCTTCGTCGTCGACGAGACCTTCGCGCGCAAGTACTTCCCGGGGCGATCGGCGGTAGGGGGCCATTTCACGTTCAACGGCCCGCCGGAGAAGGAGAGCGACTGGCCCGTGATCGTGGGCGTCGTGCGAAACGTCCCGCACAACGGCGTCGAGGACAAGAGCGGCAACCCCTTCGTGTACTACCCGCTGCTGCAGACACAGCCCGGCGGCGTGGTCATCCTTGCACGGACCCCGCGCCCGGTCAGCGACGTGATGGCGGCGATCCGCGAGAAACTCAGGGCAATCGACCCATCGATACCGCTGTTCGACACCAAGACCGCCCAGGGGGCGATCGACGAGTCCTTCTCTCACCGCAGGGCGGTCACGCTGCTTCTCGCCGCCTTCGCCGGGCTCGCGCTGTTCCTCTCCGCCATCGGGATATTCGGGGTCCTTGCCTACGACATATCGCAGCGCACGCGCGAACTCGGGATCCGCGGGGCAATCGGAGCGTCGCGCCGGCAGATAGTGGGCCTGGTGATGCGCCAGGGCCTGTGGAAGACCGGGGTGGGCCTGGTCGTTGGCCTGGCCTGCGCGATACCCTTGAGCCGGTACACGGCGAGCATGCTCTTCGAGCTCAAGCCCAGCGACCCGTGGGCGTACGCCCTGGTCTGCCTCCTCCTTGGCGCGGTCGCGGCCGCGGCCAGCTACCTGCCGGCGCGCCGGGCGGCAAGAATCGACCCCATCGAGGCCCTCAGGGCCGAGTGAGTGCGGGCTGATCCGGCCCTCAGGCCACCCTGACGCTGGTTCCGGCCTTCGCCGAGCGGTACGCGGCTTCCATGACGGCCACGCGCGCCGCGGCCTCGCGCACCGGCACGAGCGGCATGCCCGCCTGGCCGGCCACGGCGTTCACGAACTGCTGGAGCGGCGCGGCCGGGCCCTTGGGCAGGTCCGTCCAGGGCTCGAGCCCGTCCGCGCCGCGGACGCTGGCGCACCTGAAGAAGAGGTCGCCCTTGACGATAGCCGCGTTGCCCTCCGTCCCGCTGATCTGGAGGGTGACCGGGTCCCACACGTCCACCCAGCTGGCCGCCAGGGTCCCCATCGTGCCGTTCCGGAAGCGAAGGAGCGCGTCTCCTGCCTCGTCGCAGTCGCCATAGCGCCCGGTGACGACACGCGTCTCGGCGCTCACCGACTCAACGTCGCCGCAGAGCCACATCATGATGTCGAGCATGTGGGTTCCCAGGTCGCCGAAGGCGCCGACCCCCGCGATCGTGGGGTCCGCCATCCAGCGCCAGTTCTCCCAGGGCCTGTCCGGCTTCGCGTCAAACCAGCCCCCCAGCGAGCCGCTGTGGCAGTTGGATCCGGCGATGCGCGTGATCTTCCCGAAGGCCCCGCGCCCCACCTGCTCCTTCAGGAACAGGTGCTGGGGCATGGTGCGCATGAAATATCCCGTGGTGAAGAGCACGTTCGCCTTCGAGACGGCGTCCGCCATCTCCAAGCTCCCGGCGGCGGTTATCCCGAGGGGCTTTTCGGCGTAGATGTGCTTGCCGGCGGCCGCGGCCGCGAGGACCAGGTCCCGGTGCCGGTTCGTCTCAGAGCATATCACGACGCCCGCCACCTCGGGATCGGACCAGACCTGGCGAAGGTCGGAGCACACGGCGGCATCGAGCTCGCCGGCGCGTTTTTGCGCACGGGCAGCGTCGTGGTCCCACACCCACTTGACCCGGACCGCGGGCCGGTCGCCGTTCAGCAGCTTGATGAAACCGGGCGTGTGGATGTGGGCGCATCCGACGAACGCAAGTGTCACGGGCTTCGCCGGCTCTCCCGAGGCGGCCGCGGCAAGGCCGCCCGGCAGGGCTGCGAGTATTGCGGCGCCGCTTGCGGTTTTTATGAATCCGCGCCGGTCGAGCGCGGGGAGGGTAGTGGGGTCGGAGTCCATTGGGGCAGTTGCCCCTTGAAGTACGGATCCCCTCGCGTGTCAACGGCCCCCCGCCTGCTGCCGTGACGCACTAATGCACGAGACGAATTTGCCGGGAATAGTCCCGGTTTCGAGAATGGCGGCTCCCGCTCACAGAAAAGACGCCGGCCGGGGGCAACTCATCCTGTATCGCTTATTCAATGGCAGGCAGGCGCTTGCACCCGCGACATCCGGCTAGCATGACGCATGCGATCATCATGGCGAACACAATCACCATCATGAAAGCAACAACCCCTTTCGAAATCACGGGCCTGGTCATCGCGGCAGGGTATCCCTGCACGGTCGTAGCGGAAATCCTAGGAGCGCGCCTCCCCGCCTCAATTGACGCCGTCAACATCCTCGGCGCCTATGTCTCGGCCCTGGCGGTCCTGACGCTGTTCGCATCTTATC
The DNA here is from genome assembly GCA_003151515.1 of Opitutaceae bacterium. GTDB lineage: Bacteria > Verrucomicrobiota > Verrucomicrobiia > Opitutales > Opitutaceae > Palsa-1447. The sequence continues at coordinate 202,135 of PLXS01000030.1, forward strand.
CGAATCCCAGGCGCAGCCTGACGAGCGCCGTGCCCGACCCGGTCGCGTGCCCTGTGGACAAGCTTCGGGCCCGAGAGGCGAACCAGCTCGCGGCTTGACGTGTCAGGTGGCGAGCCGTCGAGAAACCCGTGGGGCGTGCCCACGGCGCGTTCAGGCGCCGCGAATGGGGCATGAATCCCTGGGATACCGGCAGGGTTCCCTTCCGACCGCGGGAAGGGGCCTTCCGCGCTCCATGGATTTGGACTGGCAAGCCTGGGGCTTAAGCCTCATAGAGCGTGCGGTTTATGGCGGAATCACCCTCCAAGCGCGGCGTTTTCCTCAGTTACGCCAGAGAGGACACGGATGCGGCCAAGCGCATCGCGGACGCCCTGCGCGGATTCGGCGTCGAGGTGTGGTTCGACCAGAGCGAGCTTCGTGGCGGCGATGCCTGGGACGCCAAGATCAAGAGGCAGATCCGGGAATGCGCCCTCTTTGTCGCCATCATTTCGGCGAACAGCCAGGCCCGGGGCGAGGGGTATTTCCGGCGCGAGTGGAAGCTCGCGATCGAGCGGACGCACGACATGGCGGCCGGGATCCCCTTCCTCATACCGGTGGTGATCGACCAGACCCTGGAGTCCAAGGCGCTCGTTCCCGAGGAGTTCATGAAGGTCCAGTGGACGCGGCTGGCGGGCGGCGCCCCCACGGCGCAGTTTGTCGAACGGGTGAAGCGCATGGCCGATGCGCCGCAGAGTCTGCAGGAGGAGGCCGGCGGCCCGCAACCGGCCCGGGACGGGCATGCCGCCGGTCCCGCCCGGGGGGGCGGCGTTCCCGGCTGGGCCTGGGGCGTCATCGCGGGCGTGGCCATCGCGGCCGCGGCAGCCTTCGGGGTGTATCACAAATCCGCCCCTGCGGCCGCCTCGCCGGGTGCCGAGGCCGTCGCGGCGCAGCCCAAGGCGGCGCCGCAGGCCGGCGACAAGTCGATCGCGGTGCTGCCCTTTGAGAACATGAGCGACGAGAAGGACAACGAGTTCTTCACGGACGGCATCCAGGAGGACATCCTGACCAACCTGGCCCTGGTCCACGAGATCCGGGTCATCTCGAGGACCTCGGTCATGCAGTACCGCGACACGAAGAAGCCCATAGGGCAGATCGCCTCGGAGCTTGGGGTCGCGTACATCCTCGAGGGGAGCGTCCGGCGGGAGGGAAACAAGGTGCGGGTGACCGGCCAGCTGATCCGCGCGGCGACGGACGAGCACGTATGGGCCAAGGCCTACGACCGGGACCTGACCGACATCTTCGCCATCCAGTCCGAGCTCTCCCAGGCGATCGCCACGGAGCTCAAGGCCGCGCTCTCGCCCGAGGAGAAGGCGGCGATCGAGCGCAAGCCCACCGAGAACACCGCGGCCTATGACCTGTACCTCAGGGCCCGCAGGCTGTCCGAGATTGCGGACCGCCGGGAGAGGCTGGCGCTTCTGCAGAAGGCGGTCGCCCTCGACCCCGCCTTCGCCCGCGCCTGGGGAGACCTGGCCGACGAGTACGCGTTCACCTCGTTCAACTACCACGAGGGGGTCGACGAGACGATGGCCAAGGCCAAGGCCGCGATCGACCGGGCGGTGCAGCTGGCTGCCGACGACCCCGAGGTCGTTGCGAGCCTCGGAACCTATTACTACTACGGGTTTCGCGACTACGCCCGGGCCAACGAACAGTACCAGAGGCTCGCGCGCCAGCGGCCGAACGACGCGGGCCTGTTCAACTCCATCGGCCTGATCGAGCGTCGCCAGGGCAGGTGGGCCGACGCCCTAGCCAGCATGCAGAGGGCCACGGAGCTCGACGTGGCGAACCTGCAGTACCTCAACAACCTGATCACGTGCCTCGCCGAGGGGCGCCACTACGACGCGCTCGCCGCGGCGCTTCGCAGGAAGGCCGACCTTGACCCGGGCAGGCTCCAGGTCGGGGTCGACTTGGCCCTTGTGGCCTTTCATGCGACGGGCTCGACCAGGGAGGGGGAGGAATTCCTCTCCCACCTCACGCCCGACGAGGCAGGCTCGCCGCAAGGCATAGACGCCCGTGCGGCATGGGCCGACAGCATCGGCGACGAAAAGGAGTATGTCCGCCTGACGCGGCTGCAGCCTTACACCAAGCAGTCCGGATACGACGACTGGGAGCAGGACATCATTGGCGCCCAGGTGTTGTTCGTGAACGGGGACAGGGCCGGGGCGCTCGCAAGGCTGGGCAGCATACCGGACGAAATGCCCAAGCGCCTTGCGCGGGAGCCGAGGAACCCGCGCCTCCTGGCATTCTATGCGCTGATAGAACTGGTCCTCGGGCATCCCGAGGAGGCCGTCCGCGCCGGCGACCGCTCGGTGGAGCTCACCCCGGCGTCGCTCGACGCTCTCGACCACGCCGTGTACGCGGCGCTGAATGCCAGGCTTTGCGACCACGCGGGGTACAAGGATCGTGCGCTCGCGGAATACACGCGCCTGATCCGCGTGCCCGGGGCCGCGGAAATCTTGAACGTCTACGAACTGAAGCGGAACGCCACCAGCTCGCTGCACGGCGACCCGCGGTTTGAGGCCCTTCTCGACGACCCGGCAAGCAACGAGCCGGTGTTCTAGTTGAGCCCTTTCCGGGTGGAGAAGGTCATCTAAGATTTTAAGCGAATCCACGTTGTTTTTAACGACTAGCGCATCGGTCCGCAGGACAAAACACTGCGGTAATCGGTCAGGTGGATTTTAAAGATTTCGCCCAATTCACGAACCAACCGCATGATCGATGCAGTTTCCATTCTCAATGACGTTACGGCTTTGGCCGATGGGTTCTTAAAGCTGTCGCAACACGTGCTTCCCATTTTTCCAACGTCGCAATATCGACGGGCATAGCCAACAAACTGGCATAATTGTCAATCGAAGACACCTTGTGGCAAATGACGCATAACCTGCCGCGGAAATGACACGATTGTTGGTCTGAAAATCTTCGAATTCGGCGGGTTTCAGATGTTCGGTGACAACTTAATTGGCCAGTGACGTGCTTGCAGACACCCTAGTTGGCCAGCGTTGCGGCAGCAACCGAGACGTCAGAGGCCGCTCAGCGTTTCGGGAACAGCTTATCAAGAGGCACATGCAGCGCATCGGCAATCGCTCTAGCTTCGAAATCTCGAACTGACCGTTCACCATTCTCGATCCGCGCCAATGCGGACCGATCGATCTGGATCCCCAGGGCTGCAAGCCTTCCAGCGAGATCCTGCTGGCTAATCTTTGTTGCCGATGAGGCCCGTATCTTCCGAATAGCCGCGCCGACCAAATTTTTTATGGGTTTGGCCTGCTTCGTCACTGCTGTGTGAAAATCACACGTTGACAATAAACGAGCTGGGGCGAAGAAGTGTGTGGGAATCACACAAAGCTCGTCCGACGCATATTTACCCGGGATGCCTAAAGACAAAGATACATCGAAGGAGCGGATTCCCGCCGCGGAGCGACTAACCAAGCTTTCCGCTGCAAACCAATTAATTCCCTTCCGCGTGGACATTCCGGATAGGGAATATCCCTACGTAGTCTGGTCCATCTGGGGAGCGATACCGACGAACGAACTATTTGTCCGCGTTAGCAATGGGAAAGTATCATTCGTGGATTCGGCGAAAGCCGGACTGATTTACCCATCAATGAGAGACCGCATCTTCGGTATGGATCTATCCGATGAGTGTGCCGCTGATGAACTAGCGAATCGAATGTGGGAAACCCACAAATCGGATTTATTCCTTAGTGATCAATGAAGGAGATCTTTTGGTTCCCAGCTTCGATCAGTATACAGCCCTGGACGCGGGTGCTA
>PLXS01000016.1 GCA_003151515.1 Opitutaceae bacterium
ATGAAGTTCCTCGTGCTGGAGGACGACTTCGATGCTCTATGGGTCGCCAGGGACCTCGAATGGCGGGATCGCCCACAGGGCGGCTTTGCTGGACGAAAAATACTGAAAATTTTCCAAAAAAATTTGGAACGGAAGGGGGGATCCTTATCCCCATACTTTAAAAATCCCATGCCCGCGTGTGGGGTAAGACGCGCTCTGTCTGCCATGGAAAGAAGGCAAATTGCCCGCTCCTCAAACCTCCTAGCATCGGAATGGCCCAAGACGGGCCGCCCGACGGCATCCCGCCTAGCGGCAACAGACGCCATCGTTGGATAGGAATCGCCTTTTCGGGGCCAAGACCAGGGTCAGGCCGAACCTCACCTGGGTAAACAGTGCAACGCTTTACATGTGCCCTGCTGGCTTGGGCGGGCCGATCTCCTCCTCTAAAAACCCGCCTTTCTTTCAAGAGATTGGACTTCCATACTGGGGACGGCGTGGGATGGCGTTCGGGTATGCAAGGCTACCCCCCGAAGAGCCGCCATAATTAAGGGAAACAATTCCCTTTATGAGCACAACACCCGACAGCTCCGAGGCCCAAGCCGCCTCCAATCACAAAGCGATCTCACAGACATCAGCCATGGCCGTCACGCCAGCGGCGATCGTCTTCGAACCCGCATACAAAGGCGGGACCCAGTACTACAAATCCTTCCCCAAGGCGCGTTGCGCCGAGGCCCTCTGCGACGCCGACCTGGCGCGCCTCGAAAACGAGGTCACCTCTCTCAAAGGTGGCTGCAAGGGCAGGGACATGATCGCTTGGGTCTACGAGACCCTCCAGGGGATTGCCATACAGGTGAAGTACTCCCCCCGCTCCAAAGACGACGCGTACCTCCTGCGGATCCCGTATGCGCTCATTCGCGACAAGGGGACGACACCCAAGATCTACGCATACGTCCTCTTCACTGGCCACGGAGGCGAGCATTCGAAGCTCATCTTTGAGGAAGACGAGTACTACGATCTCATTCACCGTGAAGACGGGATTGGCACATTCTGGGGCTACAAAACCAAGGAGAAGAAGGAGAAAGACCGCGAGATGCGGGCGGTTGTCACGTTCAAGGAGCCGGGCAGCCCTGAAGCTCGCTCGGTCGACTTGGCTCCCTATCTCGATGACCGCGGCTGGATACGCGCGCTGGCAAGGGTAAACGCCACGAACTACGCGGAGCGCCGGGCGCAACGCACCCCGATCCCAATTGAGGCCTCCCTTTCCGCAGAGCCTAAGGTCATCGAGATCCCCATGGCCAAACTGTCGACCTCGATCCCGCCCAACGCCATTACCGGCTAATTCTAATTCGGCAGAAACTCCAAGAGTCGCCCAATTCTCGGCGATGACACCTCTGTTCCTCATTTGCAGCCTACACCGCCGGAGCGACAAAATCAGGCCCCTCCTCGGCCACCGTAAGCGGTCAAGTTCCTTGAGCTTCGTGTGGAGCAAAGCGCCCCCGGCCGTAAACCCGGCTAATGCGAAACCCATAGTCCCATCTCATCGCACCACCGACTGGCTCAAGAGCTGGCGCAACCATCCAATTGAGCTCTCGTACCCCCGACCATCAGCTTCACTGGAGAACAGGATGTTCGCGGGGAGGGGCAGAGTCGCCCACGCCCTCAGATGGCGGGCTTCGGCTGAAAAGTGGAAAACTGGGTCCCCGCCAGGCCCCCAAAATTGGGTAATGAAAGACTCCATCCCCGCAATTCACCTAACCGCGACGAAGGCCGAAGCCGCCTCCTTGCTCTCGCTGAGTGAGGACAGCGTCGAGCGCTTGCTCATGCAAGGGCGCCTAAAGCGCACCGAGGGAACCTCAGCCGTGCGCGTGACTCTGTCGAGCTTGGCGGCCTACACGTCGCTGCCCCTAGACTTCGTCGAAAGCGCCTGCCGGAAGGCGGCTGCACTTGCGCGCCTCGCCCCCAGGAAGCGGATGGGCTGGCCCCGGGGCGGGCCTCGCTTGCCAAAGTCACCTGCTCCGCGCACGCCTCCGACCCCCTCACCATGATGCACAACCGCCCTCTGCGGCCATCTGACGATTCAACGTAAGCACCTGACGCTTTCCTGACGATTGGCCCTCGGCACGGTGGCAGGGTGGGTCCTGACGATTACCAAGGTTGGTCTGACGATTACCTGACGATTGGTTCAGGACGCCTTGGTAGCCAGAATGTAGCTCGTCGAGCGTCCACGGCCCTGCCGGACCGCCAAGCCCAACTCCATCAAGAGGGCGAAGTCCCGTGAAGTCGTCTCACGCGTGATTCCAAACTCGTGCTCGCACCGTCGGCTAGTCAATTTCTCGCCCGCCACAAGCAGGCCAACCATCTTCCTCTGACGTTCGTTGAGCTTGGTCTCGACTGATGGCGTGACGAGCGCGTCGGGCCGCAAAGCGGGAACACGAAGCCGGTCGAGGTTCTCTCCAGGGCCAGGAAAAGAAACTTGAAAATAGCCGGTGTCACTACCCAGCAACGGTCGATCCAGTCCATGATCGAGCATCTGGTCGCGCATCCGCCGGAAGCCGCTTCCGCGTTCCTCAATGCGGTGGAAATAGGAGAGGCATTGCGCCAGTACAGGATTCCGAGAGCACTGCCGGTATTTATCCTTTCGGAGATTGGCTAATGTAATCGGCGCCGGAGGCAAACCCGGGCTGGAGACGACAACCCGATCAGCAAAAACTTCGAGCATGATCTTCCGTCCGGCGTCCCCGTATTGACGGTGGGCCACGGCGTTTACCAAGGCTTCCCGCAGTGCTTCAATGGGATATTCGTCAAGACGGATGCGATTGAGGCCAACGACGCGCATCGGATGGCGAGTGTTCCGATCGATGAAGGCTATGGCGCGATCAATCGAAGTCGGCATCGGACCCCGAATATCCTCGTGGTCACCGGGACTGCCGTCGGGTTCGGTCCCCCGAAACGCATCGGCAAGGATACGGCATTGGGGAAACACAGCTGACGGATCGCGAGCGAGCAAAACGATGCCTGCAGCGGTCGCGTAATGTTCATCGGCCTGCGAGTCATGCCAAACGAGTCCACGCATTGTTGCACCCGCGAGAAGATCGTTTGTCGAAAGCACTTCTGGGGCTTTACCGTCCGCGGCGGCGATCAATTGGCGAACCACCTCATGATCGAGATCGAGCCACTTCAAACGCGTCATTGGCTGCGATTCGAATGGGGATGTGGCCTCGATGGTCTGCTGAGCAATCTCGTTTTCATCACTTGACGGAGCGATGCCAAACCGGTCCTTGAGTAGCTTAACGAGCGCCGCGCGCACCTCCTTTTGGAGCTCAATAACATTGCCGAATCGCTTGTATTTCGGGCCATCCTCGTCGAGTTCCTTGAGCAGAACTTCAGTGCCTTCTTCACGCTTCGCCTTGCGGTCACCCTTTACGAAGGCGAGGACCGGTAGCTTCTTTTCCTTAGCCCGCCTGTATTCTTCGTGAGTTATGGATAACTTGCCAACCAATGTGCCATATTGAGCGGCCACAATGAGCAAATAAATCTGGCACACATCGAGCGCCTTAAGACAGCCATCCAAGGCTTTGTCCGGCGATGCAGGCTCGAACTCATAGAGAATCGGGGAGCAATTCGCCGCGAGAAATCCGTCCGTGTTCAAAAGATTTTGGACTATGACCCGCTCGTCCTCGAGTTCCTTCTGCACCGAACTGACGAAGACTCTTATCTTCTCACTCATTGGTGTCCTTTGGATTCGCCGATCGATGCATGTTGCTGGTAGATACAAAATCCACGGCGGGAAATGTCAGCAAATTCTTAAATCCAAGATTTCTAAAACCTCACCTTCGCCGCCGCTTCTGCACTGTGAAGAGGCCGCAGGTGGCCATAGGTTTTCATGCAAAGTGCCCCACCGTCCACATGGCCGAGCCACCTCGACAAGGTTGGAATATCAACTCCCGATTCAATGACCGTCGTAGCAAAAAGGTGCCGGAGATCGTGATGATTCAGCTTTGCAACGTTGAGTGCTTTGCACGCGCTCTTGAGAGACCCCAAAGCGCTATCAGCTGTAAACACCTTTGGACCGCTCTTCTTGATTCGAGAAAAAAGATCCCGCATCGCTGGTATGGGCGGGACGGTTCGCATGGAGCCTCTGGTCTTAGAGCCCCAGATGTTCATGAGCCCATCTTCAAGCTTGATGTCGGACCATCTCATTCGTCCGGCTTCCTTTAGGCGCATTCCACTATAGGCGAGTCCTTCGATCAAATCACCGACAGTTTCGCCCCAACGGGAACGAGAATTGCGCACGTGGACAACAATGGCCTGGAACTGTGTTCGTGAAGGCAGGTCGAGCAGTTTTTTTCTAACGGGCATTCGCTTCATCGAGCGGGCGGGATTCTCACTTATAAGGCCCTCCTTGATCGCAACATCGAAGACTCGGCGAAGGTATGCTATGCACGCGTTGATGACTGTCGGGGAGTTGCCCGGTACCGTAGTCCTAGCACGATGGGGGGTGTAAGTTGCCGCCCCGTTTTCGTAGCGTTGCAGCCATTTGATGCAGTCATCCGCAGAGATCCTCCGAATGTCTGTCCCCGCGAGGTCCGGCCACGTCCTTCGGAAGGTCGATGCAGGCCTAAGTCTAAATTCCTTTGAGGACGGCGCCAACCGCTCCAGGGCGACCTGTTCAGCGTATATTTGGGCGGCCTGCCCAAACGTCATTGTCACGCCCTTCTTCGAAACCTTACGCCCCCGCAGATCATCTTCAAACCTCCTCAGCCTTTGTTTCGCGACGGCGAAGACATCGGTCTTGAGTGACTTCCAGTGGTCCTTTCGTTGATGGACGATTCGGGCGTAATAGATGCCGCTCTTCGTGTTGCGAATGAGATTGGTAACGCCCGTGTCGGCGGTGAACCTGTGATTGGACGCCGCGGGCTTGGAATGCTTGGACTCAGAATTTGAATCGGGCATCCACAATGTAGAACACAGACGTAGAACTACCTCAACCCCTAAATTCTATACTTACCTAACTTATTGTATATGATATGGTGCCCGAGGCGAGACTCGAACTCGCATGCTGATAAGGCACAGGCTTCTGAGACCTGCGTGTCTACCAATTCCACCACCCGGGCATCAAGGGCTAACTCGTTTCAAATCATGCGATTTCGAAACGAATACAGAATAACGAAGGGGGAAAGAACGGCGCTTGGCCGCCTGTTGCGCAACGGGCGGGAGGGGACTAATAGGCCCTGGCCAAAATCATCCGCAAGCAGAAATCGCCATCGCAAGATTCGACTCTGGCCCAGACGGCATCTAGGCTCCCGGGAGCCTGCCTCGTAAATCGTCGAATCTGGCCCCATTCCAATGGCGCTTAGGATCCCTTAATGTGGATTGTAAACGGATTGGGCTCCGTATTAGACGTAAAGGATGCTCCAGCACGGCCGTTATGCATTAGCTGTCCTTGCGTTCGGCCTTTCAGCATCCGTTGGCGCAGCCGATCCCGTCCCGCCCGGGATCGCCTCCCTCCGGGCCAAGGCTGAAAACGGCAACGCGATAGCCGAATACAACCTGGGCCTCGCCTACGCCAAGGGCTACGGCGTGCCTGTCGACGAGGTCGAGGCCTTTGTCTGGCTGACCCTGGCATCGGAGCAGGGCAGCACGGGCAAGGACCTTGGGATCCTCACGGCCGCGATGTCCCCGGACCAGCTTGCGGAGGGCAAGAAGCGCTTAAGCTCCGTCAGGGCTAGCCTTGGCATTGCACCGAAGGCGGTGGTCGTTCGGGCCCCTGCCCCGGCAAGGGTCGTGGAGGCTCCGGCGCCTTCTGCACAAACGTCGATCGCCGCGGCGCCCGCGCCCACCCAGGAGCCTGCGGCCGCCACTGCTCCCGCTGCCGACTCGGCCAGGATCAAGGAACTCGAGGATGAGGTGGCGAAGCAGACGACCCTCAACCAGCAGCTCGCCTCGCAGCTGGATGAGCGCAGCCAGGCGCTCATGCAGGCCCTGACGCAGATCTCAGCCACGAAGAACCTCCAGGACTCGCAGTACAACGCCAAGGTCGCGGAGCTCGCGGCGGCGCGCAAGGCCATGGACGCCGTGAACCGCGCCCTCGCGGATGAGAAGAAGGACTCCGCGGCCAGGATCGACGAGATACAGAGGGAGCTTGCCAAGCAATTGTCCGACGCCGAGGCCCTCTCCGCGAAGCTGGCGCAGGACGAGACCGCCCTCAAGGCCACCGGGGAATACGGCGCAAAGGCCCATGCGCTGGCCGCCGAGCTGGATCAGGCCAAGGGCGCCCTCGCGGCGGCGCAGTCCCAGCTCGCGCAGGCGTCAAAGGATGCGGATGCGGCGAAGGCCCAGGCTGCCGCAAAGACCGCATCGCTCGAGCAGGAGCTCTCCAAGCGCTCGGCCGACGTGGAACAGCTGTCGGCCAAGGTGACGCAGGACGAGGCGGCCCTGAAGACAGCGGGTGAATCCGGCGCGAAGGCAACGGCCCTGGTGGCGGAACTCGACAAATCCAAAGGCGACCTAGCGTCGACGCAGGCCCAGCTGGCGCAGGCGGTTGCCGATGCGCAGAAGGTGAAGGCCCAGGCCACCGAGGACCGGACCCGCTTCGACGCCCTGGCCGCCGAGAAGGCGGCCGAGGTCGCGGCCGCGCGCCGGGCGCTCGACACCGCCAACACGGCGGCCGTCGACGAGAAGAAGAAGGACACGGCCTGGGCGGCGACGCTCGAGAAGGAGGTCGAGAAGCGCACGTCGGACGGCGAGGCCCTGGCCGCGAAGTTCGCGGACACCGAGGCCGCGCTCAAGGCAAGCCGTGATGCGGGAGCGAAGGCTCTGGCCCTGGATTCCCAACTGTCGCAGGCGAAGTCGGACCTGGATACGACCCGAAGCCAGCTTGAGGCGGCCACCAAGAACAACAAGGTCCTTTCGACGAAACTCGCGGCGGACGAGTCGGCCCTGAAGGGCGCCGGCGACGCAGGGGCAAGGGCCCAGGCGCTGGCCACCGAGCTCGGCTCGGCGCAGTCGGAAATCAAGTCGGCCAATGCCGCCGCGGAAACCGCCAGGAAGGACGCCGACACCAGGGCGGCGGCGCTCGCCCAGGCGACGGCCGACCTTTCTTCGGCAAAGGCCCGTCTCGCCCAGGCCCAGGAGGACTCCAGGACTCTCTCCGCGAAGCTCTCGGCCGACGAGGCCTCCCTCAAGGCATCCGCGGTGTCCGGGGCCAAGGCTGCTTCCCTTGCATCCGACCTTGCCTCAACCCGGCAGGCTCTTGACGCGGCCAGGGCGGCGGCCGAGGCCGCGCGCAGGGACGCGGACGCGCGTGCGGCGGCGCTATCCCAGGCGAAGGCCGACCTGGACGGAGCGCGCACCCAGCTGGCCCAGGCCACGAAGAGCAACGACGCGCTCTCGGCCAGGCTCGCCTCCGACGAGGCGGCCCTCAAGTCCGCGGGCGAGAGCGGTTCAAAGGCCGCGGAGCTCTCCTCGGAGCTCGCGACCGCCCGGACGGCCCTCGAGGACACGCGCGTGTCCCTGGCCGGCGCCAGGAAGGACGCCGACTCAAACGCGGCCGCCCTCGAGAAGTCGCGCGCGGCGCTTGCGGACCTCCAGGCGGAGCTTGCCCAGGCCCAGAAGGACGCGGCTCAGGCGAAGGCGGACTCCGCCGCGCGCGAGGGGTCCCTGCAGAAGGAGCTTGCCAGGAACGCTGCGGACGCCGCCGCGTCCGCGGCGAGGATTGCCGCAGACGAGGCCACCCTCAAGGCGTCTGGCGACACAGGCGCCAAGGCCCAGGCGCTGGAAGCGGATCTTTCATCCGCGCACAAGGCGCTCGACGACTCCAAGGCCGAGGCCGCCAGCCTGCGATCCCAGGCGGACGCCAGCGCCGCCTCCCTGCAGCAGGCCCGCGCAACGCTGGCGGGCTTCCAGGCCCAGCTGGCCCAGGCATTGAAGGACGCCTCGGCTGCGAAGGATGAGGCCTCTTCGGCCAGGAAGGAGCTCGTAAGGCGGGCCACCGACGCCGAGGCGCTTTCCGCAAAGCTCGCCGACGCCCAGGCAGCCCTGAAGGCCACCCGCGACACCGGAGCCAGGGCGCAGGCGACCGCGGCGGAGCTTTCCCAGGCCAGGGAGCAGCTCGCCCAGGCCGCGAGGGACACCGCGTCGGCCAGGGATGAGGCGGCTTCAGCAAGGAAGGAACTCGCCGGCCGGGCGGCCGACGCCGAGGCCCTGTCCGCCAAGCTCGCCGCCGACGAGTCCGCGCTCAAGGCCACGGGCAACTCCGGCGCCAGGGCGCAGGCGCTTGCAGCCGACCTCGCCTCCACAAAGAAAGCCCTCGACGATTCAAGGGCCGAGGCCGACACCCTGCGCAGGCAGTCCGACGCGAATGCAGCCTCGCTTGGCGGCGCCCAGGCCCAGCTGGCCCAGGCGTTGAAGGACACCTCGGCCGCGAAGGACGAAGCCGCGGCGGCCAGAAGGGAGCTCGCGAGGCGGGTCACTGACGCCGAGGCCCTGTCCGCAAAGCTCGCCGACGCCCAGGCTGCGCTCAAGGCAACCCGTGACACGGGCGCAAGGGCCCAGGCCCTCGCGGCGGATCTCGCATCCGCGCGCAAGTCATTCGACGACTCGAAGGCCGAAACCGCCGGCCTGCGCAGCCAGGCGGACGCAAATGCCGCCTCCCTCGAGCAGGCCCGCTCAACGCTCGCCGGCGTCCAGGCGCAGCTCGCCCAGGCCCAGAAGGACACGGCGAGCGCGAAGGCGGACTCGGCCGCCCGCGAGCAATCCCTGCAGGGGGAGCTCGCCAAGCGCGCGGCCGACTCCGAGGCCATGTCCTCCAGGCTCGCGAGCGCCGAGGCCGCGCTCAAGGCCACGGGCGACTCCGGTGCAAGGGCCCATGCGCTCGCCGCCGAACTCGCCTCCGCTCGCAAGTCGCTCGACGACTCAAAGGCCGAGGCCGGCAGCCTGAAGAAGCAGTCTGATGCCAACGCGGCGGCGCTGGGCGAGGCCCATGCAACTCTCGCCGGCGTCCAGGCCCAGCTGGCGCAGGCGCTTAAGGATTCGTCCGCTGCGAAGGACGGCGCCGCAGCCGCCCGCAGGGAGATTGCGAGCCGCGCGTCTGACGCCGAGGCACTGTCCACCAAGCTCGCCGCCGATGAGGCCGCCCTGAAGGCGGCAGGGGATTCGGGAGCAAGGGCCCACGCGCTCGCCGCCGAACTCGCCTCCGACAGGAAGGCCCTCGACGACTCGAAGGCAGAGAGCGACGGGCTGAAGAAGCAGTCTGAAGCCAACGCGGCGGCCCTCAACGAGGCCAGGGCGTCGCTAGCGGGCGTCCAATCCCAGCTCGCCCAGGCAGTGAAGGATTCCTCGGCCGCAAAGGAGAACGCAGCCGCGCTGGCCGCCAAGCTCGCCGACGCCGAGGGCGCCCTCAAAGCGACCCGCGAGACGGGCACAAGGGCCCAGGAGACCGCCGGAGAACTTGCCCAGACGAAGGCCGAGCTCGCCAAGGCGCAGGAGGCCGGGAAGGCGGCCTTGTCGGCCGCCACGGCTGCCGGCGACGCCGAGACAAGGGCCAGGTCTTTGGGCGCCGAGCTCGCAAAGACCAAGGAGTCGCTGGACGCGGCCAATTCGGAACTCGCGAGGGCGAGAAGCGAGGCCGCGGCATCCAAGGAGCTTGCCGCAGGCGCCGCCAAGGCAGCGGAGGAGGCCGCGTCCAAGGCCGCGCAGGTTATCACCGCCAGGGCAGGCGCGCGCGACGCCGAGCTCGCCTCGGCGCGCCAGGACCTCGAGGCGGAAAAGGCCGCCGCCGAGAAGGCAAAGGCCGATTCCGCCGCAAGGATCGCCTCGCTCCAGGACCAGCTCTCGAGGCGCTCCGCCGAGGCCGATTCGCTGGCGTCAAAGGTCGCCACGGACGAGGCCGCGCTCAAGGCGTCCGGGGATTCCTCGGGCAGGATCCAGGCGCTTTCCACGGACCTTGACCAGGCGAGGCGCGACCTCGCGTCGACGAAGGAGCAGCTTGGCGACGCGCAGAAGGCCGCCACGGACGCCAAGTCGGACGGGGCGAACGAGAGGGCCGCGCTCGAGAAGCAGGTGGCCGACCTGACGGCGAGGCTCGGAGCGGCCGCGCAGGGCTACGCAGCCCTGCAGCAGGAGAACAACCTGCTTCGCCGCTCGCCCCCGGTGCGCCCGTCGACCGCCGAGGCGGCAAGGCTCACAACCGCGCCCGCCCCGACGCCGGCCCCGACGCCCCAGGTGCGCACCTACGTGGTCGTCGACGGCGACACGCTCTCCGGCATTTCGCTCAAGTTCTACGGCACCGCCAGGCGCTGGCCCGACATCTACCAGGCGAACCGGGACATCCTCCCCAACGAGTCCGTGCTCAGGGTGGGCTCGACGCTGCGGATCCCGTAAACCCCGCTCACCTGGGAGGCGCCGGGAGGTACCCGGCGATGTCGGGAAGCTCGAGGACCCAGCGCCCGCCCATCCTGCGCTCGAGGTACGGGTCCTCCTCGGGCTTCATCTCGACCTCCTCCTCGCCCTCCTCCTGCTCGTCCTCATCCTCCTCGGCGATCCATTCCGCCTCGTCGAAGACGTGGGACATGCGGCGGGCGACGGGCGCCAGGATGAGCGCGGGGTTCGACACCTTGCCGCCCTTCACGAACTCGAAGAGGCACGGGTAGAACTTGTCCTCGAATTTTTTGCGGAAATCCCCGATCCACTTGTTGGCGACGCCCTCGCGGCGGTTGAGGAGCACGACGTCCGAGAAGTGGATGCAGGCCTCGAACCAGGCGAAGAGCTTCGGGTTGCGCTCGGCGAGCTTGCAGTCGACGATAAAGAGGACCCGCGCGACCTGGGCCCCCCGCGCCCCGAGCCATTCCTTCCATGCCTCGAGCTGGTCCACGGGGTTCACCCGGCCGTCCAGGACGATGAAGACGTGCGTCGCATGTTCCGGAAGCTCGGCCTCGACCGCGGATCCGGGCCGAAGGCTCCACGGGGAGACCCCGACCAGGCCGGTTGCGCCCGGGTCGGCGGCCTCGCCGGACGACATGAGCACGGCGGCCCTGTCGCCCGCGCCGAGCCCGTCGCCGATCAGGTCCGCCAAGACCTCCCGACGGCCGGACCCGGTGGAGCCCAGGACCAGGTAGACCAGCGGCTTGTCATCGGGGTCTCTCAGAATTTGAAGGCCTTGTTCTGCGCGCTGTTGCGCATCCAGTGGTCGACGAGGACGAGCGCCGTCATGGCCTCGACGATCGGCACCGCGCGGGGAAGGACGCAGGGGTCGTGGCGGCCCCTGCCGGTCAGCTCCGCCGGCCGGCCCTCGTTGTCGACCGTCGCCTGGGCGATCATGATCGTCGCCGTGGGCTTGAACGCCACGTTGAAGAAGACCTCCTCGCCGTTGCTTATCCCGCCCTGGATGCCCCCGGAGCGGTTGGTCGCCGTGCCGATCCGCCCCTCCTTCGGCACGTAGGGGTCGTTGTGCTCGGAACCCTTCAGCAGCGTGCCCGCGAAGCCGCTGCCGATCTCGAAGCCCTTGGTCGCGGGGAGCGACAGCATCGCCTTCGCCAGGTCGGCCTCGAGGCGGTCGAAGACCGGCTCCCCCAGGCCCGCAGGCAGCCCGCGCACCCGGCAGCGGATCACCCCTCCCACGGAATCCCCCTTGGCGCGGACCTCCTCGATCCTTCGGATCATGGCCGCCGCCGTCGCGGGGTCCGGGCAGCGCACCGGCGTCATGTCAACCTCGGCGACCGACGGGAAGGGCTCCCCGTGGCCGGGCGGGATCCCGATGTCGTGGATGCGGGTCACGTAGGCGCGGATCTCGACCGGGCCGGCAAGGGCGAGGATCTTCCTCGCGACCGCGCCGGCGGCCACGCGGCCCACGGTCTCGCGCGCCGAGCTCCTGCCGCCGCCGCGGTGGTCCCGGATCCCGTACTTCGCCTGGTAGGTGAAGTCGGCGTGGGACGGCCGGAACTTCTCCCTCATCTCGTCGTAGGCGCCCGGTCGGGCGTCGGAATTGCGCACGAGCATGGAGACCGGCGCCCCAGTCGTTCGCCCCTCGAAGACGCCGGAGAGGATCTCGACCTTGTCCTTCTCCTTCCTGGGGGAGGTGATGTCGCTCTGGCCGGGCTTTCGCCGGTCCAGGTCCCCCTGGATGTCGCCTTCCGAAAGCGGCAGCCTGGGCGGGCAGCCGTCAATCACGACCCCCACGGCCGCGCCGTGGCTTTCGCCCCATGTGGTGATCCTGAAAAGGGTTCCGAAGGAGTTGGGCATCTCTCTGTTTTGGCAACGTTGGGCCGCGAAACCGGCCCCGCAAGCGGCAAATCCGGCGCGCAAAGGCAACCTTCCCGGGAAAAAGCCGTCATATCACAACACCATTTACAACGGGCCCCGGTTCCCCTTTACTCACCATCCCTATTTTGCATGACATTGCGCCTCGCACGTTTGTGGCTTGCCGCCGGCCTTGTTTGCGCCGTTGACGCGGGAGCCCAGGTGGCCCCTTACGGCCGGCCCGCGCCGCCGCCTGCGGCGGCCCCCAAGGCCGACTCGTCGATCGTCGACTCGTTCAAGCTGAGCGACGGCGACATCGACTCGGTCCTCTCCGCCCTGGAGATATACACCGGGCGCACGATCGTGCGCCCGGGCCAGCTGCCCACGGCGACCTACTCCCTGAAGATCAGCCGGCCGATCCCCAAGGCCGAACTCGTCACGGCCCTGGAGACGCTCCTGGCGCTCAACGGCGTCTCGGTCTCCCCCATGGGCGAGCGCTTCCTCAAGGTGACCGCGCTCTCCCAGGCGAAGAGCGAGTCGCCGGAGATGATCTCGGGCTCGTCCCTCGACCTGCCCCCCAGCGGCAGGATCGTCACCAAGCTCTTCGAGCTCAACTTCCTGCGGGTCTCGGAATTCGTGCCGCAGGTGCAGACCTTCATGACCCCGGGGATCGGCGGCGGGATCGTCCAGCTTGAGAAGGCGAACGTCGCCCTGGTCACGGACACCCTCGAGAACATCCAGAAGATCGAACTGCTGCTGGAGGAGGTCGACAAGCCGAGGCCGAACGCCCTCATACCCAAGTTCTACGCCCTGCACAACGGGGCCAAGGCGAGCGACCTGGTCCAGAAGATCCACACGATGCTCTCCGGGGCCGCGGGCAACCAGCTGCGGGCCACCACCTCCTACACGGCCGACGACCGCACGAACCAGATCGTCGTCATCGCCGACCCGCGCGAGTACCCGCTCTTCGACGCGCTCATCTCGCGCCTGGACATCGTCTCCGACCCCAGCACGAAGAACGAGGTCATCCTGCTCAAGCACGCCGACGCGAAGGACGTGGCGTCGCTGCTTAGCCAGCTGATCAGCGGCCAGACCGCCGCGACGCAGAAGGCCTCGGCCCAGTCCGTTCGCCCGGGCCAGATCGCCCAGCCGGGCCAGTCCGCGGCCGCGGCGGCCAACCCGGCGACGACCCCGGCGGCGGCGGCCGGCGCCGCCAACGAGGTCCCCGGCTCGAGCGAGTTCAGCAGCTTCGTCACGATCCAGCCCGACGAGCGCACGAACTCGATCGTCGTCTCGGGCACGGTCGACGACATAAAGATAATCAAGTCCATCATCAGCAAGATAGACGTCCTTTTGGCGCAGGTGCGCATCGAGGTCGTGATCGCCGAGGTGGTCCTGAGCGACAGCACCAACTCCGGGATCAGCACGGCCGCCGTCAACATCGGCACGGCGCCGAACGGGGGCACCTCGATCACGGCCCTGACGGCCACCCTTGCGGGCCTGGGCATCGGGCCGGGCGTGGTCGCCGCGGCGGCCTCCGGGGCCACCACCGCCACGACGGTCGTCAACAGCGTGAACCCGATCAACCTCCTCGCCACGCTCACGGCCCTGGGAGACATCTCGACCTCGAAGATCCTCCAGCAGAGCACGATCGTCACGACCCACAACAAGGAGGCGATGATCACGGTCACGGACCAGCTGCCCGTCATCACGGGCTCGACCGCCGAGCCCATCGCCTCGGGCACCACGACGGCGTCCTTCGCGCAGTCGTCCACCGTGACCTACAAGGACATCGGCATCACGCTCAAGGTGACGCCGCTCATCGGCGACGACAACAGCGTGCAGCTCAAGGTCGACCAGACGGTCGACGACCAGGGCCCGTCGGTCACGATCGACGGCAACTCGCAGCCCTCGATCAACCACCGCGAGGCCACGTCCTTCATCAACGCGCAGAGCGATGAGCTCGTGGTCCTGGGCGGCTTCCAGAGCACGACCCGCTCGCTCGACCGCCAGAAGCTGGGCATCATCTTCGAGATCCCGGTCATCAGCAACCTGCTGGGCTACCGCGACAACGAGTCCAAGCGCTCCGAGCTCCTGCTCTTCCTTCGCCCGCACGTCCTCACGCCCTTCGAGGGCACCGCGGACACGAAGAGGGCCATCCAGGGGATGGGCGACAAGGAGCAGCTCAAGCGGTTCCTCGCCAACCCGAGCGAGCTGCCGGACGCGAACATGTCGGTCAAGGAGCACCTCCAGTAGCCCCTTGGGGGGGCACCCACGGCCATGGTGACGGCACAGGAAGCGCTTCCGACCGCGATCGCCTCGCGCCTCTCCGACCTGCAGCGCCAGGCGATCCTCGAGGCGCCGCGCGGCGCCCGCCTGGGCGCCCTCGTCTCGGCCCTGGGCCTCGACGAGAACACGGCCCTTGCGGAGCTCGCCGCGGCGGCAGGCCTCGACATCGCCACCAACCTGCAGACGGACCCGGGCGCCCGCGGGCTCCTGCCCGCGCGCCTGGTGCACGACTTCCAGATCATCCCGATCCGCTTCGGGGCCCAGGGCGAGGGGGAGGCCCGGGATCCCACGCCCGCGACCCCGCTGCACATCGCCTCCGCGTGGGTCCCCGACGCATCGATGGCGGACTGGCTGAAGACCTTCACGCCGCGGCCGCTCGTCTGGCACATGGCGGTGCCGGAGCGCGTGCACCAGCTCATCATCGAGAACTTCGGCGTCGGCTCCGGCGCCCTCGAGGACAGCGACGAGGGCTACGTGGCGCCCGAGGCCATGCGCGACGCCGACGAGGACGTCGACGAGGACGCGGCCGTCGTGCGGTTCGTCACCGACGTGATCACGCAGGCCGTGAACGACGAGGCGACGGACATCCACTTCGAGCCCCAGGAGGACCAGCTGCGGATCCGCTACCGGGTGGACGGGCTCTTGGTGCCGGTCTCCGTCCCGGAGAACCTCCTTCGCTTCCAGGACGCCATCATCTCGCGCGTGAAGATCATGGCGCGCCTGAACATCTCCGAGAAGCGCCTGCCGCAGGACGGCAGGATCAACTTCAACTCGGGCGGCAACACGCTCGACATCCGCGTCTCCACGATCCCCACGATCTACGCCGAGTCGATCTCGCTTCGCCTCCTCAACAAGAAGAAGGAGGCCTACACGATGGACCGCCTCGGGATGAGCGCCGGGGAGCAGGCGCAGATCAAGCAGGTCCTCGACTACCCGCACGGCATCATCCTGGTCACGGGCCCCACGGGCTCGGGCAAGAGCACCTCCCTCAACGCCTTCCTTCGCCAGATAAACTCGACGGACCTGCGGATCATCACGGTCGAGGACCCGATCGAGTACGAGGTGCCCGGCGTCAACCAGATGCAGGTGCGCTCGGAGATCGGGCTCACGTTCGCGAGCGCCCTGCGCCACATCCTGCGCCAGGACCCCGACATCATCATGGTGGGCGAGATCCGCGACCGCGAGACCGCCGACATCGCGATCCGCGCGTCGCTGACGGGCCACCTGGTCTTCTCGACCCTGCACACGAACGACGCCCCGGGCGCCATCACGCGCCTGGTCGACATGGGGATCGAGCCCTTCCTCGTCGCCTCGGCGATCGAGCTCGTGATCGCCCAGCGCCTCGTGCGCCGCCTCTGCAACGAGTGCTCGAGGCCGGAGCCCGTGAGCCGCACGAGGCTCGAGGAGGCCCTCGCGATCCTCGGCTGCAGCGCCTCGGAGGCCGATCACGTCACGGCGCTCCGGGGGCCGGTCGGATGCGACCGCTGCCGCGGGACGGGCTACCGCGGCCGCATCGGCCTCTTCGAGATCTTCAGGCTGAACGAGGAGATGCACTCCCTCGTCCTCAAGCGCGAGAGCACGCGCACGCTGGCCCTTGCCGCGCGCCGAAACGGCATGAGGACCCTGGGCCAGAGCGGCTGGGACCGGGTGAAGAGCGGCTACACGACGCTGGACGAGGTCCTGCGGGTCATCACGGTGAACGAGTAGCCCGCCCCGGACGCCCCCGATGCCCCGATTCTCCTACAAGGCCCGCGACCGCGGGGGCCAGCTCCTGGACTCCGCGATAGACGCGCCGAGCCGCAAGGACGCCCTGCGCCTCCTCTCCGCCCGGGGCCTGACGGTCGCCTCGGTGGTCGAGACGTCGCCGCCGGGCGCCGCGGCGCGCCCGAAGCCCGCCGCCGCCGAGGCGCCGTGCGCCGCCGGG
Source organism: Opitutaceae bacterium (assembly GCA_003151515.1). Lineage (GTDB taxonomy): Bacteria > Verrucomicrobiota > Verrucomicrobiia > Opitutales > Opitutaceae > Palsa-1447. The sequence continues at coordinate 16,427 of PLXS01000016.1, forward strand.
GTCCGGCCCGAGGCCATGCCGAGGCAGGCCGACAGACTGCCCTTCCTCGAGTCGCTCCATGACCTGACGACCAGCGGCCTCTCCGCGGGCGAGGCCGTCCGGCTCCTCTCGATGCGCATCAGGGAGCCGCGCCAGAGGACGCTCTGCGGCGGCCTCTGGGCCAGGATCAGCGAGGGGGCGACGCTCTCCAGGGCGATGGAGGCGTTCCCGCAGGTGTTCGACGCCTCGACCGTGAACCTGATCCGGGCCGGCGAGGCGACCGGGTCCCTGAACGACACCCTGACTCGCCTGATCGAGCACCTGACCGAGCAGCGCGAGATGCGCCAGGCGCTCCTGTCCGCGCTGGCCTACCCCATCTTCATGGTGGTGATGTCCTGCGGCGTCATCCTCTTCTTCCTCTTCTTCCTCCTGCCGAGGCTCCAGACGCTCCTCAACTCGCTCGGGGGCAAGATGCCGCTCTCGACGCAGATCCTGATCGGCATGGCGCACATCGCGCTGCACTACGGGGTATTCGTCGTGATCGCGGCCGTCGTCGGCCTGGGCTCGGCGTGGCGCTGGCGCGCGACGGAGGCCGGCAGGCAGCGCAGCGACTCCTGGCTCCTTCGCCTGCCGCTCGTCGGCCCCTTCATCGTCTGCCAGACCGTCCTATCCTTCAGCCAGACCCTGGCCGTGCTCCTCGCCAACGGGATCACCGCGGCCGAGGCCCTGCGCATGACCGAGCGCCAGATCTCGAACCGGGTCCACCGCAAGGCGTTCGACGGGGCGATCGACCGGGTCCTCGAGGGCGAGTCGCTCTCGCAGGCCCTGACCCGCACGGGGTGCTTCCCCGAGCTCGTCCTCGACCGCCTGGCCGTCGGCGAGAACACCGGCAACGTGGTCCCCAGCCTGCAGAACATCGCCCTCGCCTACCGCAAGCAGATCTCCCGCCAGCTCAACTTCTTCACCAAGGTGATCGCGAGCTCGGTCCTCGCCTTCGTGTTCATCTTCGTCGGGTTCATCGCGTTCGCGATCGTGAACGCCGTCTTCCAGGTGAGCGCGGCCTTCAAGCTCGGCTGACCGCGGCGCGGGCGGCCCCAAGGGCCCTAGCGCGAGGCCACGTAGTTGAAGAAGCCCCGGGTCTGCGCCCTCTCCCGGTCGGTGAGGATGGTCCCCTCCGCCCCCGGGCACGCGCGGATGAGCTCGAGGCCGGCCTCGACGCCCGCTATGAACGCCGAGGTCGAGAGCATGCCCGCCTGCAGGCAGGTGTCCGCGATCACGGTCGCCTGGGTGCACCCGTTGGCGACCGGCCATCCCGTCCTGGGGTCGATGATGTGGCCGTAGCGCCGGCCGCCGGCGGTGAACGAGCGGATGGAGTCCCCGGACGAGGCGATCGACCTGCGGTTCAGGGCCACGCTCGCCCAGATGGTCCCGGGCTTCTTCGGGTCCTCGAGCCCGACGTGCCAGGCGGGCCTGCCGGGAGGCGCGCCGCTCGCGCGGATGTCGTGGCCGAAGTCGACCAGCGAGTCGGCTATCCCGTGCTCCCCGGCGAGCATCGAGACCATGTCCACGGCGTACTCCTTGCCGAAGCCCCCGAAGTCGAGCGCCATGCCCTTCTGCGCCAGGAAGACCCTTCCCGGCTCCCGGCGCACCTTGGCCCAGCCCGTGAGCCCCAGGGCCTCGCGGATCGCCTCGGGCCCCGGGACGACCGGGGGGTCGGCCTTCCAGTTCCAGATCCGGATGAGCGGCAGGGCGGACGGGTCCAGGATCCCGCGCGTCATGAAGTGCAGGGTGTCGCACATCTTGAGCAGCGCCTCGGTCTCCGCGTCGATCTCGACCCACTCCCTGCCGGCGGCGTCGTTAATCCTGCTGACGATGCTTCCCGGCTGGAAGCGGGAGTACTTGGCCTCGAAGGCGTGCACCCAGCCCTCGGCTTCCTTCTCGAAGGCCGCCGCCTGCGCGTCGCCCCCCGGCGCCGAGTACTGGACCTCGCACTGGGTCGCCATCGCCCGGAAGGAGAGCTTCCTCAAGGGCGGGTCCGCCCCCCGGCCCGCGGGGATCGGGTCGGGCGCCCGGTTCTGCTGCGAGACGATGGCCATGGGCGCCCCCCTTGAAGGGCCCCTAGTTGCGCGAGATCTCGACCGAGGAGATCTGGAAGCTGGCGTTCAGGAGCGCCGGGTTCGCTCGGTCGACCTGCACCGAGAACTGCTCGATCCCGATGTAGGGCGAGCGCTTGCCCAGCGCCAGGTAGAAGGTCTTGAGCGCGCCCCAGTCCACCTTGGTGACGCTGAACTGCAGCGTGTGGACCGCGAACTGCCCGCTTCGCAGGTCCTTCGGGTCGCCGCTGGTCGTGTTCTTGAGCCCCGACTCCGTGGCGATGGCCGCGACCTCGGCGATGAGCCGCGTCGTGTCCAGGGTGCGCACGGGGTCGAGCCGGCTCGCCGCGGCCTGGGCCGAGGCCTCGACCGTCGGGCGGTCGGTGAGCCAGCGCGCCTGCTCGGCCAGGGCGGCCGTCGTCGAGCGCGCGGCGTGGGAGAACCGGCCGGCGCGGGCGCTCAGGCTCGAGAACCAGATCGCGGCGGCCGCGACCGCGAAGACCATGAGGAGAAGCTTCTCCCTCACGTGCCGCCCCAAGAAGAATGCGCGCAGCGAGCGGATCATGACGAGGCGGGGGCCAGCGCGCCGGCCCTGAAGGTCACGACGAGCGTGAACGTGACCAGGTTGTCGTGCGTCCTCTGGTCGCGGATCTCGACCCGCTCGCAGGCCGGCGCCTGCTCGAGCGCGCTCTTGTAGCCGGCGATCTCGCCCGCGTTGTTGGTCTGGGCCTCGATCTGGATCGTGTTGAGGGCGCTGGTCGTGGCCCGAAGGAACTGGATCGCGGGCGCCGCCTTCGGCATCGCGGCCCCGGGCGACACGAGCGAGATCATCTCCAGGGGCAGGAGCCGCTTGGTCGACAGGTCGTTGATCCTCTCGGCCAGGTCCTTCTCGGCCATGATGTGGGTCACGGTCGGGCTCTGGGCCGCCACCTTCGCCTTGCGGGCGGCCTGCCAGAAGCCCCCGCCCAGGAGCGCGAGCTCGCCCAGGGCGAACAGGAGGCAGGCCGCGGCGGCGCCGACGGTGAGCCTCCAGAGGAGGAGGTCCCTGCGCCGGGCGCGGCCGAGCGCCAGGAGGTCGACCTTGTCGCGCACGTCCAGGTCCGCGGCCACCTCGGCCGGGATGCGCGAGACGTGCTCGCCCGCCCTGAAGGCGAACTCGGAGTCGCTCCTGCGGGGCTGCGCCGCGGGCGCGGACGCGATCTCGACCACGCTCCCCGCCCCGGCGCCAAGCGCGTCGCGCGCCTTGGCGCGGGCCGCGTCGTCGGCGTCCGGCGCCAGCGGCTGGTGGAGCACCTGCAAAGGGACGGGCCCCTCGCCCCAGCGAACCGCCGTCAGCCCCTCGGGTGCCGAGAGGATCACGGTCACCCCGGCCGGAAACGTGCACCCGAGCATCGCGGCGAAGGCCGGGAGCACGAGCTCCGCGCTCGCCCAGGGCTCCATCTGGTCCGTCGTGAACCGCCTGCGGTAGGAGGCGAAGGCCAGGGCGCGGCCGGCGCCCGCCGGCCGGTAGAAGCCGTGGTAAAGCTGGGCCAGCGGGAAGGGCGAGAGCGCCTCCAAGGCCAGGCCCACCTGGGAGACCACCTCGGCGCGCGACGCATCGGCCGGAACCTCGAAGGAGCGCGAGAAGAAGACCGCGTCCGGCAACACGACGACCCGGGGGGGCGGCGGTCCCCCGCTCAGGAAGCTAAAGGGCGATGCGCACATGCTTTAAGTCTGGGGGGTGACGGGTGGCGGAGGCAGCGGGATATCATCCTCTTCTAGCATTTCAAGGACAGTATACGGATAATTAATGCTTTGCGAGGCCGCGGCGGAGGTCTGGGCCGACGTCGCGGTCGAGGTGGGCTGCGCGGTGCTCGTCACGGAGGTTGTCGACGCGGTGGACGAGGTCGAGGCCGCCGCGGTCGCGTTCGTGGCGGCCGTCTGGTTGATGGTCGCCCCGCCCTGGGGGGCCACGACGGCCGAGAGCCTGAAGCTCGAGCGGCCCTCGTGCACGGTGATGCTGACCCGAAGCGCCGAAATCGTGTCCGCGAAGGAGTTGGCGTTGCCGCCCACGCCGGCGACCGCCGCGAGGGTCGTCGGGTCCTGGAACCACTGCTGGCCCAGCTGGGCGTACTGGCCCGTGCCCTGGAGGAAGTCGCCGATGTGCTGGCGCTGGGAGTCCGCGTACTGGCCCACGGCGGCGAGCACGTCGGCGTTCGCCGTGTTGATGTTCGGCTGCGGGTACTTGTACAGCGAGACGTCGTCCACGAACCTCCAGAAGTACCCGTTCGGCAGGCCGTTCTCGTCGAAGAAGACGTCCTTCGCGTAGGCGATCGCGGCCAGCTCGCTGTACGCGCGCAGCGGCCGCTGCGGCTCCGCGTACGGGATCGTTGCGCTCGCGTAGTCGGGGGCGACCGTCGTCGAGTAGACGTAGCCGCTCTGCATCCAGCCCTCGATGACGTCGGCCAGCTTCTCGGCGTCGCTCGGCTGCATCTGCCAGGCCTCGAAGAGGTTCGTGAGCGTCGTCAGGTCCGCGTGGGCGATCGGGATCTTCCCGCTCTCGTCCTGGAAGGAGATCTCGACCTTGCGGCCCTCACTCGGGGACCAGTTGGCCCAGGTGAGCGGGTCGCCCCACCCCTCCGACATGGAGTGCAGCCCGTTGTCCGCCTGCCGGAAGTCCTCGAGGACCGCGATCGTCACCTCGAGCGCGGAGTACGCCTCCTGGCGCAGGCGCCGGGCGTCGGCCTGGCGCACCTCGACCAGCAGGTCGTTGCCGGCCTTCTCGACCAGCGCCGTCAGCGCCGCCGACGCGAACAGGAGCGTGATCAGGACGACCACGACGATCGAGGAGCGCTGCGGGCGGCCCGGGCCCATGTGCGTCGTCGCGCTCACCAGGGGTTGGGCAGGCCCTGCCCCGTCGCCGGCACGGTGACGAAGACGACCCGGGTCATCCTGTCGTAGGTGAACGTGACCCTGAGGCGCTGCGGCGGCAGGGGGTTGCCCCCGCTGTCCGTGCGCAGCGTGGTCTCCGTCGTCCACTTGTTGAAGTCCTGATCGAAGTAGTCGAAGGCGAGCCCCGTCACGAACGGCGAGACCAGCGTCTCCCTCGGGGGGTCGTCGTTGAAGTGGTTCTCGAGGTCGGAGTGCCAGAGGATGTACAGGCCCTGGCCGCGGCGCACCTGGAACGAGCAGGTGAGCTCGGGCAGCGGGATGTCCGGCCAGGCGAGGATCCTGGCGCCGGAGAGCTCGACGAAGGTGATCAGGTTCTCCTGGCCGCCGGAGGCCGGGGTGACCGGCGAGACGCCGAGCGGCGTCGAGTTGACCGCGGCCGCGGGCGGCAGGCACGCGCGGCGCACCTCGCCCTGGATGAACCGCGTGACGGCGCGCACGTGCTGGTCGAAGAGGCGCACGTCGGTGTTCTTCCCCCAGAGCTCGCCCATGGAGAAGATGAACGTGTTGAGCCCCACGAGGATGAGCGCGGCGAGCGCCGTCGACAGGAGCACCTCGATCAGCGTGAAGGCGCGCGTCCTCACTGGGCCTGCTTTCCCTGCACGAGGGCCACGCGGTTCGCGGCGTTCTGGCGCAGCGTGGAGCGCGTCGTCGGGTCCGACCACGTGGGCCTCACCAGCATGAAGGTCTCCGTCACCTTGTCGGGCAGCTTCGAGCCCTCGGTTATCGTGCACGTGAAGGTCACCGTGAAGAGGTCCGTCGTGTCCGTGGGCTCGATGTCCGCCGTCCACTTGACGTGGCGCGAGGCCAGGTCGGCGCCGGTCGAGGTGTCGTCGAACTCGGCGCCGTTCTGCGCCGTCTGCAGGTCGGCCTGCGCGAGGAGCTGCGAGCGCGCGTACTCGAGGTCCACGTCGGACGCGTTCGCGCTGCGCGCGCTCTCGTAGCCCTGGAGCACGTTCAGGTACGCGCTCCCCAGGACCACGGTCGTGAGCGCGAAGATGACGAGGCCGATCAGGACCTCGACGAGCGTGAAGCCCCTGGCGGCGTGGCTACGGCTGGGCATCGCTTGCGCTTAAGACGGGCGCGCAGGTCCAGGGGTCCACCGAGAGGATGTGCGCGCCGGCGTTCACGCGCACCTGCGCGCGGAACGCCGTGCAGGTCCCGTCGCTGTAGAAGGTAACGTAGGGCATGGGCTGCGACTCGACGAGCGTGCCGCCGACCAGGACCAGCGAGCCCGAGAGCGCCTGGGCGGGGTGGAAGTCGATCGTCAGGTCCTCCGGCCCCGCGACGGGGATCGGGGTCGCCTGCGCCCCGTCGTTCAGGACGAACCCCCTGGCCTTCGGGTCGAAGGAGAGCAGCACGCTCTTCCCCTCGGTCAGGGCCTCCTTGCGCGCCGCCGCGCAGGCCGCCCAGAACTGCTCGTCGGGGCCCTTGGCCTGGCCGGAGAGCATCGCCGAGGAGGCACCGACGAAGATCCAGCCCATGAGCCCGATCAGGGCCAGCACCAGCAGGATCTCGATAAGCGTGAAGGCTCCCTTGTTACCAGTTCCCGATGTCGTCATCCGTGCCGTCCGTCTTGTCGGGGCCCTTCGACCAGATGTCGTAGCCGTTCTTGTTGTGGACACCCGGGTAGCGGTACTGGTACGGCTCGTTCCAGGGGTCCAGTATCGGGTACTTGGACCCCTCCGCCACGTACGGCCCGCGCCAGCGGTCCGCCTTGCCGGCGGGCGCCGTGAACAGGGCCTGCAGGCCCTCCTCGGTCGACGGGTAGTCGCCCATCTGCAGGCGGTAGGTGAGGAGCGAGGTCTTGATGCTCTGCGTGACAAAGATGTGGGCGATGCTCGTCTGGGACGAGCCGAAGGCGCCGCCCACGTTGGCGATGGTGATGCCGGCGAGGAGCCCGATGATCGCGATGACGACCAGGATCTCGAGCAGGGTGAAGCCTCGGCGGAGAGATTTTCTTATTGGGCTCATGGATCGGATAGTATTGGGGGAGCGCTCCCCCGTTGTCGAGACGCGCGCCGGAGGGCAAAGGTTGCGGGGGCGGGCCTACCGGGGGCCTCGCCCGTCGCGGCGGGACTCGTCGGTAAACACATGGTTCACAAGGAAGCTGAGACCCAGCACGCCCCCCAAGGTTCGAATATTCCGCATGGCCCCGACCACCCGGGAGAAGGGGCTGGCGGCGGGCTCCCGCACCCGCAGGAGGAGGAAGGCCCCCGCAAGGGCGACCACGGGCTGGACGGCGAAGCACGCGTGGTAGGCCGTCAGGGGGTCGGTCCAGCCCTGGGACAGGGAGAGGGCCCAGCCCCCCAGGATGGGCGCAACCGCGGCGACGAGCGACGACGCCGCGAGGTTGACCCCGATGGCGAGGGTCTTCGCGTCAAGCGGGATCAGCCGCAGGCCGATCATGAACTGCCCCAGGACGAAGCCCGCGCTCGTCGCCCCGATCCAGGTCCACAGGGCGTAGAGCATGACCCTGTTGGCGGGGTTGACGAAGCACCAGAGGAACATCGAGGCCTGCCAGAGGATGAGCGAGAAGACCATGACGGGCTTGCTCCCGTGCCGGTCCAGGAGGTGGCCCCAGGCCGGCAGCGACAGGGCGCCCCCCACCTGCGAGAGCGCCGTCACGATGCCCACGTCGAAGGCCGAGAAGCCGATCCGCTCCAGCATGAAGACCGTGTAGAAGGGCCCGAAGCAGTTGGCGGCGAAGCTCCAGACCGCCCCGAAGACCACGAAGACCAGGAACGAGCGCGCCTTGACGAGGACGTCGACCTGCTCCCCGAGGGTCTCGCGCGGCGGCGGCGGCGGGCGGTGGGGGCGAGTCGGGCTGATCGCCTGCCAGCGAAGCGAGAAGACCCGCAGGAACGCGGAGGCGAAGATCACGGCCTGGAAGGCGCGGACCGAGTACTCCCAGCGAGAGAGGACCCAGCCCGAGGTGACCAGGAAGACGACGGTCGACCACTGCAGGATCCGGTTCCTTCCCCCGAAGAACTTCCCGCGTAAGCGCGCCGGCACCCACTGCTCGATCCACGTGCTCCAGCTGACCCCGGCGACGGCCCCGAAGCAGCTGGACACGAAGTACCAGCCGAGGATCCAGAGCGCGGCCTCGGCCGGGCTGTCGCGCGGGATGAACGGCAAGAGGAAGCCCAGGGCGACCCAGCTCGCCAGGTGCAGGCTGGCCGCGGTCACGGTCACGACCTTCGGCGGCCTGCGCCTCATGAGGAAGGGCGAGACGAAGATCTGCAGGAAGTTGCCGACGAACGGCAGCGAGCCCAGGACGCCGATCGCGGCCGGGGTGAGGGGGAAGGCCTTCGTCACCAGGGCCGAGAGGGCCATGCTGCCCGAGAGCGCCATCGTGACTATCGGGATGGCGACGATCCCCTCGCTCGTGCAGTAGCGAAGGCACAGCTTCAGGTCGGCCTTGCGCCTGAGGGCCAGGGCGCGGCCGCGGCTAACCCCTGAGTCCGGAGCGGGCTGCATGGCCACTTTCTGCACGGTTCCCCTCGCGCGCGGAAGTCACGATCATCCGGGCCATGGTAGATCGGCCCGGGCGCGTGCCAAGAGCGCTGTGCCCGCGGCCGCGCCCGCTACCTGACGAGAAGCAGGGTCACGCCGTGGCCGGGCACGCGCCCCGAGTAGCCCCGCCCGGCCGCGACCAGGTCGGCGTGCCGCCACAGGTCGCGCAAAGCCGAGGGCTTGGACGCCATGCCGATGTCGGACCAGGCGAGGGACACCTCCCTGTCGTCGGCGTTGCGGTTGAAGACGGCCAGCGCCCGGGCTCCGCCGCTCATCGCCTTTGTCCAGATTTCGACGCCGCCCCTCCGGGAGATGACGCTGCCCTGCCTTCCCAGGGGGTCCTGGTCCACCGCTATCGCCTCGCGGTTGGTCAGGATCTCGCGGGTGTCCCGCGACATCGCGCGCAGGTCGTTGCCGGCGATGAGCGGCGCCGCCAGCATGCACCACAGGCTGAAATGGGTCCGGTATTCCGCGGGGCTCATGCCGCCGTTGCCGACCTCGAGCATGTCGGGGTCGTTCCAGTGGCCCGGGGCTGCGTAGCGCGCCAGGCGGTCCTGGCTGAACCCGTTCGCGCACATCGAATCCCAGTTGTCCTGGATGTCGCCGGTCGTGCGCCAGAGGTTGGCCCCGGCCGCGGGGCCCCACGTCCAGACGTCGCCCATTCCGTACTCGCACAGGCTGTAGACGATGGGGCGGCCGCAGGCCTGCAGGGCGCTCCCCATGCGCTGGTACACGGCCCGCACCTGCGCCGGCGGGTAGACGCGCGAGGCGCTGCACCAGTCGTACTTGAGGTAGTCGATGCCCCAGGCGGCGTAGGTCCTCGCGTCCTGCTCCTCGTGGCCGTAGCTGCCCTCGTAGCCGCCGCAGGTCGCGGGCCCAGGCGACGAGTAGATGCCGAGCTTGAGCCCCCGGCCGTGCACGTAGGCGGCGAGGGCCCTCATGTCCGGGAACTTCCGGTTCGCCACGATGCTGCCCTGCGCGTCGCGCCCCAGCTCCCAGGTGTCGTCAATGTTCACGTACGTGTAGCCCGCGGCGGCCATGCCCGAGGCGACCATCGCGTCCGCGGTCTCGCGGATGACCCTGTCGTCCACCGCCTCGCTGAAATGGTTCCAGCTGTTCCAGCCCATCGGCGGCGTCGCCGCCAGCCCGTTGGCCGGCAGCTCGCGCAGGGCGGGAGGCGCGGCGGCCGCGGGCAGCTGCATGTCGGCGGCCGTGGCCGGCTTCGCGATGCGCACCACCTCGGTCTTTCCCCGGTCGTAGCTCAGGATGACGCGAAGGTCCGCCCCTTCAGGCCGGACCCGGAAGCTCCAGCCCCAGTCGGCTATCGCGAAGACAAGGTCGCCCCCCTCCACCCGGACGTCGCGCACCGGGATCTCGACCGCGCAGTTGGGCATGACGGTCGCCTCCGTGGCTACGCCGCTCTGGCGCAGGATGATGATCGTGTGCAGGACGACCCCCGAATCCTTGGGCTCGTCCATCCTCCAGGCCCCGCTGAGCCCCGATGCAAGCGCCGGGGCGCGCAGCGCGAGCGCGGCCGCGATCACGAGGAGCCTTCCGAGCGCCGCGGCGCGCCTGCAGGCCAAGGCCTTGGGGCGTTGGCGGTCAATCCGTCCGGCGGGTCGCGGGTGATCCATCCGGCCCGTCCGTGGATTGGTACGGTCCATGCTCGAAACCATGCCCGTGAACACACCCGCATCGTCCATCCACTACAAGCCGCAACCGCAGGCGAAGCTGTCACTGAAGGCGTCACTCATCGTGTGCGCCTCCACGATTGCCGTCGCCGTGGCGGTCATCGCGCTCGTGCGCTGACCAGGCCGCCTGCGCCGGCCAGGTCCCAAGAAGCGCCCTATTTGCCCGGGGGCGCGCGTTGATTGCATTCATCCGGCCGTGCGGCCCGGACGGGCCGCCCCATGGCGGTAGGGTTTCACCCCATAGCAGGCAGGCCCGCATTGGGGCACGGTTCTGCCCGTAGTAGGTGAAATAGGTGTTGTTAGGCAATAGGTGAGAAGCGAAAGGGCACCCTGGACCATCCATGAAGACATTCAGTCTTTTGTTCCCGCAGATGATCGGCCCCTTGTGGTTGCGGGAGGTCCAGGGCGCTCATCGCGAGACGTGCGCCCACCACTACGGCGCAACGCTGAACAGGATCCATTTTCACTTTCGCGCCGGCGTCGTTGACTGCCCGGCCGACGAAACCGCGATGGAGGCCTGGCTCGGGCGAAACGTCCTCGGCGCCACGAAGGCCGGCTTCGGCAATTCGCCGCGGGCGATTTCCTTCGAGCCGCAGCCGGCGGCCGGCATTTGAGCCATGTCCAGCACCACGCAAGCCATGGGCCGGATTCACTCGCTGGTGGGAGGCCTGAGCCACGCCATGCTGCGCGCCCGGCGCCTCGGCGGCCTGCGGGGGGGGCCGGCCCGCGCAAGGCTCCTGACGCCCAAGCGCCGCTCGGAGATCGCCCGGCAGGGGGCGAGGGCCAGGTGGGGTCTGACGGCCTGAATCAGGGCGCAGGGGAGCGCTCCGGCGCATCCCGTCCGGCTCCCTTTCGAGTCACCGTGTCGCCGGGCCCCGGGAGGCTCGACAGCCGGGCCTGTCGGGGGGAATGATCCCATGCGCCCATCCCTGCGGCCCGGTTCGCACGGATGGCCGCCACCATGCGCCTCCCCGCCCTGCTTGCCCTAGCAGGCGCAGCCTGCCTGCCGGCGGTTGCCGCAGAGAGCGTCCCCGCCCGGCAGGGTTTCAAATGGTCGACCGCAGCAGCCGACACGTTTCTCCGTAGGTTCCCCGACCCCGACTCCATCCATTGGGTCAACTCGACGAACCACTTCAGCTGGCAGGCCGGTTACGCGATGTTCACCTTCGAGAAGCTTTGGCGCCTGACGGGCGACGCCAGGTATCTTGACTACATCAGGCGCTACGTCGACCAGCAGGTGGACGAGCGGGGCAATGTGCCCAACTTCTCCCCCGCCGCCCTCGACAATTTCCTCCCGGGCTATGCGATCCTTTTCATGTACGAGCAGACCGGGCTCGCGAAATACAGGATCGCCGCGACCAGGATGCGCGACGGCTTCCGCGGCTATCCCAGGAATTCCGACGGCAGCTTCTGGCACGGCGACTGGGCCAGGCACCAGCTCTGGGTCGACGGGGTGTTCATGGGCGAGATGTTCCTCGCGCGCTACGGCGCCGTCGTGGGCGAGCGCGAATACGCCTTCGGGGAGGTGACCCGGCAGATGACGCTCGCGCTGCGCCACTGCGTGAAGCCGAACGGGCTGCTTCTGCACGGCTGGGATGAGTCGAAGTCGGCGAGCTGGGCGGACAGGAGGACCGGCCTGGCCCCGGAAGTCTGGAGCGAGGGCCTTGGCTGGTACGCCGTGCTGATCGCGGACGTCCTTGATTACCTGCCCGGCGACGACCCGGGCCGCGGCGCGCTTCTCGGCGCCTTGAGGAACCTGTGCAGGGGGCTCAAGGACGTGCAGGACCAAAAGACTGGGATGTGGTGCCAGGTCGTGGACAAGCCCGGCGAGCCCGGCAACTGGAACGAGACGTCGGGCACCGGAATGTTCATCTACCTGATCAGGAAATCCATCAACAGGGGCTACATTGGCGGGGCCGAGTACCTTCCCGTGGCGGAAAAAGCCTATGCCGGCATCATCAGTAAGGCGGCGGTCGACCCCGACGGGCTCGTCGACATCCGCGACTGCAGCAGCATCGGCATCCAGGACAGCTACGAGGCCTACATCCATTCCCCGAAGGAGGTGAATCCCTTCGCCCCCGTGACGTCATTCATCCTGGGAACGAGCATAATGGAGGCGCGGTGAGGCTTGGCGGCGGGAGGGCGGGGCCGCAGCATTAAGCGTGATTGCCCGCCCGAATCTGCCATAACCGGCATCCCATGGACCTTTTCCGAACGCAGCCGATCTCCGAGCTGCATTCCGAAGCCGCCTCAAGCCAAGGGCTCAACAAGAGCCTGTCATCGGTGAACCTGGTGAGCCTGGGCATCGGCGCCGTCATAGGCGCCGGCATATTCGTCATCACCGGCAATGCCGCGGCGCTCTACGCCGGCCCGGCGATCGTCATCTCCTTCATCATCTCGGGCCTCGGGTGCCTCTTTGCCGGGCTGTGCTACGCCGAGTTCGCGGCCATGCTCCCCATCGCCGGGAGCGCCTACACCTACGCGTACGCGACCCTCGGGGAGTTCGTCGCCTGGATCATCGGCTGGGACCTGATCCTGGAGTACCTCTTCGCCTCGTCCACGGTCGCGGTCGGCTGGTCGGGCCACACCCAGGACTTCCTGGGGGAATTCGGCCTGCACCTGCCGGCCGCCCTGCACCAGGCCCCGGTCAGCTATGCCAGCCGCGGGGGCTTCCAGCTCACGGGGGCGCTCTTCGACCTGCCGGCGGCCGCCATCGTCGTCTTCCTGACCATCCTCCTCGTGATCGGGATCAAGGAGTCGGCCGCATTCAACAATGTCATCGTGGCCGTGAAGGTGACGGTCCTGCTGGCCGTGATCGCATTCGGGGCCTGGTTCCTGCTGGGCCACCGCGCCCTGGCGGCCGCCAACCTGACCCCGTTCATCCCGCCGAACACGGGGCACTTCGGGGAATTCGGCTGGAGCGGCATCTTCAAGGGGGCCGCGGTCATCTTCTTCGCGTACATCGGGTTCGACGCCGTCTCCACGACCGCGCAGGAGGCGCGCAACCCCCAGCGCGACATGCCCATCGGGATCCTCGGCTCCCTGGGGATATGCATGGTGATCTTCGTCGGCGTCTCGTTCGTCCTCTGCGGCATGGCCCGCTACACGGAGCTGAACAATCCCGCCCCGGTCGTGTACGCCCTGCAGCACATCGGGGCGCCCCCGGTGCTGCGCCTCTTCGTCGAGATCGCGGCCATCGCGGGCCTGAGCTCGGTGGTGCTGGTCATGCTGATGGGCCAGCCGCGCATCTTCTTCTCCATGGCGAGGGACGGGCTGCTGCCCCCGTCGTTTGCCAAGGTGCATCCCCGCTTCAGGACGCCCTACATCACGACCATACTGACCGGGGCGGTCGCGACCGTGGCCGCCGGGCTCCTGCCGCTCAGCGTCCTCGGCCAGCTGGTCTCGATCGGCACCCTGTTCGCGTTCGTCCTGGTCTGCATCGGGATCCCGGTGCTGCGAAAGCACCGGCCGGAGATTCCCCGGCCGTTCCGCACGCCATGGGTTCCGCTGGTGCCGATCCTGGGGGCGGGGATCTGCCTGGTGCAGATGGCCTCCCTTCCCGCCGACACATGGCTTCGCCTCGTGATCTGGATGGCGATAGGCCTGGCGATATACTTCGGGTACGGACAGCGGCACAGCAAGCTGCGCCGGGACGACAAGCCGGGCTCCCGGTGACCCGCGCGACGCCCGGGACGGCCACGCGCCGAACGCCAAGGGGCCGGGCTTCCCGAGCGGACGGCGCGGCGAACCCGATTTCATCCCGATGGTCCTGGCGGCGACCAACCGGCAGGTGAACGGGCCTGCGGCTACTGCTCCTTCATCGGGTCCTGAAAACCCTCCGCCTGCTGCTCGTGCCTCGTCCTGGCGTTGTCCACCTGCTGCTGGGGGGAAAGCGAGGCGCAGGACGAAAGCGACATCGCCAAGAGTCCGGCCGCGACCAGCGCCGCGAGCTTCGCGCGATTGAGGGGTTGGAGTTTCATGGGGACCCGCGGGCCCCCCGCGGGGCCCGCCCCCCAATTATGGATGATCACGCCGCGGACACCAATGGGGTGTTCGCCCAATTACCAGGCGATGCCCGGCCTGATAGAATCATCGTGCCCCCAACGGGACATGCCCGATGCCCACCGACTCCGCGCCCTCCCACGATTCCGATATGCCGGCCTCCGCCAAGGCGGCGCGACCCATCGCCCAGGGCGGCGGGGCTGATACCCGCGCCCCTCAGCGACTGCTGAAGGAAGCGCGGCTGCGCACCCTGCTCTACATTGAGGACAACCCGGCGAACATGACGCTCGTCGAGGAGCTCATCGCGCGGCGCCCCGACCTGAGGCTCCTGAAGGCGGTTGACGGGATTCTTGGCGTCGCGCTTGCGAGAGCCTCCAGGCCCGACGTGATCCTGATGGACATCAACCTGCCTGAGATCAGCGGTGTCGACGCCCTGGCGATACTGCGCGAAGACCCCGCCACGGCGCACATCCCAATCGTGGCGCTCACCGGCAATTCGATGCCGCGCGACATCGAGTTTGGCCTCGAGGTCGGATTTTTCAGCTACATCACCAAGCCCTTCAAGATCAGGGAGTTCATGAAAACCCTGAATGTGGCCATGGAATTTGCCGAGAAGGCAGCCGGGGCGCGCATGAGATGAGGCTGATGCCGCAGCCGGTGCGCCCATGGCAAGCCAGGCCCCGCTGGAAGGTTCGCTTCTGGCACGTGGAACGCATGGTTAGCCTTCTCTAGACTACGCAGGGAATTCGCACCCCAGGATCCGAAGGGGGGAAGTCCTTCGAGTTGCGGGTTACAAGCAGACATCCCTCGCTTCGAGCAGTCGCCCACACCATGGCGTCTGGCAGCCGAACCCAAAAGGTCTTTCGGATCTTAATCGCTTCGCTTGCTATATCGACTGAAAGTTAATGGACCGTGAAGGCGGACAAGAATTCCAGGCACGCCTTTTCGTCCGCCGGCCAGCAATTGCGCAATGTTTGGTCGTCTTGGCGGCCCCGCCCGCGATAGTATGGAGGTGCGGATGACGATCGAAGCCCTGGCGCTGGTTAACCGGCGATTCTACGATGCCCTTTGGGGGTCCAGCCGTCTGGTGCGCCCCGAGCGGTTGAACACGTGGCAGCTTCTGTCGGAATTGGCCTCCAAGTCACCATCCCGCCTTGAAGTCGGGCCGGGCCTTCGGCCGCGCCTGCCAATTGCCGGAACCCATTTCATCGACATCAGCCCGTTTGCCGTTGCGCGCCTGAAGGCGGAGGGCGGGCTCGCGATGGAAGGCACGGTCGGCGCCCTTCCGTTTGCGGACGGGCAGTTCGACCTGATCTGCGCATTCGATATCATCGAGCATATCGAGGACGACCAGGGCGGCTTCCGGGAGCTGAGCCGCGTACTAAGGAAGGGCGGGCGTCTCGTCCTTTCGGTCCCCATACACGCGGCGCTCTGGACGGATTTCGACGCGCTGGTCGGGCATGCGAGGCGGTACGAGCCCGGGGAGCTCGTCGAGCGGCTCGGGCTCCATCATTTCGAGATCGAGCGGAGCGCCCCGTTTGGGATGCAGCCCGCCAATCCCTGGCTTGTGAGGCAGGGAATGCACTGGCTCATCCACCACCGGGAGACGGCGATGCGCTGGTACAATGGCTTCATCGCCCCGATCGGCCTGCTGTTCCAGAAGCGGCTACGGTTTTCCCCGGGGCTGATCGAGACGGGCGCAATCGACGAGCTGATCCTCGTGTGCGAGCGCCGGTGAGTGCGGGCCCTGAAGGCGCGGGCCGGTTCCGGCGCCCCGAGGCCTGCAAGCAGGCTTGAGTGCGGGCTCAGTCGGACGTATACCCCGCCCTTCGATCGCGTGAAACCGGTCACGATCAGGTTGCTTTCGGCCCTTGCGTTGATTCTCGCTGCCAGCCCCCGCGTCCGAGCCGCCGCGGCGGCCAGGGAGCAGCAGACGATGGATTTTGGCTGGAAGTTCGCGCTGGGCGACCAGGCGGGGCCGGCAGACCCCGGTTACGACGACTCCAGGTGGGCCCCGGTGGACCTGCCGCACGACTGGAGCATTCACTTGGACTTCGACAAGAACGCACCTGCCGGACGGGCGGGAGCCTTCCTGCCCACGGGAATCGGGTGGTACCGAAAGACCTTCAGCCTCCCGGAGGCCGACAGGGGCCGGCGGGTCTCAATCGAGTTCGAGGGCATCCGGGAACACGGCGAGGTGTCCGTGAACGGCCATTCCCTCGGCGAGCGCCCCTACGGCTACACGAGCGTGGCATACGACATGACGCCCTACCTTCATTTCGGGGCGCAGGGCAACGTCGTCTCCGTGCGGGTGGACAATTCGCACCAGCCGAATTCGCGCTGGTATGCGGGCTCGGGCATCTACCGGCACACCTGGCTCGTGGTCACGGACGGGCTGCACATCCTTCAATGGGGAACCTTCGTGACAACCCCGCGGGTCGACCCGGACGGCGCCACCGTCAGCGTCACGGTGCAGGTCGTGAACCAGCGGGACGACGCGGCGGACTTCACGCTTGTTTCCACGCTCGTGGACGCGGACGGCCGTGAGATCCAGAATGCGCGCACCACCGGACGGCTGGACGCGGGCGCGCACGGCGAATTCACCCAGCAGATCGCGGCCGGCAAGCCGATCCTCTGGTCGATCGACACGCCCTATCTGTACCGGGTCCGCTCCTCGATCTATAGGGGTGACGAGGCCGTGGACGCGCACGACACGCCATTCGGCATCCGCACCATCTCGTGGGACGTCGACAGGGGCTTTCTCCTGAACGGAAAGCCCGTGAAGCTGAACGGCGTCTGCCTGCACGCCGACGGCGGCCCGGTGGGCGTAGCCGTCCCGGAAGGTGTCTGGGTCAGGCGGCTGCAGGCCCTGAGGGAGATGGGGTGCAACGCCATCCGCACGAGCCACAATCCCCCCGACCCCGGCTTCCTCGACCTGTGCGACCGGATGGGCTTCTGCGTCATGGACGAGGCCTATGACGAATGGGAGATCGCCAAGGGGCAGGTGCAGCAGGGCTGCCACCTGTTCTTCGACGCATGGTGCGAGCGCGACACGACCGACTTCATCCGACGCGACCGCAACCATCCCTCGGTGGTCATCTGGAGCGCCGGCAACGAGGTGCCGGAGCAGACCTCCGACGGGGGCTCCGCGGTCCTGAAGCGGCTGGCGGACATATTCCACAGGGAGGACCCGACCCGCCCGGTGACCGTCGCCTGCGACAAGACGTACGCGGAGCCGAAGAGCGCCCCGCCCGAGTTCATGGCCCTCCAGGACGTCGCCGGCTACAACTACGTGGACCGCTGGCGCAACCGGGCCGAACTGTACTACAGCCTCGACCGCCGCCAGTTCCCGGAGCGCAAGTTCATAGGGACCGAGAGCGGTTCGATGGGCGGCGTGCGCGGCTACTACGGCGACCCGTTCCCCGCGGCCGCCCCGAACGACGCGGCGGCGAAGCCGCCGGGCCCCGCGACCTTTTGGGCGGCCTTCCGCAGCAGCCGGCCGCGGGTCGGCGTCGAGCAGCTGTGGAGGTTCGTGCGGAGCCACGACTATGTGGCCGGCGACTTCATGTGGACCGGGATCGACTACCTCGGCGAGGGAGCGGTCAGCTCGCCCTCGGGCGTGCTCGACACCTGCGGCTTCAGGAAGGACGGCTACTACTTCTACCAGAGCCAGTGGACGGCGGCGCCGATGGTCCATGTGTTCCCGCATTGGAACTGGAAGGGCAACGAGGGCCGGCCGCTCACCGTGTTCGCCTACACCAACTGCGACACGGTCGAGCTGTTCGTCAACGGCCGCTCGATGGGCGTGAAGGGCTACGAGTTTCCCATGGAGGGCATGGAACGGGACTGGGGCATCCTGCCCGCGCGCTCCCGGCAGCCGCGCACGACGGCCGACCTCCACCTGGCCTGGGACGCCATCTACGAGCCGGGCACGCTCAAGGCCGTCGGCAGGAGGGCCGGGCAGGTTGTGGCGACCGATGAGGTCGCCACGGCCGGCGATCCCTCCGCCGTTTTGCTTACGGCCGACAAGGCGGCGGCGACCTGCGACGGCCGGGATGTCATCCATGCCGTCGTCCGGATTGTCGACGACCAGGGCCGCACCGTCCCGACCGCCGACAACCTGGTCACGTTTGAGGTGAAGGGCGAAGGCAGGATCATAGGCGTCGACAATGGAAGCGCCTCGATGACCGAGAGTTTTCAGAGCAGCGAGCGCCACGCCTTCAACGGATGCTGCCTCGCCATCCTGCAGACGACCCGAAGCCCGGGAAGGATCAGCATCACGGCGCGCTCCGGGTCGCTGCGCGAGGCGACGGTCGACGTGGACTCGCAGCCGTAGAGGTGCCGCTCAAAAGGGGTGGCCACGCCCGGTCGGGGGCGCCAGCATGGCCCCATGGACAGCGGCCTTCCCGTTCACGAACGCATCGTGCGCCTCCTGACGGAGGCCGGGGTCGGTTTTCGCCAGCTCCACCATGAGCCCACGCCGACCTCCGCGGACGCGGCGCGCGTCCGGGGCGAGCCGATCGGCAGCGGGGCGAAGGCCCTGCTGCTCAAGGCCGACGACCGGTTTCGGCTGTTCGTGCTGCCCGGGGACCGGCGGCTCGACTCGGCTTCCATCAAGAGGCAGCTCGGCCTGGACCGGCTGCGCTTCGCCTCGAAGGAGGAGCTTTTTGCGCAGACCGGCCTCGCCCCGGGCGCCGTTCCCCCATTCGGGCACCCCATCCTTCCGTTCGAGCTGACGGCGGATGTGACGATCGGCCAGATCTACACCACCGTGGCCTTCAACGCCGGAAGCGCCACGGATTCGATCATCATGTCCGCGGCGGACTGGGACCGCGTGGCGAAGCCTGCCAGGCTGCCCATAACCGAGGCTGAGGTCCGCGACGCCAACCCGGCTGATGCCAAGCCGGGTCCCTGACCATCGAATGGGAACAGCCATTTGAGGGGAAGCCCACGTGAACCGACGCAGGCTTCTCAATACCCTGGGTGCGGACGGGGCCATGCTCGGGTATGCGAACTGCCTCAAGACCCGCGCGGGCGCCGGGTCCTGACTGCCCGGGTTTGCCTACTTCCCGCGCCGCTTCTTCGCCGCAGCCCAGGATGGCGGGCGCTTGTCTATGAACGCCTGGACACCCTCAAGCGCCGCCTCATCCATCATATTGCAGGCCATGATCTTGCCGGCATCCGCATAGGCGCCTTTGATGGGCTTCTCGATCTGGCGGTAGAACAGCGCCTTGCCCAGTGAAACCGCAACCTTCGGCTTGCTGACGATGCGCGCGACCAGCGACTCGACCTCGGCGTCGAGGGCACCCTCCGGGGCCACACGGTTGATGAGGCCCCTTTCCCTCGCCTGCTGCGCGGATATGAAGTCGCCGGTCACGAGCATCTCGAAGGCGGCCTTCCGCGCGACGTTGCGCGAGAGCGCGACGCCGGGCGTGGCGCAGAACAGCCCCAGGTTGACGCCGCTTACGGCGAAGCGCGCGTCATGCGAGGCCACGGCGAGGTCGCACATCGCCACGAGCTGGCAGCCCGCCGCGGTGGCGACGCCCTGGACGCGGGCAATCACCGGCACGGGCAGCTCCTGGATGGCCATCATCACCGACGAGCACTTGGCGAAGAGGCGTTCGTAGTAGGCGAGCCTCGGCGCGGCCCGCATCTCCTTTAGGTCATGGCCCGCGCAGAAGGCCTTGCCCGCCGCCGCGATCACCAGCACGCGGGCGGACGTGTCGGCCGCCGCCCGCTCCAGGGCGGCCCGCAGGGCGTCAAGCATCGCCTCCGACAGTGCGTTGAATGCCTGCGGCCGGTTCAGCGTCAGCGTGATGACGCCGCGTCCGTCTTTTCCGTGGAGGACCAGGGGATCTTTGGCGGGGTGGGTCATGGATGCGTTTGGAAACGGGTTCCCGGCGGGGCGCTCAGGCAGGCGAGGCCGGGCCCCTCGCCCGCTCGCGCAACTCGAATTTCTGCACCTTGCCCGTGCTCGTCCTCGGTATGGGCTCGAAGCGGATCTCGCGCGGGGCCTTGTAGCCCGCGATCAGGGTCCTGCAGTGGGCCACGAGCTCCGCGGCGGTGGCGGACGCACCGGGCTTGATCTCGACAAAGGCCAGGGGCGCCTCGCCCCATTTGGGGTCGGGCCGCGCGACCACGGCGCAGGACTGCACGGCAGGGTGGCGGCACAGCGCGTCCTCGACCTCGATCGAGCTGATCTTCTCGCCGCCCGAATTGATGACATCCTTGCTGCGGTCCCTGATCTTCACATAGCCGTCGGGGTCGATCACGGCGAGGTCGCCGGTGCGGAACCAACCCCCGGCAAATGCCGCATCCGAGGCCGCGGGGTTCTTCAGGTAACCCTTCATCATGATGTTGCCGCGAAACATGATCTCGCCCATGGTCGCGCCGTCAGCGGGGATCTGCTCCATCGATTCGGGATTGAGGACGGTCATGCCTTCCTGGAGCGCATAGCGCACGCCCTGGCGGCCGTTGAGCCGGGTTTGCTCGGGCAGGCCCTGCTGCTCCCACTGCGGCTGCTTCACCGCCACGCAGGCCGGGCCGTAGACCTCCGTCAGGCCGTAGACATGGGTTATGTCGATGCCGATCCGGGCCATTCCCTCGATCATCGAGGGCGGCGGGGGGGCGCCCGCGACCATGCCGCGCACCCCGTGGCGGCCCTTGAAGTCGATGCCCGCGCGCCACTCCTGAGGCGCGTTGATCAGCATGTTGTGCACGACCGGCGCCGCGCAGTAATGGCTGACGCCGTGGTCGCGGATCGCCTGGAAGACGGCCTTGGCATCCACGCGGCGCAGGCAGACGTGCGTGCCGCCAAGCATCGCGACCGTCCAGGGGAAGCACCAGCCGTTGCAGTGGAACATCGGCAGCGTCCACAGGTAGGCTGGGAACTGCGGCATCGTCCAGGTGACGGCGTTGCACACCGCGTTCAGGTACGCCCCCCGGTGGTGGGTGACGACGCCCTTCGGGCTGCCCGTCGTGCCGCTCGTGTAGCTCACCGCGATGGCGTCCCACTCGTCGGCGGGAATCCCAAGCCGGGCCATCGGCCCGTGCGCCGCGAGCAGGCCCTCGTAGTCCTGCGCGCCCAGGCGCTCGCCGGGCCCCGCATACTCGCTGTCGCAGACATCGATGACCCTGACTGGGCGGCCCCCGTCGGCCTTGAGCAGGCGCAGCGCCTCGCCGACCACGGGCGAGAACTCGCGGTCCGTGATGAGGACCGAGGTCTCGCAATGCCTCATCTGCAGGGCCAGCAGCGGCGCATTGAGCCGCGTGTTGAGGGCGTTCAGCACCGCGTTAAGCGAGGGCACGGCGTAGTGCGCCTCTATCATCTCGGGGGTGTTTGTCAGCATCACGCTGACCGTGCCCCCCCGGCCTATGCCCATGGATTTGAGCGCCGATGCGAGCCGGGCCGAGCGCTCCCGGGTCTGCGCCCAGGTGTACCGGCGCGCGCCATGCACAACGGCGGGCAGGCCGGCGAACACCTCGCCGCTGCGCTCGACAAAGCTCACAGGCGAGAGCGCCACATGGTTGGCCGGGTTTCGCGCGAGGTGCTGCTCGTAGATGCTCATTCGCAGTTATATCCGCCCAGGCACGATTTTCATTTGTGGGCCCTGTTGGTTTTCACTGCGAGCCTCAAGAAGGGGAAGGCGGCTTGCCCCCCTTCGGTCGGAAACCCCGGACCCCGCACGGTGCTCCCCTGGCCGGCTTCCCGCCGCAGATGGCCCGATCGACGGATCCCCGGGGTGCAGGGTGGCCAGCGCTCGCGGGCGGGCGGCTCAAAGGGTGACGTTCGTGTTCTCCACGTTTATCTGCCCCAAGAGCCGAATGAGGTTCGTCCTGCATTGGCGCGGGGTCTTCCCCGACGCGAGCGCCGACACGTGGATGTCGATCCAGGTGCTCTCCTCGATCCAGTGCGCCCGGATGTTGGAGTGCGTGCCCCCGGGGATATCCATGTTGTAGAGAACGGCATCCCAAGCGCCTATCTTCCTGAACTCGACCTCGGTGGGATCGGGCAGTCCGTTTATCGTCCACTGGATCGTATCCCCCTCGAATATCTTCCTCGTCGAGGTGAACTTCTTCGAAGGCTCTATCCACCCGCTTATCGAGATGTCGGGTCGCCGCTCGTTCTGGAAGAGGAAGTAGCGGGGGTTGAGCTTGGAGCCCGTTCCCGGATTGTTCTTCATGTCCCCCTTGGGGATGGTGACGGCAAGGGACGAGATGGGGACATTCAGCACATAGCCGTGCGGCAGCTCAATCACCTGGAGCGTCTCGCCCTCCGGCACGGAGGACAGCGCATGGGAATACGCAAAGAATGTGAACGAGGCCCCGAAGCTGGCGGATTGCATGAAGGGCCTTATACCTAGCCCATCCGGCCCCAGTGCCGCAAGGTGTTAAGAGCGGGCTTGGGGCTGCGAACCCCGCTAGGGTGGTCCCTTGACGACCTTTCCGCCGCAGACGATGAGGTCGACCGGGTTTCCGCCGGTCTCGTAGGCGAGCATCCGCTCGTCGGCATGCTGCAGGAGGATCAGGTCCGCCCGCCTGCCGACCTCGACCGTGCCGCGGTCCGTCAGGCCGAGGACCGCCGCCGCGTTGACGGTGCATGCCGCGATCGCCTCCTGGGGCGTCAGCCCGCAGCGCCGGACGGCGAGGGCGATGGCGAAGGGCATCGAATGGCCCGGATACGACTCCGGGCCGCAGCCAGTCGCAAGCGCCACGGCGCCGCCCTGGTCCACGAAGAAACCGGCACGGGCGAAGCGCCCGTCGGAATGGAAGCCCGTGCAGGGCAGGATCACGCCGCTCACATCGGATCCGGCCAGGGCCACAAGGTCGGGCTTCGTTGAGGCCTCCAGGTGGTCGACGCTTCGCGCGTGCAGCCGGATCGCCTCCGGGACCATGCCAAGCGAGGTGAACCGGTCCGCCTGGACCCGGAGGGAATGGTGCCTCGAGGCCCGCTCGAAGAGGCGCACGCAGGTCTCGACCGACCACGCGTGCTCCTCAACGCAGGCGTCGACCGTGATGGCCGGGAACTCCCGCGTGACCTCCGGGAGCATCTCCTTCAGGACCATCCTTGCGAAGTCGTCCAGGCGCCCTTCGAACGCGCCGGCGAGGAGGGCCGTGGGCACCACCGTCCCCTCCCAGTCCTGGCCTGCGCGCACGATCGCCCGCAGCATCTTGAGCTCGGCCTCGGTGGTGAGGCCGAGGCCGCTCTTGACCTCCACGGTCGTCGTCCCCTCGCGCAGCATCCGGCCGAGCCTCTCCCTGAGGCCCGCGGCCAGCTGCTTCCTCGTCGCCTCGCGCACGGCGAGGACCGTGGCGTGGAATCCGCCCCCCTTCTTCAGGATATCGGCCTGGGGAACGCCCCGCAGCCGCTCCTCCCAGTCGTCCACCCGGCTGCCCGCCCAGCAGGCGCGGGTGTGGCAATCCACGAAGCCCGGCATGAGCACGCGGCCGTTGGCGTCGATCACCTCGGTTCCCTCCGGGGCCTCGACCTTGGGACCGACCGCCGCGATCGCGCCGTCGGCGACCAGCAGCTCCCCGTGGGGGATCACCGACAGCTCCCCGAGCTCCCTGCCCCGGCGCGGGCGCGCGCCGGCGGACAGGGTGAGGATTCGGGCGTTTCGAACGAGCAGGCTCATGGGCGATAGTCAGCCCCGGGTGGGTGGGGAGTGACGAGTGTGGCGCAAGGCGGGGCGTGCGTCCAACCCGCTTTCGCCTCGCCTCCGTTATTGGGCCCCTCTTGGCTCCCGCCAGACCGATTCAACGCCCCGCAGCCCAAGCCGCCCATGTTGCTGGTTCGCCAGATATTCATTTCGCCCAGCCACAACTACTTTGGGCGCTACGGGCAGACAGCGGGCACGCATGAAACCGTGGAGGTCGACGAGGCGGAGTGCGTGCCGGGCTTTGGCCTCAAGGGCGACCGGTTCTTCGGCCACCGCCCGGACTACAAGGGGCAGGTCACCTTCTTTTCAGAGGAGGTCTGGCAGCATCTGCAGGCCCACTTTAAGGTGCCGGCGCCTTCGGCGTCGCTGCCCCTGAGCTGGGGTCTGTACCAGAGCATCCTGAAGTCCAAGCCCCTCTTAATGGGGCCGCCGGCGCCCGCGACGCCGGCCAGGCCATGACACCGATGAGCGCGAGCGCCCATCGCGCGCCCATTGGCGTGAGAAGCGCGCGCCCGTTGGCGGCGCTCGTTCTCGCTTGCACGGTTGGAGTCGCCGGCCGGGCCGCCGATTATCCTGCGCCGTCCGAGGCCGACTATGTCATCAGGGATTTCAAGTTCGCGTCCGGCGAGAGCCTCCCGGACCTGCGCATTCACTACCGGTTCCTCGGGCGGCCGGCGCGCGGGCCGGACGGGGCCCCGACGAACGCGGTCCTGATACTCCACGGAACCGGTGGCTCAGGGGCGAACTTCTTCAATCCCTATTTTGCGGGCGAGCTGTTTGGGCCGGGGCAGCCGCTGGATGCAGCCAGCCATTTCATCGTCGTACCGGACGGCATCGGCCACGGGGGGTCGTCCAAGCCGAGCGACGGAATGCACGCCCGCTTCCCCGCGTACTGCTATTCGGACATGGTGGACGCGCAGTACCGGCTGGTGACCGAGGGGCTCAGCGTCAGCCATCTGCTCCTGGTGCTGGGGACCTCGATGGGGGGGATGCACACCTGGGTGTGGGGCGAGCGCCACCCCGCGTTCATGGACCACCTTATGCCGCTTGCGAGCCTGCCGGCGCAGATTTCCGGGCGCAACCGGGTCTGGCGCCGCGCGGTGATCGATTCTATCAGGGGCGACCCCTTGTGGAAGGGCGGGGAATACACGGCGCAGCCGCCCAGCCTGCGCGTCGCCGAGGAGCTCCTGTTCTTCATGGGCAGCAATCCGGTTCGCAGGCAGGCCGAGATGCCGACCCTCGCCCAGGCCGACGCGGTCCTTGACCGCAATGTGGACCACGCGGTCACGCTCGGCGACGCCAACGACCTCCTTTACGCCGTGTCCGCCTCCCGGGACTACGACCCCGGGCCGGACCTTGGGAAGATCCGGGCGCCACTCACCGCCGTCAACTCCGCCGACGACCTGATCAACCCCCCGGAGCTTGGGATACTGGAGCGGGAGATCAAGCGGGTCGCGCACGGCCGGGCAGTCGTCGTCCCGGCAGGCGACGCCACATACGGCCATGGGACGCACACCCATGCGGCGGCGTGGAAGCCCTACCTGATCGACCTCCTGCGCCAATGAGGCGGACGGAGGGACTCACCGCCCGGCGGCCGACCTCAGGCGGCCGCGGGCGTGTAGGCCTTTGAGATATTCCTGACCTGAATGGGCCTGACGCGGGCCGGCTCTTCGGCCGGTCCCTCCTCGTACGTGATCTTTCCCTCGGCGATCTCCCGCAGCGCCGTGTCCTCGGCGGAGAGGTGCTCCAGCGACTCCACGAGCGGGCGGTGGCCGCGCCGCAGCTGCTTCACGCGCAGCGAGACGACGTTCACAAGAATGTTCGGATCGTCGATCACCTTCAGGGCGCTTTTGATGTAGTCGTCTCTCATTTGCGGGATGTTGGGTTGTCGATCGCTGTTCTCGCTGGGTTGTTCATCCTAGGCGCATACCATCGCCGCCGCGATGCAATTCGGCCGATTTTCCCCGCCCGGGGGCCGGCTGCGCGGGCAAGGCGTTGCCCGGCGACCCGCTTGCGACTGTTTTCGCGATCCCGGCCGCTTTCCCGCGCCCCGCGGCCGCCCAGGGCGGCGGACTCCCGCGCGGGCCCCGCCGGAACCGCCCGCATCGCTTACCCTTTCCGGCGCACAATCTGCAACGGAACAGGGTGGCCCGCGCACGACTTACCCGCGCGGCCCCGCGGCGCGGTGTAATGCTTGGCGTTTTTGCGGCTCCCGCGATAGGGTTGAATCGCCGGGCAGATGCATCCGTGAATGCCGCCGCGCGCGGCGGCGGCGCCAGCGGGTATCTGCCAGACCCATGCGCCTCCTATGCAAAAGACCAAGAAATCCGTCGCCAAGAGATTCAAGATCACCGCCACCGGCAAGATGATGCGGCGAACCCCGGGGTTCCGCCACCTGCTCGCGGCGAAGAGCACCAAGTCCAAGCGCCGCGCCACGCGCGACAAACTTGTCGCGCCCGGCCACGCCGCGGCCCTGGTCCAGTGCCTGCCGTTCCACCGCTAGGCGGATGACGCTTGGACCCTTTCGCGAGCAGCCCGAGGCCGCGCCCGGCCTTTGACGTCACGCTGCGGGTCGGGTGCAGCCTGGCCTACGAGGTGACGGGCACGGCGTCGCTGCTCCTGCACGTCCAGCCGCGGCCGAGCCGCGAGCACGCGGTGGTGTTCGAGGCGCTGACGATGGGCGAGGGCCTGCCGGCGGAGTCCTTCAACGACTCGCACGGCAACCGCGTGTGGCGCGTCAAGCTGGCCCGCGGCGCGAACTACTTCCGGCACGACGCCATCGTCGCGACGACCTCGCTGCCCGACAACCACCACCTGCCCGCCGCCTCGCCCCTCGCGCCCTCCGAGCTGCCCGTGGGCCTTCTTCGCTACACCCTGCCGAGCCGCTACTGCGACTCCGACAAACTCGCCAAGTTCGCCTGGGACAAGTTCGGCACGGTCGAGCACGGGCTGCCGCGCGTGGCCGCGATCAGCCTCTGGCTGCACGAGAACATCGAGTACCGCCACCTCTCCGGCCGCGCGGATCTCTCCGCCTGGGACGTGCTGCAGCGCGGCTACGGCGTCTGCCGCGACTTCGCCCACCTGGCTGTCGCGCTCAACCGCATCTTCAACCTGCCGGCGCGCTACGTGACCGGGCACCTGCCCGACATCGGGTTCCCCTGCCCGGAGGACCAGATGGATTTCCACGCCTACGCCGAGGTCTACGTCGGCCGCAACTGGTACACGTCGGACGCGCGCTTCCATGTGCCTCGCATCGGACGGATCAAGATCTCCTGCGGGCTCGACGCCGTGGACGGCGCGTTCTCGACGCTCTACGGGGGCGCGACGCTGAGCTACTTCCAGGTGTGGGCCTACCAGGTGGCGCGGGGGACGGTCGGCGTGGGCGACCCTCTCGATTTCTCCAAGCGCATCGACAACCAGACGGTGGTGCGCACGGAAGAGCCGTATTCGGTCGGCTAGGCGATCCGGCGGCGCCCGCGCGCCGGGGCGCCCTCGGCGGGCGGACCCCAAGGGTGCTCCCCTGCCCGGGGGTTCGCCGTCACCCCGCCGCTTTCCTGTTGAAGGCTCCGATCAGCCTGTCGAACGCGGCCACCTCGCCCTCGAACATCGAGCTCCAGTACTGCGGGTCCCACTGGGCGTTGAGCTCCTCCACGCTCTTTCCCTGCTGCTCCACCCAGGTGTAGTACTTGAGGTTGTGGATCGCCTTTCGGTCCGCATGGGTGAGCTCCTTGAAGTAGGCGACCGACTGGGACCGGACGGGCCCGGCGAAGTCGGCCACGGCCGCCCTGCCCGTGTACGCCCCGCGCTCCCGCCGCAGCTCCGCGAGCCGCGACTGGTACAGCTGCATCGAGTCGGTGAAGACCGTGAACACGACGTCGCGCCCGTCGAGCTCGAAGTACTTGGCCGTCTTGACCGCGGCCAGGAGGTTGCAGACGCCCGAGATCCCGAGGAGCGGGAGCCTGGCGAGCCTGCGCGCCGGCACCCCGAGCGACCTGAGGTAGGCGACCCCGGCCGGCTCGTTGAAGAGCCGCACGATCCTCATGCAGTCCTCGTCGTCGATGGCCGCGACGGCGTCGGTGTTGCGCACGTTGTGCACCCACGGGACGTGCTTGTCGCCGATCCCCTCGATGCGGTGGGCGCCGAAGCCGTTCTGCAGCAGCGTCGGGCACTGGAGCGCCTCGGTCGCCACGACCTTGAGGTGCGGGTGCTTGGTCTTCAGGTAGTCGCCCGCGGCAATCGTCCCCGCGGAGCCCGTGGCCGAGACGTAGGCCGCGGCACGCAGGCGACGGTCCCCGAGGCCCTCGAACACCTCCTCGATCGCCGGCCCGGTAACGCTGTAGTGGAAGATCGGGTTCCCGAACTCCTCGAACTGGTTGAAGATCACGTTCGCGGGGTCGCGCCGCAGCTCCCAGCACTTGTCGTAGATCTCCTTGACGTTCGACTCGCTGCCGGGCGTCGCGATCACCGTGGCGCCGATCTCGCGCAGCCACTCGAAGCGCTCGCGCGACATCTCCTCCGGGAGGATGGCGATAGGCGTGCAGCCCAGGAGCGCGCAGTCGAACGCCCCTCCCCTGCAGAAGTTGCCGGTCGACGGCCAGACCGCCCTGTGGCTCTCGGGGTCGAACTCCCCGCTCACGAGCCTCGGCACCAGGCAGCCGAAGGCGGCGCCCACCTTGTGGGCGCCCGTCGGGAAGTACGAGCCCACGAGGCCGATGACCCGGGCCCGCACGCCCGTTATCTCGGGCGGGATCTCGAGGAAGTTGACGCCCCCGTACAGGCCCGTGCGCACGTCGTTCTTCCAGGTGATGCGGAAGAGGTTCACGGGGTCGACGTCCCAGAGGCGCACGCCCCTCAAGCGCGAGCGCACGGACTGCGGGATGCGCGAGGGGTCGCGCAGTTGCGCGAAGGTGGGGATCACGACGCCGCGCGCGCGGCAGCGCGCGGCCGTCCTGCGCACGACCGACGGGTTGATGCTCTTGATGATCGAGGCCATGTCAGTCCTTTGCTAGGTGCCGGAGCACGGATGGGGTGTCCTTGAAGCGCGCCATGAGGATCATGGCGGCGATGACGAAGGGCTTGAAGCTCGCCTCGCGGTAGGTCGCCAGCCGGTAGCGCTCGAAGACGCTCGCCGCGACCTCGCCCCGCTCGCAGCTGACGCCGGAGATGTCCGCCGGCAGGCAGTGCATGTAGAGCGCCTTGCCGGCGCGGGTGAGCGCCATCTTGGCCTCGTCGCACTCCCAGGACTTGAAGCGCGCGTTGTTGGCCAGGCACTCCTTCTCGAGCGCCTCCAGGCCCCCGCGGTCGCCCCTCTGAAGGAGCGGCGTCCTCCTCCCCATGACGTCGTACGGCGCCCAGGACTTGGGGTACACGACATCCGCGTCGCGGAAGGCGTCCTCCATGCTCGAGGCGACCGAGAACGTCCCGCCGCTCGCCGCGCTGTTGCGCCGCGCGAGCTCGACCACCTCGGGGATGAGCCCGTAGCCCTCCGGGTTCGCGAGCGTGACGTCCATCCCGAAGCGCGACATGAGGGCGATGACGCCCTGCGGCACCGACAGCGGCTTGCCGTAGCTGGGCGAGTAGGCCCAGGACATCGCGATCTTCTTGCCGCGCAGCGCCTCGAGGGAGCCGAAGTGCCTCTTGAGGGCCACAAGGTCGGCCATGGACTGCGTCGGGTGGTCGATGTCGCACTGCAGGTTGACGAGCGTCGGGCGCTGGTGCAGGACGCCCTGCTCGAAGCCCTCCTGGACCGCGGCCGCGACCCCGCGCATGTACCTGTTGCCCTCGCCGAGGTACATGTCGTCGCGGATCCCGATGACCTCGGCCATGAACGAGATCATGTTCGCCGTCTCGCGCACGGTCTCGCCGTGCGCGATCTGCGACTTCTCCTCGTCCAGGTCCGAGAGGCCGAGCCCGAGGGCGTTGACCGCCGACGCGAAGCTGAAGCGGGTGCGCGTCGAGTTGTCGCGGAAGATGGAGATCGCGAGCCCCGAGTCGAACACCCGCAGGGGCCTGCCCGCCCGGTGGAGCTCCGAGAGGACCTCGGCGACGAGGGCCAGGGCGCGGATCTCCGCGTCGGACTTCTCCCAGGTGAGCAGGAAGTCCTTCCCGTGCATGTCGGTCCTCAGCTTGGACAGCTGCGCAATGGCCTTGGTGATGTCGCTCATGGTGAAGGGGGCCCGGCGGGGGCGGCCTCGGGCGCCGGCCGGTAGTGGGCGGCGGCCTCCTCGATCGCGTCTATGATCTGCTGGTAGCCCGTGCACCTGCACAGGTTGCCGTTGATGGCCTTGCGGATCTCGTCCCGGGTCGGGCGCGGGTTCTTGAGCAGGAACGCGTGGGCCACGAGCACCATGCCGGGCGTGCAGAAGCCGCACTGGATGGCTCCGCGCTCGACGAAGGCCCGCTGCAGGGGGTGCAGGGTGCCGTCCGCCGCCGCCATCCCCTCGATCGTGAGCATGCGGTGGCCGGCCACGTCCCTGACGCGCTTGATGCAGATCTTCATCGGCTCGCCGTCCAGGAGGACCGTGCACGCGCCGCAGGCCCCGATGTCGCAGGCGTTCTTCGCCCCGGTGAGGTCCAGGTCCTCGCGAAGGAAGGCGATCAACTTCCTCTCGCCCACGGAGTCCGCCACCTCGAGGTCGCGCCCGTTGATGTTGAGCCTCATAGGCGGCAGTCCTCCTCGGCCGGCTCCTCGGGCGCGGCCGACAGCCTGATCGGCAGCGAGAGCTCCCGCCTCCCCGTCGCGTTGAACACGGCATTCGCGATCGCCGGCGCCAGGATCTCGTTCGTCGGCTCGCCCAGGGCCTTCGCCCCGGTCGGCGACTGCGGGTCCGGGTTCTCGACGATGATCGCCGTCATCTCGGGCAGGTCCATGGCGCGCGGGATGCGGTAGGTGTTCAGGTTCTGGTTCTGGATCCTCCCGTCCTTCTGCCGGATCTCCTCGTGCAGCGCGTAGCCCGTCGCCATTGCCA
Source organism: Opitutaceae bacterium (assembly GCA_003151515.1). GTDB lineage: Bacteria > Verrucomicrobiota > Verrucomicrobiia > Opitutales > Opitutaceae > Palsa-1447. The sequence continues at coordinate 47,263 of PLXS01000016.1, forward strand.
TCCCCCCGAAGAACTGGCCCCGGACCATCTCGCGGTTGACGGCGCGCCCGACGTCGTGGGCGGCCACCGCGCCGAGGAGCCTCACCTTGCCCGTCTTCCTGCTGACCGTGAGCTCGACCGCCTGGCAGCCGTAGACCCAGGTGAAGTAGGCGTCCCCCTGTCCGGTGTGCTCGTCCCAGGTGACCCGGGGCGCCTTGAACACCCCGAAGGCGTGCGGGAAGCGCTGCGTCTGGTACATCTGGCGGATCGCCTCGTCGAAGGCCACGGAGCGCCGGCCGGTCCCGTCCAGGGCCGCGTCGGCAGCGAAGCGCACCTCGCCCGCCGGGCACTGCAGCTGGGCGCACACCGCCTCGGCTATCTTGGCCTTGAGCTCGCGGGCCGCCGCCGTGACGGCGCCCCCGCCCATGATCGTGCCGCGCGAGGCGACCGTGGTCCCGCTGTCCGGGATCGTCGAGGTGGAGGAGCGCCGGTAGCGGATCCGCTCGACTCCGACGCCAAGCTCGGCCGCCGCGATGATCATCATCGCCGACTCCGCCCCCTGGCCATTCTCGTGGACGCCCGCCTCGAGGATTATCGAGCCGTCGGGCTGCACGGTGATCATGGCCGCGCAGAAGTCCGTCCCCTCGGCGCCGAGGCTCACCCCGCGGTAGCTCATGGCGAGCCCGATCCCGTAGAGCTCGTCGCCTCCGGCCCTGCCGCGGGAGCAGCGGGCGAGCTTCTCCTCGTATCCGCTTTCGCGCACAACGGCCTCCAGCACCTCTCCCATGGCGACCTTGTGCGTGTCCAGCCTCTGGCCGGTTATGGTCACGCTTCCCTGGCGCACCATGTTGCGCCTGCGCAACTCGAGCGCGGGGATGCCCAGCCTCTGGGCCGCGATCTCCACCATCTGCTCGACGACGAAGTTCATCTGGGGCGAGCCGAACCCGCGCATCGCCCCGGCGACGATGTTGTTCGTGTACACCCCCACCGTGTCGCAGTGGACGTTGTCCACGACGTAGGGCCCGCAGCACTGGACCGTGGAGCGCCACGTGACCCACGGGGTCACCGAGCAGTAGGCCCCGCCGTCCGCGACGATCCGGCACTGCACGGCCGTGATGAGCCCGCTCTTGGTGACCCCCATCTTGTAGGCGACGCGGTACGGGTGGCGCTTGTAGCTCTCGCGCACCGACCAGTCGCGCCGGTACATCATCTTGACGGGCCGCCCGAGGATCCTCGCCGCCAGGGCTGCCCGGGCGCAGACGACCGCGGCCGTGTCGTCCTTGCCGCCGAAGCCCCCGCCCATGGGCGTCCCGATCACCTCGACCCCCGAGAGCGGCACGCCCAGGCACGCGCAGACGAAGCGGCGCGTGCTGAAGGGGTGCTGCATGCTTCCGTAGACCTCGATGACGCCGTCCGGGCGCGGCACACCGACCGCGACCTCGGGCTCCATGTAGGCGTGCTCGACGCTCTGGGTGCGGAAGCTCTCCTCGACCACCAGGTCGGCCTGCCTGAACCCCTCCGCCACGTCCCCGCGCCGGATCCGGTGCGTGTTGACGACGTTGGTCCCCAGGTCCTCGTGCACGAGGGGGGAGCCGGGCTTCAGGGCCTCCTCGGGGTCGAGCACCGCCGCCAGCGGCTCGGCCTCCACCCTGACCAGATCGCCCGCGCGGATCGCGCTGTCGCGGGTCTCGGCGACCACCATCGCGACGACGTCGCCGTTGTAGCGGACCTTGTCGTCGGCGAAGATCCTGTAGTCGCGCACGATCTGGCCGTAGCGGTTGGTCCCCGGGACGTCGCGCGCCGTGAGCACGGCGACCACGCCGGGCGCCCGCGCGGCCGCCTCGGTGTCGACGCGCACGAGCCTCGCGTGGACGAAGTCGCTGTAGACCGGCGCGGCGTGCAGGAGGCGGGCGAACTTGAGGTCGTCGGTGTACTTGGCGCCGCCCGTCACCTTGGCGTGGGCGTCGTTCCTCCAGGCCTTGCCGCTGGAGCTCACCGGCCCACCCCCATCTTGCGGAGGCGCTTCGCCGCGGTCTCGAGGCCCTCCTCGGTCGGCTCGATGGCCTCGGGGATCTTCAGGCCCCGCAGGGCCGCGTCGATGTCCTTAAGCCCGTGGCCCGTCACAAGGACGACCACCTGGTCGGCTGGCCCAGCGAGCCCCCTGCCGCGCAGCTTCAGAAGCCCGGCCGCGGCGGCCGCAGCCGCGGGCTCCGCGAAGACGCCGCTCACGGCGGCCAGCACCCTCTGGCCCTCCATGATCTCCCTGTCGCTCACGGTGAGCGAGGCCCCGCCGCTCCTCATCACGGCCGCCCGCGCAAGGTGCGCGTTCGCCGGCACGCTGACCGAGATCGAGTCGGCGATCGTCGACGGATTGCGCGCGGCGCGGTATTTGCCCGTCTCGATGTAGCGGTGGATGGCGTCCGAGCGCTCGGCCTGCACGCAGACGAGGCGCGGCAGCTCCGGGATGAGCCGCGCCGCGAGCAGGTCCTCGAAGGCCTTGGCGACCCCGGCGAGGATGACGCCGTCTCCCGTCGGCACGAGGACGACGGACGGCGCCCGCCACTTGTTCTGCATCCAGATCTCGAGCCCCACGGTCTTCTTCCCCTCGATGGTGAGGGGATGGTAGGCCGTGTTGCGGTTCAGGCCCCCGTAGCGCGCGGTGTATTCGAGGGAAAGGCGGAAGGCGTCGTCGTACGTGCCCGCGACCGGGACCACCGACGCACCGTGGAGCAGCATCTGCGCGAGCTTCGCCCTTGGGGCGCTCCTGGGGACGAAGATGACGGCCCGCCTGCCCGCAGCGGCGCAGACCGCCGCGAGCGAGCTCGCCGCGTTTCCCGTCGAGGCCGCCACGATGGTCCCCTCGCCCAGCCTGCACGCCTCGGCGGCCACGAGGAAGGACGCCCGGTCCTTGAGCGACCCGCTGGGGTTGAGCGCGTCGTTCTTAACCCAGGTGTTGGGGAGGCGCGCCGCGCGCCCGAGGGCCTCCGCGCGGAAGAAGGGCGTCCAGCCCATCGGGTACGGCGGGAAGTACCGGGGCTCGACCGCGCAGAACAGTCCCCAGTCCGGGTCGGACTTCCTGAACCTCCTTGCGATCTTGTCCGCGTCGAACTCGGCGGCGAGCACCCCGCAGAGCGGGATGCCCGGGCGGTAGGCGCGGCCGCACTCGGGGCAGAGGTAGCGCACCTCGTCGCGCTCGTAGCTCCTCCCGCAGGCGGTGCACCGGTATGCGAATGCGGCCATGGGGCGGCCTAGACCTTTCCGTTGAGGCGGGCCACGAAGGCCGCGTAGAACGCCACGGCCTCGCTCAGGTGCCCGACCGGGCAGGCCTCGTCCGCTGCGTGCGCGTAGACCTCGTTTCCCGGCCCGAGCCCGAGAGTCGGGATCCCGTTGAGGCCCGCGGTCGCGATGCCGTTGGTGCTGAAGGTCCACTTGTCGACGGTCGGCGCCCTGCCGAGCGCGCCCGCGTAGGCGTCGACGGCGTCCTTGAGGTAGGGGGAGCGCTCGTCGAGGGTCCACGTCGGGTAGTACTTCTCGGTGGGGTAGACCTTGCCGGTGTAGGCGGCCTCCTCGTACTTGAGGACGAAGACCCTCGCGTCGGGGCAGCCCGCGCGCTCCGCCGCGCCCTTCACCTCGGCGAGCGCGCTCTCCTTGGTCTCGCCCGCCGTGAGCCTGCGGTCGAGGTGGATGGCCGCCTCGTCGGCCACGGCGCAGAGCGAGGGCGAGGACGACCTGACCTCGGAAATGGTGACCGTCCCCTTGCCGAGGAACGGGTCGGTGCGCAGGCGCCCGTTCAGCTTCTCTATCTCGAGCGCGACGCGCGCGATCTTGTAGATGGCGTTGTCGCCGCGCTCGGGCGCCGAGCCGTGGCAGCTCCTGCCCTTGACCTCGACGCGGATCTCCATTCGCCCGCGGTGCCCGCGGTAGATGTTCAGGTTCGTGGGTTCGGTGATGACGACGAGCTCGGGCCGGATCTTGTCCTCGTTGATGATGTACTGCCAGCAGAGGCCGTCGCAGTCCTCCTCCATGACCGTGCCCGTGAAGTAGATCGTGAACTGGTCGTTCAGGCCCAGCTCCTTGATGACGCGGCCCGCGTGGATCATCGTCGCGACGCCGCCCTTCTGGTCGACCGAGCCGCGGCCCCGGAGCATCCCCCCGACCACCTTCCCGTCGAACGGGCCGAAGGTCCACTGCGACCGGTCGCCCGGGTAGACCGTGTCAACGTGCCCGTCGAACGCGAGGACCCTCGGGCCGGAGCCGATGCGCCCGATGATGTTGCCCAGGCCGTCGACCCGGACCCCGTCGAAGCCGAGTTTCTTCATCTCCTTCCTGATGACCGCGATGACGCCGCGCTCCTTCGAGGAGAAGGACTGCGTGCGCACGAGCTCCGAGAGGAACCGCGCGGTGTCGCCCTCCATCTCCTTGGCGCGCCGGTGTATCGCCTCGTAGCTGATGGGCGCCGTCGGTGTCTTTTTTGGGCGGGGTTTGGATGTCAGGATCTTTGCCATAAATTCCTTGCGAGCTCGCGGGCCCGCTCGTTCGCGCGCTCCTCGTCCACGTCGATGAGGAGCCGGCCGTGCTCCATGAGCACGCGGCCGCCGACCACCGTGGTGTCGACCCTCGCCTGGGAGAGCCCGAAGAGGGCGTGCCCCAGGGCGTTGTCGGAGACGAGCGGCGTCGGCGGGTCGTAGTCGAAGATGGCGACGTCGCCCACGCAGCCCTTGCGCAGCTCCCCGAAGCGAAGGCCGAAGATGCGGCTGGCGATCCGCGGGTTCCCGTCGAAGAGGGCCCCCGTCACCTCCCTGAAGCCCGCCGACGGGTTGCGGGTCTCCGCGCGCTGGGCCCAGAGGGCAACGCGCAGCTCCTCCAGCATGTTCGCCGTCATGGCGTCGGTCCCAAGGCCCAGCACGGCGCCCCGGCGCGCCATCTCGACCACGTTCGCGGTCCCGACCGCGTTGTTGAGGTTCGACTGCGGGTTGTGGGCCACCGCGGTCCCCGACTGCGCGAGCATGTCGATCTCCTTCTGCGAGACGTGGACGCAGTGCGCGGCGACCGAGCGCCTCCCCAGGATACCCTGCTTCTCGAGCCGCGCGATGACGCTCGCCTTGGCCGTGCGCAGCGTCGCCTGCTGGTCGCCGAGCGCCTCCGCGGCGTGGATGTGGAAGCCGGCCCCCAGGGAGTGCCCCAGGCCGGCCGCCTCCTCGAGCGTCTTGTCCGAGAGCGTGAACGAGGCGTGAAGCCCGAAGAGCGCCCTCAGGTTGCCGTCGCCGTGCTCCTGGCACTTGCGGATGAAGCGGGCGTTCTCATCCAGGCCCTCCCTGGCGGAGCGGGCCCCGTGACGGTCGGACACCTCGTAGCAGAGGCAGGCCCGAAGCCCCGTCTCGCCGACGGCCCGCGCTATCGCGTCCAGGGAGCCCGCGGCCGCGCGCGGGCTCGCGTGGTGGTCGATGAGGGTCGTCGTTCCGTGCCTGATCGAGTCGATGAGCGCGACAAGCGCGCTGCTGTAGCAGTCCTCCTCGGTCAGCGCGCAGTCCAGGCGCCACCAGAGGTTGCGCAGCACGCCCATGAAGTCGTGCGAGGGCCGCACCTTGAGCATGCCTCGAGCGAAGGTGCTGTAGAGGTGGGTGTGCGCGTTTATGAGGCCCGGCACGACGACCTTGCCCGAGGCGTCGATGCGCTTCCCGGAGAACGCGCCTATGCGGCTTCCGGGCGCGATGCGCGCAATCAGGCCGTCCTTGATCAGGATGCTGTGGTTGCGCCGCACCGAGGGCACCGCCCCGGTGGATAGCAGGGTGCCGTTTTCAATGAGCAGGGACTCGTGCATGGAAGCCATGGGGATCAGTGCTCGGCGAGCGCGGCCAGCTCCTGGCGCGTGCGCGTGCGCATCGAGAGCGCCCCCGCGAAGCACTTCTGGGCGCAGAGCGAGCAGCCGATGCAGCGCGCCGGGTCGAACCGGGGCAGGCCGCGCCCGTCGAGCTCCACCGCCTGGTACGGGCAGCGCGCGCAGTTGCCGCAGTGCTCGCAGAGCGCGGCGGCGACCCGGGGAACCTTCTTCGTGGCCGAGAGGGAGCCGAAGTCCGTTATGGGGTCCGGGAGCGCCGAGCCGACCAGCTCGCGCACCGAGCGCAGCCCCCGCTCCTCAAGCAGGTGGCTCAGGCCCGAGTGGAGCTCGTCCACGTAGCCCAGGCCGTACTTCATGACTGCGGTGCAGAACTGCACCGTCTCGGCGCCGAGCGCCATGAAGTTCGCCGCGTCGCGGTAGGTCATCGCCCCGCCGTTGCCGGAGACGGTGACGCCCATGCCTGCGGCCTTCGCGAGCGTCAGGTTGCTGATCTGCTGGACGCCCGCACCGGACATGCCGATCACGACCCCCTCGTCCCAGCGCCGGCCGGGGGCCGGCCTGAAGGCGAGCGACGGGAAGCTGTTGGCGAGGGTCACGCCCGCCTTCTTGTCCGGGTGGCGCGCGAGGACGTCGACGATCGCCCGGATGATGGGCTGTATGGCCGTCACCGCCCCCGTCAGCTTGAAGAGCTTCGGCACGCCGGGCTCGCCGGCCTGCATCACCCAGCCCACGACCTTCGCCGTCAGCTCGGCGCTCTGCGACACCAGGTCCCCGTGCGTCCCGTCCCCGCCCTGGGGGCAGGAGAGGCTGTATTCGACGCCCATGGCGCCGGCCGCCTCAAGCCTGCGCGTGTTCGCCTGCCACGCCGCGCGGTCGGCCTCGTCGCGCCCGGTGAGCGGGCCGCCCGTCGACGCGAGCGTGAGGCGGTCGGGGAACTCGCGCACCAGGCGCTCGACCTCCCGGCACACGCGCTCGAGCGCGTGCCCGGAGACATTGTCGCAGTTTCCGTAGGTCGAGGCCCCGAGGACGAACATGTACTCGCTCGGGATGTGGATCGGGACGCCGTCGAACGCCGTCTTCATGACCGCGCCCGACCAGCCCCTGCGGTAGGCCGCCGCCACCTGGTCGTATCCGTCCGTGTGCGGCGCAGCCGAGAGGAGGAGGGGCGAAGGGATCGGCCTTCCGAAGAACTCGGCGCCCAGGGGCACCGGCATCGGGTTGACTCCGGCGAGGACGGCGCGGCTCTTGGCGCGGCTGGCGATCCTCGGTCGCGCGCGCCCCTGCAGGAGCGCGTCCGCCTCCAGCGCCGCGTTCTTCCCGCTCGCCACGGACTCGACAACCGTGGACGAGCCGAGGACGAGGTCTCCCGCGTGGAAGATGCGCGGCGAGCGCGCCGCGGGCATCGACGCGCGGTTGCCTATCGCGCTGACGACAAGGTCGAAACTCCTCACGACCGGGCGCTCCCCGGCGGCGGCGACGAAGTTCTCGGGCCGCGCCTCCCTCCCCCTGGGGAGTGTCTGCCGCGAGAGCCTGAGGCCCCGGACGCGCCCGCCCCTTCGCACGACGGCAAGCGGCCGCATGCAGGCTGATATCTCGACCGAGTGCTCCAGGAGCATGCGCCGCTCGTACGCCGTGATGGGCATGTCACGAAGGCGCCTGCGGTAGACGAGCTCCACGCAGGCCGCGCCCCGGCGGGCCGCGGTCGTCGCGCAGTCGGCCGCCACCGCGCCGCCCCCGATGATGGCGACACGCCTGCCCTCGAGCCGCGCGGCGCCCTCGAGGAACGTCTGCCACGGGACGGCGCCCTCCTCGCCCGGGATACCCATGCGCGCCGGCGTCCCCAACCCCGCGCACACGATGACGGCCTCGAAGGAGCCCAGCAGCTGAGCGGGGTCAGCGACCTCGGCGCCGTGCCTGAACCTGACCCAGCCCAGGGCCTTCACGAAGGCGATGTCCGAGCGCACGACGCCGGGCGGCAGCCGGAACCCCGGGATCAGGTTCATCATCCCGCCCGGGCCCCGGCGCTGGTCAAAGACGGTCACGCGGTACCCGCGCTGGGCGAGGACGCCCGCGGCGCCAAGGCCCGCGGGGCCCGCCCCTATGACCGCCACCTTCCTGCCGTTGTCCGGCATCGGCTTCGGCCTGCGAAGCCCGAGCCTCTTGGCCCTGGCGACGATCGCGGCCTGAACCGCCGGGATCTCGATCGGCCGGTCGAAGGTCCGGCGCGAGCAGGCCCTCATGCAGAAGGTGTCTGGGCAAACGGCGCCGCACACGCCGCCGAGCGGGTTCGCTCCCATGATGAGGGCGGCCGAGCGCCTGATGTCGGCGGGCCGGCCCCCGCGCGCCGCCATGATGAAGTCCGCCGGCGAGCAGTCCGCTGGGCACGCCCGCTGGCAGGGCTTCTCCTCGCAGAAGACGCAGCGGTCCAGCTCCGCGCGCAGCTGCGCGTCTGTGAGGAATTTAAATGAGGCGTACATGGGCATGCGGTCCCGCGATGCTACATGCTCTCACCTAGCCCCGCGCCCCTCTCCACAGCTCTTGGCTAATGCTCCGCATTTCTTGGCGCCCGGCTCCTCGGATATTGACCTTCCCGGGGGCCGGTGACTCAGGATTGCGGGCTCGGCCGGGCGCGCCCCCATGAAAACCATCGTAATCGCCATCGGCGGCAATTCGCTCATCAAGGATGCGCGGCACCAGAGCGTGGCCGACCAGTACGCCGCCGTGGTCGAGACAATCCGTCACATCACGGACATGCTCGAGCAGGGGTGCCGGATCGTGATCACGCACGGAAACGGCCCCCAGGTCGGCTTCATCCTCCTGCGAAGCGAGCATTCCCGCGGCATCCTGCATGAGGTGCCCCTGGACTCGATAGTCGCCGACACCCAGGGTGCCCTGGGCTACCAGATCCAGCAGGCGCTCGAGAACGAGTTCCGAAGGCGCAGGCTCTCCAAGTCGGTGGCCGCGATCGTGACGCAGACCCTCGTCGACCGAGCCGACCCGGCGTTCAGCAACCCGACCAAGCCGATCGGGGAGTTCTACACGCGCGAGCAGGCCGAGGAGAGGCGCACCGTCGACAAGTGGCAGATGGTCGAGGACGCGGGCCGGGGATGGAGGCGCGTCGTGCCCTCGCCCAAGCCCGTGCGCATCATCGAGTCCGAGGTGATCCGCCATCTGGCGTCGGGCGGCTGCGTCGTCATCGCTGCGGGCGGCGGCGGGATCCCCGTCGTCGCCGACGACAACGGCCTCCTCTCCGGGGTGGCGGCGGTCATTGACAAGGACCTCGCGTCAGCGGTCCTCGCCGCGCAGATGGGCGCCGATGTCCTCATGATCTCGACGGACGTCGAGAGGGTGTGCCTCAACTACGGGACGCCCGACGAAAGGGCGCTGGACACCGTGACCATCGAGGAGGCCAGACGATTCATCGCCGAGGGGCACTTCGGGAAGGGCTCCATGCTCCCCAAGGTCGAGGCCTGCATCGCCTTCATGGAGAGGCGCGGGGGAATGGCCGTCATCACCTGCCCCGCCCTGCTGTCCGCCGCGCTCGAGGGCAAGGCCGGAACCCGGTTCGTCGCGTGACCCGGGCAACGGCGCCCTAGGAGATCCCCGCCGGAACCGGCCCGGGCACTCCCCGCTTGAGCGCCTCCCTCAGGATGGCCTCCGTCGCGGTCGCCCCCACGCGGCTCACGCCGAGGGCGTGCACCCTCAGGAGGTCGTCCAGGGTGCGGATGCCCCCCGCGGCCTTTATCTGGATGGCCGGCGGGCAATGCGCGCGCATGAGCTTCAGGTGCCGGTCCGTCGCCCCCTTGTAGCTGTAGTCGCCGTTCGGCTGCTTCACGAACCCGTAGCCCGTCGACGTCTTGACGAAGGCGACTCCGATCTCCGAGCAGATCTCGCACATCTGCACGATGTGGGAGTCCTGCAGGTAGTCGTTCTCGAAGATCACCTTGAGGAGCGCGCCCTGCGCGATGCAGGCGTCGTTGACCCTCCTGATGTCGTCCGCGACGAAGCGCAGGTCGCCCCCGAGGAGGCGGCCGATGTTGGCCACCATGTCGATCTCCTTGGCCCCCTCGCGCGCGGCCAGCTCCGCCTCCGCGACCTTGATCGCCGTGTGGCTGTTGCCGTGCGGAAAGCCGATCACGGAGCAGACGAGGACGCCCGTCCCCGCCAGTCGCTCGGCGGCCCGCGCCGTGTAGTAGGGCTTCACGCAGGCCGTGGCGACGTCATAGCGCACCGAGAGGGCGCAACCCGCGTCGAGCTGTGCGTCGGTCAGGGTCGGATGCAGGAGCGAGTGGTCGAACATCTTCGCAAGATCAAGGAACGAGGGCTGGCCGGTGGGGTTGTTCATGGGATGAAGGAGATGCAGGGCCTCGGTCCCGCCGGGCCCGGCAACCCGATTCCTAGCGCCGTAAAAGCGCCTTGGCAAAGCGTCTTTGGCCATGCCCGGCAGGCGCCCGCAAGAAGGGTCGATACCGGGAAATCGTTGTCCATAAACTGCTTCGTCTCGGGCATCATTTGAGCTGGATTCTTGTTCGACACGCAGTTGCTGGAAGCGGGTTCCCCGGTCCGCCGGAAAGCATCCCACAGCGGGGCCCTAAGAGAATGCTGTTTAACCCGACCGTGCAGAGCCAGCATTGAACCAAGGCCGCCTCGCATTCGGCCGGCGCCACTTTGAGGTCCTCCGAGGCACCCGTGCCGACATCAGACATTGGTGATACAGCCGTTGGACTTAAGACCGGCGGACTCTGATCGGGTGCCAGTGAGCGCAAAGCTTGCACCTGTAACCACACCGCGCACCGGGGGCCGCCCAGGCCCACATTGCATGCCTATTTCACCCCATAGCGGGCAAAGTAGCAATTGGTTACCCTACCGGCGCAATCAGCCCAAGTCGCATGGCAATTACGCCCCCAGTTTCAATCAGAATGTAGAAAGAGTCAGCACGTAGAAAGAAGAAGCATATGAAATACCGCATACTAGTATTTTCAGCCCTCGTGGCCCTTGGTGGCTCGCAAGCCTTGGCGCAAACCAATACCTTATCCTCCGTTGCCATGAGTGCGACCGGTGTCGTCACTGTCACACCGCAGATGGGGCCCGACTCGGATCCCGCTTACAACGACCAATTCCCCACGGTGGCCGTCGGCAATACTCTCGCCGGACTTACATACGTCGCCGGCGATGAAGGCTTCCCCGGCGGCCCCACATCGATTGCGATGTACACTCTTAGCGGGGTGGCGCCGATTACGCCAGGGGCGGCGAACTCCTTCGTGGGCTACGGCACGATCACTGCAACCCCGACGCCGGGCACGGATATTGCCTCCGTCGACGGCAACCTTACGGCTGATTCCTATTCTGGCCTGACCTATGCGGCAGATGATATCGGTTTTGGGTCAAACGACTTCTACACGATCCATCACAGGGGAAGCACGGATTATTTCGCCGAAATTGTGAAAACCACCGGCAGCGTCGTGGACCTGAAGCCCATGTCCGGGGCCGGCACATTAGCCACCATCACGGGCCTCCATGGCTACCTATCGTTGGCGTATGCCACGGCGGCGCCCTCGCATGGGGGCAACTTTATGTATTATATTCGGACCGCTGCCGCCGGCGACGTCTTCGCCCCCGCAGGCGATACCGTATTTGGTTTGATGATTCCGGCTCTGGCGAGCGGCGACACCGATCTTTTTGATCTTAACACCGCCGTTGGGAGCTTTGGCGTCGGCGGCTACACGACGCTGGCTTTTACGACCCCCACCAACTTGACCTCCGGGAACTACCTAACCAACGGATTTTATTATCTTCGCCAGGACAGCACGGGCACCGGCAACACCATCCTCGGCCTGCTGGACATCACCACCGGGCACAGAACCATTTCCGATATCGCCAACCTCGGCGCCGACTACAACACTCTTGTCTTCGCCGACGCCAGCACCGGGATTGCGACCGGGGGCGGACACGTGTGGGGGATTAATCAATTCTATGTCACTGGCACGACCGGCGCGAGCAGGGGCGCCGGCGCCCAGTCGGTCAGCTTCGCGGCCATCGCGGACTACACGATCGGCGTTAGTACTCCGTTCATGGTCAGCCCATCGGCCAGCTCCGGCAACGCGATCACGCTCACCGTGGCGTCCAGCTCGACCGGCTCGGCTACGATCAGCCCTCCGGTTGGCGGCGTCTTCACGATCACGCCCACCGGCCCAGGCGTCGTCACACTGCAAGCGACGGCCAGTGGTGGGGGTTTCAACACGAACTGGCTGCAGCAGAGCTTCAACGTCATCGGAGTGCCGATCTTCACGAGTTCGACCACTGCGACTGCCACCGTCGGCACGTCTTTCAGCTACACCACCACCGCGATGAACTCTCCAGCGGGTACCCCGGGTTATTTGCCCATTACTTATGGCGTAGTATCCGGTCTTCCGGCGACCCTGACCCTCGATACCTCGACCGGCGTCATTACCGGCACGCCCACGGCGGCTGGTACGATTAACGCGGTAATCAGCGCGACGAATGGCACCGGCCCCGCCAGTCCTAACCTCGCGCTGACCATCACGGTCTCTCTGGGTGCGCCGGTCATCACGAGCCCGCTCAGCGCTTCTGGCACCGTCGGCACGACTTTTAATACCTACACGATCGTGGCCTCGGGCTCGCCCACGAGTTACTCCGCCACGGGCCTTCCGCCTGGCCTAACCCTCACGGCAGACACGATCGACGGCACGCCTACGACAGCGGGCACCTATCCTGTGGCGCTCAGCGCCATGAATCCAGGCGGTACCGGGACCGCCACCCTGACCATCACGGTCGCCCCGGCGCCCGTCGTCGCGCCCACCATCACGAGCCCGATCAGCGCCGGTGCCAACGTCGGCTCGACTTTCACGTATACCATCACCTCGACGGGCTCGCCGCCCACGAGCTACTCTGCCACGGGTCTTCCGCCTGGCCTGACCATCAATACCCAGACGGGCGTGATCACCGGCGAGCCCACGACATTCGGCTCATATGTCGCGACGATTACGGCCACGAACTCCACCGGCTCCAACTCCTCCGTCTTGACCATCGGTGTCACTTCCAGCGTTATCGTTAACTTCTCTGCGCGCGCCTTCTCCGGCACGGGCAGCGACACGTTGATCGTGGGCTTCAGCGTCACCGGCGACGGCAAGAACCTCCTTGTGCGCGGAATCGGCCCGAGTCTGGCGTATTTCGGCATCACGAACTTCCTGCCCGCCCCGATCCTGACGATGTATAACGCCGACGGTACGGTCGAGGCGACCGACAGCGGCTGGGAGGTCAACAGCAGCGGCCAGAACGACGGGGCCCTCATTGCGGCAACGGGCGCCTTGGTCGGCGCGTTCCCTCTGCCGGCCAACAGCCTGGACTCAGCGCTGCTCCTCACGGTCGACAATGGCACCCACACGACCGGCCTGCTCACCACCAACGGTGCCTCGGGTGTCGGACTGATCGAAATCTATGACACGGGCGGCAACCCCTACGCGAGCCTTACCAATGTCTCCGCCCGCATGAACGTCACCAGCGGAAACGGCATACTGATAGCCGGCTTGGTGATCGGGGGCAACGCCCCGAAGATGGTGCTCATCCGCGGGATCGGCCCGAGTCTGGCGTACTTCGGCGTCACAGGCGTGTTGCCCGATCCGCAGATCGTCGTCTTCTCCGGCACGACCCAGATGGCCAGCAACTCCGGCTGGGATAGCGGCACCACCCCCGCCGCGCAGATCGTCGCCACCTCGGCAGAGGTAGGGGCGTTCCCGCTGGCCTCCGGCAGCAAGGATGCGGCGTTGCTCATGACGCTTCAGCCGGGCGCCTATACCGTGCAGGTCACCAGCCTTAGCAATACGACCGGCGTGGCGCTCGTCGAGGTCTACGACGCCTCCCCTCAGGATATCCCATAGCACAAGCCCTCAGAAGTTTCGCGCAGGGCTCTCGCGGAGGATCCGCGAGAGCCCTTTCTCGTGGGCGGCAAAATGCAATGCCACGGTCCATCCTCAAAGGATTCTCCCGCAGGGATAGGCTAGCGCTGAATCGCCGGCATTGAGTGTGGGCAAGTGGGCACCGCAGTCGGCCGCGCGCCGGGCCCCTTTAGCCTCTTGGGATGGTCCCCCTGCAACTTGCCCGGCGCGTGTTAGCGCTCGAATGATCGCCGGATCTTCGGCCAGCGAAGCCTTGATGGCTTCTCTGGAGTCATCGCCATTTGTGACGTCTAACGGGAAGCACTGCAGAAATCGTGGTGCCGCGGCCGGGCGCGGACTCGACCCTGAAGGAGCCCCCCACCATCTCGACGCGCTCGCGCATCCCGATCAGGCCCAGGCGCTTGTTCTTTACGGGGTCCAGCACGCGCCCGACATCGAAGGATTTCCCGTCGTCCTTTATTTCCAATAGCACGGCCTTGGGCTGGCTCCTCAGGGCCAAGCTAACCCTGCTCGCATGCGCGTGCTGCGCGACGTTGACAAGGGCCGCCTGGGCCACCCGGTAGAGCACGATCCGGCTGTCATTGCGCATCTTCTCGACGCCGGCAAAGGCCGAAAAGGCGACCCGCAAGCCGGTGCGCTTTGCAAAGGCCTTGAGATAGGAGTGCAGCGCGGGAATAAGCCCCAGGTCGTCAAGGAGGGTCGGACGCAGGTCGCGGGCAAACTGGTGCACGATGTCCACCGACTTTTCAACAAGGCGCTGCGTGCTGCTGATGTGTTCCGAGAGGCTGGAATTGCTGATGCCGGACTCGAACTTCAGGGAGGCGAGCTGCACGTTTATTCCGGTGAGAATCTGGGCGATCTCATCGTGAAGCTCGCGGCTGATCTCCCTGCGCTCCTCCTCCTGCGCCATAAGCACCCGGCGCGACAGCCTGTGCATCCTCTGCTCGCTCAGGCGCAGGGAATGTTCCGCGGCTTTCCTCTGCGCAATCTCCCTTCTCAGGAGCTGGTTGGCAATGATGAGGTCGGTCGTGCGGCGGCGAAGCGTTATGTTCGAGCGCCTTAGCAGGACCGCGTTTTCGGCCACTGCGCGGTGCGTTTTCTCTATCGGAATGAGCACATCGAGGAAGAATGCGCCCGCCCGTTTCACGGTCCTGGCCCGCACGGCCTCGGTGCAATCGTCGGGAATGAGGGCAAGGAGCGCCTCCGCGTGGATATGGGCCAGCTCCAGTGTCTCCAGATTGATCGAGAGGGCTCTTCTGCCCAGGCGCTCGGTCCGCCGCAGCGACGCCGGCGTTGCCCTGCGCAGATAGCTCCGCAGCTCCGTCTGATACCGCCGCAGGAAGCTGCTTCTAGGGTCTCTCAAGAGGACAAGCTTCCCCTTGACCGGCTGTGGTCGGGCTCCAGCTGAAGACGCAATGCCTTTTTTGCTCGGCAGCACATCATGAAGGTCGATCCAGATTCCTAAATTTAGCTTCGTTTCGAGTCTCTGAGGATGCGCCCAGGAATTCAACCCTAAGTCTAGCATTGGAATATTGCAAAACGCCCCCCGCCCTGGACGCCGACATGTCGGTCGCTCCAATTGGCAAAAAAAGCAGCCGAGCTTTCGTCGTTTTGCAACTGACAGTGGGTAAACACCCCATGGTGCCGTGCCCTAATCTGCCTTTTAATTAACGGGTTGGAGATGACGCCCCCTAATGAAGAATACCCCCCCCAAGTCCGTCTCTCCGGCCGTTCGCTTCCCCAAATGCCCGACGGGCATCAGTGGCCTGGACGAGATCACGGGAGGCGGATTGCCGCGCGGGCGGCCTACGCTGGTGTGCGGCGGGACGGGCTGCGGCAAGACCCTGCTCGCCGCGGAATTCCTCGTGCGCGGTGCCACACAATTCGGCGAGCCCGGCGTCTTCATGTGCTTCGAGGAGACGGACGCGGAGCTTAGGATCAACGTCGCATCGCTCGGATTCGATTTGGGGGGCCTGGTGCGGCGCAAGAAAATCGTAATTGAGCACGTCCGCATCGAGCGCAACGAGATCTATGAAACCGGAGAGTATGACCTCGAAGGTTTGTTCGTCCGGCTGAATTACGCGATCGACTCCATCGGCGCCAAGCGCGTGGTGCTGGACACTCTCGAGGCGCTCTTTGCCGGCCTGCCCAACGAAGCCATCCTGCGAGCCGAACTTCGGCGGCTCTTCCGTTGGCTCAAGGATAAGGGCGTTACCGCCGTCATCACGGCCGAACGCGGGCGCGAGCAGCTGACGCGCCACGGCTTGGAGGAGTACGTGTCCGACTGCGTCATCCTGCTCGATCATCGAGTCCATGACCAGATTGCCACGCGTCACCTGCGGGTGGTGAAGTACCGCGGCGCCATGCACGGCACCAACGAGTTTCCATTCCTAATTGCCGAGGACGGCATCAGCGTCCTGCCGATCACGTCTCTTGGGCTCAACTACAACGTGCTAAACGGGCGAATTTCGACCGGCATACCGCGGCTCAACGCGATGCTCGGCGGCCGGGGTTTCTTTCGCGGCAGCAGCATCCTGCTCACGGGCACGCCCGGCACCGGCAAAACGATCACCGCCGCCTGCTTTGCCCAAGCCTCCGCCAAACGGGGCGAGCGCGTGCTCTTCTTTTCATTCGAGGAATCGCCCAACCAGATCATCCGCAACATGCGCTCCGTTGGGCTGCGCCTGGAGCCGTTTGTCAAGAGCGGCCTGCTGCGGTTTCACGCGACGCGGCCCATGCAGTACGGCCTGGAGATGCACCTGGCCATCATGTTCAAGGAAATAGCCGCGTTTCGCCCCCGGGTCGTCGTTGTGGACCCGATCACGAGCCTTATAGCAGCGGGCACCGACTTTGAAACCAAGGGAATGGTGACCCGGCTCATCGACTACCTTAAGAGCGAGAAGATTACCTCGCTCTTCACCAGCCTGACCCACGGCGGCCACGCGCTGCAACAGAGTGAGATCGCCATGTCGTCCCTCATGGACTCCTGGCTGCTGTTGCAGGACTTCGAAGGCAACGGTGAGCGCAACCGCGTGCTCTATGTGATCAAGGCTCGGGGAATGTCGCACTCGAACCAGGTTCGCGAGTTCGTGATTTCGAGCCGCGGCATAGACCTCGTGGACGCCTACATAGGCCCCAACGGCGTCTTGACCGGCGCGTCCCGGCTGGCGCAGGCCGCCCGCGAGACAGCCGAAGCGCTCGACGGCAAGCAGGAGGCCGCCCGCCGCAAGCGCCTATTGGAACGCAAACGCGCGACGATCGAGCAGCAAATCGCCGGATTGAGGTCCGAATACGAGGCCGACGAAGTCGAGCTGAAGCGCATGGACGAACAGGTCGGCGCGCGTGCGCGCGTCCTTTCGTCCGAGCGGACCGAGCTGGGGCGCCTGCGCCATGCGGATGCCTTGGTGACGGCCGGGGCGGACGCGACGGGGCCAAACCGGATCATAGAAAATGACTAAAACCAGAACAATGGACCGCCCGAAGCCGGGTTCCCGGCGCCGACCAGCCGAACTCTGGCAACTGCGCCTCTACGTGGCCGCCCAGACACCCAAATCGCTAACGGCTCTCTCGAACCTGAAGAAGATCTGCGAGAACCACCTCCGCGGCCGTTACCGCATTGAGGTGATTGACTTGGTGGAGCAACCCCAGCTCTCCAGAGGCGACCAGATCCTGGCCATTCCAACCCTGGTGCGCAAGCTGCCCCAACCCGTGCGAAAAATCATTGGCGACCTGTCCGACACCGAGCGCGTGCTCGTGGGCCTGGACCTGCGCGCCGCGCCCTCCCGGGCTAGAAGGAGCAAGCGCCCATGAAGGCAAAAAGGGCTAGCGGGGCGACCAAGAAGTTTGAAAGGGCCCTAGCCGCCGCCCCTGGGAGGAAATATGTCCTGCGGCTGTACGTGGCGGGGGCCACCAACCGGTCACGCCATGCCGTCCTGCGCGCCCGCGAACTCTGCGAGAGCGAATTCGGGGGCAACTTCGAGTTGGAGGTGATTGACGTCTACCAGCAGCCCATTCTGGCGCGCGACGGCCAGATTGTCGCGACCCCGACGCTGGTCCGGGAGTTCCCGCTACCGGTGCGACGGCTGATCGGCAACCTTTCGAACACCGCCGAGCTCTTTGTCGGACTGGACTTGGGCACGAGGGGTAAGACCATCCATTGAAAGCTAACCGGGGAAAACGCCAACCCCTGCCTGCTCCGCCGCCCGAACTCGCCGAACTTCGCCTGCGTCTGGCCGAGGCGGAGGAAACGCTCCACGCCATAGGCCGCGGGGAAGTGGACGCGGTGCTGGTGGCCGGCAAGCGGGGCGACCGAGTGTTCACGCTCGAAGGCGCTGAGCATGCCTACCGCGTGCTCATTGAATCCATGAATGAGGGGGCGCTAACGCTGACAGCTGACGCCACGATCCTTTACGCCAACCAGTGCTTCGCGAAAATGGTCAAGTGCCCGCTTGAACGCGTGACGGGCAGCTCCCTTAGCCGCTTCCTCGCCGCCGAAGACCGGGTTGCGCTCCAACGATTCCTGAAACGGACCGACAGATCCGGCGCCAAGATTCAAATGCCACTCAATGCAGCCGACGGCTCGCAGATGCCGGCGCAAATCTCCATTCGCCCGATAGAAAAGAGCGGATTAGACGGGGCGACGATCGGCCTGGTCGTGACAGACATTACGGAGGTCCGGAGGGCCGAGGAGCTGCTACGGGCATTGACGCACCGCGTAGTGCAAGCGCAGGAGGGCGAGCGCGCGCGCGTTGCCCGCGAATTGCACGACAACGTCACCCAGCTTCTCTGCGCCGTCCACTTCCGCAGCCAGGCGCTCGCGGGAAGGCTCTCGGCCCGCGGCGGGCCGATGGAGCGAGAGGCCATTCAACTCAGCAAGATGCTCGGCGACTCCGCAAAGGAGGTGGAGCGCATCGCACGCAATCTGCGGCCCAATGCGCTGAGGCACATGGGCCTAGTCCACGTTCTGCGCAGCTCGGGGGCCGAGTTCGAGCACCGTACAGGCGTGTCATTCAGCATGGCATGCGAGAAGATGACCACACGGCTGCCGACCGACACCGAGTTGGCACTTTTTCGCATATTCCAGGAGGCCTTGCAAAACGTGCAGAAGCACGCCCACGCCCACCATGTTGTCGTTTGTTTGAGGCGCCTGGGCGCCTTTGCCCAGTTGGCGATCAATGACGACGGGGTCGGCTTCCGCCTCAATCGGCCCCCGATCGCACGCAAGGGAAGGCGCGGCCTCGGCCTGCTCGACATGCGCGAGCGGGCAATCTGCGTGGGGGGTGCCCTCCAGATCAAGTCCATTCGCAGCCGCGGTACGAAGGTCGAGGTGCGCGTTCCATTGGCCTGAATTCGGGAATAGCCTCTCTGGAAGCTTGGCCGGATGCCAATGCCATGGTTAGGCTCCAATGCAACCGACCATAAACTCGCCATTGGGGTGCCCTTTATGCCTATGCAAATCATCCTTGTGCGCCACGGGGAGACCCTTTGGAGCCTCACCGGCCAGCACACCGGCCGCACCGACCTGGCCCTCACCGAAAACGGCGAGGCCCGCGCATCCAGGCTTCGACCGCTGCTTCAGAAGATGAGATTTGAGCACGTGCTCACGAGCCCCCTGCGGCGCGCCCGGCGCACGTGCGAGCTTGCCGGCCTCGGATCCGCGGCCCGGATTGAGCCTGATCTCCGGGAGTGGGACTATGGCGACTACGAGGGCCTGACGACGCGGGAGATCTGCGCGAGTCGGCCGGGGTGGAACGTGTTTCAGGACGGCTGTCCCGGGGGCGAATCGGTGGCGCAGGTCTCCCAGCGCGCGGACCGCCTTCTGGCCGGCCTCAGCCGCCTCGGAGGGAACGTCGCCCTCTTCTCGCACGGACAGTTCCTGCGGGCCGTCGCCGCGCGATGGGTCGGGCTGGCCGTCTCGGAGGGGCAGCATCTGGCCTTGGACACCGCCTCGGTCAGCATCCTTGGGTTTGAACAGCATAACGGGAGCATTCCCGCGATCTGCGTTTGGAATTCGGGCTCGGACACGGCCTCAGGACCGTAGAGTTCGGGCGGCCAACCCGCAGCCGGGGACACCATGCAGGTCTGGCGCCCGCGGTGCGCGATGGCGCCGGCGGCTTCGACTGTCGACCAAGGGTCGCGCTCGGCGAAGGAATCCGCGGCCGACGGGCGCATCCCGGCGCCACGGCCCCGTGTCCCGCCGCGTCAGACCGACTCAGGGACAACCACGATGCCGTTGTCCGATATGGTGTAACCCCTCCTGCGATCCTCCTCCGGGTCAAAGCCGATCGAGCTGCCGGCCCGGATCGTGGTCCTCTTGTCGATGATCGCCCTGCGCAGCCTGACGCCCGGTTCGATGATGACGTCGTCAAACACGACCGACTGCTCCACCAGGGCGTTCCTCTCCACGATCACGCCCGGGGAGAGTATTGAGTTGCTGACGGTTCCGCCGCTTATGATGCAGCCGTCGCACACGATGGAATCCGACGCCCTTCCGCCAAGGATGCACTTGCTCGGGGGCATGGGCCGCTGGAATGTCCGGAAGGGCCAGCTCTCCCCGTAAAGGCTGAAAGGGGGATCCACGGCCACCAGCTCCATGTTTGTCTGGAAGTAGGTGTCGATGCTGCCGACATCCTTCCAGTAGGAGGAATCGGGGGTTTTCTCGACCAGCCGCCTCTCCCTAATGCCGTCCCTGACCATGAAATCGAAATCCCCTATCCTGTTCTCCCTCTCGTAGTCATATACGAAGATGCCCTCCTGCTTGCCCATCATTTCGGGGATGATGTCCTTGCCGAAGTCGTGCCCCCCCCTCTGCACGGCCCGCACCAGCGCATCCACCTTGAAGATATAGACGCCCATCGAGGCGAGGACAGATTCCGCGGGATCGGCGTGCGTCTTCGGATGCGCTGACTTTTCTTCAAAGCCAATCAGTCGGCTATTCCCGTCAATCTCCAGCGTGCCCAGCCTTCCCGCGGCCCGCTCCTTCGTGACCCTGACGGCGGATATCGTCAGGTCCGCCTTCTTGAGCACATGATAGGCCACCAGCTGCATGTAGTTCATCTTGTAGACATGGTCGCTGGAGAGGATCACGACGTGATCGACATTCTTTGCCGCGACCAGGTCCAGGTTCTGCCTCACCGCGTCGGCCGTGCCAAGGTACCAGGCCGTGCCGAGCTTCTGCTGGGCCGGAATGCAGTAGACATAGTCGCCCAATCCGGCGCTCGAGATGGCCCAGCCCTCCTGAATATGCCGGTTTAACGATTCCGAGAGGTACTGCGTCAGAACGAAGATGCGGCGAAGCCCGGAGTTGATGCAGTTGCTAAGCGTGAGATCGACGAGCCTGAATTTTCCCCCAAAGGGAACCGCCCCCTTGGACCGTACCTTGGTCAAGGGCAGCAGTCTCTCGCCCGCCCCACCCGCCATCAGCATCACGAGGACCTCTTCTGAGGTTTTCATTTATCTCAACCCTGGACAATCATTGTGATGGAGAACATCGACTTCGGTCTCTCTTGAAAGTGTGCGAGTATTCTGGTTTGGCGCCGGTTGCGACGGCCGGACTCTTTGGCGGGAAACCCGTATCCCGGGGCCTGCGCCCGTTGGGCCGAGTCCGGCAGGGACGGCGTTGGCCTGCGCGCTGGCAGAAACAGGATAAACCCAGCAAAGGCAGCCTCTTGGACCGCAGCCACCGGCGGAATCCGGGCCGCTCGCTTCGATCCTGCTCCGCGGACTAGGATGCCACGTCCGCCTTCACCTTTTCGTAGGCGGCCCGCAAACGCTTCCAGGACTCGGCGACGCTGGCCTTCGAATCGGCCCAAGTGTCCGCGGTGGCCTTGCTCAGATCGGAGAGCTTCGACTTCAGGTCGGCGCGGGCCGCGTCGTATTCCTTCATTGCGTCCTCCCGGTCCTTGGCTGTGGCGGCCGGCAGGGAGGCGAACTTGGCCTTCAGCTCGCTGGTTTTGTCATCCAATCTTCCCGCCATGCGGTCCATGTCCGCTGAGAAATCGGCGCGCTTCTCGTACGTGTAGTCCTTTACGCTGTCCCAGGTATCAATCACGGAAGCCTTGACGTCGGCGGCCACCGCCTTGCTGTCGGCCTTAACCGTCTCGACGGCCGTCGAGGAACTGTCGGTCTTGGAACAACCGGACACAAGGAGCGCCAGGGGGCTCAATCCAGCGGCGAGCAGGAGAACTATGCGGGAGGTTTTCATGTTTTTTGGGAAATGGTTCGGCGGACGCGTCACTTCGGGGGCTTGTTGAAGACGATATGGGCAAACACCGAGAAGATGAAGAGGACGAGGAAGATGAAGAAGAAGATCCTCGCGATCCCGGCGGCCGCGCCGGCGATGCCGGTGAATCCGCATAGGGCGGCAATGATCGCCACGACAAATAAGATTAGGGCCCAGCGCAGCATCGTATTGTTCTCCAGAGATTCTTCGACGATTGACAGTATAGTGGCCAAATCGGCGCCGCGGTATGGGGTGAAACCCTACATAAATTCGTCGCGAATTGGCCCGCGCGGGATACCGGAGGGAGCGAATGCATCTCGCCACGCTCAAGCCGCAGCATCCTCGATGGGCCTTCGTATCTGGAGCGCTGGACGCAGCGGAACCGCAGCTAACTTTGCTATCCCCTGAAGATGTCGAAGGGCTCGACCTTGAGAACCTTGCGAACGCCGACGTAGCTTGAGATTCCCGCGATCAGCAAGACCATGCCGAAGGCCAATCCCAAGTTCCAGTATGTGATCATCGCCGCGTAGTTGGGCAGCCGGGCCCTGGCGATCCAGATCATCAGCGTCACCAATCCGACGCCCAGGCCGTAGCCGGTCAACGCGGTGAAGGTCGCCATGAACAGGATCATGTACACAAGCTCGCGTCCCTTCGCCCCGATCGCCTTCAGGGCTCCGAATTTCTCGAGATTTTCGAGAATGAACGTGTAGAAGGTCTGGCCCGATATCGACAGCCCGACGATGAAGCTGATTACGGTCATCAACAGGATGTTTGTGCCTATGCCCGTCTGGTAGGTATAGTAATCGGCGATGCGCTTCTTGAACTCACTCGCGGTAAAGGCCACATAGCCCAGCTTGGCGACCTGCTGCTTGATCCCAGCGACAGCGGCGTCGTTTTTGGGCTGCACCAGTATGTAGGAGGTGGTGAAACGCGTCGACGGGATGTACTGGATTGCGCGGTTGTAGGTCGTATAAAGTGTCGGCACTCCGTTCAGCCCGTTCGAGGCCACGCGGGCGATTCCCACAATTGTCCCCCGAAAATCATTGAGCTCGAATGAGGTGCCTATCTTCGGGTTTTCCAGCTTGGAGAACTCAACGTCGTCGACCGCGAAAAAGGTATTGTCGTTGTAGATGTCCAGAATATTGCCCTGCTCCATCTCCGGGCGGCCAAAGAGGCTTTCATCGTCCAGGCCCACGACATAGACCGACTGAAAGGTGCCATCCTCGAGCTTGACCATCGCGCCGCCCATGTAGAGAGGCACCGCGTAGCTGACGCCATCCATGCTGCGAACCGCGTCCAGGAGGTAGTCGGGCATCGGGATCGCACTGGAGGCGGTGTTGACGGCTGGGTCCATGACCCACATCGCGGCGCCGATGTTGGTGACCGTGGAGTAGGCGCGCTCCAGGATGCCGGCGAACATCGCGGTCATTTGCATCATCAGGAACACCGCGAAGGTGATCCCGATCAAGAGCGCGGAGAACTTCCCTTTATCATTTACCAGCAGCTTGAAGCCGATCCGCAGGATGCCGCTGTACTTCATAGGGCCTCGCCTCCACCAGCG
Source organism: Opitutaceae bacterium (assembly GCA_003151515.1). Classification (GTDB taxonomy): domain Bacteria; phylum Verrucomicrobiota; class Verrucomicrobiia; order Opitutales; family Opitutaceae; genus Palsa-1447. The sequence goes on from PLXS01000016.1 coordinate 70,779, forward strand.
GGGAGTTGCCTGTTCCACCACCCTCCTCCCAGCGCCACGAACAGGGCGACCGTGTCCTGATGGCGCTGCGCCACCGCCTGCAGATAGCCGATGGTTGCCTCGTGAAACTGCACGTCAGCCGCCAGCACGTCGAGGTAGGCGACCAAGCCCGCGCGGTAATTGGCCTGCAATAGACTCAGTGCCTCGCCCGCCGCGAGCTGTGCGTCGACCTGCGCCTGCAGCTCTTCGGCGTCGTGTTCCAGCGCCTTCAAGGAGTCCGCGACCTGGGCGAATGCGCTCAAGACTGTCTGTCGGTAATTTGCCTGCGCCTGCTGAAAGGCGTCGATGGCCGCCTTCCGTCCGTACCAGAGGGTGCCCCCCTGAAACAGCGGAATCGTCGCAGACGGGCCGATGCTCCAAAACCTTCCGCTGGCCGCTGAAAGATTCCCGAAATTGGAGCCAACGGCCCCGTAGGTGCCGCTCAGGCTGAAGCTGGGGAACATTGCGGCCGTCGCGACGCCAATGTTGGCGCTGGCGACATGCAATTGAGCCTCGGCCGACAGGATGTCGGGACGCTGACGCACGAGGTCGGACGGCAGGCTCACCGGCAGGTCGGCCGGCAGCACGAGTCCGGTTAGATCGATGTCGGGCAGGGCGACCTTGGAGGGAACCACGCCTTCCAGCGTTGCCAGCAAATCCTCGGTTTGGCCGATCTTCTGCTGCAGGGGCGCCAGCAGGGCCTGGTTGGCGGCGATCAGGCCGCGGATGGCGAGGACGCTCGAGTACGGAGCTGTGCCGGCGCGGACCTGCACCTCGGTGAGGTGAAGCTGTTGCTTCTCGAGGTCGATCAGCTGTTCGGTCGCGCGGACCTCGGCCGCGTAGGCCGCCCGCGCGATGCTGGTGTCAACGACGTTCGCGGACAGGGAAAGGTAGGCCGCCATGCCCAAATACCGCTGGTAGTCGGTCTGGGCCTTTAATCCCTCCACCGTCCGGCGCTCGCCGCCGAACACATCGAGCACATAGCTGATGGTTCCGCTCAGTGTCACGAGCGTGAAGATCGTGGAGGGCGTTTGCAGGCCCTCCTGCAGCGGCGCCGTGCGCTCTCGGGTGGCGTTCGCCCCTGCGTCGACACGCGGGAAGAACACGCCATAGCCGGCGCGCACGTTGTCCTGACTTTGGCGCAAGCTGGCCTCGGACGCCTGAAGGGTTGGATTATTGGCGATCGCCTGCGCGACCACGGCGTTCAGCTGCGCAGACTTGAAGAGCCTCCACCAGTCGGCATTGAGGGAGCCGCCTGGCGCAAACTGCTGCGCTTGGCCGTCGGCTAGGGCCGTGGCGGCCGGAAGCGGCTCGCGGGTGTAGCCGCCCGCATCGGGCGCCACCGGCCGGACAAAATCGGGGCCCACCGCACAGGCGCCGAGCATCGCCGCGATGACGACGATGCCGGCGCCCCGCTGGACTGATGATCGAATGGCATTCATAGCATTCGCCGCCTTGGGTGTGACTTTACTGCTGTCCGATGTAGACATCCACAAGCTGGCCGGGATAGACCGCTAGATCCTGTTTCTGAAACCGGAAAATCACTGGGAGCACCCGCAGGTCGACCCTCTCCTGGCGCTCATCAGACAGCTCGATCTTGGGCGAGACATAGGGCTGCACCCGGACGAACTCCAGCGGCACCTTGACGTTGGATCCGGTGATCGACATCTGCGCGCGAATATGCCACTTGGACGGCAGCCGTGAGATGAGTATCTCGTCGACGTAGGCGCGAACGGCCATGTATTCCTGGGGCGGCCCCATTATCACGACCTGGTCGAAAGCCTGCGTGTATGGATCAAAGGCCCCTTGCGACGACACATAGCTGCCGACCGCGGCATAGACCGACAGCACGACCCCGTCGATGGGCGCTTTGATCGAGAATTTTACCAGCAGGGCATTGGCCGCCTCGTAGGCCTGCTGCAGCGCGACGTACTGCTTCTCCTGGTTGGCAATGTCGTAACTCCACGCACCGGCCTTGGTCAGCTCATATTGCTTTCGCGCCACGTCCAGCGCGGAGTCCGCCTGTTTCACGGCGTCATTCGCCGTGTCCAGCACGTCCTTGCTGATCGATTTCGGGTCGATGTCGTACGAAGCACGGTCCTTGTCGTACTGGTCGCTAGCCGCCTTCAGATTGGATTCGGCCAGGCCCACTTGCGCCTCGGCAATCGCCAGCGTTTCGGCTCTTGGCTCCGCCTTGAGCTCGTTTAGGAGCGCCAGCGCCGCCTCCGACTGCAGGCGCAGCTGCTCAGTGGTCGCCTTCTGTATGGACTCGTCGATGGTCAAGAGCGGCGTCCCGGCCGAAACCTCTTGGCCCTCATGCACGAACACATTGGTTATCGGGCCCGAGACTTCCGGGTAGATATTGATGTTTGAGCCGCTCGACTGGTCGCTCTCGATGATGCCGTTGGCATAGATTGCCGATTCATACGGGCTGCTGGCCGGAGGGAACACCGGGGGCTGGGTCTTCCTCTCCCTTCCGAAGAGGTAAGCTGCGACAAGCGCTGCCAGGACGCCCAGTATCGATAGGCTGAAGACGATCTTGTTCCTGGCTTCAAACTTGGGCTTGGCGGCGCTCGCGTCAGTTTTTTGAGGCTCGGCGCCCTTGGCATTCGGCTTGGGCTCGGCGGCCTTGGCGTCGGGCTTGGCAAGCTCAAGAGCCTTGGGGTCCGCCGTGGGCTTGGCTGCCTTGGGCTCTGGCTTGGACTCGTTCGCCTCCGCGTCATGCTTGGCGGGCTCAGCAGCCTTGGCCTCCGGGCTGGGGCCGGCCGCTTTGGCTTCGGGCGCGGCTGGCTTGGCTTGAGGCTTCGGCTCGGCCGCGGCGGCCTCCGGCGTCGGCTTGGCTGCAGTGCCTCCAGGCCCAGGATTGGCTGCCTTTTCTTCGGAACTTGGTTCGGTTGCGCTCATTCAGTGCCTTTGTCTGACGCGGAGAGATGCCCGTCCTCCATATGAAGGATCCGGTCCGCATATTCGTTTATGCGCGCATCATGAGTGACGATCAGGATGCAGCGGTTCTCGTTGAGGATCTGTTCCTTCACGAACGAGATGATTGTTCTGCCGGTATCGCCGTCTAGGGAGGCGGTCGGCTCGTCAAGAATCAGGATCTGCGGGCCGCCGACGATGGCACGGGCAATCGCCACGCGCTGCTGTTCGCCGCCAGAGAGCTTCACCGGCAGTATCTCGCTCCGTTTCTCTAGGCCGACGATCCCAAGGTATTTTCGCGCCTCGTTGATCGATTCGTTCCAGTCGCGCTGCTTCAGGATCAGCGGTATCGCCACATTCTCGGCCGTGGTAAGCCGCGGAAACAGATGGTAGTCCTGGAATACGAACCCGACCGTATTCAGGCGGAAGTCGGCAAGCTGGTCATTGTTGAGCGTCCAGATGTCGGCCCCCTTGACCATGACCCTGCCCGAGTTGGGACGAAGGATGCCGGAAAGCATGCTCAGGAGCGTGGTCTTGCCGCTGCCCGAGGGGCCGACAATGAACAGCATCTCGCCAAAGTGCGCCACAAGCTCGACGTCATTCACGGCGATGACCCTGGTTTCGCCCTCGCCAAACCACTTCGTCACGCCAATGGCGATGATTGCCTCGGTTCTGGTCGAACCTTCATTCTCTGTGCCCATGGATGATGGAGTTTGCCTTATGTGACTGAACCCTGGTCTCCGCCGAGCTGCGCGGTTGCTCAGTAGCGAGAGCCAATCACGGAGAGGATACCCCGCGGTTCGGGCAAGGAACATGGGGTATTACCCACCGGTGCCGTCGTGTCGCCGGGCCGCGGCAGCGGCTGCGCGGCATGGCCCCGGCCGGCACAGCCACGGCGCCGCCCTGGGTCTTTGACGGGGGTAACACCCCATACCGCCGCGCGGCCGCCTGGCCTACTATCAGAAGGCGTTCAGAGCGGGGCAGAATCTCCGCCGCTCATTCGGCAAATGCAAAGTTTTCAATGAAGACCAAGTCCTCTCCCTCATTCATTCCGATGCCGTGCGAAGACGATATTCGCTGCTATGCCTATCACCTCTACGAGCAGAGCGGGCGCATGCCGGGCCACGATCTCGACAACTGGCTCGAGGCAACCGCGTGCTTGAAAGCGAACATTCCCGAGCACTGCTCGCACCGCCGGCTCCACAGGCATATGAACGGGCCCCAGGCCGGCGAGGTCCGCGCGGCTCTTGCGCCGCCAAAACCCCGGCAGCCCCTCAGCCCCGCGAGAGGTCCCGTCAGGCCGGCACGGAAACGGAAATAGAAAGACGCTTTATGCAACTGAACATCAAGGCACTCTATGGCTGCAAGCTCGCGGCGCAGGATGGAGACATCGGGCACGCGAAGGACTTTTACTTCGACGACAAAAGCTGGGTGATCCGTTACCTGGTTGTTAACACCGGCTCGTGGCTCAAGGAACGCTTGGTCCTTCTCTCCCCCCACGCCTTCGGGAAGTGGGACGAGCCCGGGAGCACGCTGCACATTAACCTGCGCAAGGCGCAGATCGAGAAGAGCCCGCCGATCGCGTCACACGCTCCCGTTTCCCGCCAGTACGAGTTGGAGTATTACCGCTACTACGGCTGGCCGGCGTACTGGAACGGCGACGCGATGTGGGGCGCGGGCAGCTTCCCGATGGTCATGCATCCCCCTGCCGCCGAGATGGACAGGGACTATCGCCGGCATCACCATCGGGCCGACAAGCACCTGCGGAGCGCGAAGGCGGTCAAGGGCTACGCCGTCCATGCGACCGACGGGGCGATCGGACACGTGAACGGATTCCTCATCGACGACAGGAGCTGGGCAATCAGCGAACTGGTCGTCGACGCCGGCAGCTGGATCTCGTGCAAGGAGGTCCGGATCCCGCCCGAAAGGGTCGATCGGATCAGCTACGAGGACTCCACGGTATTTGTGAACCTCACCAAGGCTGACATTGAGCGGACCGTGAACATGGGCGTCGCGAAGGCGTCCGCCGGGGACCGGGCGGCGAAGAGCCTCGCCGGATGAGCCGGCGGGCCAAGCCGCGTCCGCCCCCAGCGAAACAGCCATGACGGGCATCACTAGTCGCGAGGTTCGCCTCGCCTCACGCCCGCAGGGGGTCCCAACCGCCGCAAACTTCACGCTTGCGCAGGTGGAGCTGGCGCCGCTGCGCGACCAGCAGGTGCTGGTGCGCAACCTCTTCATGTCCGTGGACCCCTACATGCGCGGCCGCATGAACGACGCAGAATCGTACATTCAGCCGTTTGAACTGGGCAAGGCGCTCGAGGGCCGGGCGATCGGCGAGGTCGTCGAGTCGGCCTCGGGCGAATTCAACCCCGGAGACGCCGTTTCATCCAATCTTGGATGGAGGGAGTGCTTCATCGCCTCGCCTGGCGAGCTGCGCCGAGTGAATCGCGACGTGCAGCCGCTTTCGGCCTACCTCGGCGCCCTCGGGATGACGGGCATGACCGCGTGGGTGGGCCTAAGGCTGGCAGAGGTGAAGTCCGGCGATGTTGTTTACATCTCCGGAGCCGCAGGCGCTGTCGGGAGCGTGGCGGGACAACTCGCGAAATTGCGCGGCTGCCGCGTCATCGGCTCAACGCGCTCGCTCGAGAAGGTCGATTTCCTGCGCGATGAATGCGGCTTCGACATTGCATTCAGCTACAAGGTCGGCCCGGTGGCCGAGCAGCTGAGCATCGAGGCGCCGGAGGGCATCGACGTTTATTTCGACAATGTCGGGGGAAAGACGCTTGAGGCGGCACTATCGGTCCTGCGCGTGCACGGCCGGATCATCGCCTGCGGCAGCATCTCGGGCTACAATGACAAAAAGCCGAGGCCCGGCCCCTCCAACCTCTTCAACATGATCACCAAGCGGCTGACGATGAAGGGCCTGATCGTCGGCGACTGGCTGGACCTGCGCCCCGAGTTTGAAGGCGAGGTGGGCGGCCTCATCCGCTCCGGCAAGCTCAGGAACAAGGAAACCGTGGCGGATGGAATCGAGCAGGCGGTGCCCTCCTTCATCGGCCTGTTCCGCGGCAGAAACCTCGGCAAAATGGTGGTCAAGCTGGCATAGGGAGCGAGGCACGCGCCATGGCTGCGCCAACAATCGAATCCGTGGTCGCCCAGCTTTTGACGCCGGGCAAGGGCATCCTCGCCGCGGATGAGAGCCTTGGGACAATCGGGAAGCGGTTCGCGGCGCTCAGCATCGCGTCAACGGCCGAGAGCCGTCTGGCCTACCGCACGATCCTGTTCACGACCGAGGGCCTGGCCGAGTTCATCAGCGGCGTTATCCTGTTTGACGAGACGATCGGCCAGCGCATCGGCAGCTCGTCCGCCGCGGGCGCCCTCACCGGCATGGCGATGGTCCCCGGCATCAAGGTGGACAAGGGAACCGAGGCGCTGCCGGGCTTCGCCGGCGAGAAGTTCACCCTCGGGCTCGACGGCCTGCGCGAAAGGCTGGCGTCATACCACGACCTCGGCGCGCGCTTCACGAAGTGGCGCGCCGTGTTCGCGGTCGGCGACCACATGCCATCTTCGGCCTGCATAAGCGCAAATGCGCACGCTCTAGCGCTCTTCGCGGCGCTCAGCCAGGAGGCCGGGCTGGTGCCGATTGTGGAGCCGGAGGTCCTGATGGACGGCAGCCACACCATCGCGCGGTGCGAGGAGGTCACCGCAGCCACGCTCAAATCCGTGTTTGCCGCCCTCCTTGAGCAGCGCGTCGTGCTTGAGCACATGCTTCTGAAGACGGGCATGGTGCTGCCGGGAAAGGACTGTCCCAGGCAGGTCGATGCCGCGGAGGTCGCACAGGCCACATTGCGCTGCCTGCGCTTGGCGGTGCCTTCGGGGGTCCCCGGGATCGTCTTTCTGTCGGGCGGGCAGGACGGCGTGGAGGCCACCGAGCGGTTGAACGCAATATGCCAGGCCGGCGGCCCCTGGAGACTGAGCTTCTCGTTCGGCCGCGCGCTTCAGAACCTGGCCATGAAAACCTGGATGGGGCGCCTCTCCAAGGTGCGGGCCGCCCAGGCGGCCCTCCTCCACCGGGCCAGGTGCAACGCACTCGCCGTCCAGGGAAGGTACTCGGCCGCCGCGGAAGCCAACACCTAGCGGTTCCGCCGCGGCGACATCGACCCATGCAAGGCTCAAAGGAGGAAGAGGGGCCAACGCCGAAGGCGATTGGGATCGCCTCCGACCACGGCGGCTTCGAGCTCAAGCAGCATCTGGCCGCGAAGCTGCGCGAGGGCGGCTACCGCGTGGTCGACTTCGGAGACCGGCAGGCGCAGCCGCAGGACGACTATCCTGACTTTGTGATCCCGCTGGCGCTTGCCGTCGCGCAGGGCGGCCTGGACCGCGGGGTCGCCATCTGCGGCAGCGGCGTCGGCGCCTGCCTGGCGGCAAACAAGGTGGATGGCGCCCGCGCCTGCCTCATCCATGAGACATTCTCCGCCCGCCAGGGGGTCGAGGACGACGACCTGAACATCATATGCATGGGCGGCCTGGTCGTCGGCCACGCCGCAGCTTGGGAGCTGCTCCAGGCCTTTCTCGGGGCGCGCTACAGCGGCGAAGAGCGCCATCGGCGCCGCCTGGCAAAGATTGCGCAGCTGGAAACGCCGGCGCCAAAGGAGATCCCGTGAAGGTCAGCCCCCTTGCGGGAAAGCCGGCGCAGCCCGGGATGCTTGTCAATGTCCCGCGGCTCATCACCGCCTACTACACCGGCGTGCCCGACCCGACCGTGCCCGCGCAGCGCGTGGCCTTCGGCACCTCCGGGCACCGCGGCTCGTCTTTCGATCTGTCCTTCAACGAGTTCCACATACTCGCGATCACCCAGGCCATCTGCCGGTACCGGGAGCGCCAAGCCATCGGCGGCCCGCTGTTCCTCGGCATCGACACGCACGCCCTGTCCGTCCCGGCCCGCGCCACGGCGCTTGAGGTGCTGGCGGCAAACGGGGTCGACGTGGTGATAGCCGAGGGTGACGAGTACACGCCGACGCCGGTGATCTCCCATGCGATCCTGGGCTACAACCGAGGCCGAAAGGGCGCGCTCGCCGACGGCATCGTCATAACGCCCTCCCATAATCCTCCGCACGACGGCGGACTGAAATACAATCCCCCAACGGGGGGGCCCGCGGAGGCCGCAGTCACCGGCTGGATCGAAGCCAATGCCAACGCCCTGATCGAGGCGGGCCTCGATGGCGTCAAGCGCATCCCCCACGAGCGGGCCCTGCGCGCGCCGACGACGCACAGGCGCGACTATGCCGCGGCCTACATCGGCGACCTCGGAAACGCCGTCGCCATGGACGTCATTCGCGCAGCCAAGATCCGCCTCGGCGTAGATCCCCTCGGGGGCGCCGGCGTCCACTACTGGGCGAGGATTGCGGAGCATTACGGGCTGGACATGGCCGTCGTCAGCGAGGCGGTTGATCCCACCTTCGCCTTCATGACCGTTGATTGGGACGGCCAGATCCGGATGGACCCGTCCTCGCCATACGCGATGAGGCGGCTCGTCGGCATGAAGGACCGCTTCGACCTCTCGTTCGCCTGCGACACGGACCACGACCGGCACGGGATAGTCACGCGGAGCGCGGGACTGATGCCGCCCAACCACTTCCTCGCCGTCGCCGTTCACCAGCTGTTCCAGAGCCGCCCGGCCTGGGGCGCGGCAGCGGCGGTCGGGAAGACCGTGGTGAGCAGCGCGATGATCGATCGCGTCACGGCGAAGCTCGGCCGCAAGCTTTACGAGGTGCCGGTCGGGTTCAAATGGTTCGTCGACGGGCTGCTCGACGGCTCGCTGGGCTTTGGCGGGGAGGAAAGCGCGGGCGCGTCGTTTCTGCGGACAAACGGCGGCGTCTGGACGACGGACAAGGACGGGTTCATCCCGTGCCTGCTTGCCGCGGAGATCATGGCCCGGACCGGCCTGGATCCGGGCGAGGTCTACGGCTCGCTCACGCGCGAATTCGGCGAGCCGTTCTTTGACCGCGTGGACGCGCCCGCGACGCCGGCCGTGACGGCCGCGCTCTCGAAGCTCTCCCGGGACGGGACCAAGCTCGCGGTGCTGGCCGGTGAAAGCGTGCGGGCCGTCCTCACCCGGGCGCCGGGCAACGACGCCCCCATCGGTGGGATAAAGGTGGTGACCCTGAACGGCTGGTTCGCCGCGCGTCCGTCGGGCACGGAGCCCATCTACAAGATATACGCCGAGAGCTTCCTCGGGGACTCGCACCTGCGCAGGATAATCGACGAGGCGCAGGTTCTCGTCACGGAGGCGCCGGCCGGCGGCCCGGCGCCCGATCGCGGCCCGCCTGCGGCCCCCACGGCGCAGGAGCCCGATGATGAGGCCGAGGCCGCGTGGAGCAACGAGGGGGATCCAAACTGAGCCGGGCCGCCCATCCACGACCATTCATGAGCACACCCGTTACGCCAAATCCTTCCCAACACGCCCAGCCGCGCGGCCTCGAGGCCCTTACGGAGCTGGCCATGGACCTGCGCTGGTCGTGGAACCACTTCTCGGATGAATTGTGGCGGCGGCTCGATCCGGACATCTGGTCGCGCACCTGCCATCCGAGCGTCGTGCTCCAGACCGTGTCGCGCGAGAGACTTGCGGCCGCCCTGGCCGACCCGGAGTTCAACCGGCTGCTCGACGACCTCATGCAGGCCAAGCGCAGGTTCGCCTCCACTCCCCACTGGTTCGAACTGAAGTATCCCCAGTCCCCCCTCACCTGCGTCGCCTATTTCTGCATGGAGTTCATGCTGAGCGAGGCCCTGCCCATTTACTCGGGCGGCCTCGGCAACGTGGCCGGCGACCAGCTCAAGGCCGCCAGCGACCTTGGGGTACCCGTGGTGGGCGTCGGGCTTCTCTACCAGCAGGGCTATTTCCGTCAGGTAATTGACAGGGACGGGGCCCAACAGGCGCTTTATCCCTACAACGATCCCGGGCAGCTGCCGGTGTCGCCGGTGCGCCAGCCGAACGGCGAAAGACTGCGCCTGGAGATCGCGCTGCCCGGATATTCCGTGTGGGCGCGGGCCTGGCAGGTCCAGGTTGGCAGGACAAAGCTCTACCTGCTCGACACCAACGACGCGGCCAACGTTCCGATGCTCCGGGGAATCACCGCCGAGCTCTATGGCGGCGGCCCGGAACTGCGCCTGACGCAGGAGATGGTGCTCGGAATCGGCGGGTGGCGGCTGCTAACCGCGCTCGGGATCAAGCCGGACGTCTGCCATCTCAACGAGGGGCATGCCGCCTTCGCCCTGCTGGAGCGCACCCGTGCCTTCATGGCTGAGACCGGGCAGCCCTTCGCCGTCTCCCTGGCGGCCACCCGCGCAGGCAATCTTTTCACCACCCACACGGCCGTCGCGGCCGGATTCGACCTCTTCTCCCCCGCCCTGATGGAGCAGTACCTGGGACGGTACGCACAGGCCGACCTTGGGATTTCGCTGCGCGATCTGCTCGCGTTGGGACGCCAGAATCCCGACGACGCGAACGAGCCCTTCAACATGGCCTACCTGGCGGTCCGCGGGAGCTGCGCGGTCAACGGGGTCAGCCAACTGCATGGCCGGGTCAGCCGCCACATCTTTGCGCCCCTCTTTCCCCGTTGGCCGGAGAACGATGTGCCGGTCGGCCACGTGACCAACGGCGTGCACATGCCGACCTGGGACTCGGCCGCATCGGACAGCCTTTGGACCGAGGCCTGCGGCAAGGGACGGTGGTTGGGGACTTCGACGACCCTGGAGGCGGACCTGCGCAAGGTTTCCGACGAGAAGCTCTGGGCGATGCGCGCCGTGAGCAGAAAATCCCTGGTGGAATATGCCCGCGAGAGGCTGGGCCATCAGATGGTCGTCGCCGGAGCGGGACCCGAGGTGATCGCCCGGACCCAAGCGCGGCTGGATCCCGGGATCCTCACCCTCGGCTTCGCGCGCCGTTTTGCGACATACAAAAGGCCAAACCTGCTGCTGCACGATCCCGACCGCCTTGTCCGTATCCTCAAGAACCCCAAGCGCCCGGCACAGCTCATTCTTGCGGGCAAGGCGCATCCCGCCGACAGGGCCGGGCAGGCCCTCATTCAGGAATGGACGCGTTTCATCCGGCACAATGACGCGAGACCGCCTGTGGTCTTCCTGTCCGACTACGACATGCTGCTGGCCGAGCGCCTGGTGCAGGGGGTTGACGTTTGGATCAACACACCCCGGCGGCCGTGGGAAGCCTGCGGAACGAGCGGCATGAAGGTGCTTGTCAACGGCGGCATCAACCTCTCCGAGTTGGACGGCTGGTGGGCCGAGGCCTACAATCCGCAGGTCGGCTGGGCCCTGGGTGACGGCTGGGAGCACGGCGATGATCCCTCCTGGGATGCCGCCGAGGCCGAGGCGCTGTATGAGCGCCTCGAGCAGGAGGTGATCCCTGAGTTCTATGCGCGCAACGAGAAGGGCATACCCGCGGCATGGGTGACGAGAATTCGGGAAAGCATGGCGAAATTGACGCCCGCGTTCGCCGCGAGCCGCTCGGTTTGCCAATACACCGAGCGGCACTATCTTCCGGCTGCCGCCGCCTACCGCGAGCGCGCGGCGAACAAGGGCGCGCCGGGCCGCCAGTTGGTAGACTGGCAGCAGGCGGTGGACAGGCAGTGGGGTTCGCTGCGATTCGGAGGCCTGAGGGTCGAAACCCACGCGGATCACCACGCGGTTGAAGTTGACGTCTTCCTGAACGGCCTCGACCCGGGCGCCGTGCGAGTGGAGCTCTATGCCGACGGAGTCCGCGGCGGCGACCCCGCACGGGTGGACATGGGGCGCGCGCGAACGCCGTCCGACGCGTCCGGCCGCTGCGTTTATCAGGCCACCGTACCCGCGACACGCCCCGCGGGCGACTTCACGGCTCGAATGATCCCTCAGCGCGCCGGCGTGGCTGTGCCCCTGGAGGACGACCGCATACTATGGCAGCGCTGACCCAGGCGCTCCGGCGCAAATCGCACGGCCGCCGCCCGGTGGCCTAGCGGGGCCACGGGGCCAGCAACCCGGTGGCTCGGCAAGCCCTACATCAATGAACCGGCTGCGACCCGGCTGCCCGCCCTGGCGGGCTCACTGCCGCCATCGAAGGGACATGAACCCCTGGCGCGGGCTTCCATCAGCCCGCGAAGCTTGGTGTGTGCCAAGGACCCGCTAGAGTGCGAACATGAAGCCGAATGCCATCCAGCCCATGGCGCCGGGGTCGAGACCGGATGCGAAGCCAGACTTGAAGACGCTGCCGCTGTCCGAGGTGGAGAGGGAATTGGGGTCGTCGCCGGAGGGACTCAGTCAGGCCGAAGCGCAGAAACGTCTGGCCCAATATGGGGCCAACGAGATTGAAGAAAAGAAGGCCAATCCCCTCATAAAATTCCTCAGCTATTTTTGGGGGCCCATCCCGTGGATGATCGAGATTGCGGTCGTCCTGTCGGGCGTGGTCCGGCACTGGCCGGACTTCTCCATCATTCTTCTCTTGCTGCTGGCCAACGCCGTGGTCGGATTCTGGGAGGAGCGCGAGGCGGGCAATGCCATCGCCGCCCTCAAAGCCAAGCTTGCGATCAAGGCCCGGGTGAAAAGGGATGGGAAATGGGTCACCCCCGCGGCGCGTGAACTCGTGCCAGGCGATGTCATCCGCATGCGCCTGGGCGACATTGTGCCGGCGGATGCGCGACTTCTCGACGGCGACCCGGTGGAGGTCGACCAATCCGCGCTGACGGGAGAATCGCTGCCTGCGGAGCGCAAACCGGGCGACGCGGTGTTCTCCGGCTCGATCGTCCGCCAGGGCGAAATTGGCGCATTGGTCTACGCCACCGGCGAAAAAACCTACTTTGGGAAGACGGCGCAGTTGGTGCAGGAGGCGCACACCATCAGTCACTTCCAAAAGGCGGTCCTAAGGATCGGCAATTACCTGATCATCCTCGCGGTGGCCCTGGTGGCGGTGATCATCGCCTTCGCAATCTACCGCGGCGACCCGGTCCTCACGACGCTGCAGTTTGCCTTGGTTTTGACCGTTGCCGCGATTCCCGTGGCGATGCCGACGGTTCTCTCGGTCACGATGGCTGTCGGCGCGCGCCAACTGGCGAAGAAACAGGCGATCGTGAGCCGATTGGTGGCCATCGAGGAATTGGCAGGCGTGGACGTTCTGTGCGCGGACAAGACAGGCACCCTGACCCAGAACAAGCTGACGCTGGGCGATCCGTTCGGCGTAAACAATATCCCTGCCGACCAAGTCATCCTCGATGGCGCTCTGGCGTCGCGCGCGGACAATAACGACACGATTGATCTGGCCGTAATCGGCGGCCTGACAAACAAGGATGAGTTACGGCAATTTGAAGTGCTTCATTTCCAGCCGTTCGACCCGGTGCACAAGCGCACCGAGGCCACCGTGAAATCCAAAGATGGACATACGTTCAGGGTGACGAAGGGTGCGCCGCAGGTGATCATGGCATTGTCAGCGAATTCCGCGCATGTGAAAAACGCGGTCGAGCAGGCAGTCAACCAATTCGCGGCGCGCGGCTTTCGTTCGGTTGGCGTGGCGCGGGCGGAGGGAGATGGGCAATGGCAGTTTAGGGGCGTGCTGCCGCTGTTTGATCCGCCGCGAGAGGACGCGAAGGCCACCATTGCGGCCGCTCGAGCAATGGGCGTAAGGGTAAAGATGGTGACCGGCGATGCCCTGGCCATTGCAGAGGAAACCGCGAGAAAGCTGGCGATGGGCGCCAATATACTCGATGCCGCCAGCCTGGGTGACACGAAAAGGCAGGAGTCCGCCGAGGTGGCCGCCTCCATTGAGCAAGCCGATGGTTTCGCGCAGGTGTTCCCCGAGCACAAGTTTCACATCGTCGATGTCCTGCAGAAACGCGGCCACATCGTCGGCATGACGGGCGACGGGGTGAATGACGCCCCCGCCCTCAAGAAAGCCGACTGTGGCATCGCCGTCTCAGGGGCGACGGACGCTGCGCGCGCCGCGGCGGCCATCGTGCTGATGACGCCCGGCCTGGCGGTCATCATCGACGCGATCAAGGAAAGCTGCCGCATCTTCCAGAGGATGAATAGCTACGCGATCTACCGCATCGCCGAGACGCTGCGCGTGCTGTTCTTCATGACGCTGGCGATCCTGATCTTCAACTTCTACCCCTTGACGGCGGTGATGATCGTGATGCTGGCGCTACTGAACGACGGCGCCATCCTGTCCATCGCCTATGACAATGTTCACTACAAAGACCAGCCCGAGGCCTGGAACATGCGCATGGTGCTGGGCATCTCCACGGTGCTCGGCGTCATCGGGGTCGCCTCGGCTTTCGGCTTGTTTTTCCTCGGTGAGCGGGTCTTTCACCTCGACCGCGCGCATATCCAGACCCTGATGTACCTGAAGCTTTCCGTGGCGGGACATCTGACAATCTTCCTGACGCGCACGCGCGGCCCGTTCTGGTCCATAAGGCCCGCACGGGTCCTGTGGATGGCCGTGATTGGCACCCAGATCGCGGCGACGCTGATAGCGGTCTATGGGCTGTTCATGACGCCCCTCGGCTGGGGTTGGGCGATGTTCGTCTGGGGCTATGCGCTGGCATGGTTCCTCCTGAATGACCGCGTGAAGCTGCTCACGTACCGCATCCTCGATCCCGCTAGGCCCGTGAAACGCACCGACTTGGAGCCGCTGATCGCCAAGCGCGCTTATGAGCTGTATGAACAGGAGGGCCGGCACGACGGCCATGCGGCCCAGGACTGGGCCAAGGCGGAAGGGGAGCTTCGAAGGAAATGAGCTTCGGAAAAGGGCCGTGGTGAAGGCACGGCCGGCAGCGGCCGAATTTACCATTATGAAAATCGACTCGAAGGATTTCCGGGTTCCGCCCGAGGGAAAGGTCAGTCTGAGCGGGTGGCCGACGGCGGTGCATCCCATCTGCAAGTCGAAGAAGCGCTACCAGAAACTCCTGCGAGAGCATATCGAGGGATTGAGCACGCTGCAAAAGCTCCACTACGCGTCCGGCCGCTATGCCCTGCTCCTGGTTCTTCAGGGGATGGACGCCGCCGGCAAGGACGGCGTCATCCGCCACGTCATGTCGGGGGTCAATCCGGAGGGCTGCGAGGTCGTGAGCTATAGGCAGCCGAGCGCCGAGGAGCTGAAGCATGATTTCCTCTGGCGCACAAACTGCCGCCTGCCGGAGCGCGGGCAGATCGGAATCTTTAATCGCTCCTACTACGAGGAGGTGCTCGTCGTCCGCGTGCATCCGGAGATTCTCCGCAGCCAGGGGCTGCCGGACGAGTTGCTCGACGGGAAGACGATTTGGAAGGGGCGGTACCGCTCGATCGTTGACCTGGAGAACCATCTCCACCGCAACGGCACCCGGATCATCAAGATATTCCTCCACCTTTCAAAGGAGGAGCAGCGTAAGCGCTTCCTCGAGCGCATCGACGAGCCGGACAAGAACTGGAAGTTCAGCCTCTCGGACATCCGCGAAAGGAAATACTGGCGCGAATACATGAAGGCCTATGAAGCCTGCCTGGGCGCCACCAGCACACGCCACGCGCCCTGGTACATTGTCCCCGCCGACGACAAGGAGACGTCCCGCCTGATTGTCTCCCGCATCCTGCTGGATACGCTCGGTGATCTAAAGGCTGCCTACCCCAAGCCCACCGCCATGCACCGGCGGGAATTGATATCGATCCGGCGCAAGCTCCGGGGGCAGCATCGCGGCCAATAGGCTCGCCGCGGCCGCAAGCCTGCAATCGGCGCAAGCCGGTCTCGGCGCCTCGGCGGCGGGCCGTGACGACTGCTCCAAGCCTCGCCAAACAAACGCCCGCCCGCTTGCCTAGGCCCTCTTGCCGCCGAAGCATGCGACGACGCAGAGGACCAGAAACAAAACAAACAGGGCCTTGGCGATGAGCGCGGCCGTCCCGGCAATCACCCCGAATCCCAGGATGCCGGCGATGACCGCGACGATGAGGAAGGCGAAAGCGTAGCCGAGCACGGGGGTTGCGCCTTAGGGCGACCTTGACCCGCGTACGACACCGGACAGGCCGACGACGGCCGCGATGCAGCCGCCGATCATGAACCAAATGGTCTTGTCCGTCGGCGAACCCGTGAAGAGCCTGGAGAAGCCCGAGCCGACCGAATTCGACGCGCTTATGCCATAGACGATCAGGATGATTCCCCCAATCAGGAGCACGAATGAGATGAGTCTAGNNTCTAGTCATGGGCGGGTTCCTGGGAAGCCTCCGCCTCCTGGGTTTCAAGCTGGGACCTGAGCATCCACGCGGTCTTTTCGTGCTTCTCCATCAGGCCTGTCAGGAAGTCGGCCGTGCCCGCGTCTCCGTAGCGCTCCAGGCACGACTCGCCATCCGTGCGCAGCTGAACTATCATCTCCTCGTGGAGGGACAGAAGCTCCAGGAGCATCTCCGATGAGGAGAGGCCCACGCCCGGATCGGCCGAGGTGCGCGCCGCCTTTGTGAGGTCGCTCCAGTTGCCCTCCGCGCCGACGCCGATCGCCCTGGCACGCTCTGCCACGGCGTCGATCCGTTCGGCCAGCTCCTCATACTGCGATTCAAACTGGAGGTGGAGGCTCTGGAATTCAGGCCCCGTCACGTTCCAATGGTAGTCGCGCGTGGTCGCATAGAGGACGTATTCGTCCGCAAGGATCAGGTTCAGTATCTGGCCCACCTCCAAGCGGGTTTCGTCGTTTAATCCGATATTGGTTTTCATTCTTGAAAATGTGTGCGGCCGGCATTGGCCGGCCGCAATGTTCGTTCAAAATCGGCCCGGACAGGGCCGCGTTGGATCACTCCCTGTTCAGGACTTCACCGTCATGTTGTTGACAACCGACTTCACGCCACGCGCATCCTGTGCGAGCTTCGTGACAAGGTCCTTCTCCGCGTCCGAACCCGCGACGCCGCTGATGACGACAACCGAGTCGTTGGTTGTGACCTTGGTCGAGATTGCGCTCGTCGAGCGGTGGCTCAGCAGGGCGTACTTGACCTCCGACGTGATCGAGGCGTCGTCGATGACTTCACCGACCGTCGCGCTGGCGGTTGCGGGGGCTTCCACAACCATCTCGTTCCTGACGGCCTTCACGTTGTCGATGTCCTTCACGTAGGCTTCCGTCAGGTCCTTCTGGGCGTTGTTGATGGCCTTTCCGGTTAGCGTCACGATCCCGTCCTTGACGTCGACCCTCGTCGCCGTCGCGCTTACGTTGGCCTTGAGGAGCAGTTCGCTGTGGATCTTAAAGGCGATCCAGGCGTCGGAATGCTCCGGGAAATCGGACTTGACCTCGATGCGGTTGTTGACGCTGACGACGCCGGGGAGGTTCTCCACGGTGTCTTCTGCCAGCGCCTTCTCACTGCTGTCCTGCACGATGCCGGTGAGCGTGACGACGCCGTCGTTGGATTTGACCGTGACGCGGTCCTCAAGGACCGTGCGGTAGTTGTAGGAGGCCTTGGCCGCATCCTCGATCTTGCTATCGGTGGATGAGGAGGCGAATGCCGCGACCGGGAGGGTCAGGGCGAGTACCAGTGCGATACGCGTGTGTGTTTTCATTTTGCTAATCTTCGTTTGGACAGGTGACCGTCCAGGGCTGTCTGCCCGGAGCGGCATTGCCCGGTCCGGGTCAGGAGGAAATTCCCCAGGCCTTACGGTCGCCGTCCGTGGCTCTCTTGCTCCCGCCTGCGGGGAGCGCGCTTGTCGGGGCATGATTGGCCGGCATAAATCGAGGATACCCCGACCGGTCCCCCCTCACCATGGGGTGTTCAACGCATGCCGCCACGGCATGCATTCCGGCTAGTACTACACCCCATTACGATCCGGGCGCCTTGAGGGTAGTGTTCCGCCCGCAATGGTAGCTCCAGCACTGCAGTTTGACACTCAATCGCGGATTCCGGACGGTTCGCCCGACCAAGATAGCCGAGCGAGCATCTCGAGGAGCGAAGCCGCGCTCGACGCCGAGCTCGTTCGCCACTTCAAGTCCGGGGACGAGGGGGCGTTCACCGAGATCGTTGCGCGCTATCGCAACAGGATGCTCGCCGTAGCGCTCCGACATCTCCGCAATCACGCGGACGCCGAGGAGATCGCCCAGGACACCTTCATCCGGGCGCATCGCGGGTTGGCCCACTTCAGGGGCGAATCGTCGCTCTCCACGTGGCTGCATCGCATCGCGTTCAACCTGTCCCGCAACCGCCACAAGCATAATTTCTCGCGCCGCCGGCACGTCACGTACTCGTTCGACTGCGCCCTGCTGGGCGACGATCGGGGGACCTTCTCAGACTTGGTCGCGAGCGATGCCCCGACACCCGAGCGGGCCGCGACGTCCCGCGAATTCTCCGAGCTCGTCATCGTGTGCATGGAGAAGCTCGGCACCCTGCAGCGCCAGGTGCTTGAGATGCGCAACGGGCAGAGCCAGTCCTACGAGGACATTGCGCGGACCCTCGGGATCAGCATCGGAACGGTGAAGAGCCGCATCGGGCGGGGCCGTGAGAGCCTGCGCGCGCTTCTCGCCGAGTCCTATCCAGACCTCCAGCCGAACGCCTCCCTCTTTGAATGGTTCGAGCCCATGCGGGCCGCCGGCAGAGTAGCCATTGCGTTCGCCTGAGGGCCCGCGCCGCGCATCCGCACGCCCGGGTCAATCCCCGGCGGCAGGGCGCGTCAGACGATCGTGACCTGGACGCTGCTCTCGATGATGCCTTGCGCGATCGCGTAGCGAGTTAGGCCGGCAGTGTCATGGATGTTCAGCTTGTCCATCAGATGCTGCCTGTGTTTCTCGACGGTCTTGATGCTGATCTTAAGCTCGTTGGCCACCTGCTTGTTGGCCTGGCCTTCGGCGACAAGCTGTATGACCTCCAGCTCCCGCGAGGTCAGCCCAGTGGCCTTCCTGACCAGCAGTCCGCCCGCCTTCTCCGGCCTTTGATAGTGCTCGCGCACGCGCTTCGAGACCTGGGGGCTGTAAAACGTCTTGCCCTCCATCACCTCGTGAATGGCCCTGGCCAGAATCTGCGCCGAGGTCTGCTTGATCAGGAACCCCGAGGCCCCGATGGCGATGACCCGGTCGATGTACGCGTCGTCACTGTGCGCGGAAAGGATTATCACCTTCGTCCCCGGAAGGGCCGCGCGGATCTTGCTCGTGGCCTCGAGGCCGTTGAGCTGCGGCATCGCGATGTCCATGACAACGACGTCGGGACGAAGCGACATTGCAAGGTCAACGGCCTCGCGGCCATTCACGGCCTCACCGACGACCTCGATTCCGCTGTCGGCAAGAAGCAATGCGCGCAGCCCCTCGCGAACGATTGTGTGGTCGTCTGCAAGCAGAGTCCTGATTGCTTTCATACTTTTGTATGCTCCAACCGCGCCTTGAATGGAAGCTTCGCGGAGATTGTGGTGCCAAGACCGGGCATGGACTCGACGTCGAACTCGCCGCCGACCATTTTGACGCGCTCTCGCATGCCGATCAGCCCCAGCCGCTTGTTCCTTCGCGAATCCAGCGCGTGCCGGACGTCGAATGAGATTCCGTCGTCTTTGATCTCCATGAGGACCGACTTGGGCATGCGCTTGATGGTCAGACTGATGCTGCTCGCGTGCGCGTGCTTAGCAACATTGATCAGCGCAGCCTGCGCCACCCTGAAGAGCACCGTGCGCTTTTCATTGCTCAATCCCTCCACCCCGGCGAAGGCCACGAATTTCACCCTCAGCCCGCTCCTCGCCGTGAAAGCCTTAAAGTATCCGAGAAGCGCCGGAATGAGCCCGAGGTCATCAAGGAGGGTCGGCCTAAGATCGCGGGCAAACCTGTGGACGATGTTTACCGACTTTTCGACCAGGCGCTGCGTGTAGCTGATGTGCTTTGTGAAGGTCTCCTTGCTCACGCCGGATTCAATCTTCAGCGAGGCAAGCTGGACGTTGATTCCCGTGAGCGTCTGCACGATCTCGTCGTGAAGCTCCCGGCTGATCTCCTTGCGCTCCTCCTCCTGCGTCGACAGGACCAAGTGCGAAAGGTGCCTCAGCCGGAGCTGCATCTGGCGCGCTTCTTTCAGCAACCCGGCCTGCCTCTTCTCGCTCTCCCGGAGCGAGTGCTCCGCGGATTTCCTTTGGAGGACCTCGCCCTTGAGGCTCCGGTTCGCGGCGGTGAGCTCGTCCGTGAGCTGCCGGAGCGAATCGTTCGATTTTTCCAGCTCAGCGAGATTCTTGAGGGTCTCGCCCCGGGTCCTCTCGATCGGGGTGAGCACATCGAGAAAGAAGATGCTCGCCTGCTTTACCGTCCTGTCCCGCGCGGCATTCGCGCCATCCACGGGCATCAGGGCAAGGAGCGCCTCGCCGTGGATCCGGGCGAGGTCGAGCGTCTCCAGCCCCTGCAAAACGGCCTCTATCCCCAGACCCTGCGCCATCCTTGAGGAGTTTCGCGCCCCTCCGTTATCCAGGCATTTTCTCAAGCCCGCCTGATAACGCCGCGAAAGTCTTAAGATTCTTCTCTTCAATGGATTGGATCGATTGCTGTTTGGCTATTGGCCTGTCCTCAGCCTCAATTTGCGGCTGGTAGGCTGCGCCAGCCGGGGGGCCCCGATAATCACTGTCTCATAAGGGGATTTCGAAGTCTATGGGGTAATACCCCCCTAATGCCGCGGCGGCTCCTGCCAGCGGACGTGAACGCCGGCTGGCGCGCGCTCTTTGCCTCGGGTCACGCGGGTGAGCTAGCATTTGAAGCCTCGCCAGGTGCCGTTAGGCGGGGGCTTTGTCGTTTGGCGCCTCTGGCCCCCTGCTCCATTTCCAGTTCCGGATCTCCGGGAGGTCCTGGCCGAACTTGTCGATGTATTGCCTGTGTTCGACAAGCTTGTCCCTGAGCTGCTGCTTCAGGTAGATGCCCTTCTCGCCCGTTTGCGGCAGGCGGTCGATGGTATCCATGACCAAGTGGAAGCGGTCCATTTCGTTCAATACCGTCATGTCGAACGGCGTGGTTATCGTGCCCTCCTCCTTGTAGCCGCGCACGTGAATGTTGCTATGGTTCGTGCGGCGGTACGTGAGCCGGTGGATCAGCCACGGGTAGGCGTGGAAGGCGAAGATGACCGGCTTGTCCTTGGTGAAAAGGTCATCGAACTCCGCGTCGCTCAATCCGTGGGGGTGCTCGGTCTTGGGCTCGAGCTTCATGAGGTCGACCACGTTGACCACGCGTATCTTAAGGCCGGGCAGGCGGTCCCGCATTATGGAGACCGCCGCGAGCGTCTCCAGCGTAGGCACATCCCCGCAGCAGGCCATGACCACGTCGGGCGCCGTCCCCTGGTCGCTGCTTGCCCATTGCCAGATGCCGGCGCCCTCGGTGCAGTGGTTGACGGCCTCGTCCATCGGCAGCCACTGCGGCGACGGGTGCTTGCCCGCGATCACGACGTTGACGTAGTGGCGGCTGCGCAGGCAGTGGTCCATGACGGACAGGAGGCAATTGGCGTCGGGCGGAAGGTAGACCCTCACGATCTCGGCCTTCTTGTTGACGACATGGTCGATGAAGCCGGGGTCCTGGTGCGTGAAGCCGTTGTGGTCCTGGCGCCAGACATGCGAGGCGAGCAGGTAGTTCAGCGAGGATATTTTCCTGCGCCACGGGAGGTTCAATGTGACCTTCAGCCACTTGGCGTGNNCATCGAGTCGATGATGTGGATGAACGCCTCGTAGCAGTTGAAAAGGCCGTGGCGCCCGGTGAGAAGGTACCCCTCGAGCCAGCCCTCGCATTGGTGCTCGCTTAGCATCTCCATCACCCGCCCCGTGGGCGCCAGAAACTCGTCGTTCGCGAGCGTGGCTGCGTCCCACTGGCGCTTGGTCACCTCAAAGAGGGCCTCGAGGCCGTTGGAAAGGGTCTCGTCGGGGCCGAAGACCCTGAAGTTGCGCTTATCACCGTTGAGCCGCTCTACGTCCCTAAGGAACCGCCCCAGCACATGGGTGTCCCCGGGCCCCTCTGCACCCCGCTGCGGCACGCTTTGGGCATAATCGCGGAAATCGGGCATCCGCAGGTCGCGCAGCAGGATTCCCCCGTTGGCGTGGGGGTTCGAGCCCATGCGCCGCTCGCCCTTTGGCGCAAGCTCGGCCAATTCGGGTCTCAGGCGGCCCTGCTCGTCAAAGAGCTCCTCGGGCCGATAGCTCTTGAGCCAGCCTTCGAGAATGGCGAGGTGCTCCGGAGGCGTCGTGGCCCCCACAGCAACCGGCACCTGGTGCGCCCGGAACGTGCCCTCCACCTGCAATCCGTCGACCACCTTTGGCCCGGTCCAGCCCTTGGGCGAATTGAGCACGATCATGGGCCAGCGCGGGCGTTCCTTGTTGCCGTGCAGGCGGGCATCCGCCTGGAACTTCCTAATCTGTTCCACGGCAATATCAAGGGTTGAGGCCATTGCCTCGTGCATGAGCGCCGGCTCGTGGCCCTCCACGAAATACGGCGTCCACCCGTATCCGCGCAGCAGCTGCTCGAGCTCTTCATGGCTGATGCGGGCGAGTACGGTGGGGTTGGAGATCTTGTAGCCGTTCAAGTGCAGGATCGGCAGCACCGCTCCATCCGTGACCGAATCGAGGAACTTGTTGGAGTGCCACGCGGTTGCCAGCGGCCCGGTTTCCGCCTCGCCGTCCCCGACGACGCAGGCAACCACGAGGTCGGGATTGTCAAACACCGCGCCGAATGAATGGCTGAGCGAATAGCCCAGCTCGCCGCCCTCGTGGATCGAGCCCGGGCATTCCGGCGACGCGTGGCTGGGGATCCCGCCGGGGAACGAGAACTGCAGGAACAGCCTGCGCAACCCGCCCTCGTCCTGGCTGATGTCGGGATAAATCTCGCTATAGGTGCCCTCGAGGTAGGTGTTGCCCACCACGGCCGGGCCGCCGTGGCCGGGGCCGGAGACGTAGATCATGTCGAGGTCGTATTTCTTGATGACCCGGTTGAGATGGGCGTAGATGAAGTTCTGCCCGGGGGTGGTCCCCCAGTGGCCCAGCAGCATGTGCTTCACGTCCGCCAGTTTCAGGGGCCGCCTTAGGAGTGGATTGTCGAAAAGATATATCTGGCCGACGGACAGATAGTTGGCAGCACGCCAGTAGGCATCCATGCGCTGCAGCAGTTCCGGCGTAAGCGTGTTTGAACCTGTTTTCATGTGTCGAAATTGGGCCGTCTCATGGGTGCGTCGCCCCGCCCCGCGTACGGTGGCTTGGCGCGTGTGAGGAGGCGATGAACGTCGCTCGGCGCAGTTCTCCAAAGACGGCTCTGGGGCGTGGATGGACCGGGCTTGATTGTGCATGACTCTACGCCAAGGCATGGTCGGGCTACATGGGGTGTAACCCGAACAGGCCATCGCAATGCGGGGGCCGCCGGGTGTCTCAGGCCGTCAGCCAAGCCAATAAGGCGCATCGGCTGCGAAGCCCCTCCGGGAGAACCGCCCCCGCCCTACCCGATCCTCAAGCGCCTAAAGACGGGCACTTTCGCCACGTCCAGGATGAAGGCAAAGACCACCGCCGCGACGAGCATGCTCCCGACGATGGGCAGGGGAAGGGGCGCCATGGCGATCCCGCAGGCAGCCAACGTCGAGGCAATCAGGACATCCGCCACAGAGGACCCGATCAGCCACGGGCTGGGACGGGCGGAACCCAGGCCCTGGCGCTCGCGGTTCGTGTAGGTGGTTGCCTGGTTGCCAAACACGACGCCAAGGAACGCGAGGGTTCTGAGCGTTTCGAATCCGAGGCCCAGGTGGAACTTGGCGATCGAGAACACGGCGACACAGAAAGCCAGCTCGCAGGTTCCCATGAAGATACCCGCGGCCATCAGTCCCCCGATTCGCCATGCGTTGGGCGTCGGCGACGGACGCACGTTGTCCGTCGCAAGCGACATTCCGAGCAGATCGCCTGTCAGCATGATTATCACCATCAGCATCGGGGTCAGAATCGAATGCCCTGTCATGACCAGGCAGACGCCCAGGAAAAGCACCTGCACGGTCTTCTTCGTAACCGAGTTGAGCGCGTAGGTGAAAATCCGCTGGAATGTCGAGCGGCCGACCTTTATCGACGCGACGATGCCTTCGAGGCCCGGCTTCGTGAGCACGATGCCGGCCGCGGACTTGGCAACATCCGTTGCGGTCGAAACCGCGATTCCCATCTGCGCCTGGCGCAGCGCCGGCGCGTCGTTCGCGCCGTCACCGCACATGCCGACGATGTGGCCCTTCTCTTGGTACGCCTTGACGAGATTGAATTTCCCCTCGGGAAGGACCCCGGCGAAGACCGCGAAGTCCTCCGGGCGGACCCCGTCAGGGATCGGCCCGGGCGGGCACACGGCGCCGTCGAGGCCCACCGCGCGGGCCACGATCGCCGCGGTCACGGGCGCGTCGCCCGTTATCATGACGGTCCGCACGCCCAGCGTGCGCAACTCCGCCACGAGCGCCGCCGAGTCCGCCCTGGGCGAGTCGCTGAGGCCTATGAGTCCCGCGAGCCTTAGCGCCCCCGGGGGCCCGAAGCCGACGGCCAGCACCCGCATGCCCTGCCCCTCCATCTCGCTAGCGACCTTCGAGGCGTCGGGTGTCGGCTGCGCGAGCCCCGCGATTGCCTCGAAGGCCCCCTTTACCGCGCGCACCGTCGAACCGTTCGGATCCCGCGTCGTGGCCTCGGACATCTTCGTCGCGGAATCGAAGGGCACAAACTTCACCAGTTTGGGCAGATCCGGCGCGACGGCCCGCGCTGCGGCAACGCGGATGGCGGCGTCCACCGGATCCTGCCCCCCATCCGAGCTGGCGAGCGCGGCTATCCCAAGGACGTGCGCCTCGTCAAATCCGGGCAACGGGCGCGTGGCCGCCACCTTCAGCTCGTTGAGCGTCAACGTGCCGGTCTTGTCGGCGCAAAGCACGTCGATGCTTGCCGCCTCGTCCACGGCCGAGAGCCGTGTCGGAAGGACACCCAGATGCGCCAGTTCCCGCGCACCGAGGGCCGCCGCTAGGGTGAACGTGGCCGGCAGCGCAACCGGTATCGACGCCAGAACGGCGGTCAGCAGCAGGGGGACGACTTCTGAGACAGGCAGTCCGACAAAAAGGGCATAACCCACCATAAGCACGATCAAGGTGCCGTTGAAGATGGCCAGATAGCGCACCACGCGCAGTACCGCCTTCTGCTGTGAGCTCACGACGTGCGCCGTGCGCACCAGCTCCGCCGTGCGCCCGAATTTCGTTCGCTCCCCGGTCGCGGTGACCTCCGCCACGGCCTCGCCCCGCCTCACCAGCGCCCCCGCGTACGTCTGCAGGCCCGGCCCGGCCTCGACCGGTATGGATTCGCCGGTGAGCATGGACTGGTCGAGCAGTATCTCGCCCTCCGTAATGCGCGCATCGGCCGCCACCACGGCGCCCACCGAGAGCTTTATCGTGTCGCCCGCCACCAGGTCGGCGGCGGGCACGGTCGCCCAGGCATTGTCCCGGCGAACCGAGGCGCTCAGCGCGAGCCGCGATTTCAGTGCGGCGAGGGTTGCCTGGGCTCTGCCTTCCTGGAACCAGCCAAGGGCTGCGTTGAAGGCCAGAAGCAGCGCGATGATCGAGGCCTCGACGTATCTGCCGAGGGCAAGCTCGAGCACGATCGCCGCCTCGAGCATCCACGGCACCGGCGCCCAGAATTTGGTCAGCGCCCGGCGCCACGGGCGCATCGCCGCGTCGGGAATTGTGTTCGGTCCAAGCTCGACGAGCCGGCGGCGGGCCTCGGCGCCCGTGAGGCCGGCCGGGGGCGCTGCATCCCTGGCGGGGGGCGGCGGGGTCATCGGTTTATATCGTGCCTGCCCTTGAATCTTTCCTCTGAACCGGGGATCGATCCATGCGCGGCTCGCCCGGTCTATCGCCGGAGGCCCCGGCGTGGCTCGCCGCCGAGCCTGAGCGCCCGGCACACCGAGCGCGCAATCATCAGCTCCTCGTCGGTGTGGATGACGCGCACCGTGACGGGGCTTGAGGCGGCGGATATCACGGCGGCATTCTTGGCGTTTCGCTTGCGGTTGAGGGTTATGCCGAGAAAGCCGAGCCCGCGGCAGATTCGCTCGCGGACGGCCGGGGCGTTTTCCCCTATGCCCCCGGCGAATATCAGGGTGTCGAGGCCGCCAAGCGCCGCGGCGTAGGAGCCGATCCACTTCCTCGCCTGGTAGCAGAAAAGGTCGACGGCCCGCCTCGCCCGCTTGTTGGACCCCTCTAGCGCTAGCAAATCGTGCATGTCCGAGCTTTTCCCGGAAACCCCCAGCAGGCCGGATTCGTGGTTCACCATCCGGTCAAACTGCGCCGGGTTCATCCGGTCTCTCCTGACGAGGAACGCGAGCAGCCCCGGATCCAGGTCGCCGCTGCGGGTGCTCATGACCAGCCCGGCGGCGGGTGTGAAGCCCATGCTGGTGTCGATGCTCTTTCCACCGAGCACGGCGGCCAGGCTGGCCCCGTTTCCGAGGTGCGCGAGGATGACGCGGCCGCGTGCCGCCTTGCGCCCGCCCAGCCGGGCCAATTCCCCCATCAGGAACTCGTAGGAGAGGCCGTGAAACCCGTACCTCTCGACGCCCTGCGTGGTGTAGCGCCATGGAATCGCCATGAGTTTCGCAACCGGCGGCATTGTGCAGTGAAACGCCGTGTCGAAGCACACGATCTGGGGGATCTTCGGATGCAGCCGCCGGCATGCCTCGATCAGCTTGATCCCGCTCGGAAGGTGGTCGGGGTCGTACGGCGTGATTCGGCGCAGCTCCGCGAGCAGCCTCGGCGTGACCCGCTCCGGCGCCGTGTGGCTCATTCCATGGACCACCCGATGGCCGATTGCCCTGACCGACGCGAAGGCGGCTTGCGTCCCGAGCCAGTCCATCAGAAGTCCCGCCGCCGTGCGGTGGTCGGAGGCGGTGAGGCGTCGGGCGACAAGGGTCCTCCCCGCCGAGTCCGTGGTGGTGAGGCTCGTGCCGCGCAGGCCGATCCGGTCGATCTTTCCGCGCAGCAGGCGCCGGGGGTTCTTGCCGGCCTCGAAAAGCGCGAACCGAACGCTTGACGAGCCGCCGTTGATCGTGAGCACGCAGGGCGGCGCTGCTTTCATGGATTTACGCCATCGGTCCGAACAATTGCCTGCGATGCTTTTCGGGAATCGGCCCTCACGGCCCACAATATGAGGGCGGGCATGGGGCCATGCCATGGGGTATTCAACCCAACGGGAACGCAGAGTCCGCCGACCCGGCGGGCGTGTCAGCGCACCTTGAGTTCGACGGCATGCTCGCGGTTGTCGTCCACAAGGGGAATCGTCCCCTCGGGCATTTCGACGCCGTCGACGGAAAGCGAGCTTGCCCCTGCCAGCTCCGCGGCGTTGCGGGTGACCGTAATGTGGTAGACTGTCTGCCTGTAGCGGTAGTGTATCTTGAAGCCCGTCCAGGCCCCCGGCAGAAGGGGCGTGATGCGAAGCCTCTCGCCCTCCAGGTTGGCGCCCAAAAGGGTCTCAACCAGAAGCCGGTACATCCAGCCCGCCGAGCCCGTGTACCAGGTCCAGCCCCCCCGGCCCTCGTGCGGCGCGACCGCATAGACGTCCGCGGCGACGACATAGGGCTCGACCTTGTACACGGCAATCTGCGACGCCGTGCCGCCGTGATGGACGGGATTGAGCATGCTGAAGAGCTCCCAGGCGCGCTCGCCGTCCCCCATCTGCGCGAAGGCGATCGCCGCCCATATCGCGCCATGCGTGTATTGGCCCCCGTTCTCGCGCACGCCGGGGATGTAGCCCTTGACGTAGCCCGGATTCATCGCGGATTTGTCAAAGGGAGGGCTGAACAGCTCGATCAGGCCGGGGTCCGGCCGGACCAGTCGTCGGTCCACCGACTGCATCGCCATGCGCGATCGGGGCGGGTCGCCCGCGCCGCTGATCACCGACCAGCTTTGCGGCAGCGAGTCGATCTGGCATTCCGGATTGGTCCGTGACCCGAGGGGGTCGCCGTTGTCGAAGTAGGCGCGCCGGTACCATTCGCCGTCCCAGGCATTCAGCTCGATGTTCTTCTGCAGCTTCTGCGCCTCGGAGAGGCAGCGTTCGGCGAATGCCGGATCGTGGTGCGCGCGCGCGAGCTGGGCAAATCGCGCGAGCACGTCATAGAGGAAGAAGGCGAGCCACACGCTCTCGCCCCGCCCCTCGCTCCCCACCCGGTTCATGCCGTCGTTCCAGTCGCCGCCGCCGATCAACGGCAGGCCGTGCGAGCCGAACCTCAGCCCCCGCTCGATTGCGCGCACGCAGTGCTCGTAGAGCGCAACCGACTCCTCGGACCGGTTCGGCAGGTCGTAGTAGGCCTCCTCCTCCGGCTTGAGCTGGCGCCCCTCGAGGAAGTTGACCTTCTCGTCGAGGACGCCGACGTCCGCGACGCAGGCGACGTAGCGGCAGGTGGCATAGGGCAGCCAAAGGTAGTCGTCGGATGAGTGCGTCCGCGCGCCCCTTCCCGCCGGCGGATGCCACCAATGCTGCGCATCGCCCTCGCGGAACTGATGGGCCGCGGCGCGCAGGAGATGCTCGCGGGTGAGGGCCGGCTCGGCATGGACAAGCGCCATCACGTCCTGCAGCTGGTCGCGGAAGCCGTATGCGCCGCTTGACTGGTAGAATCCCGTCCGCCCCCACAGCCGGCAGCCCAACGTCTGATACAGCAGCCAGCCGTTCGCCATCACGTTCACGGCCGGATCGGGCGTGTCCACGTTGATAGCTCCAAGTGTCCGGTTCCAATAGGCCCAGACGCCCTCAAGCGCGGCCTGGCAGGACTCGGCCCGACGGAAGCGCTGCACCAGGCCCTGCACCTCGGCCGGACTGCGCCCGACCCCGAGGCGAAAACTGACCTCCCTCTCCTGCCCGTCCGGAAGGTCGATCGTGACCTGAACGGCGCCGCACGGATCAAGCCCCGTCCCAACTCTCCCTGATAGGCGCGCACGCGCCAGCGCCACCGGCTTCGACAGCTGACCGTTGCGGCCCAGAAACTCCGTCCTGTCACCGGTTACCGTGCGCATCCCGTCGTTGACGTCGACGAACGCGATGCGGTCGGAAAACTCGGTGTTGTAGTAGTTTCGCGCCAGCAATGCGCCGGTCTTGAGGTCCACCTCTGTGCGCACATGCAGAAGGCTCCTCTGGCGAAGGTCGCCCAACACCCATTCCCAGTAGCCGGTGACCGAGACGCGCCGCGGCCGCTCCGAGACATTGCGCAGCTTTAGGACCAGGAACTTCACCGGAGCGTCCATCGCCACATAGACCCACAGCTCGGAGGCGATGCCGTTCTCCGTGTGCTCGAATACGGAGTATCCGAAGCCGTGCCGAATGACATAGGGCGCCTCCCCGCGGGCGGGCAAAGGCGACGGCGACCAGAACTGTCCTGTCTGCTCGTCGCGGATGTAAAGCGCCTCCCCTGTCGTGTCTTGGACCGGGTCGTTGCTCCATGGCGTCAGCCTGAATTCGTGGGAATTCTCAGCCCAGCTGTATGCGCTGCCGCCCTCCGACACGACCGTCCCGAACGACGGGTTGGCGAGCACATTGATCCACGGGGCCGGTGTCGTCTGTCCGGGACCGAGGGTGATGACATATTCGTGGCCGTCCCGCGTGAAGCCGCCGAGTCCGTTGGGGAAGATCAGCTCGCGCGCCGCCGCGGGCCCGGGCGGGTCGTAGCGCGCCGACCGGGTCGGCATGAACGCGGCGACCGCCGGCTCGATCATCCTGCGCTGCTCGAGCTGCTCAGCCAGGCTCCCGTTCTCGTCGTCAAGCACGACCCGCGCCGCGGCCTGCAGCAGGGTCAGGTCGTCGTAGGGAATCTGCTCTAGGCGCCTGACAAAGATGCCGCCGGGCTTGTCCAGCGTCTGCGCCTCAACCCCGGAGGCGATCAGGTTGGTGATCTGGTCGTGCAGCGACTGGCGGTAGATCGAGACGTCCTCGCCAAGGATGACCAATTCCACCGCCAACCCCTTCATGCGCCAGTAGGAGTGCGCCTGGATGAGCTGGCGAACGATCTCCATCTTGCTCCAGTCGCTTATCCGGAGCAGGACAAGCGGCATGTCGCCGGAGATCCCGTAGCTCCATAGGCCGCTCTGCCCGCGACGGTTCATGAGCAGCACGCCGGGGTTGGCACGGCGCACGGGGTCAGCATACACCAGCGCGCTCGCCAATCGGCCGTAAAGCTGCGCCTCTCCCTCCGTGGCGTTGAGCTGTCGCAGGGTCACCTGGCCGTGTGTCCAGGCAAGGTCGAACGCCCGCTCGGCCATGCGCGGGTTCTGATACTTCTCAAGCTGGGCGAGCGCGATTTCGCGGCTTTCCGCCATGCCGAACACGAGGTCGATGACGGCGGTCGCGTCGGCAGCCAAAGTGACCGAGCGCCGGAGCGAGACGATCGGGTCGAGCACGGAACCCGTTGTGTTGGACAGCGGCGAGGAGCCCTGCATCGCGGCCGGGTTGGCCAGTGTTCCGAGGCGGCCGACAAACCTCATGCGGTCCGTCTCATACGAGACCGATTCGCCCTCGGCGCCCCTGACCCCGACGAGATGCAGGAGCCAAGGCGGCTTCTCCTCCGGCGACCGGGCGCGGCGCGTGCAGAGGAGCGCAGGGGGAACCTGCACGAACTCCGTCTGAACAAAGAGGTTGCTGAACGCGGGATGCGCCGCGTCCGACGCTGCAGGCGCGAGCACCACCTCCGCGTAGCTGGTCAATTCGATGACGCGCTCCACCGATGAGCGATTGGTGATCGTGATGCGCCGCAACTCCACGTCGTCCTCCGGGGACACGCTGATTTGCGTGTGGACCTCGAGGCCATCGTGCCTTTGCCGGAATTCCGCCCGCGCCAGCGTGAATATGGCCTCATAGCCCTCCAGCGAGCGCAAGGTGGGCTGGTAGGCCGTCGACCAGAACTCGCCCGTCTCGAGATCGCGCAGGTACACGAAGGTCCCCCAGCGGTCGAGCGTCGCATCCTCGCGCCACCGCGTGACCGCGATGTCGCCCCAGCGGCTGTATCCCCCTCCGGCGCTTGTGACGGCGACATGATATCGGCCGTTCGACAGGAGGTGAACCTCAGGCGCCGGCGCGGATGGGTTCGTGAAAACCCTCATGACGCGCTCGTCCTCGCGCCTAAGGTTGCGCGTTATCTCGAAGGCCAGGTCCTCCTCCAGGACATTGGCGGCCGCCTTGGGCAAGCGCTCCTGCAAAAGCAAATCCGCGGCCTTCAGGAGCGGGCACGCCATGAATCGCCGCGGCATCGGGCTATCATTCAGCAGATTCGCAATGGCCAGAAGGCTCATCCCCTGATGGTGGGTCATGAAGGAGCGGATCGTGGCGCTCGTCTCGCTTGGCGGAAGGCGCGAGGGCGTGTAGTCCACGGCTTCATAGAAGCCGAAGTCGCCCGCGCGTCCCTCGGCTGCAAGTCGCTGGAGGTTCTCGCAGGCCTCGACAGGGGCAACCATAAGCGCAAGCGCAGTGGCATAGGGTGCGATCACCGCGTCCTCGGCCAATCCACGTTTCAAACCCAGGCCGGGCACCCCAAAGGCCCGGTACTGGTAGTTCTGGTCGCCATCAGTCATGTTGTAGCCTGACTCGGAGACCCCCCAGGGCAGGCCCCGGAACCGCCCATAGTCGACCTGTTGCCTCACCGCCGCCCGACACGTCTGGTCAAGCAGCGTGTTCTCGTAGTTGGGCATGACCAGCAGCGGCATCAGGTACTCGAACATCGAGCCGCTCCAGGAAACGAGCACCGGCTCACCCCTTGAGGCGACAAGGAGCCGTCCCAGCGAGAACCAGTGGTCTTGGGGAACCTGGCCCAACGCGATGGCCACGTAGCTGCACAGCCGCGCCTCCGAGGCCAGGAGATCATAGAACCCGGGGTCGCAGCGGTGCTCTGCGACGTTGAACCCGGTCGAGAAGAGGTCCCTCTCCTTCCGGAAAAGGAAGGAAAAGTCCATGTCGGCCAGCTGATCGCCCTCTTTCGCCAGCGCCTCGACCTCCATAAGACGCTGCCGGGCGCGCTCCCCGGCGGTACGCACGCAGCGCCAGAGCTCGGCAAGCGCGCCGCCCGCATCGCCCAGCAGAACAGGCGATTGCTCGAATAGGCAGACCTCCCTAAACGTGCGCGCCTCGTCGAGTTCGGCCAGCAACTCATCGAGGCTGGCGGCGGGCGCCAACGGGCCCCTCTTCCCCCGGGGAAGGCGCCTGGGGCTGTTCCGCGCTGCGTCGCGCCGGCCGTCGTCGCCTGCGCAGGCAAGCGCCAGCCATGGAGCCAGGGACTGCAGCTCCTCCAAGTGTCCCTCGCAGTCGGCCCTCAGGGTTTGGGCCCATTCCCTGAGCCTCTCCTGCTCGCCCGCCATCGTATCGGCGAACCTGGTCGCCTGGTCAGCCGCCCTCTTCAAAAGGGCGAATGCCGCGCGCAGGCCGGAAGGGGCCGCCGCCAGCTCGGCATCGAGCTTGGCGAGCGCGTCGTTCCCGGGCGCAAGGTCCATGAGGAC
This sequence comes from Opitutaceae bacterium, assembly GCA_003151515.1. Lineage (GTDB taxonomy): Bacteria > Verrucomicrobiota > Verrucomicrobiia > Opitutales > Opitutaceae > Palsa-1447. Next base: position 103,134 of record PLXS01000016.1, read on the forward strand.
GCCGAGCGTGTCGCGCAGGCCGGCGAACGCGCGCGGGGTGAACACCTTCTCGTCCTGCAGCTCCCTCAGTCCCGAGCTGTGCGTGAGCAGGTGGCCCGCCAGGTTGCCGCTGTCGACGCTCGAAACATAGAGGGGAGGAAGCGGCTTGAGTGTGCGTGTATCGTACCAATTGTAGAAATGCCCGCGATACCTCTCGAGGCGCTTCAGCGTCGCGAACGTGTCCCGGGAGCGCCGAATCAATCCGCCCGCCGGGATGTACCCCAGGTCCCTGGCGGCCAGGTTGGCGAGAAGCGCGAGTCCGATGTTCGTCGGGGAGGTCCTTGAGGCGATTCTCGGGGTGGGAATCTCCTGGAAGTTGTCCGGCGGCAGCCAGTTTTCCTTCGCGGAGACAAAGGTCTCGAAAAAATGCCAGGTCGCGCGCGCGCTGCGCCCAAGGAACGCCAGCTGGTCCGCATCGAGTTTGGGGGCGGCCGCCACGATGGGCTGGCTGATCCACCACGCGACCCACGGCGAGACCAGCCAAAGGCCCAGGATCGGCAGGGCCGCGGGCAGCTGCGCCGGCCGCAGCGAGGCAAGCAGGTAACCCACGAGGATGGCGGCCGCCGGGGCGATCCACATTGTCGAGTAGAAGCCGACGAGGCCGGAGCGCAGGATTTTCTCGGAATCGCTCGAGGTTCGCCATTCAAGCAGTCGCCTGCGCGTCACGAGCACGCGCAGGAGAGTCTTGCCGATCGCGTCCAAGCTGACGAAGGCGTCGTAGGGCAGGAACGCCAGCGTCATGAGCACCTGCGCGAGATGCCGGCCCCAGGACAGGGCCACGCCGTGAAGGTGCATCGCGAGCGGCAATTCGGGCGGCTTGCTCACCACCTCGACGAACGCCGCCAGCAGTCCCGGAACGACGATGATCGCAAGGACCAGCAGCTCGCCCCTCCCCCCGAGCCCGGGAAGGAGCAGCCAGCTTCCCAGCAGCAGGAGCACCAGGGCGGTCGGCACAAGGCTGCGCCGCAAGTTGTCGAGGATCTTCCACTGCGACAGGACGGAGAGCGGATTGGCTATGCGCCGGGCGTCGGGCCCCGGAACCCTCGGCAGGAGCCAAAGCGTGATCTGCCAGTCGCCGCGAATCCAACGGTGGCGCCGGTCGACGTCCACGTTGTAGCGGGATGGGTGCTCCTCGAAGAATTCGACGTCGCTGACCAGCGCGGAACGCGCATGGCACGCCTCCAGCAGGTCGTGGCTCAGGATTGTGTTCTCCGGGAAACGCCCGTTCATGGCCTGCTGGAAGGCATCCACGTCGTAAATCCCCTTCCCGATGAACGATCCCTCATGGAACACGTCTTGGTAGACGTCGGAGACCTCCTTCGTGTAGGGATCTATGCCCACGTTTCCGGCCAGGAGCCTCACGAACCATGAGCGCCGGGCGCACGGCAGGCTCACGCCCATGCGCGGCTGCAGGATGCCGTACCCCTCGGAGACCAGCCCGCGCTTGGAATCGAACACCGCGCGGTTCAGGGGATGGGCAATCGTTCCGACAAGGCTGCGGCCGGCGTCGCGCGGAAGCTGGGTGTCCGTGTCGAGGGTGATCACGTACTTGATTGAGGGGAAGATCGCGGTCGCCCCCACGATCTCCGAAAAGCTTCCGCGGCTGCCGCCCCGCAGCAGGGCGTTGAACTCTGTGAGCTTCCCCCTCTTGCGCTCGTAGCCCATCCACAGGCCCTCGGCACCGTTCCACCGGCGCGGACGATGGAGCAGGAAGAAGAGATCCGGCGCGTCGCAGGAGTATCTCTGGTTCAGCATTTCCACCCCCGCCCTCGCTCTCTGGAGCAGCGGCCCGTCGCCGGGCATGGCCTCGGCGGGCGCGTCGCTGAAATCGGTCAGCAGCGCGAAGCTCAGATGCTTGTCCCGATTCGAAAGGTGATGGATCGCCAGGGTCTCTATCAGCCGGTCGACGCCCTCAGTGGTCACAAGCATGGTCGGGACCACGACCATCGTGCGGCAATCGGGAGCTATGCCGGCCGTGAAGTCCAGGCGCGGAAGCAGCCGGGGCTTCACAAGCAGCATGGACAGCCAGTTCATCAGGGCAACGGCCAGCTGGCTTGCGCAGATGGCGAAGGTTAGGGTCAGCAGAATCGGCTTCCATTCGAACCCTCCGGGCGTGCGCGCGAACCTGGCAAACCAAAGGGCGGCGCCAAGCGTCAGCGCCGAAATCCCGCCCACGTAGAACGTCAGCGGAAACCGCTGGATGCCCTGCTCGATGAGCGCTCGCCAGGGCAACCTCGCGTCAAACTTGCGCCTAAGCGCGGGCTGGCCCTTGTCGATCAGATAGAAGCCGACGTGGGTCGCCCGGTCGGCGCGCCCCGCGCGCAGTGCGTTTTCCTGCGAGAGCTGGATGGCGCCCTGGGCGATGTCGCCCTCCGAGGCCCGGCTGTTCCGGGCGAGAAACTCCACCGAATGGCGGTATCGGTCGCGGGTTGCGAAATCCATCGTCCCGTAAACTCCGGCCGGGTCCGAGAGCAGTATCTTCTCGACCAGGCTCAGGCCCTCCACGAACTCCTTCCAGTCCGTCGCGCTCAGCAGGCGCAGGCTGGCAATGCTGTGGCTGACGGAAACCTGGTCGGCGGCCTGGCTTCGGCTCTCGAGCTGGACCAGCTGCTCGATGGACGAGCCTTCCTCGAGCAAACGCTGATCGAGCCAGCTGCGGGCGAAGTGCAGCACGGAACTCTGCCGCGACAGGCGCCGGCTGAACTCGGCCACGAACGAGCTCGACCGGGGCAGGTCCGCCTTGGCCATGTCCGCCACCACAACGACAAGGTGCGACGGGTTCCTCTCCGCCATCTCCTGCAGCCGGTTCACCCATAGGTTGGCCATGTCGCGGTCGCGCCGGGCAGCGGTCAGCCGCGTGGTGATTCGCTGGAGATTCTCGATCAGGCCCAGGCGCAGCATGATGGGAATCGCCCAGAGCTCGCCCAGCCTCAGGTGGTCCACCGTCTGGTATGCGGCGACAAACGCGCTCAAGGGCCCCTGGTCAACCTGCGCATCCACGTGCGAGATCAGCTCAAGCACGATGTCATAGACCCGAGGCAGTCCGGCGCTCGGGCCGTTGAGCAGGCGCGGCAGCTCGCGGCTGTAGTTCCGCGGCAGGTGCCGCCTGGCCATCTGGATCTGCTCCTCGATGAGGTAGAAGTTGTCCAGGAGCCATTCCGCGGCGGGCGTGATGCGCCTGCTCGAATTCACGGCCATGGTCGCGCGGTTGAAGGCGCGGATCCCCTGCTCGTTTCTGTCAAGCCGCGCCAGAAGGCTGTTGGAGCCGCGAACGGTAACCGTCCGGTGACTCGAGGCCAGCGCGCGGGCATGCCGCGCGAGTTCGTCGACGCTGAACAGTTCCGCCCGCAGAGGAGCCTCGTTCGCGCGCTGGCGCGGACGCGCCCTATTGGCCATCCAAGCCTGCCAGAATGACGAAGGGCTCTTCATTTTGATCGATCTTCCCAGACACAGCCTGCGCCGTTGCCCCGTCCATCAGGGCCCATCCATGCGGCCAAGCTGGGGCCGCCATTTGATCCTGAAATCGGGCCGCATGCATCAGTTGCAACCGGCTGCGGTCCAATATAATGGGAGACACCTGCAACTGGCCTTGGCAGGCGCATGGATCAGCGTGTCACAGAGGAATGATCTCAATGTGGGACGATTGTGCGCCTCGGCCCCGAGGAATAGTATGGGGTGTTCTTCCCGGGTGCCCGCCCTTCGCCCCCAAGGACTCAGTTGGGCACCCCCAATCGCGGGGAAAGCCCAAACATCCGAAGTGAATCCGCGGGCGCCCCAGCAATCTCGGCTAGGGTTTTACCCCATAGCCCAAGCGGGGCCATTTGCCGCATCTTGATTGGCTGGACTGGGCGTGCTCCTCCGCGCGCGGCGACCAACCGCCAGCCGCCACAATCCAGCATAAAAATGAAGCCGACCGCCCAACTCTCCGGATCGCACCTGCGCACCTACCAGATGGTTTTCCAGCACCCCATTTCGCACAACCTGGACTGGCGCCAGGTTCGCGAACTCCTGAAGGCTGTCGCCGACGTGGCCGAGGAAGCGAACGGCAACCTCAAGGTGACACGCAACGGCCAAACCCTGGTCCTGCAACCCAGCCACACGAAGGACGTCTCCGAGTCGGGCATCGTGATGGACCTGCGCCGGTTCCTCGAGCGGTCGGAGGCGGTGCCCCCTGGGGCGGCTGGCGACGGCATGCATTGGCTGGTTGTGATCGACCACCAAAGGGCCCGGATATTCCGCTCCGAGGTGCGCGGCGCCGTCCCCGAGAGCATCACGCCCCACGAGCCCGACGAGTTCTTCCGCCACGCCCACCACTCGCGTGACTTCTCGAGGGGCCAGGAGAAGCCCGACCCGAACAGCTTCTTTGGCCCTGTTGCCAAGGCGCTCAAGGCAGGCGGCCCGATCCTCATCTTCGGCACGGGAACCGGCACCGGCAGCGAGATGGAGCAGTTCAGCGAATGGCTGAAGGTCCACCACGCCGACCTCGCAGGGCGGGTCATCGGCTGCGTGACCGTGGACGAGCGCCACCTGACCGAGAATGAGCTTCTGGCAAAGGCGCGGGAATTTTACTCGAGCGGCCTGGGGCGCTCACCAACATGAAGACCATGAAGGCAGTGTGCATCTACTCCTACGGCGGGCCGCAAGCCCTCGTCTACGAGGACGCGCCTTGCCCCCATCCAGGCGACGGCGAGGTGCTCGTGCGCGTGCACGCCGCCGGAATAAACCCGGTGGACTGGAAGATCCGCGAGGGGCAGCTCAAGGAGATGCTGCACCACACCCTTCCGCTGGTGCTCGGATGGGACGCGTCGGGCGTTGTCGAGGCCCTTGGAGCCGGCGCCAGCCGGCTGAAGGTCGGCGACGAGGTGTTCAGCCGCCCCGACATCTCCCGGGACGGGGCCTATGCCGAATTCATCGTGATCAGGGAGTCCGAGGTCGCGCTGAAGCCGAGGTCGATCGACCACATACACGCGGCGGCCCTCCCGCTCGCGGGCCTGACCGCCTGGCAGACCCTTTTCACCGCGGGCGGCCTCGCAGCCGGCCAGCGGGTGCTGATTCACGGGGCCGCCGGCGGCGTCGGAAGCCTCGCCGTGCAACTGGCAAAGTGGAAGGGGGCCCTCGTGATAGGCACCGCGTCGGGGAGCAACCACGCGTTCCTTCGCGAGCTCGGGGTCGACCAGGCGGTCGACTACCAGACCGTGCGCTTCGAGGACGCTGTCGAGCCGGTGGACCTGGTCCTGGACACCATGGGCGGCGACGTCCAGGAGCGCTCGTGGAAGGTGCTCAAGCGCGGCGGCATCCTTGTGTCGATCGTCAGCCCGCCATCCAAGGACACCGCGGCCTCCCGCGGGGTGCGCCAGGCATTCGTGTTCACCGAGCCCAATGCCGGGCAGCTGGCCGAGATCTCGAAGCTAGCCGACGCCGAGAAGCTCAAGGCGATCGTGGAGACCGTCCTGCCGCTTTCGGATGCCACGCGCGGCCAGCAGCTGAGCGAGCGCGGCCACACCCGGGCAAGATCGTGTTGCGGGTCGTCTAGCCGCAGGAGGACCGGCAAGCCCACCGCATGGCCGTAAAATTCCAAGACTACTACGAGACCCTGGGCGTGGATCGCTCCGCCCCGGCGGATGAGATCAAGACGGCCTTCCGGAAGCTCGCGCGCCTTTACCATCCCGACGTCGCCAAGAACAAGGTCACGGGGGAGGCCAAGTTCAAGGAGATCAACGAAGCCTACGAGGTCCTGAGCGACCCGGAGAAGAGGCGCCTCTACGACGAGCTGGGCTCCAACTGGAAGGAGGGCGCCAACGCCCAGGCCGCATCCGCGGGCGGATGGCGCGGCGGGGCGCGCCAGAGCCGGGGCGGCCCCGACTTCGAATTCGACGGCACCGGCTTCAGCGACTTCTTCGAGTCATTCTTCGGCGGGGGGCGCGGCGGATTTTCCACCGGCCGCGGCAGGGGCATGGGGCCGGACGGCGAGGTTCTTGCGCACCAAGGACAGGACGTCGAGGCCGACCTGCTTGTCACGCTTGAGGAGGCCCTGCGCGGCTCCCTGAAAAGCGTGACACTGCGCAGGCCGGCGGGTGACGGCAGGAGCGAGCGCACCGACACCTACCGGGTTCGCATTCCCCCTGGCGTGCGCGAAGGCCAGCGTATTCGCCTGGCCGGCCAAGGCGAGGAGGGCCTCGGTGGCGGGTCGCCGGGGGACCTGTACCTGCGCGTGCGCCTGGCGCGCCATCCGGATTTCACGGTGCAGGCCGCCGACCTCTTCTGCGACCTCGACCTCGCGCCGTGGGAGGCGGCGCTCGGGGTGAAGGCGACGATTCCCACGCTGGACGGAGCGACCTCCCTGCGCGTGCGGGCAGGCACCGCCGCCGGCACCCAACTTCGGCTGCGCGGGCTCGGCCTGCCGCGCGAGGACGGGACCCGAGGCGACCTTTTCGCCAAGGTGCGGATTCAGATGCCGGGATCCGTCTCCGCCGAAGAGCGCGGCCTGTGGGAGCACCTGGCCCGAATCTCAACCTTCAAGCCAAGAGGCGAACCATGACCGATTCCGCTGCCGAAACCAGATACCCGCTTGTGCTGGTGCGCCTGCGCGAGGCGGGCCCCTCGAACCATAGCATCGACGATGCCGCCCGCATGGCCGGCATTCATCCCGAGCTGCTCAGGCACTACGGCCGGCTCGGCATCTTCCGGGTATCAATGTCTAACCCGGATGCCGAGCCGGTGCTCGATGACGATTCGCTATTCGAGCTGCTCCGGTTCGAACATTACCGGCGCCATCACGGGTTGAATCGCAGGACCGCACGGCTGATCTGCGACCTTTTGCGCGAGGTCGAGCGCCTGCAGGCTGAGCTGCGCTTCCGGCGCGGCCCGTAGCCGCCGCGCGGCAGCCCCGGCCACGCGCAACGGCCCGTCGCGCCTGACACCCAATTCATGCGCAGGGTCCCTTGTCGCGCGGTTGGCCCCCCGGTGCCCGGCGCCAACCAAGGACCCACCTAGGGTTTCACCCCACAGACCAGGCGGGGCTATCCTTGTACCATGAGGGGCTTAGAAACGCACCCGCACCGGGATCCCGATTGCCGCATGGGCGGCGGCTCCGGCCTTTTCAGGAAGCCCTGCACAACCAATGGCAAGACCATGAATGACAGACTCGACGCCCTGCTCGGCCAAATGCGGCAGCTGGAAGGAGACCTGATACGGGAGGCCCAGAAGAAGGAGGCGCAATTCTGCTATCAGGTTAGGGGCCGGACGGTTCACTTCACCGCCGCCGCGAAGGTCAGGCACAGGCAGCTGCGTCTCGGCTTCCACCGCTATCTGCTGCACTCGCGCTTCCTTGTCGTCATCACGTCGCCGGTCATCTGGATGTGCGCGATACCCATCATCCTCTGCGACATCGTGGGCTCCGTCTACCAGGCGATCTGCTTCCCGATCTATGGCATCCCGAGGGTCAACCGGCGCGATTACATCGCATTCGACCGCCATCGCCTCACCTATCTCAACCTGGCCGAGAAGCTCAATTGCGAGTACTGCGCGTATGCGAACGGCATCCTCGCCTACTTCACGGAGATCGCCGCCCGAACGGAGCAGCATTTCTGCCCCATCAAGCATGCGAATTGCTCAAAATGCGCGCACAGCCGCTACAGAAAGTTCGTCGACTTCGGCGACGCGAAAGGGTATCGGAGCCACGTCGAGGAGATCCGCAGGTCGTACGGTGACGTTGAATCCCCGGCGGTCGGGGCGGCGGCGCCCGGGCCGCCAATGGGCCCCGGATCCTGATCCGGACGCGGCGTCCGGCCGCTACTTCTTCGCCGTCTGCTTCTGCAGTTTGGCGATAAGCGCCTCGTCCTTATCCAGCTTCGCCTGCAGTTCGGCTGCATCGGCCTTTGCTTGCGCCAATTGCGCCTGAAGTTGCTCGGTGTCAGCCACGGCCTTCGTAAGCTGGGTCTGCATCACCGCGGTCTGGGCCTGGGCAACATCGACCTCCCCCTGGTGCTTGATGGACGCCACCTTGGCGTTCTCCATCTGCGTCTGAAAATCGGTGGCAATCGCCCTGGCCTTCTCCAAATCGGTCTGCAGGTCGACGTCGCCGGCCTTCACCTTGTCCAATTCCGCCTGGCTCTTGACTGTTTCAGCCTGGTCCTCGTCCATCCGCCTCTGGAGCCTGGCCGCGGCGACCTTGCCCTGGGCCACCTGAGTCTGCAGCACGGCCACGGCGGCCTGCGCTTGGTCCAGCCGATTCTTGCTTTGCTCGAGGGCCTGGTCTCGGTCGCCCACGATGCTCCGGAACACGACCGCGGCAATCAAGAGGATGGCGCAAAGCACGCCGAGGGAGATGGCCAGAACAGGGAGCTTCTTCGGTTTGAAGTCTGCGGCGTCCGTGTCCGCAGAAGCGTTGTTTTCGGGAGCCTTGGCCTCGGGAGCCTTGGTCTCAGGAGCCTTGGTCTTCGCGTTGGGGATGGGTGCGTCAGGCATGGCGAGGCAAAGGTACCTAAAGCCCGGGCCCGGCGATATGGGGTGTTACCCGACGCGTAAGAGCGCCGGGCCGGCTTGGCGCGCGGCGCGTCCCTAGCCCCGGGCCATGAGCACGCCAGGGATGGGCGCGGAAGCCGTCGGACGAAGCCCCGCTACAGCGAAGTCGTTTCCTTGCCCGTCGGCGCAGGGAACAGATCCTCCAACTCCTCCATCATGGTTCCGCTGTTCATGTCCATGCGCGGTGTCGCAGAGGCGGGTGCAAGCATGCCTGCCCCGCCCCACCCAAGGCGCGCCGCGCCATAAAGGCGCCGCTCGGCCTCGAGCCATATCTGCGCGTCAAGGCCGCTGGGGCATCCCTCATCCCTCCAGATTGCCTCCGCCTCGCCGGCAATCGCCGCATGGGTTAAGGCCGGCTGTATGCGAGCCGGACGTTGGGACGATGCTGCGGGTGTTTGGGTTGCCATGTTGAATCGTTTCCTAGCTCGGGCAGCCCGGCCATGAGGCTCCACTCAGCGCTGCAGCGCGTGCGATTTTCGCACGCGCTGCCTTGGTTGAACGCACTGTGCTATTCGCTCGATGCGCATCCGCCCGATAAGGGGTGCGGGCGCCTCGAGTGTGGATTCTTGTGGTCTTGGCCGGCGTGTCGAGCGGCGGTCATCCACTCAATTCCAGTAGCCTTCGTAGAACCTGTAGGCATCGCCCTGCTGCTGCCAGCGCGGCGCCACCCAAACTGAGCTGGGGCTCGGAGGCAGCTCCCAATGTCCGGCCATCCACTCGTATCTCTGGTCGCGCCAAGTCCAGTAGCCGGCGATCCAGACATGCTGCGGCGTCGGCTGGGCCAGCACGACATCCTGCTGCATCGCCGGCGGGGCCTGGGTCACGACGATCGTGCTAACGTTGGAGGTTCCATTCGATGTGGTAACATAACCGGGATTCACCACCGCCGCCGGGGTCGTCGTCACCGTCGTCGTTGTCACCGCCCTCGTCGGTCCGGGCGGCGGCGGAGCCGACACCAGGTGCGACTCGGGTTCGGTGGAGCAGCCGCTCAGAATGAATCCGAGGGCGCCAAAACTAGCGAACAACGAGGCGAGCTGCCGAACCGTGCGACGGGAGGCTGCACGAGAGGAAATACCTAGAATAGGAGTTCTCATGCTTGAACGATATCCCGTTGGCCGCCCCGATGCTATGGGGTGTACAACCCAACTTTTTCGGAAATGCATTCTCATTTCTGTAGAAGGGCCCGGTCTTCGCACCGGCTCCGGCTTGGGTCTGGGGCGTTCGAGGGCGCCTCCGGGACCCTGCCCGTGACAGGGCGCATGTGCCGTCAGGACCGGGCCAGGGGAATCCCGGCGATTCGCAGACCGCGCCCCGAAAAGGAGGTCGGAATTCTCGCCGCCAGCGGGACGCCTGCTAAACCCCCGACCCGCGGATTACCGGCGACCGCGGCCGCCCGGATGGACATAGGCCCCACCCCCGTGGCCGCCATACCAGCCGCGGCCGCCGCCATCAACCCAGGCATCGTCGTGGAACCAAACCCCTCCGCCTCCGTAGCCACCCCCGTCGCCCACGACGCCGATGCACCCGTTCCAGGCGAACGACATGCCGATCAACATAAGGGAGAAAAGAAGAATCTTGCGTGTATGTTTCATTGGCTATTGGCGGGATTGGCGCTGTCGATGTACTCTACGAGGCCGACTGTGCCGCCGGTGGGGTCCAGGATGATCGCAAAGCGGCTTCCAAATTCCACCGAGTGCGGGGTGACTAGGACCTCGCCCCCGAGGCCCGGAATCTTTGCCAGCGTCTGGTCGAGGTTCGCGACGCGGATGACGCCAAGCCAACTGGGCCTTGTGTCGTTGCCCTCCGGAAGCGGGGCCACGCCGCCGCGCGCCATTCCGGCGCTTGAGAGCACGAAGTCGCTCTTCCGATCGGAGCTCGTCTCATTCGCCACGCTAAAGCCGAAAACATCGTGATAGAAGTCCGACGCGGCCTTCGGGCTGCCCGTGTAGATCTCGAACCAGTTCCAGGCGCCGGTCTTCGTTTGCTCGTCGAGAGGGTTTCCCGAGCTCGATTGGAGAAGGCCTATCGGGTTGCCGTCCTTGTCCGAGGCGATCGCTTGATAGCCGCGGTCGGGGAAGTTCCGGGATGGGGCCCGCACCACTCCCCCGTCCTTTGACACTGTTGCCAGGCTGGCTGCGATGTCGGTCACCGCGAGGTAGCCGATCCAACGCGACGGGTGGTTACCCCCTGTCGTCGAACGCGGGGCCAACCCGGCGACCGGGATGCCCCCGTTGCTGAAGATGACGTAGCTCTTCCCCTTCTGCTCAAGCGGCGTTGCGGTCCAGCCGAGAAGCCCGCAATAGAACTTCGATGCGCTGTCGGGATCGGTTGTGAACAGGTCCGCCCAGACGAGCTTACCCGGGATCTGTTCCGTCGTGGCCGGCGAATTGAGCGGCGGAAACTTGGCGCCGTGGACCGAAGCGGGAAGGCCGGCGCACAGCAGTGCCGCGGCGGCGTAAATGGGGGCGTGTCGTAGAATCGGTTTAATGTTCATTTCGTTTGCGGGCGGGTCCGCGAGCGAGACAGTAGCTTAGGGGTGCGAAACCCAACATGGGGTGTTACCCGCACGCCGGGCTCACGTTTGCGGCAGGCGCTGCAGCCGGCGCATCGCCGGCCGCCGCAGCCGCATTCGGGTCAGGAGGTGCGCGTTGAATTCATCTTGTCCACGGCGAGTTGGGAGCGGTGCCATGCCTCGCCGATCTTCTCCTTTGCGTCATTCCAGGTCTCGGGCGTCGTCGCCTTTCCGAGGGTGTTCATCCTGTCCGTGAGCAGGGCGCGGCTGTCGTCCACTTCCTTCATGGCGAAGTCCCAGTCCTTCGTGTCGGTCGTCAGGCCTGCGCGCTTTGCCTTAAGCTCGCTGATCTGCGCGTCCAGCTTCGCCGACATCTTGTCCACGCCCGCGGCGAAATGGGCCCGCTCGGCGTAGGTGTCGCCCTTGATCTCGGACCAAAGGTGAATGGGCGTGGGCTCGACGCCGTCGATTGCACCGAAGGCCCGGGTGCCGACGAGGGCCAGGGCGCAGCACCCAAGCCCGAATGCCATCTGTCGAAGGGGGAGCATGGTCTTCATGTGCCAAATATAGGACGCAGGAGCCGCCGATTCCATGGGGCAACTACCCCATGACGCCGCCTGCCCCCCCTTTCCCCCGGGCCGCCATGCACCCTCGCGCCGGCTGGCAGGCCGCGCGCGGGAACCGGCAGCCGTGCTCCCCGCGAAGCACTGCCGGCTCCGGGTCATGGCCCCATGAGCGCCCGGCGGCGCAATCGCCGGGATTCGCGTTTCCGGCTTTCGGCTCGCGCCCGGCCGCGATTGGGCCAACTTTGTCGTCGTGCTTCCGCATCCCACGCTTACCGACCGTTACGCCACGGCCGAGGCGAAGCCGGAGTTCGTGAACCGGCTCTTCGACCGGGGAGCTGCGTATTACGACACGGTCGTCGACTGGGGCTTTCTGCACAGCGGCGCCTGGTACCGCCGCCGGGCGCTGAAGCAACACGGCCTGCGACCCCCTCATCAACTGCTCGATGTCGCCTGCGGCACCGGATTGGTGGCCGCCGAGGCCGCGCGGATCCTCGGCACCGCGGAGAACATCACGTGCCTCGATCCGAGCGAAGGCATGATGGCCGTCGCCCGGTCCAAGCTGGCGGCGCACTTTGTGATAGGCCGGGCCGAGCACATCCCGGCGCCGGACAATTCCTTCGACTTTCTCACCATGGGCTACGCGCTGCGCCACGTCACGAGCCTCGATGAGGCGTTTCGCGAGTTTCGCCGCGTCCTGAAGCCCAACGGCAGGCTGCTTATCCTCGAGATCACCAAGCCGGTCGGCCGCATCCCCGGCTTTTTCTTCCGCCTCTACTTCGCGAGGATCTATCCGTTTCTCGCCTTTCTCTTCACCAGGAGCGAAGATGCGCGCGAGATGATGCGCTATTACTGGGAGACCATGGACGCATGCGTGCGGCCGGAATCCGTCCTGAAGGCGCTTGCTGACGCGGGCCTCACCCAGGTCAGGCGCGATGTGGCCCTTGGCGTTTTCAGTGAATACACGGCCGTGAAGGCCGGTCCCGCCGCAGAGTGAGGCCGACCCGGCGCCGGCCGCCCCCCAGGCCCATGATTGCCGCACCGGAATGATCGGAACCAAATGAACCCAAAGAAGAAGTATGCGTTGAAGGTCGCCAAGCAGGCGTGGATCTCGGAGCTCCCGATCATTGTCGCGCACATTCCGTGGGATCAGTTTGAGGCGGCCGGCGGTCCCGAGGCATACGCCTCCGTGATCGAGGGATTGGGCTCGATTGCCGTAATCGTTTCCAAGCCCCAGGATGGCATGTGGACCAGCTTCACTAAGATCGGCAAGGAGTGGAAGGCGATCTGCGAGGCAACCCCGCTGGACTCCCTCGAGTGGCAAACCATGCCCGTCGAGGCGGACCATTATCCCTGGGAGCTCTTCGCGGGCCAGCGCTGAGCGCGATCCCGGCCGCGCCGCCGCCTAGCGGGGCCGGTTCTTGCGGCTGGCGCGGTCCTCTGCGTATATATTGTAGAGGAGGGCGCCGATCCCGATCGCAGCGGCGAGGAAGCAAAGCATGGCGAATCCCGGGTAGCCAAACAGGTTCCACTGGGTGTCGCGGCGCATCATCAGCGCGGCGCCTATGATCACAGAGGCGAGAAGGATGCCCTTGGTGACGCGGTTGGCCACCTTCTCTATCCCGTCGACAACCATCTTGGCGTCCGTCGCCTTCACCTTCACCTCCAGTTCGGCGCTGGCCAACGCATCCATGATCCGGTTCAGCCGGGCGGGCAGGTGCACCGTGAAGTCCTTGAGCTCGAGCAGCGTGTTCTCGACGCTGCCCTGCGAGATCTCCCGGCCCATGCGCGATGAGATGATTTCACCCGCGTTGCGGCGGATCGCGGCGTTTGGATCGAAGTTCGGGTCCAGGATGCGCCCCACCTCGTCCAGCTGCAGCAGCGTCTTCCCGAGAAGGACGAGCTCGCTCGGTACGAACAGCCCGTCCTCCCTGGCGTGCCGGCTGACGTCCAGGAGCGATCGTCCGACATTTAGCGCGCGCAGCCCCTGGTCGCGGCTCGACGCCACAAGCTGGCCAATCTGTTCGCGGAATCTGTAGGAATCGAAGGCTTCGGATTTCTCGCTCATCCGCATGACCTCCTCCGCGGCCTCGTCGCCCTTCCCATCGCTTACCGCTACGAGAACCTTGAGGAGATGCTGCTGCATCTCCGGGGCGGTGTGCCCTACCATGCCGAGATCAAGGAGCGCGATCCGCCCGTCGTCCGTGATGAACACATTGCCCGGATGGGGATCGGCGTGGAAGAGGCCGTCCACCAGAACCTGCTTCAGGTAGGCCCGAAACAGCTCCTTGGCTAGGACGGCCCCATTGATGTCCTGTTTGGCGAATGCCCCAAGTGTTGTGATCTTCTGCCCCTTGATGTACTCCATCGTGAGCACGCTGCGGGTGCTGTAATCGAGAATGGGCTGGGGCACCTGGATCAGCTTGAACTCCTTCAGGTTCTTTCCGACCGCGATCAGATTCTGCGCCTCGCGCTCGTAATTGAGCTCCTGCTGGATGGTGGTGCGGAAATCGGCCACGGTGGCGCTGAACCGGCACCGGCGGCCGATCTCCGTGTGCTCGTCAATGAAGCTGGCGATCTCCGCCAGCACATCAAAGTCATCGGCGATCTGGCGGCGGATGTCGGGCCTCTGCACCTTGACCACAACCTGGCGGCCGTCTCGCAGCGCCGCCATGTGGACCTGCCCCAGCGATGCGGCCGCGAGCGGCTCCATGTCGAAGCGGGAAAACGCCTTGGAGACGCGCACTCCCAGGTCCCCCAGAATGATCTGCTCCACGTCCTCGTAGGCGAAGGGCTTTACCTTGTCCTGAAGCCTGGACAGCGCCTTAAGGTACGCCTTCGGAAGGAGGTCCGGCCGGCCCGCGAGCACCTGGCCCAGCTTGACGTATGTTGGCCCCATCGCCTCCAGGTCATCGGCAAGCTGTTCGGGGGCTGCGTCGACCTCACCTGCCTTCAGCTCCTGCGCGTCGAACCCGTCGGGCACCTCCATCTGCTCCGCGATGTCCGAGCGCCCGTATTTCCAGAGCAAACGCGCGATTTGGCTGTAGCGCTTGAAGTGTGCCGCTGAGAAGGTCATGGGGACGAGGCGGTGTGTCGGGCAGGTGGGGGTTCGTTCGCTTGAGAAAAAGGTCAATTCAATAGTAACGGGAGGCGCGCCAAAGCGGTATGGGGCATAAACAGTACTCCGGATGGCCCATCAGCCCGGCTCCCGCCCTCATCCTGCTTGGGCCGCATCCTGAGCGACGGCGCAGACCTGTCCATTGCGCCCATTCAGGAACCACGTGCTCATCACGCCCTTGCCCTTAACGTCAATGGCGCCGCGCGTTTCCAGCAGGAACGCCGCCCCCAGGTGGCGCCGAGTCGCCTCCGTCGCCTGGATTCGCCCGGGCACGCCGTAGGATTCCATGCGGCTGGACGTATTCACAGCGTCCCCCCGGAGATCGTAGACAAACTTGCGCTTGCCGATCACGCCCGCGACGGCTGCGCCGCTGCTCATGCCGATCCGGACCCGCAGGCTGTGGTGGTATTGCTTGTTGAAACGCCCCAACACCTCGAGCATGTCCAGCGCCATGTGTGCCGCGCGCGCCGCGTGGTCCGCAACCGGCTCGGGCAGTCCCGCGACGGCCATGTAGGCGTCGCCTATCGTCTTGATCTTCTCGAGGCCGCGGATGTCGGCAATGCCGTCAAATCTCGAGAAGACGTCGTTGAGCACGTTCACCAGGGATTCCGCGCTCAGGCCTTCCGAGAACTTGGTGAAGTCGACTATGTCCGCGAACAACACCGTCACCTCCGGGAAGCTGTCCGCGATAATCTCCGTGAAACTGTTCCCCGCGACCTCGGAGCGCCCCTTCAGGCGCTCGGCGATCGCCTGGGGCGGCACGTTGAGCAGCAGCCGCTCGAAGAGCCTCCTCGTCTCCATGTGCAGCAGGCGGATTTCCAGCATGTTGCGAACCCGGGCCAATACCTCGGCCAGATCGAATGGCTTGCTGACGAAGTCCTTCGCCCCGGCCTTCAGCGCCCGCAGCTTGTGGCCCGGTTGCGCCGTTATCACAAGGATCGGAAGATCGCCGCTCGTCTCGATTGCCTTGAGGCCATCCATGACCTCGAATCCGTCCATGCCCGGCATCTGGAGGTCGAGCAGTATCAGGTCGTAGCGGTTCCTCTGGTGCAGTTTAATCACATCGCGGGAATTCGTTGTCGGCTCGATGGAGACGTACCCGGCCGCGCGCAGCATCTGCTCCAGCAGCGATACATTGGCCTCCTGGTCGTCGGCGATAAGGATTCTCGCGTTTAGGATGTCCTATGAGCTGATCAAGGCCTTCGCCCCCCCTCACAAGCGACGGACTCTGCCGCGGATTCCAGCGCCGCATCCAGGGTTTCCATGAACTCCTTCACCTTGATGGGCTTGGTGAGGTATCGGAAGAACCCCGCCTCCATGCCCAGCCTTATGTCGCGCGGCATCGCGTTCGCGCTGAGGGCGACGACGGGTATGTGCGCCGTCGCCGATTCATTTCTCAGGATCCGTAGCGCGTCGATTCCGCTGATTCCGGGCAGGTTGATGTCCATCAGGATCACATCCGGCTTGCGGGAACGCGCCAGGTCGATGCCAAGGGTCCCGTTCACCGCCGTCAGCAGTCTTATGTCGGGGCGGCGCACGATGAGCTGCTCCACGAGCATCATGTTTGCGGGATTGTCCTCTATATAAAGCAACGTGCGCATATCCGCCTCGCTCGGCTCGCGCGCTTGGGCGTGCGTTGCGGGTTCGGACGCGCCCTTGCTCAGCCCGGACGCCTCGGTCGATTGCATGTCCACCCAGAACGTGCTTCCCGACCCGAGCGTGCTTTCCACGCCGAGGACACCCTGCATCAGCTCGGCCAGTCTCTTGGTGACCACAAGGCCTATGCCCGTGCCAGTGACGCCACTGGCCTCCTGCCCGAGGCGGTTGAACGGCTGGAAGAGCTGCGCCACCTCCTCCGGAGCCATTCCTTCGCCGGAGTCCCGGACGCTGATTCGGGTCCGCCCGGGTGCAATCACGGCGCAGGCCACAGCCACCGTGCCGTTCTTCCTGTTGTACTTAATGGCGTTGGAAACCAGGTTGATGACAATCTGCTTCATGCGGGTCCTGTCGGCCCACACATAGTTGGGACTGTCGAACCTGGGGAAGGTCATGGCTATTCCGCGCTTTTGCGCCTGCGGCTCCATCATGGCCTGGCACTCCGCCATGACCTCGGCCAGGGCCACGGGCTCCAGCGACAGCGACACCTTGCCTGCCTCGATCGTCGCTAGATCGAGGATTTCGTTGATCAGCTTCAGCAAGTGCCATCCCGCCTGGAGAATCTGGTCTATCTGCGCCGCCTGGGAGGGCAACGGCGGCGGCACGGAGGACTCCATGAGCTGGGCGAAGCCGAGGATCGCATTCAGGGGGCTGCGCAGCTCGTGGCTCATGCTTGAGAGGAAGTCCGTCTTCGCGAGGTTGCCCTTCTCCGCCGCGGACTTGGCCCGCTGCAGCTCGATGTTGGACTCCTGCAGCGCCTGCTCGAAGCGCTTGCGCTCCGTGACGTCACGCGCCGCCGCGAAGACGCCCTGCAACTTCCTGTCCCGATCGTAAAAGGTGCTCGCGTTGTAGGACACCACGGTTTCCCTGCCGTCCCTCGCCTGCGCCGTGAGCTCGTAGTCTGAGACCTTCTTCTCGCTCAGCACCTGCTTGATGCCCGTTTCAGCCCGTTCCGGATCCGTGAAGAAGCTCTTGAACGGCGCGCCGATAAGCTCGTCGCGCGTGCTGCCGGTGAGCGCCTCCATCTGCTTGTTGACGTCGGTGATGATCCCTGAGGGGTTCGTCGTCATGATCGCGTCGATGTTGGATTCGATGAGCGAGCGCGTGNNCGCGCGAGGCCTTGAAGACCAGCGCCTCGAATCCCGGCGTGATCGTGGTTCCGAGCTCCTTGCTAAGCGCCTGGGCGCGCGCGATCACTTCCTGCGGGTCGGAGATGTCGGCGGGGGTAATCTTGTTCATCACATCGGCGGCCGCGTAGCCAAGCATGCGCTCGGCTCCGACGTTGAATAGCTGGATGACCCCCTTCTCGTCGGTTGCGATGCTCGAGAAGTTGGCGCTGTTCAGAATGGCGTTCTGCAGCGCCCCTGTCTTGAGGACCGCCTCCTTGCGCCGAACCTCGGTGATAACTTCGCGCGCCGCCGTGTGATGGGCCGCCATATGCGAATCGTTTTCCGTCGCCTGCTGGGTCGCAGGTGCAATTCGAGTGGATTTCATCTTCGGCGCGCTGGTAGCTGGAGCAATCCTCCCAGCCAGTGGGAAAATATCCGAAGGCGGGCCATCAAAGAATGAGGTCTTACCCTACCGGCCGGGAGAAGCCCCGGGGCGCTGTGAGGCCAACACCCCATGGCGCGCCGCCGCCGCCTGCCGTAGCATCACTGCGAAAACAGCAACGACATCCCCGTTGGGGTGTCCGAGTGCGCCCGGCGGCGGCCGGCGCCTTCGCCCGTCGCCGCCTCATCAAAGGATTTCCATGTCTCTTGGATTCATTCTCATGCTTGTGCTCCTTGTCGTCTTCATCGGGGCGCTCCCCACCTGGCCGCACAGCCGCAATTGGAACTACTATCCGAGCAGCGGACTGGGCCTCCTGTTCCTGGTCCTCCTGATTCTGGTGCTTACGCACAGGATCTGAACCTAACCCCCAAGCCCTTCCTTCATGTCACACATAATCCTCGCTCTTTTTCTCGTCGTATTCGGCCTGAATCTCCTCTTTGGGCTCTCAACCCCACCCTGGATCACCGGACTCCTCGCGCTGTTCGCCGGCGTGTTGATCGCGATGAATCATTTCTGCGTACGCGTGGACCGTAAGTAGCTAGCCGCCTGACGCATTCACGAGGGGGGCGCCGGCAGCCCGCGGGGGCCCGCGCGCCCTGACGCCCCGGGGCGCTGTGCAGGCACGCGCACCCCGCGAGTCCCTCGAGGACCCGCTGCCGATTCGCCAGCGGGCTAGTGCATCCCAGCCGTTGCTCCCGCCCCCGCCCGGGCGCGCCGCAACCCCTGCTATTTGCCAGATAATCATCGCCTTGGATCTTTCTTGGGCATTCAATCTGCGCATGGGCGGGGGACACCCTGAAGCGCCCCGCCCGAGGCATAGGTCAGGCGCCTCCCGGCAACCCAAGATGGCCAATTCCGAAAGCCCGAACAAGTCGGCTAAGCCCGTCCCGGCCGGCGCATCCCCGTCGCTGGCGCCGAGGCTCGGGCTCCTGTTCCTCGCCCCGGTCGCCTTTTTCTGCGGCCTCGAGGGGGTCCTGCGGTTCGCCGGATACGGGAAGCCTACCGGGCTTTTCATCCCGGCCGGAAAGCCGGGCCTCTATCGAACGAATCCGGATTTCGCCACACCGTTCATCCCGGCCTCGTTCGGCATCCAGCCGCTCAATTTCAGCATCCAGAGGCGCAAGGAGCCCGGCCACATCCGCGTGTTCGTCCTCGGCGAATCCGCCGCGCAGGGAATACCCGACCCGGACTTCGGGTTCGCGGCCCAGCTTCGGGCCCAGCTGAGGGCGCGCATCCCCGGCAGGCAGGTCGAGGTCTACAACCTGGGGATCACCGCGATCAACTCCCACGTCGTCTACCAGGCGGCCCGGCAGCTCGCCGGCTTCGAGCCGGACCTCCTCGTGATCTACATGGGAAACAACGAGGTCGTCGGTCCCTACGGCCCGGGCTGCGCCTACCTGCCCGTCACGCCCCCCCTCTGGTTCATCCGCGCCAGCGTGTGGGTCCGCGACATGCGCGTCGGCCAGCTCATCTCCGGCGCGTGGGACCGCCTTGCCCACCTGCGCCAGCAGCCCCTGGAATGGAAGGGCATGGAGACCTTCTCGGACAGCGCCGTCCGGGGCGACGACCCGAGGCTCGAGCTCGTCTACAGGAGCTACGCGGCCAACCTGAGCGACATCCTGGACGTCGCGGGCCGCTCGGGCGTCAGGACGGTGCTGGCGACGCTCGTCGCGAACCTGCGCGACAGCGCCCCGTTTGTATCGCTCCATCGCGCCGGGCTCGGGGCCCGGGAACTCGGGAAATGGAACGCCGCGTCGCAGGCCGGGACGATCGCCGCGGACCTGGGCGACGCGACTAGCGCGCTTTCCGGCTACGCGGACGCCCTGGAGGTCGATCCGCAGTTCGCGGACACGCTGTTTCGGCTGGGCCGGCTTGCCGAGAGCGAGGGCGAGAACGCGTCCGCGCGAAGGAGCTACCTCGCCGCCCTGCACTGGGACGCGCTGCGCTTCCGCCCGGACGCGCGGCTCAACGAGATCGTCCGCGCCGCCGCTGCGCAGCGCGCCGCCTCGGTCGTCCTTGTCGACGCGGCCCGCGAGCTGGGATCGGACCCCGCCTCGGCCGGGCCGATCCCCGGACGGGACCTCCTGCTCGACCACGTGCATTTCAGCTGGCAGGGGAACTTCCGGATGGCGCGCCTCCTCGCGGACGGGTGCGTCGCGGCGCTGCCCGGCGCGGAAGCGCGCCCCGGCCCAAGCCTGGACTCCGGCGCCGTCGCGGCCGCGCTCGGGTACACCGCCGATGCACGGCTGAAGGGTCTCAAGGTGATGGTCCAGCTGACCCTTAGGCCCCCCTTCACGAACGAGCTCACGTTCAGCGAGAGCCAGGCCGGCCTGAAGAGGGAGGTCGAGGAGGTAAGCGCCGAGCTCGCGGCGCCCGGCGCGAAGGCCGCGGCGGCCGCATCAGTCGAGAGGGCCCTTGCCGGCGACCCGGACAACGCCTCGATCGCCGCGCACCTCGCCTCCCTGGAGTCCGAGGCGGGGGACCCGGCCCGCGCGCTCTCGCTCATCGGGCTCGTCGAGTCGATCGAGCCCGGGTCCGCCGAACTCTCCGCCCAGAAGGCGCGCGTCCTCTCGCAGCTCGGAAGGTACGAGGAAGCGCAGGCGCTCCTTCTCTCCTCGGTCAGGCTCGACGAGCGGTACTATTCTGCGGGAACGGCATTGGTGGAGCTCTGGGCGGGTGTGCGCCAGTTCGACGAGGGGAGGCGGTTCTTCGCGCGCGAGCTGGCCAGGGCGCCGGGCAACCCCTACCTGCGCCTCGAGTACGCAAACTTCCTCGCGAGGTGCGGCGATCCGAAGGGGGCGGAGCTCCAGGCGAGGGCCATCTGGGCCGGAGATCCCGCGAGCAGGCCGGCGATGGCCGCCCTCGAGCTCCTGGTCCGCCTGCTCGAGGCACAGGGCCGGGCTGCGGAGGCCGAGGCGCTGTCGCTCGAGGCGCGCCCCCGCCAGCCCGGCGACTACTTCAACAACGAGCGCGTGGTGAGGATCTACGCCTCGCGCAACGACGCCGCCGGCGTCGCCGACGCCCTTCGCGCCCTGGAGGCGAGCGGGCCGTTCGACTCCGCCCAGCACGTTGACCTTGCCCACCGCTACGCCGACCTGGGCCGCAGCCTCGACATGCTCAAAGAGCTGGCCGAGGCCCGCGAGACGGCTGCGATCGAGGGGGACGCCCGGCAGGTCCGCGCGATAGAGGAGACGATCGGGGTCTACCGCCAGCGCTTCGGCGCCAGCCTTTCCCCCTAAGCTCCCAGATAAAAGGAGGGCCGGGCGCGCCACGCGCGCGCCCGGCCCCGATGGGTTGCACACCCCTTACTCAGACTAGAATCTAAACCCGTACGTCAGCTTGGCCGTGATCGGGTTTGTCCAGATGAAGCCGTTGAGCTCCTTGTCATCGAGGACGTTGTAGACGTTCGCCTGGACGAACTGGGTGTAGCCCCAGCGCTTGAACTCGTACTTCACGAACGCGTCCAGGTTGAACTGGGACGGGCCGTAGGCGACGATCAGCTGGCCAGCGGCGTTCGTTTCGGTCTGCCCGGAGCCGTGCGTGACGCCGGAGTAGTACTCCTCCTGGGAGTGCCACGACTCGCCGACGCCCACGGTCAGGCCCTTCAGGGGGCCGCTGAACTTGTAATTTTCAAACATGCTGAACGCGTACTTGGGCGTGTCGTCCCCCGGGAACACGTTGACGACGTGCGTCGAGGTGTTCGTCGGGTCCGTGTACGCTCCGCCGGCCCCCGTGAGCGGCTGCTCGTTAAGCCCGAAGTTCGCGAAGAACCACGGCTCCCACCGGTCGTAGCTGGTGTAGGGGTAGTTGGGCCACGTGCCGTTGTTTATCCTCTGCACCGACGCGTCGACGCTCCCGTTCAGCACGATCTGGATGCTGTCGTTGGGCGTGATGAGGATCTGGCCCTCGTAGCCCTTCGACTGGTCGACGACCTGGAGCGCCGCGCCGAGCCCCGTGTTGAGGAAGCCCGCCGCGTCCATGGTCCCGTTGTTGAGCAGAGCGTCGGCGTGGCTGCCCGCGCCGTATGGCGGAATGTCCATGCCCGCATACATCCATCCGGGCCAGCCGCCGTTGTTGCCCTGGTTGTTGCCGGCGAAGACGGTGTCCATGTACGCGGCGCCCGTGGGCGTGCTGGCGTTGATGTAGACCTCGGGCTGGCCGATGCCCGCGCTCGAGACGTAGATCGACCCAGCGGCGACCGCGGCCTTGAACGCCGTGACCGCGGGCCCGGTGTTGTTCGCGCCGTTAAGGCCGTTGCCCCCTGTGGCGAGGTTGGAGGCGAGGGCGGACCCGGAGAGCGCACCGTCGGACGCGGCGGCCCAGGCCACGCCGCCCACGATGGCGCCGTTGGGCATCATTCCCTGGCCCGGGTTGTCCTCGTCGCTCAGGTTGTAGATGACGGGCTTGTTGGGGTCGAAGCGCGGGTGGCCCATCGGGGCGGGCGCGAACCACGGCTCAGACACCCACGACGTCTTGGTGATCGTGTACCGGCTGATGGTCCCGGTGATCTTCCCCTTGAGGGCGTCAAACTTGATGCCGTACTCGTTGCTCTTGCCCGTGTTGGCGCTGACGGGCGCTCCGGTCACGGCGTTGCGAAGACCCTGGAAGTTGGGCTCGACGCCCTCGGCCTTGAGCGCGTACAGCGACAGCCACTTGAAGACCTCGACCATCACGCCATTCTGGTAGGTCTTGTTGCTCAGGGTCGCGGACTCTGTGCCGCCGGCGGTCGTCATGAGGTCGTCGTCCCAGGAGGAGTTGAGATCCCTGCGGACGCCCGACATGAGGATCACGCGATCGTTCAGGAACTTGCCGTAATAGTTGAGGTAATACGCGCTGTCCCAGTTCTTGGTCTCCGTGTCCACGTTGATGACCTCCGGCACGTCGGGAGACTTGTCGCCCTGAATCCCGTAGAGGATGGGGCTCAGGTCGTTCGGGCTGTGGTAGTTCGTGCCGTTCGATCCCCCGCCGGTGTTGTAGGCCTGCTGGAAGAGGTCGGAGTACCCCACGATGATGTCGCTGTCCCAGGCGTACCACTTGTTGGCGAAGAGGGACTTCTTGATGACGACCTCGGCCCTCTCCTGGTCGCGGATCGTGGCGTTCGTGGAGGTGTTCCAGGTGTACGCGTCGACCGAGTTCGCCACGGTGCCGAACGTCAGGTTTCCGTTGTCCGAGCCCTGCCCCGCAATGGAATTCGCCGCCTGGCTCGTGGTGATCGTCTGGCTCAGGGCGAACCCGTTGTTCGTGGGGTCGGTGTCGACCTCGATCTCGCCGTTCACCTGGCGCGTCTGCTGGTTGACGGAGGAGCGGTTGTAACCCACGAGCAGGCTGACGCTCGGCACCCATTCCTGCTCCCTTATCAGCTCCTGCGTGAACTTGAGCTCGAGGTTCTTTGCCTGCGTGTCGACGTAGCTGTTCGGCCCCGAGGCGTTGAACGACCTCGGGTCGGCGCCCGGCGGGTAATAGAATCCTACCGCCTCGAACTGGTCGTTGTTGGAGGGAAGCGCCGTGTTGTTCGCGGACACGCCCCTGAACGCCTGGAAGCCGTCGCCGTTTATGTTCTCCCTGCCGTACTCGAAATCCACCAGGAACATGGTCCTGGACGTCGGCCTCCACGTAAGCTGCGGGGCGATGAAGAAGCGCTGGTCCTTGAAGTAGTTGACCTGCGAGCCGTTGTCCGTGTAGGCGGCATCGATCCTGTAGTCGATGTGGTTCGCGGCGCTGACCGGCCCGGTCACGTCCACCGCTGCGCGCGTGAAGCCGTAGCTGCCGTACGATATGTCGGCCAGTCCAGACTGCTGGTCCATCGGCCGCCTCGGCAGGTAGTCGACCACGCCGCCAAAGTTGCCCGTGCCGTACAGCAGGGCGTTCGGGCCGAAGACGACCTCGATGCGGTCAATGTTGACCGAGTCGACGCCGCTCAGGCGCAGGAACCCGTCGCGAAGGGTGTTCGTCGCGATGAAGCCGCGGATCTTGTACTGGGACTCGTCGGGGTTCGCCGTGATGCCCTGCGGGTTGTTGACGCCGCCGGGGCCGTAGGCCGAGCCGAAGGTGGCCGCCGTGTTCTCCAGGTCGTTCTGCGTCGTGAGCATGATGCCCGACTGGTAGGAGAGAGCGCTGCGCAGGTCGGTGGCGCCGATGTCCGATATGAATTCCGAGGTCACGACGTCGATCGCGATCGGGATGTCCTTGATCGGCGTGTCGACGCGCGAGCCGGATATCTCGTTCGTCGCGGCGTACCCGCGGTCCTTTGTCGTGCTGACCGTGAAGGGATCGAGCGCGACCGGCTCGGCCGTCGACACCGTGGTCTGGTCCGTGGGCGCCGGTGCGGCTGCCGTCGGGGCGCTCTGCGCCCTCGCGGCTACCGACACCAGGAAGATGAAGGCCGCGAGACCCGCCGAAAGGCGAAACGAGTCCGTGAGGTGACCTGGGTGCATTTTCATTTGGGGTATTGGGTGTTCAGCTAGGCGCTTACGGTTCTTGGTTGGGGCCCTCCCGTCCGACACAGCTCGCCCACAGAGCAAAAGCCTCCGCCGAGGGGGAATTCGACGGGGTATCTGAAGCCGCGGAGTGCCTTGGGGTAATTTGAATCATCGGGGCGAGCGGAGCTCTTCCCTTTGTGCCGCGTTGTGTACACAGCGTGATTCTCGCTTGTCAATGTTTTTGTGCACATTTCAACTCACACTCAATTTGAATTGGAAATATACGCCCCGGAAAAATTGCAGAAAACGTGGGCAAAATCGCCTGGGAACAATCTCAAAATGGGGCGAAATGGATCAGCATATTTAAACTTTAGATATTTTATGATAATTACTTATGTGACTACTTATGCCGGACGGCATGGATCAATGTCCAGTACCGGCCCGAATTCTTCCCAAAAGGAGAATTGAGTGTGCACCACGATGCGCACTTTTCTTAGTTTTTCCGCGCCTGTGCACAAAAGGCGGCCCGAATTCCCGCGCGGATTTTGCGCGCTTTGCGGCCGTTCGCGCACGCAGCGCCCCGGGGAACGCTCCGGAAGAGGCCCCGGCTAGGGAGCCCTGACGTAGGTCTGGATCGCCCGCGCGGGTATCGCGCACATCCGCGATTCCGCGCCGTCGGCAAGGCGGAACGCGACGGGCGATTCGCCCTTGTTGAGCACGACTACCGCAAGCCCGCTGTCGGGATTTGCGAAGGCAACCGACTCAAGGCCGGCCGGGCCCCCGTGAGACTCTATCCTTTCGGCACCGGGCCGGACAAACCGGCTGAACTGGCCTATGTAATAGAACATCGACTGGTAGCGGACGGCGCCGGTCTCGGTGTCCACGATCACAGGGGCGTCGCAGAAGTTCCCCACGTGGTTGGGGCCGCCCGCCTGGTCGAGCACGATGTTCCAGTCAATCCAGCCGCACACCCAGTTCTTGAAGTCGTTTATCATGCTGTGGGCGTACCTCTCCCCGTGGTCCCACTTCCCCAAGACCCATTTGCCGGAATCCACCTCGCGGTCGACGCAGCCCTCGGTGAACAGCGTGGGCTTGTCGGGGAACGCCGCGTGCGCCCGCATCGTGGAGGCAAAGTCGTCGCTCACGTACCAGTGCAGCGCCGTGCCCCAGACGTAGCGCGAGGCCTTGGCGTCCGAGTAGATCGTCCTGGTCCACTCGTCGACCAGGTCGCGGATGTGGTCCAGGATGCACAGGTGGACGCCCTCCATCCCGGCGCGCGCGAGTGTCGGCCCCAGGTAGTCGCGCACGAAGTCGCGCTCCTCGGCCGCGCTGAAGATGCACGACTCCCAGACCTGGGTCGCCTGCGGCTCGTTCTGCACGGTGATCGCCCATACCGGGATGTGCTCCTGGTGGTCCATGTCCTGGATGAAGCGAACGAAGTAGTCCGCCCAGGCCTGCCGGCACTCGGGGCGAAGGCCGCCCCCGAAGATCATCCTCCCGTTCGTCTTCATCCAGGAAGGGGGGCTCCACGGGGACGCCAGGAGGTGGAAGTTCGCGGGCCCCGCGGCCGACTGGGCGCCGTGGATGAGCGGGAGGACCCACTGGCGCATGGGATCCAGCGAGAAGTGCTCGAGCTCCGTGTCGCCGGCCACCGGGTCCAGTGCCCAGCTCCCCAGCGAGAAGTCGCAGCTGTTGATGTGCGTCCTCGCGAGCGTGTACCCGATCCCCTCGCCCGGGGCGTAGTAGCGCCGCAGGACCTCCGCGCGCCGCGAGTCCGGCAGCTGCGCGAGCACCCATGCTGACGACTCCGTGAGCGCGCCCCCGAACCCCAGGATCCTCTGGTACCTCTGGGACGGGACGCACACGATCTCCGCGGCGGACGCATCCGCGGCCACGGCCGTGGCCGAGACGTCGGACAGGGCGTGGCCGTTGTCCTTCGCCGTCTCGAACACCGCCCACGTCTCGGCGGCCGCCGCGCGCGAAGACGCGGCGAAAACCATGGCCGTCAGGCCAATCGAGGCGAGGACGGCTGCTGAAGCTGCCGGGCTCTTCTTGGGTGTCAGTGGGGCGTTCATGGGGCGGCGGCCTTTCTGTCGGCGAGCGCGTGCTCGATCTCCTTAATCTTGGCGTCCGTTATCGGGTAGAAGAAGATGGCCGCAGCGCCAAGGAGCGCCAGGACGCCCGGCACGACGCTGAACAGGAGCCGGATCCCCGCCACGGCCCGCGGCCCCTGCTCCGCGTTTGCGACGAATCCGCAGTAGGCCAGGAGCCAGCCCAGCGCGCCGGTCCCGATCGCGAGGCCCACCTTCTGCGAGAACACCGACGCCGAGAACAAGAGGCCGGTCGCCCTCCTGCCGAACTTCCACTCCCCGTAGTCCGCCGTATCTGCGTACATCGACCAGAGTATGGCGGGCGTCGGGCCGACGATGAAGTTCGCGGCCACGTTGAGCGTGATCAGCAGGGCGTAGGACTGGGGATCGACGAGGTAGAAGGCCGCCATCAGCGCCGCGTTCGCCACCGCCAGGGCGATCATGACCGTTCGCCGGTCGCCGAGCCTCAGGAAGAACTTGGTGCAGAATGCCCCCGCTATGAACGCGACCGACGCGCTGGTCGCGTACAGCGTGAACTTCTGCTCATCCCGGACGACGTACTTGAAGAAGTAGATGATCGAGCCGCCCCTGACGGCCGCGTTGATCAGCGTGAACAGCGCCGAGAAGAACAGGGCGATCCACGGCCGGTTTTTGAGGAGGCTCAGCAGGTCCGTCGCGAAATCGCCCTTCTGCTCGGCCGGGGTGCTGACGCGCTCCCTCGTCTGCGCGAAGGTGAAGAGGAACAGCGCCACAGAGGCGACGGAGAAGATGAGCATCGTATAGCGGATCCCCTCGGCGTCGTTGCCCCCGCCGAGCGCGTTCTTAAGGGGAACCACGAGGCGCACGATGAGGAACTGCCCGGTGAACGCGCACACGAACCGGTACGTCGAGAGCGACGTCCGCTCCTCCGACGAGTGCGACATCACGCCCATGAGCGCCGAGTAAGGGATGTTTATCGCGGCGTACGCGAGCCACATGAGGCCGTAGGTCACGTAGGCGAAGACGAGCTTGCCGTGGGCCGACAGGTCCGGATTGAGGAACATCACGTAGCCGGCGACCCCGTAGGGGAGAGCGCCCCAGAGGATGTACGGCCTGAACTTCCCCCAGCGCGTCTTCGTGCGGTCGGCCAGCATCCCCACGGCCGGGTCGATAACCGCATCGAACACCCGCAGCGCGAGCATCATCGTTCCGACCGCAACCGGCGCCAGCCCGAAGATGTCGGTGTAGTAATAGACCAGGAAGAGGTTGAAGAACTGGAAGTAGAAGTTCGAGGCCGTGTCCCCCAGGCCGTAGGCGATCTTCTCGACGAAGCTCAGGCGTTCGGGCGGTTCCATGGGGTTCAAGGACTTGACCGGGGTCCGGTTACCTGGCGGCTCGCGCTCGCGGATCAACGGCCGCCGGCGCGGGGATCATCCGTCCGGGAAACTGCGGCCCAAGCTCGCAGCGCACTGGGGTAGCCGGGGTTCAAGGCGCTCCATCAAGCCGTCTTGGGTGCCAAAGTGTCAATCTTGATGTGCATCATTTGTTGCATAACCAAGAGGCGCGGCCGGCCTCGCGGATTGGCCGCATTTTCCAGAGCGAAGTCCAGAAAATAACCCGGCCCTACGGCGCATGCCTATGGCCCGTGATGTGCATGACTCTTTTACTACTTGTAATTGGGCACCTCCTTTGCTCTGCTCGAGGCACCCGACCTCAATCCCCGCAAGGAATGCGAAATCGCGATTCGTCCCGGAGCAACGCAGTCAATTAACCATCCCTTCCCCCAATTAGCTCCTCCATCAACCAGCAGGCCATCGCCGAGAAGCTCAAGCTGTCGCGCTCGACGGTCTCCCGGAGCCTGGCCAACCATCCCGCGATAAGCGCGGACACGCGGGCGCGGGTGCAGAACCTCGCGGCCAAGATGGGCTATCGCGGGAATCCGACGCGCACGATCCGCAGGTCCCGGCAGAGCAAACCCCTGACGATCGGCATCTTGATCAACGTGCCCGCAAAGGACGTGGCGATGGCGACGTTCCCGTTCATCCTGCAGGGCATCCGGGAGAGGGCGAGCATCGAGCACGTCTCCGTTGACGTGTGCTTCGAGAATCCCGCGTCCTTTGAGCCCTCGGTGCGCCCCCAGAGCATCTTCCGCAACATCCGCAGCAATGACTGGCGGGGCACCGTCCTCATCTATCCGTTCCCCGAGCATTCCGTCGCGATGATCGCGAAGAAGATCTCGGCGGTCGCGGTCCTCGAGAACTATGACACGCCCAGCGTCGACACCATAGACACGGACGACTCCGTCGGAATCCTCGCGCTCGTTACCCGCCTGGCGGCGGCCGGGCACAAGAAAATCGGCTTCCTCACGTGGGAGTCCTACGCCGTCGTCGGCCACTGGGCGACGAAGCGGTTCGGCGGATACGTCGAGGCGCTGTTCTCGCTCGGGCTGGAGTTCCGGCCCGGCTGGGCGGTGAACGTCCACAAGGCGGGGCCGCACATCAAGCAGGAGCACCTCACCGACCACGTCCTCGGCCTCATGAGGGGCGAGGGCGTGACGGCGTGGGTCTGCGCGGCGGACCACCAGGCATACGCCCTCATGGAGGAGCTCAGGGTCCGCGGGGTCCGGGTCCCGGAGGACTGCTCCGTCACCGGGTTTGACGGCCTGGAGCCGCCGCCGGGCTCCCGTCGCCTCGCCTCGATCCGCGTTCCCCACGAGGACATCGGCGCCTCGGCGGTCGCGCGCCTGCTTAACCGCATCGTGCACCCGAAGGCGCCCCGCCGTAAAATCCTTGTCGAGGGGATGCCCGTTGAGGGGGAGACCATAGCCGCGCCCCCGGGGACCTGACATCCGAGAGGGCCGAAGCCCTTCGTTTTCGTGGCAGGCGCTTCCCACAGATGCCCGGCACCCGCGCCTCCACCCGTGAGTCAGGCCATGTGACATCGACGGCCATTTATGAAGCCTGCAACGCCCAGAATCGTTCTCGGCGCCCTCCTTGCGGCGATCACCCTGGCGGCCGCCGCGGCGGCGCACGCCCAGTCCGCCTCCCCCCAGCTCGTCTGGGACGATGAGTTCAACGGGCCGGTGGGATCGGGCCCGGATCCCACGAAGTGGGTCTACGACCTCGGGGTCGGCAACCCGGCCGGCTGGGGCAACAACGAGCTGGAGACCTACACGAACTCGCGAAACAACTCGCTCATCGTCAGCGACCCGGCCGCCACAGACGGCAAGGCGCTCGCGATCCGGGCCCAATACACCAACGGGACCTACACGTCCGCGCGGATCAACACCTCGACGACCTTCAACTTCACGTACGGGCGCATCGAGGCGCGCGCGAGCATGCCGACCGGGATCGGGTGTTGGCCCGCCTTCTGGGCCCTTGGGAGCGACATCACGACGGTCAGCTGGCCGGCGTGCGGCGAAATCGACGTCATGGAGTGGGTCGGCCAGACGCCCGGCACGATCTACGGCTCGCTTCACGCCACCGGCTACTCCGGCGCCAGCGCGCTCACGGCGTCCACCACGCTGCCCGGCAACGCGGTCTTCAGCGGCGCGTACCACGTGTTTGCGGTCGACTGGTACCCGGGCGAGATCGTCTTCTCGGCCGACGGCGCGGTCTACGAGGTGCGCCAGCAGAGCGCCATACCCGCGGGCTCGAGCTGGCCGTTCAACCAGAACTTCTTCATCCTCCTGAACTTTGCCATCGGGGGGAACTGGCCGGGGTCGCCCAACGCGCAGACCGTCTTCCCCCAGGACTACCGCGTCGACTATGTGCGCGCGTACTCGCTCCCGTCGACGCCTCCGCCGAACCTGGTTTGGCCGCCTTCCCCACCTTCGAATGTCTCCGCGTACTTTTCCGCCGCGTCGCAGGTGAACGTCATGTGGCAGGCGCCGTTCAGCACCTTTGGAGCGGCGATATCGGGCTATGTGCTTCAGCGCGCAAACGACCCCGCGTTTACGCAGGGCCTGACGTCGTGGAGCCTCGGGAACACGACATCGTTCTCGGACACGTCGGCGGTCGCCGGCGGCACCTACTACTACCGGTTGTCGGCGGTCAGCCCCAACGGGACCTCGGCCTCCTCGGCCGGCGTCCAAGCCTCGGCCCTGGTGGCCGCCGCAGACTCGAAGCTTCTCAACATCTCGACCCGGGGCTTCGTGGGAACGGGCGCCGACGTCCTTATCGCGGGATTCTATGTATCGGGCTCGACGCCAAAGACCGTCCTGATCCGCGCATCAGGCCCGGCGCTTGCCGCGGAGCCCTTCAACATCCCCGGCGTGCTGCCCGACCCCGAGCTCCAGGTCTACAGCGGCAGCTCGGTCATTGCGTCCAACACCGGCTGGGGCGGCAGCGCGCGGATAGTCGCGGCCGCGAGCGCGGCGGGCGCGTTCACATGGTCCGATCCAAAGAGCGCGGATTCCGCCCTGCTTCTCACCCTGCCGCCGGGGCCGTACACCGCCATCGTGTCCGGGACAAGCGGGGACACGGGCGTCTCTCTGGTCGAGGTCTACGACCCGAACTCGCCCGGAGAGGCGTCGAAGCTCACCAACATCTCGACCCGGGGATTCGTGGGAACGGGCGCCGACGTCCTCATCGCGGGATTTTACATCGGGGGAGAGGCAACCAAGACGGTGCTCGTGCGCGCGTCGGGACCCGCCCTCGCCCCGGAACCTTTCGACGTGTCCGGCGTGCTGCCCGACCCGGAGCTGCAGGTGTACAACAGCAGCTCGGAAGTCATCGCGTCCAACAGCGCCTGGGACGGAAGCCCGGAGATGGCAGCGGCCGCGAGCACCGTGGGCGCATTCTCGTGGGAAAGCGCCCCCACCAACGATTCCGCCTTGCTTCTGACGCTGCCTCCGGGCCAGTACACGGCGATCGTGTCGGGCGGCAACGCCGACACCGGCGTAGCGCTCGTCGAGGTGTACGAGGTTCCCTAGCGGCCGGCCCTCGGTCAAAACTCCGTCCGTCAGGCAGGCGCGCAACCCTGGTTCAGGCCGACAGCCATTCGACTCCGAGAGGGGCGAGCTAGTGGCCGTTGCACGCTCGTGAACGCTTGTGCGTAAATCCCGGGCCCTCCGTGGCCACAAAGTTAACAAAAATGAGCACTAAAAAATGCATCGAATAATTTAAGCAATATGTAATATGAACATGTTTGTTAATAATTAGTTAAGATAAATAGTTCGGATCATCTATGCACTATTAAACCAATTAAATTACCAAAAATGTGCACACTTTTCCCTTGCGTTAGCGCGAAACGCGACTGCTCATGGTGCACAACTCAGTCCCGGCCCGAATTCAACCGGGCACGATGGCAACCCCGACGCCAGACAGTCCCATCCCGATGATCTCAGGTTTTCCCGATGTTGCGCCGTCCCTGGACGCCGCTGTTCACGCGGCGGCCGGCGGCCACGCGGCTTGCGGGGCCTGAGCATACGCCTGATTCATGCCCCCGCGCTCATCCGCTTTTCACTTCCCAAAGAATTTCGTCTGGGGTGTATCCTCAGCCGCCGCCCAGATCGAGGGTGCGTCCACCGCGGACGGAAAAGGCGAGTCGATATGGGACCGCTTCGCGAAGCGCCGGGGCAACATCCTGCACGGGGACAAGCTCGATCCCGCGTGCGATCATTACCACCGCTATCCGCAGGACCTCGCGCTCATGCGCAGCCTCGGGGTGCGCCACTACCGCCTCTCGCTTTCCTGGCCGCGCGTGTTCCCAAACGGCGACGGCGCCGTCAACCAGCGGGGGCTGGACTTCTATGACCGCCTGATCGACACGATCCTCGAGAACGGCATCACGCCGTGGGTGACGATGTTCCACTGGGACCTTCCCCAGGCGCTCGAGGACCGCGGGGGCTGGCGCTCGAGGATCGTGCCCGAGGCGTTCGCCGGCTATGCCGACGCGATCGTGCGCACCCTGGGCGACCGTGCGAAGAATTGGATCACCGTTAACGAGATCCGGTGCTTCACCACCCAGGCCTACGGGACGCCCAACAAGGCTCCGGGGGCAAGGGAGGGCAGGCAGGTGCTCAACCAGACGATCCACAACGCCCTTCTGTGCCATGGCCAAGGCGTCAGGGCCGTGCGCGAGTTCGGCGGCCGCGGAGCCAGGTGCGGGCTCAGCGATAACTGCGAGACCGTCATTCCCGTGACGGAGTCGGCGGCCGACGTCGCGGCCGCGCACGAGTGCTTCGCGTCGGCCAACCTGGCCGTCCTCGACCCGATCTACCGGGGCCGGTACTCGGAGGCGTACCTGCGCGGCTGCGGCCGGTTCCGCCCCAAGGTCGAGCGCGGGGACTTCTCGCTGATCAGCCTGCCGACGGACTTCCTGGGCCTGAACGTCTATGCTGGCCTCTTCGTGCGGCGCAGAGCCGACGGCAAGGCCCAGCTCCTGTATCCGTCGGCCAGCTACCCACGCACCGACAGCCCCTGGCTGCACCTCGCGCCCCGCGCCCTCTACTGGGCCCCCCGGCTCGCCGCGAACGTCTACGGCGTCAAGGACGTCTACATCACCGAGAACGGCTGCGGCTACGACGACGACGTCGTCAAGGGCGGCGAATGCCTGGACCTTCACAGGATCGAGTACCTGCGCAGCTACCTGAAGGAGCTTCACTGCTCCATCGCCGACGGTACCCCTGTGCGCGGCTACTTCGTCTGGTGCTTCCTCGACAACTTCGAGTGGACCGACGGCTACACGAGGCGCTTCGGCATCGTCCACAACAACTTCCGGACGCAGCGCCGCACGCCGAAGCTGAGCGCGTACTGGTACAAGTCCATCATAGAGGCCAACCGGATCCTCTAAGGGCGCGCCGGGCCGGCCGGGCGCGGAGAAAATGCTCCCCGCGCCCCCGGTTCCGGGTTTTCATGCGGGCGACGGATGAACCCGCGGCACCTGAGGAACCAAATTGTCGAGCACTTCGAGCTGCACGTTGACGGCACGAGGGCGCTGCGCGCGACGCTGGCGTTCGGCATTCCCCTCGCGATCGCGCACGCGCTTCACCGACCGACCGACGCGATCTTCGTCTCGCTGACCGCGCTCAACCTCTCCCAGCCGGACCTGCGGGGAACCTACCACGTGCGCGTCGTGCTCCTCGCGGCGATGACCGCGATAGCGGCGGCATCGGCCTTCCTCGGCGTCGCGTGCGCGGACTCGACGGTCGCTGCGGTCCTGGCCATGGGCGTCCTCGCCCTCCTTGGCGGGGTCTGGCGGCACCTGAGCGCCGACTACGGGCCGTCGGCGGCCGTGTCCTCGGCGCTGCTCTTCCTCCTCGGCCTCTCCGTGCACGGCGGCTGGCAGGGCGGCCTTCACCTGGCGGCCCTCGCCGCGGCCGGCGGGGCGGTGGCGACGCTCCTTCACGTCGTCTACTGGCTCGTGCGCCCGCAGCACGCGCTGCGAAACGCCGTGGCCGAAACCTGGGTCGCCCTCTCGGACATGGTCCTGTCGATGCGTCCGGCCGGCCCGCGGGGCGCGGCGGCGCCCGGCTCGGGCATCGACGGGCGCGAGCGCGACCTCAGGGCTGCGCTCGACCGCACCTTCCTCATCCTGAAGGAGGCGCAGAACCCGAGGCAGGCCGTGCTCCTCGCACACCTGGAGGAGATGCGCCTCGAGGCCGTCCAGGTCTCGATGCGCGCGGTGGCGCTCAACGCGTCGATCGAGGCCGTCCTGGGCCGGCCAGAGTTCGCGCGGTGCCTTCCGGCAATCGACTCCGCGATCAAGGCGCTTGGCGACGCGGCGCGCTCGGTCGCGCTGACGCTCATCATGCACCGCGACGAGGACTATGCGGCGTCGTCCCTGCGCCTGCGCCGCTGCCAGCACCTGATCCGGGCGGCCGCGGAGCAGGTCGCGGCCGTCCCCTCGGGCGGCGCGGACGCCGCGCAGATGACCGCGGCATTTGAGCAGCTCGAGCGGCTCCTGCCCCACACCCGGTCGGCCGTGTCCGAGACGGCGGGGCATGCGATAAGGAGCATCGGCCTGCTGCCCGGACTTTCCGAGATCGGGGGCCTGTCGCTGAGGTCGCTCGGGGCGTGGGTGCGCCCGTCGGCGCGGCCGGACCCGCTGCTCGTTCGCCACGCCGCCCGGATGGCGGCCCTCACCATGATCGCCGTCGCGATCTACAAGGGCTTCGACGTCGCGCATGGCTACTGGATTGCGCTCACGATCCTCGTCGTCCTGCAGCCCGACTTCGGGTCCACCCGCCAGCGGGCCGGTGCCCGCATCGCCGGCACGCTTGCGGGAAGCATCTTTGCGAGCGGCCTGCTCCTCATCCGGATGCCGCTGCCGGTGATCGACGCCCTCGCTGCGGTCACCGCCTTCTTCTTCAGCTACTACCTGCGGCGCAGATACCGCGTCGCCGTGTTCTTCGTCACGGTCTACCTCATCCTTATCACGGAGACCCTGGCCGACGTGTCGCTCGACTTCATGTTCGTGCGGGTCTTCGCCACGCTCCTTGGCGGCGGCATGGCGCTCATCGCGGCGTTCCTCTTCTGGCCCGTCTGGGAGCGGGAAAAGTTCTCGACGCTGCTTGCCGCCGCCATCCGGGCCAACCAGGCGTTCCTGCAATCGCTGACCGCCGGCGCGGGGCCGCCCACGTCGGCGGGCTCGGCGCCGCTCCTTGCGCGGCGCAAGGCGGAGAACGCCAACAGGAACCTGTCCGCCTCCCTGGAGCGGATGATGGGCGAGCCGGTGGCGCTCCGTGAGTTCCCCGAGCGCTCGGCAGCTCTAGCCACCTACAACCAGCGCCTCACGCGCGCCCTTACCGCGCTCGCCGTGCAGCTTTCTCACGCGCTGGGATCCGCGGATCCCGCCCTGTCCGGGTTCGCGGCGCAGGTCGCCGGCATGATCGGGGACCTCGCGGGCGTCGTCGAGGGTGGCTTCGGTGAGCCGGCAACCGCCGAGTTGGCCGGGAGGTTGGCCAGGCTCGAGTCGCAGTTTGCGGTATGCCCTTCCCGGGACGCCCCCGGCGCCGCGGCAGCCGGCTCGCCGGGGGGCGTGGCCCTGGCCCAGCTGGCGAAGGCGATCGCCGAGGTCCGGGCGATGACGCTTGCGATGGGCATGGCCGCGTAGGCGGCTTCGCTCGGCGCGGGTTTGCGTCGCGCCCCGCGCGGCCCCTTAATGGCGAAACCGCTGCCCTCCTTCCCAAGAGCGATGATCAGAGCCTCCATAGCCGCACTGCTTGCATTCTCATCCGTCGCCCGCGCGCATGCCGCCGAGGCCGACGACGACCGCGCCCTCGCGGCCGACGTCGTCCGCGAGACGAAGCGCACGTGGGACGCCTACTCCGCGTACGCCTGGGGCCACGACGAGCTCAAGCCCCTGAGCCGCGGGTACAGCGACTGGTACGGCCAGCCGCTCTATATAAGCCCGATCGACTCCTACGACACCCTCGCGATCATGGGGCTCGAGGCCGACGCCAGGCGGATCGAGGACTTCGCGGCGAACGACGTCTCCTTCGACAAGAACGTCTACGTGAAGACCTTCGAGTTCAACATCCGCATCCTTGGCGGGCTGCTGAGCATGTACGACATGACCGGCAACCCGAAGGTGCTGGCGAAGGCGCAGGACTTCGGGAATCGCCTGCTGCCGGCTTTCGCGTCGAAGTCGGGCCTGCCCTACTACTACGTGAACCTGAGAACCGGGGCCGCCAAGGGCTCCACCATCTGCGCCGCGGAGGCGGCGTCCTACCTCTTCGAGTTCGGGATCCTGAGCTACTACACGCAGAACCCCAGGTACTACCAGGTCGCGAAGAACTGCACCCGCAGGATTTTCGAAAGCCGCTCGCCGATAGGCCTCATCGGCAAGGACTACGACGTCGATTCCGGAGCGTGCCTCGACCGCGACAGCATGGCGGGAGCCTACGTCGACTCCTACTACGAGTACATCTACAAGACTTGGCGCCTGCTGCGCGACCCCGAGTTGAAGGCGATGTGGGACCCGAGCCTGGCCGCGGTCAACCGCTACCTCGCGACCACCCAGAACGGCGGCCTTTGGTACGGGATGGCGGACAGGTTCACCGGGAAGATCACGGGCACAGCCGTCACCCTGTGGGACCCGTACCTCGTGGGGCTCCTTGCCTACGCGGGGGACACGGGCCGCGCCGAGCGCTCCTTCGCCGCCTGGGACAGGCTCTGGCGGGAGAACGGCCTGCTGCCGATGGGATACGACTGCGCCACGGACCGGATCCTGAACCCGAGGTACTACCTCAATCCCGAGCTCATCGAGGCCTGCTACTACATGATCTGCCTGACCAAGGACCCCAAATACAGCGAGGACCTGAGGCAGTACTACGCCGACATAAAGCGCTACTGCCGGAACGGGACGGCCTACGCCCACGTCGAGGACGTGGTCACGAAGCGCCAGTCGGACGCCATGTCGACGTTCTTCGTGGCCGAGACGCTCAAGTACCTCTACCTCGGGTTCCGGCGGAACCCGGCCTACGACTTCGACCACGTGGTCTTCAGCACCGAGGCGCACCCCTTCGTCATCTCCCACTTCGACGCAGCGAGGATCCGATCGGGGCTAGGCCTCTAGCGCGCCGCCCATCGCTGTTGTCACGGCCCGCCGGGGCGTGTTTCCTCGTCCTGGGAACCGACGCATCTTGACACATCCGCGCCAAAGCAGGCTGGCTCCGGTCCTCGCCTCGATCGCCATCTGGGCGTCGTGGGCCCCGGGGCCCTGCCGGGCCGCCGGGCCCCCGGGCCAGCCCGAATCCCCGGGAACGATCCTCGCGAGGCAGCTCCTGCGGGATCCGTCCGACGCGGACTGGCAGCGCCTGGTGGAATTCAGCGGGACCCTCACGCGCGCCGAGTTCGAGGAGCGCCTTCGCGACGTCTTCGACCCGTACCGCGGCATGGACCCGTTCCTTCGCGTGACCGACGACGCCGTCACCGTCCTTCCCGCCGAACGCGCAAACACGGCGCCTGTCCTCGTCTCCTTCGCGCGCCCGGGCACGCCCGGTGGGGCCGCGCCGCCGTGCTTCGCCACCCCTGAGGAGTTCCGGGGCCGTCCGGGCGGCGCCGCCGGCCCCCTCTGCGGCCTGCGGGTCGCCATCGAGCCCGCCGACATCGGCGGCAGGTGGGCCAGGATGGAGGACCGGTCGGCCTTCTTCCCGGGCTACGGGACGATCAACGAGGGTGACCTGAACCTCGAGGTGGCCGGCATCCTGGCGCAGCGCCTGCGCGCCCTCGGGGCCTCGGTGTTCGCCGTGCGCACGCGCACGGAGCCCGTCACGTCCGTGCGCCCGGCGGACCTCACGCCGCTCATCGGATCGATACTGCAGACGCGTCCCAACCTGCTTCCCGAGGCGTTCTTGATTCGCGACCGGGAGGGATTCAGGGATCCCGGCGCGCGCCTGCGCGCCGCCTCCGAGCTGCTCTTCACCAAGACCGTCGAGACAAGGGCGCGGGCGGAGCTGGTCCGGAGTGAGTTCCATCCGGACCTGACGATCGTCCTGCAGCACAATGCGACCCCCGCGAGCTCGAGGGGGCAGCTGGCTCCGGCAAACCGCAATGTGTTCTTCGTCGACGGCGCGTTCGCCCCGGACGAGCTTCGCGAGCCGGGTGAGCGCCTGCGGCTGCTGGCCAAGCTGCTCGGCAATGTCACTCCGGCCGAGCTCACCGTGGCCGCGGGCATCTCGCGCCAGTTCCAGGCGGCCACGGGATTCGACCCTGTGCTCTACCGCGACTCGCAGAGCACGCGCGCCCTGATCCCCGGCAATCCCTACGTCGTGGCCAGGAACCTGGCGTTCAACCGCTCCCACGACGGGCCCGTAGTCGTCACCGAGCCGTACTTCATGAACCAGGCGGAGACGCTCGCCCGGTTCCTGGCAGGGGACTACGACGGCACGAGGCTGGTGGCCGGGAAGCCCCGCCGGAGCATCTTCCGGGAGTACGCCGACGCGGTGGCCCTGGGAATCCTGGAGGCCTACCGCCCGGCCGGCGCCCGCTCAGTTCCCAAG
Source organism: Opitutaceae bacterium (assembly GCA_003151515.1). Lineage (GTDB taxonomy): Bacteria > Verrucomicrobiota > Verrucomicrobiia > Opitutales > Opitutaceae > Palsa-1447. The sequence continues at coordinate 141,531 of PLXS01000016.1, forward strand.
AATCCCTGAGAGCATGCCCTTGATCCCGTCCGCGCTGAAGGGCCTGGGAAGCGTGGCCGTGAAGCCCTCCTTGGCGTACTGCGCTGCCGAGCCGCCATCGGAATAGCCGCTCACCAGAGACGTCGAATCCCAATGGTGCGACGCCGGGCGCCAGGCGTCCCATCGTGCCGGGGTCAGTGTAACCCCGTGCACGGCGCCGGCGTCACCAGACGCAGCCAGCCACCTAAACCCGTTCCAGCCCCGATGAAATTCCCCATCTTCGCAGCGCTGCGCCCCGCGGCCGCCCTGATCGCACTGTCCATCGCAACGGCCGCCGGGCGGCTTTCAGCCGCGTCATCCACTGCGCCCGTGGCCGTGCCGCCGCCGCCCCCCCAAAGCCCCAACCAGAACGCCCAGGGCTTCGGCGCCCCGGTCGCCGGCCTGAACATCACCCTCTCGGCGGATTTCGTGGACGGCCAGGACGAGTTCAAGATCGTGCGGACGCCCGCGACCGGCCTGGGGCCCATCTACAACAACGTTTCCTGCGAAGCCTGCCACAACCGACCGACCGTGGGGGGATGGGGCACCATCACCACGACCCGGTTTGGAAGGACCGCAAGCAACGGCACCTTCGATCCCCTGACGCAGCAGGACGGAAGCCTGCTGCATGCCTACACGACGATCGCGGCGCTGCAGGAGACGCTCCCGCCCGACGCAAACACGACGGCCAAGAGGCTCACGACGCCCCTCTACGGCGCCGGGCTGATCGACGCCATCCCCGACGAGACGATCGAGGCCAACCAGACGATCCCAAAGCCCCCAGGGATATCAGGCAGGGCCGCCATGGTCCCCGACGTCACCGCCGGCGTGGACCGCGTGGGTCGCTTCGGATGGAAGGCACAGCACGCGAGCATCGTCGTCTTCGTCGGCGACGCCTTCAACAGCGAGATGGGCATAACGAACCAGGTCTACCCGGCGCCGCACGCGCCCGACGGCAACACGACCCTCTTTGACGAGCTCGCGCCCGACCTGACCGGCATCAAGGACTCCGTCGACCCCGTGACGGGCCTCTCCGGCGTCCAGATGCTCGACAGGTACCTGCTTGGCCTCGCGCCCCCGGGCCGCGGGCGCGCGACCGCCCATTCGGCGAGGGGCGGGCAGGTCTTCGCCACGATCGGCTGCGCGGCGTGCCACATCCCCTCGATGCAGACCGGGCCGAGCCCCATCGCCGCCCTGAGCAACCAGAACGTGCCTCTCTTCTCGGACCTCCTGATCCACGACATGGGCAGCCTCGGCGACGGCATCGCGCAGGGCGACGCGGGCCCGCGCGAGATGCGCACGTCCCCCCTCTGGGGCCTGAGGACGCGCACGGTCTTCCTGCACGACGGCCGCGCCGTCACCCTGAACGAGGCGATCCTCGACCACGACGGCGAGGCGGCCGGGACTCGGGAAAGCTACAGCAAGCTGGGCGGCGCCGACCGCGAGGCCCTGATGGAGTTCCTGAACACCCTTTGAGGCCGCCCGTGAGCGCCTACTGTACCTTGCGGAGGAAGTAGCTCTCGATCGTCTTCAAGGCCTCCTTCTGCGGGATGGCGATGAGGCCGACGGCGAGGTTCACGCTCCTCGTGCTCATCCAGCCGAACGGGCTGGCCCTCCAGATGACGGTGCCCTTGCCCTTCATGCGGAAGCACAGCGTAGCGCCGCCGATGCTGGGCTTCGTCAGGACGCGCTCGACGTCGGCAAACACCAGGGGCCGCTTCCAGCCCGTGTAGGTGAGCGAATCCGCGCGCAGCACGAAGAGCCCGCCGTGGTGGCGCAGCCACTGGATGGTGCCCAGCGCCAGGAAGAACGCGACGCAGAGGCCCGTGACGGCCCTGGGGCCGTCGCCATTGGTCATTGAGAACAGCACGCAGAAGACCGCGGCCCCGACGGCGCAGCCGAAGACAACGAACCAGAGGCTGGAGCGGCGACCGAGCCAGATCACCTCGGGGAACTGCTTGTCCAGCAGCTGCCTCCCCTCCTCCGTGGCGTAGCTGGCCTTGGCGGTGCGGACGCGGTCCACCTCCACCAACGCGTCCACAAGGACATCGGTGAAGAGGGCGTCCTGTCCGGCAAACCAGCGCCCGTAGGCGGATTCCGTCTCGACGGTGGCCGCCGTCATCGCGGCCTCCGGCGTCGCCGGCTGCTGCAGGGCCTGCAGGCGGGCGCGCAGCGGGGGGTGGGAGTCCAGCGGGTGCGCCGTCGCCTTTTCGAAGAGGCTAGCCCAATACCCGGGCTTTGGGGCCAGCTCTTCGCGGACGTAGGCGGCCATCGGCACGTCGAAGGGGTTGCTGTCGCGCCGGGCCAGGGCGAGGGCGAATGCCTCCGTGTAGACGTGGGTCTTCACCAGCGCGCGCGCCATGGTCTGCGGAGAGGTCAGCCTGGCGGCGATTCGGTCGGCCTCGAGCTCCCGCTCCCGCGACGTCGTGTTCTCGGTGCGCGCAAACGACCAGTGGAAGAACAGGAGCGAATGCACGCTCGTCCAGCCGACCCAGCCCGAAGCCGCCATGGCCTTGAGGGTCGCCACGGCGCGCAGGCGCATCGGATAGAACTCCCGGGTGATCCGGGTGTCATCGCCGAGGAAGTGACCCAGTTCGTGGCCCACGATCGACATCACCTCGTCCGGCGAGAGCTGCCGCATCAGCGGGTATGACAGGTAGAGCGTGCGCCCCTCCGTGCGGCCGCCGCGGTAAACCACGGCCAGCTCCGTGACGAAGAAATTCTGCTCCATGCCGACCAGGATGCTGTCGGGCGGCGCCGTCCCGACCCTGGCCGCCGCGGCTCGCACCTCGGACCACAGCAGGGGCGCCTCCCCGGGGGTGACGGCCCGCACGAGCTTCAGCCGGAACTCCAGCGGGACCGGCTTGACGAGGATGTTGACCGAGCGCCACAGGGCCACGACTCCGCCAATCATTATGAAGGCGATGAGCTTGGGAAGGTACTGGCCCGAGGCCAGGGTCGTGAGCTCGAAGCAACCGTAGCCCAGAAGGGGGATCAGCAGCAGGGTCTTCACGATCGCTGCCGCGATGCTCATGCGCCAGGCGAGGCGATATGAGTCAATCAACTGCGCCCGGGACTGCAGGGCCCGGCGGTTCAGAACGAAGGTCGCCTGGGTGACTCCCGAAAGGATGGCAACCAGCAACGCCGAAAGGCCCAGCCCCCATCGAAGGCGCTGGACCTGCCCCACGATCCCGGCCGCCTCAAGCTGCTGCCGCAGCGCCTCCATCCCCTTGGGCGTCGCCGTGCAGACCCTTACGAAGTCAATTTCCACGAGCCGCGCCTTGCGCTGGGCCTTCGCGCCCGCGGTCAACGAGGTCGATTTCTCGATGCTGGCGGCAATCTCCGCGTGCAGGTTGTGCTCAAGCCACCGCGGAGCGATCGCGAAGAAGACCAGCAGCGCCACGGGAATGGCGAAACCCTTCAGAAGGGTGGCGCGTATGCGCGCGTCGAACGCCTCAGTTGAATCCGGAACGTTTTCGGCCATATGTGCTGGAAGGCGAGCCCGTGAGCCAGATGGTATCCCCGCCCGGACTCGAACCGGAATACTCGGTTTAGGAAACCGATGCTCTATCCACTTGAGCTACAGGGACAACAAAATCCTGTGATATCGCCGGACCCGGTCATCAGCCTCTTTCTGTAGCCGGCGTAGAAACGAATGAACGGCGGGGCGCGACCCCAGGGAACAGACAAATAGATGATCGAGAGCTTCCCGGTCAACTTCCGACCCAGCGCATCCGCCGTGAGGTCCCTACGGGCCTCACTCCTCGCGAAGGGCCACAACCGGGTCGATCTTCGTCGCCCGGCGGGCGGGCAGATAGCAGGCGATGGCGGCCACCGACACGAGGATGGCGAGGACGGCCAGCGTCATGGGGATGTTCCCCCCGGGCATCCCGGGCGCGATTGACGAGATCAGCTTGGAGACGCCAAAGGCCCCGAAGAGCCCCACGCCCGCCCCCCAGAGAACAAGGCGCAGGCCGGAGCCGAACATCAGCCAGAGCACGTCGCCCAGCTGCGCCCCCAGGGCCAGCCGCACGCCGATCTCCGAGGTTCGCATGGCGACGAGCCGCGCGATCACGCCGTAGACGCCGAGCGCCGCGAGGAAGAGCCCCAGCACGGCGAATCCCACCAGGATCTGGGTGATCATCTCCATGCCGCCCGTTCCCACGGCGACGTAATTGTCGACCGTGGTCAACTGCTGCAGCGGTATGTTGGGGTCCAGCTCCTCGACGGCATGCCGGAAGGGCGCCGCAAGATCCTCCGGCCTGTCGGAGCGCACCGCGATCGTGACGTAGTTCCACGTCAGCTGGGACAGGGGGACGAAGATCAGGTACTGCGTCGTCTGCGGGGCAAAGCCCGCCGCAAGCCGGAAGTCCGGCATGACGCCGACGATCTCCACCCACTCCCTGTCCTTCGGGTCGATGTTGCCGACGCGCCTTCCGATCGGGTTGTCATGGGGGAAGAGCGCCCTGGCCATCGACTCGTTGATGATCGCGACGGGCGTCGAATGCACCGTGTCGGTGCGCGCGAAGCCCCGCCCCGAGACGAGCTTGATCCCCAGGGTGCCCAGGTACGAGGGGGTGACGCCGTTCAGGAAGGCGACCGGCTCGTGCCCCGGCGCCGGCGGCTCGCGCCCCTCGACCACGACGCTCCTGCTGGTCAGGTATTGGAACACCGGCAGCGTGAAGCCGATGGCCGTGCCCTTGACGCCCGGCAGCTGGTCCAGGCGGTCCTCCAGGCGCGTGTAGAACGAGTAGGTCTGCTCGGGCGAGCTGTACCGGGTCTGCGGAAGGTTGATGATGCACTGGATCATCCCGTGGGTGTTCCAGCCCAGGTCCTGGCCCAGGAAGAGCCTCAGTCCCCGGATGAAGAACCCGGCCCCCGCCAGGAGCGTCAGCGCGAGCGCGAACTGGCCGACGATCAGGACGTGGCGGAAGCGGTGCTGGGTCGGGTCGGAGGTCGACCCCCGGGTTCCGCTCTTGAGCGTCTCGTTGACGTTGACCCGCGACATGAGCCACGCGGGGACGATCCCGAAAAGCAGGCCCGTCGCAGCCGACACAGCGAGCGCGAATACCAGGACGCCCCAGTCCATGTCCATCCTGATGTCCAGCGGTATCGGCGCGCGGGCGGCAATCTGGCCGGTGATCCACGTGTTCGACCACATTCCGACGAGGATGCCGCCCGCGCCTCCGGCGAGGGCAAGGAGCATGCTCTCGGCGAGGAGCGGCCTCAGGAGCCTGCCGCGGGATGCGCCGAGCGCCGCGCAGATGGCATACTCGCGCTTGCGCGCAACGGCCCTGGCGAGCTGGAGGTTCGCGAGGTTGGCGCACACGATCAGCAGCACGAATCCCGCCAGGCAGAGGAGCAGCCCCATGACGCGGCGGGTGCCGGTATTGGAGGCGGTGGACTGCAGCGTGACCGCCCTGAGGCCGTCGTCGCGGAACTCGCGCGAGCGGTGCTCGGCAAGGCGGGTCGCAAGGGCTCGCAGGCGGGTGTTAAGCTGCTCGAGCGATATGCCGGTATCATAGCGGCCGACGATCTGGAGGCCGGCCTCGTTGCGATCCTGCTTCTCGGTGTCGGTCAGCGCCAGCGGGCGGAACGCGTCCGCCGGCCCCCAGAGGAACAGGTTCGAGAACGACTTCGGCATCACCCCGATGATCGTGGTCGGCTCGCCGTCGATCCTCACCGTGCGGCCCACCACGGCGGGATCGCCGCCGAAGCTGGCCATCCACAGGGAGTGGCTGATCATGATCACGTGGTTGCCGGGCAGGTCCTCGTCCGGCGCGAAGATCCGCCCGAGCTCCGGCGGGACGCCGACCGTGGGGAAGAAGCTCGCGGAGACGCGCAGCGAGTTGAGGTTCTGCGCCGAGCGGCCGGGCTCGGAGAGCGTGTACTGCCACATCCGGTACGCCGCCATGCTCGCGAACGCCTGGTTCTCGCGCGCGAGTTCGAGGTAGTCCGGCGCGCTGTGGGCGCCGTCCTGGACCTGGGGCGTCGTGCGGTACACGCGCACGAGGTGGTCGCGGTCCGGGTACGGCACCGGCCGCAGCACGAAGAAGCTCAGCATCGTGAACATCGAGGTGTTCAGGCCGATCCCGAGCGCGAGCGTCACGACGGAGACAACGACGAAGCCCGGCGCCTTGAGGAGCGATCGGATGGCGAACTTGAAGTCTGAAAGCATGGTTTTGCTGGGTTGCCCTGGCGGCAGGGCGTGGTCGTGGCACGGAGGATTGGGACTCTCCGGGCGACCGAGTTTGCATGGGCCGTGCCAGTCGCCCCGGGTCCGTGATGCCCCTGGGGGGCAGGGCCTTATGAGATCGGCGGGCGCGCCCCGGCCCGGCTCGTGCCCGGAATCGAAATGTCCTCGTCCCGGGATTGGGACTGCCCAGCCCCACCGGTCCGCGAGGCCATGCCCTCCGATCAGTCGACCACCCGGCCCTCGGGGCTGAACCTCACTCGCGAGCCCCCCGTGTACGTGCGGCCCCCGCTCACGAAGTCCCGGCTGAGGGCGCACGCCTTGATCCGGCCGTTCGCGTAGAGTTCGACCGACTCGTTGAGCGCGCCGGCCTTGCAGGGCACGCCCTGGACCTCGGTGTCCACCGTGAGGTAGTACTGCTTGAGCGCGCCGTCCGGGTAGAAGGCCGCCTGGACCCCCTCGGAGCCGCCCCACCCGCCCTTGCAAAGGTGGCCCTGCACCTTGGTGTTGCGCGGGAAGGCGCACACGGTGACGTTGCCGGCCGCGTCTTGGAACACCCAGGTGTCGGCGGGTATAGTGAAGCGCTCGAGGGGTATGTCACGCGACGCGGTGAAGCCCACCGGGATGCCGTTGGGCTTCAGGTGGACCCATCCCCGCTTGCAGGGCCGCCCGGCGATGACCGTGTCCTCGCTGATCATGCCAATAGCAAGGTCGCGCTCCACGCGCACCTTGCTGAACGGCACGCCCGCATAGGTCGTGTCGTATTTCCAGCCGAAGCACCCCCCAAGGATGGAGACAGCCAGGAAGGGAAGCAGGGCGACGCGCATGTCGTTCATGGGTTATAGGAAGGAATGTCCGCGGGCAATGCCCCGCCAGCACTTGGTCTCAGGGAGTCTGGCCCTCATTGGGAGCCTGGGTGCGAGGTTGCTCTTCCTCTGGGTATTCCGTGTCCCGGCTGCGGGACCCAGCCGCGGCAAGGCTGGCGGCGCGCACTGGGCGCGCCAACGGACCCGGGCCAGCCGGCGCACGTTATGTCTTCGGCAAATGCCCTTCATCAGTGGATCGGGGGGTTCGGGCCGGGGGACCCGCGGCCCAATAATGAGAGGATTGAACGTCGGCCCGCGGCATACTTGGGTTAGCGAGATGCCTCGCGCCATTCTCCTCGCCGCCCTTGCCCTCCTGGCCGCTGCCGCCGTCCGCGCCGCCGAGCCGGCCCTCACCGTCTCCTCGCCGCAGAAGACGCTCCTCCTCAGCGCGGACGACTTCGGCCGACTGCTCCGCACGGAGGTCGTGGCGACGGACCCGCACGAGAAGGCAAGCCACCGCTACTCCGGGGTCGCCGTCCGCGACCTCCTGGCAAGCGTCGGAGCGCCGCTTGCCGACAAGCTGCGGGGACCCGCGCTGCAGCTCGCGGTGCTCGTGCGCTCGCTTGACGGGTACGCGGTCCTGTATGCGCTGCCTGAGTTCGACGAGTCCTTCAGCTACCGCACGATCATCGTCGCAGACCGCATTGACGGCGCACCCATCGCGGGCAAGGCCGGTCCCCTTCGGATCATCGTCCCCGGCGACAAGCACGCCGCCCGCTGGATCCGGATGGTGAAGTCGATCGAGATCATCCAGCCGGCCGGGCCCATCGCCCCGAGGACCCGCTAGCCCGCCCCGTTCTTTCTCGCCCTGGCGGCCCTGACCGCCGTCTCGGCGCTGTTGACCGGCGGGATCTCGAGCACGGTCGTTATCTTCCTCGACTCCGCCTCGTCGTCGTCGGGGACGCCCCAGGCGTAGCAGCGCCTGGCCCTGAGATGGCCATCGATGCGGAACACCGCGACGTCGCCCTCCCAGGAGATCTCCCCCAGGTGGGTCTCAGCCACGGGCACAAGCTGCTCCAGGTGCGCCTCGCACCCGTGCTCCTTGCCTATGGCCTGCTTCAGGGCGCTGATGTAGTCCATGAGCGGGCATATTCAATCGGGTGGGGCCCGATCCACAAGTGGGAATGGCGGTTCGCGTTGCAATGCGCCTTAGGCCGCCCTTATGAGTCCGCCGAGCCAAGCCGCGGTCCGGGCGAGTTCGGCCACCCTGCGGCCCACCTCCGGGTCCGCGATGCGCCCGGCTGCCTCATACTTCGGTCGACTTTCCTGCCGCGAATTCTGGGCGCGCTCCTGGTATTGGCGGGCATAGGCTGGATTGCCTATTTGTCGCCGGTCGTTGCTAACGCCCTCTCAAACTGGATTAAGGGCCTTGGCATCCTTGCGGAAGCATCGCTGATGCTGTGGCTCGTCGCGAGGGGCGTGAACGAACGGCGATGGCAAGAGCAGGCCGGTAAGAAAGCGCCACAATGAGTCCCAGGCGCCGGTGCGGCCATGAAGACGGAAGGCGCAGCCCCGGACAAGATTTCGGAGCCGGATTCGGATTACCAGCCGCGCAGCCAGCCTGCGAGCAACGCCGGTAACCTGCGTGGCACCTGCCGGATGGGTGCGTGCCGAAGCAAAACCGAATAGAAGACCATAGCGGTATGAGGCTAGCAAGAGCACGGTTTCCCCTCTGAACTTTCGACTCGTGCCACTCTCCGGCTTTAACCGAGACAAGCGGATTCTGAATCCGGGCTTCCGGAGTCCCGTTGCGCTCCATTTGTCGCACTGGCCGAATTTCGCGGCCTGGCGCACCATTACACCAATTTCGGTGCGCCACGGGCACCCCGGGCTGCGTCCTAGCTTGCGCGTTGAATGCCGTTGTGGCTATCCTAGGGCGATGATTAACCTAATTATTCGACGGCTGGCCCAGGCAAGGGCTACGGCCGCCAAGCTCGAGCAATCGTTCGTAAAGGAGTTGGCCTCTCTGCCGAAAGCCTATGGCTTCGACTCGCTAAAGGCATTTATCGTCGCAGTGGAGGCCTCCGGGAGCGGCAAACGCAGTGGGGCAAAGCGGGCCAAGAAGCCCTCCAAGCCCAAGACGCGGAAACGGGCGGTAATCACTGATTCTGTTCGCGCCAAAGTCAAAGCACTCCTCAAGGCGGGCAAATCCGGATCTCAGGTCGCCAAGGCCGTGGGAATCTCACTGCCGAGCGTTCAAAACATTAAGAAGGCTCTCGGGCTGGTGAAGAAGCCAAAGAAGGCCCCGCCGAAGGCCAAACGCAGCCGTGCTCCAAGCAAACCCACGACTAAGCCCAAGACCCACAAAAAGCGGGTAGCGCCCAAGAAGGCTACGATTCCAGAGGCGAAGCCGGCTCCGACAATAATCGTGCCTCCGGTTATTCCCGCAGTTTGACACGAGGTAGGGCGCTTGGCCGGGCTAGCGGCGCCGCGGGCGACTAAGGTAAATCCGCTTGCCGCGTTGCGAGTGAACGAAATGCGATTCGACGGGAAGGGGCGTATGAAAAGAGACCCCTTTCTGGACAACGCAAGGCGAATCACCAGGGGCTGGCCGAAGGAGAATATGTTTCGCGACCTTACATCATTAACTGGTCAAGCTTCACCATCGCAACGCCATCGACAGGTAGTCCATTTTGGAGCGCGGGTTTAAACCGAATTCCCTTAAACATTGATTCCACGTAGGGATCCTCGACCCTGCGCGAACAAGTTTTGTCTAGAAAGGCCCCCTCTCCGATTCCTTCTTTGGAGACCTTGACGTAAAAGGCCTGTTTGAATTGGCCTTGGGCGAGACGAGAAGGAAGGTCCCCAGGAAGGTTCCCCATAGCTGGAGCCGCAGGGAGCGTGGCTCCCTTGTGACTGCTGACATAATCCATCTTCACGTACTCGAAAGCCTCGTCGCGCGTAAGCGGAACCCGCTTCGAAGAAAGGTTCGTAGCAACCTCATTGCCATTATCGTAGAGATGCACCTCGAGGCTTTTCACCTGGAAGCCTGGCGTGAATCCACCTGCGAGGAAGTGTACTCTCCTCGGCTTGAAATCGATTCGGTCGATTGCCTTTGCGTAAATCCAGTTCCGGACAACGCCCGGAGGCGTGTTTCTTTCGTGGTAGCGGCAAACGATGACAACATAAGGGCTGTTCAGCGCCTTTGGTGTCGACACGTCGAAGGATAGGTCTAGCGCATCATAGTTCTCGATGTCCGGATTGCCCCCTGTCTTGACGACCAGTCCTGGGCTAGCGCCGGCCGCAATATTCGCTCCCTGCGCATACTGCGAGACGCTAGCAAGCGATCTATCTGCGTTGGAGCTGGAATCGTTCGTCGCAGGCATGGAATTAATATTGCCGGCTTCAACACCCGCACCAGTCAATGCGTCGTAATGGATAACTAGAGCTGTGGCGTAATTCGCGGCAAACTGACTTTGGGCAGAGTCGCTTGCCGCCTGGTCAGTCGCCCTCGTGAACTTCGCGTAGGGGTCATTTGCCGGAGTGTAATCTTGTCTGCTCTCAAGCTTGTCAATGGAAGCGGAAATTTCCGTTAGCTTAAGTCCAGGCGTGATCTTCAGACTAACGGGACCGTCCTTCGCAGAGACGACGACCTGTTGTCCGTTGACCTTTACCACCCAAGAGCTGCCCGAAACCTCCCAAACAGGATAAACGTCGGATTTCAGACCGACCGCAATATCAGCACCCCACGGCTGTCTGATCAGAACCCATTGATTTCGAGCTGAATAGGAATATCAAACGGTTCATTCATTGTATCATGTTTTGCAAATAGTTCAACCAGAGGCACTTTCTCCAAGCAGGAGAGGCTGACGACTTGCAGAACCTGATGCAGGCTTTGAGGGAGGGCGTTTTCCTTCTTGGCAATGGCCACCAGGAGGTAGGCACAGATCGCGGTCCAGACCTGGACGCGTACCCCGTTGGGGTCGTTGCTGAAGAAACCGCGCAAGCGAAGGTGCTGCTTGATCCAGCGGAAGAACAACTCGATTTGCCAGCGTCTGCGATAGATCTCGGCGATCGTGAGTGCGGGCAGATGAAAAGCGTTCGTCAGGAACACGAGCGAGAGGCCGCTTTCCGAATCGAAGTATCGGATACGCCGAAGAATCTCGGGATAGTGCTCGCGGCTTTTCCTGAAATTGAGGCGGATCGTCTGATCGCATCTCACTCCGCTGGCCTTGTCGACCTTCCTGGACTCGACGACATAGAAGCGCAGGTTGCACTTGCTGCGGATCACGAAGAAAGCCTTCGCGGCATGAAGCCGATGCAGCCTCTGGAAGTCCATGTAGCCGCGGTCGATCACATAGAAGCTGTCCGGCTGAATCCGTATCTCGTCGAGGGAAGCGACCTCGTGCCGGCTCCCTTCGTGAAGGCTGGCAAAGACAGGAATATCTGTCCTGAGATCGAGGAGCACGTTGAGCTTCACGGCCGCATGGCTGCTCTGCCACCGTGCCCACGGGAAAAGTGCCAGGCTCAACTCGATCAGCGTCGCATCCAAGGCGAACAGAGCGAAGGGCAAATCCGGCTCCGACGGCTGATCGGCGTACAGTCGTTGCGCCCGGCGCATCAGAACGGCCGCCACTTCCGCGAACGCGTGCCAGTCTCGCCGAGTGTTTGCATAGGCCAGATTGCAGCGCTTGACCTTGCCCCGGATGCCGGAGTGGTAAAGCAGTTGGCGACGCGCCTCCAGGCAGGCCTCGATGTCGCGCAGGCTCTCGCGATACGTCAGCTGCGCAAAAACCATCGTCGCGAAATGATCGAACGCGGAGATCGCAGACGTGCCCCGGCGCATCGGGTACCGCGCCGCGCACCGCGCAAACTCGACGACTGCCAAGCCGCCCAGAATCTGAGCCAATACCGTCCTTCGCAGCTTCATCGGGCCAAAATGACCCGAATGGAGCTCGCGAAAACCGTAATCGAGAACACTCTGAAAAGACCATAAATACTCGCGTTTTAGCCACTAACAAATCTTGAAGGCTTCCTTAATCAGACAGCCGTGGCTCCAAGCTCTAGAAACTCTCGGTGCGAGCATCGCGAGAATGGTTGTGCGCAACCATTTCTGCGCGTCCGCGACCCATCCTTTCGGCTGCGCTCAACCATCGCTCCGCCTAATGCAATCCGGCATAGCAGGCGAATAGTGTTGAAGCCGTTTCTCTCTTTGCTCGCATTGCTTCTTTATGGCTATCGCAACCGAGCTACCCGCTGGGTGCGAAGTGCTCGTGCTCGAGGACGATTCTTTGCTGCGCAGGCGCCTGGCGGCCCATTTGCGCAGCCTCGGGGCCGAAGTCACCGAAGCATCGACAATTGAGCAGGCTCGCCGCGTGCTGGCGTCGCTCCCTTTCGACTTTGCGTTGATTGACCTCCACCTTCCCGACGGCGAGGCGATGGAGCTCCTGCGGGCTGGGGAGTTCTCCGAGAATACGGGAGCGGTCGTGATGACCGCGTTCGGGGCCATCAAGGACGCTGTGGAGGCAATGCGGCTGGGCGCAGGCGACTATCTTTCCAAGCCCTTCGAGCCAGAGGAACTCCCCATAGTCTTCATGCGGTGCCGCGACAGGCGGGGCAGCGAGCGGAGGGACGAGTACCGCTCGGGCGGGCCTCTGGCCGGAGACCGCGACGAGCCCTTCTTCGGGGAGAGCCTATCGGCCATCCGCAGCAAGCTGGACCTGATCCTTGAGTCGGACCGAAGGCTCGAGCGGAGCCTTCCTCCTATCCTGATTGAGGGCGAGACGGGCACCGGCAAGAGCCTTCTCGCCCGCTGGCTGCACCGTCAGGGTCCGCGCAGTAAACGGCCCTTTATCACAGTTAACTGCGCGGCGCTTCCCGAGGCCCTCGCAGAATCGGAGCTGTTCGGCTACGAACGCGGCGCGTTCACTGACGCCAAGACGGCCCGGATCGGCCTCCTTGAGGCCGCGGACGGGGGCTCTCTGTTCTTGGATGACATCGGGACCTTGGCCGCCTCGACGCAGGCCCGGATCCTCGCCGTCGTCGAGGATCGCACGATCCGTCGCCTGGGCTCCACGAAGGAGATCCGTATCGACGTGCGGCTCATTGCCGCGTCCAACCAGCGGCTAGCGGACCTTGTGGAGGGAGGAAGCTTCAGGGAGGATCTATACCACCGCCTGCTCCTACTTCACGTCGAGCTGCCCCCGCTGAGGCAACGGGGACACGACATCGTCGCCCTAGCCCGAAGGCTCCTTGAACGGATTGCCCGGAAGCACAGACTGAAGGGCCTGTCGATCTCATCGCTCGGCGAGTCGAGGCTCCTCGCACAGCCTTGGAGGGGCAACGCACGGGAGCTGGCCCATGAGATCGAGCGCGAGGTAATCTTTGCTCGTGGCCCCGAGCTCGACTTCGACGGCCTCGCCGAAAAGCCCGCTGCCGCGCCGACGGAATGGCGCAATCCCCTGTGGACTGTGCCCGGTGAAGGCTTTTCGATCGACTCCATCGTGACCGACCTCATTGACGAGGTGCTGCGGGAAACGGACCATAATATTTCGGCTACCGCCCGGCGACTCGGAGTAACGCGCGAGTTCCTGCGATACCGCCTAGGCGCGGCCAAGACGCCCAAACCGTGAGGCCGTGAGGCGGTCCTCGCACCTCCCAGCCCAAGAAACATGATGGCAGCCTCCAACGCGCCTAAGCCAGCGTCGAAGAAGCTGCATGCGAGTGCCGTGCCATTGCTTGCAGCGGTCATTCTTGGAATCGCGGTTGCACAGCTGTCCGCCCAGCCGTCATCTCCGGCTCCATCCACGCCCACGGCCCTCGGCACGGACACCACCCCCGCGCCCGGTGCAAACGGGGAGGATCGCGCGAGGTTCATGAACGAAAGCGCGTCTCATTACATAATTTCACGCACCCTTTATCCTGGTCCGACGATACTGTTCTTCCCGCCGGTACCCCCGCCCCTGGGCTCAGAGATTCCAATCCTCGCCCCGATCACCGCCGGAATTGGCGCGCCGACTGATCTGGCCGCATATGTGGACGAGCTGTTTTATCCTATGTTGGGCACGCGGCTCGCAGTTGGCCTGCTCCCCGACGCGCTGCGAGACCAGCTTCGGGCATACGAAACGGAAAAGACCGCAGTGCAGGATGAGCTGCGGCAGCGCATAGCCGCGCTGGTTGACTCGAGTCCGGCGGTCCGTGAGGCGCAATTCGCCGCGCTTGCGCAGTCGCAGACCCCGAGGATCGCCAAGCTGCAGTCGATAGCTGAAAGGCTGAGGTCGGAGCTGCGGCTGAGCGGTGCCCTAGGGCTTCTTTTCAAGGATTTGGACTGGAGGGCTGCGCCCGAGGTTTACCTGCGGGCAAGCCAAAACGCCGCCGGCGCGCCGGATGAGCTTAGGTATGCCGCACGGGCCGTGCGTGCGGCTGCACACTTTCAAGAGGGGCTCTCGGACGAGCAGCGGCGCCTGCTCATTGGTACAGCGGTGGAGTTGTCGGCCGGCGCCGAGGCGGCGAAACCCGAGGAGAGGCCCCGGGAAGCCGGGAGAATCCTCCAGTTCTCTCCCGGGCCTGCCAGGATTCCCATCCCGGAGGACCTGCCCGACTTCATGGAAACCGACGTCCGCGATTACATTTCGGCGAGAGGTCTCCTGAAAACGGAGCTACTGAAGGCCCTCGGCCAAACACAGGGCGAAGGGGAGGATGCCCGCCTGGCGGCCCTTGCTCAGTTGGCCGCGGTCCAAGCCCCTCGCTTTGCCGCGCTTGAGGTTTTGGCCGAGAAGATCCGACGCGATCTGGCCACGCTCCCAAATCCTCCCGGTCCACCGACACCGCCGACCCTGCCGCCAGACATCGCCGCGCGCATTTCCGCGTACCGGAGCCATAAGCTCGAGGTTTTGAGGACTCTTCGCTCCATGCTCGCAGTGGACGTAGAGCCCGCGGCCGGCGGCAAGGCCGGCTCAGCCACAGCGGATGTCAACACCGGGGCGCTTACCTGGATGCGCAACGGCACAACCCGTTCGGAGGTGCCGGCGTCGAGCCTCCAAGAGTCGGTCAAGCAGTTCAACCAGGCGCAGGAGAAGCTGATCGGCGACCTGAACATCGAGTTAGCGGGAATCCGCGAGGCGCTTTCCGAGTACATGCGCTCGCAGAACAAGTCGCCGCACGGGAAGTCGATCGACGACCTGCTCAGGGACTTCGAGGATGCCCGGCAGAAGCAGGAGCTCTGGGAGAAATACCGCGATTATCATGACGCCGCGCTCATGCCCGGCCTGTCGGCGGGCCAGCGCAGCGTCCTTTTTGACGCCGCCGTCGTACGTCTCGCCCTGCCGCTGCCCGTCGGGGAGCCCGTCCACTGACGATGCCCCGCCCCACCCCTCGAAACGCAATTGCCGCCCTGTTCACGGGCATTCTGCTCGTCGCTATCTTCGCCACGATGGTAATTTGGTTCCGGTCGGACCTGCGCACGGAGATCCACCAGACGATCCTCGAGAGGGACGCCGCGGTGCTCTACCCCATGGCGCTTCAGCAGGTGATGGAGAGCGAGGAGGAGAAACCGGGAAACCCGTCGGCACCGATGACCGCGCTACTTGGCAGCGCGCGGCAAAAGGGCATGATCGCGGTGGCGGTCTTCGATCGCGACGGCAATACGATCGGAGCCGTGCCGTCCAACCAACTTTTTGTCGAGCTGCCAACGGACGACTACCTGCGCCTTGCGCGGGGCCTGCCTATAACCCGGTTCCATCCCTCTTTTCCCCTGGACCAGTATTTTGCCGGGGTGTCCCCCAGCCAGCGGCAGGCGCCGGTGCTCGAGGTGCTTCTCCCGCTGCCGGGAGTTGGCAATGCCGTCATGCGAGGATTCGTGCGCTATTACATCGACGCCCGTCCCATCGCACGCGAGCTGTCCCTAATCGACGGCCGGATCAACCGCCAGACGGCGGTCATCCTGCTTATGGGCGCAACGCTCATTGCAATCGTCCTCTCGGCCGCGTCATTCAGCATCCAACGGGCCCAACGCCTTGCGGCGGAACGCAACGAGCGACTCGCGCGCGCCAACTTCGAACTCACGCTCGCGGCAAAGGCCTCGGCGGTCGGGCAACTCGCCTCCCACCTAATCCATGGCTTGCAGGGCTCTGTCCAGGGGCTGCAGGCGGCTGTTGCCGACGGCAACGGGTCAAGTCCCAGCCCGGCCTGGGAGGCCGTAGCGGGATACGCCGAGCGGCTGCAGACGATCATACATGAGACGGTCGCCCTGCTCAGCGACGCTGGCGCGGGCGCCAGCTATGAACTGACCGGCAAGGAGCTTGCCGCCACGATTCGCGAGCGGAACCTGGCGGCAGCGGACGAAAAAGGGGTTCGCCTTGAGGTGGACCAAGGGTTCCCGGCGACGATCGATAGCCATCGCGGTAGCGTCCTCTGCCTGATTGCCAACAATCTGGTCCAAAACGCAGTCACCGCCACGGAACGGGGCCGACGCGTCGGCGTTTCAGTTGTCGACACGGGCCAAGCCATCATCATCAGCGTTCAGGATGAGGGTGCCGGCATACCCGACTCGATGAGGCCGCACCTGTTCAAGCCAGGCAAGAGCACCCGGCCCGACGGTTCGGGGCTGGGCCTGGCGATCAGCCAGCTTTTGGCGCGCCAAATTGGCGCTCAGGTTTCCCTCGTTTCGACGGGACCCTCGGGCACGGCATTCCGCGTAACGCTTCCGAAGCAACCCCTTTCCCATAGTGGCTGAAGGTCGGCTGCGTCCTCCAGACCCCTTTCCCTTATCCACCGCGCCTTTCGCACAGTCGTTTGACATCCTCCCGATCTAAGCGGCTGCTGCCGCTTTGATCGGGATTCCCGTCGGAGCTGGCCGCGCTTGCAGCCGCTTCCTCGGATGGGTTCGCAGTTCGTCGGCCGGGGTGACCCCCGAGCCTCCCTGCGCAGTCACGGCCTGCCCGGCCGCCAGGATGTTGAGCGCCGCATTGAAGTCGGCGTTGGTGTGATACCCGCAGGCTGCGCACTAGAATACCGCTTGGCTCTTGCGGTTGCCCTGTGTGCAGTGCTTGCACTGCGAGCATGTCTGAGAGGTGAAGGCCGGGTCCACGGCCACGAGGCGTGCGCCGGATCGCCCGCACTTGTAAGCAAGCATCCTTCGGAAATCGCTCAGGCCCTGGGCCAGCATGCGGCGGTTGAGCTCCGACTTCCTTCGAACGTTGCGTCCAGGCTCCTCGATTGTGCCTGCGGCCGAGGCCGTCATGCAGGTAAGCGGGGCTGGCAATTCAACAGGTATAGCCCTGGCTGAAGTCTACGAGGTGCAATAATCCCGCAGGATTTTGGTCAAACCCAGGCCGAGGCTCTCGCCGACCATGCTTCGGTTCAGGTGTAGCCTTGTCGGCCAGTCGGTGTACGCCTCGAACACGGCTATGCCAGGGTTGCCCTTGGCCGAGGTGACCTGCGCCGTGTGGGCTCCTGACTGAGGAGTCAGCAGCAGTGCCGGTTCCGCACTGGGGTTTGGCGGGCCAAATACCTCGGCCTCCAGCGCCGCCGTGGAGATGGACGAGGGGGTCGTATCGGTCGTCCAACCAGTGTTCGTGGCGATGCCATTGCCTTTGTTGTCGAAAGCCGTGAAGACCGTGCGTTTCCCGACGGGGTTCCTTAGGGTGCGCTGTTGCAGCTTGGCTCTCGGTGCCTTGTTACGCGTCATTTCTGGCATTAGGTCCGACGCATCGTTGCGCCGATTTCGGTGCGACGCGGGTGGATTCACGGGCGGGCAATCGCGCGAACACACTGCCGGCGGTGTTATTTACACCAGGAGATCTCCCGTTTCTTGGACGTCCGACCTCCTAGTGTAAATAACACTGGAGAACCGATACAATAAAGGGTCCGTTTTAGGGCATTTTCCGCGGGCTTTGCGGGTTGACATCCGGCCCGCCAGCCGCACGATCGCCCCTCCTTCAATTCCATGAGCACAACCGAGCAGAAGCAGCAGACGCCCACTCCGGCGGAGATACCCTTCACGGAGCCCACCGCCTGGGCGCGCTTCGTCACCGACACCGGCAAGATACTCCCCCGCAAGTACACCGGGCTTTGCGCGAAGCACCAGCGCGCCGTCACGCGCACGATCAAGCACTCGCGCAACATGCTGCTCACGAAGTGAGCGCAGGCGCGGCTTGCCCGTAGCAGCCGGAGCCCGAAAGGCTCCGGTCTTTTTTTGCCCGGACGCCCCGCCCCCCCAAGATAGGCAGACGATGCCCCCGACCGCCCGGACCTACCAAGGCACCGCGAGGAACCTGGCGCTCCTCGCGCGGCACCTGCGCCGCGGCGGCATTGTCGCGGTGCCCACGGAAACCGTCTACGGGCTCGCGGCCGACGCGACCAGCGCGGCGGCGTGCCGCAGGATATTCGAGGCCAAGGGCCGGCCGCGCACGGACCCGATGATCGTGCACATCGCCTCGGTGCGCGACCTCGCGCGCGTGGCCGTGCCGAACGCCGCGGCGCTGCGCCTCGCGAGGGCGTTCTGGCCCGGCCCGCTGACGCTCGTGCTGCCGAAGACCGCGGCCGTGCCCGCCGTCGCGACAGCGGGCCTCCCGAGCGTCGCCGTGCGCATGCCCTCCCACCCCCTCTTCCGGCGCCTGATCCGCCTGGCAGGCGTGCCGCTCGCGGCGCCGAGCGCCAATCCCTTCGGGTACGTGAGCCCGACGAGCGCGGCGCATGTCGCGGCGAGCATGGGCTCCAGGGTCCGGCACATCCTGGACGGCGGCCCCTCGAGGATCGGGCTTGAGTCGACGATCGTGGACCTGCGCGACCCGCTGCGGCCCGTGCTCCTGAGGCCGGGCGCGGTCTCGCGCGGCGACCTGGCCCGGGTCCTCGGCGTCGCGGTCGCCGTGCCGCGCAGGCGCCGCCTGAAGGGCGCCCGCCTGGCGCCCGGCCAGATGGCGCGCCACTACAGCCCCCGCACGCCGGTCGTCCTGCACGCAAGGCTGTCCGCGCGGGAGGCGGCGGCCAGGCCAGCCGACGCGTGGCTTTTCATCTCGAGGCCGGCCGGCCGGCTGGCCGGCAACGTCTTCTGGCTCGGCGAGGGCGGCGACCTGCGCCCCGCGGCGCGCCGGCTCTTCGCCATGCTGCGCAGGCTGGACGAAGCCGGCTTCAGGCGGATCCACGCCGAGCGCCCGAGGGGCGCCGGGATCGCCGAGGCCCTCGGCGACCGCCTGGAACGCGCCTCGGCGGGGCGGGCCTAGATCAGCGCAGCACCGTCTCCAACTCCGCGAGGAGCCGCTCGTTCTGCACGGCCGTGCCCACCGTGACGCGGATCCACTCGGGAAGCTCGTAGGTCTTCAGGGGCCGCACGATCACGCCCCGGCGCTGGAGGGCGTCGAAGACCCGCGCTCCGTCGCCCACGCGAACGAGAATGAAATTGGCCTGGCTCGGGACATACTTCAGCCCGAGCCCCGAGAAGCCCGCCTCGAGGCGGGCGAGGCCCCTGCGGTTCTCGCTCGCGCACATCCCCGTGAAGGCGGTGTCGCCCAGCGCGGCCAGCGCCGCCGCCTGGGCGATCGCATTCACGTTGAAGGGCTGGCGGACCCTGTCCAGTAGCGACGCCATCTCGGCGCTCGCGTAGCCGTAGCCGATGCGCAGCGACGCGAGCCCGTAGATCTTGGAGAACGTCCTCAGCCCGATCACGTTCCGGCCCTCGCGGATGAGCGGGCGGATGTCGTGCGGCCGCTCCTCGAAGTCGATGTACGCCTCGTCGACGACGCAGATCACGCCCCCGGGCAGCGAGCGGATGAAGCCCAACAGCTCGGTCTCGGTGTTCGCGCTCCCCGTCGGGTTGTTCGGCGAGGACACGACCACCATCTTGGTCCTGGGCGATAGGGCGCGCGCCAGGGCCCCGAGGTCGTTCCTGAAGTCGGCGAGCGGAACCTCGACCGGCACGGCCCCGAAGAGGGGCGGCACCAGGCGGTACACCACGAACTCCGGCTTGCCCATCACGACCTCGTCGCCGGGCCCGAGGAACACGTGCCCCAGCAGCTCGATCACCTCGTTGGAGCCGTTGCCGATGACGAACTGCCCCGGCGAGAGCCCGTGCGCCCGGGCGAGGCCCTGGCGAAGCAGGTAGCAGCCGCCGTCCGGGTAGAGCTGCCCCTCGCCGATCGCGCGCCTCGCCGCCTCGGCCGCCTTGGGCGAGGGGCCGAACGGGTTCTCGTTCGAGGCAAGTTTGATGATCCCTGCCGGGTCGAGCCCCAGGTCCCTCGCCACGTCGTCAATGGGCCTTCCCGGCTCGTACGTGGGGTGCGAGAGGACGAAGGGCTTGGCGAGTTGCGAGGGCTTCACGGCCTTGGGGAGGGAGGGACATTGGAGCCTATCCCGGCGCCCGAATGAAGCCAAAAGGGGTTCGCGTTGGGCGCCCCCGGCGGGGTAGAAGCGTCGCCCACCATGAGGCGTCTCGCAACCCCGGCGCTCCTGGCCGCGCTCCTCTACGCGGCGCTCCACGCCGCCCAGGAGGCGGCCCCCGCGAGGCCCAAGGTCGACGTGGGCCAGATCGGGGGCGCCCAGTTCGCCATCGCGCACCCGCCGGGCGACTGGAACCACAACCTGCTCCTGATCGCCCACGGCTTCCGGCCCCTGGACGCCCCGCTTGTCCCCGACCTGCGCCCCGAGCGCGCCGCGATCCGGGAGTTCCTAGACGAGGGCTGGATGGTCGCCACGACCAGCTACAGGCGGAACGGCCTCGTTATCGGGGACGCCATCGCCGACCTGGACGCGCTGCGGGCCTACGTCGCCGAGTCCTACGGCGACCCGGCGCGCGTCATCCTGGAAGGCGACTCCATGGGCGGGCTCATCGTGACGCTTATTGCGGAGCGCGACAACGGCCTCTACCAGGGGGCCGTCGCGTTCGACCCGACGCTCTACATCAAGGACGCGAACTCCAACCTCGGGCTGACCCTGCTGCCGAGGATTCCGCTGCTCTTCGTCGCGACGCAGGGCGAGGCGAAGCAGGCCAAGAGCTACATCACGGCGATCGTCTCGCGCCCGCCGCCCGTCGTGCCTCCCAGGCTCTTCCTCATCTCGCGCATGGGCCACACGAACATCAACCAGCCCGAGCGCGTGCTGGCGTTTCGCGCGATCAACGCCTGGGTGGAGCACGGGCCCGACGCGCTGCCCAAGCCGGCCGAAAACAGGCCCTTCTTCGACTCGACGGTGCCTCCCGATCCGTTCCAGTCCACCGTCGCGATGCACCCGGGCAACCACGGCTTCGACACCACGGTCGACGAGGTGGACGCCGTGTACGGCACCGTCCTGCTCGAGGCCCAGGCCTCCGATTTCGACGTGGCGGGCATCGCGCCCATGACGTACTTCCAGATGCGCACCGGCGCCGGCACCTTCAGGGTCCTCTATGGGCGCAACTACACCGACGTCGAGAGCGGCCAGTGGGTCGCGTTCCCCGACGCGGACGGCCGCACCGCCCTGGCGCGCGCCTTCGGGAGCGCCGCGGCGGCCGCGGGGCTCAAGGTCGGCGACACGGTGGCGCTCGACATGCAGGAGCCCCACCCCTCCGGCTCACCCTGAGCGGCGGCTGGGGACGAAGACCCACTTCATCCCGGCGGCCTCGGCCGCCCTGATGCCAGGCTCGCCGTCCTCGAAGACAAGGCAGGATGCGGGCGCGACGCCCATCCGCTTGGCCGCGAGCAGGAACATGTCCGGCGCTGGCTTCCCGTGCGCTACGTCGTCGGCCGTGACCACAACCGGGAAGAGGTCCCGAAGGCCTGCCTTGTCGAGGGTGCTCGCGACCACGTCCCTCGTGCCCCCCGATGCGATGGCGATCGGGTGCGTGGCCTTCGCGCGGCGCGCGAACTCGATCACGGGCGCAATCGGCGCCAGCTTCACCTCCGAGCCCTTGTAGAGTTCCTCCTTCTCCCGGAAGACCTTCTCCGGGTCGAGCTTGAGCCCGTGGCGGGCGCCGAGGAGCATCGCGACCTTGCGCGAGGGCACGCCCCCAAGCTCGTAGAAGTAGTCCTCGTCCAGGCGCCCCTTCAGGCCCTCCCGCCTGAGCGCGGCCTGCCACGCGAGGTAGTGGACCGGCATCGTGTCGACCAGCGTCCCGTCCAGGTCGAAGATGTAGCCGGCGAAGTCGCCCTTGGGTATCTTGAGTTGCATCGGAGCGCGCAAGGACGCCCGAAACCGCCCGGCCCGCAATCCCAAAAAAAGACGGGCGGCGCGCCGCCCCTCGCAGGTTGCCAACGCGCCCCGGTCCCCCCAAGGTGTCGCGCAGCCGGTCCGGCGGGCCCCATGAAACCCCACCCCCTCCTCGAAAAGGCCCTCGTCGGGATCGTCGCCGCGGTCGCCGAGGCCCCGGCGCTCGTTCCCAGGGCGGCCGCCGGTTTCGCCGGGGTCGTGCGGCTCATGTGGCGCGCGTTCCTCCCGGCGCCCATGGTTCGCCGCCGGGAGCCGGGCGCCGGGCGCTGGCGTGCCCGCTCCCCTGAGGCCCCCGGGCCCCGTGCTTGGCGCCGCCGCGGCGCTGGCGCTTCCCCGACCCGGCCAGCTTGACCCCGAACCATGAAAAAATACCTCGTCGAGTTCATCGGCACCTTCTTCCTTGTCTTCACGGTCGGCAGCACGGTCATACCCCCCAGCGCGGGGAGCCTGGCGCCCGTCGCGATCGGCGCCGTTTTCATGGTCATGGTCTTCGCGGGCGCCCACGTCTCGGGAGGCCACTACAACCCAGCCGTCACGCTGGCCGTCTGGATCCGCGGCAAGTGCGAGACCAAGGACGTCGTCCCGTACTGGATCTCGCAGGTCGCCGCCGCGTTCGTCGCGGCGTGGATGGTTGGAAAGATCAAGATGCAGGGGGCCGCGACGCCGCTGGCGATCGCGGGCTGGAAGCCTGCGTTCGTCGCCGAGTTCCTCTTCACCTTCGCCCTGTGCTGGGTGATGCTCAACGCCGCGACGTCCAAGGGGACGGCGGGCAACTCGTTCTACGGGCTCGCCATCGGGGCGACGGTCATGGTCGGGGTCTTCGCCGTGGGCGGGGTCTCGGGCGGCGCCTTCAACCCGGCCGTCGCCTCGGGGATCTCGCTCATGGGCCTCTCCTTCTGGGGCAACTACTGGGTCCTCCTCGCGGGCGAGATCGCCGGGGCGATCGCCGCGGCCACCGCCTACAAGGTCGTGAACGGGAGCGAGTGAGCGGCCGCGCCGCCCTTGGGCTACCTGCGCGCCCCGCGGTGCAGGCGGCTGCTCGACGACTTAGGCAGCGCCTCGGCGAGGGCCTTGTCGTCGAAGAGCGCCGAGTAGACGTAGGGGAAGCCCTCGACCTTGCGCCGCTCGACCGAGGCGCCGATGAAGCGCTCGATGCTGCGGGCGTCCCTGACGTCGTCCTCGGTCACGAGGGTGAAGGCCTCGCCCGTGTGGCGCGCCCGCCCGGTGCGCCCGATCCTGTGGACGTAGTCCTCGGCGTTCTCGGGCACGTCGTAGTTGATCACGTGCGACACGCCGGCGATGTCGAGGCCCCTGGCCGCGATGTCTGTGGCGACCAGCACCTCGATCTTGCCGGACTTGAAGCTCTCGAGGGCCTCCACGCGCTCGCGCTGGTTCCTGTCGGAGTGCATGACGCCCACGCTGTGGCCCTTGTGCAGCAGCCGGGCCGCGATGCGGTCGGCGCCCATCCGCGTGCGGCAGAAGATGAGCACGCTCTTGAAGTCCGTGCGCTCGAGCAGGAGCTGCAGCAGGTCGAACTTCTGCGTCGCCACGACCGGATAGAAGGCGTGGGAGATCGTGTCCGCCGCGGAGTGCGTGCGCCCGATCTCGACCCTGTGCGGGTTGCGAAGCGTCCAGCTCGCGAGCTGCTCGATCTCCGGGGGCAGCGTGGCCGTGAAGAAGAGCGTCTGGCGGTTCGAGGCGCACCTTTGCACGATGCGCCGGACGTCGGGCAGGAAGCCCATGTCCAGCATCCGGTCCACCTCGTCGAGGACCAGGATCTCGATCTTGTCGAGCGAGCAGTTGCCCTGCTCCATGTGGTCGAGGAGGCGGCCGGGCGTCGCCGCAAGGATGTCCATGCCGCGCCTCAGGTCGTCGGTCTGCTTGCCGTAGCCCACGCCGCCATACACTATCGTCACGCGAAGGTCGGTGAACTGGGCGTACTTGTGGAAGGCCTCCTCGACCTGGAGCGCCAGCTCGCGGGTGGGCTCGAGGATGAGGCAGCGCATCGCGCCGTGCTGGCCAAGCCTCTGGATGATCGGAAGCGCGAACGCCGCGGTCTTGCCCGTGCCCGTCTGCGCCGAGCCAATCACGTCGCGGCCCTCCAGAATCAGGGGGATGGCCTTGACCTGGATCGGCGTGGGCTCGACGTAGCCCTTCTGCTCGACCGTGTACGCTAGGGCGTCGCAGAGGCCGAGCTTCGAGAAGGCCGTGTCCATCTTCGGAACGTCCACCGGCACGGCGGGCTTCACCGGGGTGTGTCCCGGGTGCTCGAAGGTGTTATCGCGCGCGCGCGGCCCGCGCCCGTCGCGCTGCTGCCCGTGCCTTCCCTGGCCCCGTCCCCCGAAGGTGCGCTCCTCGCGCCTCGGCCGAGGCTCGCCTTGGCCGGATTGGGAGGAGGAGGGGCCCACCTGCGGGCCGCCCTGACCCCGCGCCGGCCTTCGCTGGCCCTGACTGCGCGGCTGTCCGCCGCCCTGGCCCTGTGCGCGCGGCTGGCCCCCGCCCTGGCCCTGTGCGCGCGGCTGGCCGCCGCCATAGCCCTGCCTGCGGGGCGCCGGGCCGCCTAGCTGGGGGCGGGTTTCGGGCTGAGTGGGAACCTGGTGGTGTTTCTTGGGCGCCGGCGCAATGGATTCGCGGAGCTTTGCAATGAACTTCCGTAGCATGATCTGATTTGGGCCGCCACAGTCCCTGCAAACCCACGCATTTGCAATCCCCCATTCCGCGGCGCTCGCGCACGCACCGATTCGCGCTTGGCACATCGTTTTCCCGCAGCATGATGCAAACCTGACCTTTCGAACGCCATGAATCCCGACCTTCTCTGGTTTGTGCATCTTGGCATAGACCTGGGCCTGTTCACCCGGGTCGAGGCCATCGGCGTCAGGAAGGCCCTCGGGGGCAAGCCCACCATGCTGGACTTCGCGCAGAGGCTGATTGACGACGAGGTCGTCGCGGACGTCGGGCGCCTGGAGAAGCTCGCCAGCATGGCCGCTGTGAACGCGAAGAAGGGCCCGCCGCCAACGGATCCCTTCGTCGCCGCCGCGGAGCTGGTCGAGCCCATCGTCCCCGTCGCGCACAAGGTCGAGCCGCCCGCCGAGGCGCCGAAGTTCCCCTTCGAGACCCTGGCCAAGATGGACGACAAGGCCCTCGCGGAGGGCATGAAGGGCCTCCTCGCGGCCTCCGTGCGCTTCAAGGCCAGCGACCTTCACCTGTGCGCGGGCAGGCGCCCGTTCATCCGCAAGGACCGCGAGATCCAGTTCATAAGCGATCACACGCTCAGTTCCGAGGATGCGCTGCGCATGAACACGATCCTGCTCTCGCCCGAGCAGCAGAAGGTCTTCCTTGAGACGCACGACCTCGACTACGCCCTGGCGATCGTCGAGCCCGAGCGCTACCGCGTGAACCTCCTCTTCCAGAAGGAGGGCTCCGCGGGCTCGTACCGGATGGTCCCGCACGAGATCAAAACCATGCTCGAGCTCGGCTTCGCCGCACACCTGGAGACGCTCAAGAGGCTGCTCAGCTACCACAACGGGCTCGTCCTCATCACGGGTCCCGTCGGCTCGGGCAAGACGACGACGCTCGCCTCGATGGTCGCCTTCCTGAACGAAACCCGCAAGGACCACATCATCACGGTCGAGGACCCTATCGAGGTGGTCCAGAAGTCGAAGGGGTGCAGCGTCACGCAGCGCCAGGTCGGCGAGCACACCGACGGCTTCTTCTCGGCGCTCAAGGGGGCCCTGCGCGAGGACCCCGACATCATCGTGATCGGCGAGCTTCGCGACCTGGAGACGATCGAGATGGCGGTCAGCGCCGCGGAGACCGGCCACTTGGTGATCGGCACCATGCACACGAGCGACGCCCCCACGACGCTCAACCGACTCCTCGACGTGTTCCCGCCCGCGCAGCAGGCGCAGATCCGCTCGAGCGTCGCGGAGAGCCTTCGCGGGATCGTCTGCCAGCGCCTCCTGCCTTCGGCGGCAAAAGGCGGCGGGCTTGTCATGGCGTGCGAGATCCTGGTTAACAACGTCGCCATCTCGAACCTCATCCGGGATGGCAAGACGACGGGCCTTCGCAACACGATGGAGACGGGGCTGCGCGAGGGCATGTGCCTCATGGACAACGTGATCTTCTCCCTCTGGAAAGAGGGGAAGGTCTCCAAGGAGACGGCCCTCGCCGGGATCAGCAACCGCGTGCTTCGCGCCAAGATGCTCTAGCCATGGCCGAGATCGACACCCTCCTGCGCACGATGGTTGAAAAGGGCGGCTCGGACCTGCACCTCATGGTGGGCCAGCCGCCCAAGGCCAGGATCTCCGGCTCCATAATCCCCATCGGCAGCCAGCCGCTCAACCCGGCCGGCATGGAGGCGCTCCTGAAGGAGCTCGTGCCCGAGCGGCGCTGGAAGGACTTCCTCGAACGCGGCGACCTTGACTTCGCCCATGAGATCCCGGGCTTCGCCAGGTTCCGCGGCAACTTCCTCTACAACCACTGGGGCCAGGCCGCGGTCTTTAGGCAAATCCCGGCGAAGATACTCTCGTTCGAGCAGCTCAACCTGCCGGAGGCCATCAAGAAGCTCTGCCACCTGAACGAGGGGCTGGTCGTCGTCACGGGGCCCACGGGCAGCGGCAAGTCGACCACCCTCGCCGCGATGATCGACTACATCAACACGAACATGAGCCGGCACATCATCACGATCGAGGAGCCGATCGAGTTCGTGCACCCGGTGAAGAAGAGCGTGATCATCCACCGCGAGGTCGGGGAGCACACGGCGACATTCGAGGCCGCGCTCAAGAGCGCGATGCGCCACGACCCGGACATCCTGCTCGTGGGCGAGATGCGCGAGCTCGAGACGATCAAGCTGGCGCTCAGCTGCGCCTCGATGGGCATGCTGGTCTTCGGGACCCTGCACACGAACAATGCCCCGAAGACCGTGGACAGGATCATCAACGCCTTCCCGGCCGACCAGCAGAACCAGGTCCGGGTGATGCTGGCGGGCTGCCTCGCGGGGATCGTGGCGCAGCTGCTGTGCAAGAAGATCCCCAAGGGCCGGGTCGCCGTCCACGAGATCCTGCTCCAGCACGAGTCGCTCGCGAACACGGTGCGCACGGGCCAGATCGCAAACATCAGGCAGATCATAGAGAGCGGCGGCACCGACGGGATGATCCTCATGGACACCTCCCTCATGAACCGGCTGAAAGAAGGGACGATCGAGCCCAAGGAGGCCTACTTCAAGGCCGCGAACAAGGCGCTCTTCGCCCCGCTGCTCAAGCCGGGCGACTTGGACGCCGAGGTGCTCTAGATGTTCTCTGTGTTTGGAAGACTTTTTTCATGGGCTGCTGGAGGAGGCGAGAGCCAGGACCCACGAGCCGTGCTGGGTTTGATTGCGGGCGTGCAGGGCCTCGTCGTAGTGGCTGTGGGATTGCCCCATTTTCCAGAGGATTTTCAACCAGCGCCGGCCTAAGCAGCGCAGGGCGCAGGCGTGCGATTGGCCCTTTTTTCGATGCGCTTGATAATACGCTTCCGCCCAGGCGCATTGTCTGCGACTTAGGTCGGCCCAATGTTGAACCGCTGCGCGTAGCGTATCGTTGCACGCGTAGCGTATTTGTTGATAACAAGTTTTGCCTGACTGTTTGGTGATGGGCGCGGTTCCGGCGACATACTGCAATCCCTGGGCGGTGGCAAAGCGGCTGCGATTATCTCCGAGCACGCGGGGAGCCAGCATTGGACCCGCCCCGGGCAGGGAGCCAAACAGGTCGTGATCGGGATGGCGGGCAAAGACGTCCGCGATCCGTTCGCGATAGAGCTCCAGCTGGATCTCGAGCTGCTGGAGGAGGCGCGCCAGCGAGGTTGCAGCAGAATCTTCGCAGCGACGGTCGGGGCGGAGCCACTGAGCGCCGTGGCCCTGGCGAAGATCGCCATCCGGTCCTCGGCCGTCGCTGGACGCCACCTTTTTGGGGTTCTACCGGTTTTCGTGTGGGTATGAGGCCCTGATCTCATCCATTGGCTGGAGGGTCTCTGATGCTCGGTCCAGGCCATCAATAATGTTGAGTTGGGGCGGCCGGCGCCCCGGAGTTCACAGCGGTTCGGTGACGGTCCCACTCCACATTTTTGACCACTTCATATTTGCGGAGCGCGAGCTGCCAATTGGACATGACATTCGGGCAAAGCTCGACAGGGCAGGATTGAAGATTCGGGATCACACTTCTCTTCGCTGCGTGGCTTTTCACAGCCGCGAGCATTGGTAAAATCGGATCCCCGGCCCTCCAATCTGCACAAAGGCGCGCGGAGGTTACAACAGCAGATTTCGGCAGATAGAGGTCAGAGATTACGCGAGGTCGAAGCGATCAAGGTTCATCACCTTGTTCCAAGCCGCTATGAAGTCATCGACGAACTTCTTCTCCGCATCCGAGCTTCCGTAGACTTCAGCCAGGGCGCGGAGTTGGGAGTTTGAACCGAAGACAAGGTCGGCACGCGTGCCGGTCCATTTGAGTTCACCCGTTTTGCGATCGCGGCCTTCAAAGGCGTCGGCGTCTTTAGAGACCGCTTTCCACTCGGTGCCCATGTCGAGCAAGTTCACGAAGAAGTCGTTCGTCAGCGCCTCCGGCCGCATGGTGAATACACCGTGCGGCGCCCCTCCGAAGTTGGTCTTCAAGACGCGCATGCCGCCCACGAGCACCGTCATTTCGGGCGCGGTCAAGGTCAGTAACTGCGCTTTATCGACCAGCAGCGTTTCGGATGGTATTTTGTATTTGGCCTTGAGGTAATTGCGGAAGCCGTCCGCGATGGGCTCGAGCACGGCGAAGGAGGCCTCATCGGTTTGCTCCTGCGAGGCGTCCATGCGTCCCGGGGTGAAAGGAACTATGACCTCGTGACCGGCATTTTTCGCAGCTTTCTCGACGCCTGCGCAACCGGCCAAAACGATCAGGTCAGCCAGTGAGACCTTCTTGCCGCCAGACTGGGCGCTGTTGAACGCACTCTGGATGCCCTCCAGAGCCTTGAGCCGCTTCGCCAGTTGGGCAGGCTGATTGACTTCCCAGTCCTTCTGCGGAGCCAGGCGAACACGGGCACCGTTCGCACCGCCGCGCTTGTCGGAGCCACGGAACGTGGACGCCGACGCCCAGGCGGTGGACACCAGCTCCGAGACGGACAGACCGGAAGCCAGAATTTTGCCCTTCAGGGAGGCAATGTCCTGCGCATCGATCAATGGGTCATTGACCGCGGGAATGGGGTCCTGCCAGATGAGCTCCTCTGCGGGAACCTCCGGCCCGAGATAACGCGCGCGCGGGCCCATGTCGCGGTGCGTCAGCTTGAACCACGCCCGGGCGAATGCGTCGGCGAACTGATCCGGATTCTCCATGAAGAGCCGCGAAATCTTTTCGTAGGCAGGGTCAAAGCGCAGGGCGAGGTCCGTGGTCAGCAGGGAAGGTGCGTGACGCTTCGAACGGTCGTGGGCATCCGGCACGGTCCCGGCGCCGGCGCCATGCTTCGGCTTCCACTGATGTGCACCGGCTGGGCTCTTCGTCAGTTCCCATTCATAGCCGAACAGGTTCCAGAAGAAGTTGTTGCTCCACTTCGTGGGCGTGGTGGTCCAAGTGACTTCCAGGCCGCTGGTGATCGTGTCGCCGCCTTTGCCAGTGCCAAAGCTGCTCTTCCAGCCCATGCCCTGCGCTTCGAGTCCGGCCGCCTCGGGCTCAGGCCCAACATGGGATGCAGGGCCGGCGCCGTGGGTCTTGCCGAAGGTATGGCCGCCGGCGATGAGCGCCACCGTCTCCTCATCGTTCATCGCCATACGGGCGAAGGTCTCGCGGATGTCCCTTGCCGAGGCAATTGGATCGGGGTTGCCGTCCGGACCTTCGGGGTTGACGTAGATCAGGCCCATCTGCACCGCGGCAAGCGGATTCTCCAAGTTGCGCCCGTGCATGTCCCCATCCGCGGTGTCGTCGGACACGAGCACCGCGCCCTCCTTGTCGACGCCCTCGGAACCGTGGGAGTAGCGCTTATCGCCTCCCAGCCACTTGTCCTCCGAGCCCCAATAGACGTCCTGATCCGGCTCCCATACGTCCTCGCGACCGCCTCCGAAACCGAACGTCTTGAATCCCATCGTTTCCAAGGCGACGTTCCCCGCCAGGATCATCAGGTCGGCCCATGAAATCTTCCGGCCATACTTCTGCTTGATCGGCCAGAGCAGGCGACGCGCCTTGTCCAGGCTGACGTTGTCCGGCCAACTGTTGAGCGGCGCGAAGCGCTGCTGGCCCCTGCCGCCGCCGCCGCGACCGTCGCCGGTACGGTAGGTGCCGGCGCTATGCCACGCCATGCGAATGAACAAAGGTCCATAGTGGCCGAAGTCCGCCGGCCACCAGTCCTGCGAGTCGGTCATCAGCGCCGCGAGATCTTTCTTCACCGCCGCCAGGTCGAGGCTCTTGAACTCCTTCGCATAGTTGAATTCCTCGCCCATCGGATTGGACTTGGAGGAATGCTGGTGCAGGAGCTCGAGCTTCAACTGGTTCGGCCACCAGTCGCGGTTCGACGTGCCGCCTCCGGCAGCTTGGTGGAACGGGCATTTGGCTTCGGTTGACATGTGTGTTTTCTCCTCTGTTCGGTTAAATTGTCAGGAATTTGGTTTTCAGATAGCTCCGCGATTAAGCTTTGCTTGTCCAACCGTGTTTCGCAACGGCAATGGCATAGAACAGGATGCCGGCGGAAATTTCTTTCGGGACGGCCGCAGGCAGCAGATAGTTTGTGCCGCCGGGGCACTCCGGCGGTACGTAAACCTGATACAAGGATCCTCTCGGGATGTTGTTCTCTCATGCGTCTTACCGGAGGCGCCCGGCACGACCGGTGATCTAGCGCTGTTGCTCGAGGCAATGGGCCCAGAGGACCGTGTTCGTGCCGAGGCCAGGCGGCGGCCAACACCATCGTGGACGCCGGCCGATTTTTTCCCAACCCCGCTGTGCTTCGCTTTTGGGCTCCGCACAGCGCGATGTTGAACAACATCGGAAGTGGTATCAGGGCGGGCGCCGGGCCGGCCGACGCCACCCGGGGGTTGAAAACGGATTTCTGCTACTCGCAATCGTTTTCACGCGAAATGCGTCAACACGCTTTCAACGATTCGCAACAATTGCGCATGGGCCAAACAACACGCTCCCAGGGAATTTATGCCGATTATTCCATTATGCGGCGCCCATGATTCGTATCAGATAGAAACTGAAACCCCCATTCGGCATAATGGAAGCGGCAGCTTGATGCCGAGCCGGCGAGTTACCAACACAGTGCGACACCCATGACTATATCGAAATAAACGACACCAGCGTGTCCAACGATGGCCTCAGCCACGGTATCCTAAAGCTCTTTGGTACGATTCGAATTCATCCGAACAAGTCCGCCTAGCCGCAATATTTCATGAAAGAGGTATCATATAGTATGCAAGTATTTGCAATAATGAAAGTTGCAACATTCCGACATGAGCTGCGCGGTTTGGGAAAATCCACTCCTGGGGTTCGCGCATCACTTCACCGCGCTACACGCGGTTCCTGGTGAAATGTACGGCAGCAAGAAGCTGCAAACTTTCGTCAACGCACCTTCAGGGTTGCCGCATTGCTGGTGATGCTACCGATGCTGTTTGTCACAGTCACCGAATAGCTGCCTGCCGCGGCCGCCCCAACGTCGGTTAGCGTAAGCGTGCTGGCCATAGCTCCCGGAATCGCGGTTCCGTTAAATGCCCATTGGTAGGTCAGAGTCGGCGTTCCGGTCGCCACAACCGTGAACGTGGCCGTCGCTCCTGCCTTGACCGTTTCTGATTTGGGCTGGGTCTTGATTGTCGGCGGTGCGTTGACCATCAACACCGCCGGATTGCTCGTCGCGGACCCGAATGAATTTGTCGCCGTTACGGTGTAGGTCCCGGCGTCACTCGCCTTGACCTTGTTGATCGTCAGTGTGCCCGATTTACCGCCCGAGAGGGTGACGCCATTGAGGAACCACTGGTAATGAGGCTTGGGGCCTCCCGTCGCCACCGCCGTAAAGACGACCTTCGCGCCGACATCGGCCGTCACGGACTGGGGCTGGGTCGTGAATGCTGGGCCCGCATTTACCGTGAGTTTGGCCTTGTGGCTGGTCGTCGTGCCGATGCTGTTCGTGGCTGCCACGGTGTAGCTGCCGGCATTTGCCAATGTGACATCGGACAAGCTTAGCGTCGTCCCCGTGGCTCCGGCGATGATCGCGCCGTTGAAGAGCCATTGGTATGTGACGGGCAGCGCCGCGGTCGTCGCCACGCTGAAGGTGACGTTTGCCCCTGCGTTCACGGTCTGACTCTGCGGTTGCGTCACAATCGCCGGCGCATCACTCAGTGCATCCTTGTCCTTCGGGACAATCACCTCTGTCTGTTGTGTTGCCTTGTTGCCGGCTGAATCGGTTGTCTGGATTGTGATTGTATAGATGCGTCCGGTGCCGGTGTTGGAACGCGATGCCAGCAGATTCAGGGTCAAGGGCCCGGTGATCTGCCATTCCACGGTCCCGTTGGTGGACGGCTCGTTGCTCGTCACGGAAAGGATCTGGGAAACCAGGTTGGGATAGAACTGGTCCGTCGCGACCACAGCGATGGTGACCGGAACCATCTGGTTGTTCGCCGGAGTCAGGTACGCCGGGGAGGGCGTCACCGACTGGATCACTGGGGGGATGGTAACAATGCTCGGCGTGAACACCGTTCCCGAGAGATTCGTGATTGTGGGCGTGCTGGTGTTGTCGAAAACGACCGTGAATTGCCCGCCGGAGACCGTTCCATTTAGGTCCGGAGTTTCGTTCTTGACCGGCACCGTGCCCCCGCTGCTTAGCACCGGACCCCAAGTGGTACCGTCAAAATACAGCAACTGGAGGTTGTCGGCGTTCGCTCCCGTGATCGTGGATGGGTAATAGAAATAGGCGGTCACCGTGTCAGCGGCCGTTACGGAGGTCACCTGCAGATCGACGTATTGCCCGCCCACATCGATCGTGGGGGCGACGGGCGTCGGATTGGTCGAATAATTGGCGACCGAGATCGCCGCTGACGGTGCGCTCGTCGAGGTGTTCTGCAAGGTCGCCGTGACGCCTCCATTCCCTGGGATAGTGGGAGCTGTCGAATCCGTCGCAGAGCCGCCGGGCGGCGCGACTGAAGCTTGGACTTGCGTTACGGCTGCGGATACGACGGACAGGACTTCAAGGTTTGAGGTGTCATCGCTCGCGCTCTGAACGCTGATGAGTTCGGTGGTGATGTCGCCGCTTATCTCCAGGTCGGCTCCGGGCACGATTGCGTTCAGCTCCGTTCCACTCACAAACGTGGTCTCCAGATGCGTTCCGTCGGTCCACAGGACCGTATCACCGGAATTGAAATTGGATCCGTACACCATGAGCGTTTGGGGAAGGTCGGTTACCTCCGAAATCACACTCGTTGGGTTCAGCGAGGTGATCTGGGGCAACGCCACCGTCAAGGCCACTGGGGCGCTTGTGGCCGAACTTAAGCCTTGCCCGTAAAGAGTATCGTTTTCGGATACGACAACCGTGTAGCTCCCAGCTTCGGCGGCTCCGACGTCGCTCAGGGTAAGCGTGGCGGTCTGGGAGCCCGAAACAGTCAAACTATCCGTCAATGCCACGCCGTTCAGGTACCACTGGTATTGCAGAATGTCGCCCGGAGTCCCAACGGCAGCAACGCTGAAAGCAGTCGTGCCACCGCTGACGGTCACCTGTGGGGTCGGTTGTGTTGCTATGGCTGCCTGAGTCGGTGTCCATGTACCTAGAGTAAGGCCCGAATAGACAAAGTTGCTCATGTAAATATCGCCCGGGTTGACTAATAATGAGGGCTGGAAGCACAGCGTGATTCCAAACGAAGGCCCGCTGGTGATTGCCATGCCCCAGCCGCCGCTGTTGTTGACGAGGGGCTGTGTTACGTCGAACGAAGTCAACGCAGTCCAGGTTGCGCCTCCGTCGGTCGAATATGAAGTGGAAAGCTGGTGGGTGCTGCTCGAATAAAAAGCACGGAATGTGAAATCCGTCGCGGTGGTCGGGATGTTCGAATAGACGTTGTAGAGTTCCCACATTGCTCCGACGACATTCCCGAGCGGCGGAACACCGTTCTGCCCGAGGTTATTGTACTGGAACCCAACTTGACCGCCAGTGTAGAACTGGCCCGGCTGCATGTCGAAAAGCATTAGGTTGAGTTGATAGCTCTGGGTGGGACCTACTGGGATAGCATTGCAGTGCATGTCCACCTGGGCGGACCAATCCGCGGTCATGGTGCCCATCAAGACTCTTGTGATTCCATCTACCATTGGAGCACCATTGCCTCCCGGCATCGGCATCAGCTGGAATCCTCCACCCTGAGCCTGGTTCGAAATGACGTCCAGCCGTCCGTTTTCAAAAACGGAGTCGCTGTCGGCGCCGACCCAATTGTTTACCGAGGAGAGCGGGTCGTTGATGTAAAGCGTGGCGACCGAACTCGTGGTGCTCCCGTTGCCGTTGGTTAGAACCACATCATATTGGCCTGTGTTTTCCGGAGCGACCCCAGTAATCGTCAGCGTGGCGTTGGTTGCACCGGGAATGTCCACACCGTCGAATTGCCATTGATATGTGCCCCCCACGTCGGTGGTCCCAACGGAAAATGTAGCCGTTCCTCCCAAAAGCACCGTTTGGTTGCTCGGCTGCGCAGTGATCGTGGGCAGCGGCAATACGGTCAAGGTGACTGGAACGCTCGTGGCAGGTGCTGCCTGTGGCCCGACGAATATGGCTGCGCTGGGGTCGCTCACGACAACGGTGTAGCTACCAGCATCAGCGGCATCGACGTTGGTCAGGGTAATCGTGGCCGTCTGGGAGCCCGAAATATTTCCACCGTCTGTCAATGCCGTGCCATTGAGGTACCACTGGTATTTCAGGTCATCCTGAAACCCGATGGCAGCGACGCTCAGGACGGCCGTGCCGCCGCTGACGGTCGCCTGCGAGGATGGCTGCGTCGTTATGACTGTCGACGTGGTTATCCATTGGCCGGCAGTGAGGCCCGAATAGGTGAAATTGCTCAGGTAGACATCCCCTGAGGCAAGCGCCGCCGACGCCCCAATATTGAACCCAATGCCGAATGAGGTCCCGCTGACGACCGTCATGCCCCATCCTCCGCCTGCGTTGACATTGGGCTGCGTGACATCGAACGAATACGTTGTTGTCCAGGTGACGCCGCCGTCGGTCGAGTAGGAAGTCGCAAGCTGGTGAGTGCTGCTCGTATAAGCGGTGCGAAATGTGAAGTCTGTCGCACTGTTCGGTATCGAGGAATCGGCATTGGGGGTATTCCAGAGGTTCCAAAATCCCGTATCGACACGGTTGAGCGGTGGGACCCCATTTTGATTATCGTCGTTGTAAGAGAGGCCAAATATGGCCCCGGTGCTGTAATTTTGACCTGCCTGAAGGTTGAAAAGGACGAATTCCATGTAATAGCCTACGGACGGGCTTACCGGAACCGCGGCACCGTGGACGTCGACTTGGACGGACCAATCGGCAGTCATGCTGCCCATCAACGCTGGCGTTATTCCGGACACCATGAGGGCACCGTTTTCTCCAGGCGAAGGGAAAATCTGGGTAAACTGGTTCTGAGGAGGGGAGTTTATCAACTCCAGCCGCCCGTTTTGGAATGTTGGAAAGGTGCTGGGAGAAGCCTGCTTCGAATACACCCCTTCGAGCCAATCGGTGTCCGAAGAGAGCGGATCGTTGATGAAGAGCGCGGCGACCGAGCTCGTTATGGATCCACTGGAATTGGACACCACCACGTCATATTGGCCGGTCTCATCCGGGGTAACCCCCGAAACCATGAGCGTCGCCCCCGTCGCCCCGGGAATATTCACGCCGTTGAACTGCCATTGATATGTGGGCGCCGGATAGCCCGTGGCGGCAGCCGAGAACGTGACCGTCCCACCCAAAAACGTAGTCTGGTCGGCAGGCTGTGTCGTGATCACCGGCGGCCCAACGACAACCAGTGTCACTGCGCTGCTCGTGACCGAGCCTGCTGAATTGCTGACGACCACGGTGTAGCTGCCGTTATTCGATGAACTTAGATTTGAAAGCGTGAGAGAAGAGCCTATTGCACCCGAGATATTCGCTCCATTAAGTTGCCATTGGTAGCTAAGCGGCCCTGCGCCGGCGGCAGCCACGGTATAAGTCACGCTGCTCCCGGAGGCCAAAGGGGGGCCTGCAATCGAATACACTGTACCATTGCCGTCTAGCCCGCCACCAGAGGCCATTCCGTATAGCCGGCCATCGGTTCCCTGAACGAGGGCGGCGGTGGGCTCCGCGCCATCAGTGCTTCCGTTGAAATTGTAGAGTACGACATAACCCGAACCGTCGGTATTCACTGAAAACAAACTACCATTGTTGCCTATCCCGCCATAGCCAGTCGATCCGTACAATCGACCGTCAGCTCCCTGTATGAGGCTCGCATTGGGATTGGCGCCATCAGAGCTGCCGGTGAAACTGTGAACTACTGTAAAATTGGTGCCATCGGCGCTCACCGCAAAGACAGTTCCATTCCCGTTTGTCCCACCACCTTGGGTCGTTCCGTACAACCGACCATCAGATCCTTGGATCAGGCCGTCTTGGATATAGGCGCCGTCAGCCCCGCCGGTGAATGCGTGAAGCGTCGCAAAGTCCGTCCCATCCGATTTCATAGCAAATGCAGTTCCACCACCGCCTGCTCCACCGCTGGCCGTCGTTCCGTACAGTCGCCCGTCGGCTCCCTGAATGAGGCCGGCATTGGGATTACCGCCATCGTTGCCTCCGCTAAAAGCGTGAATCGGCGTAAAACCCGTCCCATCAGGGTGCATCGCGTAAGCAGTTCCAGCGCCGTTCGCTCCGCCATATTCGGCTGTTCCGTAAAGCCGTCCATCGGTTCCTTGAAGGACGGCGCCAATGGGAAGCCCGCCCCCACTGTTGGAGTAGGAGAAATTGTAGAGCACGGCAAAACCTGTCCCGTCTGATTTCACCGCGAACACAGTCCCAGGACCGGGAGCCCCACCAACATAACTCGTTCCATATAGCCGGCCATCGGTTCCCTGGATAAGGGACATGAGGAGGGGACTGCCGCCATCTGTTCCACCGGTAAAGTTGTGAAGTGTGGCAAACCCTGTCCCGTCTGGGTTCATGGCAAACACGTTTCCTCTGCTGAAAGTCCCACCAAGATAGCTCGTTCCATATAAACGGCCGTCACTTCCCTGGAACAGGCCGTCCCATACACCGCTGCCATTGTTGCCACCGCCAATGTTGAAACTGTAAAGTGGCGAAAAGTCTGTCCCGTCGGTATTCACCGCAAAAATGGTCCCGGTGCTGTTAGCCCCACCGACGTTGGTCGTTCCGTATAACTGGCCATTGACCCCCTGAATGAGCCCAGAACCTGGAAAAGAGAGCGCATTTCCGGCGGCGAACGAGTAAAGCACGGCAAAACCCGTCCCATCTGTCTTCGTTGCAAACATAGTCCCGCTGCCGTTTACTCCTCCAACTGAGGCTGTTCCGTACAGCCTGCCATCGGTTCCTTGGATAAGAGGGGCGCCGGGAAGGCCGCCATCAAGGCCGCCGGTAAAAGTGTAAAGTGTGGCAAAACTCGATCCGTCCGTCTTAACCGCAAACACGGTCCCTTCGCCAACTGACAAACCGGTGGCCGTTCCATATAGCCTGCCGTCGTTTCCCTGTACGAGGCCCGCATAGGGAACGCCGCCATCAGTTCCGCCGGTGAAAACGTAAAGCGTAGCAAAGTCAGTCCCGTTGGGTTCCAACGCAAACACGGTTCCCAAACCGTATGCCCCGGCGCCGGCCGCCGTACCATACAACCGCCCATCGGTTCCCTGGATGAGGCCCGCATAGGGATTGGCCCCATCAGTGCCGCCAGTAAAACTGTAAAGCGTGGCGAAGTTCGATCCGTCAATATTCACCCCAAACACAGTTCCGTAGCCGTAGGTCCCGCCACCTTGGGTAGCTCCGTATAAACGGCCATCGCTTCCTTGAATAAGCGTACCTGTCGGAGTGGCGCCACCAGTAAAGGCATGAACTACGGTGAATCCCGCCCCATTGGTATTCAGGACGAAAATAGCCCCAATGCCGCTTGTTCCGGCACCGACAGTCATTCCATATAACCGGCCATCGGTTCCTTGGATAAGGCTGCCTTGCGGCTCACCGCCTTCGTTGACTCCAGTGAAATTGTAAATCGGGGTATAGCCCGAACCATCGGCATTCACCGCGAACACAGTCCCGTCGCCGTTTGCTCCGCCAAATGTGGCCACTCCGTACAATCGGCCGTCGGTTCCCTTGATAAGGCCGCCGGGATTGGAGCCACCGATATTCACCGTATTCGTAAAGGTGAAGATCAGGGAAAAAGAGTTCGGCTGCTGAGTTATTACCGGAGCCTGGGCGTGAACATTTCCTGTGAAAGCCACGGCGATGGTGGCGATTAGAAATAGAAACGGCACCTTTTTCATAACGATTTCCTTTCGTGGAGAGGAGGCCAATTAGTCGACGCGCTCGGTTGGGGCCCCCCGAGGTCTGGAGCGGGAGCGCCGACAGCCAAGAACGAAACGGTAGCTTTGATGTCTGTCGGCAGCCTCGTCGCGAAGCCATCGAATTATCTGATCTTTCGCAATTGCTCGTTCTGTCGGGCACCCTCGAGATTAACCTCAAATATTACCTGATATTATATAGTGTATCCTGTAAGTAATTGTTAGAAGCATGGGTGCAAATAAACGAAAGGGCCTATGCTATGCAGAAAACCTCACGGAAACTAATATCATTCTCGAGATCAAAACAGCGAGCGATCAAAGGGAACTTCGATGGCGGCCAAGTCAGCAGCGACGGTGGACTGCTGCTCTTGAAGGAAGCGGATCGAAAACTTAATTTGATTCGCTCGGTGGCGCGGCGGCTGCACGATCCGCGGCAGGAAGGGAAAGTGCAGCATGCGGTGGAGACGATGCTGCGTCAGCGCGTGATGGGGCTGTGCGCCGGATGGGAGGATTTGAACGATGCCGAGCAGCTGCGCACCGACACAGTTCACCAGCTGGCCGCCGGCGCCGAAACTCTCGCAAGCTCTCCAACGCTGTGCCGGTTTGAAAACCGGCAATCGCGGGCAACGGCGTGGGCCGTCAACGCGGAGTTCGTCGAGCAGTTTGTAGCCTCGCATCGAAAGGCTCCGGCGAAGCTGATCCTGGACTTTGACGCGACGGATACGCCTGTACATGGGGAGCAAGAAGGCCGGTTCTTCCACGGCTACTATGACTGCTACTGTTTCCTGCCCCTGTATGTCTTCTGTGGCGATCAGCTCCTGGTCGCGTACCTGCGACCGAGCAACATAGACCCGGCGCGGCACGCGGCGGCGATCTTGAAGCTGCTCGTGCGCCGACTGCGGCAGGAATGGCCACGCACAAAGATCGTCTTGCGCGCCGACAGCGGCTTCTGTCGCGACATGCTGCTCGGTTGGTGCGACCGCAATGATGTGAAGTACGTCGTCGGAATCGCTCGCAACGAGCGCTTGCTCGCCGCCGGGGCGAAGCTGATCCGCCAGGCCGAGAAAGAGTTTACGCGCACCGGCAACAAGCAGCGCCTGTTTGCGGCCTTCGACTATGCGGCGCTCACCTGGACCCAGGTGCGCTGGGTGATCGCCAAGGCCGAGCACACGGACAAGGGGAGCAATCCCCGGTTCGTGATCACCAACATCGTCGGCGATCCCCAGAAGATCTACGACCGGCGGTATTGCGCCCGCGGCGAAATGGAGAATCGGGTCAAGGAGTAATGTGGTGCACCACATT
>PLXS01000031.1 GCA_003151515.1 Opitutaceae bacterium
CCCCATGAAGATCGTCCACGCCGCGAGCGAGATGTACCCCTACATGAAGACGGGAGGCCTCGCGGACGTGGTCGGGGCGCTTTCCGGCACCTTTGCGGAGAGGGGGCACGTGGTCTCGGTGTTCCTGCCCGGCTACCGGAGCTCACTCGCGCACCCGTCCGCGGCGGGCGCCGAGAGGAGGTTCCGCCTGAAGATCGAGATGGGCGAGCAGTACCTCTCGGGCGACGTGCTCGTCTTCTCGCCCGGCAGGAACCTGACCATCTACTTCGTGTGCCGGGAGGAGTTCTTCGACCGCGCCAATCCCTACGGAAACGGCGAGCGAGACTACGAGGACAACTCGGAGCGGTTCACCTTCTTCTGCAAGGCCGTCGTCGAGACGATGCGCCTGGCCAACATAGGGGCCGACATCGTGCACGCGCACGACTGGCAGTCGGCGCTCCTGCCGGCGCTCCTGCGCGACGCGGAGGGGCGCTTCGGGGTCACGCTCGCGATGAAGACGGTCTTCACGATCCACAACAT
This sequence comes from Opitutaceae bacterium, assembly GCA_003151515.1. Taxonomy (GTDB): domain Bacteria; phylum Verrucomicrobiota; class Verrucomicrobiia; order Opitutales; family Opitutaceae; genus Palsa-1447. The sequence goes on from PLXS01000031.1 coordinate 520, forward strand.
CGCCTTCCAGGGGCTGTTCCCCGCCTCGGCGTTCGCGAGGACGAACCTGCCCGAAGAGCTCTTCGGGATGGACGGGCTCGAGTACTACGGCCAGGTGAACTTCCTGAAGGGGGGCATCCTCTTCGCGGACCGCGTGACGACCGTGAGCCCGAACTACGCGAAGGAGATCCAGACCCCGGAGTTCGGCTGCGGCCTCGAGGGCGTGGTGCAGACGAGGGCCGACGACCTGTTCGGCCTGATCAACGGCGTCGACGACACGGTTTGGAACCCGGCCGCCGACCCGCAGATCCCGGCGCGCTACTCGGTCGACAGCCTCGAGGGCAAGGCCGCCTGCCGGGCCGAGCTCCTGAAGCAGTGCGGGTTCGACGCGCGCTGCGCGGGCCCGGTCTTCTCCATGATCTGCCGCCTGACGGAGCAGAAGGGGGTCGACCTCGTGCTCGAGAACGAGGGTTTCTTCACGGGCCGGGAGTGCCGGTTCGTCGTCCTTGGGACGGGCGAGAAGCGCATGGAGGCGAGGCTGCACGAAATCGCCGCCAAGGCGCCGTCGAAGGTGTTCATGTGCTCCAGGCTCGACGAGAACATGAGCCACCTGATCGAGGCCGGGAGCGACTTCTTCGTGATGCCCTCGCTCTTCGAGCCCTGCGGCCTCAACCAGATGTACTCGCAGGTCTACGGCACGGTCCCCGTCGTGAGCAGGGTCGGGGGCCTGGTCGACACGGTGCGCGACGCCGACGAGGACGCCTCCGGGGGCACCGGCCTCATGTGCGACCCCACCGTCGAGGGGCTGCGCGACGCCCTCGACCGCGCGCTCAAGCTCTTTGGCAACAAGCCGCGCTACGCCGCGGTGCAGCGGCGCGGCATGATGCGCGACTTCAGCTGGAAGACGGCCGCCACGGCCTTCGAGGCGCTCTACCGCGACTCGCTGTGACCCCCGCCTTGGTCTGGTTCAGGGGCGACCTGCGCCTCGGGGACAACCCGGCGCTTGCGGCGGCTGCGGCCCGGGGCGGCCCCGTGGTCCCGGTCTACGTCCTTGATGACGGCGCCGAGGGGCGCTGGAGGCCCGGGGCGGCCTCGCGCTGGTGGCTTCACCATTCGCTCGGCGCGCTGGACGGCTCGCTGCGCGAGCGCGGCTCGCGCCTCGTCCTTGCCCGAGGCGGCGCCGGCCGGGAGCTCACCCGCCTGTCGCGCGCGTGCGGGGCGGGCGCGGTCTACTGGAATCGCCGCTACGAGCCCGCGGTGCTGCAGAGGGACCGCATCGTCGTCGCGGACCTCGCCAAGGAGGGCCTGGAGGCGCGCGATTTCAACAGCACCCTCCTTTTCGAACCGTGGTCGGTCGCGAACCGCGAGGGGGGGCCGTTCCAGGTCTTCACGCCCTACTGGCGGCGTTGCCTGGAAATCGAGGTTGAGGCTCCAAGGGCGCCCCCGCGCGGCGTCCTCGCGCGGCCGGCGCAGTGGCCCGCGTCCCTCGCGCTAGAGGAGCTCGCGCTTCTTCCCGCGGTCCGCTGGTACGACGGGATCGCGAAGGCGTGGCAGCCGGGCGAAAAGGCGGCGGCGGCACGCCTAAGGAGATTTGTCCCCGGCGCTCTCGGCTCCTACGCGGCCGACCGCGACAGGCCCGACATCGCTGGCACCTCGATGCTTTCGCCCTGCCTGCACTTCGGCGAGGTCGGGCCGCGCCAAGTCTGGCACGCGCTCAAGGCCCCGTCGAGGGAATCCGGCGTGTTTCCGCAGAGCGAGTCGGCCCGCGCATTCCTTCGGGAGCTCGGATGGAGGGAGTTCGCCTATCACCTGCTGCATCATTTTCCGCTGACGCCGGAGCGGGCGCACAGGCAGGTATTCAGGGGATTCCCGTGGGCGCGCGACCCGGGAGGCAGGAAGCTCTCGGCCTGGCGGAAGGGGCTCACGGGTTACCCGATCGTCGATGCCGGAATGCGCCAGCTCTGGCAGACCGGCTGGATGCACAACCGCGTGCGGATGATCGCGAGCTCATTCCTCGTCAAGCACTTGCGGGTTCCCTGGACCGAGGGGGCCAGATGGTTCTGGAACACGCTGGTCGACGCCGATTTGGCGAACAACACGCTGGGCTGGCAGTGGATCGCCGGGTGCGGAGCAGACGCGGCGCCATATTTCCGGATCTTCGCCCCCGTCGTCCAGGCCGAGAGGCTCGACCCGCTGGGCGCCTACGTGCGCCAATGGGTGCCCGAGCTCGCCGGGATGCCGGTCAGGTTCATCCAGAGGCCCTGGGAGGCGCCTGAGCCGGTCTTGCGCGCGGCAGGCGTGCGCTTGGGAGCCACATACCCGAGGCCGATCGTCGATCACGCTGCGGCCCGGGAGGGGGCGCTCGCGGCCTTCCGGAGCATGCGTAATCGCCGCGTCGCATGAAGCTTGCGATTTGGCGGTGCTTAAATCGAAATTTGCCGTGCGACACGGGATGCTCCACGCAAACGAATGAAGGTGCTACTCGCAGGGGCCTCAGGGATGATCGGCCGCGCCGCTCTTGCGGCGCTGAAGGCCGATGGGCACGAGGTTGCGCGCCTCGTGCGCCGGCCGGCGTCCGCGCCCGATGAGATCCCCTGGAACCCATCCGCGGGGGAAATCCCGTCGGACACGTGCCGCGCCTTCGACGCGGTCGTCAACCTCTGCGGGGCCCCGATAGGGGGCGAGCGCTGGACGGCGAAGCGCCGAAACGAGCTTAAGGCGAGCAGGATCGACGCGACGCAGACCCTGGGGAAGGTGTTCGGCCAGGGAGGGCCCAGGATTCTCGTCAACTCCTCGGCCGTCGGGATCTACGGCGATCGCGGCAACCTCGAGCTCTTCGAGTCGAGCCAGCCCGGCGACGGCTTCCTAGCCGGCCTGTGCAGGGACTGGGAGGACGCCGCGAGCGCCGCGGGCAAGGGCGAGGCGCAGGTCGTCTGCCTGAGGTTCGGGATGGTGCTGTCCCAGGGCGGCGGGGCGCTCGAGCGCATGATCCCCTTCTTCAGGGCCGGGCTGGGGGCCCCCCTGGGCTCGGGCAGGCAGTGGGTGAGCTGGGTCTCGCTTGACGACGCAGCGGGGGCGATCTGCTTCGCGCTCAGCCACGCCGGCATTTCGGGCCCGATCAACGTCGTCTCGCCCAACGCCGTCACGAACGCCGGCTTCACGCGCGCCCTTGGCCGGATATTCGGCCGCCAGTGGGTCCTGGCGATTCCGCGCTTCGCCCTAAAGGCCGCCTACGGCCCGATTGCCGACGAGGTGCTCCTTGCGAGCGCGCACGTGGTTCCGTCCAAGCTTCTCAAGGCCCAGTATCCGTTCCGCTACAGCAATCTGGAGGATGCTCTTTATCAGGCCCTTGCCTTGGAGAAGGCGGAGCCCTGAGGCCAAAAACGTGCTTCCCTTGGGGCGGGGGCCTTCCGTATGTTCTCCCCTTCCCATGGAGAAAACCCTCATCATCTTTAAGCCGGACTGCCTGGAGAAGGGCCACGTAGGAAACGTGCTCGAGCGCTTCGAGAAGGCCGGATTCTCGATAGTGGGCTGCAAGATGGTGCAGCTCACCCCGGAGGTTCTCAGGGAGCACTACGCCCACGTGGCCTCGCTGCCCTTCTATCCCGAGATCGAGAAGTTCATGAGTTCACGGCCTGTGATCGTGATGGCGCTGCAGGGCCACCACGTGGTCAGCAAGGTGCGCATCCTCCTCGGCCCGACGGATTCGCGCAAGGCCGCCAAGGGGACGATCCGGGGCGACTTCGGAACCGAGATGATGCGCAACGTCGTGCACGCCTCGGACAGCAATGATAACGCCAAGGTCGAGCTGGCGCGCTTCTTCGCCCCGGGCGAGATCCTGGGCGCCTAAAAGGGCTCGCTAGGCACCCGCGGCGGCCACCCTCACCCCCGCAAGCGCCTCGTAGACCTTGACGACGGCGGCGTCGTCCTCGAGGCCGTGCCCCGAGGAGGCCGCCATGATGAAGAGCTGGTGGGCGAGGCCGGCCAGCGGCGCCGGGAAGCGCAGCTCCCTAGCCGAGTCCAGGACGATGCCCAGGTCCTTGACGAAGATATTGACGGCGCTTAGCGGGCGGTAGTCGCCGTCCAGCATGTGCGGAACCCGGTTCGAGAACATCCAGGAGTTGCCTGCGCAGTTGGAGATGACCTCGAAGAGGACGCGCGTGTCGACGCCGGCCTTGGCGCCGAACGCAACGGCCTCCGCCGCTGCCGCGATGTGGATGCCCGCAAGGAGCTGGTTCACGGTCTTGACGGCCGAGCCCATGCCCGGCTGGTCGCCGACGCGGAACACCTTGGCCGCGACCGCGCCCAGAAGGGGCTCGGCCGCGCCGAAGGCCTCGGCCGTGCCCGAGGCCATGACCGTCAGCGACCCCTTGCGCGCCGCCACCGCGCCTCCGCTCACGGGCGCATCCAGCATGAGGTGCCCCGTCTTTGCAAGGCGCGCCCCGAGCTCCCGGTTGAAGGATGCCGGCACGGTGCTGTGCACGATGACGACTGAGCCCGCGGGAAGGGACGTGAGCGCCCCGTTGGCCCCGAAGAGGACCTCGTCGACCTGCTCGGCGCTGACGACCATGAGGACGAGGGCCGAGGCGCCGCGCGCAGCCTGCGCCGGGGTCGCCGCCCATTTGCCGCCCTGTGCGGTCCACGGGGCCCTCGCCTCGTCCCGCGCGTCGTGCGCGCTCACGTGGTGCCCCTTCGAGAGGAGGCGGGCGGACATGCCCGCCCCCATGGCCCCGAGGCCGACGAATCCGATCCTGAGCTTGTCTTTCATGGGTATTGTGGGGTTCTCGCCCGCGAGCATGGCGGGGCGGCGCCGCCTGGCAACGGCCTGGGCGCCCCCGATGCCATTTTCGTTGATGGCGCGGCGGCTCCCGCCGAGGATCGCCGCGCACAATCCATTAGAACCTACCATGAGGATTGCGATCACAGGCGGCGGCGGATTCCTGGGCGGGCGCCTTGCGGGGCAGTTCCTGGCCAACGGACACGTCGAGAGGGTGCTCCTGGCGGACGTGGCCGATGTCGCGCCGTCCGCCGACCCGAGGGTCGTCTTCCTTCGGGCGGACCTCACCGATCCTGCGGCTGCGGCGGCAGTGGCCGAGGGCGCCGACTTCATCTTCCACCTGGCCGCCGTCGTCAGCGGGCAGGCGGAGGCGGACTTTGACATCGGCATGAGGGTCAACATTGACGGCACACGCAACCTCCTCGAGGCCGCGCGGGCGGGCGGCAGGAGGCCCAGGTTCGTGTTCGCAAGCTCCCTGGCCGTGTTCGGGCCGCCTCTTCCCAACGTGATCACCGACGACACCGCCGTGCGCCCGCAGTCCTCGTACGGCGCGCAGAAGGCGATCGGTGAGCTTCTGGTGGCAGACTACAGCCGCAAGGGCTTCGTGGACGGAAGGGTGGCGCGCCTGCCAACCGTGTGCGTGCGCCCGGGGCGGCCGAACGCGGCTGCCTCGTCGTTTGTAAGCGGGATCATCCGCGAGCCCTTGAGCGGGCAGGAGTCGGTGTGCCCGGTCGGCACGGCGCTCGAGCTGTGGCTGTCGTCGCCCCGCGCGGCGGTGGCGAACCTGGCTCACGCCGCGTGGCTTGTGCCCGGGTCCCTGGGCGAGCGGCGCACCGTGAACCTTCCGGGCATTACCGTGACGGTGGCAGAGATGATATCGGCCCTGGAGCGGCTCGCGGGCCCGGAGGCCGCCGGGCGGATACGGTTCAGGGAGGATCCCGCGATCAGCCGGATCGTATCGAGCTGGCCGGCGCGCTTCGACGTCGGCCGGGCCGTCGGCCTGGGATTCGTGCGCGACCCCGGATTCGAGTCCCTGGTGCGCGACTTCGTGGCCGACCAGGCGGCCGCCAGGCCGCTCGGCTAGGCCTGCCGGACAAAGTCCCGCAGGGCGTCGGGGCCCCCGACGTTTCCAGGCCAGACGATGAAGCGAAGCCCCGGAAAGCGCGTCTCGGGCCCCATTTGCCAAACCGGGACCCCGGGCGCGGCCTGCCCGAGGACAAGCGCCCTTCGCATGCCGAGGCCGCGGATGGCAACGTCGCAGGAGGTGATGCCGCCCTTGGCGACAAGCAGGCGGGGCCGCCGCGGGATCGCCTTGACGACGTCGACGAGCGCGTCGGAAACGACGCGGCCCGCGGCGAGGTCGCCCGCGGTGCCGAGGCGGCTCGTGCGGCCGCGGCTCGTGAAGACGACCGCGTGGCGCCCCGCGGCCATGGCGCCCATGGCTGCCGCTGCGACGCGGGCAGCCTCGGGGGCCCTTGAGCCGGGGTCGGCCAGCCGGTCGACAACCAGCTCCACGGCCTCGGCGTTCGGAAGCGCAAGGAGCGACTGCAGCTGCGCCGACGTCCTCTCGATGTACGAGCCGACCAGGACAAGGCCCCCCTCGGCGCCGGGGTCGCACATCTCGCGCGCCGAGAGCGGCGCCCTTGGCTCGATCGCGGCCCGCACCCTCACGAAGCTCGCGGCCGTCCGCAGGAGGTAGCGCCGGCCCTCGGCCTCGGCCATGAGAAGACCGTGCACGAAGACCTCCAGGTCGGCGTACGCCGCCGCGTTCACGACAAGGTACGAGCCCCGGGGCAGCCCGAGGAGGCGCCTGCGCACGAGCCCGGCCCCGTCCGCGCACCGCAGCTCCCCGATTGCGACCGCGGCCACGTCCGCCGCCCGGGCGGCCCCGCCAGTCTTCTCCTCGATCCATGCCGCCAGGTCGGAGCTTCTGTAGCCGAACGTCGTGTCGCGGGCGAACTCCGTGTCGGCGGCCGGCACGAGCCGGCCTGCGTCGGCGACGTAGTGCACGCCCCCCACGGTGTACCGCCCGCCCTCGAAGAACGCGGGGATCACGATTCTCGCATCCATGGTCGCGCCGAGGCCGGCCTCGATGGCGTCCAGCTCGACGGCAAAGTGGCCGCGCAGCGTCGAGTCGCTGCGGCTGACGACGGTGAACCTTGCTCCCGTGCGCCCGGCGGCCTCGGCGAGGTTCGCCGCGACCTCCCGCGAGAGCGCCGACGCCCTCCCGGGCGTCATGCTGCGCGAGTTGGTCAGCACGAAGAAGCAGGGCCTGGGGTCCGCCAGCGCCCCGGCGAGGGCGGCGACGGACCAGTCGCTCAGCACGTCGATCCCGTGGACCGTCTGCGTCCCCGTGGGGTCGTCGTCCAGCACGACCACCTTGGTGGCGCCCGCCCTCACCCGCTCGCGCACCCGCTCGAAGTCGCCCGCGGACCGCGGCGGGGGCAGGGAGTCAAGGAGGGTGCCTTGCATCAGGGTGCTTTCGTCTGGGGACCAGCCAGAGATGCCTCAGGCATGCGCGCGCGCAATTGCAAACGTGCCCCGGGGCGCGGGCCCGCCTGCCCGTCACGCCCAGACCCCCGCGATCGGCGTCCTGCAGTGGGGGCACCTGCCTTCGTGCAGCTGGAAGGAGGTGACGGCGTACGCGTCGCGCTCGATCACGGGCCGCCGGCAGGTGGGGCAGTACGTCGTGCCCGCGTCGGGAACCTCCCGGACGTTGCCAATGTACACGTAGCGCAGGCCGGCTGCGCGCGCGGCCTCGCGGGCGCTCAGGAGGATGTCGATCGGCGTGACCGGCAGGTGATCGAGCTTGTGCTGGGGGTTGAAGCGCGAGAAGTGCAGGGGCCTGTCGGGCCCGAGGTTCTCGGCCAGCCACCCGCACATGCGACGGATCGAATCGAGGTCGTCCGTATAGGTGGGCACCACGAGATTTATGACCTCGAACCAGACGCCGAGCTCATTGTAGGTCTTGAGCGTCTTTAGGATCGGCTGGAGCTTGCCGGAGTTGAGCCGGCGGTAGGTCTCGTCGCTGAACCCCTTGAGGTCGACATGGGCGGCGTCGACGTGGACCGCGAGGTCGCGCAGCGCCCTCTCCTCGATCGAGCCGCAGCTTACGATGATGTTCTTGAGGCCGTGGCCGTGGGCGAGGCGGCACGTGTCGAAGGCGTACTCGTAGAATGCCGTGGGTTCGGAATAGGTGTAGGCGATCGACGGGCAGCCCAGGGCCCGCGTGACCGCCACGACGTCGTCGGGGAAGAGGCTAAGGCGGGAGAGGTCGTCGTACGTGAGCGCGAGCGGCAGCGGGGGGCGAAGGCGCAGCTCGGGGCCGGTCGGGTCCTTGGTCTCCTCCGGCTTCTTCTGGGATATCTCCCAGTTCTGGCAGTTGAGGCATCGGAAGACGCACCCGGAGGTGGCCAGCGAGAACGCCCGCGTGCCCGGATGGAAGTGGTAAAGGGGCTTCTTCTCCACCGGGTCCACGTGGAACGTGCAGGGGTTGCCGTAGACCATCGTGTAGAGCGTGCCGTCCCTGTTCACCTTGTTGCGGCAGTGGCTTCGGTCCCCGGGCGCCAGGATGCAGTTGTTGGGGCAGACCTTGCACTGGACGTTGCCATCGAGCTTGAGGTAGTGCGACGCCTCGCGCACCCAGCCGCGCGCCCTCCAGAGCGCCCACAGCCTCTCGTCCGGCGCGTCGCCCTTGAAGACCTCGGCCGGCGCCTCCGAGTCGCCGAGGCCCAGGAGGCTGTCGACCCACGATCCGCTGCAGCGCAGGCCCGCGCCCGCGATGGCCGCCGCGCCGCACGCGAGCGCCCGCCGCCTGGTCATCAGGCTCCCGACCGATGTTTGATCCATCCCCATCGGAACATGGCAAGATACAGCGAAGGGACGACATGTGCAACAACGAGTACCGCCAGGGGCGCGTGCATCAGCTTGTGCAGGGTGAGCGCCGCCCGCTCGCTCGCCAGGACGCCCAATCCGTAGCGCCCGCTCATCGCGTAGCCCGTCGCCAGGAAGGCGAGCACGACCGGCAGCAGCAGCCACCCGGTCCAGCGCACGAGCCTGAGGCATATGATGTTGAGGGCGATCATGGCCTCTTGACCCATGATAGCGCGGCGGCCGCGCCGTTCAATGCCGCAGTGAGGAGGCAGACCCCGGGCAGGCCGATGAGCGGGATGAGGAGCGAGCTCACGAGGAAGGCGCCGACGCAGGCCCCCGCCAGGTCCGCGCTGAAGAGGCGCGCCGCGAGCGGCCCCGAGCCGGCGCCCGCTGACGCCGCGAGCGGGAACTGCGCGCCGACCAGGCACGCCAGAACGAATGTTGTCAGTAGGATCAGGGCCTGGCCCGCGAGCTCGGCCCCCCAGAGCGAGTCCATGGCGCCGCTTGCCCGAAGGACGAGCGGCGCAAGCGCGCAGAGAGCCGCGATCGCCGCCGCCAGAACCGGCAACGTGCTCGCGGCGCTGGCCCGCGGGTCCCGGCGGCGCGCGAGCCAGGCCCCTGACGCGAGCCCCGCCATGAAGACGGTCACCACGAGGCCCACCTGCCTGTAGACAGACCCGTAGAGCGCCTGGAACCCGATCAGCAGGACGATCTCGACCGCGGACGCCGCGAACCCGGCCGCGAAGATGATCCGCTGGGGGGGGCCCAGCCGCACGAGGTAGGCCGCGAGAAGGACGGCGGCCGCCGCGCCGAGCCCCGCGCTCACCGGGCGAAACTGGCTTAGCCAACGGCGCATCTCGTAGTAGTACAGGACCGGCTCCTGGTCCGTGTTGACCCCGGCCGGCCGGGCGACGGCGCGGTCCATGTCCGCCATCCGGTCCGGCGCCAGCGTGGCCTCGAGGTAGTTGCGGTTGACGATGCGCGTGCGCACCCCCGCCGCCTCGATCCGGCCGGGCACGTCGCGGTCGAGCGGGCCGTCCGACGCCACAAAGTACACGCGTCCCCCCGGGATCATGAGCACGTTGCGGAACGCGCCGCCAAGCGTGCGCCGCGCCGACGAGAGGAGGCGCGCGAGCTCGGGGCCGACGAAGTTCTCGTAGTGGCCAAGGCCGAAGCACAGGACGCCTCCCGGGGCGAGGGCTCGGTGCGCCTGCGCGAAGAATTCGGCGGTGTAGTAGCGGTTGAGCTCCGAGGTGGACGGGTCGGGTAGGTCGGCGATCGCGACGTCGAAGAGCCCGCGGCTCTCCTGCACGACGCGCCTGCCGTCGGCCGCGCGCAGCTCGATGCGCGGGTCGTCGAGGTTCTGCGGGACGAGCCTCCGGCCGGCGGCGATGATGGCCGGGTCGAGCTCGACGTAGGTCACGCGCTCCACCGAGGGGTAGCGCAGGATCTCGCGCGCGTCGCCGGCCACGCCTCCGCCTATCAGCAGGACCCTGCGGGCCGCGGGGCGCTGGCACATGGCGTAGTGGACGGCCTCCTCGACATGGGCCGCGTTCTCGGACGCGGCCACGGGGATCCCGTTCTCGTACAGGGTCAGCAGGCCCGAGCTCTCGCAGCCGATCAGCCTTCCGTAGGGGGAGTTCGCGCGGAAGACGACTCTCTCGCCGCGGTGCTGCAGCGCGGTGGTGGCAGCGTCGGCGTCGACGGTCACGAGCAGCGCCGCCAGGGCGGCGGCGGCGGCCGCCCCGGCGGCGGCGAGCGCGCGGGCCCCGATGCGCCAGCCGAGAAGGCACGCCAGCGCGAGGTTCAGGAACGCGGGCGTGCACAGGAGCGCGAAGTGGTCGAACCGCCCCGCGAGGACGAAGACGAAGAGCGCGCCCCCGGCGACCGCGCCCGCCGTGTCGGCCAGGTAGACGGCGCCCACGCCGCCCTGGCCCCGCGGCGACGCGGCGATCCGGCAGGCGAGGGTTAGCAGGGCGCCGGCCACGAGGCAGTACGGAGCGAGAAGGGCCAGGCTTCCAAGCCATGTTCCCGCGAGCCCCACCGACTCGCCCCTGAGGAAGACGACGTCCCGCAGGGCCCTGACGGCCGCAACCTGGGCCAGGGGGACCAGCGCCGCGGCGATCTGGCCGGCGACGAAGGCGGGCCGCGTCCAACCCGTCCGGGCTGCCGCCTCGCCCAGCCATGCGCCGGCCGCGAAGAGCAGGAACCAGTTGCCGAGGCATATCCCCAGGACAAGCTCGTTGCCCGAGAAGGCCCCGAGGAGCTCCCGCAGCAGGCACAGCTGCGTGGCGATCGACGAGAAGCCGAGGGCGCCGACCGAGGCGAGCGCCGCGCCGCGCACCCCGTCATCGCGCGGCTCTGCTCGGGCGTCCATGGCGCCTAGGCCCCGGGCTCCTTGAACGACTCGACCTCGTAGAGATAGACGTTGGTTCCGGGCTTGCGCCAGTCGGAGGGCTCGCACCCGGCCTTCTCGGCAAGGCTGTCGAGGAACCTCTCCTTGTCGGGCAACTGCTCCCAGACCTGGGGCAGGTAGGTCGCCATGCGGTTGCCGATGCGCAGGATGACGCCGTCGACGCCGGGCTGAAGCTTTAGGAGGAGGTCCTCCGGCGAGCTGAACGAGAGCCGCTGCGCCTCCGAAAGGACGCTCACCTCGATCCTAAGGCCGTCAACCTCGCCGGCCGACACCGGCCTGAACCGGGGGTCGTCGAGCGCCGCGCTCCGCGCGTTCTCGGCCACGGCCTGGAAGAGCGGCCCCTGTGCCGCGAGGTTTCCTATGCAGCCGCGAAGCGCCCCGTCCCGGGTCAGGGTGACAAAGCAGCCCCTCGGCGCGGCGAGGCCCGGCTCCGCGGGCGCCCCCTCGGGGATCCGCCCGGTGGCCACCGACTCGCGAAGGGCCCGCCTTGCGATCTTGAGGAGCGACTGGCGCTGCTGGGCTCCGAGCTGGCTGCCGAATGGCGCGTAGAACGCTATCGCGGCGTATCCGACCACCCCGGCCGAGGTGTCCCCGCTCGTGTCTCCGCTGTTGCGGCAGTCAAGGAGGCGCACCTTCCAGCCGCGCTCCTTGGCGATGTTCATGAGGATGAGGATCGGGATCTTGCCGCATGCCTGCTGGTTCTCCATCGACTTGAGGTCGAGGCTGCAGATCGCGCTCACGCAGTCGTGGTCGAGCCTGCGAGCCTCGTCGTACTTGTAGTAGTGGCTCAGGTCCGAGCTGGCCACGAAGAGGGTCCTGTCGTCGAGGAACGGGGCGAGCGCGCGGGCGGCCTGGGCCGGGTCTACGTCGCCGCACACGACGGGCACAAGCTCGAAGGATTTGAGGGTCTTCTGAAGGAAGGGTATCTCGACCTCGACCGAATGCTCCCAGGTCTCGGCCGTGTCTCGGCCCCTGACGACGCGCTGCACCATGCTTGCCCAGCCCGGCCTCTGCACCGCGCAGGGCGGGTCGAGCGCGAACGGCCGGGATTGGGCGAGCAGGGCCGCCTTGCGCGAGATCGGAACGTCGCCAAGGGGCGTCCTGTACTCGGCGGCGTCCGGAAGCGCGCAGGCCCTCATGTACGCGTAGTGGCTGGGCCCCATGACGACCACGGTGTCGTAGTGGCGCCCCTCCAGGAGCTTGTACGCGTAGGCCGCCACCGGCCCCGAGTACACGTAGCCCGCGTGGGGGCAGACCAGGGCCTTCAGTTCGCCGACAGGCTGCGCCTGGGCCTGCGTGAGGTAGGCGTCAATCTGGCCGGCGAGCTCGCCGGGGTCGCTCGGATAGAACTGGCCGGCGACCGCCGGCTCCCGGACCTTGGTCCCCTGGGGGGCGTCCGCCGACCCGTACGCGAGCGGACACACTCCCATGCTGCATAGCGCCAAGGCGGCGGTTGCGAACGCGCAGGTGGAGCAACTTGCAGGTATCATACACTCGTCTCTCCTTTGGCCAGTGAGCCTAATCGGCCGGAGCGCCCAGGACAAGCCTGCTTGCGGGCGGGGGTGCGCCGCTCTTCGCGGAGGGCCCCGCAATCAGTACTGGAGGCGGTTTTCGCCCTCTGAGAGCCGGGCGTCGCGCCCGTGCCACCTGAAGGTGCCCGTGAGCCCGGGGGGAAGCATGACGCGGACGTCCCATGTGCCGCCAGCCTCCTTGTATTGCACGGCGATGTCGCCGGCGGGGTGGGGCATCCTGGCTGCGAACTCCTTAAGGGCGCCCAGGTGAGGCGCGACAAGGACCGTGCGGAACCCGGGCGATGCCGGCCGAATGCCCGCGACCAGGGTCAGCAGGTCGTAGTTCGGGTGCGCGCTCCAAGCGTGGTCGTCCGAGCGCGTGGGCTCCTCGGTCTCGGCCCACGTGCTCAGCCCGAGATCGAGCATCCGCCGCCAGGGGCCCAGGGAGCCCAGGTACTCGTCACCGAGGCCTGCGTGGTCGAGTGCCCGTGCCACGTAAAAGCGGAAATAGATGCTCGCCGGCGAGAACTCCCCTTGCGGCGGCGCGGAGCCCCCCGGCATCCGGTGGGCCAGGACGGCACGCATGACGGCGCGTTGCCTGGGGGCCGGCACGACGTCCAGGAGCACGCCCATCGCGTTCGTCTGCTCGCTGAAGTGGGCGTGCGCGGGCGTGTCGGCCAGGAGGCCGCGCGCCTCGTCCCAGCAGAGCCGCGCGACGGCCTCGCCGATCCTCGAGGCGCGGGCGCGGTACGCTTCGGCGAGCGCTTTTTTGCCAAGGCGCTCCTCGAGGTCCGCGGCGTCGCGCAGCGCCGCCATGAACGTGACCGACAGGAGCGCGGAGCCGCCGTCCTTGTCCTGCGGGGGCACGCCCCAGCCGAAGTCCTTGGTCCAGTCCCCGAAGTTCCACCACGGCATGGCGCCCAGGAGCCCGTCGGGCCGCTCGTGGCCGCTGTACCAGTCGATGACCGACCTCGTGTGCGCGACCCACCCCGCAAGCGGGGACTCGTCGGGCCGGTACATCCAGTAGTCGTGGATCATGCCGATCCAGTAGAGGGAGAAGGTCGGGATGACCTGGTTGAGCGCGCTCGGGTAGCGGCTCTCGGTGAGCCCCTCGGATATGCGCGAATGGTCGTAGGCGTCCAGCGCCTGGCGCGCGAGCCTGTCGTCGCCGAACTCGACGTAGGAGATGAGGGCCTGTATGCGCGTGTCGCCGATGTACTGGAGCTGCTCCCAATAGGGGCAGTCCATGTATGTCTCGTGGGCGTTCATCCGGGCCGTGCGTGTTCCGACCTCCCAGATGCGCGCAAGCGCCGGGTCGTCGGCCGAGATGGAGGCCCGCTCGGTGAAGGGATAACCGCTGAAGCGGGCGCCGAGCGAGTCGAGGCTTAGCGGCTCCTGCCCGGTCGTCACCTCGACCTGGAGATAGCGCCAGGCTCGCCAGTACAGCGGCGACCAGGTGCGCCCCGCCCCCCCGTCACAGGCCAGCGTGTCCGTCAGGCCGATCATCGAGCGGTTGGCGATCTCGTTTCGGTCGCCCTTGCGGCCGGCGGCGTCCACCAGGGCCTCCGCGTAGGTGATCCTCACCTTTGCGCCCTTTCCGCGGCCGAAGGAGAGTTCCGGGTACCCGGTCGTCATGGCCCCGCGGTCGAAAAGGAACGTCGCGGTCGCGTGCGCCGGGACCAGGGCGGGAAGCGTGGACGCTGCACCGGAACCCTCAGCGCGCACAATCGTTCCTGGCGCCACCCGCGTGAATTCCATCTGCGGGAGCGGATCCCTCACGAGGAGCCAGCGGTTAACGCCCGTGCCCGTCCCCGCGGGCGTCGCGCTTGGGTAGCGGCCCGGTTCCCCGGAGCCGACGGTGGCCGCCGGCGCCCACCCATTGGCCGAGGATTGCCACTGCCAGTCGTAGAGCGCGCCGTCGAGGAACTCTCCGGGGCTAGCTGCGTAGTAATTCGGCAGGTCCTTCGCGCTTACCGGGATGAACCCCTGCGCCGGCTCCACTTTGGCCTCCCAGGAAGTGCCGGTGTCGGCGTCCGACTCCGCGGGCCCGTCCCCCTGCACGAGAAACCCCGTCTGATCGCTCATCTGAGCCACCGGCGCCAGGGCGCCCCAGTTCCACACCGTTGCGCAGAGCGTGTTGTCGCCCGCGCGAAGAAAGCGCGCGATGTCGTACGTCTCGTAGCGCCAGTGGTCCGGATCGCCCCTGGCCGGTCCGTCACCGACGCGGGTCCCGTTCACGAACAGGATGAACCGGTTGTCGGCCGAGACGTGGATGACGAAGGTCCCCTGCTGCGCGCGCAGCAGGATGTGCTTTCGGAAATGGCAGACCGCGGGGCCGCGCGCCGCGGCGCCGGGGCACGTTATCCACTGCGACGGCCATTGCGCGTGCTCCAAGTCGAGGACAGGCGAGGGCGCGGCCCCGGGCGCAAGCGCGGCCGCAAGGAGGACCATGGAGACGCTCGGGTGGGGTTTCAGGCCCGGGAAGCCTAGCCGCGCCGCGGCGGCGGGCCAAGCCGCCATTTCTTGGGGAAAGAGCCGGCGGCCTAGCGGTGGCTCACCAGCGTGAGCGCGATGCAGCCCGCCACGGCGACGAGGCCCCCGACTATCGACCGGCGGGTCGGCTGGTCGCCCTCGAGCCAGTGGGCGATCGGAATCGAGAGGAGCGGCGTCGTCGCCGCAATCGGAAGGACGATGCCGCTCGGCGCCGTCGCCAGCGCCCACTGGTAGCATCCGACGCCGGCAACGGGCCCGGCGAGGCCGTTGGCGAGCGTCCAAATCCAGGGCCTCCGTCCGGGGACGGCCGGAACCATGCGCGGCGCATCGGGAAGCCTGTGCACAAGGCGCAGCGCGAGGAACCAGCACAGCGTGAAGGCAAGGCCCGCCACCATGCGCTCATATGCCGCGGTCAGGCCGAAGGTGATGTTGGAAACCCTCTCCCCCGCGGCGGCCGCGACCATGACGGCCTTGCGGCTCAGGAGCGCGGCCCCGAAACCCTGCCCGCACGCCGCCAGGAAGCCGTAAAGGAACCCAATGGGCCTCACCCGCACCCGCGGCGGGCTTGAGCGGCTGGGCGCGAGCGCAAAGGCGACGCCAAACAGGATGACCGCGCCCCACAGCACCTGCTCCGCGGAAAGGCGCGTTCCCAGCCACCACCATTCGCCTATCGCGGCGATGGGGGCGGCCAGGCACTGGATCATCAGGACGGTGAGGCGGGAGCCGAGAAGCGGCAGCGCGGCATAGGAGCCGAGGTCGCCGAGCCCGAGGCCCACGAGCCCGCTGACGAGAAACCAGCCCGTGCCGGCGCTGGAGAAGCCGCCCCCCAGCGAGTGGGCGAACAGGCCCAGGACCAGCGTGCCGATGACAAGCCGGCTAATGTTCGCGCGCAGCGTGCCAATCAGGCGGATGCTGTGGCTGGCGCATGTCGCGTTGAGGGCGAAGAAGAACGCAGATAGAAAGGCCGGCAGCACGGGTAGGGCGCATTCAGCGTCCCGCCGGCGCAGTTGCCAACACGAAAGCCCGAGCTGCCCTGGCGATGAAACCGGGGGTTGCCCGGGCCGCCAGGCGGACGCCTCAGGCGCCAAAGGTCACGCCCGGGCGACTGAATCCTCCCGGCGCGAGGCTCGGCGCAAAGATGCGTCCTTCTGGCGGCGGACGATGAGGTCGTCCAACCGTTGGGCCCGATAAAGATCGGGGATGGTTCGCTCCGGCGCCGGTGCGCTGGGGAGCATGAGGCTGATCGAGGAGTTCATTCGGAATCTAGCGTGCCTTTCTTCAGCACTTATAAGCCCGACCGGCCGCGAACACGACACATTCCGCCCGCCAGGTGCGGCGCGAAGGTAACTCGACCCGGGCCAACCCATTCCGGCGTTAATCATGCGCGGGCTCTGCGACACGGGCGGGCCGGGTGCAAGAAAAAGGCGGGGCGCCCGAGGGCGCCCCGCCTGAAAGTTCACTTGCCTAAGCCAGTGAGGGGATCAGTAGCGGGCGTTGCCACGCTCCTGGAACGCGCCTGGACGGCGGTTCGGGCTGCTGAAGCTGCGGCCAGCTCCACCACCCATCCCGCCCTCCTTGGGGCGGGCCTCGTTGACCGTGAGGGCACGGCCGTCGAGATCGGCGCCGTTCATCTTCTCCACGGCGAGCTTGCTCTCCTCCGCGGTGCTGAAGGTTACGAAGGCGAAGCCGCGCGGGCGGCCCGTCTCGCGGTCATTGGCGATGTAGACGTCGGTGATGGTTCCAAATTGGCCGAAGGCCGTGCGAAGGGCGTCCTCGGTCGTATTGAACGACATGTTACCGACATAGAGTTTTGAGTTCATGATGATACGTATGCTGCGTCTGCTGCCAGCTGTTCCCGGTAATCGGGTTTCGAATCATCACCTGAACCAAAAGCTCACCTGAAGACTCACCAACCACTGTCATCTAACGCTACTACGAAGCCTCACGATCGCTGGTTTCGCGCAATTAGCAACGATTATCCAAGAAATCGCGCAACATGGCCGCCCGACCGGTCCCTCCCGCACGCTATATCCTGTGCGGCAACAGGAAGAGCAGCGCGGCCAGGAAGTGGCACGTGCCGCCGCTGAGCACAAAGGCGTGCCAGCAGGCGTCGCGGTAGCGCAGGCTGCGAAGGACGTGGAACGCAATCGCGACCACGTAGCAGAGCCCTCCGGCCAAGAGGAGCCACAGGCCGGCGCTTGGAAAGACCTCGATGATGGGCCTGAGCCCCACGACGATCAGCCAGCCGACGACCAGGCAGGCTAGCGCAGTGGCCAGAGGGAAGCGGCCGACAAACAGGAACTGGAACACCGCGCCCGCTGCGCAGACCCCCAGGATCGTGCCGAACAGGATCCAGCCCCACGGACCGTGCAGGCTGGCGACGAGAAACGGCGTGTAGGTTCCGGCTATAAGCAGGAAGACGGCGGCGTGGCCAAACCTGAGGAACAGCTGCTTGGTGCGGGCGGTGCGCCACGCGTGCTGGAGGGTCGAGGCCGTGTACAGGCCCAGAAGCGAGAGGCCGAAAACGGTGAAAGTGACCACCTGCCAGGCGTTCCCGCGCAGGCTGGAGAACACGATCAGGAGCGTCAGCGTGGCGATGCTCACGGCCAGGCCGAGCCCGTGCGTCACCCAGCCGGCGATCTTCTCTCCCCGCGAGCGCGTGCCCAGCGCCGCCTCGGCCACCGCGTCGGCCGGAGCCTCGGCGCGCCGCTCCTTCACGGTCTGGGCCGCCCACTCGTCAAGGCGGCGGATGAACCATACGGGCTGCGGGCAGCGGAATGCGGCGGACGTCCATTCCTCCCCGTCGGCGTAAATCGTCTTGGGTATCACGCAGGTGCCGAAGGCCCAGTCCGCGAGGGGAAGGCCGAAGAAGCCCGATATTGACTCGTTGCAGTCGATGACGGCGTGGTGGCGCAGGTGGAATCCGTACACCTGGCGCCAGAACCGTCCCCATCGCCTGTGCCCTATGAGCGGCTCCCAGGTCTCAAACGGCCAGTGGTCGATGGCGTGCAGGATCTCGTAGAGCGCGAGCGACGAAGCGAGCGCCGCGAAGCCCGAGAAGAACCACGGAAGCGCCGGGAGAAGCCACTGGAGGAGCGCAAGCAGCGGCGTGTAAACGCCGGCGAAGACCGCCAATGAATACCAGGGGAAGAACGAGGCCTCGTTCTGCTCCGGCTCCACGATGGGGTACTTGTTCTCGATGAACAGGACGCCCCGGCCGTCGCGCATCGGCTTCCTCGCGATGCGCGTCAGAGCGTGGTGATGCGTGTGCTGCCGATAGAGCCGGCGCAGGAAGGAGACGGCCGGCACGTGCAGCACGTAGCGGTGGAAGATATACTCAACGAAGCAGTTAACCAGGCTGACCGCGAAGAACGCCACGACGGCCATTCCCGGAGACGCCCGCAGCTGCTGCCCCCACAAAGCCGGGAACGCGACCCGGATGGCGCCGGCCAGCGCCGCGAGGGTGGACAGGTTGGTGAAGGCGAAGAGAGGGAGCGAAAACCTTTCGGAATGCTCCTCCGAGGGGTGGGGTTGGTTGGCCATGGACTCACCCGACACAACCGGACAACTCGACCGAAAGCAACCCGCGTAGTTGGACATTCGGCGCGGGGACCGGGCCGTCCGCGCCAGCAGGGCGCCCTCAAGGACGCGAAGCTTGGCCTCCGGAGAGCGGGCCTCCAGGAGCTGCTTGCGCAGGTCGGCGCCGGCCGCCCCCCACAATTCCTCCGTGGCACGAATAAATTGCGCAGCTCATTGGCCGGGCAGGTTGAGAAAGGGCGCCGCGCCTCCCCGCTTGAAGTGCACGCCGACGACGCAGGCCTGCTCGGCCGTGTCGATGACCACGAACTCCGAGCGGGCGCCGGAGACGACGGAGCCCCGCAGGCTGCGGCATTCGTCCGAATTGTGCCGGTCGTAGACGCGAATCAGGTCCTCGCGCAGGTTGATCACCAGCTGCGCGGAACCGTCCGGGAGAACGCGCTCCCTAGCGTGGGCGGGGGCGTCGCCGTTGCAGACCCAGATTGCATTCACATGCTGCAGCAGCGGCGGCGCGGGAACGTGTGTGCGAAAAATCACCGGCTGGAAGTCTGACGCCGGGCAACAGCCGGGATTTCATCACCCGAACAGCCGCAGGCCTTGCAGGCCGAAGCAAGCCGCCCTTCGTCAAATGGCGCCCACAAGGGGCGTCCTTTTCAGAGGGAGAGGAAGGACCTCACAGGAATCTCACCGATTTTGTTCCGTTTTAGGGGGTGAATTTGCATACATTCTGACTCTTGCAGGCCTGTCTACGTGAGTGATGGCGTCAGAAAGCAAGACCCGAAAAGCAACCTACCGTGCGTCGAAGCGGCTCAAGCTGTCTGGGATTGCCGCCTGACATCCCGAAGCGCTAGGATTGAAGAGGCGACTCCTCCTTGTGCGGCTGCATTGACCCGGCCGGCACTGTTTCTTCTTCCATGAAAACAACCCTGCCCCTGGCCGCGTGTCTGCTAGCCCTTGTTGCCCTCCTGGCTTCCGGTATGCGGGCGGACATGCCTGTCCCGAATCTGCCCAAAGTCACGCCGGCTGAACTGGCGGCCCAAAACAAGGCGGTGGATGCCATCATCCAGGAACTCGTCACCAAGTTCAACGGGCATGCCCCGGCAAAGGATTTCGACGGCCTCCTGGCCGGCCTTTCAAAGATACCCGTGTCGCCGTATGCGGCCTACGGCGTCGGCACCGATGTGCTTGTCGCCGAAAAAGTCACAGGCGCGCGCAGCTTCATCACTTCGTGGCAAGACTACCTGCTCCAATCCGAGGCGGGCAATGCCCAGGCGGCGAGTAGCGCCCTTCAGCAGCTCATTCAACTGTCCGCACAGTTCACAGCGATACCGCGGTCCTCGCTGATCGAATTACTGAACAAAGCGCCTGAAGTTTCGGCCAAGGCCGACTCTGATACGGTTGCGATCGACAATCTCACCCAACAACTGGTTGCGGCAGTCGATGCCGCCAAATCCCCCGGGGATATGGATGCGATCATGGCGAAGATCGGAGCCACAAGCGTAGGCAACGGCTACTCTTCTCGCGGCCGAGACAACGCGAAGCGGCTTCAGAACCTGAAGTTCTTCGCGCAAAACTGGCAGGATTACCTTGTGGCGCTCACCTATGGGCATCCCCAGGACGCACAAAACGACCTGCGGGGACTCACGAACGCCAACTACGACGACAGTTTCTACCCTCGCTCGAAGATACTCGCCCTCATGTCCCCTGCCGCTGCCGCAGCGGCTGCACCGAAGAGCGACGATTCGACTGCCCTGCGCCTTCTACAGCCGAGCGCTCTCAATCTCGGCAGTTTGGACGAGTTCATCGCTGAGATTGCGACGATCAAGGCGGCGAATGGCTACCAGACCTATTTCATGGCGCATGGGCTCCAGGGGCTTGAGTACGATGCCGCGCAGGTCCGCACGGCCCTGCTGCAACTGAAGAACGGCAGCACCAGGGAGGCCTTGGGCCTCAACCAGAACATGGGCATGCGCAACGGCCTGGGCGAATATGAGTCCGCTTTCGACCGGATGATCGACGATGTTGTCGTGATGGCGATTCCCGTCGCCGTTCAGGCTCCAGCGTCCCTCCAACCGACTCCGCAGGAAAGGGCATCGGCCTATTTCGATCGCATAACCAAGGCGGCAATAGACTCGAAGGACTGGTCGCTGGCTACGCGGATTCTCGGCATCCGGGTCTCACTTGGCGACGCGTACGGCAACAGGGAGGAATGCTCCGCCGACCTGGCCGCGTTCCAGTCTTTCGCACGGGGAATGAGCCTGGAGGAGGCCGGACAATGGGCTGATGCGGTGATCAACTACGTAACGGCGATCGGCGGGAACAGCACGCACATACCCGTCAGGGAGGTTGGAAGCCGTCTCGCCAGGATCAAGTCGGCGCATCCTGCGGAATACGAGGCAGGAGAGGCCATAATCCTAAGGCGGTACTCCGACGGCTCTCCGTACGGTGGTGTCCGGCGGGCGCCTGTGGCTGTGCCTGCGCAGGGCGGTTATCCGCCCCCAGCTAATCCAGCGTCTCCAGTTCGCACACCCAACTGAGCTCCGCATGTTTCGCGCTTTGCGCTTAACCTTGGGCCATCTGTCGGCACTACTGGCCCTCGCCCTTTTTGTCGGATGCGGGCCTGCGCTGACTCCTTCACCGGCGCCCGTTTCCAAGAAGGCTTCTTCGTACGTATTGCCGGCGGACCTGGAATCTATGACGGACGCCGACCTTCTTGCCTTCTTTGGCAACGAAACCCCCAAGGTTTCCCCGGTCGACGTCAACAAGGAGGGGATTGGCATTCCCGGTCCGGATTTCTCCCTGGGGATGATGCTGCGACATGCCGACGGCAAGCCGTGGGCCGGGGCGCCTGTTAGGTTCAACATATCGACAGGCAGGCGTCTAATTTCGAGGGTTAGAAACACGCCGCCCTACGTAAGGCAAATCACCCTCCTCACGAATGCGGATGGGGTCGCAAAAGTCTATCTTCAGCCAGACCCCGACATGCAGGAATCGCCTGATTCCAAGTACAGGATCATCGGGCACACGCAGTAGGGCGCGGCGTTCCCTGGCATGACGACGGGATAGGGCCTAACTGCACGGCTACTGTCGCTTGTTGACAAGTCATTCCGCATTCGGGTTCTGCATAACGCCTTGGACGAAGTCATGTTCCAGCGCGGTGGTTGGCCAGCCATTTTGTCGCCCGTGTCGCGATTCGGTAAACATTCGAGCAACCTAGCTGGGGTGCTCACGCCGCCGACGGGGCGCGCGATTGAAAAGGCCTTCGACCAGGCATTGGAAGAGCAGTTCCGGGCCTTCCATGCGGCTTTCTTCGCGACGGACGAGCCACGCGAGAATGAGCAACGGTTTAACTTTGACTTGCTGACTTCTGAGGCTCGAAAGGCCGCGGACGGGCGGCCTGGTTCACGAATCAATGCGCCGCGACCTATTGGATCGCTTTTTCCAAATTACAGCGCCGACATCGGTCGCTCTTGCCGGCCAAAGCCGGCCCGTTAGCGGAGAGATGGCGCCCTCAAGGGGAATTGAACCCATGTTGCCTACTGAAGCTAAGTCGCTAAATAACGTGGACTTAGTAATACTTAGTTAAGTATCAAGATGTGTCATGGAAGT
>PLXS01000012.1 GCA_003151515.1 Opitutaceae bacterium
TACCGGGCATTCCCCGCTAAATGACATAATTGGCGGAGACGTTGTTTTCATACGTGCGTTGTGGTTTTCAGGAGCGCGACGAAAAGGGTACCTTTTCAGACACTTGCTGCCGGTCGACCAAATGATTCTTGCCCGGCCTCGCCATCAATAGGGCCAATGCCCTGGAGGTAGGCAGCATCGAATCGACAAGCGAAAATGCCGTCACTCCGCACGCAACGCTTCAGTTGGGTTGACCAACGATGCGCGCCGGGCCGGCAAGTAGCAGGAGAACAGTGCCGCCGCCAGCAGCACCAATGAACCAGCGACATAAGCGAGCGGATCGGCGCCTGTGACCCCAAACAGTTGGCTCTGCAACAGACGGCTGACACCCCACGCTCCGCCAAGCCCGATCAGAACCCCGGGCACGGCCAGGCACAAGCCGCGCACCAACACGTCGAGCAGCACGTCGCGGCGTTGGGCGCCGAGCGCCATCCGAATGCCGACCTCGCGGGTGCGCTGGCTGACGAAGAATGAGAGCATCCCGTAGATGCCGACCAACGTGAGCAAGAGCGCGACACCGGCGAAAACAGCGAAGAGATACATGTTGAATCGGCGCCCAGATACGAAGCCAGCCATGCGTTCCGACATCAGCTGCACGTCATAGACCGGCTCGTCCCTAATGACCGATTGGATGGCCGTGCGCACCGAGGCGAGCGCCGCCGTCGGATCCATCCGCGTGCGCACTACGACATAGCCTCCCGGAAGAGGAAACTGGCGCAGCGAAAGGTAGAATTCAGGAGGTTCGACCCGATCAAGACCAAATTGAGTCGTTCCGCCGACGATGCCGACAATCGTCACCCACGGAAGCTGCATCTCAGGAGGTCCCAGCCGAAAGCGCCTTCCAATCGGATCCTCACCTGGCCAGAACTGCTCCGCCATCCGCTGGCTGATGATGCCGTCGAATCCCACCCCTTTGTAGATTAAGGAAAGGTTCTTAGGCGAGAACTCAAGGCCTGGCGGAATGACTGGCTGTTTCTCGTGGCCGTCAAAAGTCCGGCCGCGCAGCAATGGAATGCCCAAAGTGCGGAAATAGTCCGCGCTTACGGTGTGCTGGCTTGCGTCGGGGAACTTGTCGGGCTCGGGCACAGGCCGGCCGTCGATGTAGAAGTCCATGGAATTCGAATTCCAGCTGAACGGAAGACCCGTGACTGCGGCAGCCCCCTCGACTTCTGGCAGGGCCCGCACTGCTTCGATGATTCGGCTGTAAAAGGTGGTGAAGCTGAATGGGTCACGCTGCCATTGCGCCGTCGGTGGCGCCACTTGCAGCGTGAGGACCCGCTCGGGCCGGATGCCCGAGGGCACCTGGAGGACGTGTTGGAGGCTGCGCATCAGCAGCCCGGCACCGACCAGCAGCATGAGCGCCAGCGCCATCTGTCCGACCACCAGCAGGTCACCGAGTCGAAGCCGACCGAACCACGTGTGCACGGTCTGGCGCACATTCTTGAGCGCATCATTGGGATTCGCGTGGGACAGCCGCCATGCGGGCGCGAGGCCGAACCCGATGCCGGTAAGCAGCGTGGCGCCCGCTACGAAGGCAAGCACCCGGGGATCCAGGCCGCCATTCGGCTCGGCCAGCGATTGCATCTCCCACGGGATGAGCTGGCGCAGGAAGCTGTGCCCCCACAGCCCCACCAAGACACCCGCCAATCCGCCGGCTGTCGCCAGCATCAGGCTCTCAACAAGCAGCTGACGAATCAACTGGGCCCGCGAGGCACCAAGAGCTGTGCGAATCGCCATCTCCCTCTCCCGGGCAAACGACTTCGACAGGAGCATGTTGGCAACATTGAGGCAGGTGATCAGCAGCACCATGCCCACCGCCCCGAGCAGAAGGAGGAGCTGGGTGCGTGCCGGCCCGGCAAGGCGTTCGCGCAGCGGCATTACCTGCGCTTGGATGCCAGCATCCTCCTTCGGATACTGGCGTTCGAGGCGCTCGGCGATCGCTGTCATCTGCGCTTGAGCCGCCTTCAGCGCCATGTGTGGCTTCATGCGCCCGAGTGCGTAGGCGTCATTGTGACTGGCCCGCATTGTCATGAAGAGCTGCTCGGCATAAGGCGCGATAGGCCGATAGAAATCGACGCCGCGGTGAAAACGGAAGCTTGCGGGCAGGATGCCGGCGACCGTGACGTCCTGCCCGTCGAGGAGCACCGAGCGCCCGACCAGCCCCTGGTCGCCTGCGAAGTATTTCTGCCACGCCGCGTGCGTCACCCAGGCGACCGGCGCTGACCCGACCCGGTTGTCCGCCGCAGCCAGGCCCCGGCCCTGCGCGACTTGGATTCCCAGCACGGAAAAGAAATCGGCCGAAACCAAGCAGGTCGAGACCAGCTCGGTGCTTTCGGCTGTCTTCAGTTTCGCGGACTCGGGGTGATAGATGGCAAGTGCGGTAAAGGCATCCTGCTGAGCCTGCCAGTCCAGGAAGTCTGGGTATGAAACGCCAGTCTCACCCGAGTTGCTGCGCTCAATCAGCAGCATTAGGTTGCCCGGGTCGGCATACGGCAGCGGACGCAGAAACGTGGCATTGATGATGCTGAAGACCGCGGTGTTCGCTCCGATGCCGAGAGCGAGGGTGAGAATCACGGCGATGGTGAAGCCGGGCGAAGCCAGAAGTCGCCGGAATGCGTAACTAAGGTTGTTCATGGCAGGAGGGAGTGAACGGCGGGGTGCGGACCTGGATTGGGAATAGCGGAATGAGGTGGCGCAGTTCTCAGAGCCCGGACGGTTGATAGTGCGGGCCGATACTCCGTTTCTCTTTTAGCATGTGACATTCCAAACCGCATGGCCTGCGGTATAGGTCCGACATATAACGGATTATGGAATTATCGGGCTTTTTGGCGGCGCGAAGCCACGTCGAATGTGGGATGCGGCGCTCCCGAAATTGGAACCCGTCCTAAGGGGCTTCCCGTCATCAAGCGGCCGAAGCTGCCTGCTGTTTCTAAAGGGACGATTTCGAAACAACCGGCCGGAGTCTATTGGGGAACCTCTTTGGGATTCCCAATGATCACCCTACCGGGTGGCACCTCGTAGATCTGGAGCCCGTGCGTCGTCTCCTCAAAGTACGGCGTGGCCGCCTGGAGCATGGCCCGAAGCACGTCGGAGAACCTCTGGCCCCCGTCGGCCGGCACCGCGATGAAAACGGCCCAGACGCAGGGGGCCTTCTTGTCCATCGCGTCAACGTCGTCGAACCTGAACGCCTCGACCACGACCAGGAAGTAGTCGCTGGAGGCGATTGCGCCCATCTTCTCCTTTAGGGGTCCCGTGATGCCCATGTTTGCCTGCTCGTAGGCAAGCGAAACCGGCGGGTTGGCCCCCCTTCCACCCTTTGATCCCATTCCGAAGCCGCCGCCGAGGGCCGCCGCCAGTCTGTTGGCGCCCATCACATCGTCGCCGCTTAGGCCCTCGCGCGGGTCGCGCGACCATTCGCTGATCAGCCCCGTCTTGTACCGGTCGGCCACAAGTCCGTCGTTGCCCCACGTGATCCTGTCCGGCCGCACCGTCGGGTTAAGCCACAGCCGCCTGCCATAATGGATGCGTAGGAGGTAGTCGATCGTGCCCGGGACGCGCCCCGCCCTCTTCTCGAACTCGGCATTGAAGTAGCCTCGCTTCTCGAGGACCGCCTCCACCTCCCGGTAAACCGTGTCCGCGGGCACGTCGTTCGGATACACCTCGCCGGGCACGAGCAGGTAATGATGAGTCACGGCCGGCTGGCGCGCGGCCGGGGCCTCGGACGGGGCTGCAACAGGGGCGTTGAGCTCGCTGTAAAGCTGCTCGTCGGAAAGCTGGGAGTAGTTCGCCGCCGAGACCGACACCGGCACGAGCTCGCCCGATCCCGCTTTCTTTGAGGCGCAGCCGGTGATCCAAGGGAGGGCGAGCGCCGCCAAGGTCAAACGGGCAGGCGCCGCAATTACTCCTAGAGAGAGCTTAATCCACGGGTTCTTAGACACCTTGTGCCCCAACAGTGTCACGAGAGGGGAAAAGGTTCAATCGCTCCGATTTGCCGGTGAACGGAAATGCCTCCTGCCCTCCAAGCGTCCCAATGGTGTGCGCCGAGCATCGGTCGCGATGACGCCCCGCAGGATTGACCACCGAGGCCGTTGGAAAAAGGCTGCAGTGCCTTGAAAGCACGGCACGAGCCAACACCCGGGCGATTCTCCCTGCCACGCCATTGTCACCGGGTCCTTCTATCACTGCTGGTCGCCGCTGTTGCACCAATCGGCGCTCGTGCGCAGCAACTCGCGGCCGGGGGCTCGGTTGCATCGCCGGACGACCGTTACGTGCCCGGCCCGGATTCCCTGCCGCAGGCCGGCGTGCCCAAGGGCAAGGACTTCCAGTTTACCCTCGACCACTCGAAGGTCTTCCCCGGCACGACCCGGACGATCACGGTCTATGTTCCAAGCCAATACAGTGCCGAAAGGCCCGCATGCGTGTACGTCGGCTTGGACGGCCTGGGGTTCGAGGCGCCCGTTGTGTTCGACAACCTGATCTTTAGGCATGAGATACCGGTGACGATCGCCATCGGCCTGCCGTCGGGCACCGTCGAATCCGCCGACCCGCCCAGCGACCCCCGGTTCAACCGGAGCCTGGAGTTCGACGGATTGAACGGCGATCTAGCCCGGTTCCTGCTGGACGAGGTGTTCCCCGAGGTGGAGCGCCGCAGGACCCCGGACGGCCTGCCGATTCTGTTGTCGAAGGACCCCAACGACCGCGCCGCCGGGGGCGGAAGCACAGGGGGAATCGGCGCCTTCACGCTCGCCTGGGAGCGCCCCGACGCGTTCAGGAGGGTGTTCACCGCGATCGGCACGTTCGTGGGCATGCGCGGCGGCGACCGTTATCCGGTCCTGGTGCGCAAGACCGAGCCCAAGCCGATCCGCATCTTCATGCAGGACGGCTCCAACGACGAACTGACAAAGGCCATCGGCGAGGCGGGCGACTGGTGGATGGGCAACCAGACCATGCTGCGGGCCCTGGAGTTCGCCGGCTACCAGGTCGAGCATGTCTGGGGCGAGGGCACCCACAGCGGCCGGCATGCGACGGCCATCTTTCCGGACGCCATGCGCTGGCTGTGGAAGGATTGGCCGCAGCCGGTCACCGCGGGCGTGAGCCGCAACGCGTTCCTTGCCGGAGCCCCGCCCCCGCCGAACGCGACCGGCTGGCTTTTCCAGGGCATTCTGCTTCCCGGGGAAGGCGGGGAGCCCGTTCCGGGCGATTATCAATCCGCCGGCGCGGTTGCGGCCGGCATGCGGGGCGAAGTCGTGTTTCGGGATGCCGGCGGCGGGAAGGCATGGACGATCGGCGCTGACGGAAAGATCAGGCGATTCGCGGCGGTTTCGGACTCGTTCACAGGCCTTGCATTCGGACCCGACGGCCTCGTCTACGTCACAGATGAGAATACCTCGAAGATTTGCGCCTGCGCGGCCGACGGGCACAGATCCCTATTCGCCGAAGGCATCCGCGGCCGGGACATTGTTGTCAACCACGGCGGAGCCGCTTACGTGACCGAGCCGGAATCCGGCGATGGCCCCTCGGGACGGGTCTGGCTTATTAAGGCTGGCGGCCGAAGGACCCTGTTGGACAGCGGCCTGAATCATCCGTCCGGCATCGCGCTCTCGCCCGACGGGCTCTGGCTCGCGGTCGCCGAAAGCAGGTCCCATTGGGGATACAGCTACCGGGTCGCGTCCGACGGCGGTGTTCAGGACAAGCAGCGGTTCTACCGGTTCGAGGTGCCGGACGAAGCGGACGACAGCGGGGCCGGCGCGTGGGTGATGGACGTCGAGGGGCGGCTATACGCCGCCACCCGGATGGGTGTGCAGACATTCGATCGCAACGGCCGCGTGCGAGCCATCTTGCCCGTTCCCGGCGGCGAGGCATTTGGACTGGCCTTCGGCGGGGCCGGTTTTGACGTACTCTACGTGAGCTGCGCCGATCACAGGCTCTATCGGCGGAAGCTCCGGGTGCCGGGCGCGCCCCCCTGGGGCGCTCCGATCAAATTGCCGACCTGGACTGCCGGCTAGGCGTCGGCCGAATCCCTGCCGGTCATTTGAGGCGCAGCGCTATCAGCGGACCAAAGCTGACGAGGCGACCCAGTTGTCAAAACTGCGTCTTGCAACGGATGCCTGCCGCGATGCGGGAGTCGGCGGATCCGGCCCGCAGAGTCGCTGAGCAGTGCACGATCCTGTCCAGGGTCCCTGAGCCTGGAGCGTTCCTCTCGAACCGGCCGTCGGCAGACAGGGCTTGAGTGCTTCGATCAAAGCCCGCGAGACTCGCGGCGCATGCAGCGCCCCGTCGTCTTGATCCTTGCCGCAGCCATGGCCGTTGCCGGGTGTAGCCGGCGAGAGACCCTGGTGGAAACCGGGGCCCAAAACCAGGTCCTTCACATAGGGAACAAGGACGAGCCGTCCGACCTTGATCCGCAGATCAACACGGCTAGCTCCACCGTCACGATACTGGGCGCCCTTTTTGAGGGCCTCGTGGTCTACTCGAGCGACGGCCGGACCGTTCTTCCCGGGATGGCCGACCGCTGGGAAGTCTCGCCCGACGGCCTCACCTACACGTTTCACATCAGGGACGGCGCCCGCTGGTCGAACGGCCAGCCATTGACCTCCCGGGATTTTCTCGAGTCGTTCATGAGGCTTTTGGACCCCCGGGTCGCATGCGAGGAGGTCGGCTGGGCGTTTCCAATCCGCGGCGCACGCGATTTCGTGGAGGGTCGCTCAACCGACCCGGCCTCGGTCGGCATCCGCGCCCCGGACGAGCATACGTTTGTGGTCAGCCTCAATCATCCTGCGCCGTACATGCTCATGCTGCTGACCAACACCGCGTTTTACCCGGTCTACATGCCGTCGCTCGACGCCAGCGGGGGCCGCCAGCAGCGCGGGGGCCCCTGGACGCGCCCCGGGGCGCTCGTGAGCAACGGGCCGTTCGTCCTCAATGACTGGAAGCCAAACGCATACGTCAGCGTGACGCGCAACCCGAACTTCTGGGATGCCGCTCGCATCCGACTGCGCGAGATCAGGTTCTATCCCACCGATGACGAGAATGCCGAGGAGCGGGCGTTCCGCGCAGGCCAGCTGCACGTCACCGCGCGCCTGCCGAAGACAAAGGTTCCCGTCTACGAGGCCGAGCACGGCCAGGAGCTGCACGTCCTTCCCATCCTGCGCACGAACTACCTGAGCTTCAACGTCACGCGCCCCCCCTTCACCGACCCGCGCGTCCGCAGGGCGTTCTCACTCGCGGTCGACCGCGAGAAGCTCGTCCGCGCCGCGCTCGGAAGGCTCGGGACGCCCGCGTTCTCGTTCGTCCGCCCGGGGACGGGCGGGTACACCCCCGCCAGCAGGTTCCGATTCGACCCCGTCGAGGGCCGGAGGCTGCTCGCGGCCGCCGGCTTCCCCAGGGGAGCAGGCATGCCCCCGGTCGAACTGACGCTCAACGGCAACAGGGGCGTCACCATCGCCGTGGCCGAGGTGCTCCAGCAGATGTGGGCCGAGAACCTGGGCGTGCGCGCGACGGTGCGAGCCCTGGAGTTCAAGGTGTACCTCAGCACGGAGCGGGAAAAGCAGTTCCAGGTGCTCCTCGAGGGGTGGAGCTACACGATCGACGACGCCCGGGATCTGCTCGAGGAGGGCATCAGCGACGATCCGGGAAACGACACCGGAGCGAGCATCCGCGACTTTGACGACGCGTTTGCTGCCGCCGACAGCACGTCCGACCAGGCGCGACGGCGGGAGGCATTTGAAAGGATGGAGGCGATCATCGCCCGAGAAGGCTTTTATGCCCCGCTGTATTACACAAACCAGGGATTCCTCGTGCATCCGAGCGTTCGCGGCTGGCGCGACAACTCGATTCAATGGATCGACTGGCGGGAGCTCTACCTCGAGCCCTAGGAACCGCTATAACCACCGTTGCTGTCCTTTTCGTGGCACAGGGCGGCCCGAATACGCCTCCCTCAGGAGTTCCGAAAAAGAGTCGGCTTGGGGGGATGCTAAGCGGCCGCGCTTCTTGGCCACCGGACAAGATACGCCCCGATCACGAAAAAGACTGCCCCGTTCGCCAGGTATAGCATGTCGAACAGGAGCTGATGCGGACTGCCCGGGAGAACGTGGTGGATCCCGAGAATCTGGTGGTTAACAAGGCCCTCAAGAAAATTGAACATTCCGCTCCCTGCCAGCATAGCGCCAAATAAGACGCGGGCTTTCCATGCCGGCCCGGCGCTGCGCGCGGCCCGAAACAGCATCGCCGTTCCAGCCAGCAGCACCAGCCAGAGGGCCAGGTCAAAATAGCCGTCCTGCGTGTTCTCGAGCTTGAGCTGCTCTATGGACGTGGGCTGGCAAAACTCACCGGCGCTGGCGCAGATCAAATGGTGCCAGCCAAGAATCGAATGAAGAACGATTCCGTCCGCCAGGCCTCCGAAGCCCATGCCCAGGACGACGCCTGCCCAGACCAGGGGGTGATTGGATCCCCCTCCCGACACACCCGGGCGGCGCGCGAATTCGCCCCCTGAAGCGATCGGATTCTCGTATGGGCCGGGATTCTTCATAACACCCTCAGAAACGCCACGACGTCGCTCTTTTCGTCCGCGCCGAGCTTGGTTGCGAGGATCAGGTTAAAGTACTCCACGGTGTCCTCCAATGTCAGCAACCTGCCGTCATGGAGGTAGGGCGGCGAATCCTTGATCCCTCGCAGCGGAAAAGTCTTGATGGGGCCGTCCGCGCCCGCCGTGAGGCCGTTTATCATCCTCGTCTTGAAGAACCGCTCAGCCTGCAGGTTGTGCATCGAGTTGTCGGTGTAGTAGGGCGGAGCATGGCAAACGAAGCATTGCGCCTTGCCGAAAAAGAGATCCTGGCCCCTGAGCTCGGATGGGGAGGTTTTCTGCGGATCCAGTTTCCCGAAGATGTCGAGTTTCGGCGCCGGTGGGAAATCGAGCAGTTCCATGAACTCCGCCATGAATTGGACCTGGCTGCCCCGCTCAAGGACGTTGACGCCCTTTTTCGTCGCGATCACCGGATCCCCGTCGAAGTAGGCCCCGCGCTGCTCGAACTCCGTGAAGTCCTCCACGGTCTTCAACGCCCGCTGCGAACCAAACAGGAGCTGAATATTCACACCCCGCAGCGAAGGCGTGTCGATGCGGTGCCGGAACTCCTGCGGCCGCGCGTCGCCGGACAAATGGGTCGCCCCGTTTGTGTGGCCGTTCGCGTGGCAGTCGAAGCAGGCCACCCCGCGGGATGGTCGCTCGGAACGCCGGTCGCTGGTCCCATTGAACTGCTGTTGAGGAAAAGCCGTTACCAGAAGCCGCAGCCCCTCGATTTGCTTCGGGTTCAGGATGCCGTCGAACAACTCATAGTAGTTGTCGGCGGTCACGAGCATCCCCCGCGACACGTCTCCCAGGTCCGGACGCGTGGTCAAGAAGATGGCGGCGGGAAATTCGAGGAGAAAGTGATCCGGCAAGTCGAAATCCAGGTCGAATCGGGACAGGTCGCGGCCTTCCTGCCTCTTGATCTCGTCGATTTCGAACCCCGGAAACACCATTCCGCCCTGCGGATGATTGGGATGCGGAAGAGGAAGAAATCCCTGCGGGAAAAGATCGCCGTCGCGAATTCTCTCCGGGGTCATGGCGGCCAACGATTCCCAGCTCGTGCCGGGCGCCAGCCTCACGCGAATGCCGCGCTGCACCGGCTTGCCCCTGGTCATGGTGACCCTAGGCGCAGGGTCGTCCCGCAAGTCATAGCGTTCTCGCAGCAGGTCCATTTGGCGTTTCATAACGGCCGCCTTCTCCGATTTCATTCGGGCCATCGCGTCCGGGAACGTCTCATTTAGGACAACGGGGGTGTAACTCGACTTATCTTGCCCCTGCCCGTACGCAGCGGCGGCGCATGCGAATGCCAGCCCAACAAGGGTGCGCATCCTATTCCTCACGTTTGCCTCACATCGGAGCCGCTCCTTGGACGATCCTTGTCACGCCCTGCATCCCCGAAGCCCATTTGAGCAGTCAGACTCTCGCGCGGCATCCGCGCCAGTTTCGGGATTGAAAAGGGCGTCAACACCCATCACATGCCCGATGGAGTTGTCCCCGTTTGGCTGGACGGTCATTGGCCGCAGGATAGCGAGGAGGAGGCCGTCTGGCGCGACCCAGGTTACCGGGCTACTTGACGATGAGGTTGTTCCTGACGTCCACCACGCCGGGGACGTTGGATGCGTCTTTGCCCGCTGCGTGCCTCTGCTCCGAGGTGTCCACGAAGCCGCTGAGCTGAACAACGCCCTTGACCGTCTCGACGCTGACCGCGAACGACTTCACCGCGTCGTCGTGCAATAGGGCGCTCTTCACCTTGGCGGTGATCGCCGAATCGTCCACGTACTGTCCGGTGCTGTCGGACGTGCGCGTCCCCGCGCAGCCGACCATGACGCAGAGCGCGAGAGCGCCGATTAATGCAAGAAGCCACGAAGGCGTCGAAAATCTGAATGATGTTTTCATGGAATGGGTGTTTTGTGGGTTAGCTCCCGAGCAGTTTTTCGATCTCTCCTACCTTCCCCTGAATCTTGGCCTCGGCCTTTTCCGCCTTGCCCTCGTCCTGAAGGCGTCGGCTGCCGATCATCTTGCCGGCGACCTCCTTGACGGTGCCTGAGACGCGCTTCGCGGCGCCTTTCACTTTGTCTTGGGTGCTTATCTTCATGTTCTGGTTTCTTTCGTTCTTCGCGTGTTTCGGGTGCTTTCAGGCCGGGTTCCGCACAGTCTGCGTTGCCCGCAAAAGGGGCTGATTGGAGGCCGCCTTATTGTCATTTTTCAATCATGGGATTGTCGGCGATATCTCCGCAGGCGCCAATGGGGTGTTACCCCCCCAAGGCGGCTGGCCGACTTGAAGAGGTGTCGTGGCGCGCAGCGACGCGTCCGGCGCGCATCAGCCGCCATGCCCGTCCACCAAAGAAGGCGGCCAGACTGAATCGCCGGGGGTGAAGGCCCCATGGCGGCCGATGCCGATGAGGGCTATCCTGCCGCCATGAACTTGGTGCTCCTAATTGTCATTCTTCTTCTCTTGTTCGGAGGCGGCGGCTTTTACTTCGGAGGACCCGCCATCGGGGGGGGCGGGCTTGGCCTGATATTGCTGATCTGCCTCATCGTCTATTTGGCGGGCGGGTTCCGTAAGAAAAGCTAGGGGTCCCCCGTTGGAATCCGGCAGCGGCGCCGCCTATGGGCAGGCTGCGCCGAGGCCCAAGCAAAAGAGGCCTCGAAGCCGCTTCTGCGGCATTCCGCGAGCCGTTCAGCTGCGCACGCTGACTCCGGCCAGCGTGCCCCGGCCGCAACCGCGAGCGATGCTCACGGTTCGATGATGTCGCCGTGCAACAAGAGGCCGTAGACCGTCTCGATCAAGACAGCCGGCAAAAATGGCTTTGCCAGGAATGCGCACGGGCCGACGCGCTCAATCAAAATTGAATCAACCTCGGTCGGATTCCCGGAAATGAGGATGCACGGAGGCTCAATCGAGACCGACCGAATGCGCTCGATAAGCTTCAGCCCGGTCAGCCCTGGCATCTCGTTGTCGGTGATCACCAGGTCATATGCGGCATTGCGGAGGGCGTCCCAGCCATTCTCCCCATCCTTTGCGGTGTCCGCCCGAAACCCGGCCCGCTCAATGGTCCTCGCCACCAATTCTCGCACGGCCGGATCATCATCGATGACCAAGATCTGCCTGGTCGCGGACGCCCCGAATCGGCCTTGGCGGTCCTGGATAATCGGCTCTCCATCCTCCTCGGCGTCCGCTGAACCGGCTGACCATTGGGTGCGAGCATCAGCGCGCTGCTGAGGGTCTGCGGTCGATTGGGTTCTTGAAAACATGAGTAGCTGTATTGGGAATCCGCCGCGTTCGGTGGAAATTTACCCTGAAGGGGGCCTAGGCAGAATGGGGTATAACCCTACCTCCCGACAAAGGACGCGGCCGCGCCCCTGGGATGGTCGATTTTGGGGTCGGCGAATGCTGCGGGGTTGCAATTGACGCCACACCCCTCGGTCCGCGCTCCGGCCGAGCATCTTATGCTACTAAATTGTTTATCTCCAATACTTTAGTATCATGGATGCAAGAGGCGCGTGCGCCTTTCGTCCGCGCCCGAATTCTGATTTGGGCTTGAAATCTGGCGCCGGATCAGCCCGTTGACGCCCCAATTTCCCTCAATTTCCCAACAGCCGCCCCGTTTCCATGCCTCGCGGATTGTTTAAGCCAGTAGACTGCCTGTAACGTGCTCTTGGGCAATCCGATCCCCGTGTTGTAGCACAGCCCAAGAAAGTATTGGGCATCGGCATGGTCCTGGTCGGCCGCCTTCCTCCACCATTGCACGGCCTCGGCGGCATTCTTGGCGACGCCCTGCCCCAAGAAGCAACTCAGCCCGAGACAGAATTGGGCGTCGGCATTGCCGCTTGCGGCGGCCCTTCCCCACCATTGCGCCGCTTTTGCCGGGTCCTTTGGAAAGCCGCGGTCGCCGTTGTAGCAGCACCCTAACACATACTGTGCCATCACGTTTCCCTGTTCCGCATCCTTCTGCAGCTGATCGATGGGGTTGTTGCTGTCGCCGATTGGTTTCTCTTGCCGACCGCCTTCGGCGGCGTGAATCCCGCCGGCGATCAGGGCTGCGGAGCAGATGGCGATCAACGGTCTGGGAAAACCGCTGATGAGTCGCATCATTCAGCCAGTGTATAGGCATTCTCATTCTGCTTATGTCCGCCATTCGATGATAGCATCGTCATTGTTTGTCCTACAAAGCTGACTGCTGGCGAACCGTCTCCGACCTGGGGCATTGGCCGATGCCCAGCGCGGGGCGCCCGATTTTTCCCGATGGTGTGGGGACGCGCAGTCGCCCTTAACCTGGGGGATTCTTGAACACCCGCCTGCCCGGACAAAGGTGCCACGGCCCACCGATTCAGAGACGAGGCTGGGCCTTGAACATCACGAAAACCTGCCTTCGTTTGATGCCGGAGCCGGCGCGGTCATAAAGATTCAACCCCCCCTTAGGGGAGGCCAAGCCAATCGACGCCCGTTTCGGCCCGCGCGGCGCCTCTCCAACCTAGCGCGGTTCTAGCTTCGTTTGATGAGAGCCTTCCG
This sequence comes from Opitutaceae bacterium, assembly GCA_003151515.1. Classification (GTDB taxonomy): domain Bacteria; phylum Verrucomicrobiota; class Verrucomicrobiia; order Opitutales; family Opitutaceae; genus Palsa-1447. Next base: position 13,116 of record PLXS01000012.1, read on the forward strand.
GCGGGACCCCGGATGGATCGGGCAACGACTCGCCCCGCGAATAATAGCCGTACGGCGAGTTAAAGATGAAAGGAAGTGTCATCCTGCAATCGACCGGTGCGCCCTTGACCAAAGCCGGACGGAATCGCCATTTGCGAACCGCCGAGACCGCAGCTTCGCCGAATAGGACGTCATCCGCCTCCACAACCGACGCATCCGCCACCTTGCCGTCGGCGCGAACGGTGAACACGACAACGGCCTTACCGGTCAGGATCGACTCAAGCTCGGGAGGATAATCGGGCTCGACCTCACGGGTCGCCACGGGGCGAACGTCGACCGCCTTGATGCTGTATACGCCGTCCTTCAGCGGTGGAATCTGGTTCTCGACCGGATGCTCGGAGACGTACTCCGGATTTTCGCAGCCGGTCATCGCCGCGCAGACAAGTGAAACCAGACCCAATCTTATCCATGCTGTAGACACAGGAATCGCGCGCGGCCGAGCTAGACGTCATCGCTCATCTCGGCGCACACAACGTGAGAACACAAAACCAGTAAACCAAATTCAGCGCTGCGGCCTGCCGCGCTCCAACCCTGCCAGACAGGGCAAACTCAGGTCTGCATCCAAGTCCATTTCCTCTTGGCTGAATTTCGTGTCCTCCCTGGGGGCAGCACGGGCTCGCCAGTTCCGTCTTGAAGCTTGGAAGCGGCCTCGGGCACCCGAACGAAGCGCCTTTTCACCAGAAACGCACCGCAAGCGACCGCATTGCAGCCGTGCAGTTGACCGTTCGTTAAGCGGGCCTCATTGGCTTAGATGCACCTGGGCTCCCTGTGGGAGCCGCCAGCGGATCTCCTGAATGGAACCTGGCAGTGCGAGGGGGAAGTTCCTTTGGAGGTCGAAGCCATTTGAACTGCCCGGCCCGTTATGGAACGCAACCGGTTGCGTTCGGCGGGAACATTTCAGCTCCGAAGGCCCAGCGATTTGATGTTGCGGCCGTAGTCGGCGGTCAAGGCGGCTAGTACTGCGACGGCAACAAAAGCTGTGCCGGCCGCGGCTGCGCTCACGGGAAGGATCACGAGGGCCGAGATGGCACCGAGAACTGAGCTGATTGCGAGGATGTTGGATTTCATTGTGTTTTGAGGGTTGTGTTGCACCAAGAACACGCCCCCGACCCCAAAGTTACGGATATCATCTCCTAGATTGATCTCCATGCTACCCGGCGGCTTAGCAACGCTTCGCGGGCGGAAGCGCTCCCAAAGGGTCTTCTTTGGGGCCGGTGATTAGGTCCGTGCCGCGCGGACTTGGGCGCAACCGGCCGGCAATCTCGACGGTTGGCGGATCTTCTCCAAACTGGGCCCTAAGGTGCTGGTGCGCTTCGAACCAACCGTAGGATCATCCGCCTCGTCCCGCCTCAGTTCCGGCCCCAAAATGAAAAGCATAACATCGTATGGAACCGCCGTGCTCATTGGCGGCTTGGCTCAATTCGCTTTGATGGGAAATGCGTTCGGCGCCGACGGGCTACCGCGACCGGAGCCGCCTATACGGCCGCCGGACGCTCCCGGCATGCCCGCATTCACCCTCGCCGGGTCGAAGCCGGGGGAGTCCACCGCGCTGCGCGGCGCCCCGGGAGCCAATCCGCCCGCGAATGCCGAAGGGGATTTTCTCATTGGCCCTGACTACGTGCGCGCGCCTGAGCTGAACCCGGTCGAAGGCGCGCCAAAGGGTGTGGTGCGCCAGTTCACGATGCGCTCCGAGGACAGCAGGATCTATCCCGGCATCACCAAGGTTCCTCCCGGCGGCCCCCGGGACTACAGGCCGCCCGATTTGACACACGTGCAGGTCTACCCGATGCCGTACACCCGCACGGTGACCGTGTACGTTCCCGCCCAGTACGTGCCGGGCACGCTAGCGCCCGTCATCGTGACTCAGGATGGCCCGGACAGGAACCTGCCGACGGTGCTCGACAACCTGATCGCCCAGCATCGCGTGCCCGCGATGGTGGCGGTGATGATCCAGAACGGCGGGGGCGACGCCCAAGGGAGCGAGCGCGGTTTGGAGTACGACACGATGTCCGGCCGATACGCCCAATTCGTCGAATCGGAGGTGATCCCCCTGGTCGAATCGAACTGTGGCGTCGTGATCACCAGGGATCCCGACGGACGCGCGGCCATGGGCGGCAGCTCCGGAGGCGCCGCCGCGTTCACGATGGCATGGTACCACCCCGAGCTCTACCACCGGGTGATCACGTACTCCGGCACCTATGTGAACCAAGCCTCGCCATTCAACCCCGACGCCCCCCACGGTGCCTGGGAGTATCACGAGCACCTGATAGCTCAGAGCCTGCGCAAGCCCATCCGCGTCTGGCTGCAGGTGGGGGACCGCGACCTTTACAATCCGAACTCGCTGCGCGACGGGATGCACGACTGGGTCGAGGCCAACAACCGGATGGCGAAGGCGCTCAAGGCCGGGGGCTACCACTACCAATACGTCTTTTCCCTCAACGCCGGGCACACGGACCGCAAGGTCAGGGAGCAAACCCTTCCAGAGGCCCTCGAGTGGGTGTGGGGGGGTTACCCAACCAAGAATTTGCAGTAAGCGGACCCGACCTGCTTCATGGTCCCCTTCGGGGAAATCGGGATCATTGCGCGGGATGCGGCGCCGATAGATGCTCCAAGGGTTCGGTGTTGGCCCAGCCTTGCTCGAGAAAGGTTTGGCCGCATTCGCGCAGGCGAGCAACAGCAACAACGTTTCTTAATGGGTCTTTTTTTGGGTTCTTCCGGTTTCCTAGTGGCTCGCTGACTCAGGTAGGACCGGGAGCATGTTGAGTTTACCACAGTGAAAAAGGATCCGAGAGCGATAGTTGAGGAAGCGACGGAAGCCGCGGGCGTCGGCCTTGATGGCTTGGATGCGGGAGTTGAAGCCCTCGCTGACGGCATTCGTAATCGGATGCATGAAGTAGGTCAGCAGGTTGGTCAGATGCTGGTGAAGGGTTTTGGCGACCGCCTTCACCTTGGTGAGGCGGCTGCGCATGACGGATCGCTTCCATTGGCTGAAGAAGGCAAAGCCCTGAGCCGCGTCCGTTTGGGCCCAGAACTCGACAAACTGTTCCTTATAGGCCCAGGCCCTGGCGGTCTTCAGGTTGATCTCCAAGAGCTCGGCGAAGCTGGCCTGCTTGGCCTCCGGCAATTGTCCGTGCAGCCACAAATAGCGGGTGTTTTTGAGCGTGTCGTCTCCTTCTGCATGGAGCTGCTGGTGTTCGGCCCGCCGGGTCTGGTCGACCGCATCGTTGAGCAGCTTGGCCACATGAAACTTGTCGTGGACAATGGCTGCCTGCGGAGCCTGGGCGCGGGTCGCCGCGGCGAAGCCCGCGCTCATGTCCATGGCTGCGGCCTCGACCTTGCTCCTCTGCTCTGGTGGCAATGCCCGCCACAGCGACTCTCCGGCCGCCTGGTCGTTGCCCGGCACCACCTCCAAGACTCGTGCTCCCTTGATGTCGGTGGCGATCGAGACGTAGCGCTGGCCTCGGCCAAAGCTCTTCTCGTCGAGGCCGACATAGCGCACCCCCTCGGTCGAGCGTCGCAACAGTCCCCGAGCCACAGCGCGATCAACGATGCGTTGCACCCCGTCCCAGTCCAATTGCAGCAGATCGGCCGCTTGGGTGAGCGACCGACAGGCGTCGATGATCTGGATCGCCAGCGACTCGAAATGCACCGTAAAGCGCGAGTCCTTCTCCGCCCACGGCACACGAATCGTTTTCACCCCGTGCTCCGGACACCGGCAGCGCGGTATCCGCGCCCGTATCACCGTCAAAAACTGCATCACGTTAAGATGCCTCCACTCCCGCTCCGGCGCATGGTCGTGCCGGGCGCACTCCTTCCCGCACTCCGGGCAAACCACCGCAGCCGTCTCGTCCCAACCCACCTCAATCTCAACCCGGCCCCGGATCAAATCCAGTCGCGCCGCCCGCACCTCCCACGGCTTACCGATCCCCAACAGCTTCCCGTAATGCGCCACGGCCGTCTCCTCCCTTGATTGTTCTTCCATCATCACAGCCTGCATTACTCATCCCTCCTTGCCATTAAGAAACCGGAAGAACCTTTTTTTTGTACAGTCTTCCTGGTCGGCTATCCCAGTTGCCGGCGCCTTCGTCGCCCTTCAGCAACCCGGGCTTCTACTTCAGCCAGCGCGCGAGCCATTCGCGAACTTGGCCATACCAGAAGACGGAGTTCTGCGGGTGCAGCACCCAATGGTTCTCGTCGGGAAAATAGACAAGCCGAGAGGGCACATTCTGGGCCTGAAGGGCCGCGTAGAATTCGAAACCTTGGTCGACCGGTACCCGGTAGTCCATTCCGCCATGGAACACGAGCGTCGGCGTCTTGAAGTGTGACGCATAGTTGATCGCGTTCTCCTTGTCGTATTCGGGGGTGCGATGCCAGGGCGACCCTCCCATCGGCTGTTCCTGCCAGTAGTTCGCGACATCCGACGCATATTGGGTGTTGAAGTCCAGCGCACCGGCGTGGCAGACGATCGCCTTGAACCGGTCGGTGTGTCCGCAGACCCAGCACGCCATGTATCCGCCGTAGCTGGCACCGAGTGCGGCCGTCCGATCGGCGTCCAGGAACGGGAAATTGGCCAGGACGTAGTCGGTTCCCTTCATGATGTCCTCGAACGGCTTCTCGCCCCATGCGCCGTCTATGGACTCGGCAAATTTCTCCCCGAATCCGGTCGACCCATGGCGGTTGATCCAGGTGGCGACGTAGCCGGGGGTCACGAGCACTTGCGCGTTCCAGCGCGGCTGCCAGATGTCGCCAATCATTGTGGCGGGCCCGCCGTGCATGAGCTGGAGCAGGGGGTACTTCTTCGACGGGTCGAAGTCGGGTGGGTAGATCATCCAGAGCATGATCGAGTCGCCGCCGGCCCCGACGAAGGTGTGCTCTTCCACCTTTCCCAGCTTGAGCTGGGCAAAGAGCGTGTCGTTCAGGTGCGAGCGCACCGAGGCGGCGCCGGTCGCGAGGTCAAGGGAGTAGACCTCGTCGGGCCGGGTGAAGCTCTGCCTGAGGAAGAAGACGGCCTTCGTCCCCGGCGCGATGCTCGAGCAGGTGCCGTCGCTGACCACGGCCGAGTACGAGCCGCCCGCGGCCGGCGCCTTGAAGACCTTGGTGCGGCCGCGGTCCTCGGCGGTGAAGTAGAGCTCCGAGCCGTCCGGCGAGAGGCGCCAGCCGCTCATTGAGAGGTCGGCCCCTGGGAACAGCGCGCTGATCTTGCCGGTCGCCAGGTCGACCCGCATCAGTTTCGTGTTCTCGCCTTCGGTCTCCGTCGTGCGGCGGCCGAAGAGGATGCCCGTTCCGTCGGCGGTGAAGCGCGGATTCCCATCGCGCCCCGAGTTGTCGGCCGTGAGGTTCCTCCATGCCGAATCCGGTTGGTCGACGGAGATGAGGTAGACGTCGGCGTTCTCCCTCTCACGGTAGGGCGGGGGCGTTGTCCCGGCCGAGAGCGCTATCCATTTGCCGTCGGGCGAGACGTCATACTGCACCTCCATGTCGAAGAGAAAGGCTCGGTCCCAGTGAGGGGTGAGATCCGCGGTCTTCCTCGTCGCCAGGTCGACGACCATCAGGCGGCTTGCGCGTTCATCGGTGAGCCACGTGTCGAAGTACCGGTAAAACCCGTTCTCGGTGATCTTTGCGGTGACCTTGCTCTCCTTCTGCTTCCTAAGCTCGGCCTTGGTGGCTTCGATGTCGCCGGCAAGCTTTGGCAGGACGCTGGTTGCAAAGACGATGCGGCGCCCGTCCGGCAGCCATCTGGGGGAGGATATCGCCAGGGGCAACTCGAGGACCTTCTGCGCCTCGCCGCCGTCGGCGCGGATGGTGTAGAGCGAGGCCACCTCGTCCGTTCCGCGCTTCGAGACAAAGGCCACGGTGCTGCCATCCGGGCTCCACGTCGGGTCGCCGTCCGTGCTTTGCGCCGCGGTGAGCTCCCGAGCCGCGCCACTCGCGGTGTCCAGGAGCCAGAGATGGGTGACCGAGTCGTTCTTCTCCAGGTTGTACTCCTTGACGGCGAAGACGAGCCGTGTGCCATCCGGCGAAAGCTCCAGTGAAGCGGGACGCTTAACGGCCCATAGGTCCTCGGCAGTGATCGCACGTTTGGGGCTGGCCACGTCTGCCGCGCAGGCAGCCGATGCTGCGAGTGTCAGCGCCGCCAACAGCTTGAGGCAGGATGGAAGTGACATGGGTGGGGATGATAGTGTCAACAGTCCCAACGGCCAGCCCTTAGCGAAGAGGCAAGGTTGTAGGCGCGCAAACACCCGCTGCTCGAGATGGGATCCCTCATTGGACAGCAGCACTCTTGCGTAGTCGTTGCCTCCCAAATTCATTGAGCCCCATCTGTGCACCCGGCACCTTCATGCCTCGGTTTGTGCGCCTTGCCTTGCCGGAGGCATGGCGGTTAACCTGCATGAAACCTATGCCTGAACGAACACAAACGGGACCGTCGGATGTCTCCCGCGTTCTCGTTTCCACCGATCAGATCCAGCACAGGGTGGGCGACTTGGCCCGCCAGATCAGCAAGGACTATGAAAAGGCCGAGAAGCTCCTGCTCGTTGGAATTCTGCGCGGCGCGTTCATCTTCCTGGCGGACCTGACGCGAAAGATCTCCGTGCCCCACGCCGTCGATTTCATGGCCGTGAGCAGCTACGGCAAGGGTGCGTCCCACGGCGAGGTTCGAATCCTGATGGACCTGCGCGAGCCGGTCGAAGGGCAGCATATCCTGATCGTGGAGGACATTGTCGACAGCGGGCAGACCCTCGAATACCTGTATCGCCAGCTGCAGACACGTCAGCCGGCCTCCTTGCGCACCTGCGTCATGGTCCGCAAGAAGCGCCCCAGCCTGAAAGTGCCGATCGATTATCTGGGGTTCGAGATCCCGGACGTCTGGGTAGTCGGCTACGGCTTGGATTACGCCGATCACTATCGCACGCTGCCCTACATTGCCGAGCTCAAGGGCGTGGGCAGCGCGAAGTAGAGGCGGGCGCCGGCGCGTCAAAGGCGACCGCGCAGTTTCTCGGGTAGCAGCTTAAGCGAAAGCTCGCGCAGCTTGGGGTCCCCGATCTCGATTCCGTAGCGGTTGCAGAGAACCAGGAGATGGTAGAGTGACTCCGTCGTCAGGAAGCGCGCGCGCGCCTCGGTCATCTCGCCAACGCACCTCCTCACCTGCTCGCGCGACAGGTCGGTGCGCCCGCCGATCGCCAGCACGACCGCCACGCTGACGCGCCTGTCCCATGCGAGGCTCCTGTCGGCGCCCGCGGATATGCCCGACACGATTGAGCGCAACACCTTCGCGAAGGCCTCGTCGTCACCCTGGGCCTTCTCCAACTGCGCCATCGCCGCCTGGGACCCGAGGTCCGCGGGATAGCGAAGGAGCAAACCGCCCGCGGCGACCGCCTGGTCGATTCGGCGCGACTCGACCAGGTATTCCACGAAGCGGCCCTGCGCCGTTGCGGGGTCGGTCTCGTCGGTGACCTCGAGCACCAGGACCGACTGATCCTCGGACCCGGCGACTGGCGGAAGCTCAAGCGGCAGCGGGCGCAGCCAGCTGAAACCGAGGCCCTCGGTCCTGTTCAGGGCGTACACGAAGGAGGCCTGCGGGTCCTTGAGCTTCATTCGGGCGAAGTCGTCCAGGTCGGTGTCCCATGACGGCAGCACGATGTGGGTCACCCCATGCTGGCTGATCACGGCCCGCGACTCGTCGGGATGCATCGAGGTCACGATGTGGAAGGTGGCCGCGAGCCCGTCCCTGTTTTCCCAGCTCTGCGTGCCAAGCCCCCTCACTCCCCCGTAGAAGCAGAGGCTCGACGTGCGAAACGGGGGCGCGAGCACCGTCGCGCCTTCCGGTCCGGCCCGGTCCGCTATCCAATGGGAGATGAATCGCTCATAGAGGCCCTCGGCCTCGGCCTGCGTGAAGCGCAGGACGCCCGAGCCGTCCGCCTGCCCGGACGGCGCGAGCTGCGCCACGCCGAAGGCAAGGACCGCGCAGAGAAGGCCGGAAAGCATCCAGCGCCCGATTCGGGGGTGGGCGGATTCCGGCACGGCCGAGGCGGCCGCCACCAGGAGCGCGAGAAGGACGGCGTCGAAGGTGTTCCACCAGCGCAGCCGCAACAGGGCGAGCGCCAGGGCCACGAGGACCGGCCCGAAGCAAACGGCGATCGCGGCCCGGTGAGCCGCGCCGGTGCGCCTGCCCAGCAGAAGCCAAGCCGCGGGGCAAAGCAGGACCAGGGGCACGCAGGTCGCGGTAAGGGCCCCGGCCCGCGAGCCGCGCACCAGCCACTCCCAAAGGCCGGTCGCGACGACGCCGTCCGGCAGGCTGGTGAGCCTGGACGAGAGCAGGTCGCCGGCGAGGAACGCCCCTCCCTCGGCCCGCCAGATGGCGACCGGCAGCGAGGCGACGGCCGCCGCGGCCAGGGCCCAGGCGAGCGCGCCCGCGAGGCCGCGGCGCCGCGCATCGCCCCGCATCCATGACGCGAACCTCGCGAGGAGCTCACCCAGGCCCAGCCACGCGAGCCCGTAAAGGGGGTAGTTGGCCCGCAGCTGCATATCCATGTGCCCCGGGAAGAATTCGACCAGGTAGGCGATCAGGCTCGAGGCCGCGCCGCCGGCCGCCCAGGCCCGCCACGGCATGGCGGCCGGGGAGCCGGCGCGCGCGACCAGTGTCGCGAGAACGGCGCCGGCTGCTATCCCCGCGATTATCGGCGCCTGCGCCGTCGCGCTGAGCCACAGGCCGCATCCGCCGGCGACCCCCGCCGCAAAATACCAGCGCGGCGCCTGTCGGCCGGCCACGAGCAGAAGGACGCTAAGGAGCGCGCAGATCTGCCCCAGGCCGAAATCGTTCGCGACGCCGGGGATGAAAGCCCCCGCGAGCGGGAAGATCGCAGCCAGCCCGAGGCACAACAGCGCCGCGGCGAATGATCCAAGGCGCCAGGCCACGAGCGCCGTCGCGCCGGCCAGGAGCGCGGCATGCAGGAGGGGGTTGGCATAAAGGGCGGCCCTCTCCACGCAAAGAGCGAGCGACGCGCCGCTGACGGCATGGTCGGCCGAGGCGACCAGGACGAGCCACCACCGGTAGGGCGACGCCGAGTAGGCATCCCGCCCGAAGGGCGCGTTCTCATAGTCCACGCGCCTGACGCGCCAGTCCCCGCGCGCAAGCATCAGCTGTGTCTCCTCTATCCACTGGTACGTCGGGTTGTCGTGCTCCGGCACGATGAGCCAGCGCTTGCCGTCCGCGTAGCCGGTCGGGGAACGGGGGTCGGCCGGGATGTCCCCGCCCGCGATGCCCGAGACGAGCTCCACATGCCTCATCCGAACGCGGTCCACCCAGAGGGTGAATACGAGCGAGCAGACCAGGGCCGGTATCCATGCCCGGGATGAAAGCCGCTGCAGGAAGCTCATGGGCGCTTTGGCATGGGGTGCGGACCGGGAAGACTTTGGGCTAATGCCGGGAAAAACAAGCGAAGGCTGCCGGGCCCTGAGGCTTCGCCACCAACGAGGTGAATTCCGCCGGCCAAACCGACAAGCTTTTACTTGTTCCCTTGTAGAAGGTAGTAGAATCTTTCGAGCCAATAATGTAGCTCGGGCTCAACCCGAGCCTATTGCCGGCGCCCCGGAACGCCCCTCGCCCTGAAATGACCGTCGTCCCCCACCCCCCCTCGCCGCCGCCCCGGCGCATGGCGGGATTCTTTAATCGGTGAACCGCAAGAGATTCATAAAGACCCTGGCGGCCGGCGGAGCGGTCCTCATCTGCCGGCCCTCCTCCCTGGTCGGCGCAGCGGCGCCGGGTTCGCCAGCCGCGGCGGGAGGGCCCGGATCGGCGGGCTCCATCGCCGAGAAGCCCCTGGCCCCGCGCTCGGGCCGGCGGGGGCCCACGATGTTCAGGCTGCTTTCGGCGCAGGAGACCGGGGTCGTCACCGAGAACCCCTATGACGACCCGAGGATGTGGGGCGACCTCTACAGCGAGAGCGAGAACGGATCCCTGGGCACGGGGGTGGCGATCGGCGACTACGACGGCGACGGCCGGCCGGACATCTTCGTCGTCAGCAAGACCAGGAGCTGCCGCCTGTTCCGCAACCTCGGGGGCTGGAGGTTCGAGGACGTGACCGAGAAGGCCGGCGTGGGCCAAAAGGGCGGGGCGGCGAGGGCGTGGAAGCAGGGCGCGACGTTCGTGGACGTGGACAACAACGGGCTCCTGGACATCTACGTCTGCCGCTACGGGGCCCCGAACCTCCTCTACATCAACCAGGGCGACGGCACGTTCAGGGAGGAGGCGCAGGCCCGGGGGCTCGCGGTCAACGATGCGTCCGTGATGGCGGCCTTCTGCGACTACGACCGCGACGGGTTTCTCGACGTCTTCATCCAGACGAACATCCTGGGCCCGAGCCACCCTAGCGGCCAGAGGGACTACCTCTTCCGAAACAACGGCGACGGCACGTTCACGGACGTGACCGAGCGCTCCGGGATCAGCGGCGAGGCGCAGGGGCATTCCAGCGTGTGGTGGGACTACGACGGGGACGGCTGGCCGGACCTGTACGTGGCGAACGACTTCGCGGCGCCGGACAAGCTCTACCACAACAACAGGGACGGCACCTTCACCGACGTGATTGATTCCGTCGTTCCGCACATGCCCTACTCGTCCATGGGATCCGACCTTGGCGACATCAACAACGACGGGCTGCTCGACCTGATGGTCTCCGAGATGGCGGCGACGACCCACCAGAAGGACCAGCGGGGGATGGCTTTGAGGCGGGGGATCCTGGCTGACCCCCCGGACGACTCCGCGGCCGCGCCCCAGGTCATGCGAAACGCCCTCTACATCAACACGGGAACGGGGCGCTGCCTGGAGGCCGCGTGCCTCGCGGGCCTCTCGGCCACCGACTGGACATGGTCGGTGCGGTTCGAGGACCTGGACAACGACGGCCGCCTAGACCTTTTCGTGACCAATGGGATGAACCGCGAGCTGCACAACGCCGACCTGCTCCTGCGCAAGGACCTTGCGGAGAGCCCGGCGGAGAAGGCGCGCATCGAGGCGTCGAGCCCCAAGATGCCCGAGCAGCACCTCGCGTTCCGCAACATGGGCGACCTGCGCTTCGAGGACGCGAGCGCGGCCTGGGGGCTTGACCAGAGGGGCATCAGCTTCGGCGCGGCTTTCGGCGACCTGGACGGCGACGGAAACCTCGACCTCGTGTACACGAACTACGAGGGCGGCGTGACGCTCCTGCGAAACGACGAGGACCGCGGGCACCGCGCCGTCATCGCGCTTCGCGGGACGCGCTCCAACAGGTACGGCGTCGGGGCGACCGTGCGCCTGGAGACGGACTCGGGCGCCCAGATCCGCGCCCTCGTGCTCGCCCGCGGCATCGTCTCCAGCTCGGAGCCGATCCTGCACTTCGGCCTTGGAGACGACGCGGTGATACGGCGGCTGACCGTCTCCTGGCCGAGCGGCCACGTGCAGACCTTCACGGACCTGGCTGCCGACAGGCGGTTCACGATCACCGAGCCCTCCGGGCCCGCAGCGGCGCCGCAGCCGGGGGAGGCCGCCGCGGGCCAGTTCTCGCAAGCGGGCCCCCCCTTCAACCTCTCGCTCGTTTCCCGCGAGGCCCAGATCGACGAGTCGGTCCAGCAGCCGCTCCTGCCCATGCGCCAGAACAGGAGGGGGCCCGCGGTCGCGGTGGGAGACCTTGCCGGCCGCGGAAGGGACGACGTTGTCCTCGGGGGCACGCCGGCGGACCCCGCCCGGGTCCTCCTCGCGGGCACCGGCGCTGGCTACGCGCCCGCAGGCCCCGGGATCGCCCCGGCCGGCGACTCGCTCAACGACGGGCCCATCCTCCTCTTCGACGCCGACGGGGACGGGGCGAACGACCTGCTGGTCACCAGGGGCGGATGCAGCCTTCCTGCCGGCTCTGCGGAGTACCAGCCGAGGCTCTTCTTGAACGACGGCCGGGGCGGCTTGAGGCCCGCGCCCGCCGACGCGCTTCCCCCCCTCGCGGTGAGCGCAGGGGCCGTGGCGGCCGCGGACTTCGACCGAAGCGGGCGCCTCGGCCTCTTCATAGGCGGCCGCGTCGTGCCGGGCCAGTACCCGCTTCCTCCCCGCAGCGCGCTGTGGGCGAACCGCGGCGGCCGGTTTGAGGATGTCACCGAGCGGGTGGCCCCTGGCCTGCGCGAGGTCGGCATGGTGACCGGCGCATTGTGGAGCGACGTCGACGGCGACGGATGGCCCGACCTCCTTCTGGCGCTCGAGTGGGGCCGCGTGAGGTACTTCCACAACAACCGCGGGCGAAACCTCGAGGACTGGAGCGAGCGGGCGGGTTTCTCGGCGGCCGGCGTCGGCTGGTGGAACTCGATAGCCGCCGCGGACTTCAATGGCGACGGCAGGATGGACTACGTGGTCGGCAACGTAGGCCTCAACACGCCGTACACGGCGAGCCGGGAGCGCCCCGCGCTGGTCTACTACGGCGACTTCAAGGGCAACGGCGACAGCCAGCTGATCGAGGCCTATTACGAGGGTGACAGGATCTATCCTCGCCGCACCCGCCGGGATCTGGGCGCCGTGATCCCGGGGATCCTGAAGCGCTTTCCCAGGAACGACTACTACGCCCGGGCGACGCTCGGGGAGATCCTGGGCGAGGACCGACTGGTCGCGGCGCGGCGCTTCGAGGCCACGGAGTTCCAAAGCGGGGTCTTCCTCAGCCAGCCCGACGGAACCCACCGGTTCGAGCCGCTGCCGCGCATGGCGCAGATTTCGCCGATCCAGGGCCTGGTCGCGGGTGACTTTGACGGCGACGGCCACGCGGACATCTACGCCGTTCAGAATTCCTACTCCCCAATCCCGTTCGTTGGCCGCTTCGACGGGGGCCTCAGCCAGTTGCTGCGGGGCGACGGCCGCGGCGGATTTGCGCCCGTGCCCCCCTTGGAGAGCGGTCTTGTCGTGCCGGGGGACGCGAAGGCTCTCGCCGTCGCCGACCTCGACCAGGACGGCTGGCCCGACTTCCTCGTGACGCGCAACAACGCCTCGACCCTCGCCTTTCGCAACGGCGGCGTGGCAGGCCGCCGCTCCGTGCGCATCCAGCTTCGGGGCCCGGCCGGGAACCCTATGGGCGTGGGGGCGCGGATCACCCTCGAATTGGGCGACGGGTCCAGCCAGACGGGCGAGCTGTACGCGGGCTCGGGCTACTATTCCCAGTCCACGCCGGCGTGCTTCTTTGGCTGGAGCGAACGCACTCCACCCCGGCGCATCCGTGTCCAATGGCCCTCGGGCCAAGCGTCAGAGCACGCCTTCTCGCCCACCTCGGGAACGCAGGTCCTGTCAAGCCCGGCGGCGTAGTCCAGCCGCTGGATGACCAGGCGAACTCGGCGGGCGAATGCGCGGGCGCTCGTGACAAGTGATCGCCGCGGTGTTAGATTGCCATCATCACGAAAGATCAAGACCCAGTCCCGCCGAAGCCCGACATGGGCGGTGGCACCGGCTCCATGCCGCCCGCCGCGGACGGCGATTTTCCAGCGGGAGAGGAAAAGGCCCCGGGGCAGAAGCTGACGCCGGAGGAGCAGATGGCGATCTTCGAGAAGCACCTGAAGGAGAATGACTGGGGGCACCAGCCCTGCTGAGGCCTCCCCGGGGAACCCGTCGCCCGAACTACGCCCGGCCGCCCCTCAGGGCGCGCTCGATCGCCAGCGCCAAGTCGGCCGCCTCGTAGGGCTTGGAGACCATCCCGCGGAAACCGTGGGCCCGGTAGTTGGAGAGCACGGTGTCGTTCGAGTATCCGCTGCAGACGACCGCCACGACGCCTGGATCCAGCTTCAGGAGCTCCTCGAGCGTCTGGCGGCCGCCCATGCCCCCGGGGATCGTGAGGTCGAGGATCACGGCGCCAAAGGGGCGCCTTTCCCCCATGGCCTTCGCATACTCGCGCACCGCCGCGGCGCCGTCGGCGACGGACGTAACCTCGTAGCCCATTTTCCTGAGGATGGCCCCGCCCAGGGTCCGGATCGGCACCTCGTCGTCCATGAAGAGGATGCGGGCCTTGGCGGCGGCCGGCGCCGGCTTGGTCTCCGGCTCCGACAGCGTGATCCGCGCACCCGGGGCGTCCTGCGCCGCGGGCAGCCAGATGTGGAAGGTCGTGCCGTTGGCGGGCACGGACTCGGCTGTGATGTGGCCGGCGTGCTTCTTGACGATGGAGTGCACGGTGGCCAGGCCTAGGCCGCTGCCGTTCTTCTTCGTGGTGAAGTACGGGTCGAAGATCTTCTCCAGGTCCTCGGGCCGGATCCCGTGGCCGTGGTCCGTGAACTTCAGGTGGAGGTAGCGGCCCGGGGCCAGGACCGGGCCCGGCTCATCGGCGACAATCTCGTTGCGCATCGAGACGTCGAGCACCCCTCCGCCGGGCATCGCCTGCATGGCGTTGATGGCGACGTTCTGGACCACCTGGCCGATCTGCCCCTTGTCGACATTCGCGGGCCAGAGGTCCTCCGCGATGTCGAAGCTGCAGCGCACGTTCGAGCCGCGAAGCGCGAACTCGGCCACCTCCCTCACGATGTCCGGCAGGAGCACGGCCGCCTGGACGGGGGCTCCCCCCTTGGCGAAGGTCAGCAGCTGCTGCGTCAGGTCCCGCGCGCGGATTGCCGCCTTCTCCGCGTCCAGCAGGGAGCTCTCGACGTCCGGCTCGAGCTTCCCGACGAGGCGGGCGAGGGAAAGGTTGCCCATGACGACCGTGAGCAGGTTGTTGAAGTCGTGGGCTATCCCGCCCGCAAGCAGCCCGAGCGACTCGAGGCGGCTCGCCCTATGCAGGTCGGCCTGCAGGCGCGACTCGCGCTTCACCTGCTCGCGGATCTGCTCGGTCTGCGCGCGGACCTGCCGGTGAAGCGCCGACACCCAGGCGATGAAGAGCAGGATGGCCACCGCGAGCGCCGCGACGAGGGCGAGCACGCGCCCGGGGGTGAACCAGGAGGGGGCCTTCAGCACCGCGATGTCGCCCGCCGTGCGCAGGTTGATCTGGAAGGCCGAGGGCCTGCCGTACTGGTCGAACCTGACCGTGTATACGCCGGTGAGCGAGAGGTAGCTGCCGTCACGGAGCGCGGGCGGCGCATCGGCGCCGGCCGCGTCGAGAAAGGCGTCGAACACGGTCTCCTTTCCATGGACCGTCAGGCGCAGCACGCCTTCGGCGGCCGAGCTGTCGAACAGCGTGCCCTCAAGCTCCACCAGGCGGCCGTCAAACGATATGTTTGGGGCGTAATGGGCCTCCATCGGGACCGGCCTCGGGGGCTCGCCGTGCCCGACCCTTCGGTAGATCGCCTCGCGGAGGGTGACGCGCCCGCCCTGGCGCGCGAGAAGCCCCACGGCCTCGATCTTGTCGCCGGCGACCAGGGGTTCGCGCCCCTCCGAGAACACGAGCAGGCCCTGGCCGGCCTCTTCGATCTGGATGAAGCGCCCCGGGGAGTGCTTGAGCACGACCCCCGAGACGCGCAGCAGCCGGTTGAAGGACTGCGCCGAGTTGAACTGGCCCAGGCTCGCAATCGTGCGCGCCGGAACGTCGAAGGGGTCCTTCTTGGGCGCCTCCTCGACCTGGACAAACTCCGCCGCCGGCACCCAGAGCTTGATGCCGGTCAGCCGGCGCTCGCCGCCCGTCTCCGCGGTGCACACGCCCTTGACGACGATGATCGCCCCGACAAGCGAGGACACGTCCGCGCGGGGGGAGAGGACGGCGACGAAGTCCCCCGCATTCGTGACGAGGTCCAGGTACTGCCAGCCGTCCTGCTTGCGTATGCCGTGCAGGTAGCCGCGCATCTCCACCCATTTCGCCTCCTCGGCCCCGGTGAGCGCGTGCTCGAGGGACACCGGCTCCGCGACCGGCAGCACGAGGTCGCTCATCTGGTCAACCTGCGACGCCTTGACGACCGGCGCGAACTCGCCCATCCCGGTCACCCCCCTGACCTCGACGCTGCGGCCGAGGACGCTCACCGCCGGGCCGGCGTTCTCGCGCATGACGCAGATCCCCCCGCTTGAGTCCTCGATGAAGAAGAACGGCGCCCTTCTGTTCGACCAGGTCACGACGCCCGTGAGCCGCACCGCGCGCCCCCGCGCAGCCTCCTCGGCCGGAAGCTCGAACACCTGGGCCGCCAGCCTGAGTGTCGGGTCGCGGGTCGGCGCCGCGGGTGCGGATGAACCCTCCGCCGGGCGCGCGAGCCCGTCGGTGAGCTGCCACTGCGTGCCCCTGATGAGCGGCAATCCGATGGCCTCGATCTTCTCGTCGGCCGCGAAGGGGCGCGCCTGGCCGGTCATGACGTCCACCTGGCCTCCCTCGTCGCGGATGCGGACCCAATGCCCCGGCTCCTGCCCCTTGACCTGACCCGAGACCCGCACAAGGCGGTCGGCCGGCTGTTTGGGCAGCGACTCGATGGGCACTGCCGGTATCCTGAAGCGCGGGTCGTCGCCAAGGCGGCCGGTCACCCAAGCGCGTTCGACGCCGGGAACCATGATCTCGAGCGACGACGCGTTGCCGTCCGGGCCGACCTTCGGGTTGAAGACCCCCTGGACCCGCACAAAGGCGTCATTGAAATCCGGCAGCACCGTGTCCGGGTTCACCAGCACCCAGGCCACAACGCTGCGGCCCTCGATCGAGAGCGTGAGGCGCAGGTGGCCAACGTCCATGCGGTCGACTCGGTCGACAAACCCGTTCGCCTCGACCAGCCTGCCGGCCCACAGGGGAGCCTGCGCCAGCCGGCCCGCGAGCGGCTGCGGGATCGCGGCGGAGGACCCTGCAGCGTTTATGACGGCATGGTCGAACGTGATGTCCGCGTTCGGCGGCACGAACAGGCCGGATGCGATGATGTGCTGGCCCGTCTTGAACGGATAATGGAGGGAGGCGGAGGGGACGTAGGCCCCGTCCCCGTTCATGTCCTGCACGAAGAGTATCTTCCAGAGCGCGTCGTAGTAGGTGACGTCGCACTCCAGGCGAAACGCGCACGGTCTTGCCTTCTGCTCGGCGCTCAGGCTCCAGAACTGGCTGATGCTGGTGACCGTGAGGCCCGCCTGCTGCGCGGCCTCCGCCGGCGGGCCCTCGGCCCGGATCCGGACGCATGGCAGCGCCAGGGCCGCCGCAAATGCGGCGGCCAGCCGCAGGAGGCGGCCACTCTGGGGGTGAATGCGGGAAGGGGCCTGGGTCATTGGGATGCGGACGTCCGCACTCCGCGGGCCTTCGCTCAGATTTTGATCAAGTCTACCAGCGTAGTATCGGCACGGCCAGCGCCGAATAAGGCGCGCACTGGCCCTTTGCGGACCTGCCGGGCCTCGCGGCTTGCGGAAGGGCCCATGCGGGCCTACCGTCCCGCATCTCCGTGCCATTGAATGAATACAGCTCCGCGGACGACAACCTGCCGGTCGCATGGATCCGCGGTTACCCCCTGTATGCGGCGCACATGGTGGTCCTGGCCTTCGTCGCCTCGATGCTCGCCACCGCGATCCTCATGGGGCTGGGCGCCACGGCCTGCTTCGGCTGGGTCACGCTCGAGAGTCCCAGGGTCCTCAGGGGCGAGGCCTGGCGGGTCGCCACCTACGGGCTCGTCAATGAGCCCAGCCTCTGGTTCGCGTTCGACATGGTGATGATCATGATGTTCGGCCGCGAGATCGAGAGGTTCTTCGGCCGAAGGAAGTTCCTCGCCCTGTGCGGCTGCCTCTACCTCATCCCCCCGATCCTCTACACGTTCGTCGGGCTGTGGATGCCGACCTACCTGCGGGGGGAGACCGGGGCCTTCGCCCTCTTCATCGCCTTCGCGACTCTCTACCCCGACGCGGTCATGCTCTTCGGCATCGTCGCAAAGTGGGCCGCCGTAGTGCTTGTCGTCCTGTTCTCCGCCATGTCGCTCGCCCAACGCGACTGGCTGGGCGGCGCCCTGCTCTGGGCCACATCGGCGTTCGCCTACGCGGCCGTGCGCCATGAGAGGGGCGCCTTCGAGATCCCGCGTCTGCGCCTGCCTTGGCGCCGCCCGAGGCTGCGCGTCATCGAGGGCGGGCGGCAGGACTCCCCGGCCCCTCGCGAGGCGGGGATCATGGCCGAGGTCGACGCGCTCCTGGATAAGATCGCGCAGTCGGGCATCTCGAGCCTCACGAAGGACGAGAGGGAGCGGCTGGACTCGGCCCGCAAGCGCCTCGCGCGCCGCGACTAGGGACCCTAGCCGAAGTCGAGCTCGGGCTCCGCGGGCCTCTCGTCCGGCGGCGCGTGGCACTGCGGGCCCTCGTTTCGGCTGTTGCTGACGAACCGGCTCACCGGGCGCGACTGCAGCCTGTCCACCCCTATGGGCGCGACGAGAGATCCGAGCTCGTTGGCGGAAAGCGGGGAGTCGCCCAGCCACCGCCCCATGGCGCCGTCCGTCAGGATGACCGGCATCCTGTCGTGGACCAGGGCGGCGAGCTCGTTCGGCCTGGTGGTGAGGATGCAGTAGGTCTCGGGCAGAGGCCCGTCGGGGGGCTCCCATATCCCTGCGAAGGCAAACGACTCCTCGTCGCGCAGCGTGAAGAGGTACGGCTGCTTGACCCCGCCCGCGGCCTTCCACTCGTAGTAGCCGTTTGCGGGCACAAGGCACCGCCTCCCGGCAACCCCGTCCCTGAACGCGGGAAGCTTGGCAACGGTCTCGGACCTCGCGTTCGCGAGGAGCCTGGGGTTGGCCCTTGCGCGGTCGCCGGCGGGGATGAGGCCCCACCTCATCGGCCGCACGCGGGCCCCGCCGCCGCCAAGCGCGACAACGGGCATGGTGCTGGTCAGCGTCACGTTGTAGCGGGGCTCGGCCCAGTCGGGCGGATCCAGCAGCACGCCAAGCGCCTTGGAGATCGCCCGGAGCGCGGCGTCGGTCTTGTGGAGCGTGTATCGGACGCACATAGGGCCTTGTCCCCCGCAGGCTCCCTCAGCGCTCCTCGAACGCGCCCTCAAGGTCCCCGACCAGCCGCTCGTAGAAGCCCTGACGGGCGCGGTAGAGGGCCGCGCGCCCCCGGTCGGGAACGCACCGCGTCGACTCGTCCGGCGAGACGCACCGCGCGCACAGGTCCGTCAGCGCCGCCGCGCGCCCCCGCGCGGGCGAGTCGCACCAGGCCGCCTGCAGCGCGGCGCCCAGCGCCACGCTCTCGTCCTGCGCCATGGCAACGACCGGAACGCCGAAGACGTCTGCGGCCACCTGGCGCCAGAGTGCCGAGCGCGCCCCGCCGCCCGTGAGCCGGATCTCCCTCGGCCGGACGCCGAGCTTGCGAAGCCGCCCTAGCCCGTGGCCCAGGCCGAATGTCGCGCCCTCGATGGCCGCCCGCGCGAGGTGGCCCTGCGACAGGGTGCGCCGGTCGAGGCCGAAGTAGACGCCCGTTGCCTTCGGCAGGTTCGGCGTGCGCTCGCCGTCCAGGAACGGAAGGAGCGTCAGCCCGTCGCAGCCCGCCGGCGCCGATGCCGCGGCCGCCTCGAGCTCCGCCAGGCTCCATCCGAACAGGGCTCGGACCCTCTCGGTGACGCCCGTCACGTTCATCGTGCAGAGAAGCGGGAGCCATCCCCCCGTCGACGAGCAGAACGCGGCGATCTCCCCCCGGGGGTCGACCACGGGTGCGCGCGCGTAGGCGTAGATCGTGCCGCTCGTGCCGAGGCTCGCCGTGACCGCCCCGGGCGCCACGTTGCCCGTCCCGATGGCCCCCATCATGTTGTCGCCGCCCCCCGCGCTGACGAGCGTACCCGCCGGGAAGCCGTAGCTCGCGGCAAGCTCGGGCCGCAGGGTCCCGCACGGCTCATGCGAGGCCGAGATCGCGGGAAGGCAGCCCGCCACGCGGCAGTCGACGGCCTCCATGGCGGCGAGCGACCACCTGCGCCTCCTCACGTCGAGGAAGCCGGTCCCGGAGGCGTCCCCGCATTCCATGGAGTAGTTCCCGGTCAGGTGCAGGTTGAGGAAGTCGTGCGGCAGGAGGATGCGCCTCAGCCGAGCGAAACTGCGCGGCTCGCGACGCTTGAGCCAGAGCACCTTCGGCGCGGTGTAGCCCGGCAGGAAGGGAAGCCCCGTCTTTCGGATGACGGCGGCCGCGCCGCCGAGCCTTCGGGTGAGGATGGCGCATTCGGCGGCGGTGCTCGTGTCGCACCAGAGCTTCGCCGGCCGGATGACGCGGCCGCCCCCGTCAAGGGGGACGAAGCCGTGCTGCTGCCCGGAGACGCCGATCGCGCGAATGCGCGAGCGCTCGACGCGCGCGGCGGCCTCGCCTATCGCCGCGTCCATCGCCGCCGCCCACTCCTGCGGGTGCTGCTCCATGTGCCCCGGCGGCAGGCCGTCGATCATCCGGTGCGGGGCCCGCGCCTCGGCGACGATCCGGCCCGACTCGGCGTCGAGGACGACGGCTTTCACGCTCTGCGTGCCGCTGTCGATCCCGACGTAGAGGCCCATGGCGCCGGTCAGGCCCCCGTCAGGTACCGGTTGAGGAGGTTCTCGAGGTACTCCTGGCGGCCGCTCCTGGGGACCGGCTCGCCGAGCTTCGAGAGCACCAGCCTCTCCAGCTCGGGGAAGCGCGCGTTGCCCTCCTCGATGCGCCGGCCGAAGCCGGAGTCGTAGCTCGAGTAGCGCCCGGCGACAAACCGGTCCAGGTGTCCGTCGGAAATGATGCGCCTGGCGACCCTGTAGGCGAGGGCGTAGGTGTCCATCCCTCCGATGTGGGCGTAGAAGAGATCCTCCGGGTCGATCGACGGCCTGCGCAGCTTGGCGTCGAAGTTGAAGCCGCCCCTGCCGAGCCCGCCCGCCCGCATGATCGAGACCATCGCGAGCGTGATCTCCTTCACGTCCGTGTTGAACTGGTCCGTGTCCCACCCGAGCAGCATGTCGCCCGAGTTCGCGTCGACCGAGCCCAGCATGCCCTGCGAGGCGGCCACCTCGATCTCATGCTGGAACGTGTGGCCGGCCAGTGTCGCGTGGTTCGTCTCGATGTTGAACTTGAAGTGCTTCTCCAGGCCGAAGGTGCGCAGGAACGCGATCCCGCTCGCGACGTCGAAGTCGTACTGGTGCTTCATCGGCTCCTTGGGCTTCGGCTCGATGTAGAACTGGCCCTTGAAGCCGATCCGCTTCGCGTGGTCGACGGCCATGCGCAGGAACGCCGCGAGGTGCTCCTGCTCGCGCCCGAGGTCGGTGTTCAGCAGGGTCTCGTAGCCCTCGCGGCCGCCCCAGAACGTGTAGCCGTCGCCCCCGAGCTCGTGGGTCACCTCGAGCGCCTTCTTCACCTGCGCCGCGGCGTAGGCGAACACGTGGGCGTCGGGGTTCGTGGCCGCGCCGCACATGTAGCGGGGGTTGGAGAACAGGTTTGCGGTGCCCCAGAGCAGGCGCACGCCGGTCTCCTTCTGGAGCGCCTTCGCGTGGGCGACCAGCCTGTCCAGGTTGCGGTTCGACTCGGCGAGCGTCGCGCCTTCCGGTGCGATGTCGCGGTCGTGGAAGCACCAGAAGGGCGCCTCGATCTTCACGAAGAACTCGAAGGCGGCCTCCATGCGCCGAAGGGCCACCGACAGGGCGTCCGACCCCCTCTCCCACGGGCGCCGGATCGTGCCCGGGCCGAAGGGGTCGCCCCCGAGCCCGCGGAACGAGTGCCAGAAGGCGATGGAGAAGCGCATGCGCTCCTTGAGGGTCATCCCGTCGGCCGGGGCCGCCGGGTCGTAGTGGCGGAACGCCAGGGGGTTCTCCGAGCCGGGGCCCTCAAACGGGATCCGCGGCACCTGGAAATACTGGGGTCTGGTCTTCATCGGCATGGCCTTCGACGGATAACACGGGCGCCCCAGCAGCGTCGAGATTTCGTTGGCGCGCGGGCCGCCTCGCCGATGCGCTCCCCTCGGCCCCATCGAGAACCGGCCAATCTTGCGTAACTTGCGTCGCGGGGGCAGCCGGCTATGCTTTGTTTCCCTTCGACCATGAAATCCATTCCGGCCCTGCTTCTTGCGGTCGCAGCCATCTCGGCCAGCGCCTCGGACCTAAAGGTGATCGCCCACTACCCCATACCGGGCGACGTCAGGTACGACTACCTGCGGGTGGATCCCGACATGAGGCGCCTCTACGTCTCCCACGCGACGAAGGTCGACGTGCTGGACGTCGACACCGGGGCCGTCATCGGGGAGGTCGCGCCGATGAAGGGCGTGCACGGGATCGCCCTCGTTCCCGGCCTGAAGCGCGGGTTCATCACCTCGGGCGGGGACAGCACCGTCGTCATGTTCGACCTTTCAACGCTCAAGGTCCTCAAAGTGATTACGGGCTTCGGGATGAAGCCTGACGCGATCGAGTTCGATCCCGAGACGCAGAGGGTCTACGTGGCGAACGGGCAGTCGGGGGGCGTCTCGGTCATCGACCCCGCAAAGGGCGAGATCGCAGCGACGGTCCCGATCGCGGGCAAGCTCGAGGGCATGGCCTTCGACGGCAGGGGCCGCCTCTTCGTGAACACCGAGGACAAGAGCATGATCCAGGTGATTGACACTCACTCCCTGAAGGCCCTGGCATCCTGGCCGATCGCGCCCGTCGAGGGCGGCACCGGCCTTGCCATCGACCCCGCGCACCACCGGCTGTTCTCGGCCGGAGGCAACGGCAAGCTTGCCGTGGTGGACAGCGACACCGGCGCCCTGGTTGCGACCCCCGAGATCGGCCCCGACCCCGACGGCGACGCCTTTGATTCCTCGGCGGGCCTGATCTTCTCGTCGAGCATGATGGGGACGCTCTCGGTCCTCCACGAGGACTCGCCGGACGCCTACAGCGCCGTGCAGACCGTGCCGACCGCGTTCGGCGCCAGGACGATAGCCCTGGACGCAAAGACGGGGCGCGTCTTCATGGCGACCGGCAAGTTCAATCCGGCCCCGGCGCCGAGCGCCGACAACCCGCATCCGCGCCGCTCGGGCGAACCCGGAACGTTTGAGGTCCTCGTCGTCGGCCGCTAGCGCGACGGCCTGAATGCCGTTGCGAAGTAGACGGCTAGCACCACGAGGGCGAAGCTCACAGCGTAGTTCCACGTGAGCCTCTCCTTGAGGACCAGCCAGGCGAAGACGATGAACACGAGCAGCGTGATCACCTCCTGCACGAGCTTGAGCTCGTAGCCGCTCATGTGGGCTCCCATGTAGCCCAGGCGGTTCGCCGGGACCTGCAGGCAGTACTCGAAGAACGCGACGCCCCAGGCGACCAGGATCGCCACGATGAGCGGCCGGCCCTCGAGCCACCTGAGCTTCAGGTGTCCGTACCAGGCGATCGTCATGAAAATATTCGACCCAACGAGAAGGAGGATGACCTTTGGCATGGGAGGACTGTTCACGCAGGCCTCGTCTTCGGCAAGCCGCGGCACAGGGGATCCGGGGCGGGCCGCGCCAAGAAATACGAAAGACGATGCTTGATAACCGGAAATCGGGCCCTATACCTTGTCGCCGGTTCCGTCCCGGCATATACTCAAAGAATGACGATCAAGGCATATCTCAAACCCTCCTGCGGCTGGTCCAACGGCGTTCGCGCGATCCTGCGCAAGTACTCCCTGGACTACCAAGACATCGACATCATCGGTGACCGGGAGCTCTACGAGGAGATGGTGCGCAAGTCGGGCCAGCCCCTTTCACCCTGCGTTGAGATTGACGGCGTGATGCTCGCGGACGTCTCCGGCGAGGAGGTCGAGAACTACCTCCTGAGCAACGACCTGGTCAAGCCGACCGACGCCCCCCTGAGCGCCCCGGCAAACGCCGGCTGCTCGGACGAGGAGCACGCCAAGATGGCAACCAAAACGATCCGCTTCTTCTGACGAGAGCCCTGGCTTGACCAATTCAAGATTCCTCAAGGCCGGCTCTCGCTAAGAAGGACCGGTCTTTTTTTTGCGCCCTCACCAGCAACCCTGATCCATCCGAATACCCGTCTGGCTCAAAGAATGCTTCGAGTTTGAGAACCCTTTTCCCCTTCAATGCCCATCAACCCTGAAAAGGCGCGCCGCCCCAGGCGCCGGTTTGCCAGCGCGCCCGCCAAGCAGGGCCTTTACGATCCGTGGTTCGAGCACGACTCGTGCGGCGTCGGCTTCGTCGTGGACATGAAGGGGCGCAAGTCGAACCAGATACTGAAGCAGGCCATCCAGATCCTCAAGAACCTCGACCATCGGGGGGCCGCGGGCTCCGAGGCCAACACGGGCGACGGGGCAGGCGTGCTGATCCAGATGCCGCACGACTTCCTGAAGGAAGTCTGCAAGAAGGCCCGAATCGCCCTGCCCAACCCCGGCGAATACGGGTGCGGGCTCATCTTCCTGCCGCGCGACCGGATCAAGCGCCGCCGCCTCGAGGAGCGCTTCGAGGAGATTGTGCAGTCCGAGGGCCAGACGGTCCTGGGCTGGCGCACCGTGCCCGTCGACAGCTCGCCCCTCGGCGAGACGGCCAGGTCCTGCGAGCCGCAGATCCGGCAGGTCTTCATCGGGCGCAATCCCGCCGTGAGCGACCCGATGGCGTTCGAGCGCAAGCTCTACGTCATCCGCAAGCTCGCGTACAATGAGATCCGCTCGTCGACCATGGACGGCGCGGAGTGCTGGTACGTGCCAAGCCTGTCCTTCAAGACCCTCGTCTACAAAGGCATGCTCCTCACCGAGCAGCTCGAGAAGTATTTCACGGACCTGCAGGACCCGGCGATGGCGACGTCGCTTGCGCTCGTGCACTCGCGCTTCAGCACGAACACGTTCCCGAGCTGGGATCGCGCGCACCCGTACCGCTACATCGCGCACAACGGCGAGATCAACACCCTGCGCGGCAACATCAACTGGATGCACGCGCGCGAGGCGCTGTTCGAGTCCGAGCTGTTCGGCGAGGACAGCAGGAAGATCCTGCCGATCGTCAACCCGCACGGCAGCGACTCGTCCATGTTCGACAACACCTTCGAGCTGCTCATCCTCGCCGGCCGGTCCCCGGCGCACGCGATGATGATGATGATCCCGGAGCCCTGGTCCGCCAATGAGGACATGGCCGACGATCGCCGGGCGTTTTACCAGTACCATTCCTGCCTGATGGAGCCGTGGGACGGGCCCGCATCGATAGCCTTCACCGACGGGGTGCAGATCGGGGCGGTGCTCGACCGCAACGGGCTGCGCCCCTCGCGCTATTACGTAACCAAGGACGGCCTCGTCATCATGGCCTCGGAGGCCGGTGTGCTTGAGGTCCCCCCGGAGAACATCCTGCGCAAGGGCCGCCTGCAGCCCGGGCGCATGTTCTTGGTCGACACCGAGCAGGGCCGCATCATCGAGGACGAGGAGATCAAGGGGAAGATCGTGTCGGAGCACCCCTACCGCCAGTGGCTTGACGAGCACCTCGTGCACCTGAGCGACCTGCCCGACGCTCCGGAGGTGCCGCTGCCCGACCGCCAGACGCTGCTGCAGCGCCAGATCGCCTTCGGCTACACCAACGAGGACGAGCGGATAATCCTGACGCCCATGGCCCGGGACGGCGTCGAGGCCGTCGGCTCCATGGGCAACGACGCCGCGCTCGCGGTGCTCTCCAAGCGGCCCCGGATGCTCTACGACTACTTCAAGCAGCTGTTCGCCCAGGTCACCAATCCCCCGATCGACTGCATTCGCGAGGAGATCGTCATCGGCGCGGAGACGCGCCTCGGGTCCGAGGGCAACCTGCTCAACCCGCAGCCGTCGGCCTGCCGGCGCGTCGAGCTGAAATGGCCCATCCTCACCAACGAGGAGTTCGCGAAGCTCAAGCGCCAGAACCTCCCGGGCCTGAAGGTGGGCGTGCTGCCCATCCTGTTCCGGACCACCCGCGGGGAAAGGGGCCTCGCCAAGTCCGTCGAGGAGCTTTCCGCCATGGCCCGCCGCATGATCGAGGAGGAGGAGATCAACGTGATCATACTCAGCGATCGCGGCGTGAACCGCGATTTCGCGCCGGTGCCCGCCCTCCTGGCGGTCGCCGCCCTCCATCACTACCTCATCCGCGAGGGCCTGCGCACCCGGGTGAGCCTCGCCCTCGAGACCGGCGAGGCGCGCGAGGTGCACCATTTCTCGCTGCTCATCGGCTACGGCTGCAGCGCCATCAACCCCTACCTCGCCTTCGAGACCATCGACGACATGATCCGCGAGGGCCTGCTTGTGAAGATCGACCACAAGACCGCCTGCAAGAACTTCGTCAAGGCGGCCACGAAGGGTGTCATCAAGGTCATGTCCAAGATGGGCATCTCGGCGATCCAGAGCTACCGCGGCGCCCAGGTGTTCGAGGCCCTCGGCATCCGCCAGGACGTGATCGACCACTATTTCACATGGACCCCCTCCCGCGTCGGGGGAATCGGCCTCGACGTGATCGCCCAGGAAGTGCTGCTGCGCCACCATGCGGCTTTCCCCCCGCGCCCCGTCAACGGCCACGTGCTGCCGTCCGGCGGCCTGTACCAGTGGCGCAAGGACGGCGAACAGCACCTGTTCACCCCCGAGTCCATCCATCGCCTGCAGAAGGCCGTGCGCACCGGCAGCTTCAAGGTATTCCAGGAATACGCCGGCCTCATCAACGACCAGTCCGTGAACGCCTGCACGCTCCGGGGCCTGCTTGACTTCAAGGCCTCCACGCCGATTCCGATCGAGGAGGTCGAGCCCGTGGAGAGCATCGTGAAGCGCTTCAAGACGGGGGCGATGTCCTACGGGTCGATCAGCAAGGAGGCGCACGAGACCCTCGCGATCGCGATGAACCGCCTCGGCGGCAAGAGCAACACCGGCGAGGGCGGCGAGGATCCGGCCCGCTACAAGCTGGAGCCCAACGGGGACTCGAAGAACTCCGCCATCAAGCAGGTCGCCTCCGGCCGCTTCGGCGTGACGAGCGAGTACCTCGTCAATGCCCGCGAGCTCCAGATCAAGATGGCCCAGGGCGCGAAGCCCGGAGAAGGCGGCCAGCTGCCCGGCTCGAAGGTCTATCCCCCCATCGCCAAGACCCGGCTCACGACCGCGGGCGTCGGGCTCATCTCCCCGCCCCCGCACCACGACATCTACTCGATCGAGGACCTGGCCGAGCTGATCCACGACTTGAAGAACGGCAACCGGCTCGCGCGGGTGAGCGTGAAGCTCGTCGCCGAGGTCGGCGTCGGCACCATCGCGGCCGGCGTGGCCAAGGCCCATGCGGACGTCGTCCTGATCAGCGGCTACGACGGCGGCACGGGCGCCTCGCCGCAGACCTCAATCGCCCACGCCGGCCTTCCGTGGGAGCTCGGCCTGGCGGAGACCCACCAGACCCTCGTGCTGAACAACCTGCGCAGCCGCATCGCGGTCGAGACCGACGGCCAGTTGAAGACCGGCCGCGACGTNNACTTCATGCGCTTCATCGCCGAGGACGCCCGGCAGATCATGGCCCAGCTCGGCTTTCGCACGATCGAGGAGATGGTCGGCCGGGTGGACCGCATCGAGCCGAGGAAGGCCGTCGACCACTGGAAGGCGAAGGGCCTCGATT